>CBDCXW010000004.1:0-488078 GCA_965223945.1 Dehalococcoidia bacterium | reverse complement strand
CGCGCGAGCGGTAGGCGAGGACTTTCATCGCCTCCATGTGGCGGTGCGCAAGCACTACTCCGAACCTGCGGCGGACCTGAGCGGCGTCATGGACAGGGTTCATGTCAGCGCAGCGATCAGACCGCTGGCATGGCTCTCCCACAGATTGTTTCGCGCCCCTGTCCCGTGCGGCGGCAAGGATGTCAAGTTCACGGTGCGCAGCCGGGTTGATGGTTCGGGTACGATGCATTGGCTCAGGATATTCTTCGCCAATGCGAGCTTCCCCAGGAACGTAACGTTCGCGTCCCGCATGGTCTTCTTGGGTGACCATAGGATTATCGAGACTACAAGGTACGGCCTTGGCGTAGAGTCCAGCGTGAACGTCGACGATGTGGGGCGTCTGATCTATGACATCCGAAGATATGTGATAAGAGTGCCTCTTCTTGGGCTGATCGTTAGGTTCCCCACCTGGCTCTCACCTTTTGGAGATGGCCGAACCACGGAAACTGGTGAGACAGAAGACAGCTTCAGGGTCGAGTTTGAGATGATCCATCCCATCTTCGGGCGCACGGTCGGCTACACGGGAAGGTGTTGGATGAGCTAGTGTCACAGGTTGCGGAAACTGGGGTGAGCTTCGGCAAGCACAGCCGGCTGGCTATACGGGTCCCGGGCCGCATTCCCTCCCCTTACGAGGAAGAGGAGGCCCTGCCGAGCAGCTCCCTGGCCCGTCGCCGGACCACGTCGATGATTCGGTCGCCGTGGTTCCAGAGCACGGTTACGGCCAGGGATGTGGCCAGGATCTTGGTGAAGTCGCCGGGCATGTAGATATACATGCCGTCCACGAAGAGCTTCCCTTCCGCCGGCCATCCGAAGTCGATGTTCGCAAGCCATATGAGCGCAGGGACGTAGAGCAGCAGCCCGCCCAGGGCTATCGCCCACAGCGAACTGGAGCGGATGAAGCCGAGCTGGCTGAGGTAGCCGGATACCCCGGCCGCGACCACGAATCCGATGATGTAGCCGCCGGTGACGCCGGTGATGGCAACGCTCCACGCTTCCGCCGGAGTTCTGAGAGCCAGCGCATCGGAACCGGCGAACATCGGGAGCCCAAGAGCGCCGAGGCCAATATACCCGAGCACCGAGGCCATTCCCCAGCGCCAGCCCATCACACTGCCCGTCAGCAGAACGCCGAAGGTCTGCAGCGTGATCGGCGTCGGGTTGTCGGGCAGGTAGAAGCGGGCCTTCGCGCAGGCAAACGTCAGGACGATGAACGCGACAGACGCGAGAATCCTATGTCCCGTTGTGGCATTTGGAAATAGCGTGTCGAAGAGAGACTTGTTGAGCCTGCCGAGCGTCCATGGAATGCCGTGTGCGGGTGCGCTAGCTTGCATTGGGCTGGTTCTCCTTGTGCGCGTCTGGTGGCTGAGAGACGGTGCGTAAGTATCCTAGAGCCACCATGCCAAGTCAAGACAGACACCTCGCGCCAGTCCAGACTGCCTCATCCAAATCCCACCCCCATATCGTCGCTCCGGTGAAGGCAGGAGTCCATGGGCGAGGGACTGGGTCCCGGACTTCGGCGGAACGACGGCGTCGGGGCAGCCCGCCTTTTTCATGGTAGTGACGGACCGATGGGGCCCCGCATACTTTCGAGGTGGTCCCACCCCTGGTGGGAGAGGTCGATGGGCGTGCCGGACGCGTCCAGGACCTTGACGCCCTTGGCGGGGTCGACCGTTCGGCCGATGACGGTAACCGGCGTGTCGATCTCGGCCGCGATCCGCTCAACGGTCTTGACCGGTGCGGTGAATAGCAGCTCGTAGTCCTCTCCACCGCCCAGGGCCAGCTCCAGCCAGTCGTCCGGGAAGGCGGGCGCGAGCGCCGGGTCCACCGGCACGGAGGAGGCGTCTATTTCGGCCCCGACTCCGCTAGCCGCGCACAGCTTCGCAAGATCGGCGGCGAGGCCGTCGCTGACGTCTATTGCCGCGGAGGCTTCGGCTTCGGCCATGGCCTGTCCCTCTGAGAGGCGGGGCTGGGGCCGCAGGTGAGCGTCCCTCAGCCGCCTCAGCGGCCCGTCCGCCGTTGCGCCGCTGCGCAGAAGCCTGAGGCCCGCCGCCGACGATCCGAGCCGTCCGGTCACGGCGACCGCCTGGCCCGGGGCCGCTCCCGTCCGGGTCAGGAGCCCGCCGCGGCCCTGCTGGGAGCCGAGCATTGCCACGGAAACGAATAGTGCGGGCGAGGCCGTGATGTCGCCTCCCACCACGGCGCAGCCGAACCGGCTTGCGGCCTCGGCGACCCCGCCGTACATGGCTGCGAGGCCGTCGACCGGCAGGTCGCCCCGCAGGCCGAGGGTCACGACGGCGTAGGTCGGGGCGCACCCCATGGCCGCCACGTCGCTGAGGTTGACGGCCAGAGCCTTCCATCCGAGGTCGGCCCAGGCCGTCCAGCCCAGGTCGAAGTGTACGCCCTCGACTAGGGTGTCGGTCGTCAGAACGGTCGCGCCCTCGGGCGAGGTCCACGCGGCGGCGTCGTCCCCGATCCCGATGCGCAGCTTGCGGTCGGCGCCGGACGCCGGGCTCGGAAGAGCCTGCGACAGGGCCTCGATCAGGTCGAACTCGCTGGTATCCCTGATGAGCATGGGCACATTGTACGGAGCGGCGGCCCCGGCACTCAACTTCTCAACCTCTCCATTGCCCTGGTGATGCGGTAAGCGAGCAAAGTGCGATGAGGCGGCTTGACGCGCTGCGGCCCGTCCCTCCCTTGCGCGCCGCCCTTGACTACCCGCACCCATGTTCGTATAATGACTACTATGCAATGCCTGCGGGAAACAGTCCCAGGGGAACCGCTAGCCAGAATCCAACAGTTCTGCGGCGATTTGCAACACTTTCCCGCCAGATCGCGCTGCATCCCCGATTGGATCGGCCTCGATTAGCTACGAATCAACCGTTGCAGAACTGCTGCAAGTCGTTGCAAGAGTGCCGCATAACCGCCGCATAACCGCCGCATAACCGCCGCAGGCGCGGTGGACATTGAAGTGCAGCCCATCCGTTGCGGGAGCCCCGGCGATGCAGTATCATACGCCCCGCAATCCGGCTACGGTCGAAAGGAATTCAGGAGGGACAGCACGTGAGATTCGCGGACATTCTGTACTCGAAGAAGGATGGCGTCGCACGCGTCACCATCAATCGTCCGGAGGTATACAACGCCACCCGGGGCCGCACGACGGACGAGATGTCCATGGCGCTGCAGGACGCGGCAGAGGACGACTCGGTACGTGTCGTCGTAATCTCGGGCACCGGCCCGAACGCATTCTGCTCAGGCCGTGACCAGGGCCAGGACCGCACCACCGAATCTTACTCGGGCACCGCGGAGGTGGGCGTGGACGAGACGGTCCGCGCTATGTCGAAACCCGTAATAGCGATGGTCGATGGCTTCGCCATAGGCTCCGGCAACATCATGACCTACATGTGCGACTTCACGGTGGCCTCCACCCGGTCGAGGTTCGGCCAGACCGGCCCCAGGGTCGGCAGCCCTGCCACCGGATGGGGGATTGGCTACCTCGCCAACGTCGTCGGCCAGAAGCGGGCCCGCGAGATATGGATGCTCACCCAGCAGTACACCGCGCAGCAGGCCTTCGACATGGGACTCGTCAACTCCGTCGTCCCGCACGATCAGCTTGAGGCTGAGGTGGAGCGGTACTGCAACCTGATAAAGAACAACAGCCCGGTCATTCTCCAGCTTGAGAAGCTCACATTCAACGAGATCGGCGAGTACACCATGGACCACCGGTCGCCCGCCGACCAGTTCATACCCGACTACAACACCTCCGAGGAGGCCGAGGAGCGCCGGCTTGCCTTCCTTGAGCGCCGGCCAATCGACCCCGCGAAGAACGAGCCCTATGCCAAGAGGACGGAGGGAGACAGGCCATAGTTGGTCTCGCTCCCGTCATAAGGGACAGGAAAGGGCTACATACCACCCACACGACATAACCGGAGGACTGGAGAATTGGCTACCATTTCGCAGACCGAGATCAATATTAGCCTGGCGTTCCCGAAAGCCGGGGTCACCTTCGAGATCAGGTGCGGTACGCCTGGGGGAGGGGCGAACGGCCACCCGTCGTTCAAGCTCAAGGCGCTCGACTACAGCGGCGCTCGTCAGCTGTCCTTCACCGAGGACACTTCCCCCCAGCTCGCCGACTGGGTCGGCGGCTACTCCCGCTGGCTCAGAAGGGCCAACGTAACCGCGAGCTTCGACGAGAATGGGATCGCGGGCACGTTTGCCGGCGGTCTCACCCCGGAGCAGACCATGATGGGCGTCACCGACGCCTGTGACATGATCCGCCAGCGCTTCGAGCACTACGAGGAGAGCATCCTCGTCTAGGGCAACGGCGCTCGGGCGCAGACCTCGTACTGACTCCAAGTACTGACTCCAAAGTTCTTGCGCTGCTCTACTTGCGTTCCGAGATGAGCAGGGCTTCTTGTTGTCGTCAGGCACAGTCGGAGGCATTGTGAAGACCGACATCCTCAATCCCAAAGACCTCTTTCAGAAGGACGTACGCTATACTATCCTGCCGTTCCAGCGTCCCTATGTCTGGTCCCATGATGATCAGTGGGAGCCACTTTGGAATGACGTACACAACGTAGCAGAGGACTATCTGGAAAAGTTGGAGCGCTCGGACAGCAACAGCGTCGAGGCAATAGAGAGGACAAGTCGGCACTTTCTGGGCGCTGTCGTGCTCAAGCAGGTCCCTACGGCAGCAAAGGACATCGATCAGAGGGAAGTCATCGACGGCCAGCAGAGAGTTACGACACTCCAGCTCCTACTGGACGCTATCCAACAGGTCTGTGAGGAGCGAGAGTTGAGGCCGGTCGCCAAGCGCCTGTCCAAACTCGTCCTCAACGACGAAGACTTGATTGGCGCCGAGAGCCACCATGTCTTCAAGCTCTGGCCTACGAGAGGCGATAGGGAAGCATTCAGGCACGCGATGGACAACGGGCTCGCCGTCAACGAATTCAAAGAGTCGTTGCTTGTTCAGGCGCACGAGTTCTTTCAGAGACAGGTGCGGGAGTGGCTTGGACGCGAGGGTGCAGAACAGATAGACCGTAGGATAGAAGCGCTGGAGGCAACGGTAACGGCGCTGCTCCAGATGGTTGTAATTGACCTAGATTCTCCAGACGACCCGAACGTCATATTCGAGACGCTGAACGCCCGTGGCACTCCACTGGAACAGTCTGACCTCATCAAAAACTTCGTTCTCTCCAGGGCTGGGGACATGGAGAGCGGCATATGGGGTAGCCTGGACGATAAGTGGTGGCGGGACGAAGTCAGACAGGGACGCCTGTTCAGGCCACGACTGGACATGCTCCTCAATTACTGGCTGGCTATGCGCACCGGTGAGGACGTGTCGCCTACAAGGGTGTTCGACGTATTCCGGCGTCACAGCGGTGATCAACAGATCAACGGTGTAATGTCGGATGTCAAATGCGACTTAGGGAACTATCGCTGCTTCGAGACAGGTAAGAGCACACCAGAGGAAGACCAGTTCCGCTACCGCATAATGAGAGTCATGCAGACAGGCGTCATCACGCCTGTGGTGCTGTTGCTGCTGTCAGCCAAAGACGAAACGCGCATACGCGCCCTCCGCGCTCTGGAGAGCTTTCTGATCAGGCGAATGATGCGCCGGCAGACCACGAAGGACTACAACCGCTTGGTACTGGAGTTGGCGATCAAACTGCGTAAGGACGGCTTGGAGAGAGCGGATGAAGTCGTCGTGGGTTTCCTGGAGGAGCAGACTGCGGATGCGCGAAAGTGGCCCAGTGACCAGGAGGTGGCAGATTCGCTGGTGTCGTTGCCTCTCTATCGGTTGCTGACCAGAGGAAGGCTCAAGCTGGTTCTCGAAGGAGTCGAGAACCGACTACGCTCACCAAAGGCTGAACAGATCGACATACTGAAGGATCTGACGATAGAGCACCTGATGCCGCAGAGTTGGAATGAGGAGAACTGGCCGTTGCCAGACGGCACGGACAAGGAGCTGGCTGAGGGCGAACGCAATATGCTCATTCACTCGATTGGCAACCTCACACTGGTGACCCAGAAGCTCAACTCAACATTGTCCAACGCCTCCTGGACATGCAGGAAGCCGGAGGACAAGTCTATATGCTGGGCTTGTGGTGGCTCAGAGCACAAGCCCAAATGCAAGCGTGGCGGACTACTGAAACACAGTAACCTGTCTCTCAATAGCGAGTTGTCGTCTGAATCTCATTGGAGTGAAGAGTCAATACGAGCCCGCAGCAAGCAAATGGCCAGGCTCGTAGCGGAGCGCTGGCCCGGCCCAGATTCCAGAGAGTGGTAATTGGAGTCCAGAGCGGCCTAAATCCACCGAATAGTTTGGGCGAGTGGCGTAACAGATAGCTTCCGGGAATCGTGGGGATGCACCTCGCCGGGGATGGTTTCCGCGTTCGCGGGAACGACAGAGGTGGAGGACTAAGGCATGAAGGTGGGCTTACACTACGAGATGGCGCGGCCCGACCTGGACGACCGGCTGCTGTTCAGCGAGACCCTTGATCAGATAGTCCTTGCCGACCAGATGGGCTTCGACTACGTGTGGCTCGTGGAGCACCACTTCCTGACGGGATTCTCTGGGTCGGCCTGCCCGGAGATTGTCTATGGTGCACTCAGCCAGCGGACCGAGCGCATTCGCCTCGGACTTGGAGTCATCGTGCTGCCGTACCATCACCCCATCCAGGTGGCGGAGCGGGTGGCGACGCTGGACCATTTGGCGGAGGGCAGGGTAGACCTTGGGACCGGGCGCTCCGCTCCCTACGAGCTCACGGGCATGGGCGTCGATCCGAAGGAAAGCCGCGGGATGTGGGAAGAGTCCCTCACGATGATTCCCAGGATATGGGAGTCCGACTGGTTCGAGTGGGAGGGCAAGTACTGGAGCGTACCGTCGAGGCAGGTACTACCCAAGCCCTACCAGGACCCCCACCCTCCTATATGGGTAGCGGCGCTCCAGTCCGCAACTTACGAGATCGCCGCGCAGAAGGGTCTTGGGGTCCTGGCGATGGGCGCCAGCGATCCTTCCGTGCTCGAGCCATACATCAGCGCGTATCATGACGGTGTTCGTAAGGCCACACCCATAGGAAGCTCCCGGAATGCGCAGTGGGCTAACCAGACTATTGGCATCTGTACTGAGGACAACCGAGAGGGCAGAGACCTGGGCGCCCTGTCCATCAAGAACTTCTTCGCGCCCGACCGTCCGTACGCCAGAGGCCAGAAGGATATCTACAGTCGACTCCTCAAACAGTGGGGAGGCATCCCCGAACATCTGGAGCAGGAGTTCGTACGGTCCGGGGTGGCAAAGGAAGCCGGTGATCAATCTGAGGCTGAAGACATCAACTTCATAGCCAACGCCATCTGGGAGCGTCTCGACCCGGACACGTTATGTGACAGAGCCGTCATCATCGCCGGAGACCCGGACAGCTGCGTTGAGGCGCTCAAGAAGCACGAGGCGGCTGGTGCCGACCAGGTTCTGATATCGATGCAGACAGAAACAGTGCCCCATGATGTCGTAATGAAGTCGATTGAGCTCTTCGGGAAGTACGTCATTCCCGAGTTCAAGGACTCCCAGCCGTCGGAGGCTCTTCTATGACTATGCAGGTACCCACGCAGATCAACCCTGAGAGGCTGTCGGACTACCTGGAGGTGCTCACCAAGTCGGTCTTCCAGCCCGGCATGTCCTGGCGGGTCGTCGAGGCGAAGTGGTCCGGCATCAAGGAGGGGTTCAGGGACTTCGACGCGGAGGCCGTCGCGGGCTATACGGAGGCTGACGTGGACAGGCTCGCGACCGACACCAGGGTGATACGGAACCGGCGCAAGCTGGAAGCCACCGTATACAACGCCCAGCGGATGGTCGAGCTGGAGAGGGAGCACGGAAGCTTCAAGGCGTACCTCCGCTCCCACGGCGGTTTCGAGGAGACGGTCAAGGACCTGCGGAAGCGGTTCAAGTTCCTCGGCGACTCAGGCGCCTTCCACTTCCTGTACGTAGTCGGGGAGGATGTCCCCAGCTACGAGGCGTGGTGTGCGTCGAGGGGCCGTACGCCCCACGCGATAGGCTAACGGCTTCCTCTCCCGTCAAGGGAGAGGATCGAGGCGGGTACAGACCGGGGAGATAGGTAACACCTAGACCAGGCACATGGGTAACACATCGTGGGATTGTAATGGCAATCCCAGAGGAGGAGGATGTGTTGCCTTGGAAAGAGACGAGCGTCGAATCGGAGCGGTTGCAGTTTATCGAGCGCCACGCTGCGGGGGAAGAGACTGTAGCCGAGCTGTGCCGGAGGTTTGGTATCAGTCGCAAGACTGGTTACAAGCTGATTGGTCGGTATGAGGCCTACGGCGAGGGAGGTCTGCTCGACCTGAGCAGAGCCCCTCATTACCACCCCAACGCCACACCCACACAGGTGGTTGAGCGCATCGTTGAGGCGAAGCGCAGGCGTCCCACATGGGGCCCGAAGAAGGTCGTCGCCTGGCTGCGTTCCATCGAGCCCGACGTGCCCTGGCCGTCCCCCAGCACGGCGAGCGGCATACTGGATCGTGCGGGTCTGGTGAGGCGGCGCAAGCGGCGGCGTAGGGCAACAAGCTGGGGCGAACCCTTTGCCCACGCCCAGCACCCCAACGACGTGTGGTCCATTGACCTCAAGGGCTGGTTCCGCACAGGAGATGGGATGCGCATCGATCCCCTGACGGCCCAGGACGCGATGTCCCGGTACCTGCTGGTATGCGACGGTCTTCACCGGCCCACCGGCCCTGAGGTCAAGCACGCACTGGAGCGCGCCTTCCGTGAGTACGGCCTTCCCAGGGTCATCCGGACCGACAACGGCCCTCCGTTCGCCAGCGTCGGATTGGGTAGCCTCACGCCGCTGTCCGCATGGTGGGTCAAGCTGGGGATAGTGCCGGAGCGGATCGAGCCGGGACACCCTGAGCAGAACGGACGCCTTGAGCGACTTCACCGAACCCTGAAGGCGGAGACGGCTACGCCGCCAAAGGCCAACCGGAGACGACAGCGGCGAGCCCTCATCCGCTTCAGGCACAGCTACAACGTCGAGAGGCCGCACGAGGCCCTGGGACAGCGGCCTCCGAGTCTGCTGTACACGCCCTCGTTCAGGTCCTATCCTGCACGCATCAGCTCACCACAGTACGGAGCAGGAGTCACGGTACGCAGTGTCCGCAGCAACGGCGAGATCAAGTGGGAGGGAGACCTCGTATACGTCAGTGCGTCTCTCAGAGGCGAGCCCGTAGGCCTCGTACAACAGGACGAGCGAACCTGGTCCATACAGTTCGGCCCACTCCTCATCGGCATCCTGGATGATCACGAGAGACGGATCGACAAGACACCCGTGAAAGTGTTACCTATGTCCCCAGTCTAACTGTTACCCATGTGCCCGGTCGTACAGCGAGAGTGCGGGGACGCATCCCCTTCATCCTGCCTTCTCCGGTTGCGGGATAAGGTACCTCGACTATATCCCCTGGGTCGGTCTACTCCCGGACGCGCTGAATGACGCGGCGCGTCGTGTCGACGAGCTCGTCGACCTCCGTCTCCGTGGTCAGTGTGCACACCGTGCCGCCCAGCATGATCCCCTCGTTGAGCAGCCCCAGCGCCAGCGCCTGCCTGAGCTTGGCGTCGTCTCGCGAAGCCACGGCGTAGTCCGTTATCTCGTCCGGGTTGAAGTGTATGCCGAAGAACGAGGCCATGCCGGTGATCTGCGTGGGCACCTCAAGCTCGTCGAAGACGGCGCGGAGCTTTCCGCGGATCATCTCTCCGAGGGCGTTGAGCCTGGCGTAGATGTCCGGGGTCATGTGGCTGAGGGTGGCCTCGCCCGCGGCCATGGTCAGCGGGTTGGCGTTGAATGTCCCAGCGTGGGGAATGACCGCACCGCCTCGCGGGTCGAACAGCTCCATGATGTCGTCGCGGCCCCCGAAGGCGCCCGCGGGAAGGCCGCCGCCGACCATCTTGCCCATGGCGGTCAAATCGGGCACCACGCCCAGCAACTCCTGTGCGCCGCCGGGCGAGGTGCGCAGGGTCTGCACCTCGTCGAACACGAGCAGCATGTCGAGGTCGGTCGTGAGGGCACGGATGCCCTCGAGGAAAGCGGGCCGCGTCGGCGGGAAGCCCAGGGTGGAGGCGATGGGCTCCATGATCACGCAGGCGAGGTCGCTCGCGTTGCGCCGGACGATCCGCTCGCATGTCTCGAGGTCATTCCAGGGAAGGACGACCACGTCCTCCAGCAGGCTGGGAGGCTGGCCGGGGAACTCCAGCGTCGCCGGGGGACCGTCTGGTCCGTACGGGTCGGCCGACGGCTTCACGCTGACGGAGGCGTACTCGTGCGAGCCGTGGTACGCGCCTGAGAACTTGGCGATCTTGTGCCTGCCGGTGAAGGTGCGGGCGGCGCGAATCGCGTTGAGCGTGGCCTCGGTGCCGGAGTTCACGAAGCGCACCTTGTCGAGCGACGGCACCCTCTCGCACAGGATGCGCGCCAGGCGCATCGCCCTCTCGTTCGGGCCGACGAAGCCGGTCCCCCGTCCCGCCTGTTCGGCGATGGCTTCTACGACGATGGGGTTGGCGTGGCCCATGATGAGGCTGGTCGCGTTCAGCATGAAGTCGAGGTAGCGGTTGCCGTCCGCGTCGTAGAAGTAGTGGCCCTCCCCGTAGTCCACGAACACGGGGTTCGGGTCGTGGTGGGTGCCCCTGGAGCTGCCGCCGGGCAGCCATTTCACGGCCTCTTCCTGGAGCTCGCGAGACTTGGGAGTCCTGGTCAGGAAGCGGTCTATTTCCCTCTGCAGCCCGGTGGTAGTCATGGTGTCCTCGCGTGGCCGATGTCTATGGTGGCGTGGAGCGTAACCCCAGCCGCTCAGCGTGTCAATCTAGCTATATCCCGTACAGCTTCTCGGCGTTGCCCGAGAACATCGCCACCTGCTCGTCCCTGCTGAACCCTGCGATTATCTCGGTGTAGGCGTCGACCACGGCGTCGTAGGCGCTGAAGAGCCGGTCGACGGGCCAGTTAGTGGCGAAAATGCACCTGTCGGGTCCGAAGGTCTCGATGCAGGTCAGTACCCAGGGCCTGATACTGTCGACGGTCCAGCTCTGGTCGCACATTCCGAGCCCGGAAATCTTGCACACGACGTTCTCAGCCTCGGCGAGAGTGCGGAGGCCCTCCCGCCAGTTCCGGGAATACTCGTCGGTGCGGGACGTCGGAAAGCCACAGTGGTCGAGGACGGGCACGATGTTCGGGAACTTGACGGCCAGGTCGCGCAGCTTGCCCATGTCCTCCCACTTTACGTCGACGCTGGCGACGAGGCCGAACTTCTCGAGCAGCGCATAGCCCCTGTGGAAGTCCGGGTCGACAAGGTAGTCGCCCTCCGAGAAGTCTCGTAGGCCTTTGACGTTCGGGTATTCGACGTGACGGGCGAGTTCCGCCTCGACGTTCGGGTCCTTGAGGTTGCTGTATGCGACGATGGCGTGCGGGAAGTCCGTCCGGTCGGCGAAGCCCTGCAGCCAGGCCGACTCGTTGACCGGGTCCGGGATGCCGAGAGCGGCCTGCACGTGGATGGCCTTCGTGACGTTGGAGTTCCGGGTCTCGGCGATGTAGTCGTCGACCAGGTAGTTGAAGCCCTTGAGGTTATGCCACCGCTCGCCGATGGCAGGATGGTCGTATTCGGGCTGGAACTCCTCGTAGAAGAGGTCGGGGTTGTCCAGGTCCCAGAGGTGGAAGTGCGTGTCCACGAAGGCCAGCTTGTCCATTGTCGCCTCCCGGTTCGTGTTGAGCGTGCGGCGATTATATGCAGGGCGTTCTGGCGAGGCAAGACGAAGGCGTCTGGGCTATAATCGCGGGAGTCGCCGTGGTGGGAGGACTTGTCCCTATGCTGAAGCTCACTCTTAACGAACAGGCATGGCTGGACGAATACAGGAAGGCCTTGGACGGCGCATTCCCCGGCATCGTCGAGGATATCCTCATCTTCGGATCGAAGGCGCGGGGAGATTCCGGGAGGGGAAGCGATCTGGACGTGCTGATTGTGCTCGGGGAAGCAGACCGCCAGACGAAGCGAGAGGTTCGCCACACAGGGCACCTGTTATCGGCACTATCGGATGCTCAGCCCTCGATCATGGTTTACACCAAAACGGAATGGCAGGAGCGCGAGCACGACCCCTCACCTTTCTACCAGGAAGTGATGCGCGACGGCGTGCGTGTGGCATGAGGGAGAAGTCTGTCATCGCCGAATGGCGTCGCGCGACGGAGAGCATGGGCGCTGCCCTGTTGTGTCGGCGCGAGGATACTACGCCGACGCAGTTTCGAGGGCGTACTATGCCGTCATGCACGCTGCCAGGGCCGCGCTGCAGCTCTACGACATTGCTGCTAAGAGCCATACTGGCGTGAGGAGTATGTTCGGCCTGCACATCGTGAGGACTGGTCTCGTGGAACCAGAGTGGGCCGCTGTAATTGGAGATAGTGGGGATGAACGCATCGCTTCCGATTATGACGTTGCGTCGATTTTCGACGAGTCGGATGCCCTCGTGGCGTGCGACCGAGCTGATGCGTTCCTCGCACGTATTCGGGCGCTGCTTGCATGTTCTCTTCCGTCGGAAGAGTTGGATGGGCATATGAGGTGAGTCGGCGATGTTTGGCCAAGAGTTCCGCTCTCCGCTTCACCGATCAGATATTCGTTCAGATGACGAGATGCGGCTAATGAGGAGGATCCAAAGTGCAAGGGAAGTTCCGGGTAGGACTGACGAGCGACGTCGGAGACAAGCAAACGTTCAAGCCGGACTACTACGGCATAGAGGGTCTGGACGATCACGACGGGATCGAGTGGGAGTTTATGGAGGGAGACTCCGACCCGCTGACCCCGGACGACGTTCGAGATTACGATGCGCTGCTGGTCTTCGGCAGAAGGGTGTCGGCGGACACGTTCGCCGGCGTCGACCGGCCGGTCCTGGCGGCGAGGTTCGGCGTCGGGTATGACACGGTCGACGTCGGGGCCTGCACCGACAGCGGCGTGGCGCTGACCATCACACCGGACGGCGTGCGGCGACCCATGGCCTCGTCGTTCGCGGCATTCATCCTAGCGCTCGGCCACAAGCTGATGTGGAAGGACCGGATCACCCGCGACGGGCGCTGGGCCGAGCGGTATACGCAGACGGGCGTCGGGCTGCGGGACCGCGTCCTGGGGCTGGTCGGCTTGGGGAACATCGGCCGCGACCTAGTGGAGCTGATGCGGCCTTTCGAGATGCGAACCATCGCCTGCGATCCCTATGTCGACGCGGAGGAAGCCGCCGGGCTCGGCGTCGGGATGGTCGACCTGGACACGCTGATGCGCACCTCCGACTTCGTGTGTGTCTGCTGCATGCTGAACGAGGAGACGCGCCACCTGATCGACGCCGACCGCATAGCGCTCATGAAGAGCACGGCCTTCCTCGTCAACGCGGCCCGCGGCCCCATCGTAGATCAGGCGGCGCTTACGGAGGCCCTGACGGAGAGGCGGATACAGGGGGCGGCGATCGACGTGTTCGACCCGGAGCCGCCCGACCCGGACGATCCGATCCTTCGGCTCGACAACGTGCTCGTGACGCCCCACGCCATGGGCATGGTCGACCAGTGCTGGCAGGGGATCGGCCGGAGCGCGGCCGCAGGCATTCTGGAGGTGTCCGCCGGTCGGGTGCCGGCGAACCTCGTAAACCGCGACGTCGTCGATACGGCGCTGTTCCGCGACAAGCTCCGGCGGTACGCGCCCAGGTGACAAAGGTCGTGACCTTCGGCGAGACGATGGTGCAGTACAACGCATCGTACGTTGGGCCGTTCAGGGACGACGGGGACTACCTGGAGGACTGCGCGGGGACCGAGTCGAACTTCGCCGCCGACCTTGCCAGGCTGGGCATCCCCGGCGTCGAGACCGTGTGGGTGAGCCGGCTGGGCGATGATCCCGCCGGTGCCTTCATACTGGAAGAGCTGGCCGGGAGGACCCGGGTCTTCGCGCCCAGCTGTCCCGGAGAGAAGACAGGTCTCTCCTACCTGAACTACGGAGAGAGCGGTGAGCCAACCAAGTCGTACCGGCGGAAGGGCAGCGCCGCGTCCAGGCTGACCTTTGCGGACGTGTTGCCCCATCTCGCGGGCTGCGGTCTGCTCCACGTCACGGGTATCACGCCCGCGTTGAGCGGCACGTGCAGAGCGGCCGTCTTCGAGGCCATCCGCCATGCGGAGGCGGCCGGGGTCCCGGTCAGCTTAGACCTCAACTTTCGCGAGCCGCTGTGGGACCCGGACATCGCTAGACCAGTCTTCGAGGAGATGATCGGGCCGTCATCGATCTTCAAACTCGGCTATGACGAGGCTGAGACCGTCTGGGGTAGGGGATGGAGCCCGGAGAGGTACGCGCGCCACTTCCAGCGGATGAATGGCGGGCTGGTCGTGGTCACGCTCGGCTCGGAGGGAGGGCTGGCCTTCGATGGGCACAGCGTGGTCTCTCACGGCGGCTTCCGGGTCGAGGTGGCAGACCCCGTTGGGGCGGGAGACGCCTTTGTCGCCGGACTCCTTGGCAGCATCCTCAGAAGCCATACCCCTGCCGGATTTCTTGGGCTGGACCCGGCTGTCCGACGGCCGCTCCTGGAAGAGGCCCTCGAGGTGGCCAACGTGTGTGGAGCGCTGACGTGCACACGCCGTGGCGACACCACCGCCATGCCAACGATGGATGGGGTCGCGGCCTTCCTCGACGCCGCCCACAGTGGATAGGTCGGCAGGGTATAACCCTACGCGCAGAGGGCGGGGGAATCTGGGAAGGGGCCAACCGTTGACCGGGGCCGCGCGATGTCCTATAATGCATGTCCGGCGCGCGGTTCGCCCGCCCGCCGTCTGAGGTGCCGAAGGGTTTCCCGTTCCATCGGATGAAGCTCCCCGGCACGTCTTTGTACCTTAACAACTGAATTCCTGTCGAAAAGATAGATGAGTCTTAATGTGGGTCAAGTTAATAAGGGTCTGTGGTGGATGCCTTGGGGCCAAGGGCCGAAGAAGGGCGTGGCAAGACTGCGAGAAGCCCCGGTCAGCTGTCTAGCAAGCTTAGCCGGGGATTTCCGAATGGGGAAACCCTCCTTGGGTCATGCCAAGGAACCCCGCATAGTCGGGGAGGTAAGCAGGGGAACTGAAACATCTAAGTACCCTGAGGAAAAGAAATCAACCGAGATTCCCCTAGTAGTGGCGAACGAACGGGGAAGAGCCTAAACCCGTCGGGCTTAGTGGGCTGAGGCCCTATGTCCGTAGGGGGTTGTAACACGCGTCTGCTCCAACCTCAGCAAGGGGCAAGAAGTCAAAAACCTTCTCCCTAGCCGAATGCGCCTGGGAAGGACGACCGTAGAAGGTGAGAGTCCTGTAGGCGAAAAGGAGAGGGCTTCTGATGCGCTGTTGAGTACCACGGGACACGGGAAATCCTGTGGGAAGCCGGGGGGACCACCCTCCAAGGCTAAATACCCTTGGCCACCGATAGTGAACCAGTACCGTGAGGGAAAGGTGAAAAGAACCCCGTGAGGGGAGTGAAATAGACCTGAAACCACAGACTTACAAGCCGTGGGAGCCCCGCTTGTCGGGGTGACCGCGTGCCTATTGAAGAATGAGCCGGCGAGTTAATCTATGCAGCTGGTTAAGGAATATCTGTTCCGGAGCCGCAGCGAAAGCGAGTCTGAATAGGGCGCAACCGGGCGGCGGCGACGCCGAGGCTGGACACCGCAGAGGCCTTCGGCCTCCTCTTCGGAGGGGGCTGTGGCCGAAACGGCAGAAGGCCGACGCGGAGCTGCCAACATGTCTGGTGGGTTGTATGGATTAGACCCGAAACCGGGTGAGCTACCCATGGCCAGGTTGAAGCTCCGATAATATCGGAGTGGAGGACCGAACCCGTGTCTGGTACAAAAGGCTGGGATGAGCTGTGGGTAGGGGTGAAATGCCAAACGAACCCGGAGATAGCTGGTTCTCCCCGAAATGTATTTAGGTACAGCCTCAAGGTAGTCTTGGGGAGGTAGGGCACTGGATGGGTAAGGGGGCGTGAGCTTACCAAGCTCAACCAAACCACGAATGCCTCAAGATGTTCCTTGGGAGTGAGACAGTGGGGGATAAGCTTCATTGTCGAGAGGGAAACAGCCCAGACCGCAGGCTAAGGTCCCTAAGTGCGGACTAAGTGTGAAAGGAAGTGGGACTGCTAAGACAGCTAGGAGGTTGGCTTAGAAGCAGCCATCCTTTGAAGAGTGCGTAACAGCTCACTAGTCGAGGAGTCCCGCGCCGAAAATGTAACGGGGCTAAAGTCCGCCACCGAAGCCGCGGGTCCTTCCGGAAACGGAGGGACGGTAGGGGAGCGTTGTCAGTGCGGTGAAGCCGCAGCGTGAGCTGCGGTGGAGCGCTGAGAAGTGAGAATGCCGGCATGAGTAGCGACAATCCTGGTGAGAATCCAGGACACCGAAAGCCCAAGGTTTCCTACGCTACGATGATCGACGTAGGGTAAGTCGGGCCTAAGCCGTAGCGAACAAGCGAAGGCGATGGACAACGGGTCAAGATTCCCGTACCGCCGATGTTTCGTTTTAACGCAAAGGGGGGACACGGACAGGTAGGCGGAGCGTGCCTATTGGACATGGTGCGTTCCAACCCGAAGGCCAAGCCGGGATAGGCAAATCCGTTCCGGCGCTATGAGCTGAGGGGAAGGAGGACTCCAGGGATTAACACCCGGGGGGACTTCGCTGATCCTATGCCGTCAAGAAAAACCTCGTTGCAAGAAGCATTGGCGCCCGTACCGCAAACCGACACAGGTGGGCAGGGGTAAATGTCCCAAGGTGAACGAGAGAACCCTCGTTAAGGAACTCGACAACTTAGCCCTGTAACTTCGGGATAAAGGGTGCCCGCGGGGTGAAGTCCACTTGCTGGACGGAGGCCCTTTGCGGGCCGCAGTGAAGCGGCTCAGGCGACTGTTTATCAAAAACACAGGTCTCTGCTAAGCCGAAAGGCGATGTATAGGGGCTGACGCCTGCCCAGTGCCGGAAGGTTAAGGGGAGGGGTTCGTTTCGACTTGTCGGAACAAAGCTCTGAACCGAAGCCCCGGTGAACGGCGGCCGTAACTATAACGGTCCTAAGGTAGCGAAATCCCTTGTCGGGTAAGTTCCGACCCGCACGAATGGCGTCACGACCTGAGCGTTGTCTCAACGAGGGGCTCGGTGAAATTGCAAGGCCGGTGAAGATGCCGGCTACCCGCGACAGGACAAAAAGACCCCGTGGAGCTTTACTGTAGCTTGGCACTGGACTGGGTTTATCGACGTGTAGGATAGGCGGGAGACTTTGAAGCCGTCACGCCAGTGGTGGTGGAGTCAACCTTGAAATACCGCTCTTCTATGAACTCGGCCCTAACCTCGACGCAATCGAGAGACCCTGCCAGGTGGGCAGTTTGACTGGGGCGGTCGCCTCCCAAAGAGTAACGGAGGCGCCCAAAGGTTCCCTCAGGGTGGATGGAAATCACCTTTAGAGTGCATTGGCATAAGGGAGCTTGACTGTGAGACCTACAAGTCGAGCAGAGACGAAAGTCGGGCAAAGTGATCCTACGGTTCCGAGTGGAAGGGCCGTAGCTTATCGGATAAAAGCTACCCCGGGGATAACAGGCTAATCTCGCCCAAGCGTTCACAGCGACGGCGAGGTTTGGCACCTCGATGTCGGCTCGCCGCATCCTGGGGCTGAAGAAGGTCCCAAGGGTCCGTCTGTTCGCCGGTAAAAGCGGCACGCGAGCTGGGTTCAGAACGTCGTGAGACAGTTCGGTCTCTATCCGTCGTGGGCGTAGGAGATTTGAGAGGAGCCCTCCCTAGTACGAGAGGACCGGGAGGGACAGACCTCTGGTGTACCGGTTGTTCCGCCAGGAGCATCGCCGGGTAGCCAAGTCTGGACGTGATAAGCGCTGAAAGCATCTAAGCGCGAAGCCGACCTCAAGATTAGATCTCCACCCCTCTTCGATTCGTCGGAGAGGGCGAGGCCTCCCGTAGACTACGGGTTAGATAGGCCGCAGGTGTAAGCTCCGTGAGGAGTTCAGCTGAGTGGTACTAATAGGCCGAGTACTTGACCCACATTCAGACCCATCTATCGAAACACAGGAATTCAGTTAGGTAGCCTTTCGGCCCCAGGGCAGGACCCCGCGTCCTGACCCCGGCGCCGGATGCGCATAGCGTCGCGGGGTGGAGCAGCGGCAGCTCGTTGGGCTCATAACCCAAAGGTCGCAGGTTCGAGTCCTGCCCCCGCTACCACGGCATAACATGAAGATGGCCCCCGAGGGAAAACTAAACCTCGGGGGCCTTCGTTTCTATAGATATAGGCCAGGGAAGTGAGCCATGCTCGATGATGCCCTTCTGACCCCCAAAAGCGACGACGACGCCCGGACGAAGCGTGACGCACAAAACGCTGCGGAGATCGGGGACAACGTAAAGGAGTACCTCCGCGCCATCGGCCAGCACGAGCTCCTCAGCAAGCAGGAGGAGGTAGTGCTCGCTTTGGCCGAAGAGCGCTGGATGCTCCTCAAGGAAACGAGGGCACGGCTTCTGGAGGAGTACGGGCGACAACCGTCCGATCTCGAGACTGCGGCCGCGCTGTACCTGGAGCTCCGTGAGCGCCGGGACCTGCTGGCCGCCTTCGCAGGACGGGTAACCGGCGGCGACGCGAATGGCTCGCTTACCAGCCAACTCTCCGATCCGGAGGTCAGATCGACACTCGACGCCCCGCTGCGGGACGAGATGAAGCAGGCCCTCGCCGAGACGCTGGGTGTCCCAGAGGCCGAGGCCCTGGCCGGCGTCGCTGCGCTCTCCCGCATCTCCAACCTCCTGCCGCTGGAGGCCGTCTCCGACCTTGAAGCCGGTTCGAAGGAGGATGTGGGGATCGAAGACCTGGCTCCCCTCATCGCAGGCTGGGAGTTCCGCCTCCGGCGGCTCTGGCAGGAGATCGACAACAAGGGCCGCGCCGCGTCCGACAGGCTAACGACGTCCAACCTTCGCCTGGTGGTCAGCGTGGCCAAGAAGTACCTGGGCCGCGGCCTGCCCATGCTGGACCTGATACAGGAGGGCAACCTCGGCCTGATGCGCGCCGTCGAGAAGTTCGACCCGCACCGGGGCTACAAGTTCAGCACCTACGCCACCTGGTGGATCAGGCAGGCCGTCACGCGGGCGCTGGCCGACCAGGGGCGGACGATACGGCTGCCCGTGCACGTCGTCGAGCGGCTGCACCGGCTGAGCGGGGCCGAGCGGGCCCTCGCCCGCCGGTACGGCCGGGACGCGACCGTTGCAGAGCTGGCCCTGGAGCTCGAATGGGCGGAGGAGATGGTCGAGGACCTTATGACGCGGCGGCAGCACACCGTCTCCCTGGAGACGCCCGTCGGCGACGAGCAGTCCACACTTGAGGACTTTATCGAAGATACGTCCGACTGGACCCCGGAGGAGGCCGCCATCCGAATGGTGGCGCGGGACAACCTCCTGAACGCGGTCGGAGAGCTTCCCCCGAGGCTGAAGCTCCTCCTGGTGCTGCGGTTCGGCCTGCTCGACGACCGCCCCCGAACGCTCGAGGAGGTCGGGCACGAGCTCGGCGTCACGCGCGAGCGCGTCAGGCAGCTCGAAGGACAAGCCCTGGAGCAACTCCGCCGCTCGGGAAGCCTGCCCTCGCTTGATGAGGTCGACAGGTCGGGCTAGGGTGTGCGTCAGACGAGCTTTGACTGGCGCGTGTTCCTGATCGGCGGCCACTCGTATGCGGGCAAGACGACCGCGGCGGACCGCCTGGCCCTGACTCTCGGCGTGCCGTGGCTGATGGTCGACGACCTGCGGCTGGCCTTCCAGCGGGCCTGTGTCACCCTTCCGAAGGGCACCAGCGCACTGTACTTCGACAAGACCCCGAGCTTTTGGCGGCGTCAGCCAGAGGAGATTCGTGATGCGCTGATCGCCGTGGGCGAATTAATGTCTGCCCCTCTCGAAGTAGTCATTGAGAATCATGTGGACCAAGGTATTCCCATCGTGATAGAGGGGGATGGGATACTACCGTTACTCTTGTCCCGGCCATCCGTAGTCGAACGAGCGCGCATGGTGCGCACAGTCTTCCTCGTTGAGCCGGATGAGTCGAAGGTCTTGGCGAACATGCCAGTACGAGGAAGACACACAGAAGGCATGACACAGGACGAATTGCGCAATGAAGCACGGGCCAAGTGGTTGTATGGACAGTGGCTCGCCGCGGAGGCGGTGCGGTACAACCTGCCGGTGATACAGCCTCGTCCATGGGAGACGCTAGTCCAGCGGCTCCTTGACCACCTGACCTGACGCTCGGGAAGCCTTCCCGCGATCGAAGAGGTCGACAGGTCGGGCTAGGGTCGCCGCCCTACTTGCCGTTCCTCCCGTCCAGCGCCTTCAGCACGGCCTGAGGGTTCATAGGCAGCGTGTTCATCCTGACCCCGATGGCGTCGTGGATCGCGTTGGCGATGGCGGCCAGAGGCGGAACTATCGATACCTCGCCGACGCCTCGTACACCGTACGGGTGGCCGGGATTCGCCACCTCGACGATCACCGTGTCGATCATCGGCAGGTCCAGTGACGTGGGCATCCGGTAGTCCAAGAAGCTCGAGTTGAGCATCTGGCCCTCGTTGCCCATGTAGTACTCCTCATTGAGCGCCCAGCCGATGCCCTGGACGACGCCGCCCTGCATCTGCCCCTCGACGTAGTCGGGATGGACGGCCTTCCCCGCGTCCTGGATGGCCGTGTAGCGAAGGATCGTCAGCTTGCCCGTGTCCGGGTCCACCTCGACGTCCACGATATGCGTGGCGAAGGCGCTGCCGGAGGTCGTCGGCGCCACGTTGGCCCTGCCGAAGACCGGCCCGCCGGTATCCGGCAGGGCAGCCGCGATCTCCTTGAAGCTGGCCTTGAGCTCCGGGTCCTTCGTGAACCGGAAGACGCCGTCCGCCAGCTCTACCTCGTCGACCTCCGCCTCCCACAGCCTCGCGGCGCGCTCCATCATCTGACGCTTGACGTCCTGGGCGGCCTCGTAGCACGCCCACCCGGTCTTGAACGCCGCGCCGCTCCCGCCGGTCATCGACGTGTAGCCTATCGACTCGGTGTCGCCCACCTGCGGGTTGACGTCCTCCACCGGGATGCCGAGCACCTCGGCGAGCTGCTGAGCGGCGGCAGGGCGGGTGCCCCCGATGTCCATCGACCCGATCACGAGGTTCACCGTGCCGTCGTAGTTGACGTTGGCGGTCGCGCAGGCCGCGCCGCCCCCGTTGATCCAGAAGCCGGACGCGACGCCGCGGCCCCGGTACGGCCCCTCCAGCGGGGCCGCGTAATGCTCGTGGGCCTTGGCGGCCTCGGCCGTCTCGATGGCGCCTATGGGTGGGTTCACGATCCCGTTGGCCCGGCGCGTGCCCTCCTTCGCGGCGTTCACGATGCGCAGGTCCATGGGGTCGATCGACAGCTTCTCCGCGATCTCGTCCAGGACCGTCTCCGCAGCGAACGCCGCCCCGGGCGCCCCGGGAGCGCGGTACGCTGCCGTCTTGGGTTTGTTGTCGATCACGTCGTAGGCGTCGATGACGATGTTCTCTATGTCGTAGGGAGAGAAGATGCAGGCCGCGCCGCCGCCCACGGACGAGCCGGGAAACGCGCCGGACTCGTACTTCATCTCGGCCGCCGCCGCCGTCAGACGGCCCTCCCTGGTCGCGCCCATCTTCACCTTCATGTAGCTGCCGCCGGTCGGCCCACTGGCCTCCAGTACCTCAGCCCTGGTCATCGTCACCTTGACCGGCGCGCCGCTCTTGAGGGAGAGCAGGGCCGCCACCGGCTCCAGGTATATCGTCGTCTTGCCGCCGAACCCGCCTCCGATCTCCATAGGCACAACCTTGACCCGCGAAGACGGCAGGTCAAGGGCCTGGGCCGTCGCCTCGCCGATCTGGAAGTGGCCCTGTGAGCTGCACCAGACCGTGATCTTGTCGGTGCCCCACCACGCCGTGGCCGTGTGCGGCTCGATGTAGCCCTGGTGCACGGTGTCGGTGTAGAACTCGCGCTCGACGACCAGGTCGGCCTCCCGGAACCCCTCCTCCACGTCGCCCAGCACGTGCTGGGTGTGGCCGGTGACGTTGCTGCCCAGGTCCTCGTGCACGAGGGGAGCGTCCTCGGCCATCGCCTCCCTCACGTTCCGGACGGCGGGCAGCACCTCGTACCGCACGTCGATGAGCGACAGGGCCTCCTCGGCGGCGTGGACGTTGGTCGCGGCGACCGCGGCGACCGCGTGCCCCTTGTAGAGCACCTTGCCGCGGGCGAGCACGTTCGTGCTTATCCTCGGCGCCTTGTCGCCCGGCTCAGGCAGGTCCGCACCCGTCACGACGGCCCTGACCTCCGGGTGTGCCTCGGCGCGCGACGTGTCGATGGAGAGCACCCTGGCGTGGGCGTGGGGGCTCCTCAGCACGCTGGCGTGGAGAAGTCCGGTCGGACGCATGTCGGCACCGTAGAGCGCCCTGCCGGTCACCTTGTCGTACCCGTCGTGCCGGACGGGCCGGGTACCGACGACCTTGTAGCTCTTGTTAGATAGGACCACGTTGGATGTCATGCGCTGGTTCCTCCCTTCAGGATCGCGCCAGATTGTATCACAGGGGAGGTGTGCCACAGTCGTCATTCCGGCGGAGGCCGGGACGCAGGGGTTGTGGGAAGGGGATCGTCGTGCCGGCTGCGCTGCCTACGTCCAGACAGCGTTACCTACCGCAGCCGCTCTGGTTAGTCTTCGATTACTACCTTCTTTCCCTTCACCAGAGCCCTGTAGTCCGAACCGTCGCTCGCCGTCGTATACAGCACGATGTCCGATCCCTCCGAGGAGTTGATATAGAAGGCGATCCTTGAACCGTCGGGGGACCAAGCAGCGCCTCCTGATCCCACTGCACCCGTAGTTGGGATCGTCGCGACCTTGAGGTTGTCGAAATCTCCTGTCGGAGTTGGGAACTCGGCGGCTACCGTCACCGACTCGCCGCTGGCTTCGTCCACCACGACAAGCGTTCCTTCACGCGGCCCCGCTATTTCGTGGAATCGGGCGATTATCCTGTCTTTGTCATCGCCCTCGTCGACCGCGACCAGCACAAAGAACCCGCCCCTCCCATAGATGATCTCTGTACCGTCAGGCGACCACGAAAGGGTGTCGTACCAAAGGCCTTGTCCATCGAACGACATCAGCGTCTGAGGTTCAAACCCGTCTATTCCCACGACATACAGCCCGTGTGTCTCCCCGGCCTTCTTCATAAACGCGATTCGGCTGCCGTCAGGAGACCACGCGGGGTTGCTGATCGTTTCGCCGAAGTCTGTCTGGCGCGATCCGTCAGACCTCACGGTGCGGACGACATAGAGGAATTCGTACTCTTCCAAATCCTCACTCCGCACATAGGCCACGAACGCGATATGTTCGCCGTCTGGTGACCATGTGGGAGGATGGCCCCTGGTCCTGGTTGACGGTGCCAGACTGCGGACGTTCGAACCGTCTGAGTCCATTGCATGGAGACGCATCGATGCGTGCTGTCGTGTCGACATGAAGGCGATCTGCGTCCCGTCGGGCGACCACTCTGGGTGGGCGTCCAAAGCACTGTCATTAGTCAGCTTGCGCAGATCCGAGCCATTAATGCCAGAAGTAACGATGTCGGACCTGTAGTTGCCCCAACTGTCCTTCTCTACCGTAGTGTAGGCGACGCTGGTTCCATCGGGAGAAACGGCTGGAAGGAAGCCCCCCGGCCTGTTAGGAGTACCAATGGTGGAGTCTAGGTAGTGTTGACATTTATATTATACTTCAAGTATGTCAATAGATATACTATCTCCAGAGCAATGGTCAAAGGTGTTTGAGTTTCTTCGGAGCCAGTCGGACTTGTACGTCGGACGGGAAGCCGAATGCAAGCGGTTCATCGGAGCCGTCTTCTGGATCACCCGAACCGGCGCGCAATGGAGGATGCTCCCAGCCGAGTACGGCAGGTGGAACAGCGTCTACAAACGGTTCGCCCGATGGTGTGAACGCGGTGTATGGGAGCGAATGCATCAGCATTTCGTCGATGACCCCGACATGGAGAACCTCATCATTGACAGCACGGTCGTCCGGGCTCATCATTCCGCCGCAGGCGCACCCAAAAAAACGGTGGGCAAGCATCACAAGCCCTTGGTCGAAGCCGAGGTGGGTTCACTACAAAGGTCCACGTGAGCGTGGATGGCCTCGGCAATCCCTGAGGTATAGGTTGACCGGAGGGCAAGAACACGATGTCACTCAGGCTGCCGAGCTCATATCCGGGATCGAGAGTGAGCATGTGATTGCAGACCGAGCATACGACTCCAACCAGTTCCTTGGGTCGATCATCAGGAGCGGTGCAGTTCCAGTAATACCCCCTCGCTCGAACCGGAGAGAGCCGCACTCATACGACGAGTACTTATACCGAGAGCGTCATCTCGTCGAGTGTTTCATCGGCAAGATCAAGCACTACCGTCGCATCTTCTCCCGGTTCGACAAGCTGGCGAACAGATACCTCGGATTCCTGCATTTTGTAGGTGCTCTCATATGGCTAAGGTAAAATGTCAACACTACCTAGTAAGAGAGTCCGAGATCCATCGACGTGGACCACGAACAAGCCACTAGGCACATTAGCGAAGACTATCCGCGACCCGTCCCTCGACCACTGTGGGGATGATTCGTGTGTGGGGATGATTCGTGCTCGGCCCATGAGAGTATGTTGCTTGGATCTTCAATGCCAACCAGAGAGCATGATGATCCCAGGGTTGTCAGTGCAAGCAACACGGAAGTCAGGAGCGCAAAAACCCTCTTCATGATTCGCCCCTGTCCTTCAGGTACAGTTGACGCTGGTGTCTGCGAGTATCGCGCATTAGGAGTTGTGGGTGTAGGCAAGGCCCGGATGGCCCATTATGCGGTATGCGCGACTCGATGCACAGTGCATCAGGCTGCGATTCGCAGGCTTAGGCGGTATGATTAGCTGCAACGTCTATTTCATACTGAGGAAAGAATGCGAATCACCGCGCGAGGCCAGATCACCATCCCCAAGCGGCTCCGAGACCGCTTTGGCATGAGCCACAACGTCGAGGTGGAGATTACTCCAACCCCGGATGGCCTCCTCATACAAAAGCGGACATCGGCGAAGCATCCCCTGGAGCGGGTGTACCGTCTTCTGGGAGACGGCGGCAACACCGACGATTACCTCGAAGAGATCCGCGCAAGATGATCACCGCGGTCACACCAGGGTCCTGCTCGACGTGTTCCTTCAGACGAGTGGCACTTTCTGATCGGCGCCCACGCCTATAAGACGGCTGACGCTTTTCTTACGCGGGATAGAGGCTTCTACTCTACCTATTTTCCGGAGCTCGAACGGCTCTGAGCCGCCCGCGGGGAAAGCCGCACACCGCCGGAGTTGATACGGTCGACGCCCCGTTCGTACAGGTCTGTAGGTGGCCCCGTGTGATATACTGTCCTAGGTTCGCCTGAGGGTCGGCGCTTGCGCCGGGACGCAGGCGGGCTGTGCTTTTCAGGCGGGCTGTGCTTTTGGAGGTGGGAAGGCACTGCGATGATCGAGATAATCCAAGTTGGCGGCGTGACCTCCCCAAAGGGCTTTGTGGCCGGCGCCACCTTCGCCGGGCTCAAGACCTGGGACGAGGGCGTCCGCGATATCGGGATTCTCGTGTCCGAGGGCCCAGCGGCCGTCGCGGCGACCTTTACCACCAACAGCGTGGAGTCGCCGTCCGTGACTCTCAGTCGGGAGCGCGCGGTCACTGGCTCGGCGCGCGGTGTCGTCGCCAACAGCGGGTGCGCCAACTGCTGCGTCGGTGGACAGGGGTTGAAGGACGCGGCGGAGATGGCGTCGCTGGCCGCTGCCCACGCCGGATGCGACGGGGAAGAGCTCCTGGTCTGTTCCACGGGCATGATAGGCGTGGAGTTGCCCATGGCGCTGATACGCCAGAACATCGGAAACATCAGGCTGTCCGCCGATGGAGGCCCCGACTTCGCCCGCGCCATTATGACCACAGATACGCGGCCCAAGGAGGTCGCCGTCTCCGCTGATCTGGGCGGCTACAAAGTCACGCTTGGAGGCGCGGCCAAGGGCGTCGGCATGATCCATCCCAACATGGCGACGATGCTCTGCTTCGTCACCACGGACGCATCCGTCGATGCCGGACTTCTCCGGTCCGCTCTCAAGGCGTCGGTCGACGAGTCCCTGAACATGATCGACGTCGACGGAGACCAGAGCACGAACGACACCGTCCTCCTGTTGGCCAACGGCGCGGCCGGTGGCCCTCCCGTCGAGGCCGGGTCCAGGGCCGAGGCGACCTTCAGGGAGGGGCTGACCTACGTCTGCACCGAGCTCGCCAAGCAGCTCGTGCGCGACGGCGAGGGTGCCCAGTGCCTCATAGAGGTCACCGTCGACGGCGCCGCGAGCCGCAACGACGCCCGGTCAGCCGCGAGGTCGGTCGCATCATCCTTACTGGTGAAGGCGATGGTCCACGGACGCGACCCCAACTGGGGCCGCATCATGATGGCCCTGGGCAAGAGCGATGCCGCGATCGAGGAGAAGAAGATAGACATCTTCGTCAACGGCATCCACATCGTGCATGAGGGACAGGCCATCTCGTTCCTCAAGGACGCCGTGATCAGCGCGATGAGCGTTCCGGATGTCAATTTCAGGATCAGCCTCAACCTTGGGTCGGAGACGGCGACCGCCTGGGGCTGCGATCTGACGGAGGAGTACGTCACGTTCAACTCCGCATACAGCACGTGACGTCGAGCTCATAGACCCATGTCCCTCCAGTCCAGCCAGGTGGGTGAGGACCTGTCCGAACCCGAAGACGCATCGCCCGGCGCTGTCCGGAAGTCGCCGCGCGCCCATGACGAGCCCGGTTCCGGCGAGATGGTCGTCGTGAAGATCGGGGGCAGCACCCTGGGAGACCACGACACCACGCTGAAGGACCTAGTCGAGCTCCAGAGGCGCGGAGCCCGCCCGGTCGTCGTCCACGGCGGCGGCAAGATCATCTCGGAGTGGATGGCCGCCCGCGGTGTCAGGCCGAAGTTCGTCCGGGGTCTGCGTGTGACCGACGCCGCTGTCTTGGAGATAGTCGTCGCCGTCCTTGCCGGTGTGGTCAACAAGTCGCTGGTTTCGTCGATCCAGGCCCTCGGAGGCAGGGCCGTCGGACTCAGCGGAGTCGACGGCGGTCTGCTCACTGCCAGGCAGGGAGACCCGGAGCTGGGCCTGGTCGGCGGCGAGGTCTTCGCCGACCCGGGACCCGTCCGCGCCGTCATGCTCGCCGGGTTCATCCCGGTGATAGCCCCGGTCGCGGCCCGTCTGTCCGAGGACGGCGCGACCGAAGATTCGATGCTGAACGTGAACGCCGACACCGCGGCGGGCCGGATCGCCACCGCCCTCGACGCCGACCGGCTCGTGTTCCTTACCGACGTCGCGGGCGTGTTGGACTCCTCGCGACGGGTGATCCCCCGCCTGACCGAGGGCCAGGCGCACACGCTGATCCGCTCGAACGTCGTCGACGGTGGGATGGTCCCCAAGCTCGAGGCTTGCGTGACCGCTTTGGGCCGGATAGACCATGCGCAGATAATAGACGGACGCAGGCCCGGGGCCCTGCTTGAATCGCTGTCCGGCAGGCCGGACGGCACCCGCGTGGGGTAGCAGCCCCGCCGGACCTAATGGGAGGTTATGTCGTGACTACAGACTGGAAGGCCGTCGAAAGCAATTACTACATGTTTGCCGTCAGAAGGCAGCCCGTGGTCATCGTGCGCGGGCAGGGGACGAAGGTCTGGGACGAGGACGGCAAGGAGTACCTGGACTTCACGGCCGGCTGGGCCGTGAACAACGCGGGCCACGCGAACCCTGAGATCGCGGCCGCCATTATCGAGCAGGCGGGCACTCTGCTCCAGACTTCCAACCAGTTCTACACCGTGCCCCAGCTGAAGCTCGCGAAGATCCTCGTCGAGAACAGCTGCCTGGACAAGGTCTTCATCTGCAACAGCGGGGCCGAGGCCAACGAGGGCGCGGTCAAGCTCGCGCGCAAGTATGGCAAGGTGCGCCTCAACGGCGCCTACGAGGTGATCACCGCCTTCAACTCCTTCCACGGGCGGACGCTTGCCATGACCGCCGCGACCGGACAGCCGCACTACCAAGAGCCTTATAAGCCCTTACCGATCGGATTCAAGCACGTGCCCTTCGACGACGTGGAGGCCGTCATAGCGGCGACGACCGACCGGACCGCCGCCGTCATGCTCGAGCCTGTACAGGGCGAAGGAGGGGTCAACATCCCGTCTCCCGGCTACCTCGAAGGCGTGCGCGAGTGGTGCGACGAGAAGGGCCTGCTGCTGATCTTCGACGAGGTGCAGACCGGCCTCGGCCGGCTCGGCACGCTGTTCGGCTACGAGACCTTCGGAATAGAGCCTGACGTCATGACGCTGGCCAAGGGCTTGGGGGGAGGAGTCCCCATCGGGGCCTTCCTCGCGAAGGACTCCGCGTCGGTGTTCGAGCCGAAGGGCGAGCACGGCTCCACATTCGGCGGCAACGCCCTCACGTGCGCGGCGGCGTTCGCTTCTACAAAGTATGTGATCGACAACGACCTGCCGGGCAACGCCATGCGGATGGGCGATTACCTCGGTGCCGCCCTGGAGGCGCTGAAGGACCGCCGGGATGCGGTGAAGGCCGTGCGGGGCATGGGGCTCCTCTGGGCCGTCGAGTTCGAGACCGACATGGCGGCGGACATCTACCCCGCAGCCATGGACGAGGGCCTCCTGCTCGGCCTGCTCGGTCCCAACGGCATCCGCCTGATGCCGCCCCTGACCGTCGACGAGGCCGAGATCGACCAGGCCATGGAGCGCCTCGACTCGGCCGTCGCGAAGGCGTCGGCCTGATACCAGTATGGCGTGTACAGACCATAGGAGACTGACAGCCGACCGTCATTCCGGCGCAGGCCGGAATCCACGAACCCTGGACTCCGGGCTAGGCCATAGTGACGATATGAAGGTCGCCGTGAGTATCGCTGACTTCCCACATGGGGATGTTCCGATAGCGGACCAAGAGGTCCCGGAGATAAAGGACTCTCAGAGAGAGGAGTTGGACAGGCGTCTCGTAGCATATGAGGAGTCTCACGAAAGAGGCTCCACTTGGGAGTCCATCAAGGAGAGACTCCAAGTAGAAGGATAACTAGAGAGGACATGGATTGCCAGAAATATGTCGGTTTCTGGGTATTGTAATCTCGATTCACTATAACGACCACAAACCACCTCATTTTCACGCGAAGTATGGTGAGTACGAAGCCATCGTTCTCATACAGGATGGAGTGTTTGAAGGACGATTCCCCAGACGGGCGATCCGGCTTGTTCTTGAATGGTACGACATGCACCGGAGCGAACTGATGGAGAATTGGACACTGGCTCGGCAGAGAAAATCTCTCAAGAAGATAGAACCTCTGGAGTGAATAACATGATCCCACGCATCGAAGAGATGAAGCATATCTCCGATTACAGGATATGGCTTAGATTCGAGGATGGGAAAGAGGGAGAAATTGATCTGGAAGCCGAGCTGTGGGGAGAAGTTTTCAGGCCGCTCAAGCAGCACGATGTCTTCAAGACTGCCGAGCTCAATCGAGAGATCAACGCAATTTGCTGGAAGAATGGGGCCGATCTGGCTCCTGAGTTTCTGTACGACAATCTTACCGTGAGCAAGTAGACAATGAACTGGCGCGAGTTGAAGCAGAACGGCGTTACCACTCTGGGCGGTGCCGTATCAGGCGGCCTCGATAGCTGCACAGCCACGCACTGGCTGACGAGTAAGGGCTTCTCCGTCAGATGCTTCACCGTCGACCTCGCACAGCCGGACGAGGAGAGCCTCGACGCCATCGTGGACAGGATGCTGGCCTGCGGCGCCGCCGAGGCGGCCATCGTTCCCGGAGTCGCCCCCCTGGCCGAGGCCGGCCTTAAGGTCCTCCAGTCCCAGGCCCGCTACGAGGGCGGCTACTGGAACACCACCGGCATAGCGCGCCCCGTGACGGTCCGCGCCATCCTGACCGAGCTCGAAAAGCGGGGCATAGATGTCCTGTTTCACGGCGCGACCGGGCGCGGCAACGACCAGGTGAGGTTCCAGCTCGCGGCTAACGTGCTCGATCCGTCCACCGCCGTCTACGCCCCCTGGCGAGACCCGGAGTTCGTCGAGGAGTTCCCCGGCAGGCAGCAGATGCTCGAATACTGCGAGGCCAACGACCTGCCCATCAAGCCTCCCGGAGAGGCGCGCTATTCGACCGACGCCAACCTGCTCGGCCTGACGCACGAGGCGGGCGACCTGGAGGACATCACCATTCCCCCCGGCTTCGTGGAGCCCGGAATGGGCGTCTGGGCATGGGACGCCCCCGACCGGCAGGAGACGGTCGCAATCCGCTGGGAGGAGGGTGTGCCGGTCGAGCTGAACGGCACGCCGCTCGACACGATTGCCATGTTCACCGAGGCCAACCGCATCGCCGGCATCCACGGCGTTGGGATCGGCACGCACGTGGTGGAGAACCGGTTCGTAGGCGTGAAGTCGCGCGGGATATACGAGGCCCCAGGGATGGAGCTGCTGGGCCGCTCCTACGAGTACCTCCTGCAGCTGGTCCTGGACAGGCGCGCCCGCGAGCTCTTCGACCTGCTGTCCGAGATCATAAGCGTCCAGATATACCAGGGCTACTGGCTCGATCTCGCAACGAGCGCGGCGCTGGCCGCCCTGGAGCCCATCACGACACTCGTGTCCGGGACGGTCGTCGTCCGCCTCTACAAGGGGAATGTCTACTTCGAGGCTGTGGACGAGTCCGACGGCCCGGTACCGTATTCGCTGTACACAGACGACTCCTCCATGGAGGCCCTCGGGTCCTACGACCACGCCGACGCCGAGGGATTCCTGAAGGTACTCGGCATATCCGCCAAGAACGTGGGCAAACGGCAGTTCGAACGCTTTGGACGCTAGCGCCTGTGGCGAGGCTGAGAAGAGTGACGGGGAGCTGCTCGCAAAAGCGACCATGCTGAGAGACGAGGCCACGGAGCTGCTGGACGAATGCGGTTTGCTGTCAGTCATCAGCAACCACGGACGAACCCGGGTGATTGGCTCGTACGATCTCGATCTGATGACGTGGCGGGACCTCGATATCAGCGTTAAGCTTCCGGGTGAGAGGGACGTCGCGACCTTCTTCCGCATCGGCAACGCGATCGTAAACCGCTTCGAGACGATTCGGGCGTCTTACTCTAATAAGTTCCTCGGGACAGACCAGGTGTTCAAGAGTGGGCTCTACTGGGGCATCCGGCTGCTGCACCGTGAGCAGACGTGGAAGGTCGATCTGTGGGGATTTGGCGAGGAAGAGTACGCTGAGAAGATGGGTGCCTTCGAGAGGCTGCGCCAGAGTGTGGTAAGCGCCGACCGTACAGCCGTGCTCCGGGTCAAGGATGTCGTATGCCGTTGGGAGCAGTACCGCTACAGCGTGTACAGCACTCATATCTATGACGCTGTGGTCGGCGGCGTGACGACGGTGGACGAGTTCCGGGACTGGCTACGGGCGCACGTCCCGGAAGCCTTTGCCGAGACCAGTCGGGGGTAGTCCATGCTTCACGACGGCAGGGACTCGTTCGGCGGCTATCTCGAGGACTTCTCGCCGGGCCAGGTGTTCAAGCACTGGCCGGGCAAGACGATCACCGAGGCAGACAACCACCTCTTCTCGCTGCTCACCATGAACGACAACCCGCTCCACATCGACGAGCACTACATGAAGGGCCACCAGCACGGTAGGATACTCGTGGTCGGCCCGCTGGTAATCAGCCTGCTGGTCGGCATGAGTGTGCGCGACACGTCCGGCAAGGCTGTCGCCAACCTCGAATACGAGAAGATTACCCACGACGCCCCCGTCTTCCAGGGCGACACGATATACGGCGAGAGTGAGATACTGGAGGTGCGGGAGTCGCGGAGCCGCCCGGACAGGGGTATCGTGTACATGGAGAGCCGGGCCTTCAACCAGGACGGTGTGAAGGTTGTAACCCTCCGGCGCCGCTTCCTGGTGCCGAAGAGGAGCATCGAATCCGGCTGAAGGCCGGGATGAAGAAGGAGATTGGCAACGCTATGACGGAGGGACTCGACTGAATCTCGTGGACGCTTCATCCGACTACACCGTTTCAATCCACTACGACCGGCGACTGTACAGGCAGGACATCGCCGGGTCGATTGCTCACGTGCGTATGCTGGCGCGCCGGGACATCGTCACCGCTGAGGAAGCGCAGTCGATCGAGAAGGCTCTCGTCGAGATCCGCGACGAGATCGAGCGGGGAGCCTTCCCGTGGCGCGAGGACCTCGACGACATCCACATGAACGTCGAGCGACGTCTCTTCGAGAAGATCGGTGAGACGGCCGGGCGCCTCCACACCGCCCGCTCCCGCAACGACCAGGTCGCCCTCGACGTGAGAATGTACACCAAGGACGCCGTGGACCGGACGCTCGCGGCGCTCCATCGCCTCCGGACCGTGCTCGTGGACAAGGCCGAGGAGAACGCCCGCACGATCATGCCCGGCTACACCCACATGCAGCGGGCCCAGCCCGTCCTGTTTGCCCACCACATGCTCGCCTACTTCGAGATGCTGGGACGCGACTGCCAGCGGTTTCGGCAGGTCTACCAGATGGCGGACGTGATGCCCCTCGGCAGCGGCGCGCTGGCCGGCGTGCCCTATCCCATAGACCGCGGAGGCGTCGCCGAAGAGCTCGGCTTCTCCTCCATCTCCGCAAACAGCATGGACTCGGTCGCCGACCGGGACTTCATGATCGATTATCACGCCGCCGCCGCCGTCTCCATGATGCACCTCTCCAGGCTTGCCGAAGAGATCGTCCTCTGGTCGACCGACGAGTTCGCCTTCATAAGGCTTGGCGACGAGCACACGGCCGGCAGCAGCATGATGCCCCAGAAGCGAAACCCCGACGTCGCCGAGCTCGCGAGGGGGAAGACGGGCAGGGTATACGGCCACCTGGTCGGTCTGCTGACCATCATGAAGGGTCTGCCGCTGACCTACAACCGCGACATGCAGGAGGACAAGGAGGGCTTCTTCGACACCGTCGATACCCTGCTGGCGGCGCTCGACGTCTTCACCGCGATGCTCCGGAAGATGCAGGTGAACCTCGACCGCATGCGCAACGCCGCCCGCGGGAGCCATCTCCTCGCCACAGACATCGCCGACTACCTCGTGGATAAGGGGATGCCGTTCAGAGAGGCCTACGGAGTGGTCGTCCGGCTCTCCGAGCACGCCACGTCCGTAGGGAAGCAGTTCGACGAGATGCCGCTGGACACCTACCGTCGCTTCTCCGACCTGTTCGAGCTCGACATCTTCGAGGTCACGGTCGATACCTCGGTCGCCAACCGCGACGTGCCGGGAGGCACAGCCTTCGGCCGGGTCTCACGCGCCATCGCCGACGCAAGGATCGTCCTGGAGGCTCAGGGTGACGGCAGCTAGCCCGACCGTCAAGATCGCACCGTCGATCCTCTCCGCCGACTTCTCCAGGCTCGGCGAGCAGGTGAAGGAGGCCGCCGAAGGCGGCGCGGACTACATCCACGTAGACATCATGGATGGCCGGTTCGTACCCAATCTCACCATCGGCCCTGAGGTCGTTCGCGCGATCAGGCCCTGGACGGACATCCCTCTCGACGTGCACATGATGGTCAGCGAGCCGGACCGGTTCGCGGCGCGCTTCGCCGAGGCCGGGGCGGACATCGTCACAGTCCACGTCGAGGCGTGTACGCACCTCCACAGGACCGTCCAGCAGATCGCCGAGGCTGGCGCGAGGCCGGGCGTCGCGCTCAATCCGGCCACCCCGGTTCACGCCGTTGAAGAGGTGCTGGGCGACGTGGCGCAGGTACTCGTGATGTCCGTCAATCCCGGGTTCGGCGGCCAGGCCTTCATCGAGTCCTCCGTGGACAAGATCGCCCGCACCCGGTCGCTGCTGGAGCGCTGCGGCGCAGACGTCGACCTCGAAGTGGATGGGGGAATAAACGTCGAGACCGCGGGACGCGCCGCCGCCGCGGGTGCGAACGTCCTGGTGGCCGGATCGGCAGTCTTCAACGACAAGACCACCATCGCCGACGCGATAGCCCAAATCAGGGCCGCCGCAGTTCCCATCCCCTCTCCCTCTCCCTTGACGGGTGTATAGACCGGGGACATAGGTTACACATGTTCGGAGACATGGGTTACACCATTAGGCATGGTAATTCTGTTCAGGAGGATGCCCATGCCATGGAGGGTGGAAACTGTCATGTCTCAACGCAAAGAGTTGGTCGCTCTGGCGCGGTCCGAGGGAGTGATCATGAGCGAACTGTGTTTGCGCAGTGGGATCAGCCGCAAGACTGGCTACAAGTGGCTGAGACGATACCTTGAAGGCGGAGAGCAGCGTCTGGATGATCTCCCGAAGCGCCCTCATCACTCCCCGAACCGGACGAGCGACGACATGGAGCAGCTCGTCGTAGACCTTCGCCGGGAGCATCCCACTAAGGGAGGACACGTGCTGGCCAGGATACTCAAGGATCGTGGACACAACAGTGTGCCGTCCAAGAGCACGATCACGGCCATCCTCAGACGACATCAACTTATCGAGCCATCTGAGAGTCTCAAGCACAAGCCGTATAAGCGCTTCGAGCACGAGCGGCCCAACCAGCTGTGGCAGATGGACTTCAAGGGGCATATCCCTGTCGTCAGCGGTGGACGTTGCCACCCGCTGACGGTCCTGGACGACCATTCGAGGTTCTCCCTGGGTGTGAGGGCTTGTGCAGACGAGAGGACTCAGACCGTCCATGACCATCTTACGTCCATCTTCAGCCACTACGGCATGCCCAATACGATACTGGTTGACAACGGCTCTCCCTGGGGCAGCGACGTTGACCACCCCTTCACCCCACTGACAGTCTGGCTGGTCCAACTGGGAGTCAGAGTGGTCCACAGTAGGCCATACCACCCCCAGACCCTAGGCAAGCTCGAGCGCTTCCACAGGTCCCTCAAGACTGAGCTGCTCCAGGGAAGCAGATACACCGACCTGTCCCACTGCCAGAGCAGCTTCGATGGATGGCGAGACTTCTACAACCTCCAGCGTCCTCATCACGCCCTGGACCTCAATACGCCTGCCAGCCGATACACCGTCAGCCCTCGGCCTTTCCCGGAGACGCTTCCGACCGTCGACTACGACACTGACGACCAGGTACGCTCTGTAGATGTCAACGGCCGAATATCCTTCCTGGGCAGATCATTCCCCGTCGGTAAAGCCTTCAGAGGCAAGAGGGTCGCTCTAAGGCCCACACCCACTGACGGCACATGGAAGGTCTTTTTCTCCGTCCAGTCCATCGCTACCATAGATCTCAATCAATAGAATGTGTAACCCATGTCCCCGAACAACTGTTACCCATCTCTCCGGTCTGTACAACGGGAGAGGGTTAGGGTGAGGGTGACGACTCCCGAGGCGTGACGCCTGTCGCCGTCTTACCCCTCATCCCACCCTTCTCCCGCGGGGGGGGGGGGGGAGAAGGGGCAAGAGCACCGCCCCGTCTACCGCAGCACCTGACGCGCGGCCTCGACTGTGGCCTCGATCTCCCCGGCCCCGTGCGCCGTTGAGATGAACATCGCCTCGAACGGCGACGGCGGCAGGTAGACCCCCTCGTCCAGCATCCGGTGGAAGAACCGGCCAAAGGCCTCCCGGTCCGAGGCGGACACCGAGGCCCAGCCGGTCACGTCGTCCCCGCTGAAGAACGCGGTCATCATCGAGCCAACGCGGTTGATGCGGGCCGGCACCTCGGCCTCGGCGAACACTTCCGCCAGGCCCGCCTCCAAGGCTGCCGCCGTGGACTCCAGCGCCTCGTAGACGCCGGGCCGGCCCAGCAGCCCCAGCGTCCTGGCCCCCGCCGCCATCGCGACGGGATTGCCCGACAGCGTTCCCGCCTGGTACATCGGCCCCAGAGGCGAGACCGTCTCCATGATCTCACGCCTGCCGCCGTACGCCCCTACAGGCATGCCGCCGCCGATCACCTTTCCCAGGCAGGTCACGTCAGGCTCGATCCCGAACAGCCCCTGGGCTCCGCCGTATCCGACCCGGAACCCGGTGATCACCTCGTCGAACACCAGGAGCGCTCCGTGGCTGGCGGTCATCTCCCGCAGGCCCTCCAGGAACCCCGCCTGAGGCGGTACCACCCCCATGTTCCCAGCTACCGGCTCAACGATGACGCACGCGATCTCTTGCGAGTGGTCGTCGAAATGCGCCTCGACGCTGGAGAGGTCGTTGTACCGGGCCGTCAGCGTGTCCCTGGCGAAGGAGGCCGTCACGCCCGCGCTGTCCGGCACGCCGTGCGACATGGCGCCGGAGCCAGCCGCGACCAGCAGGGCGTCCGTATGCCCGTGGTATCCCCCTTCGAACTTCACGATCTTGCTTCGCCCCGTGTAGGCCCTCGCCAGCCGCAGCGCGCTCATCGCGGCCTCCGTGCCGGAGCTGACGAACCTGACCAGGTCGAGGGAGGGCAGGGCTTCCAGCACCAGGCCCGCGAGTACGTTCTCCATCTCTGTCGGGGCGCCGAAGCTCGTCCCGTTCTCCGCCGCCGCCTTGACGGCCTCGACGACCTCCGGGTGGGCGTGCCCGAGTATCAGGGGTCCCCACGAGCATACGTAGTCGATGTACTCGTTGCCGTCCACGTCCCGGACGCGGGGTCCGCTGCCCCGCTCGATGAACAGCGGGTCGCCGCCCACCGCGCCCCACGAGCGCGCCGGGCTGTTGACGCCGCCCGGCATACGGCCCAGGGCCGCTGCGTATAGCTCCTTCGATCTCTGTCGGTCCACTGGCGCTCCTCGCTGCTCGAAATCTAAGGACACATGATAACACTGGAGCGGGATGGTCTCACCGTCGTTCTGAGGAGGGCTCCGGCCACCGCATCCTTCGTTGACAGCCGACGAAGGCGGCCATAGACTACCTCCCGCGCCCATGAGAGTCCTTGGAATAGAGACATCCTGCGACGAGACCGCCGCCGCCGTCATCGAGGACGGCAGCGTCATACTGTCCAACGTCGTCTTCTCACAGGCCCAGACTCACGCCCGGTACGGCGGCATCGTCCCGGAGCTTGCCTCCCGGCAGCACATGGTGACGATCGTCCCCGCCGTCCGGCAGGCCCTCGACGAGTCCGGCCTGGAGCTTGAGAGCCTCGACGCGATAGCCGTCACGCACGGGCCCGGGCTAGCCGGATCGCTCCTGATCGGCGTGGGCGCCGCCAAGGGCCTCGCGCTAGCCGCCGACCTGCCCCTGCTCGGCGTCAACCACCTCGAGGGCCACGTCTACGCCGCCTGGCTCGAGGACGGCGACCCGGAGCGCGAGATCGGCTTCCCGCTCCTGTGCCTCATAACGTCGGGCGGCCATACGGACCTGGTCGCCATGGAGGGCCACGGGCGCTACGAGCTGCTCGGACGCACCAGGGACGACGCCGCCGGGGAGGCGTTCGACAAGGCGGCCCGCGTCCTCGGGCTCGGATTCCCGGGCGGCCCTGCCATCCAGGCCGTCGCCGTCGACGGCGACGGCACAGCCGAGCGGTTCCCACGCCCCGATGTCAAGCGCTCGCTCGACTTCTCCTTCAGCGGCCTCAAGACCGCCGTGATGCGCCGGGCCGAGTCCAGGGGAATATACCCCCCCTCGCCCGAGCGGCCCGCCGATCCGGCAGAGGTCGCCCGCATCGCGCAGGCGTTCCAGGAGTCGCTCGTCGAGTTCATGGTCCGCCGCACGCTCCAAGCCGTCGAGCGCTGCCGCGCGAAGGGCATCCTACTCGGCGGCGGAGTTGCCGCCAACACGCTTCTGAGGCAGGAGATGGCCGAGCGCTCGCCCGTGCCCGTCATCGTGCCCAGGCCCGCCCTCTGTACCGACAACGGCGCCATGATCGGCGCGGCAGCCTTCTTCCGCCTCCGCGACGGCTTCACACACCAGTGGGACCTCGACGTCGTCCCCAACCTCAGGCTGGGCTAGCCAGTCCCGTCGAGGGAGAGGAGATGTCCCTTCTCCCCTTGCGGGAGAGGATTAGGATGAGGAGGAGCTGCCCCGCTCAGCGCCACCGCAAGTCGACTGCGGCCGCGGGACCCCGGCCCTCAGCGCGGCGCGAAGCTCGACGCGTGGTCCCGGACGGCCCCGTCCCTGAGCTCGTACATCTGGTTGACGAACTCGTACACCTCGGAGCTGTCCAGCCTGTCCGGAAGATCGCACCGCACCTCGGACGCGCCCGCCCTGAAGGACAGCACCCTCCTGCCGGGGACCGTGAAGCGGTCGACTATCAGGTAGATGGATATCGCGGCTGCGGCCGCCGGGGCGAGCAGCTTGCCTATCGGGTTGTCGATCGTGGCGAAGAGCAGGACCGCGACCACCAGGCCCAGTACCGCCCATCCCAGGCTTCCGCGCCCCTCCTGCTCGTACGACAGGTGCACGCTGCTCACGTCCCGTATCGACGCGTAGGATGCCTCGCGCTGCCTGCCCCTGCCGCTCAGCCCGACGACCCTGCGGTCGGTGAGCAGCACGACGCTGGAGCGCCCGCCGCCGGACGGCAGCATCGACTCCAGCCTCTCCCCGTCCAGCAGTGCGGGACCGTCCGCTGCCGTGCCTTCCATCTCTCGAATCACGAGCACATCCCAATAAGGTCGGGCCGGGGAGGCCGCCCTGCGTTTGCCAATCGCCCACATGATATCAGACCGGCCCCCCGCACCCGTTGCGGGTATGGGAATGCCCCCAATTCCGTCGTCCCCGCGCAGTTGGGAAGCCATCTTTCTCCACCGTCGTTCCGGCGGAGGCCGGAACCCATCGCCCTCTCCGTCGTTCCGGCGGAGGCCGGAATCCATGGGCAGGGTGGTAGAATCGTCACCTTGACGCACCTTGCTATCGTTAGTGCCGGGAGAGGTGGCATGGACCGCCATAGACTCGGGATTTCAGCGCTTGCTCTGCTCGCGTTCGTATCGCTGGCCTGCCATCGAGACATGGAGATGCCGGAGACGGACGGAGAGCCGACCGACTCCGGCCGCCTCGAGGCCGTCAGGGACCGCGGCAAGCTCATCTGCGGCAGCCGCACCGACGTCCCCGGCTACGGCTACCTGGACGAGTCGGGCAACAACGAGGGCTTCGACGTCGACCTGTGCCGCGCCGTCGCCGCCGCGGTGCTCGGAGACGCGGGCGCGATCGAGATTCGCATATTCACCGCCGCGGAGCGCGGGCCGGTTCTCCAGTCCGGCGAGATCGACCTGCTCGTCCGCACGGTTACCTGGACAGCTGCCCGCGACGCCCAGTGGGGCAACTTCGCCCAGACCATGTTCTACGACGGCCAGGGCTTCCTCGTGCCGAACGAGACGGGCATCACGAGCCCCCTGGGGCTCGAAGGTGCCGCGGTGTGTGTGACCCAGGGCACGACGACCGAACTGAACCTGCAGGACTATTCGAACCAGAACCGGCTGGGCATCCAGGCGCTGACCTTCGAGCTCACGGCCGCCGCTATCGACGCGTATCGGAACGGGCAGTGCGACGCGATGTCGGGCGACATATCCGGCCTGGTCGCGTACAGGTCCGAATTCCCGGACCGGGCCGAGCACACCGTCCTCCCACACACCATCTCGGAGGAGCCGCTGGGTCCCGTCGTCCCGCACGGGGACGACCGGTGGTTCGACGTGGTGAAGACGGTCATGGGGATGCTCATCTACGCCGAGGCCTACGGCGTCAGCTCCGACAGCGTGCCGACCGCTGCTACCGGTGACACGAAGGTCGACCGGCTCTTCGGGCTGGAAGGCTCGTACGGGCAGGATAGCCTGGGAATCAGCAAGACGGCGGCACAGGACGTGATTCGCTCGGTCGGCAACTACGGCGAGATATACGACCGCAGCCTGGGCAGGGGCGGAATCAACCTGCCGCGAGAGAACAGTCGCAACGCGCTCTGGGCCGACGCCCCCTGCACGGCCTGCCCAAAGGGCGGCCAGATCTACGCCGCACCTTTGAGATAGGCTTCACCGCCATTCCGGCGCAGGCCGGATTCGAGAGGAACGAATCGGGCGTGGCCTCTTGCTCCCTCTCCCCGTCGCGGGAGAGGGTGGGGTGAGGGGGTGACGGCACCATAGCCCCCTCCGTCGTTGATATCGGAGCGCATCGCGGCCCGGGGCCTAGTGGTCCAACATCTTAGTATTGAAGGGTGCCGACGGCTTGGTAGGGGCGGGTTTGAAACCCGCCCTGTCGTCGTAGGACGCCGATCCAATCACTGGTGAGGGGGCTGCTCTATCACGCTAATCCCGTTGCCCCTCACTTCAAAGATTTTGGACTACTAGACTTCCTCAAAACTGATGCAAACTGCCGCATTCTGTGGGATCTCATAGCTGGAGGCTCCGGTCCGAGCAATGGATTTGCACCATCATTGCCGCAGTGATCCGCCAGGAATACGGAGATTCTGCCACGACCTTGCAACAGGCGGCGCCAGTGGCGCTGGCGGGGTAGGTGGCAACTAGGACGTGGGTCATAGAGACATCATACGCACACCCGTTCTGGCGGTCAAGCTCCCTGAAAGTTTGCTCGCCATGCGGTAGCCTAAGACCCGGTGCCCTGGTGACCTCACCGGACAGGGACCGCGCTCGCGAGACCGTCATCAACGCAGCCCCCAGTCTCTCTCAAGGAGCTTGACCAATTGGCAGCGCATTCCCAGACTGCTGATTCCGGTCCCGTTCGCGAGCCCGCCCGCATAACCAGCCTCGACCTTATACGCGGGGTTGCGGTGCTCGGCATCCTGCTGATGAACGCCGTTAACTTCAAGCTCGGCCGCGGGCCCTATTTCAACCTGAGCGCGGGCGGCTCAGAGACATGGCTCGACTGGGCTGTTGGCATCTTCGGCGAGGTCTTCATCGACCAGAAGTTCATGGGGCTGTTTTCGCTGCTGTTCGGCGCGGGAATGATTCTCTTCATCGACCGTGCCAGCCGGAGAGGGAGCCGGGCAGTCGTGCTGAACCTGTGGCGAAACGCGCTGCTGCTGCTGATCGGCGTCCTCCACTTCCTGTTGTGGGACGGCGATGTGCTGATGGTCTATGCGGTATCGTCGGTCTTTTTGATCGCCCTGAGAAAGCTGCCGAACTGGATGCTCATCGCCCTCGGAGCTGCCGTGTTCGCGCTGTCTGTTGCCAATGCGCTGTTCGCACAGCACCTCGCCGACACGACCAGCGCATCGCTGTCCGGTCTCTGGGAACCGGGCGAGGTCTCGGACCAGGACCCTATTGTGGCTCCAATCCTTCTGGGCTACTTCCTGCGCGCCTTGGGGCTGATTCTCGTCGGCGCCGGCCTGTATCGCACCGGCTTCATGAACGGCGGCCTGCCGGCGAGGACGTATCGACTGACCGCGATGGCCGGGCTTGCCGTCGGCCTGCCGCTTGCCGCCGCCGGCGTCATCATTACCGCGGTGAACGACTACTCTCGCGAGGTCGCCTTTGTCGGCCAGATTCCCAACACCCTTGGCGCGATTCCCGCGGCGCTGGGGTACATGAGCCTCATCATCATCTGGAACAACCGCGCGGACGGCTGGCTCAAGCAGCGGCTGCGCGCGGTCGGGAGGATGGCGCTTACCAACTACCTGTCGCAGACGGTGCTGGGCGTGCTCGTCTTGACAGTCTTGCTGGGCGACGTCGACTCCGTGAACCGAAGTGCCGTCCTGGTGTTTGTGTTCCGCGGTGTGGGCGCTGCAGGTGTGGTGGTCGCAGGCGTGGCTCAGCCGCTTCCTGTTCGGACCCGCGGAGTGGCTCTGGCGAGTCGCCACGTATCGAAGCGGACAGCCGCTTCGCCGCCCCAGGGACTCGCAGCGTGGAGCATGAGAAGCGTCAGCTCCTGCGACGAACCGAGCTCACAGCTTGTCGAACCCTGGCCAGCCGGGCAGGGCGGCCGCCTGCCGGACCCACGCCGCCATCTGAGCCTCGGTTTCCCAGTACGGCTTCTCAACCTCGATCGGCATGACCTGATCTTTCCAGGGCCGCTGGAACGGGTGGATATCGTAGAAGACGTAGTGTCCGCCTGGACGCAGGATACGGTATATCTCGCTGAAGACCAGCTGCAGGTCTGCAATCCAAACGAAGAACCCGTTGGAGGAAAAGACCAGGTCGAACTCCGCGTTCGCGAGAGCACCAAGGTCGGCGGCATCAGCCTGCACGAACGTGATCGGCAGGCCCAGGTGTCCCGCCCGTCTCGATGCCACCGCCAGCCGCCGCTCGGAGATGTCTACCGACGTGACGTTTGCGCCCATTCCGGCAAAGGCGAACGCAGCGTGATTGTCCCCACTGCCAACGACGCACACGTCCTTGCCCGACATCGTACCGGCGGCCTCGCGGACCAGTCCCAGCGAGCCTCCTTCGCTGAAGGCGAGGTTAAGCTCGTCGGGGCAGCGTTTCCACAGGCCGCCCTCTTCTTCAAGCCTCTCCCACCACTCCGCAGCCTCGTTCCAGTATCCCCGGTTGGCCTGGTGCATGGTATTCATTCGTTGGCTCCGTCGCGTGGGTACCGCGTCAACTCCGTCGAGCCATGGTACCAAATGGAGTTGACCCGAAGGTTCGGGTCGTTACGTGATGCCTGATGCGTGGCGTTCTTAAGGGGCCAGGTCGTCGGAAGCTTGCTCTTCAAGGAAGCGGATAAGTCGTTTAGTAATACTCGGCACATCCTTCAATTGACAATCCCACACCGTCATGACGGCCCAGCCTTGGTCTTTCAGCAGTGCAGAGTTTAGCTCATCTCTAACTCTGGTCCGGGTCAACTTTGGCAACCAATAGCCCCTATTGTCGTCAGGTATGTGGGCCTGGTCACACCCGTCGTGATAGTGCCAAAAGCACCCGTTTACAAAGACTACTTTGCGTCGTGAAGGGAACACTAAATCAGGCCTACCCGGCAAATCAGCTCGATGTAGTCGATATCTGTAGCCCAAGCTGTGGAGCAGTCGGCGTACTATAATCTCGGGCTTCGTACCCTTCGACTTGATCCGGGACATTATTCGACTACGAGTTGAGGCAGATACCGCGTCAGGCATAGGTCACGCTTAGCAGGAGCCGTACAGTCCCGGCTAGCTGTCTATCACTTACATTTGCGGACTATGAGCGTGATGACTCCCTAGAGCTTGCTCACTCGTCTTCGTAGGTAGTCCCGCTGAGACTGCCTTCAAGTGTTATGAAGACTGCGGCGACGCTCGCTGGAGGGCTGGTTGGTTCAAAGAAGCTGGACATTTCCAACAGTCTGCATATCCTGAACCTATCACAGAGTATGCAGTTGCCAGTCCGCGAAGGGTCTTCGCTCCATTCTTCCAAACTGTAACGCGGAAAATGAGGAATCATCAGAAAGTTAGAATGGCGGGCATTCAAGGTGACAAAGGCAGTTAGTTCGTTCTCTGCGATGGCTTCGGTCCTTTTGGGCGACCAATCCTGCTCTATGGTGCATTGTGCGAAAGCAAAGAACGGATAGGTCGATTGGTCACCGAATTGGCATATTGCCATGAGGTCGATACCATACTCGCGCTGTGTACTGCCGAGTTGACCAGCGTTTACTAACCCGGCATTGAGCATTTCTGCAAGTTTGGGAACCGCTTTGCTCGCCGCTGATCCGAAGAGCTTCTTTCTGTCGTCGCTGTTCTTACTGAACAATAGGATGTCAGCCCATTCAGGGAAAAGGGACTTAAAGGCTTCCTTGCAGAGGTTCTCGAAATGTGCCGGCAAGGCCTTCTTCAACGTAGGTACGGAGTTGCCATTCGAGCACACTAGCAGGAATAGATAAGGCAGGTGCTCTCTATCGGCTGACTGGGGTGTGAATGTTACCTCATCAGTTGTGGCACTGAAGGGATATGCTACGCCGAGCCAATCTGCTCGGCTCTTGATCAAGTCAAGAGCCTGCTCGAATTGTACATTTTGCTCGTCGACCTGGTCTCCAGTGAGATTTGTCGTGTCGTCTTCACTGAGATTCTCCATAGCGACAAAATGATGGAAAGTCGCACGTGTAAATCGTCCATTACAGTCGTCTTCGGCAAAGGCGACAGGAAGTTCTATCGCGTCCGCTAGCATCAGCGGATCCTTGGTAGTGGCTGAACTCCAGGCCATGTCAAGCATCGGAATCTATACCAAGGGTGTTAGATGCCAGTTGAATGATCTTGAGGGCCTCGGCGACAGCCTTCTTTGCGTTCTCGTCGCCGTCGTCTACGGCGTGGAGGTTCGCATTAGCTTGTTTCAATTCTTCGATGGCCTGATTCATGTGCCGCAAAAAGTCGTCACGGCCGTGGGGTGTTAACCTGTATGCTGTCTCTAGCGACTGGCCCGTGCGGAGAGCCCACAAGGAGTCAGGATTTTCGAGTACACTCCCCAATTTGCCGATGTTCCGGGAATCCCCCAGCGTTGTATTGCCTCGGGCATCTCGCTCGAACATGAACCTGACGAGGGAATCAAGGTTCTTTTCGTTTACCACTGTTGGATCGGCTATGGGATGCGTTGGCGCCCCATTATCTCTGGTTCCGATGAAATTTGAAACGGCCATGTTGCTAATCGCGGTGTAAAACGTCCCAAAGTGGAATGTTTCCTCTGCCATACCTGCAATATCGTAGAAAGCATTTCGTTCGATAATTCTGTATGCTGCCAATGCATCAAGATTTCTACGTACTGTTGTGCTGGTGCTTCCAATCTCACGAGCGACCAATGTATATCGTCGTTGCGGCTCGCCTTGAGTTCTGTCGAACAGGGAATCCAAGTATCTTGCCTTCGCCAATGGCTCCCAACGTTGCACTCCTGAGATGTGGCGGAATCCCAAGTACTGCAAAGTGGCATCACGTGAACCTACGACATATGCGGGTACTCTCACTGGCGTGTTGGCAGCCTCTTCTGCCACCCTGTGAATCGCAGCTATCTCGACCAATGTCGGACTCTGCAACAATCGCAAGGCTGCCAACCGGCGGTTGCCTTCAATCACAGTGTATTGCCCGACCTCATCAGGGATGACTACGATGGCCTCTCCAGGGAAGAATCCATTTTCTCCGATTGACGACATGAGATTCTCGATGCCAGTCTTGGTCGCTAGGTACTTAAGTATGCCCGCTTCGTCGTCGCCTTTCACACTTGTAGGCAACCGTGGATTATCCTTGTCGAATTGAAGCGTGTCTATTTCAAGAACTTGAAAGTCATTCATGAAAAGACCTCCTCAGGGATGGCCTCGATAATTTGTCGAAAAAGCGACGGAGGCACAGCATTACCGATGACATGATATTTCTTCATCAGCCCGACCGTGTCAGGGAATTCCCAGCCGGCCAAGTCTTGCAGGGCGGCTGCTTCCTTATACGACAAGCGTCGGGCCCTACTAGGGTCTCCATCAAAAGTCCATTTGTCTTTGCCCACCCTTACTAGTTGGGGGCTCATCGGGTGCAACGGCATATGACGTGCATTGGCAAGTATTGTCTTACTGGCCTCATCCCAACCACGGTATCGATTGCGCGAAAGATAGTACCAGTGAAATGCCTGGACACAAAACTCACCTATCGGCCACTCTTCTTCCAATCCTTTTAGAACGTCTCGCTGTGTTCTAACAGGCTGCAAAACAGGACCATGTGTAGGTTCAGGGAATTCATACCTCATGCCAAGATCAGAACGAATGCCCACAAAAAAGATCCTTCGACGCTCTTGTGCTAAACCATAGTCTACTGCGTTGACGCACTGAGGCTCTGCAACGCGATAGCCAGCTGAGCGAAACCGCACAAGTTGAGCGTTCAAGAAATGGCGGTTGTCACTTCGTGCCATGCCTGGCACATTCTCGACGACAAAGGCCTTCGGGCGGATCTTTCGGAGGGCACGGTCGAACTCTCGATATAGCCTGTTGACATTGCGATTGGCATCCCGCGCTCCCCCTTGGCTATAACCTTGGCAGGGATAGCATCCAATAAGCAGATCAGCTTGAGGAAAGACTCTTATCTCCTCGACCCTTGTAGTTCTGAAGTCCGTTTCTGGGAGGTTCGCCTCGTATACCTCTTTGGCGTAACGCGAAATGTCATTCGCCATGAGAATGCGCCAACCAGCATCAACCAGTCCTTGGTCAGAACCACCGCAACCCGTGAAGAGAGAAATTGCTTCCACTGATCAATTCGCCTCTGTAGTTATACTTGGGTGCACTGCCAATCCCATGGCGAGATTGGCGGCATTGTAACCCACAATATGGAGGGCGACAATCATTGCTGGCACCCTATGTCCCTCTCGTGCTGTGACTGGGACCAGGTCAGCTGTGCATACTGGGGTGGAGAAGTTGGCCTCAGCGATTGCTGCAACATCCCGAGCCGTGGTGCCGTCGACAACCGAAACGGGCGGCCATCAACGGGCAGTACGATAATCCTTGAGTGCTTCCCCCTTGACCAACACGTACAAATGTGCTAGCGTACATCTGTGCTGAACATCGCTCCATACACAACCCTCCCTGCCGCCCACGTATCGGGTGTTCCATTCAGTCCCAGTTCTGTCCCGCCGCGTACCCAATTCTTCCCGTTTCGTTACAAAACCGTCCCATCCTCAAACATTGCCCAGCTATGGAATAAGCACATATGAGTACGAATGGAGCAGATTTTGCGGAAAAAGCCTCTCCCGGCGCTCCGGAGCGCGGTTATGGCAACGCTGGTGGTGGCCGCGACTGCCGCGTGCCTGGCCGTGCCGGCGGGAACGGCGCCGTCTCAATTTGAGATGTTCAATTCCCTATTCTGATCGGAGGTTGCCGTACCATGAACGGCCTTCCGCTTCGCCTTGACAGGCGTTACGGCCTCAGCGACGATTACAGGTAGCAAGCCATTCTAGCCTGAGTGAGACGCGAAGAGAGGAAGATGTGAGCAGTCATCAGGGATGGTACAGGCTCGAGGTTGTGGTGTATGGCCCATCCGAATCGACCGAACCTGACAAATACATGGCTGAGGTTCCCGCCCTCCCTGGTTGTCGCGCGTGGGCGGATACCCCTCCGGAGGCCCTCGATATCATAGTCGGCCTGGCTCCAGCCTTCATTGAATCCCACATCACAGACCATGGGTCGCCCCCATCGCAGATCGATTTCATCTCCATCCCCACCGGACCCATATCCACTGAGGTCATGGTTGCGGTGTGACATATAGAGAGCTCACCAAGTTCCTGTCCCGAAATGGATGTTCCCTCTTTCGTAATGCTAAAGGCAGTCACAAGATCTGGATGAACAGAGCGACTGGAGCCAAGACTACGATCCCCGATTGGGGACCTCGTGATCTGAAACCTGGAACAGTGAGCGGGATTCTCAAGGATCTGGGACTCAGGGCACCCTAGCCATTCCTGGACCCATAAGGTGATCTCCACGGTGTTGCTCTGGTCAAGGCCGGAACCAAGGGCCGTCCCTTGGACTCCGGCCTGCGCCTGAGTGGCGATCAAGGCCCTCCTCCTTGACCAACACGCACAGATGTGCTAACGTACATCTGTGCTGAACATCGCTCCATACACAACCCTCCCTGCCGCCCACGTATCGGGTGTTCCATTCAGTCCCAGTTCTGTCCCGCCGCGTACCCAATTCTTCCCGTTTCGTTACAAAACCGTCCCATCCTCAAACATTGCCCAGCTATGGAATAAGCACATATGAGTACGAATGGAACAGATTTTGTGGAAAAAGCCTCTCCCGGTGGTCCGGAGCGCGGTTATGGCAACGCTGGTGGTGGCCGCGACTGCCGCATGCCTGGTCGGTCCGGCGGGAACGGCATCGCTGCAGGGCCCCGAGTCCGATCAGTCGCCGCACGGCGGCTCCGAGCGGCCCGCCTCCGCCACCATCACCGACAGGCTGAAGGACGGGTCGACCATCGCGCAGGCTGTTGCGACGGTCGTCGCGATCGGCGTCGGCGGCCTCTTCGCCTGGCGCAACGCGCAGATCTTCCGGGCCAGGGCGCCGCACGTCACCATATCTCACGAGGTCTCGCACAGGTTCGTCGGCACCGAGTACGTGCACATCGCGGTCACCGCCATCCTGCACAACAGGTCGAGGGTCAATATAGAGTTCCGCGACGGCCTCTTCATCATCCAGCAGATAGCGCCGTCCCTGGACGAGGATGTAGAGGAGCTGTACGCGTCGGTCTTCCTCGACCACGAGCACGAAGACCTGCAGTGGCCGACCCTAGAGCAGGCGAGGCGGGCCTGGGACGAGGACGAGCTCATCGTGGAGCCGCGCGAGTCGGAAACGGAGACGTTCGAGTTCATCGTCTCGACAGACGTCGAGTCGATAGTCATCACATCCTACTTTTACAATTCGAGGGTGCTGGGGAAGATACCGGACGACATCGAGCTCAGGGAGGCGCCGAGGCTGCGCGGGAAGCCTTGCCGATGGCGCGAGGTGAGAGGGCCGCGGGGCTGGAGCAGGACCACCGTCTATGATATTCTCACTTAACGGAACGTATGAATTGAGGCGCGCGTGGGAGGTTGATGTCCCGATGTCGTCCCCGAAGACGCGTGTATTGATAAAGTCCGGCACCAGGGAGAGGGCCGTCCCTCCCAAGCTCTCGACTTCTCGGAAGCCTCCGGGAGCCAGCCCGGACAAGGCCTCAAGGCAGGCCGAGAAGTCCTGACCGTTTCCCGCCTTCCGGCGTCTGCCCCGAAGCCAAAAGAGCAGGGGAGCGCCCCGGCCCGCAAGTCCCCTCTCCCCTCCGCGGGAGAGGGTTAGGGTGAGGGGGAGCGCGTCGGCGAGTCCCCTCCTCTTCCGCGGGAGAGGGCTGGAGCCTGCCCCCGCCTTGATCCGGGGGTGAGGGGGCCGGCGTGAATGCCCTCGTGAATGCCCTAAGGAGCGCGCCCGCGCGAAGGCCCATCACCCTCACCTCTATCCTCTCCCGTCAAGGGAGAGGACGGACTGGCGCGCAGGTTCTTGGACATCCCCCTTCGTACCGGCGCCGTGGGCGCCCGTTTGCGTGGACTGGAATCGGCACCGTATGTTAATCTACGCCGCACTTTGAAACGGATGGCGGAGACACCCAGGCCCCGCGATTCCAGATGACTTCGGAGGTGTGATGGAAAGGCCCATCTTCAAGCCCATAGGCTCCCCTGTCGAGGAGCTCGATACCCCGGCCCTCGTGGTCGATCTCGACAAGCTGCAGAGCAACATCGAGACGGCGCACTCGTTCTTCGAGGGCCGTGCCTCGAAGCTGCGGCCCCGCGTCAGCATCCACGGCTGTCCGGCCGTCGCCCACATGCAGCTGGCCGTACCCGGCACCGTCGGCGGCGTCTCGGTCGTAACGCTCGGCCAGGCCGAGGCCTTCAGCGCCTCCGGCATAAACGACTTCTCGATCGGCTCGGTCGTCGTGACCGGCCAGAAGATCGCCAGGCTCTGCGCGCTCGCGCGGCACGCCTCGGTCGCCGTGGTCGTCGACAGCATGGCAAACATCTCCGACCTCTCCGCGGCCGCATCCGCCGCCGGCGTTGAGATCAAGGTGCTCGTGGCCATCGCCACGAGGCCGGACCGCATCGGCGTAGACCCCGGCCAGCCCGCCGTCGACCTCGCGAAGGCGGCGGCCGACTCCGAGGGCCTGACGTTCGACGGCTTCAAGACCCACGAAGGCACCCTGGAGGTCGAGGACGTGGCCGCGCTCGCCGAGGAGTCCCGCGCCTGGATAGGGCGCGCGCTCGACGCTCGCGAGGCCGCCGAGGCTGCCGGTCTGACCGTCAACACGGTCAGCGCCGGGGGCACCTACAACTACGAGGTCGCCGGAGCCACCGACGGTGTGACAGAGGTCCCCGCCGGGTCCTACGCCCTCATGGACGGCAGGCACGCCGGGCAGCGCGACGGGCTGGAGCCCGCCGCCAAGGTGCTGACCACCGTCACGAGCTACCCGGAGGACACCAAGATCATCACCGACGGCGGAAACAAGGCCATTGGGATGGACCGCGGTGCCCCCGTCGCCGACCTCTTCCCTGAGGCTGCCATCGGCCTGAGCGCCGAGCACGGCAACGTCGGCCTCGAAGTCCCGACCCAGCGGCAGGTCAACCTCGGCGATGTCCTGTGGTTCACGCCCGGGGACATGGGCATCACCGCCAACCTGTACGACTACATGAACGCGGCACGGGACGGCAGGCTCGAAGCGGTCTGGGAGCTGCCCGCGCGCGGTCGATACCGTTGATTAGAACCCTGTAATGGAGGACCTCGATGGATAGCTACCGCCCCGCCGTCGGCACGCCGGTCTCGGAGCTGGATACCCCGTGCCTGCTCGTCGACATGGACGCCCTAGACAACAACCTGTCGGTCGTCGCGGAGACGTATCAGGACACCGTCTGCAAGATGCGTCAGCACACCAAGAACATCAAGAGCCCGCGCCTCGCCAGCATGCAGATACAGGCGGGCGGCACGCTCAACGGCGTGTGCACGGCCAAGCTGTCGGAGGCCGAGGTCATGGTCGAGGGGGGCATCACCGACGTGCTGATCCCCAACCAGATCGTCACCAGGGACAAGCTGGCCAGGCTTGCCTCCCTGAACAGGCAGGGCGACGTCAAGGTCACGGTGGACAATGCCGAGAACATCGAGACGATCTCAGAGGTCGCCGCCGAGAATGGGGTCCAGATCGGCGTCCTGATCGAGGTCGACACGCAGATGGGCAGGGGCGGCGTGCGCAGCCCGGAGCACGGCGTCGTGCTTGCGAAGCTCGCGCAGGGGCTGCCGGGAGTAAGCTTCCGCGGTGTCATGAGCCACCAGTCGGCAGGCGGCTGGCCGGATGAGGACGAGCGGATGCAGATCTCCCGGGAGACGATGGGAATCTGCCTCGAGGTCAAGGACGCCATCGAGGCCGAGGGCATCCCCGTCGAGATGGTCTCCAGCGGCGAGACCTTCTCGTACTACACCGCGACACAGATTCCGGGCGTTACCGAGGTCGAGGGCGGCAGCTACGCCCTGATGGGCAACGTCTACGGCTACCTGGAGGAGTTCCAGATCGCCAACAAGGTGCTCGGCACCATCGTCAGCACCCCGAGCCCCGGCGTCGGCATCGGAGACTTCGGCATGAAGGCACTCTCGACGGGCGCCGCCTCTAACGCGACGATCGAGGGGATAGAAGGGGTGACCGTCGAAGAGGTCCAGGACGACCACATCGTCCTGCGCTCGGACGGGAGCGCGCCCCTGGAGGTCGGCCAGCAGTTCATGCTGCTGCCCGGATACCAGGACCACCTGATAAACCGGTTCGACCAGTACATCGGCGTACGCAACGGATTCGTCGAGCAGGTCTGGGACATCCCCGGCCGCGGCTGCCACCACTAGTCGGCACCGCCGTCGTTCCGTAGGGGCGGGCCTCGTGCCCGCCCGTCTGGCGAGAAGTGCCGGTTTACATCGAGCTAATCGTACTATATGATGCGGTTACGTCAACCGCGGTCGGTCGGAATGCTCATTCCACACACGGCCTTCCGCGACATCAACGAATGGGGAGGCATCGCATGTCCGACACAGCAATGTTGATAACGGCGTTTTTCCGGGTTGACCGTCGCAGTAGGCGCACTGCTAATCTCAATCGGCGTCCTGATACTGGTTATGAAGATCGGGAACGCCATTGATTCCATGAGCGGAGGCGGCAAAGACAGCTAGATTCGTCTGAGTTGTCGTCATAGCTCGCCGGAAGCCGGTGGTCTCCAACCGGCGTCACTGAGACTAAACCGTCGTTCCCGTAGGGGCGGGCCTCGTGTCCGCCCGTCTGGCGAGAAGGGCAACCACAAGGGTTGCCCTTCTCGCCAGGGGCCCCTAGTGGAAGAACCGCCCGGCGTCTATCACCAGGTTCTGGCCGGTCGTGCTGTCCGTTCGGCAGAAGGCCACTACCTGGTCGGCGATGTCGTCCTTGTTCGCCGAGCGCTTCAGGAGCGCCCCCAGCTGGGCCTGCCTGCTGAACGCCGGGTCCAGGTTGGCCGTGGCCCTCGTGCCCTCCAGGTGGCCGGGTGCGATGCAGTTCACCAGGATCTCGGGCGCCAGCCCGACCGCCATGCACCGCGTCAGGTGGTTCAGCCCGGCCTTCGATACCGCGTAGGCGATGGACGACCCGGAGGGAGCGAATCCCGCGATGGATGAGATGTTGACGATCCGGCCCCGCCCGCGCTTCCGCATCCCGGGCGCGACCGCCTTCGTCGTCAGCATCGGGCCGGTCAGGTTGATGTCCAGTATCTTGCACCACTCCTCGTAGGTTAGGCCGTCCAGGTCGTCGAACTGGATCATCTTGTTGTAGGCGGCGTCGTTGACGAGGATGTCGGGGCCGCCCAGCCTGGCCTCCACGTTCGAGACGAGGCTCTCGACTTGGGCCGGGTCGGACACGTCGCACTGGAAGGCCTCCGCCTCCGCGCCTTCCGCCCGGAGCTCCGCGGCGAACGCCTCCGCCTGCTCCCTGCTTGCCGCGTAGACGACCGCGACCTTGCTGCCCTCCTCCGCCAGCGCGAGGCATATCCGCTGGCCGAGCCCGCCGTTGCCGCCCGTAACTATGGACACGGTGCCGTTCAGCTCCATCGGTGATCTCCTCGCAGGTGTGGTCTGGGCGCCGCCGATTATAGCACGCGGGCAGCTACCAGCCGACGGCTGCGCCGTCCAGGCGCGGCTCGCTGCCGCCCACCAGGACGCCGGTGCGCGGGTCGTGCGCTATCACCTGGCCGCCTCCGAAGAAGACCCCGTGCGGAGGCTCCACCATCATCCGGTGGCCGAGCCTCTCCAGTTCCGGCGCGACGGCCGCGGGCGCCGTGTGCTCGACGGCCACTCCGGCCTCGAAGCGGACGCTGAAGCGCGGCGTGTCCAGCGCCGTCTGCGGGTCGAGGCCGAAGTCGATCAAGTTCACTAGCACCTGGAAGTGCCCCTGCGCCTGCTGCATCCCGCCCATCACCCCGTAGCAGAGCCACAGCTCACCGCCGCGCGTGACCATGCCGGGCATCAGGGTGTGGTACGGACGCTTGCCGGGCGCCAGCACGTTCGCGTGCCCCTCCTCCAGGGAGAACGACGAGCCCCTGTTGTGCAGCACGATGCCGGTGTCGGGGACGACCAGCCCGGTGCCGAAGCCCTGGAAGATGCTGTTGATGAAGGAGCAGGCGTTGCCCTGGCCGTCCACGCAGGATATGTAGACAGTGTCGTCCAGGGTCGCCGCCATCGGCTCGATCTCGTCGATGGCCCGGTCCGGTCGGATCGCCCCGCGCCGTTGCCCGGCCCGCTCCTTCGACAGGAGGCTCTGGGGGCTCGCCGTCATGTGCCGGACGTCGGTGACGTGGCGGAGCCCGTCGTCCAGCGCGAGCCGGACGCACTCGATCATGTGGTGATACGCGGCGGGCGACTGGTGGCCCATCGACGGCAGGTCGAGCCCCTCGGCGATGTTGAGGGCCATCAGCAGGTTGATGCCCTGGCTGTTCGGCGGCACCTGCCAGCACTCCACGCCGCGGTAGGTGGTTGAGATGGGCTCGACCCAGTCGGCCCGGTGCGCAGCGAAGTCCCCGGTCGACAGCCAACCTCCCAGGCCCTGCACGAACCGGGCGGCCCTCTCGGCCGGGGGGCCGGCGTAGAAGGCCTCCGCGCCTCCCTCGGCGATGGCCTCGAGCGTCGCGGCGAGGTGGGGCAGCCGGAAGACCTGGCCTGCGCGGGGGGCACCTCCGTTCGACAGGTATGCTTGGCCGGACGGCTGTGCCAGGAGCTTCTCGACCGAAGCCTGCCAGGCGGCGGCGATTATCTCCGACACCGCGTAGCCCCCGGAGGCGTACTCGATGGCCGGTCTCAGCAGCTTCGACAGGGGCATCGTCCCGTAGGACTCGGCAGCCGCCTGCCATCCGCTGACCGCGCCCGGCACCGTAACGGCGAAAGGGCTGAGCTCAGGGACGGCCGTGAGTCCCCGGCGAAGCAGGTGCTCCCTGTCGGCGCCCGCCGGCGATCGCCCGCTGGCGTTGAGGGCCCGCACCTTCCCATCGTCGGCCATTCGTATGAGGGCGAAGACATCGCCCCCGATGCCTGTGGAGTGGGGCTCGACGACGGCCAGCGCCGCGGCCGTAGCGATAGCCGCGTCCACGGCGTTCCCGCCATCCATCATCATTCGCAAGCCGGCCATTGCGGCGAGCGGCTGGCTTGTCGCCACCATCCCGTTTTGGGCCATCACGTTCGATCTCCGCGACGCGAACCTCATGTGAGCGCTCCACCTTTCGCAAATACTCCTGCCAGTGTGGCCAGCCGCAGCGTCTCCTGGGCGTTCACGACGTGCGGGCCGTTCCTGGTCAGCGTTATAGTCACCTGCTGTCCCTCGGACACGGGAAAGCTCCTCTCGCCATCCAGTGCCAGGGTACCCGGTTCAGGGTCGAGCTCGACCGTCTCGCCGATTGGCACGGTGCGCCAGTCGCTGACCTCCACGGGCGCGACGAAGCCGGGCGCGATGGGAGCGGTTACGGTCGTGCCGCCCGGGCCGAGGCGGACGTGGAGGCCCCGGTCGGCGGAGCTCGACAGCGGGCACAAGGCGGCGCCGATGGCCGAGAGGCCCACGCTTCCGGGCACTGCCACGGAGAGCACGAGCTCCCGGACGCTGGATGGGTCCCAGACCGCTCTTGAGCCGACGAACCGCTGCCTTGAGGCGGCCACGTCGACGAGAGCCGTGTCACGCGCCGGACTGGGCCCGTCCGCAGTAACCTCGAGGAGCTTGCTCACCTCTGACGAGGCGCCCCGATCGACAAGGCCTCGGGCAACGACGGCTGCGGCCATCCCGGCAGCAGTGCCCTCGATCATCTGCGGGAAGACGTTGTTGGTACCAGTGGAGACGGCGACCACAGGGACGCTGCCGGAGCCCTTCGCCACTGCACGGCATGTGCCGTCGCCTCCGAGGGTTACCAGGCATCCGGCGCCCGACTCCACCATGATCTCCGCGGCCCTGGCGGAGTCGGCCTCCGTGCCGTACACGGGCATGTCGAGAAGCTTGGTCTCGAAGCTGACCCGGGCCCCGTCTGCGGCGCCCCAGCCGACGCTCGTCGGGTCCGGCATGAAGAGCGCTTGGTCGATGCCGACGGCGTCCAGGCCCGCGAGGATGCGTCTGACGATGTTCCTCTTCTCGTTGTTCGGGACGAACCGGCCCTCGGCCACCAGCCTGCGGATGTCCTTGCCGGCGGCCGGGTTCGCGATGATTCCGACGGCGGCCCCGGTCACCTGGTTGACGCCGCGCCGGCGTCGTCTCGAGGCCAGCGGTCGATCTCGACCAGAGCGTTGGCGATCCTGCGGCGCAGGACCTCCTCAAGCTCCGGCGTCCACTCGTAGAAGCCCTCTCCGGTCTTGACGCCGAGGTTGCCTCTCGCCACCGCGTCACGAAGGACCGGGGGTGTCTCCGGCGAATTCTCCAAGTGCGGGAAGAGCCACTCGCAGATCGACGATATCAGATCCCACCCGGCCAGCTCGAAGACCTCGAATACACCTGCGACCGACCACCGCCGTCCTATGCCCGTCTTGATGATGGTGTCGATGTCGGCGGGTGTTGCGACGCCTCTCTCGACGAGCCAGAGAGCCTCTCGCAGGAGTGCCCCCTGTAGACGCATGGCGGCGAAGCCGGGAACCTCCTTCTTGAGGACGACCGGCTGCTTGCCGATCCCTACCAGGAGGTCCACGACCGTCTGGATCGACTCCGGGGAGCAGCCCTTCGCGCCGACGATCTCGACGAAGGGCAGCAGGTAGGGCGGGTTGGCGTAGTGGGCGGCCAGCACCTTGTCTGGTCTGCTGGTCGCGACCGCTAGGTCGCTGGGCATGAGGCTCGACGTTCCCGTGGCCAGGATGGCGTGCGGCGGGCACAGCCGGTCGAGCTCCGCGAAGACCTCCCGTTTGAGGTCGATGTCCTCGAAGACGTACTCCATCACCAGGTCCACGCCGTCGACGGCGTCGGCGAGGGATACGCTGGTCCGGATGTTCTCGGTGGCCCTTCGCGCCTCGTCTTCGTCCAGCGTGCCCATTGAGCGCAGCCGCTCGACGTTGTCCCGGACGCGGTCCATCGCCCGGGCGAGGCTCGGTTCGCTGCGGGAAGTCATCCGCACGTCGTAGCCTGCGACGGCGAACTCCTGCGCGATGGCGTGGCCCATGACGCCGGCGCCTACTACCGCGATGCTGTGTATCTGGTTGGCTGCTGTCATTCGGAAATCGGGCGGATCGCCCTCTACCCTAGAAGCTGAAGCCGAGCGGGTCGTTGTCGAGCTCGGCGTTGTCGAGAGCAACTCGGGCGGCCTCCTGGATGACGTCGTCGCTATTCTCCAGGCACTGGGTGAGGGCGCTCTTGGCCATCGGTCCGCCAATCGAGCCCAGGGATTCGACCGCCGCCAGCTGCACCTGAGTATCCTCGTCCTCGACGAGGGGGACTAGGTGGGGAATGGCCGTGTCGTCCCCGAGGTGGCCCAAGGCCGCCGCGGCCTCGTACCTCACCGCTGGGTCGCCGTCGTGGATATCTGCCAGCACCGCGGGCAGCCAGCGGGCGTCCGAGGTGCGGCCCATGGCGTAGATGGCGCTCTGCTTCAGCCGGTCGTCGCCACTGTCGTAGGCGTCCTGGATGATCTCGGCGACTTCCGCGGAGCCGAATCCAGCCACCGCCTCGATTGCCCGGCGCTTCGTGTCGAGGTCCGCCAGATCGTCGTCGATGGCGGTCAGCAGCGCCCGGCGGACCCTTTCGGCGTCACGGGGAAGCAGCTTCCCGTCCTGGGCCCGCTCCGCGAACCTCCCGAGCGACATGGCGGCTGCCGCTCTCACCGATTCGGCAGCGTCGTTGGCCAGCAGGCTGATCAGCGGTCGGAGCACGATCCTGTCGTCACACTCCCACAGCCCGCGCGCCGCAGCCTCCCTGACCCGGTCCTCTACGTCCGTCAGGCAGATACGGAACACGGCGGAGAAGTCCAGGTTGGGGTCCTCTTCGCTCAGCTCGACGAGGCGGGGGAGAGTCTCGCACCTGCGCTCCGAGCTCAGGGAGGTCCAGCCCGCCTTGAACTCTTCGAGCTCTTCGGGCGACAGGGACGAAAGCTGAGGCATGTCCGAGTGACGGAGCGGGCTCCGTTCGTCCGACAGCTCTTCAAGGTATCTCTCGATCGTCACGTCTTGGTCTTCCCGATCCGGCCCGGTCGAGCCGCGGCCTCGCCGACGGCTCCAGGCCGTTCTCCCGTTGACACGGCGCATGCGGCCCGGCTGGGGCGGTTGCCCGCGGGGATTCAGCGTGCCGCTCGGCCCTGAAACTATCGGAGCGTCGCTTCGCCTGTCAAGCCCGAATCCACCGAAGGAGGGCGTCGGGTCAGTGTCCTGAAGCGGCAAGAGGGTGCTCCTGTGAATCTGGGATAATGGTTTTGAAACAGCAAAGCCGACCCCAGAACAAGGAGCACCCGATAGATGCTAGCACGCAACCATCCCGACCGCATCCGTATCGCCTTCGACGACCACCGCCTGGTGGCCAATGCTGGGCTGCTCCTCCCGGTGACCCTAGCCCAGCACCTGGGCCTGCGTGAAGTCGTCGACAGCCACGTCGACCTGGGAGACGCGCCGGGGCGAGCGAACCCAGGAGACAAGATGCTGACCCTGGTGGCCTCGGCGCTGGCTGGGGGCGACTTCATTGACGACGCCGACGTGTTGCGTACCGGCGGGACAGCTGGCGCCATCGGCTGCGTAGTCAAGGCGCCATCCACCCTGGGAACTTTCCTGCGCAGCTTCCGGTGGGGCCACGTCCGCCAGTTGGATCGGGTGAGCCGGGAGTTGCTGTCCCGGGCCTGGGCCGCTGGTGCGGGACCCGGCGAAGGGCCGTTGACCATCGACTTGGACTCCACCATGTGCGAGACCTACGGACTGGCCAAGGAGGGGGCGCGTCACCATGGTTACACTGGCCAGCGGGGCTATCACCCGCTGCTGGCCATCGCCGCCGGCACCGGCGACGTGCTGATGTCTCGGCTGCGCGAGGGCCGCGCCAACACCGTTCGGGGCGCCGCCCACTTCCTGCGGGAGACCGTGGGCCGGGTGCGCCATGCTGGGGCTACAGGACAACTCACGGTGCGGGCCGACAGCGGCTTCTATGCCCACGCCCTGGTCGTCGTCTGCCGCAAGATGGATGTCCGCTTCTCCATCACCATCCGCCAACACGCCCGCCTCAGGGAGTTGATTGAGGCGATTCCCGAGGAGGACTGGACGCCCGTCCCCTACTGGATGGACGGCGGCGCCGACGTGGCCGAGACCACCTACACTCCCTTCCAGGGTGAGCCCGAAGCCGCCCCAGTGCGGCTCATCGTCCGGCGGGTGAAGCCCACGCCCGGTTCCCAACTGGCCCTCTTCGCCAGCTACAGCTATCACGGCTTCATCACCGACCGGGACGGGGAAACCCTGGAACTGGAGGCCGACCATCGCCGCCACGCCGAGATTGAGAATGCTATCCGAGACCTCAAGCACGGCGTCGGCCTCAACCATCTCCCCTCGGGCCGCTTCCCCGCCAACGGCGCATGGCTGGCCGTCCAGGTGCTGGCCCATAACCTGGCCCGCTGGACCGCGCGCATCGGTCTGGACGAGGGGGTGGTGACCACCAAGACCCTCCGGCGGCGCTTCTTCTCCCTGGCCGGACGGCTCACCCGCTCGGCCCGCCGCCTCACTTTGCATCTGCCACAGGGCTGGCCTTGGGAAACCCAGTTCACTCGCGCCCTGGCTCGATTGCGAGCCCTGCCATTGCCTGCCTGACGGCACCGACGGCGCCTGACACGTCCACCAGACTACCCAACCGACCCACAGAGTCGCACCGGCCCGGTCCGCGATTGTCTTCCCCTGCATGCTGTCCCGCCGACCCCGCCCCAGCGCCGCTGCCCAGGACCGCCATCGGCGCCCCCAACGACAACCAAAGGCCGCCACCGGCCCCATTTATCGGAATCGAGCGCGGACCGTCGCGTCCCACGGCCCTCACCCCTTGTTCCAACCCCAAGGCCGCTCCGCATCGGTGGATTCGGGTCAAGGCGCGCAGGTTGACAGCCGTGGTGCTCGTGAATAACATGGCCCTCTATCGTTCCGGGCTACGCAGAAAAGGGGAGTGGGAGGGGAGATTATGAGTAAGGTCAGATTCCAGCGGATACTGGTGGCTATTGGGACACTGGCGCTCGTAGCGGCGCTCGCGTGTACCGAAGAGGTCGTGAAGGAGGTGACTGTCGAGAAGGTGGTCACCCAAGAGGTGGTCAGAGAGGTACCTGTAGAGAAGATAGTGGAGGTGGAGAGAGAGACGGTCAGGACGGTCGAGGTCGAGAAGCCGTTCGAGGTCATCAAAGAGGTTGTGAAGGAGGTCCAGGTACCCGGCCAGACGGTGGTGGTCACGGAGGTCGAGATCAAAGAGGTACCCGTAGAGAAGGTGGTGGTGAGGGAGGTCGAGGCGTCCGCGAATCCGGGCCTCCTGCGTGTGGGGAACAGCGGAGACATCAGCTTCCTGGACTCACACCGCTCCCAGTCGGGCTGGGACATATGGCCTCGCGACTTCTTGTTTGACACCCTTGTCTTCTACGACCGCACCTACACGACCGCGGTCCCGGGCCTAGCCACTGGCTGGACGCTGCAGCCGGATGGCACCACGTACGATTTCACGCTCCGGCAGGACGTCACCTACCACAATGGCGATCATTGGACGTCGGCGGACAGGCTATGGAACTACGATCGCTGCATCGTCGCGCTTAAGGAGAAGTCGCGGTGCGGCACGACCCTGCTGGACGTCCAGAAGTGGTCTGCGCCGGGGCCATACGAGCTGCGCCTGGAGCTGGACAAGTTCAACGTCTTGTTTATGTTCCACGCGGGCAACCCGCGTGAGTTGCACAGGGCTAACGTCGAGAGCGGCGAGGTGGACACGAACCCGATAGGGACGGGAACGTACAAGTTCGTCGAATTCATCCCCGGCGATAGACTCGTGATGGAGAAGTTCGCGGACTACTGGGACAAGGGTTTCCTTGCCATCCGCCCCCAGCGGGCTGTCATTCTCCCGATGCCGGAAACCCAGACGCGGATAGCGGCGCTGAAGACCGGCGAGATCGACCTGATGACCGAGGTCCCCTTCAATTTCGTTGAAGACCTGGACAACACACCGGGACTCCAGATCCTCAGGCAGACGGGAATAACGATGGCGTACATGACCCTCATCATGAACGTCCGCGAGGGCCCCATGTCCGATGTCAGGGTCCGCAAGGCCATGCAGCACGCCGTCAACAAAGAGGCGATGCACAATGTGATCTGGTTTGGACGCGGCGAGGTGGACTGCAACCTGATTCCAAGCAAGATGTGGGCATATACCCCTATGGAATGCCCGGAGCGCAGTATCTCCGCCGCGACGGCCCTCCTCAACGAAGCGGGCTACAACTCGGGCAACCCTCTCAAGATCAAATACATCCCCGAGCCCAACAATGAGATGTTCGTCAGGATAGGCGAGGTCCTCAAGCAGAACGTCGAGGAGATCGACTTCGCCGAAGTGGAGATTGAGGTGGTGGACACGGCCACTTGGCTGGACAAGGTCTGGTTCGGCGTCCCGTCCGACAAGGGATGGCCGAACCACGAGGGCACGATCATTCACAAGGAGTACGACATCGGCGACGCGTCGTACGCTCGCTGGCCGCCGGACCCCGACGGTCTGATGCAGAGCGTCCTTCGCGCCGGCTCTGAGAACGGACCCTACCTTGGGAACAACGGCATGCGCTACTACAACGCCGAGGTGGAGGAGCTCTTCGACCGGGCCAAGTCCACTCTTGACAAGTCAGTGCGGAAGCCGCTCTACGCGAGGATCGTTGACATCGTAGTCAATGAGGACGTTCCCCTGATCAAGATCCAGTCCATGCCTCGGTTCTATGCGTCGAACCTGAAGATGCAGAATGCGCCCATGACGCCCAAGGGGTTTCTGGACCCCAGGGCCTGGAACTACGACTTCAGCCAGTAGCTCCCCCAAGGCATCGCCATTCTGATCGAGTCTGGCCTGAGCTTTCTTGGCCTGGGGAATCAGCCTCCCAGCCGTCGTGGGGAGGCATGCTCTCGCGCAGGGTAGAGAGTTCATCACCCTGTCCTGGTGGATGACCACCTTCCCGGGGCTCATCATCTTCCTGACGGTGCTGTCGCTCAACTTCATCGGCGACGGGCTGAGGGAGTCGCTGGACCCCAGACAGCGCCGCCGCTGACCGGGCCTTAGACGTAGCCTCCGTGGTCGACCCACTACGTCTCGGCGGTGGATTTGGGACGGGTGACGCAGGTTGACAGCCGTGGTGCTCGTGAGTAACATGGCCCCCTGTCGTTCGCGGCTATGTAGAAAGGGAATGGGAGGGAGACTATGAGGAAGCTCAAATTCCAGTGGGTCCTGGTGGCTCTTGGGTCACTGGCGCTCATGGCGGCTCTCGCTTGTACGCAAGAGGTGGTCAAGGAGGTGCCTGTCGAGAAGGTGATCACCCAGGAGGTGGTCAGAGAGGTACCTGTAGAGAAGATCGTCGAGGTGGAGAGGGAGACGGTCAGGACCATCGAGGTCGAAAAGCCGATCGAGGTCATCAGGGAGGTTGTGAAGGAGGTTCAGGTACCCGGCCAGACGGTGGTGGTCACGCAGGTCGAGATCAAAGAGGTACCCGTAGAGAAGGTGGTGGTGAGGGAGGTCCAGGCGGCTGGGAATCCTGGGCTCTTGCGGGTCGGGAACAACGGGGACATCAGCTTCCTGGACACCCACCGCTCCCAGTCGGGCCATGATATATGGCATGGATCGATGCTGTATGACACGCTTGTCTTCTACGATCGCACCTATACAACCGCAATCCCGGGACTGGCCACCGGCTGGACGTTGCAGCCGGATGGCACCACGTACGATTTCACACTTCGGCAGGACGTCACCTACCACAATGGCGACCACTGGACGTCGGCAGACAGGATATGGAACTACGACCGTTGCATCGTGGCGCTTAAGGAGAAGTCGCGGTGCGGCACGACCCTGCTGGACGTTCAGAAGTGGTCCGCGCCGGGGCCATACGAGCTGCGCCTGGAGCTGAATAAGTTCAACGTCGTGTTCATGTTCCACGCGGGAGGCCCGCGTGAGATGCACAGGGGCAACACTGAAAGCGGAGAGGTGGACACGAACCCGATAGGGACGGGAACGTACAAGTTTGTCGAGTACATCCCCGGCGATAGACTCGTGATGGAGAAGTTCACGGACTACTGGGACAAGGGTTTCCTTGCCATCCGCCCCCAGCGGGCTGTCATTCTCCCCATGCCGGAGACCCAGACGCGGATAGCGGCGCTGAAGACCGGCGAGATCGACCTGATGACCGATGTCCCCTTCAATGCTCTTGAAGACCTGGACAACACACCGGGGCTTCAACTACTCAGGCAGACGGGGATAACGATGTCGTACATGACCCTCATCATGAACGTCCGCGAGGGCCCCATGTCCGATGTCAGAGTGCGCAAGGCCATGCAGCACGCCGTCAATAAAGAGGCGATGCACAACGTGATCTGGTTTGGACACGGCGAGGTGGACTGCAACCTGATTCCAAGCAAGATGTGGGCATATACGCCTACGCCATGTCCAGCGCGCGACATCTCCGCCGCGACGGCGCTCCTCAATGATGCGGGCTACTCCTCGGGCAACCCTCTCAAGATCAAATACATCCCCGAGCCCAACAACGAGATGTTTGTCAAGATAGGCGAGGTCTTCAAGCAGAATGTCGAAGAGATCGACTTCGCCGAAGTGGAAATCGAGGTGGTGGACACGGCCACCTGGCTGGACAAGGTCTGGTTCGGTGTCGAGTCCGAGCAAGGATGGCCTAACCACGAGGGTACGATCATCCACAAGGAGTACGATATCGGCGACGCGTGGTACACCCGCTGGCCGCCGGACCCCGACGGTCTGATGCAGAGCGTCCTTCGCGCCGGATCCGAGAACGGACCCTACCTTGGGAACAACGGCATGCGTTACTACAACGCCGAGGTGGAGGAGCTCTTCGACAAGGGTAAGTCCACCCTGGACAAGGCGGTACGCAAGCCTGCCTACGCAAGAGTCGTAGACATCGTCGTCAACGAGGACGTTCCCCTGATCAAGATCCAGTCCATGCCTAGGTTCTATGCGGCAAACCTGAAGATGCAGAATGCGCCCATGACGCCCAACGGCTACCTGGACTTCAGGGCCTGGAACTACGACTTCAGCCAGTAGCTCACAAGCGTGAAGAATCGGTCCCGTCCCCGCCGTTGATTGGGCCGGGGCGGGACCGTCTCCGCAGACGTTCGTTTCCGATGCGGCGATCCAGCTAACGATCGCCGCATCGTCATGTAGGCGCCCGGAGAGCTATGGGTGAGGGCGCTCCTCTGAGGAGAAGACCGCCATTCAGGCCTACATCATAAGAAGGCTGCTCCAGACGGTCTACGTTGTCGTAGCGCTCTCCGTCTTCGTCTTCGTGATGTTGAAGCTCGCCCCGGGAGACCCAGCGGTGATCCGGCTGGGTAAAGAGGTCAGCAGGGAGCAGATAGAGGGAGAGCGCAGGGCGCTTGGCCTGGACAAGCCGATCTACGTCCAGTACGGCATCTGGGTCAGGAACATGGTCAGGGGCGACCTCGGCGTCGCCTTCACCAACAACCAGCCGGTTGCCCCGCTGATTGTAGAGAAGTTCAAGCGTACGATGCCGCTGGCTTTTGCCGCGCTGGTGGTTGCAGTAGTCGTAGCCATACCGTTGGGCATCATCGCCGGGATCAAGCCGTACTCCTGGCTCGACAACGTCGTAACCGCGGTGTCGCTCTTCGGCGTGTCGGCGCCGAACTTCTGGGTTGGCCTGATGCTGATACTGTTCTTCGCGGTCCGGCTCGGATGGCTGCCCACGTCCGGCTATGGCCCCCCTGGTGAGGGGTTCGAGTTCAAGTACCTGATCCTCCCGGCCGTTTCGCTTGGGACGAGCATGATGGGCAGCCTCACCAGGTACATGCGCTCCGGAATGCTCGACGTCATGACCTCGGACTATATTCGTACGGCGCACGCCAAAGGCCTGCGTTACAGAAGCGTCGTGTTGCGGCACGGCCTCAAGAACGCGCTGCTCTCGGTCGTCACGATAATCACGCTGGACATCGCGGGCCTGCTTGGAGGCGCCATCGTGACCGAGAACGTGTTCAGATATCCCGGCATGGGTCAGATGCTGGTCGCCGCGGTCCAGGCAAGGGACTACCACATAGTACAGGCCGTGGTGATGCTTGCGGCGGTCGTCTACGTCCTGCTCAACCTGCTGGCCGACATCACCTACGCATACCTCGATCCGCGGATACGTTACGATTGACTACGCCCAACGAAGCTGCTGAGGCCGCATTGACGGTCGATGGGATGGCTGGGCGGAAGCGCACCAGATGGATAGTGCTGGTCGCTAGAGGCTTCGCCCGCAACCGCACCGCAATGGTGGGCGCCTCTATCCTGGTCTTCTTCACGGCAGTGGCTGTCCTGGCGCCCTGGATATCTCCTTACGAGCCTGACATAAGCGACTTCAACGCTCCCCTGAACGGCCCCACATTGAAGCATCCCATGGGCACCGACGACCTTGGGCGAGATATCCTCAGCCGTGTAATGCACGGGGCCAGGGTCTCGCTGATGGTCGCTGTACTGGCGATCGCGATAGCGTCGACGGTCGGAGTGATGGCCGGACTGGCGGCGGGCTACTTCGGTCGATGGGTGGACACGCTCATCATGCGTCTGGCCGATGCCCTGATGGCCATGCCGGGCCTCGTCCTGGTGGTCTTCATGGTGGGTGTGCTAGGGCCGTCGCTCAGGAACGCTATGCTGGCGATATCGATCCTCTACCTCGCACCGTTCGCCCGCATCGTCCGGGTCAATACGCTGTCGATACGAGAGCAGGAGTACGTTCAGGCGGCGCGCGCCATCGGATCAGGGAACCTGCGGATCATGCTCACCGCCGTGCTTCCCAACACGCTCTCGTCCATCATAGTCATGATGTCCCTGTCAGCCGGCATCGCCATTCTGATAGAGTCTGGCCTGAGCTTTCTTGGTCTGGGGATTCAGCCTCCTCAGCCGTCGTGGGGAGGCATGCTCGCGCAGGGTAGGGAGTTCATCACGCTGTCCTGGTGGATGACGACCTTCCCGGGGCTCATCATCTTCCTGACGGTCCTGTCGCTCAACTTCATCGGCGACGGGCTGAGGGAGTCGCTGGACCCCAGACAGCGCCGCCGATAACCGGACCTCAGACTGGATTTCCCGCCTTCGCGGGAAAGACGGGTCAGACGTAGCTTCCGCGGTCGACCCTACCTCCGCCCTGGAAGACGTCGACAACCTTCTTCAAGTCGTCGATGTCTTTGGAGGGGTCTCCCTCCACGACGAGGACGTCGGCCAGCTTGCCGGGCCCCAGGGAGCCGATGCGGTCCTCCGCCCAGCAAGACTTCGCGGAGTCACTGGTCGCCGAGACGATGGCCTCCATCGGCGACATCCCAAGCCGGACGTGTATCTCCACCTCGTCCTGGAACCCACCCATCTTGTAGTGTGCCCAGGCGGCGTCGGACCCGGAGACAAGCCTGACTCCGCCGGCCCTGAGCTTCGCGCCATGCTCCAGGGCCTGTTCCTTCCCGGCCTCTATCTGGCTGATCTCGGCCTGCTCGTCTTCAGTGACGCCCTCGCGCTCCTTCTTGGCCTGAAGGTCCCACATGCGCTGTCGGCCCTGGTGGAGGGTCAGGTTGACGAACACGCCCTGCCGGGCGAGCCTCTCGGTGATGTCGGGCCGGTCCTCCAGCTCCCCCTCGGTATCCCTGTAGTAGCCATGGATGACCGTGTCTACGCCGGCGTCCAGGGAATTGACGATGGCCTGAGTCGATACGCAGTGGGCGGCGGCGTGCTTGCCGAACTTGTGGGCCTCGTCGCAGATCGCCGTCATCTCCTCGACGGTGAAAGACGGCCTCAAGGCGAACGAGGTCCTGGTGCTGCCGCCGGTCGCGGTGATCTTGATGAAGTCGGCGCCCTCCTTGACGAGCTGGCGGACGGCGGCGCGGCACTCGACCTCGCCGGTGGCCTCTATGCCGAAGTAGCTCAGGTGGCCCCCGATGATGGCGATGGGCCTTCCGCTCAGGAGCAGCCTCGGCGACGGCGTGATTCCCATCTCCACGGCCTGGCGAAGCGTGAAGGTGGTCCGGTTCTTCGCGCCGCAGTCGCGCACGGTGGTCACCCCGGAGTAGAGATGCGTCCGGGCGTTCTTTGCCGCCTGAAGGGTCAGCACCTCGTCGGGCAGCAGCGTAAGCTCGTCCCCGGCACGTCCGTCTCCTATGCCGATCATGTGAACGTGGCAGTCCACGAGGCCGGGCAGGGCGGTCTTGTCCTCGTAGTTGATCTCACACACACTCGCCCCCTCGGGGGGCACGACCTCTTCCTCGGGACCAACGGCCCGGATGGTGTCTCCCTGCATCAGTACCGCGGCGCGCTCTATGGGCGGCCCTCCCAGGCCGTCGATCACGCGCGCAGCCTTGAGGAGTGTGAAGTCAGCGTTGCCGTCGTTCATGGTTGGCTCTCCTCCTGGGATGGGAATTGTCGACGCGGCGCTCGGCCGCCCGCTGGATTCCGGCCTTCGCCGGAATGACGGTTACGCATTGGGAGATGCTCTACCAGGCGAGCTTGGACTTGCGGCCGTGGGCCTCCAGGAGACTCTCCATCTCCCCCTTGACCAGGCCGAGGATGTCGATGGTCTCGATGTGGTCGGCCCACCATCCCTTGCCCGCCGCTTCGAGCTTTGCCGTTGCCTGTTCGTAGGCCTCGGCTATCCTGGGATCGGCGTGGCCGCCGGCAATGCCCATGGACTGTGCCATGTCTTCGGGGCCGCCTCCGAAGTAGTCGATACCGTCCACGGTCAATATCTCTTCCAGGTTCTCGACCGTGTTGATGTTCTCGATCTGGGGCACGAGGACCACGTTCGCGTTCACGTCAGCGAACAGGTCGGCCCTGTCTTGGCTGTCCTGGTAGGAGACCATCTTGTGGCTTGTCGAGCTTCTGAGGCCGAGCGGCTGGAAGTAGGTGTACTTGACCAGGTTTTGCGCCTCTTCCTTCGTGAGCAGGTTGGGCACCGTGATCTGGCGGATGCCCCGGTCGAGGTAGGACAGTATGGTACTCTCCTGGCCGTCGGGGATGCGCATCGTCGGGGTGATGCCGAAGCCGTCTGCGATTCTGCACAGCGTACCGACCCTCTCCGGCGTCAGCGGCGCGTGCTGACCGTCGAAGTTGACGAAGTCCAAGCCCATCCTGCCGGCGATCTCTACCAGTTCCTCCGAGGCCTCATTCATGCTTATCCCCAATGCCTTCTCGCCCCTCTTGATTCGGTCGAGGATCTTGTTCCTGAACATGGTCTCTCCCTGACGGTGAAAGTCGCCTCCCTGGCGGAAGTGCGCACGCGCCAGTTTACACCAGTTACGACCCGCGGCGTAGTAGCCTTCCCGGCCTCGCGCCGGTGTGCCGGCCATGGTCGATGACGGCTGCGCCCCCGACCAGTACGAACGGTATCCCGTCCGGGTACTGCTGCGGGTTGTCGTACGTGGCGTTGTCGGTCACCGTATCCGGGTCGAACACCACCAGGTCGGCCTGCGAGCCCTCCATGAGCTGGCCGCGGTCGCTGAGTCCGAGACGCCGGGCGGGGAGCCCGGTCATCTTGTGGACGGCGCTCTCCAGAGACAGCACGGCGGGCCGCTCCCTGACGTACCGCCCCAGCACCCTGGGGTACGTCCCGTAGAACCTCGGGTGAGGCCTGCCAGTCCCGTAGAAGCCGTCTGGGGAGATCGCCCGCCCGTCGGACCCGAACATCGACAGCGGATGCCCCATGAAGTATCGCACGTCGCTTTCGGTGCGGTTGTGGACGAGCGTCATCACGTTGCCGCCCTCGTCCTCGACCATCTGCAGGACGGCCTCCGCGGGCTCGACGCCTCTCTCAGACGCGATCTCCAGCACCGAGCGTCCGACGAGGCCCCGATTGCCCTTCGCGCGGGCGAAGGCTATGCGCCAGGTGTCCCAGCGGGGCGGGACCTCCCGCACGCCGTCGGCGACCTCCTTGCGGATGCGTGCTCGCGTGCCCGGGTCTCGCAGCCTGGCCATGTAGTCGTCGACCGTTCCGGCCTGCGCCCAGCTGGGCACGACCTGCTTGAGACCAGCTCCGGCGGCAGTGTACGGGTACATGTCGTAGGTGACATCCAGTCCTTGATCTCGCGCCCTCTCGAAGATGTCCACCATGCGGGGGCCGTCACCGTAGGCATGCTTCTCGGTGATCGACAGGTGGGAGAACTGCACTGGGATATCCGCCCGCCTGCCTATCTCGACAGCCTCCTCGATGGAGGACAGGTGCCTGCCCGCTCCGACCCGCGCGTGAGTGGCGTAGAATGCGCCGTCGTAGTGGGCTATGGACTCGCAGAGCGCCACGATCTCGTCTGTCGACGCGTAACCCGAGGGCGCGCCTGACAGGCCGGTAGAGATGGCGAAGGCGCCCTGTTCCACCGCCTCGGCGGCCAACCGCTGCATCTCACGCATCCGGTCGGGGTCTACCGGACCGTCGTCCAGCGCGCCCGCGGCGACACGCAGCGCCGCGTGGCCGACCTGCGGGGCCACGTTGATGCTGGTCCCGCTGGACTCCAGGTCGCTCGCCCAGTCGTCGAGGGTGCTCCAGGTCCACGCCCTCTTCGAGATGAGAGTCTTTTCGAGCTGCCTTTGCAAGACCTCCGGCCCGGCGCTTCCAGCCGGAAAGGGAGAGAAGCTGCAGTTGCCGGTGACCTCCGTCGTGACGCCCTGGTACGCCTTGCTCTCGCCGCCGGGGTCCTCCAGCAGGGTGAGGTCGGAGTGGCCGTGAATATCGATGAATCCGGGCGCCACGACGCACCCGCGTGCGTCGATCTTCCTTCGGGAGTCCGCTTCTGCCAGACGGCCTATAGCGGCGATTCTGCCACCGGATATCCCGACATCGCCACTGTACGAAGGGCCGCCAGTGCCGTCTACTACTGTCCCGTGAAGTATCAGCGTGTCGAACATCCTGCTGCCTGCTTCCAGGAGTGACGGTATCATATTGGCCAGGTGCGGTTGCGAGGTGCTGGTTCCGCATTATAAGATTGAGCTATCCCGGACATAAGGCTAGGCCAATCAAACGCCGGGCGGCGCGGTGCTCTCTGCAGCCGATGACTCGATCCAATCCACCCCGGCGAGCTGATACGGGACCGGTGAGTGACGGCGAAACCGAAGACCTGCCCGTCGCCGACCGATGGGACGCTGGCGACATGGGCTGCGGCGAGGTCCTCATCCTTCTCAGGCTGCGGATGCAGGCCCTCAACCCCGGAGAGGTCCTGAAACTGACTAGCCGCGACCTGGGCGCTCCCGAGGAGTTGCCTTCCTGGTGCCGCATGACCGCCCGCCGCCTGCTCCGTGCAGAGCATCCCGACTACTGGATCGAACAGAAACCAAACTCGTAGCTACGGCCGAAAGGAAACCAAGATGGCTGGAAAGTTCTGTGTCAGTCTCACCTGCGCAGCGGACGACACCGACAAGGCGACGGTGGCCTTCGTGATTGCCAACGCCGCACTCGGATCGGAAAAGGAGACGATGGTCTTCCTGAGCACGGAAGGCGTCCGTCTCTCCCAGAAGGGTTACGCCGACGACATACACGAAGAGGGGTTCATGGCCCTGCAGGAGCTCATGGACACCTTCGCCGCCGCCGGCGGGATGGTCTATGTCTGCGCGCCCTGCTTCAAGAAGCGCGACCTCGACGAGAACAACCTCGTCGATGGGGCCATCATGGTTGGAGGCGCGAAGCTGGTCGAGTTCCTCTCCGACGGCACCCCCTGTGTTACGTATTGAGCCACTCGGGGTCCGGAAGTGGACGGCCAGACTTCAGATGGAGCCCACGACAATTTGGAACTGCCGCACCCATTTCCAGCACAAGAGGTGAGCCGATGGTTGCGCTTCTGGGGTAAGAAGCTAACAAGTAGCCCGAAGGTCTTGTTGATGTGGATGTGCCCTGCGCGGCAATGAAGGTCAGGGCGCGTTGTCTCCAAGGCTGACCGTACTACAACGTTATCGGCTGAGGAGAGAATGCCAGTACGAGGAGATATGACTACAACGGGAGTAGAGACATGAGAGTCAATAGAGTAGTTATGGTGGCGACCGCGTCGATCATAGCTCTGCTTATATTGGTGATCATAGGCCTAGTTCTAGGAGACGATGGGGCGGCTCCTATGCCAATAACGGGAACAACTGGAACAAGTGGGGAAATTAACGCAGGCAAAGAGGAGCAGGCCATACAAGAGATTGAGCATGTAATCAGAGAAGCGCATCCGGGGTTTGTTTTCGACTGTCAGCACAAATTCCCAGAGAGTGAAGTCCATATGGCTACTCATTGCGAAGGAACTGACAAAATTGACGCCGCAATGGTGGTGTACACTACTTCATGGTTCAATGGAGATAGTTCTACAGAGATAATACGTGCAAGAGAACTTGGGGATGGCTATTTCCACATCACCCATTGTAGGCAAACAAACAGAGATTCCCTGCCCAAGTGCCCAGGATCGGTTATGGGTTTTGAGGATGCGACCGCCCTTCTTGCAGAGAGGTACGGTAAATGGCTCCTACATTGAGACACTGCACCTATCAATTTATGGGCTTCCCCAACGGGATACTGAACTGGAATATCACCCGCAATCCTGCACTACCTCCAATGAACCAGCCGGTCAACGTGATGCGAGTGAGGCTGCGTCTCCAGCCCGGCGCGTAGAACTTGCCAGTCGATAGTCCTGGAACACCAATGCGGAAGGAGAAGAAGAATACGTCCAGTAGCAGTGAACGATTACCGAGGTAGAAGCCCGGTACACAATCTAAACGCGATGATCCACACCCTTTGCTGTTCCCACGTCCGCGTCAGACCTTGGTGGCGTCGGTTCCCGTCCCTGGAGATCGCTCTAGCGGAAATAGGTCCGTTGGCTCGTGCCTGTCGGAGGTGTCTGCCGAACCAAGGCACACATCTTGATCGAAGTGACCGGCGGCGGTGATAGGGAGGCTTCAAGCATTGGCAAACGCAAAGAATTTTCCGGTGGCGCTAGTCAATGCGGTGCCCCTCTGCCATCCGTTTCCCACACGTCTGTCTGATGAAGCCGGTCGAAAGACACGCTTTCAGTCCTGACGTCAGCTTCGACGGCGGGGACCTGGACTGCGGCGGCGGGTTGCTGCTCCTGATTCGAAGGCACATCGACCCGCTGGAGCGTGGCGGGCTGCTGGAGATACTGTCCACCGATTCAACGGTCGAGGTCGAGCTGCCCGCCTGGTGCCGGCTGACCAGCAACGAGCTGGTCTCGTGGACGAAAACGGGCGGCCAGCGCAGCTTTCTCGTCTGCAAGGGTCCGTTCTCCGAGCGCGGACGGACGCCGGTCACGGGCCCCCGGCCTATAGGCGAGCAGCTTCGCGTCGAGGTCAGGGTACCCGGATCGCTTCCCTCGCCGGCCGCCTCTCCAAAGATCGCGCCTCTGTCTGTCATGGGCATTGGCAGCTGGCCCCGACCGCGGTGGATGCTCCAGGCGATGCACGACTGGCTCGAGGGCAGGCTGGCCGAGGCGGAGTTTCAGGCCACGGCGGACGACGCGGCGAGGCTCAGCCTCGCCTCCCAGCTTCGCGCGGGCGTGGACGTGGTCACCGACGGCGAGCAGCGCCGCAACAGCTACGCCGGATTCGTCGGCGGCCTCCTCGACAACTGTCAGCTCATCCCCCTCAGCGACCTGACGGCGATGGTCGACGACCCCGAGAAGTTCGAGATAGAGCTCCGCGCGCTCGATGTCCCTGCTGACGAGGTCCGCCACCCCGTCGCCTACGGGAAGCTGGGAAGGAGCCTCCCGCTCGCGGTCCACGAGCTGCGGTTTGCGGCCTCGTGTACGGACAGGCCCGTGAAGGTCGCGCTGCCCGGGCCATACCTCCTAACGCGCACGATGTGGCTCGACTGCCTTACTGACAGCCCGTACCAGAGCCGTGATGAGCTGGCGCGGGATGTCGTCCGTGTCCTGCGCGAGGAGGTGCACTTCCTGCTGGCGTCCGGCGCGGCCCTGGTACAGCTCGACGAGCCCGTTCTTACGGAGGTCGTATTCGGGAGCGCGCGGGCGAAGCGCAGCTTCATGTGCGGCGCTCTGAGCGAGAGGCTCGAACCTGAGATCGAGCTGGACTTTGCCGCCGGACTGCTGAACGAGGTCGTCCGCGGACTGCCGGCGGAGCGCCTCGCCATGCACGTGTGCCGCGGCAACTGGACTCCCGACGAGTCCGCCGCCCTGTCCGGCGACTACCGGCCGCTCCTTGACACTCTGAAGCGGGTGGACGTGGGCGTCCTGTTCTTGGAGCTATGCACGCCGCGCGCGGGCGAGGCTGACGTGCTCCGCGAGATTCCGGACGACAGGCGGATAGGCGTCGGCGTCGTCAACCAGAAGCTCGATGTCGTGGAGCCGGTCGAGGATATCCGCCGCCGCATCTCACGCGCGATCGACCTCTTTGGCGAGGAGCGCGTACTGCTGACGCCGGACTGCGGCTTTGCGACGTTCGCCGACAATCCCGTGGCTTCAGCTGAAGTCGCCGAAGCCAAGATGAAGGCAATAGTCGAGGCGCGGGACCTGGTCGGCACCAGGTAGGGTCGGGGACTCTTTGCCCAGCGGGCCGGCCCGGGGCTCGGCGGCTCCTACTCCGCTATCTTCATCCGTGGTTTTAGATCGACACGCCATGCTGACGTAGGTACGGTGTTGTGGGCAAGCGCAAGATGAGGATAGCGGTCGCCACGGCCTTTGCCAAGGGGCCACCGGAAGCTTGGCCGCAATGAAGCGGGGCCCACCAGATAAATTCACGGCGGGCAGGGCGTCAGTCAAAACGGGGGCCGCGTTCCTTCCCGCTCACGTAAAGGGCCTGCCTTTGGCGGCCCCGATATCAAGTGCGGGCGTTTCAGACTTTCAAGGCCATGTGGTTGGCCTCTGATCTCGGACATCGAATGTCTCATCAGCACCAGCCTAGCTAGGGACCTCTCACTATGCTGTGTCCATCAACAGGTGTCCCCAAGTTACGGTGGTTGCCACTTCAAAGCTGAGCATCCGGCCTCGTGAGAAGGGAGAGACCAACTCTCGGACAGTTGCATCGAACTCGGTCGCTGACCGTGAACAGCAACCCTATGAACAACAAGGTAGCTGTATTCTTGTCGTTCAAACCAGGCAGCATATTGCTCCTCATTCCCTGTCATCGCTTGGGGGTCAAACTCCCACAGTTCCCTTTGATGTTGTCCGCACCTTCATCGTTGCAGGAAAACTTTCCCCGCGTTCATTCTTAGACCTTACCTCGACCTCGTATTAAAGTATCCGGCTTTAGCCCAGTGAACCCACACCCAGTCAATGGGGTTTCAAAGCCGACACTCCATTTCCCACCGAGTGGCCTGATACGGGCCACATACGTTATAGGTGATTTCCATTCGGCTTCAATGCCACCTAGTGGCACCCTTTCTATGCCTGTCAATATGATATTGAAAGTCTTGGTGTTTGCGTCCCATGTAACAGGTGGTCTATTCTGTGTGCCCTGCTGCCAGGGTTGCTGCTTGTTCATTCTTCGCCTCTTCCCAGCGCTCGCCACTTGTACACCGCCTTCTCGTCTGGCGGCTGTCGGAATGCCCCTAACAATCCTTCCATCCATGCCAACCGTCCTGCCACATCATCCAATTTACCCTGCAAATACCTCCTATCATCGCGATATTCGCTTCGGAGGCTGACCAACATCGTACCTAGAGCAGCTCCCAACCCAAGAATAGCAATAACTATTTTATTACGACCTCTACCCAATCGGTATTGTTCAAAAGGTTGCTCCTTCCTACGAAGACAGCTTGGACGAGTTCACGGACGAAGAGCGCCGTCACTCCTGCGGTCAATCGTTGAGTCGATCAGGATCAACGGCGACGACCACGGGTCGATGACCTTAAGAATACCGGCAGACGCCGTGTCTCTCAAGAGCTCTCTATCTTCATTAAGGGGAAGCAAAGGATACGTCGATGGGTTCGCCTTCGTCAACCGCGCCGTCGCGTTGTAGGTGGAACCGAGATGCGTTACTCTTGTAAGGTGACGACACTACAAGTCGCCTCGGTCGAGCATGTAGCGACGCCGGACGCACGGGATGCGCTTCGGCGGGCCATCGCCCGCGCTCTCGCAGCACGGCCGGCTTTTCAGACTGATCGCCACAATGCCATGCTCGTCGCGTTCATGTCGGCGAGCATGGCAGAGCGGGCGGCGTTCGCCGATGTATTCGTCGAGTCGTTGCAGGCCTTTGCGGCTCTCGAACTCCCGCATGTGCCACAGGACCCGAGTCTGGATGTGGACGTAGTGAGCCCAGAAGACGCCGTGAGACGGCTCTTGGTTCGCGTGTTCAGTGACGCTGCGAGCGCCGCCGCTTCGGGGAAACCCGGACCCGTGGCCCCTCACCCTCTCTGGAAGATCGGCAGCCGACTCTTCAAGCCAACACCGGCCTCTTGTGAGCCGCTGTGGGATGGCCCCGACGCCGACTACGGAGCCGCTTTCGCGCTGCTGGCCGCCGCCTTCGCTTCGACTCTAGAACTGCGGTCCTGAGAGGGCGATCCGCTCGCCGCGCGCGAGCCTCACCCTTGTCCTTGTCGCCACAACCCCGTCAGCTAGTCGCCAAGGCTAAAGGTCGACGACGCGGGCTACTACTGGATGGACAAAGCCGTGTCCGCAGAGTCATCGATGGCGTGCCGCGCTGGGATGCTCACTGTCCGGCCGACATCACACTGGAGTAGTTGGGGGAGGACAGGGCATGTCTAACCACGACGGCGACTTGAGTATTGAACCAGGGCACAGCCTGGTAGAGACGGAGAGGTCCTTCTAATTGAAGTACTGCATCGAAAGCTTCCCTGACCTTCCAACTCTGCATCTTTGGAATCGAGAGACACCGGCAGCCTGAACGTCACAACCACGTTCCCCGCTCGGTCGACCGTCACCCCGCTTATGAGCGTCTGAGCGATCTCCCGTCTGCCAGTCGCGTCAAGCCCTGGCAGCTTCTGAGCCGTCTCTCTGGCCCATGCTGGCACAGCGTCAACGCTGTCCTCGACCTCGACCGCTTTGTCCCGCTGATCCTCAAGGTCGGCCAGCCGTTCCCGCAGTCCAGTCAGCCGGTCCGTTTCATGGCCGAGTAGCCGGTCAAAGCGCGCCTGCTCGATCCGATTCCTCATGAACAGGTTGGTGAGCCTGTCGATTCCCCTGTCCACGCGGCTGATGTCCCGCCGGAGCTGCGCAATATCCTCCTCCAGCTCGTCGGAGTCCTTCGCCGATTTAAGGGCCGCACGCAGCAGCTCAGGAGACATCAGCAGGCCCTCAACCTCCGTCCAAACAGTCTCCTCCAGCTTTTCGGCCCGGATGTGCCGAGTCGACCGGCACCTGACGCCGACCTGTCCACCCCCGCACAGGTAGTACCGGAGCGGGGCACGAGAAACCTTGCTCTTCGTCCGAGCGATGAACTTGCGCCCACACTCGGTACACTCGGCCAGATACGAGAGCATGTAGACATGCGGCCTCCTGCCGCCTGAGAGACTGGTGCGCTTGCGTCGTGCGGCCTGAGCCTTGTCCCACTGGGATTTCGGCACGATGGGCGGGAAGGGGACGGCGACCCCTGAGTATTCCCGACTCCCCGTGTAGACCTCGCGCCGCAGGATGTAGCCTATGTTTGATGCCCACCACTGATGGCCGCTTGGGGTGGAGATGCCGTCGAGGTTGAGTCCGTCCGCGATCTGCTTGACGCCCCGACCGGCGATGCTCTCAGCGTAGATGCGCCGCACAAGCTCGGCTTCAGGCTCGTGAATGACCGGCTTACTATCCGGCCCTCGGCGGTAGCCGACCGGCATTGCGCCGGCAGGGGGCCGTCCGGCCTTCGCCGCGCCGATCCTGCCGAGGCTCGTTCGCTCCATGAGATTCTGCCGTTCCCTGCCGCCGACCCATCCCCACAGTCCGAGGAGGTCAAGGTTAAGCGGCTCGGTGACGGCGGCGACAAACACATTCAGGGGCCGCAGGGCCTCCTCAATGTCTCCGGCGATTCCTGAGCCTCGCGCCAGCCTGTCGCCCTTCCAACTGAGAACGCCGTCGAACTCCGACCGTGCCGCCGCGTCGAACAGCGCCTTGAGGCCGGGCCGCTTGTCGGCGCGAGACGTGCCTGTTGCCACGTCTGAGAAGCGGTCGACGATCTGCCAGTCCTTCGCCTTCGCGTAGTCGGAGCAGGCTGCGAGCTGCTCATCCAGGGATGTCCGGTGTTCTTCGGCCTGGGCGTCTGTGGAAACGCGGGTGTAGATAGCGATGCGGGTCACTTGTCAAACCTCCCTTCCTAGGATGCGGTTGTAGTGTGATGCGATAATGCTACCACCGCTGCAAGATTAGGGGCAAATGGTCCGGGACTTAGCGGCCAGCGTTGACATCGGGTGACAGTACAAAGCGTGTCATGGGGTTGCATGGTGGCCTCGTCTTCATGTAGATGGCGTGGTGGGCCGGGACATCCCGAACTGCGAAGTTTTCGCTGGGAGGTCCTGATGTGAGGAGCAGGTCGGGCGACTCCGGTTAGGCCCCTCAGCAGCCTCCGGCCCACCAACGTATACGGTAGACAGAACCATCTTCGAGTCGCCGTTTGCGGGGTGAGCTGACTGTGCTGTGGGACGTGACAGCCATACCCTTCGGTGCGACCGCCCTTACGTCAACTTCAGATCATCCGACACCTCGGACAGCAGGGCGTTGATCTTGTCTACGACTGCCGGGTCACGAGCGGTGTCGCCGCCGAACTCGATGCGAATCTTGAACTTGAGACTATTCCCTACAGCTGCTTTGGCCATGTCAGGAATCTGCTCGGCCAGGTCCTGGATTCCGTTTGCCTCCAGCGCCGCCTCGGCCAACAGCGCTCCCGCAGCCTTGGGCCCGTATCCGAAGGCCTCGCCGACGGCTCCCTTCTGGGTCCTCGGCGTCTTAAGCACTACGTGCTGAGCGCCCGCTAGATCGGACGGCCACTCGGCGCTCTCACCGGCCAGCTCGAGCCACCTCGCCCGAAGAGCAGTGTCGATTGCGGTCTGAACCGTTGCCCAGGGCAGGGTCACGCCACGGATGTTGGACAGAGCCGTCGCGATGGCCAAGGCGTTGGTCTTCCCTTCCGACCAGGCTTCTGGAATCGCCGCGGACATCAACTCATCGACGGCGATGGGGTCGGGCGGCCGCCGCAGCTTCGCGGACGGACCGAGGATCCCTGGTGGCACCGGCTCACCCAGGAGCGAAGCGGGACCGTTGGTCATCCACAGCAATCCCTGCGCCACGGCTTCCGCAAGGACCTCGTCGACACGCGAAGGATCACAGCCGGGGACGAAGAACGTATCGTCATACCCTTCTCTGGGCACCGTTACCATATGCTCCCCCGAGAAGTAGTCATGAACGTCCTTTACGGTAATCTCCTCGTTAGCCGAGAGTCCGGGAAGCCGGCCGTACTCGAGAAGGGCGTAACCGATGTCGCTGAGCGTCGCGGCCTCTGGGAGAAGCACCTCGAGGCCCGGGTCATCCAGAACGTGCTGATCGATCTCGGTACGCCAGAATGTGTTGGTAGTCTGATCCGGGCGCACTACCTGGGCCACCAGGATTCCCGACAGCACGCCCTGCGCGACGGTATTCAGTATTTCCCGGCGGCGCAGCATCTTGGGGAGCTTCGAGAACTGCGCAAAAGCGCCGACGAGGTCCTTTACGCGACGGCAGCTCTCTCCCTCGCCCCACAGGTTGTATGGGCCGTCCGGCATCATCGCCTCCGAGCTGATGGCCGTCTCCTGAATGCGCGCACGCTTGTCGGCCTTGATGGTGGTGAACAGAGGTTCCCCGGCCACCGCTATCTTGAAGGCGTGGATTTCGTTGCTCTCGTTGACAGTCACGACGATGGAGTACGCTTGTTTGACGGCCTCGGGGATATGTCTGCTCGCCAACCCCGTCTCGTTGGCGAGCACCTGCTCGCGGACGGGGTCAATCGGCTGGTCCCTGAGCTGATCCCGCACCTCCAGCCAGCCGAGATGCTCCCGGATGCGGGTACGAGCCGCGTCGAGTCCATCCCGAGAAGGCACGGCTAGAACGATAGCGTTGCGATTCGCACGGGGACGGTCCGGCGCGGTTGTCTCGTCGATATACCGCCTCGCCTCCGTGCTTGGCTTGCCGGACTCGGAGGCCGCGCTCGGCCCAAGAACCACGTAGTGGAACTCACCATCGTCTTGGACGTCACGCGGACTATCCGGCAGCGTGTGCACCCTGGCACCCGCCGCGGCGGCCGCCGCCGTCAGGGACTTCAGCTTCTCGATAGCGTTTACAAGTTGCGCCTCGACCAGTGCCTGCGGCACACGGTTCGAGCAGGCGTCGTCGTGCATCTGGCGCAGGTTCGGACGGTTGCCCAGACGCCATACCTTAGGCAGGTCCCGACTCCCATCCGCGTTCTTTCCCGCCGTCTCGACCTCCGCTTCGTCCAGGAACCAAGAAACGTCCGTCCAGCGATGCAGCGCTTTTTCCAACTCTATCTTGTCCGGGTTCGCCGAGCCGAGCAACAGCATCAGTTCCCGTGTGAGCGCCTTTTGGCCGATCGGCTGCGAGCTCAGGAACACCGAAACGACGGCCTGCTCTATCTCACGGTGGTTGAGGCCGGTGGCTTCTGACTGAATATCGCGCGCCTTGGCCAGCTCTCCTTCTAGGATCGGCCTCCACTCTTGGTGCTTGCCTTCCCCCGCGTCCACGCTCGCTAGGGCGGCCAGCTCGCTCGCCGCCTCCGTGAGGCCGCTTCCTCCGGGCGCGTTGAGGAACACGTTGGGCCCTATCAGCGGGCACGTGTCCCACTTCTCGGCGTCCCGTAGGGCCATGGCGAACGTCCGTAGAATGCCCCGTGTTCGCTGGAAGCCCTCCAACTGGGTCCAACGGGTGTAGAAGACCTCTGTCAGGTCCGGGTGAAAGGGATAGCTTCCGAGATACCGTTCCTCGACAGCGGGCTGCTCCTTGCTGGTCTGCGAGTCGAGCTTCGCGATGCTGCCGACAGCCGACATGACGTGCGGCCGAAACGCGCCGGCGTCACGAATGGAGTCCGGCTCGAAAAAGCGGCGCCGAAGGACTTCCGCGACATCTTCCTTGCTCACGGGGCTGGCTTCCTCTTCCATCTGCCGGACGAACACCTTGGACACGTCCGCGAGGATCTCCGCCCCGATCTCATCGTGCTTGCCGGGGTCGGATGCGAGGAGAGAAGTAACCATGGCGCACCGGTCCACCTTCACGACAGCCTGGGTCAGGTACTGGAAAAAGCTGAGCAGCCGTCCGCGGGATGCCGGGTCTACGTCGACCTGCGCCCGCATGTACATCAGCACCTCGTCGAGGAGCACCAGCGTCGACAGGCCGTCTTCTTGAGGCTTCGATAGCAGGGCCGCCACGAGCGGCTCCGCCGGCGGCGTCTCCCTTTCCTCGTCTTTGCCCCCGGCGTGGATGAGTCTGAGGCCGTCCGCCCCGGCCAGTTGATAGGCGAGCACGCTCCACGGATGCCTGAGCATCCTGACGGTGCCGTCGGGCCCGGGAGTCTCGACCCCCATCTCCACGTCGATCTTGTCGAAGCAGAGCGCGGCCACTCTCGCCCTCGGCAGCTCGGAGCCGACGTGCACCTTGAACTCCCGAACCGCTGGCAGGTCCGGCAGCGCATCTGGATTGTGCACGAGGTGCCTGAGCGCGATGAGCGTATGGGTCTTGCCGCCTCCGTAGTTGACGGACAGCCTGCGGTACGCCTTGTCGCTCCTGCCGTCCAGCCGCAGGACGACGTCCTTGACGAGCTCGCGCAGGTTGTATGTGGGGTACGTCAGCGCAAAGAACCGGGCCGGGTCCTCGTACACGGGCCGCTGACCTTTCTGCACCACCACGTCGTAGAGATCGGCGGCGAAGATGGCCAGCGAGAGCTCGCCGGACTTCAGGTCCCCACGCAGCTTAACGACCTCGTGCCAGGGTCTCAGTGCGGGTCTCTGTGCCATAATGACCTCTCCATTCTGTCTACACGACTGCCTCAAGACGCCGCGCGAGCGCGTCGAAGTCCTCGGGACACTTCCGGCGAATGGCGGCTATTCGGCGCGATGCTTCCTCTCCCAACACCTTTCGCCCGCGTCCGGGAGATTCGGATAGCCCGCGCCGCTCCGCAAAGGGCTCGAAGTACGTCTCTTTGACTTGCACCTCTGACCGGACGGCGTTCCAATTCCAACCGGTAGGTAGGTTCAAGCCTGCTAATACCCAGGTCTCGAGCTCCTCCCAGGCGTTCTCCGCGAGGAAGGGTAGGCCGTTCCCAAACTTCGCTTCGAGTTGGTCGAGTCTCCGGCGCCGCCCAACGACGCCATCGCGGTCGACGCACAGTATGAAGATGTCTACGCTGCCCCGGTACTTCTCCAAGATGTACTCCATGTTTCCCGACTTCAGCGCTTCGCCGACGCCGCCAAGCAACGGGTCTCGACAGATCTGGATATGCACGGAAGGTCTGGCCCTCACGAGCCTTTCGAAAAGCGGTTTGAGGATGTACTGGTCGTTGCGGAAGTCTTCCGGGATGATTAGTACGTTCATCATCCGGCCTCTTCATCCGCGGTCTTCCATGCCTCGAGATCAAGGATATCCTCCATCCATCCAGCCGAGTGGAGTCTGCCCAGCCCCTGCGACTGTCGCAATTCCCTTGCGTTGTGCAGACTACTCAGAGGCCGGATGATGGAGTCCTCGGTATCCTCGAGTCGGGAGACGACTGACGTGTTCTCAAAGGTGGTGTCGTTGATGAAGTTGAGCAGGTCGGGTGAGTGGGTAGTGGTGATCACCTGGATGCCGTTCTTCGCGGTCTGCCGTTCGATCAGATCGATCAAGAGGTGTAGTCTCGTGGGGTGGATGCCGTTGTCGATCTCCTCAAAGAAGTAGACGCCTGTCGGCTTGGCGCCGAGCAGCGCGGCCAGCATGGCGAGGAAGCGCAACGTGCCGTCCGACGCACTGTAGGCGGACACCCTTCGTCCGTTCCTCTCGCGAATAACGAGGTTTACCCTGCCATTGGGGTCGCGTGGAAACTCAAAGCCCGCCACGTCCATGGGCGTAAGCTCATCCATCCAACTGGCCAGTGTTTCCTGGCGATCGCGGTCACTGCAAATCTCCTCGAGTACAGTCGGCAGATTCTCCCCATGGTCACCCAGAGTCGTCGCACCAGGAAAACTCGGGTCCCGCATCCGGTCAGGCACCAGTTCCAGGAAGCGTGCTCTCTGAACGGCCTCAAGTGCCATTGCGGAACAATGCATTACGCGGCCTTCGCCACGCGTCCAACCGGACCACCCTGCCTCGCTCACGGGTGGGAGCAAGCGGTCGAACAACTGCCTGATTACTGGTCTATCCGACTCGAATCTAGATTCCGTTTGGCCATCCGGGAGGTGGGCATGTAGGTTGTCACCATCGTATTGTCCGCCTTCTTCGCATTTCGAGTCCGCATCGCACTCATACAGAATTTCCGCGTCGTCCCTTAGAGATTCAGCCGTAACGAAGAATCTACCGACATTCCCATAGCCACGGTGAATCCGGATGGAATAGTCCACCCTGTCGAAACCTCTGGGATCGATCTCGATAGGCGAGGTGATCTCGGCTTCAAGTGAGCATTCGCTCTGCCGGAAGCGGGCGACCTCGTTAATAGCGCCGCGAATGCCTTCCCATTCCCGTTGTCCACCTTCGCCATACTTGCCGCCCATGATCTCCGCCAAGGTGTAGCCACGGCCTATGCCGTGCAGGAAGCGGAAGGCGTCGCGGATGTTGCTCTTGCCGCTTGCGTTCGGCCCCACAATCACGGTGAACGGGCCAAGGCGCAGAGTCTCGTCGGCGAAGTTCTTGAAGTTGACGAGTCGGAGCGAGGTGATCATGGCGCTACTCCCGAATGGTGCTCTTCGCCGCGCATTCAGATCCTGGGTGGGGTGGAAATTCTACCTCTTTGCCATGCGTGTTCAAAATCGCGAGTCTGCATGCGGTAGCGAACTCCGCGTCGGGGTTATCAGCCAGCACCTTAGCTACTTCAAACAGATCACAGGTTCGAATTAGTGCTGTCCCATTTCTCTTGGCAGCAGTGATGCATTTCGCAGTAAAATGATCGACAGGTCTGTCCGGCGGCGGGGTCAGGCGAAATGCATTGCCGAGAAGCAGGCCCTTAGCTGGCTGCGAGACTCCATCACGTTCGAAGTCTTCCAGGATATTGACTTCAAGCTGCCTCATCTTGTCGATGCCTATCGCTTTGTTGTCTCGACCCTCCACCTCACCGATGCATCGTCCCTCGGGACACTCCAGTACCGCATCAAATTCCGAGTTCGCGTCCCGATAGGAGTTCGCCTCGAATCCCATGAGGCTCATTGCTTGGAGGACCGCGCCTTCCAGCTCGTGCCCCTGCTCGAACAGCAGCGATGTCAGCGATGCCGCCCTAGCTATCTTGGCTTCCGTTTCGGCCCTCTTGGTGACGAGGCCCGTAATCCGGCCTTGAATTTCGCCGAGTGCCTCAGACAGTGTAAGTTCCTGACTCGTTTTGAAGGTATCCGACTGTGCCCACTGAGGGGCCGGTGTCCTACTGTCGTTGAACTTTATCGCATCGTCTATGGATTCCAGGGTTTCGAAATAGCGTCTTCCCCACTTCGTGGCTGTGGATGTCCACGAGTAGCCAGTGTCATCCTCGTCGGCCACGTACGTATCACCCAAGAACTCTTCCCTATCGAGGTTGAGCCACGGCAACAAGATCAATGCGCCATGACCATTCTCGGCTCGATGGACTGCTCCGACGACCCTATCGCCGTGTCTTGTAGTTACCAGAGGGCTGAAATCATCCAACTCAGTTATAAAGACACGATATCGACTCTCCGCACCAAATTGTTGCCAGTAGTCGCTTAGGATCGATTGGCCTCGATTGACAGTCATTGACGTTCCTATAGAACCAACAACATCGATGGGATATGGAAGCACGTCGTAGTTTGTAACAACACCTCCCAGTTCCAGACTGACTTCCTTGTGGTCACTCAGTAGCACAAATGCGGTATTGCCAGCATTCAGGACATCTTCAAGCTCTCTCCTCCAATGATTTACTGTGTGTTGAAGATTCCCCTTGTGCAGCCCGAGGGTTGGGCGAAATAGTACAAAATCTGCATCCAGTAGCGAAGCCCTGGAATCGAAACTGACGTATTCACCGAACCCACCGGGGATTCTGCACCCCACCGTCAGCACCCGCTTTGTCATGGCGTGTCTCCCAATCGTAGCTGCCTGTGGCGCGGGGCGCGGACTTCCCCGCGGGAGGATGCGTGGTTGCTGAGGGCTTCTAGGATGGAGCGTTCCTCGGAGCCGGCGGGGGCCAGCTCGATGAGCGCCTGCAGCATCTGGTTGAACAGGGCGTTGCGCTGGAGGCCCCGCGTGTCGAGATAGTCGTCGACCTTGGGCTGGTCGCCGGCGCGCCACAGGTGCATCAGCCTGTGCACCTGGTCGATCAGCGGCGCGGGCCGGCCGCCGGGGCCTTCGAGGCCGAGGTTGCGGCCCTTCCGACGACTCCACGGCTTGAGCTTCAGCCTGGCCCCCGAGCCTCCGCCCTCCTCCAGCTCTTCGTCATCGGCCGCCGCATCTTCAGGGTCGTCGTCGGGGGCACCTCTGCCCGACTGGACAAGCAGGTCGTGCTGGCGCACCAGGGCCGAGTCGGACAGGTTGCACGACAGGGCGTAGAGAATGCAGGCGCCCACCGGCGCGTCGTCCATGCCAAAGTCGTTGCGGTGGAGCAGATAGTACGTGGTCACGTCGTCTAGCCCGCTCACCGCCTCCTGGTCCCCGTCAGCGGTTAGCACTCTGCCAACGACGAAGTCGACGACCATCCGTCGCACCTCGCGCAGAAACTCCGACACCGGCATGAGCTCGTCCGGGTCGTTCGCCTTCTTCACCACAGGATGCCTGCTGAACGCCTCCAGTGCTGGCCCCGTAGCTGCCCAAACGAAGTCCGGTCCTCTAATCCCTGCGTCCCAGAAGTCTCGGAGCTGCTGTGTGATGTTCTCTCGCATCTCGTTGAGGACGGCTGCGTCCCAGCCGGGACGGGCGGGCGGGCGCTTCTTGCAGACAAGCCAAATTGAGGATGACAAGGCGGCGGAACTCACCGACCGTAGTCGCATCTGTCGCTCCGTTTGAATAGGCCATGATCCGTCCACGATGAAACCTGCCCGTATAAGAGCCGCGACAAGGGTCTCCCACGCGGTGGGGTTCTTGCTCGCGAACACCACGACCAACCGTCCGTCCTGCTTGAGTGATTCTAAGCAGGTTCCAAAAGCCTGCGCCATACCGTCTTCGTAATGACGTTTTGACAGTTCCCTGTTCCCGCCGAAGCGACTAGCATCGTCTATCAACTCCCCATCGTCGATTTCGGAGTCCCACTTTGGCCCTAGTTGCGAAACGAACGCATCCTGTAATCCATTCGAGGCGCTGTGAGCGACGCGCCTAAGCCAGATATAGAGGAAGTCCATCAAGTCTGAGTATGGAATGGCGTCGTAGTAGGGCGGGTCCGTGATAATGACGTCGTAGAGGCCGCCCCGCCCACTGATGGCAGATTCAAGTTCTACATTCGGTCCTGGAGCATTCAGGGTGGCGGTCTGTAGATGGTCCACAACCCTTGTCACCCAGTCATAGGCGCTCTCCAGGCCACCGGATGCGGTTGTAAAGGGACAGACCTCGGCGATGTCCCAGACGATGGGCAGGGCGAAACGGCTGAACTGGTGCCCGATCTTCTCGTGGACATTTACCCAGATACAGCCCGAACTGCCATAGTCGGCCTGCCTGTCCATGATGCACGCCATGAATCCCACTATGGCATCGGCAACGCTAGAACCATGTATCCCTTCGATCTTTAGCCTTGCCTTGGCTATAGTCCTAATGAGGGCCTGCTGTGTAGCCAACTGCCGGTCCGTGAACAGTTTGCGCCAAGTGTCGAATCCGTATAGCGGAACGCGGAATCCTAGAGCCTCCTTGCTCGGCAGGGGCTCCCCCGGCAGGCCGAAGGGGATGTCCGCGTACAGCGCCTGAAGTCGCTCTTCAGTTACTTCCGCCGCCTCTTGTTCGAGGTCAGTAGGGAGCCTGTACTCCTTGCCCTTCGTACCGTCCACGACGACGGCGGTCATGACGGCGCCCAGCCGACCGGCGCGGCCCTCGTAGCGGATGTCCTCCATGGTCATGATCGCCCCGCATGTGGGGCAGGTCGCGCCGGTGCGAGACATCGTCCCGGCCCCGAGTCGCCTGTCGTGCTCCCTCCGCTGCGCCGCGTTGTTGCCGTTCCGTGGCACGTCGCCCTGCACGCCGAAGACAACGCCGGGCCGTTCGGAAGTCGGCTCCATGGTCAGCAGCACGCGCTTGTCGTCCTTCCTACACAACCAGCGCGTCTTGAGCAGGGGCAGTTCAGCCCGGCACTGCTTGCATCTGACGGTACGCGCCCAGAGGTAGGCGACCGCAGGCTTGGCGACCCATCGCGGATTGCGCCGGTCCCGGAGATAGGACGCGTCGAACTCGCCGTTCAGCGGGTCGAGCAGCGGGAGGCCGTCGTCGTTCGTGTCGAGGAGGCGCCTAGGCCGTGCCTCGAAGTCGACGCCCGGCGTCAGCGGCTCGAAGTCGGCGTAGATGGGATAGTGAGCCGCCAACTCCCTGCGCGCCCTGGTCAGCACCCACCGGCCCCAGGCCCGCACGTGCCACGCGAGGTCGGCCTCCATGTCCGGGTCGGGGGAACCCGGCTCCGAGCCGGACTGTGAAAGCGCTTCGAGCTGGACCTCGCCGTTACCGTGACCAAGCCGCTCCAGCCGCGTCCGCAGCCTGGCGCCCTTAAAGCCCTTCGCCTTCAGGAAGGCCTCCATAAAATCGCGGTCATCAAGGGCGAAGGCGGGCAGCGGGCGGGTCTGGCCGGCGAGCCGCTGCGGGTATTCGAGGGTGCACTTGAGTATGAACCAGGCGACTGGGTTAATGTCCATGGCGGTCACGTCGCAGCCCAGCCGCATCGCTTCGAGGGGGATGGCGCCGCCACCGGCGAACGGGTCCAGCACCTTTGGGGCACGCCCTCCGTAGGCCTTGCGTATCTCGTCGCGGAACCAGTCGAGGTCGGGGCCGTTCTCGCGTCCCCAGTGGAGGATGCCGCCCTCAGTTACCTCCTTCACCTTCTCGACAACGCGCCCATTCAGCCGCTTCCGCTCTACCTTCTCGACGACGTGTCCAGCCATGCGCTCCAATATCGCCTTGCGCTTGTCGGCATCGCCGGGGTCCGGCAGCAGCGTCGCGATCAGCGCCGCCCGCGACGCCGCCAGCGGCCGTCGCGCCGGCCAGATGTGCAGCGTCGAGATGTGCCCATGCCGCACATTCTTCTCGTGCACCGAGTCCAGCGAGACCTGTTTCAGCGGAAAGGCGACTTCGATCAGGCGCTTGTCGGTGGAGGTCATGATGTGTCGCCGTCAGCTTGCTCTGGTTCTGACTCTATGGGAATACGGTTGGCGTACCATAGCCTTCCATCAGGCAATAGCACGGCACTTTCCAGGTAAGCCAACTGGCAGTTCTTCGATTTAAGGAAATTTGAGAAGGCTTGCAGGTATTCCATATGCAATGTGCACTGAACAAACCGGGATAGTTCCTTCCCCGCAGTTGTAAGCAATATGTCTGGTATCACCGGAGGTTCATTAACGTCTGAGTTCCCGGTCACCAATAGAGCGCCACCGTGATACATCAGTAGGATTTCCTTGCTCTCTCCCCACGTAAATTTCTTCACCAGATTAGGTCCAACGTTTATCAACCCGCAGTCCTGAAGGTGAAGTAGTTTGCTGTAATTGAGAGCTTCAAAGCCTTTCACCAAATCGTTGTAGAACATGAAGTCATTCCGTATAACAAAGTCGCACATATCCCTGAACATCTCAGCGTCTCTTTTAGTCATGTTTTGGAGCGTGTCCAAGGTGCGGAGCGATGTCCGTCCAGGGCTTTCGACCTCACCAGCGAGGAGCCTTGCCCAAATCTTCTGCATATCCTCGGACGAAACATCCTGAACGTCGTTGAAGAAACGGGCAGTCCAGTCGGGGTCCGGCTCGTGATCGGAGACATCCTTGTCTCCAAGCTCATCGGCAGCATCTTCTACTACCGATGCGATATTCGCCAAGCGTTTCCGGCCTTGAAACTCAATGGACTGGGTAATCTCTTCAGGAGTGATCTCCACCACGCCGCGCCCTGACTCAATCGTTGTGTCAATGGACTGCCGGGCCTTGGCTTGCGCCTTGGAGATGATCACCAAGGATTGGGCGCGTGATTCAGCCTCGATGCGACGCACATCCGCATCGAAGCGAGCAGAGGTGAGTCTGGCCGTTCCTTCCTTGGATGCTCTCCAATTGGCCAGCATCGGCCCGGCGACAGCTCCTACTCCGCTTGCGGTGTAGTCCAGGAGTTTGTTGATTCCTAGAACTTTTGCCATGAACTCAACCAATTCAGCGCTCCCTCTGCTCAGGTTGCCTTGGATCGAAGACCTTGAGCCGCACGGCCGGAAGCCTTTTGAGCGTCTGATTGCGTGGGTCCACCTCAATGCCCACCGACTCCAGGGCGGTCACTCCGAGCAGCGGCTCGGCGTCTGGCTCGCCGAGTACGATCGTGGCTCCGACGAACTCTCCCATGAACTACACACGGGCGACCGCGACGCCCATTCGGACTTCGCTGCCGTCGGCCAGCTCGTACACTCGCTGTCCTTCGGGCGCGAAGCCTATGGATTCCAGGTGTTGTCTGGGGACGAGGCAATCGGTTGCCCCCGTGTCAACCAGGAATAGCCCTTCCCACACCCTGTCCGGCTCGGCCGGGTTCCTTATGCCAACGGCTACGTGGATTGCTCCCATCTCGTGTCCTCCCTATGTTTCTGCGGCTTCGATCAGCTCGGCCGGAGATATGGTGTAGGTGAGCGATTCACGGCCGCGGGCCAGCAGCTTGGCAAACGGGTCGCGCACGCGCACGAGACGCGGGTGCGGCGTGGCGCAGTCGAAGACGACGTACAGCCAGTAGCCCCCGCGGAGATTGCAGGCCTTGGCCCACTCGTTATCGCTCATCTCGACGTTACCGGAACTGGCGCGGCCCTTGACCTCTATGGCCCGGCGCCCGCCACCGGGATCGACGGACAGAAGGTCGAACCCCGGCCAGTCGGGCAGCCCCGCACGGCGCGCCAGATCGGGCCGCGACACGTCCTCGACGTCGGCGCCCAGACGCTCTTCCCACGATGCCGCGACATCCATGGCGACCGCTTCCACCTCGGTGTCGAATCGATCGATCTCCTCCGGGTTCTGGGCGGGCACTACGAGTGCGTGGACGAGGAACTCGACCTCGCCTGGGCCGACCCGGTCCGCCTCCGCCCGCAGCTCAGCGAGACGACGCGCCCGGACAGCCGACAAGCCCCGCTGCCGGGTCTTGACCCTGGCGAGATCGACCCTGGCGCCCGGATCGCCGGACCTCGCCTTGTCGGTCAAGCGGGCGCGGGCGGCAGCGAGCTCGGCGGCGTAGAAATCGAAGCCCCGGTTGACGAACTCCAGCCGGTAGGGCAGCTCGTCGACGATCCGGCGTTGGTGGGACTGCATCAACCGCCCGGCAACTCCGTCGCGAGCGAATACGGCAGTGTCGGCGACCAGTCTGCGGGCGAGGGCGGCAATCGGCGCCTGCCCTGGCGCGAAGTCTCCGGCCCCTCTTAGCAGAAGCAGATGCTCTACCGGACACTCCTCTACGATCCCGTCCTCCATCTGACGTAGCCCCACCAGCCGCGAGTCGAGCGGCATCACGGCCCTCGCGTCGGTCGATCCCTCCCCCTGTCGATCGGGTCCGCTCTCGACCGTGACCAGAGCGATGTGAAAGAGGTAGGGCTCGGCCGCGCTAGGGTCCACGAAGACGGCGCCCCTCAGCCCGTCCGTCCGGTAGCGGTCGACGACCGCCGCGGAGAAACGGTCGAATACGGGCTCGCCGGGATGCATCCAGACCACGTCCCGGCGGTCGTCCGGCCGGTATACGGTCATCCGATCCCGCGCCGCCTCGGGATAGTCCTCGAATACGGTGAGCAGGGGGTCGATGGCGCGGGGCCTCAGCGGGGAGAGCGTGAAGTTCGCGTCCAGGTCTCCCTCTATCCGCAGGTCGAGAAGCGGCACCGCTTTCTCTACGAACCGGCGCACATAGCCGGGGATGAGCCGCCGGTAGGTCTCCCGCTCCGTCTCGTCCTTGAGGCCGACCAGATCTCGACGAACCTCACCGCCTTCGCCGTACAGCGCTCTCTCCTTGTCTCTGAGAGCGAGGACCTGCTCATGAGTCAGGGTCCCTTCCAAGCGGCGGATGACCTCCGAATCTCCGCCCTCGACCGTCTGATCGAGGTAGTCCTTCATGGACACGCCCTCGAACAGGCGGCCTATGACGTCGAACACCTTGTCGGACCGGAGTTCCCTGCGGATGGACTCCAGCTTGCCGAGCAGCGTCTTCATCACCCGGCCCTCGCGTGTGTCCGCCGCGACCAAGTTGACGATGACGACCGGATCGTGGGTCTGGCCATACCGGTGGATACGGCCCATCCGCTGCTCGAGCCGGGCGGGATTCCACGGGATGTCGTAGTTTACCATCAGCCAGCAAAACTGAAGGTTGATGCCCTCCCCGGCGGCATCTGTAGCAACGAGATAGCTCGCGCCGCCGTCGCTCGCCGGCCTGCGGAAGAACTCAACCTGCCGCTCGCGCTCGCGATAGTCCATGCCGCCGTGGATCGACGCGACCTGTCCCGTGAAGCCGAGCCCTTCGAGCCTGCGCACGAGGAAGTCAGCCGTGTCGCGGTGCTCAGTGAAGACGATGAGCTTCTGGTCTGAGTAACGGGGGTCGCGGAGCACCTCTCGGAGCTTCTCGAACTTGGATTCCTGGCCGGCTGTCATCAGGTTCCGCGCCTTGCCGAGCAGTTCTTCGACCTTCAGGCGCTCCGTTTCGAGCTCCGCCAGGTTGACCGCCAGGGTACCGCCGAGAGCCCGGTCCTCGAACGCCTCGTTTTGCTCGCCGTCAATGTCGCTAGCGGCGTCCTCGTCGGCGGTTCGGCTATCGAACGCGTCTTCGAGATCGTCTGCGCGGTCGAGCTGCCGCTGACGTTGAGTGAGCTGCCCCTCGGTGAGCTGACCGTTTCTAAGGTCGTCTATCATGCCTTCGAGTTTCTCGATGCGGCGCTCGAAGGAGCGCATCAGTGCGTAGGTGGAGCTGGCGAGACGGCGCTGGAAGACGCTCATCGCCAGTCGCGCGGCAGACCTGTTGAGATCACGGGCGCGGTTGTAGTATCCGCGAATGTAGTCGGTGGTCTCGTCGTACAACTCCTGCTCGCCCCCTGAGCCCTGCGTGAGTTCGTAGCTGAGCGTGTCGCAGTTTCGCTGCGGGTAGAGCGGCGTCCCATCGAAGTAGACCATCTCCTCCTTTGTGCGCCGCACGAAGTGTTTCCGGCGCGCCTCCGTCGGAAATCCGGCGAAGGCGTCGAGGGTCTGAAGCGTGTCGGGAAGCAACAGGCGCCACAGAGCGTAGTAGGGATAGTCCCTGCCCATGTGGGGCGTCGCCGTGAGCAGGAGCAGATGATGGGCCGACCAGGGGAGTGCCCAGCGCTCGTCGTCCACGTCGGCGCCGGCTATCGTCTCGGCAAGTCTGTACCGGCCCGTCTTGCGCACTCGGAAGTCAGGGAGACGGGCAGCAGACAGCTTGTGCGCCTCGTCGAAGACGACGAGGTCGTAGGGCTCGGTCTCCGCATCTCCGAGACGGCTGAACATGCGCTGTCCTGCCAGAGTATCTAGGCTCACTATCACTCGGTCGCCTTCCGCGCCGGTGAACGGATTGCCGGCGCGCGCGTCCGTACCACCGACGATGCGGAACTGCATTCGAAAGAGGTCCCGCATCTCCCGTTGCCAGTTGCCGACCAGCCCGGCAGGTGGGACGATCAGCACTCGCCGGATCAGACGTCGGGACAGCATCTCGCGAACGTAGAGGCCGGTCATGATCGTCTTGCCAGCCCCCGCGTCGTCAGCTAGCAGGAAGCGCAGGGGTGACTGTTCAAGCATGCGCTGATAGACGGCGATGCGCTGGTGCGGGAGCGGGTCGATTAGCGATGTCTCGGTCGCGAATGCTCGGTTGAACAGGTGTCCGTAGGCGAGCCGGTGAGCCTCAGCAACAGATGAGACGGCGTCAGGGTCAGCAGAGAAGTCGAGGGTGCCTAGTGGCGGGATGTCTTCGGGAAGTAACAGGTCTGGGTCAGCACCGTCAACAGATCCCTCAAGCTCACGGATTCGCGCCCACGCCAGATTGTTGGGGCGAGACTGCCGATTCTCCCAGCGGTTGACCGTAGCGTACGAGACGCCGACGAGCTCGGCGAACTTGGCTTGGGTCAGCCCCCTGACTTCCCTGGCGGTCCTTACTCGGTCTGGATAGTCGCTTGGTAGCCCTATGGTAGTGGTCGATGGCATGATCACGACCACATTGTATCACCTCATCGGGTGTGTCACAATCAACAACATAGCATCTGTTACATATATCCTAGCTGCATTCAGACTGGTTAGAGGTCTATGGACTGCTGTTGGGTCATCCTGTGGAGACCGAGGTCGTTACGCCGGCAGTAGGAGTACATGTGGTGGTTGATGAACTCGGAGCCGTTGTCGGAGTCGAGGCCCAGGAGACGGAACGGCAGGGAGCGGGACATCTTGTGTCCCGCGCCTTCCACCCTCTCCTGCCGTTTACCCCACACCGCCTGACACTCCACCCAGCCCGTCGCTATGTCCACCGCACTCAACGTATTGAGGTAGAACCCCTCAGTCGTGTCTCCGCAGTGCGCCACCAACTCCACCTCTATGAAGGCGGGGCTGTTCTCCTCCCACTCAGCGAAGGTGCGTATGGGGATCGACGTCTTCAGCAGGCTTCCAGGCTTGGTAGTGCTGAACGGACGCCTCAGACTGCTGTCCTTGTACCGACTCAGCAGCCGGTCAATCGTGGATGCGCTCACGCTCTTCAACTGTTCGCGCACCTCGTCCGACACGGTGGCTGTTCTAAGGGCTGGGGCCGCAACCGCGTCCCTATTCGAGCGGGCGTTGGACAACGAACAGCAACGGGAAGCGAAGACGGTCGGTGTAAAGGGCGGAGTAATAATGGACCGGCGAGGCGGGGGTGAGCGTCCGGGAGTGGCGCTGCAAAACTGGACCACCCGCCGCCTTCTATAGAGTTGGAGGCAACTCGATGGAAGGTGTGAAGGATGTACAAAGTGGAACTGTACGTTCGAGTGCGCCGGGCCTGCATGGTGGAAGGGATGAGCACGCGAGAGGCTGCCCGGGTGTTCGGGCTGCACCGGGACACGGTGCGCAAGATGCTGGAGTACTCGGTGCCTCCCGGGTACCGTCGACAGTCACCGCCGCGTCGCCCTAAGCTGGACCCGTACCACGGGGTGATCGACCGGATACTGGAAGAGGACCGGCGTCTTCCGAGGAAGCAGCGCCACACTGCGAAGCGGATCTATGACCGTCTGAGAGCGGAGCACGGGTTCGGTGGCAGGTACACGATAGTCAAGGACTACGTGCGCGAGCGACGGCGCCGGACACGCGAGATGTACGTTCCGCTCTCCCATCCTCCTGGTGATGCCCAGTGCGACTTCGGCCAGGCGAAGGCGGTCATCGGAGGAGTGGAGCAGACCATCCACTACTTCGTGCTGGACCTTCCCCACAGCGACGCGTGCTTCGTCAAGGCCTACCCCGCAGAGACGACCGAGGCGTTCTGCGACGGTCACGTCTCGGCGTTCTCGTTCCTGGGCGGCGTGCCGCGGAGCATCTTGTACGACAACACGAGACTGGCTGTGGCCAGGATCCTGGGAGACGGCCGGCGCCAGCGTACTCGTGTGTTCTCGGAGCTGGTGTCGCACTACCTGTTCGAGGATTGCGATGATGAATACCGGGCCACCTCGGCCCGGGTCTGACCCCTTCGAGGACTGGCACCATGCCTTCAACCGGATCTGTCGACTCGAGTCGAGGTGGCCCGGAAGTGCCTTTGGCACGGCGAGCAGTGACTTTATAGGAGCCTGGCTTTAAGTCCCATCGCAGTCCTGTCCGCTCACCCAGCCAGAGCGCTATCCCAGAGGAGGTGGTAGAGATGACAGGAGTCGTAGATCAAGAAGGCGGTCGTTCTATTCGGGTAGTCGTCGGAGTGGATACTCACCAAGACAAGCATGTGGCAGTGGCCATTGACCGCCAGGGTGTACGGCTGGGGGAGCTTCACGCACCGGCGACTATGCATGGCTATCAGGATCTCGAACGGTGGTCACGGAGTCTGGGAGAGATTCACGCCTTTGGGATTGAGGGTACGGGTTCCTACGGGGCCGGAGTGGCTCGCTACCTGACCCGTAGGGGACATACCGTTGTGGAAGTGAATAGGCCCGACCGGTCAACCCGCTACAGGAAAGGGAAGAGCGACCCCACCGATGCGGAGATGGCAGCTCGATCAGTATTGGCGGGAGTGGCCGAAGCCACACCCAAGTCGGGGGAGGGAGAGGTGGAGATGATTCGCATGCTCAAGAGCGCCAAAGACTCGGCCGTCAAGGCTCGCACCCAGGCCTTCAATCAGATGAAGGCCCTGATTGTCACAGCCCCGGCTGAGCTTCGCGAGACCCTCGTTGGACTCACCGCCGGTGCTCTGATCAACCTGTGCAAGAGCTTCCGGCCTGGTCGTCTGGACGATCCCACGGCGGCGGGCAAGTACACCCTGCGCTCCCTTGCCCGCCGCTACCGTCAACTCAGCAAGGAGATACATGACCTGGAGGGGGAGCTGGAACGACTCACCCGTACCATATCCCCAGCCCTGGTAGACAGCTACGGCATAGGACCCGACACGGCAGCCACTCTACTGGTGGCTGCAGGGAGCAACCCTGAGCGCCTCCACTCCGAGGCTTCTTTCGCCTCCCTGTGCGGCGTCAATCCCATACCTGCTTCCTCAGGCAAGACCAATCGGCATCGGCTCAATCGCGGCGGTCATCGTCAGGCCAACGCTGCTCTCCATCGCATCGTTGTGGTCAGACTTCGGTATGACCCGCGGACCCAGTCCTACATGCGACGCCGCACCAGGGAGGGGATGAGCAAGGCGGAGATCATCCGTTGCCTCAAACGCTACGTAGCTCGCGAAGTCTTCTCTGCCCTACGGACCTCGGCCCAAACAGTTCAAGCCACGACTTGACTTCTATAGGAGCATCCGGTTCGGCCGTCCCGGCAAGGGTAACGACAAGGGCAAGGTCGAGGGGCTGGTGGGATATGCTCGCCGGAACTTCCTGGTGCCTGTGCCGTCGTTCCCGAGCTTCGATGCGCTCAACGCTTACCTCGAGGAGAGGTGCCTGGAACGGATGGGGAGACAGCTGCGTGGGCACAGGGAGACGATAGGCCAGCGGATGGAGCGTGACCTGGAAGCCCTGCTGCCGCTCCCCGCCGTGCCATACGACGCCAGCGACAAGCACGTGAGCCGTGTCAGCTCCCTGTCCCTGGTGCGGTACCGGACCAACGACTACTCGGTGCCCGTGGCCTACGGTCACAGGGAGGTGGTGGTCCGGGGCTATGTGGGTGACGTGGTGATCAGCTGCGGGGCAGAGGTCATAGCCCGGCATCCGCGATCCTACGAACGCGACGACTTCGTCTTCGACCCTGTCCACTACCTGCCGCTGCTGGAGCGCAAGACGGGAGCGCTGGACCAGGCTGCTCCTTTGGCCGGGTGGGAGTTGCCGGAGGAGTTCGGCATGCTGCGCAGACTGCTGGAGTCGAGGATGGGCAGGCGAGGCAAGCGGGAGTTCGTACAGGTGCTGCGGTTGGTGGAGAACTTCCGCAAGGAGGAGGTGTACGAGGCCGTGCGTGATGCCCTCAGGCTCGGCGCCATAAGCTTCGACGCCATCAAACACCTGGTGCTGTGCAGGATAGAGGGCCGTCCCCAGAGACTCGACCTGGAGCTGTACCCCTACCTGCCCAGGGTCACCGTGACGAAGACAGCAGCCAGCGACTGCAAGGTCGTCGCCGAGTTCAGAGGAGCTGTGTTCGAGGTAACGGTCGAGAGTGAATGACATGTCCCCACAATCCAAACAGGAGGGTACGCCGACGGGATCGAAAGAGAAGCGGAAGCGCGGTCGGTCGGCCAGGCCGATGCCGGAGCGGATCGACGCAACGCCGGAAGAGATCGCGGACGTGGTCATGCGGATGCCGGACAAGACCGACTGGCGGTATCTCAGAGAGCATGGAGGCGGCTCGCGGGCATGAGAGTTCGTACCCTCCTGATCGTATTGGACAGGAGAACCGGAATGGAGGTATGGGCCGTTGGCTGATGAGGCTCGTGATCTCACAGAAGAGCAACTGGATGTCATTCGTGACGCGCTCAAGAGCAGATTCGAGGGCGACTTTGTCTGTCCTGGCTCACATAAAGAACAAAAGGGGTGGCACATTGCCTCTCGGCTAACCAAACTCGCCGCCACAGATGGCACCCACATGGTTTCAACCGCTATTTTTTGCGGCTCCTGCGGCTACACGATGTCCTTTGTGCTAGGCCACCTGGGGCTGAGCGAAGAAGACGTGAAGAATGCGAGGAAGGGTGTTGAAGCAGTCGGGCGGATTTGAGGCTGGGGGAGTTCAAACGTGGGTGGGCAGACAGGAGCTGGAGTCCCACTACGCGACGAAAGCGGAGCTTGAGAAGAAAGCCGGGGATGTCGAAAAGGCAATCGCTCAGTCTGAAACCAGACAACTCAAATGGCTCATCACCACGACCCTCTTAGCCCTGGCCGCTCTATCCGGTGTGTTCTTGGCAATTGAGAAATTGCTGTGACAGACCTCTGATGGGTGAGTCTGGCTACTATATTAGACTCAATCAGCCACATTAGGCCGCTGTACAGGTCACCCTGGAGATTCTGACGCCCTAGTTAGAGACGGGTTGGGTCCTCGGTGAAACGTCTAAGGTCCCGCGATTTGGTGTTCGGGTTGGGGCGCTTCGACCTGTGCTTGTTCTTCTCCTTGCCGCCGACGTAGGTCTCGTCCACCCTCGACCGGACCCGCGAACCTCACCGTCGAGTCGTCCCACGTCTCACGGATGCGGTGGGCCATGTGCCAGGCCGACTTCTGCGTGCGGTACGGGGCTTCGTGGTGGGCGTGGTAGTCGCGGTCGTGCTAGACCTGCTCTTTCGGCGTACTGGATGGTGGCAATGACCTCCGGCAGCTCCACACTTGCATTTTGGAGCGAGAAAGTGCACACTGCTAGAAGTGGTTTTCGCCTTCAAGCCAAGAGAGTAAATGATGCAAAAACTTCAACAGACCGCCGATGATGCTGTCCGACTTGGCCTAGAGGCGATCAGAACGGCCATCGAGTCCGCCTACGATGTCACCCGTGTCCAGATGCAGGACGGTCGGTACCATGAGGACGTTGTCCAAACGGCTTTCGCTCAGTTTCTGGTGCATAACGTGCGAGACGGTGTCGCCAAGATCAAGGCTCTTGGGCTGGTTTCTCTCCTCACCTCGAACTCGAAGGGGACCGCCCACCATGAAGCAGTCTACATCGAGGACAAGCTACTAATCACCATCTCCGCAGTCAGAGGACCGAGTGCACTGCCGCGCCCTGCGCAATTCAGGAATGACTATACGGGTAGCCTGCAAATCCGGTTCATCCCCAGGGGCGACGAATTCCTGATAGTCATGCCTCCCGGAGCGAAAACACAGTACGTACAAATCCTGCATAGCGGCAAGAGATTGCAGGGTCCGCTCAGACAACATCTAGGGTTCATCCAAGTGGCCTTCCCAGACAGCGCAGGTGGGTACAGGCGAGGCATGATCTCGCTTGACGATTACATAGCCGAGTGGTCGAGGCCAGGTGCACGAGCAGAAACGGAGCATGTAGAAGACAATCTCGGCATCAAACTGAAGGAGGGTCCACGTGCCTCGAAGCAGTAGCCCAGGGTTCGTAGGCAGCAAGCTCAGGGAAGCTAGGGAATCTCACCAGATCACCGCCACCACACTGGCCCAATTGCTCACGCTGTCGGCCACTGCGGTATCGGCGTATGAGAACGGACATTACTCACCAACCCCCGAAGTGCTGGAGAAGATTGCTAAGACGCTCAACCAAAAGATTGAGTTTTTCTTCAGACAAGAAGAGGACCCTGTGGCGGAGGCCCATCAGACCATCTTTGAAAGGTCGCGGTCGTCCACCACCATCTCAACTCGCCGTCGAGCGCGGCACCGCAGAAAGTGGTTGCGGGAAATGATGCAGTACCTCGACCAGTTTGTCACCTTGCCCGCGCCGAATGTACCGTCAATTGACCAGCACTGGCTCAAACTCGACGGCGCGGCCATCGAGGACGCCGCCAGAAACGCAAGGCGTTTCTGGAATCTCGGTGATGGGCCGATCAGTAACGTCACGCTCTTGGCTGAGAAGAACGGCATCATCATGGCGATGGTGCCCATGAATGCGGCCAACCTAGACGCCTTCTCGACATGGGACCACATCGACAAGCGGCCATACATCGTGCTCGGCACTGACATCCCCTCCCCGTTCAGGACGCGGTACAGCGTTTGCCACGAGCTGGGCCACTTGGTACTTCACCGCGATGTCACGCCGCTGGAGTTCAGGGACCGGCGGTACTTCAAGTTGATCGAGTCTCAGGCTGACCGCTTCGCCGCCGCCTTCCTTGCGCCAGCCGCTACGTTCTCCGCTGACATTATCGCTCCGACACTCGACGTGTTCCGCACGCTAAAGTCGAGGTGGAGGGTTTCGATCAAGATGATGGTGCACAGGGCGCAGGAGCTGGGCATCCTTGACCGGGCGGACGCGCGGTCTATGTATGTCAGCTACAACCGCCGGGGCTGGAACCGGCAAGAGCCTCTTGACGACAGCACCGAAGTAGAAAACGCTTGCCTCGTCAGACGAGCGTTTGAGGCCGTTGTTGAAAACAACGTGCTCGAACGCTCGCAGATCGTCGCCGCTCTACCATTCAACCGCGATGACATTGAGGAGTTGGCGGGGCTTCCACACGGGTATCTCGACGAAGAGTCGGCATACAATGAGGCTATCAGAGCGCTTGGGACCCCTTTCGCATAGGCGTGGGCCGCCTCGTCTCGCAGCGCGGGGATACTTCTTCCTCCTCGTGGTCGCGTTCCTCCTGCTGCTCTTCATCGGTCAAATGACCGTGGGTTCCGTTTGAGAATGTTGGACGGCAGCGACATCCGCCGCTTCACCGAGCCCTTGCTTGGCGTTCACCGTCGAGGGGGCCGCCTCGTCACGGACGGCATGACCAAAAGAGGAGCGGGAGGAGGCGGAACGGCGGGCTGCTGAATGGGAGGCGTGGCGGGCTTACCACACCACGGGAGATACGTCGGCCCTAGTGGAACTGGGGATATTCAACCCAGAGCCCTAATTTTGGTTCAACTGGCAGTTTTGGTTCAGATTCGGGAATTATGGTTCAAGTGGCAGTTTTGGTGCAAAGCCTCACTGGAGGGACAGGGTCGACTGAGAAGGCGCAACAAAAGGGGGTTGGCTATCTATCAGGCGCATTGATCCCGGGGCTGCGCTTCGTCGACCGGCTAATTTGCTTGCCGGAGCCCCCCAAACGAGAGGATGCCACGACATGGGCGACCTCGGCCCATTGGAGAACGCATATAGCGGCCAGGTAATAGGAGCGATCGTCAGGGCACTTGGTCTCGACCAAGGTGTGCTCAGCGACAGGACTGCTCGGCGCTTCTTCGACGGTCGTACTGTAAGCGAGTACAGTCGCAAGCAGATCCTGCTGGGACTCGGCACAGCCCTTGTCGACCGGGGAATAGTGCCGGTCCCACCCCTCTTCCGCGAGTACGATATCTCCATGGTGACCGTCATCGGCGAGGCGGTGAACCGTCCCGCGCTGCAGTGGGACAACCTGCTTTCTACGATCCAAAGCCGGTCCGGGACCATCGACAATAGTGCTCTGGCTATAGAGCAGTTCCTCAGACTCGCGATCGTAGACCTGTCTCTCAGGGTATTCGCCTTGTTGAGGATGGCCGGCCTGAAGCCCTATCTTCCAGGAACGCCTCTGTGGGCGGAGGAGAACGGCGGGGGTAGACTGCTCAGGAGACTCAACGAAAGAGCCGGGCTCACTCGCGAACAGGTGGCATGTTGCCTCGGTGTCTCGGACAGAGCAGTAGACAACTGGCTGGATGGCAAGAACCGACCGACGCCCGAGAAGATCGCGGCCATCGCCGATGCACTGGCCCGTCATACCCGGAATGCAACCGCAGAGCAGCTGGAGCTCGAGATCCACCGGCAATTCACATTCGCGCACATAGCCGATCTGCTCGTGCCCTGGATAGGCAGGGAGTCAGTCATCGAGCTCAGCTCCGCCCTGATCCGGTTCGTCTGGCTGATCACGGAAGACGTTGAGAGCATGGAACGCAGACCGATCGAGGAGGGGGCAGGTGCAGAGCTGACCGCCCTTCGATTCGGTACGGCGCATTCTTCGACGCACACCCTGCTGCGAAACCTGGCCTTGACGGAATCGGATGTGAACTGGAAGAGGGAAATCCTCGCCTCGGGAAGTGACTGGAGCCTGGCGTTCCAGATAGTTGCCTTAGCCCGAATCCACCGAAGGAGGGCGTCGGGTCAGTGTCCTGAAGCGGCAAGAGGGTGCTCCTGTGAATCTGGGATAATGGTTTTGAAACAGCAAAGCCGACCCCAGAACAAGGAGCACCCAATAGATGCTAGCACGCAACCATCCCGACCGCATCCGTATCGCCTTCGACGACCACCGCCTGGTGGCCAATGCTGGGCTGCTCCTCCCGGTGACCCTAGCCCAGCACCTGGGCCTGCGTGAAGTCGTCGACAGCCACGTCGACCTGGGAGACGCGCCGGGGCGGGCGAACCCAGGAGACAAGCTGCTGACCCTGGTGGCCTCGGCGCTGGCTGGGGGCGACTTCATTGACGACGCCGACGTGTTGCGCAGGGGCGGGACAGCTGGCGCCATCGGCTGCGTAGTCAAGGCGCCATCCACCCTGGGAACTTTCCTGCGCAGCTTCCGGTGGGGCCACGTCCGCCAGTTGGATCGGGTGAGCCGGGAGTTGCTGTCCCGGGCCTGGGCCGCTGGTGCGGGACCCGGCGAAGGGCCGTTGACCATCGACTTGGACTCCACCATGTGCGAGACCTACGGACTGGCCAAGGAGGGGGCGCGTCACCATGGTTACACTGGCCAGCGGGGCTATCACCCGCTGCTGGCCATCGCCGCCGGCACCGGCGACGTGCTGATGTCTCGGCTGCGCGAGGGCCGGGCCAACACCGTTCGGGGCGCCGCCCACTTCCTGCGGGAGACCGTGGGCCGGGTGCGCCATGCTGGGGCTACAGGACAACTCACGGTGCGGGCCGACAGCGGCTTCTATGCCCATGCCCTGGTCGTCGTCTGCCGCGAGATGGATGTCCGCTTCTCCATCACCATCCGCCAACACGCCCGCCTCAGGGAGTTGATTGAGGCGATTCCCGAGGAGGACTGGACGCCCGTCCCCTACTGGATGGACGGCGGCGCCGACGTGGCCGAGACCACCTACACTCCCTTCCAGGGTGAGCCCGAAGCCGCCCCAGTGCGGCTTATCGTCCGGCGGGTGAAGCCCACGCCCGGTTCCCAACTGGCCCTCTTCGCCAGCTACAGCTATCACGGCTTCATCACCGACCGGGACGGGGAAACCCTGGGACTGGAGGCCGACCATCGCCGCCACGCCGAGATTGAGAATGCTATCCGAGACCTCAAGCACGGCGTCGGCCTCAACCATCTCCCCTCGGGCCGCTTCCCCGCCAACGGCGCATGGCTGGCCGTCCAGGTGCTGGCCCATAACCTGGCCCGCTGGACCGCGCGCATCGGTCTGGACGAGGGGGTGGTGACCACCAAGACCCTCCGGCGGCGCTTCTTCTCCCTGGCCGGACGGCTCACCCGCTCGGCCCGCCGCCTCACTTTGCATCTGCCACAGGGCTGGCCTTGGGAAACCCAGTTCACTCGCGCGCTGGCTCGATTGCGAGCCCTGCCATTGCCTGCCTGACGGCACCGACGGCGCCTGACACGTCCACCAGACTACCCAACCGACCCACAGAGTCGCACCGGCCCGGTCCGCGATTGTCTTCCCCTGCATGCTGTCCCGCCGACCCCGCCCCAGCGCCGCTGCCCAGGACCGCCATCGGCGCCCCCAACGACAACCAAAGGCCGCCACCGGCCCCATTTATCGGAATCGAGCGCGGACCGTCGCGTCCCACGGCCCTCACCCCTTGTTCCAACCCCAAGGCCGCTCCGCATCGGTGGATTCGGGCTTACGCTCTACCCGACGCCGGTCCGCTGCCGGACTGGCACAGGATGTCGTAGACATGTCGCCTCAGGCGAGTCCTCGGTTATTCCCTGCCCCATCTGATCCTGCTGAGGAAGCGCTCTGGCAGCTTGCAGTGGCCTCGGAAGACCCATACCGGCGACATATTCAGGGAAACGTGACGTCGCCGGTCAGATTGCTGGATGATGGCATTGCCCTTCAACGTGCTATCGTCCAGGACTTCCCGCTCAGCGCCAAGGCCCACTTCGAGCTCGGTTCCTTCCTGGGCATGGCGGGCAGGAACCTGCAGCGCCGGGACCTCATCGATGAGGGGGTCGCCGAATGCTGGATAGCCGCGGCGCTCCTCCCGGGGTGGGACGCCCCGGCCGTCGAACCAGGGATCATCCTTGCAAATGTCGGAGAGTTCAAGGAGGCCCTCAAAGAGCTCGAACGGGCCAAGGACTACCTGCGTGAGGCGACACCTCATCTGCAGTTCAGCACGGGGTACGTCCTCATGAATCTGTCCATATACGCCGAAGCCCTGGAACAGCTGGAAGAGGTAATCGACGCCAAGTCGGACCACGCTTTGGCTTTCCTGTGTGCCGCTCACTGTGCATTCAGGCTGGGTGACAAGATGAAGGGCATCCGTTACGCGAAGAGCGCTAGGCGCCTGGGAGAACCCGGCGAATACATTGCATGGAAGCGAGGCGAGTACTCCTCTCGAAGCCGGTGAAGAGCCCGCATGCTCTGCGAACGGACGGGCAGGCAGGCTCTCCGGCGCGTAAGCTGAGGCCTCAATTGTTGCAGAAGCAGGAGCCACGACGCCTCGGCGCGCGGCTCCTGCTATCGGTCCTTTCTCCGGTAGGAGACGTCTGGGGGCGTGGCCCGCGCCACGCCGGGGGACCAGATGAAGGTAGCACCCTGACAACCGAGGAGGGGATAGAGTTGACGAAGGTTGCTCCACTCTCCGGCGCTCAGTAACGCGCTCTTGGCCTCGTCCACCAGGCTTGCCACGTCCGAGGGTTCCGGGTTCACCGGCAGCGTGCCCGTCTCGATGCGGGCCACGTCCAGCAGGCCCCCGATGAGGTCGTGCATCCGGTCCGCCTGCGAGTCGATGATCCGGAAGAACTGGACGGCCTCGGCGGGGTCCAGGGAGGACGGCGCCCCCAGCACAGTGGCTGCGGAGCCCTTGATGGAGGAGAGCGGCATCCTCAGCTCGTGGCTCACCATGGCCAGGAACTCGGCCCGCAGCCGCTCCAGCTCCTCCAGCGCCGTCATGTCCTGTAGGGTGACGACGAAGGACTCGACCTCGCCGTCCTCCGAGCGGATGGGCGTGGCGTTCACCAGCGCGGTGACGCTCCGGCCGTCGGGGGTCCGCATGACGATCTCCTCGGCCCGCACCGTCTCCCCGGCGCTCAGCAGCTGCGCAAAGGGAAACTCGACCAGGGAGACCTCCCGACCGTCGGCGCGCCGGACGGTCAGCGTTTCCAGGACCTGCTCCGGGGGGCTGTCCGGCGTCCGCAGGGTCTGGATGATTCGCACCGCCTCCCGGTTGAAGGACACCGGCGCTCCCGTCCTGGCGTCGAAGACCGCGACGCCCACGGGCGAGGTGTCGATCAGGGTTTCCAGCCCGGCCCTGGCCCGCTGCTCTTTCCGGTGCCGGCGGGCGTTGGCGATGACCAGCGCCGCCTGGGACGCGAACATGACCAGCGTCTCCTCGTCTTCGGGGGTGAACTCCCGGCCCCCCTCCTTCTCCGCGACGTAGAGGTGTCCGGCGAGCTCGTCCCGGTGAATGACCGGCGCTGCCATGAAGGGCACGACGGGTCCCACCGCCAGCGGCGGGCGGAACTCGGGCAGGCCCAGCGACCTGACGTGGCCGAGCAGGTCCCGGAGACGGAGCGGTTCCCGGGCGCTGCCCAGGTACTCGAAGAGCCGCATCCCGTCGGGCAGCTCCCAGAGCAGCCGGGCCTCCTCGGCGGTCATCCCGGAGGAGAGGAAGTCCGCTATCCGTCCCGAATCGTCCAGGAGGGTGATGACGCCGTAGCGGGCTTCGGTCAGCGAACGGGCGGAGTCCAGAACGCCTTGCAGCACCGTGTCGAAGTCGAGGCTCTCGTTGATGCGCAGGCTGGCCGCGCTCAGCCGGGACAGCCGGTCCCGCAGCTCCGCTATCTCCCGCTCCCGCTCTTCGGACTGGTCCATCTTCCCGCCCTGACCGGCCCGCAGCCGATGGAGTTGGGGCCTGATTCGAGACGCGCCCGGCCCTGCTGGTCGTATCGTATCACTTGCGGTCGAATTGCCACAATACTGATACAGAAAAGGGCTTGAATGATACGTGCATGATATATGCGCCGTCTATAATCGGATGGCTTGCCAGTCTATTTACTTTAGAGGTTGCCCTGGTCGCAAGGGTGGGGGGTTTCAGGATTGCGACCGCTGCTGCGGCGGCGGGTCCTACAAACCGCTGACCCTGTTTGGCAAGAGGCGTCGCCAGTGTCCCGAATGTAACGGTCAAGGGAAGGTGCCCTGCACTGTTCGGCAACGATGAGGGCGGCAAATAGGGGCGGGCGTGGTGCTGACGTTCGTCGCGGTGGTGGTGCTGTTCCTGGTCGCGCTCCGTTCGGCGTTGGATTGACCAGATAGATGGAAGACCATAGGAAGTCAAAATGAAGAAGGTTGCTTTAGGTTTGATGGCGGTGTTGATGCTCGGTTTGACCTTGGCGTGTACCGGCGAGGAAGCGTTGACGCTTCAAGGGCCGGACACTGTGGCGGCGGATGAAAAGGCGGTCTTTGACGCCTACGTGACAGGTGCAACGCCCCTTCTGATGGCGCAACAAGAGGCCAGTGGATGAGGAGTCCCCTCGGCGCTTACACTACGCCGCCCGGAGGTCACCATGACGGACCGCCTACTCCAACGGGCCATGACGATTTTTGCCTCAACCACCTTTCTCTACATCGGCTCAACGGAGCTCGCAGAAAGTGGGCTGAACGTCACGGGGGTGCTCGGTGTGCTGACCGGTGTGACCTTCGCTGCGACCTTGCTCGGCGGCGACGGAGACTCGGATTGAAGCGCAACTCGGACATAGGGCAATTGATCGGGATCCTATTGGTCACGCTTTTAGTCGTCGCGGTTGCCATCTACTTCAATCCCGCTTGGTGATGCGGGGCCGCTCAAAGTGTACATAGGTATATAATTCCCAATGCGGTAACCGACGCTGGGGCCTACAAGGTCGAGTACCGGAGGAGCAGTTCCAGCAGTTGGCTCCACGCTGGCTACGTGTACTCGGGCACCACCGATACGGTGGACGGATTGGACTGCAACACGAGCTACTACTTCCGGGTCCGCGCCCGTGGCGACGGCAGCCCATACTCGTACACATATGGCAACCCTTCATCCAGCGTGTCGAAGACGACCGACGCGTGTCCGGTTGCTCCCGCGCCGACTGGCCTCAGCACCACGGCTTCGCCCCAGACCACTGTGAAGTAAGTGTCCGGAACCGCCGAGTACGTGATCATCCCTGACCTTGTGGACACCGCGCACCTCTCGAGGAGATGGTCAGGGCTTAAGAGAGCCGCGCGGACAGTCCCGCCGCGGCGTCAGCCGTGAGACTCGTGGGCATCGCGGCGCTCGCCAACCCGCCCCTGATGGTCTTGGACGAACCGAGCGCCTGCCTAGACCCAGAATCTCGGCACGAGCTATGGGAGCTGCTGCGAGGCTATCGCCGCAGAGGCTCCACTGTGCTGCTGACGACCCACTACATGGAGGAGGCGGAGGCCCTCTGTGACAGAGTGGCCGTCTCCTGGCCCTAGACACGATAGCCAATCTTCGTGCCGACCACGGGTTCGAGTACAAGGTCGTGTACCAAACTGGACGAAATCAAGAACCTTCGAACTGAGGCTCAGGTTAGAGGCGTAGGTCCGAGAGAGTATCGGTGGCGTCTCACGCTATCACGCAGCCCTCTGACAGCAACCTTGCTCGCTCCAAGGCGGACAGCCAGTCCAAGAACGGACGGTCCTCATGAGCAGCTCTGGCTAGGAGGCTCACCTTTTGGAGTTGCATTCCAACTCGAATGAGAAGAGGTCAGCAGTGTTGACGTCCATGGCTCTGGCAATGGCACGGATACTCTTAAGCGACGGATTTCGAAGGCCTCTCTCCACACTGGAGAGGTAGGTCACATGAACACCGGCGCGATGAGCCACCTCTTCTTGAGTGGAACCACGTTGCGTCCGCATGTAGCGTATATGTCGGCCAAACGCCGCCTGATAAGCGTCCACTTGACTAGGACGCTACCAACACATAGACTATCCGTCCATAGACTATAAGTCTACTCAGGCCCATCCACCGCATGTGCTGTGGGCTTAGGTGAGGAGTCTCAAGTGCCGGGGACCTCCTAGTTTGCTTCTCACGTTCCTTGTACTCTGCGGTCTGCGGATGGGCATTCACCGGGCCATGTTAGTCGGCCTGTTAGCGGCGCTTGTCACTGCGTCTGTGGCAGCATGTGGCGATGAGCCTCAATCTGAGAGGTCTGCGCAGCCTATTCAAGCCCCTGCGACTATGCCCACTGACACGCCGACACCCGTGCCAACGTACACTCCCACACCAGTACCCACGCCAACGCCAACCCAAGTGCTCGCGCCCACGCCCACGCCAGCCAGCACGCCGACGGCTACACCAACCCAAGAGCCCGCGCCAACGCCAACCCAAGTGCCCATGCCCACGCTGGGACCCGTAGGAGCGGAAGAGATTGAGGATGACCTTGACGCCCTGCTCGACGGCGTGGCCGAGATCGGCGCGCCGGGCGTGCCCGGTCCCCTGTGCGTGTACGGCTCTGAGGCCTTCCCGGTGATCGTCGGTCGCATCAGAGGCTTTGGCTCTAGGGCCATTCCGGTGAGCAGCATCATGCACGCTCCGGTAGTGGCTGCGGGCCGTTGGCAGGCAGGCCGCATTGTCGCTTTGGGTCACGACGGCTACTTCGCTCGCGCGACGCTCGAGTCGCTCGATACGGGGCGCCTGATTGTGAACGCGCTGCACTGGGCTGCTGGTGGAGAGCCGCCCGGTCCTCGCATCGGCGTCGTGGGCGCCGGCGAACTGCACACGTGGCTCAAGAAGGGCGGGCACGATGTCGTGGAAGCCTCGCTGACGCCCAATTCGCTGGGGACCGTGGATGTCGTGGCCGTGGTAATGTGGAATCAGAGCATGCCGGAGATCGAAGCGCTGTCTGCGTTTGTGCGCGATGGCGGCGGCTTGGTGACGGCCGTTACCGGTTGGGGCTGGGCGCAACTGCACCCAAATCTAGACCTCACCAACGACTACGTGGGCAACCGACTGCTCACGCCCGTCGGCATCCGATGGGCCGACGCGTGGCTTGCGCGCACGTCACCGGGAGGCTACGCGATCGATGGACCGTCCCCTGAGCTGACGCATACCGGCACGGCTCTCGATACTGTCGAGGCGCACGTGGCGGGCAGGCGCACGCTGACTGATTCGGAGATCAACCAGGCACTGGACAGCCTCGTGTTCACCTCTAGCTGCCTACCTGTGGACGACACGCTGCTTGCGCCGCGCCTGCATGCGGTGGTCGGGAGCGACGAACGGAACCGCCGCTGGCCCTCGGCCGAGCAACCGGTGGGCAATGCGGATGTGGTACCCCGACTGGCCGCCGTGCTCTTCGTGCTTGAACAGAGCCGCACTCCGCTAGACTCTCTGCGCGCGCATCCGGCGGCTGGGGACTTCCCCGGGCGCGTCCCCACCGACGCCCCACGCATCACACGCAGTCTCACCATTGACACCGCGGTACCTCGTTGGCACTCCACCGGTCTATATGCCAGGCCTGGCGAGCTAGTCACGGTCACGGTGCCCGCCGAGGTGGCCGCGGTCGGCGGCTTCCACGTGCGAGTGGGCGCGCACAGTGACCGTATCTGGCACCGGTCCGAGTGGACCCGCATGCCCGAAATCAGCCGCCGCTTCCCCGTCTCCGCGACCAAGACCCTCGTCGCGAATGCTTTTGGAGGCCTGATATACATCGAGGTCCCAGCCGATGCTGGCCTAGGGAGCATCTCCGTCGAGATCGAGGGGGCTGTGGCGGCACCCCTCTTCGTATTGGGTGAGACGGACCCTGCCACCTGGCGTGACGAGATTCGCCATGCGCCCGCTCCTTGGGCGGAGATCGCCGGGCGGAACATGATCGTCACTACGGACTCCCGCGAGGTGCGCGGCCTCGACGACCCGACCGCCGTTGCTGAGACGTGGGACCGCGTGCTCGACCTGAGCGCTGAACTGGCCGCTTGGCCCTCACACGCACGCTCAAGCCCGGAGCGATTCGTCGTCGACCGGCAAATCTCGGTGGAGTACATGCACGCTGGCTATCCCCTGATGGCCCAGCTGGACCAGCAGGCGAACCTGGTGAACACCGGGCACCTGCGCTCGGAGTGCAGCTGGGGCTTCTTCCACGAGGTGGGCCACAACCACCAGGTCGACGACTGGACGTTTGATGGCACGGTCGAGGTGACCGTCAACCTGTTCACGCTCTACGTCTACGAGTTCTTGTGTGGGATCCCGGTGGCCGAGAACGAGCGAGGCTCAGCCGCGTTCCGCGCCGAGCAGATGGCGAGCTACGACTTTGATGACCCGGACTTCAAACAATGGAAGAGTGAGCCGTTCCTGGCCCTAGTCATGTACGAACAGATGCAGCAGGCGTTCGGCTGGGACGCCTACCGGCAGGTGTTCGCCACATACCGCGCTCTGCTCGACGCTGAGCGCCCGAAGAGCGACGACGAGAAGCGAGACCAGTGGCTGGTGCGCTTCTCGCGGCAAGTGGGCCGCAATCTCGGTCCGTTCTTCGAGGCGTGGGGAGTGCCAACGTCGCAGGCCGCGCGCGACTCGATCGCTGGCCTGCCGGTGTGGCTACCGCCCGACTTCCCGCCGGGCCGTTAGACGTCTTCGGCAGGGGGTGCCGCCAGCCGGCCCACAATCAATCACGCTCTTCCATCATTTTCTTCTCCAAAGTCCACTAAAGGAGGAATCTGATTCTTATCATGTCCGACAATCTAGTATCTAACGAGGCCACGTACCCTCGACCGCGTACAGCAGCGTCCCTATCACGACAACCAGCAGAATGGCAACCCCCACTCCAAGAGCGAAGTCCCAACCCCGCCTCACAGGCCGTCTCCGATGAGGCACACGGACCTCAGGCGGCCACTTCTCCCCGCTGGAAGGCTTCATATCCATTCACCTGGAGTCCTCTGCAGTCGCGGGATGCACGTGACCGGGCCCCAGCCCGCCCGCGTGCATCGCTAAGTCTGAATACCCGGCGCCATCCTGCCCCCATTTCTCAAAGATTTTCCAGTATGCACCGTCTGATCGCGTCACGGTAGCGAGGCGGACACGGAGGGGCGCCCCAGCCTTGGCTGGCATTCGGAGCCCGTCGTTGCGTCAGCCCATACTCTCGCTTCACCTCCGCTATCCAGCAGGTCTTGACCGAAGACGGTCGGACACCCAGTGCTCGAGCAGCGCAGGTCTGCACCTGTCTGTACGTCGGACCTTGACTAGCGCTGTACCTCATTGGGAGTTTACCGCTCTACGGCGCCCCGGCCCATCCAAGCTGGACGGGATCGAGAGCCTGCGCCGGGGTCCGTCCCTGTGATCAGATCATCCACCATGAACCGACATGGCAGTCCCGGCGGCAACGGATGCGGTGGGACGCACGGCGGCGCGGTCAAGGCGTCTCCCATGCCGGACTCTCACCCTTCGGCATGCGGTAGCCGACGCGAGGCTCGGTGAAGATGTAAGTGGGGTTGTCGGCATCGTCGCCCAGCTTGCGTCGGAGCCTCTTCACCACTTCGCGAACCAGCCAGAGTTCGCCGTTCCTTTCCAGACCCCAGACCCGTTGCAACAGCTGGTCTTGGGTCAACACCCGCCCGGCGTGGACCGAAAGCTCGAAGAGCAACTCGTACTCGGTGGGCGTCAGATGCACCGGACGCCCTGCCACCGCCACCCGGTGTCCGGCGTAGTCCATGGTCAGGTCTCTCAGCGAGTAGGGTTCGGACGGCTCGGCCAGATGCGGCGCGGCCCGCCTGCGCAGCGCCGCCCTGATCCTCGCCGCAAGCTCCGTCGGCGAGAAGGGCTTGACCACGTAATCGGCCGCCCCCATATCGAAGGCCCTGACGATAACGTCGTCCTGGCCGTACACCGACACGAAGATGACCGGCACGTCCGCCGTCTTCAGGATGCGGTTCATCAGCTCGATCCCGTCGCTCCCCGGCAGCACCAGGTCGAGCAGCACAAGATGCGGCTTCTCCTGTTCCATGAGGCGGGGCACGTCCTCCGGGTCGCCGGTGTAGGTTCTTCTCCTGTGGTGGATGCGCTGTCTCGGCATGTCTCGTCGGTCCTTCCAGGGGACGGCTGCGCGGCTCTTCCCCCAGGTCAGCCAGTCCCGCAGAGCCTGCGGCGCATCCGCTCCGGGGCGAGGCCGGAGACCGCTAGTCGTCCGGCGCTGACGGACGGGTCAGGGACAGGATGAAGCGCTCGCCCGCCTCGATGCCGGCGATGAGAGTATTCTGCCAGTCCGTGCTCCGGGCCGCGTCGGTCCCGACCACCCGGGGGGCTGCCCCGCTTTCCCGGCACAGGACCCGCGCGCCGCCGGGAACGGCTGCAGGCGGCCTCCATTGGACAGGGTTCGGTTACTCCGGGTCTGGGAAGAAGCCGATATAGACGCTGACGGACCGTTCCTCGTCGCTCAGTATGCCGTGCCGGTTCACCGAATAGACAATCCATACATAGCCCTTGGCGGGGTCAACGGTGCGGTCGGTGTAGCTGCGTCCGCTGCGGCGCTCTGCCAGCACGACGCGTTTGTTCGAGCCGTCGTCGGTGTACTCACCTAAGGTGTAACGCTCGATGCGGTAGCCGGTCGCCGTCCGGTCAGCGGGAGCCTCCCATCTCAGAGTCACGCTATTGCTGGTCACCGTCTTGGTCAGGTTTTCCGGCGCCGACGGCCGGCTGATCGTATTACTCGCCGCGATGACGTAGGCGTCGGCTCCTTCGCTGCGGCCGTACTGATAGCGCGCATAGACCAGGTACACGTACTCGACTCCGCCGGCCATCCGGGTGGTGTCCGTATAGAGGTGGTGAGGGTAGACGGCGACCAGCTTCATGTCCGTGTTTCTATCGTCGTCGTGGTCGTGCATGTAGTACCGGCCGGAGGAGAGGTCTGTGCCCGCCGGGACTACGCGCAGGGGGGTATTGCGGTTATTGTCGTGGTCGTAGAGCCATTCGTATGGCGTCGGCCAAACGTACACCCGGGGCGTCGACAGCTCGCCAACGGCGGGGATCGGGTAGGGATCGGACTGGGCGAGTGCACAGACGTCATTATTGACGCTGTCCTTACAGCCATTATTGTTGCTGTCGTCGCCGTCATGGTCATGCAGCCACGCATCGACGCCGTCGCCGTCGTGGTCGCCGTATTCGAACTGACGCACCCGGGATGCGGGGATACTCAGGTCCGGGTCGTAGTCCGAGTTGCCGTATTCGGACGCAGCGCTGCGTGAGGCCAGCTTCCCGATCGTCTGCCAGGCGGACCAAGCGCTGTCGTACCGCCAGACCTCGTAGCCGGTCACTTCACCGTAGGCGAGATTTGGAGCGTTCCATCTCAGCGACACCCGGTTGGTGGTGATCGAGGTCGCCGTCACTCTCTGGGGCGCGTTGGCGTAGGCGGGCATATTGTACGCATAGACCTTCAGGTCATCCCCGTCCTGCACCCACATCGTATGGACATCGCACGCGATGCCCTCCACGTCCCGGTTCCCGGCGGCCCGGGCGGTGGCCGTGAAGTCCCGCACGGAGTCCCGCTCGTCGGTGGACCGGCTGTAGGCTTCAATCCTGTTGCCGTTGACCCGCCACTTCGTGTCAGCCGTCGCGCAGGTGTCGGCGTAGCCGTCCGTTGGCGCACCATCTTCCAGCACCGGGTTCCACCCCATAGCCGCGTCCGAGGCCCGGTTCACCGTTAGCGTGTAGGTCTTCCGTATGTTGCCGGGCGCGGTGACCCTGAAGGTAATCTCGTTGCTTCCGTACCTCAGTGCCATCTGGTGGCCGACGCGGCCACGGTCGGTGTCGGAGCGGCTGGCCCTGACCCGGGCGTTGGGGTCTTTGGGCGTCCAATCCAGCGTGACCTCGGCTTTCTCCCCGGTGACGTTCAGAACGTACTCTTCGGTCGTCCAGTGGAAATCTCCCAGGTCATTCGTGCCGCCGACAATGTTGTAGGGATACACCGCCAAGTCTTCAAGCCGGGCCTGGTAGCCCGTAGGCATCCGGTAGGCGTAAATGTGAGCGTCGAAGGTGTCCCCCACCCACATCGTCTCGCCATCGGACCAGAGGCCGAATACATCAAGGTTCCCGGCGGTAGCCAGGGTGGTGAAGTCCAGGTCCTCTTCCCAAACGCCGGTTGCTAAATCATAAGCGGAGATTTTATCGTTTGCTTTGAGTAACGCCCACAGCGTAGTTCCATCCGACCAGATGCCTTCGGCGTTACTCTCGGTGGCAATGTCCTTATCACTATCGCGGAGTTTCGTGCTCCGGTTGTAGGCCCATATTTGGCCCGGCCCATTGGTATCGTTCACCGTGACCCATATCGTATCTCGGTTCCCCCAAATACCTATGGGCTGGATGTGGTCAGTGTCGAGCGCAAGGTCTTTGCCGGAATCCCGCGCGCCGTTGCTCAGCCGGTAGGCATAGAGAATCTTGTCAACATAATCCGTCACCCACATCGTCCTCCCGTCTGACCAGATGCCAGAGGGACTACTGTTGTCGGTGTGCAGGTTAAACGACCTGCTGGAGTTGTACGCCTTGTCACTCCGGTTGTAGGCGAAAACAGCAGTAGGACTAACGCCGTCCGTGATGTACAGGGTGCGGGAGTTGCCCCAAATGCCTATGGGGTCATTGTTATCGGTATGCAGCGAATCGAAGTCCTTTGACGAGTCGTGCGAGAAAGGCCCGCTGTCGGTTGCGCGCATCTGTGGCATTGGGACAAGAGGTTCGGGCGTCGGCGTCGGCGTCGGAGTGGGCGTCGGCTCCGCGTAGGTTTCCAATTCGATGTCGTTGAAGAGCGCACTGACATCATCCGGCATGATGGCCAGCACCCGGTACGCGTAGAGCGTCTCCGGTTCTGCTGTCGCATCGTTGAAGCTGCGGCGCGTCGTGCCGGTGTCCTCCTCAATGACGGCGAAGCCCGTCCCGTCGGCGACGATCTTACGCAGTATCCGGTAGCCCGTAATGGCGTCGTCTTCGGGGTCTTCCCAGAACAGTTCGATGGACTGTTCAACGATGGTTCCATCGGCATTGACAACTTGCAGAACAGAGGCATACAAGCCCAACTGCTGGACCTGCTGAGCCGGCTCCGGCGCGGCCGGTACGTCCACGTTGGCGTAGCTGGACTGCGGGCTGAGGCCAGCCGAGTTGCGGGCCTTCACCCGGTAGGTGTAGCGGGCCTCAGGGGTTACGGAGGCGTCCTCGTAGGTCGTGGCTGCGCTGCCGGTGTCGTCCGCGATGGGAGCGAAGCCCGGACCGTCGCCGCGCACCCGGCGCAGTATCTGGTAGCCGGTAATGGAGTCGTCGCCGGGATCGTCCCAGCGCAGCTCCACCGACTCATGGGTATAGCTGCCGATGGCCAGTCCTGCCGGCTGGGCCGGTGGTTCCACGACGGGCGTCGGGGTCGGCGTGGGGGTCGGCGTGGATGTAGGCTCGGGCGTGAGCGTCGGGGTCGGCGTGGGGGTTGGCGTGGATGTAGGCTCGGGCGTGAGCGTCGGGGTCGGCGTGGGGGTTGGCGTGGATGTAGGCTCGGGCGTGAGCGTCGGGGTCGGCGTGGGGGTTGGCGTGGATGTAGGCTCGGGCGTGAGCGTCGGGGTCGGCGTGGGTTCTGGCCGGGTCAGGGCCAGAATGAAGCGGTCCCCGGCGCCGATGCCCGAGAGGTAGGCAGCCGCGTCCGATGGAACATCAAAATTGACGTAGTTGCCCCCGGCGGAGCCGAAGCCACTGGCCGGAAAGCTCACGCTCCCACCGGCGGTCTGCAACCATACGGTCAGGTCGCTGCCGTCGCCGTTCGCGCCGAAGTAGTCCTTCAGGGAAAGGGGGCCGGCGTCGTTGAACCGTAGCGTAGCGCCATCGGACAGCGCCATGACGCGCTGCACCGGCTCGTCATCTGGACCGATGCCGAGTTCTCCCTCCAGCAGCTCGCCGGAAGCGTCCCATCGGGGACTGACGTTGTACAGGGCCGGCTCGTCGCCGGCGTCCCCAGCGATAAACAGCGCCAGGGCCTCAACTTCCAGGCCCTCCCGGTCAAAGTCGGACAGGGACAGTTGCCCCTGCGCGGCGACCGGCCAGGCCAGGAACAGCAGGACGGCCAGCGTGGCCGCCGCCGCCAGGCCAACCGCGATCAGCTTCGGTATCGGTCGGTGGTTTATCTGCTTCGCCAGACTATACATTATCAGGTGCACCTCATACGCTTGCTTCTTTGTTGTGTCCCTATCGGCCCGCACCGGAGACGGTCAACGCGAGCTCGTTGGACAGCATCCTGCCGTCCTCCGTGCAGATGGCGCCATCGTCGGCACAGTCGGCGGTGACCGGCAGGGTGATGACTACCTCGCCGTCGCGGTCCGGCCTCACCGTGATCTCCCAGTGGATGTTGGGGGTGTCGCTGTCCCTGTCCATCCGCCGCGCCCCCACCACGCTTCCCGCGTCCACCGTGAAGGCATTCACCCCGTCGTGGGTGAAGCTCACCCGCGCCTTGGCGGCCTTGCCCTCGTCGACGGCTGGCAGGGTGTAGCTTGCGGTCTTCCTCATGCCACTACTCCTGAGCGGAGCGTTTTGACAGAGGAAGCTGGGCGCAGACGGGCCAATCGCCGGACGCACGAATGCCCGCTGGCGACCGGCGGTGAGAGACGAACCTGAAGCGGCTGTGGAACTGGAGGAGGTGTGAGACTAGGTGAGAGGGAAAATCGGGGGGGGGGGGACGTGCGTTCCCGCGCTGTGCGGCTGGTCAGAGGCGGCGGGGCGAACGCCGGCGGAGGACCCGGACGCGGCCCCGCTCAAGGCCAAGCGGCCCATCGGCGACGCTGCCGACCGGTGGCATCCCCTCTGACCGGTTACCATGCTCTCATCGCTTTCGTCATGGCGCTCCCAGTGCCGTATCCAGCGCATCTATCGACCTGATGAATGCCAAATGAATCTCTCCGTCCAATTGGATTGGCAAGCCATCTAAGTATAGACGGCCCATATATCATGCACGTATCATTCAAGCCCTTTTCTGTATCAGTATTGTGGCAATTCGACCGCAAGTGATACGATACGACCAGCAGGGCCGGGCGCGTCTCGAATCAGGCCCCAACTCCATCGCCGGCAGGCCAGTCAGGGCGGGAAGATGAACCAGTCCGAAGAGCGGGAGCGGGAGATAGCGGAGCTGCGGGACCGGCTGTCCCGGCTGAGCGCGGCCAGCCTGCGCATCAACGAGAGCCTCGACTTCGACACGGTGCTGCAAGGCGTTCTGGACTCCGCCCGTTCGCTGACCGAAGCCCGCTACGGCGTCATCACCCTCCTGGACGATTCGGGACGGATAGCGGACTTCCTCTCCTCCGGGATGACCGCCGAGGAGGCCCGGCTGCTCTGGGAGCTGCCCGACGGGATGCGGCTCTTCGAGTACCTGGGCAGCGCCCGGGAACCGCTCCGTCTCCGGGACCTGCCCGACGGGATGCGGCTCTTCGAGTACCTGGGCAGCGCCCGGGAACCGCTCCGTCTCCGGGACCTGCTCGGCCACGTCAGGTCGCTGGGCCTGCCCGAGTTCCGCCCGCCGCTGGCGGTGGGACCCGTCGTGCCCTTCATGGCAGCGCCGGTCATTCACCGGGACGAGCTCGCCGGACACCTCTACGTCGCGGAGAAGGAGGGGGGCCGGGAGTTCACCCCCGAAGACGAGGAGACGCTGGTCATGTTCGCGTCCCAGGCGGCGCTGGTCATCGCCAACGCCCGCCGGCACCGGGAAGAGCAGCGGGCCAGGGCCGGGCTGGAAACCCTGATCGACACCTCGCCCGTGGGCGTCGCGGTCTTCGACGCCAGGACGGGAGCGCCGGTGTCCTTCAACCGGGAGGCGGTGCGAATCATCCAGAGCCTGCGGACGCCGGACAGCCCCCCGGAGCAGGTCCTGGAAACGCTGACCGTCCGGCGCGCCGACGGTCGGGAGGTCTCCCTGGTCGAGTTTCCCTTTGCGCAGCTGCTGAGCGCCGGGGAGACGGTGCGGGCCGAGGAGATCGTCATGCGGACCCCCGACGGCCGGAGCGTCACCGCGCTGGTGAACGCCACGCCCATCCGCTCGGAGGACGGCGAGGTCGAGTCCTTCGTCGTCACCCTACAGGACATGACGGCGCTGGAGGAGCTGGAGCGGCTGCGGGCCGAGTTCCTGGCTATGGTGAGTCACGAGCTGAGGATGCCGCTCTCCTCCATCAAGGGCTCCGCAGCCACCGTGCTGGGGGCGCCGTCCTCCCTGGACCCCGCCGAGGCCGTCCAGTTCTTCCGGATCATCGACTCGCAGGCGGACCGGATGCACGACCTCATCGGGGGCCTGCTGGACGTGGCCCGCATCGAGACGGGCACGCTGCCGGTGAACCCGGAACCCTCGGACGCGGCGAGCCTGGTGGACGAGGCCAAGAGCGCGTTCCTGAGCGGCGGAGAGGGGAGCAACCTACGCATCGACCTGCCGCCGGACCTGCCCCCGGTCATGGCTGACAGGCGCCGCATCGTCCAGGTGCTGGGCAACCTGCTGTCCAACGCGGCCAGGCACTCCCAAGGGTCCCCCATCCGCGTGACGGCGGTGCAGGAGGGCGTCCACGTCGCGTTCTCCGTCGCCGACGAGGGCAGGGGTTTGTCGGCGGACCTCCTGCCGCACCTGTTCAGGAAGTTCTCCCGCATCGACGGCGGGGACCGGGGGAGCGGCGTTGCGGGGTCGGGGCTGGGCCTGGCCATTTGCAAGGGGATCGTGGAAGCGCACGGGGGCCGCATCTGGGCCGAGAGCGACGGGCCGGGCCTGGGCGCGCGGTTCACCTTCACGATTCCGGTGGCGGAGGTGGAAGGGACCGGAGGCGCGGGCACACCCGCTCCGCCCTCCGTCCGCTCCCGCCGGGGGTCGCGGGAGCAGGCGCGCATACTCGCGGTGGACGACGACCCGCAGGCGCTCCGGTACGTGCGCGACGCCCTATCGAAGGCGGGCTACTCGCCCATCGTCACCGGCGACCCGCAGGACGTGCCGCGCCTGATGGAGGAGGAGAAGCCCGCCCTGGTCCTGTTGGACCTGATGCTGCCGGGGATCGACGGGATCGACCTGATGAAGGACATCCTGGCGACGGCGGACGTGCCGGTCATCTTCCTGTCGGTGTACGGCCAGGAGGAGGTTGTGGCCAGGGCCTTCGACATGGGGGCCGCCGATTACGTGGTCAAGCCCTTCTCGCCCACGGAGCTGGCGGCGAGAATCAGGGCGGCCCTGCGCAAGCGGGCCTCGCCGGAATGGGCCGGTCCGCCCGGACCCTACTCGCTGGGAGACCTGAGCATCGACTACGCAGAACGCCGGGTGACGCTGGCCGGGCGTCCGGTGCAGGTGACCGCGACCGAGTACGAGTTGCTCTACCGGCTCTCGGCGGCTGCCGGACGGGTGTTGACCCACGACCAGCTGCTGCAAGCGGTCTGGGGGCCGGAAAGGACCGGCGAACCCTGGCTGGTCCGCAACGTGGTGAAGAGACTCCGCCGCAAGCTGCGCGACGACGCCGACAACCCAACGTACGTCTTCACGGAGCCCCGCGTCGGCTACCGCATGGCGAAGGGGGAGGGGCAGGGATCGGAACCTACCGCAATTCCCTGACCCGCCGCCTGACCACATCCGACGAGGCCCCGACCGGCACGAAGAGGCTGAGCGGCTGGCTTGACGACAACGCGGGCGGCCTCGGTTGCCGGAGGAACCACATGGCTGAAGTAGAAAAATGGCACTTGGCAACGTCTAGAATTCATCACATTTGCACTAAGGATGCTCTGAATAAGTCCCGGTGGTTTGCGGGATAGTAACATAGGGCCAAGGCCTGAAGACGTGGGAGGCGAGGCAATGAACCAGCCGACGTTTGCGGACTTGGACTACGAGAGCAAGAAGCGAAAGACTCGCAGGGAGAAGTTCCTTGAGCGCATGGATGGACTGATCCCGTGGGAAGAGTTGGAAGAGTGTCAAGGGCGGAGAGAAATCAGGCCGTGTGGCGGAGCAAAAGTGTACCACTTGAGCGGCGATGTTCAGCGAAAATGTCCGCCTACGACGGGTGTCGTCGGGAGCCCTTAGTCGCAGCGAGGTTGGTGGAGCCTATGCGTCAGGGGAATCGCCGGCTGAGCGCGTGGTGACGGCCTGCCGGCTCTGCTTGAGGCGGTAGCTCTCGCCGTTCATTTCCAGGATGTGAACTCTGTGAGTGAGGCGGTCCAGCAGGGCGCCGGTCAGTCTCTCCGAGCCGAAGACCTCGGTCCACTCATCGAAGGGCAGGTTGGTGGTGACCAGGACCGACCCCCTCTCGTATCTCTGGCTGAAGACCTCGAAGAGGAGCTCCGCGCCGGTCTTGGAAAGTGGTACGAAGCCAAGCTCGTCGACGATGAGCAGCTTGAGTCGGGCCAGCTTCTTCTGGAGGTTGAGCAGTCGCCGCTCGTCCCTGGCCTCGATCAGCTCGTGGACCAGCGAGGCGGCCGTGGTGAAGCCGACCGACAGTCCCCTCTGGCAGGCGGCGAGCCCCAGACCGAGGGCCACATGGGTCTTGCCGGTGCCGCTGTTGCCGATGGCGATGACGTTCTCCCGCCGGTCTACGTACTCGCAGCGCGCCAGCTGCATGGCCAGGTGCTTGTTCACCGACGGCATGGCCAGGAAGTCGAAGGTGTCGAGGCTCTTGGTGGCGGGGAAGCGTGCCGCCTTGATCCTGCGGTCAACCATCCGATGATGGCGGTCTATCAGCTCAAGCTCAGAGAGCCTCAGCAGGTAGCCCGGATGGTCGACGCCCTCGGCGGCACACTGGCCGGCTACCTTGCAGTACTCCCTCAGGAACGTCGGCAGCTTCAGCTCCTTGAGGTGGTGCTCCAACAGCACCGTAGACCTCTCGCTCACCGCCCGATCCCCGACATGAGCGCCATGTAGTCGCTGGCTGCTGTCTTCGTCACGGTGACCCTGGGCAGGTAGGGGTACAGCTCCAGGTCGAGTCTCTGGGGACGGCCCTCTATCCTGCACAGCACCAGGTGTTTGATGGCGTCGAAGCTTATGGCGCCGAGCCTGAGGGCATCACGCACGGCCTCGTACACCTCCTCCTTGCGGAAGCTCTCCACCAACCGCAGCACCTGTACGAACTCCCGCTTGCCTCGCCTGCCCATCCTCGACTCCAGCAGTCTGCGCAGCATGCCGAACTCCTCCGGCAACTCCCACCCGGCCAAAGGAGCAGCCTGGTCCAGCGCTCCCGTCTTGCGCTCCAGCAGCGGCAGGTAGTGGACAGGGTCGAAGACGAAGTCGTCGCGTTCGTAGGATCGCGGATGCCGGGCTATGACCTCTGCCCCGCAGCTGATCACCACGTCACCCACATAGCCCCGGACCACCACCTCCCTGTGACCGTAGGCCACGGGCACCGAGTAGTCGTTGGTCCGGTACCGCACCAGGGACAGGGAGCTGACACGGCTCACGTGCTTGTCGCTGGCGTCGTATGGCACGGCGGGGAACGCCAGCAGGGCTTCCAGGTCACGCTCCATCCGCTGGCCTATCGTCTCCCTGTGCCCACGCAGCTGTCTCCCCATCCGTTCCAGGCACCTCTCCTCGAGGTAGGCGTTGAGCGCATCGAAGCTCGGGAACGACGGCACAGGCACCAGGAAGTTCCGGCGAGCATATCCCACCAGCCCCTCGACCTTGCCCTTGTCGTTACCCTTGCCGGGACGGCCGAACCGGATGCTCCTATAGAAGTCAAGTCGTGGCTTGAACTGTTTGGGCCGAGGTCCGTAGGGCAGAGAAGACTTCGCGAGCTACGTAGCGTTTGAGGCAACGGATGATCTCCGCCTTGCTCATCCCCTCCCTGGTGCGGCGTCGCATGTAGGACTGGGTCCGCGGGTCATACCGAAGTCTGACCACAACGATGCGATGGAGAGCAGCGTTGGCCTGACGATGACCGCCGCGATTGAGCCGATGCCGATTGGTCTTGCCTGAGGAAGCAGGTATGGGATTGACGCCGCACAGGGAGGCGAAAGAAGCCTCGGAGTGGAGGCGCTCAGGGTTGCTCCCTGCAGCCACCAGTAGAGTGGCTGCCGTGTCGGGTCCTATGCCGTAGCTGTCTACCAGGGCTGGGGATATGGTACGGGTGAGTCGTTCCAGCTCCCCCTCCAGGTCATGTATCTCCTTGCTGAGTTGACGGTAGCGGCGGGCAAGGGAGCGCAGGGTGTACTTGCCCGCCGCCGTGGGATCGTCCAGACGACCAGGCCGGAAGCTCTTGCACAGGTTGATCAGAGCACCGGCGGTGAGTCCAACGAGGGTCTCGCGAAGCTCAGCCGGGGCTGTGACAATCAGGGCCTTCATCTGATTGAAGGCCTGGGTGCGAGCCTTGACGGCCGAGTCTTTGGCGCTCTTGAGCATGCGAATCATCTCCACCTCTCCCTCCCCCGACTTGGGTGTGGCTTCGGCCACTCCCGCCAATACTGATCGAGCTGCCATCTCCGCATCGGTGGGGTCGCTCTTCCCTTTCCTGTAGCGGGTTGACCGGTCGGGCCTATTCACTTCCACAACGGTATGTCCCCTACGGGTCAGGTAGCGAGCCACTCCGGCCCCGTAGGAACCCGTACCCTCAATCCCAAAGGCGTGAATCTCTCCCAGACTCCGTGACCACCGTTCGAGATCCTGATAGCCATGCATAGTCGCCGGTGCGTGAAGCTCCCCCAGCCGTACACCCTGGCGGTCAATGGCCACTGCCACATGCTTGTCTTGGTGAGTATCCACTCCGACGACTACCCGAATAGAACGACCGCCTTCTTGATCTACGACTCCTGTCATCTCTACCACCTCCTCTGGGATAGCGCTCTGGCTGGGTGAGCGGACAGGACTGCGATGGGACTTAAAGCCAGGCTCCTATAAAGTCACTGCTCGCCGTGCCAAAGGCACTTCCGGGCCACCTCGACTCGAGTCGACAGATCCGGTTGAAGGCATGGTGCCAGTCCTCGAAGGGGTCAGACCCGGGCCGAGGTGGCCCGGTATTCATCATCGCAATCCTCGAACAGGTAGTGCGACACCAGCTCCGAGAACACACGAGTACGCTGGCGCCGGCCGTCTCCCAGGATCCTGGCCACCGCCAGTCTCGTGTTGTCGTACAAGATGCTCCGGGGCACGCCGCCCAGGAACGAGAACGCCGAGACGTGACCGTCGCAGAACGCCTCGGTCGTCTCTGCGGGGTAGGCCTTGACGAAGCACGCGTCGCTGTGGGGAAGGTCCAGCACGAAGTAGTGGATGGTCTGCTCCACTCCTCCGATGACCGCCTTGGCCTGGCCGAAGTCGCACTGGGCATCACCAGGAGGATGGGAGAGCGGAACGTACATCTCGCGTGTCCGGCGCCGTCGCTCGCGCACGTAGTCCTTGACTATCGTGTACCTGCCACCGAACCCGTGCTCCGCTCTCAGACGGTCATAGATCCGCTTCGCAGTGTGGCGCTGCTTCCTCGGAAGACTGCGGTCCTCTTCCAGTATCCGGTCGATCACCCCGTGGTACGGGTCCAGCTTGGGGCGACGCGGCGGTGACTGTCGACGGTACCCGGGTGGCACCGAGTACTCCAGCATCTTGCGCACCGTGTCCCGGTGCAGCCCGAACACCCGGGCAGCCTCTCGCGTGCTCATCCCTTCCACCATGCAGGCCCGGCGCACTCGAACGTACAGTTCCACTTTGTACATCCTTCACACCTTCCATCGAGTTGCCTCCAACTCTATAGAAGGCGGCGGGTGGTCCAGTTTTGCAGCGCCACTCCCGAACGCTCACCCCCGCCTCGCCGGTCCATTATTACTCCGCCCTTTACAGCGGGAGACGCCGGAAAGAAGGTCTTCGTCGAAGACTGGGAGGCGCCCAGCACCGGCCGTTACTACATCGCCGTGGGGACGGAGGGCACCGACCGGACCGGGATCTACTGGATAAGCATCACGAGGAAGGTCTTGAACTGACGACAACCCGCGACAGCAGCGTCTCCGCCTCCTTGGACACGACATCGGCAGTCGCCGTTATGACGGCCCTCATCAGGGGCATGTCGTCCTCAACTCCAGGGAAGAATCGCGGGACACGCGGATGTATCTCATCTTCGAGCGTGGAGGTCAGCTCCTGGTTCGCGTCTCCGGCAATCGCCTTCGCCGTGTCGATGCCCAACCCAACCATGTACGCGGACTGGGCCGCCGTGTCGTGAATGGACTGGGACAGCTCGACTCGCTCACGCTCAAGCGCCCGCTCGCGCTCCACCGCCTGCCTCCATCTCATCCGCTCGAACCTGGTTGCCAGGTTGACCGCCCCAACGACCGCATACATGACCGCAATCCTGGCCAAGAGCGCCTTCTCGTCCCTTGCCTCGGTGTCTATTCCATCTCCCACGGTCAGGCTGATCGCCACGTAGACGACGGATGTCATCGTCACCCAGACCATGTTGAGCCTGAAGGAATTGAATAGCACCGCCAACCCGGCCAGTGCGGGATAGTAGAACAGGTGGTGGAAGGAGTGACTGAAGCCGTCGCTTAACGCCACCGCCGCTGAAATCAGGACCACGCCCAACGCGTAAAGAGCCACAAGCCAGTGCCATGTAATCGGCCTGCTGGACAGGAGACGGTATTGAAGGTACCCGATAAACCCAGTCAACACCAGAAGGAGCAGCGGATAGAGGGCATACCTGGCAACCCCGAAGTACAAATAGGGGCGATAGACCAGTTCAAAAAATAGTACGGCGATCATGAACCAGTGCGCCCTGACAGGAATGATGGCCACGAACCTCAGTCCGTCCGGATCGATCCGGTTGAGCGCCCAGTCGTTTACCCGGAAGGCGGCGGTTGCGCTCTTCACCAGCTGCCGTACCCGGACGTTGTGGAACCCGTGAGGCATCTCGTATCCCCGGCCGTGAATGTATGAGGCGCTTTGATAGTTGTGGGCGGGCGTACCCGGCGCATCTCCAATCAATCTAACCATCATGGGCCATGTGCAAAAGAAGCATATGCCCCTGTCGATTGTAGCAATAGTACCTGTGGAGGCGTGCCGAGACAGGGGTAACAATCGGAGAGCTGCGAGAGGCGCTGGATGACTATCTCCGAATCGGGCCGCGTCCAGGGTTGTGGCGCGCGTGCCGGACAGGGATTCAAAACGCTTTTGGCTGTCTCATGGCAGAGCATATGCCCTGCCTCTCCTCTCCCCACGAATAGGGCCAATGCCCCCTTGAAATAGGGCATTTGGTAATTATCGACGGACCGAGAATCTGAGATTGTTTATCAGAGAACCAATTGCGAGGAGCGCGTGTAGCCGTGAATTTGGGCCAGACTCGACAGCAGACCGCCAAAACGGGAAGGCCACCCCGCGGACTTGGGGGTACAAACGAACCTTACGGCGCGTCATGCGGCAGGCTAGCGTATACGCAACTGTGGCGCTTCATCTTGCACCGAGGAGAGAAATAATGTCAAAGTCCATTGCCCTGGGAACGCTAGGAGCGAGTGCTATACTCCTTGCCATACTGCTGGCCGGGTGCTCCGATGAGCCAAGCCCCACGCCGTCGGCTGGGGCCGTTCCCACTCCCACCGTCACAGCACAGCCCGAAGCCACGCCGGTGCCTACGCCTACGCCCACCATGGCTCCGACAAACACCCCCACGCCGGCTCCGACAAGCACACCCACGTCGGCTCCGACAAACACCCCCACGCCGGAGCCAACCGCTTCTACGGTGTCCTTCGAGGAGTATCTGTCAGCGTGCGAGGTACTTGGTGGTGATGATAACCTCAAAGAGGATGCCACCAACAAGGAATTCTCCGGTGGTTTCGCGGAGTTACTGGCCGGATTCGAAGCGGTAATCCCGCCCGCTGAGGTCGCCGAGTGGCACAACAAACTGCTGTCTGTCCTCCAAAACGTCATAGACATTGTCGACCTGCTGCCGGAGGATGACACGATTGACTTCGGAACAGGCATCTTGGTCGGCCTGACGCTCGTGGCGGACATGGAGGAGGTAGAGGCCCATCTGCCCGACGATGTCCGCAGGCAGATGGTGTCTGCGGGCTGCATGGAAGGTACGTCTGCCGATCGGTTCGATGAGCCGGAGGCATTGGTGGGCACGTTCGGCGTTGGAGAGAGCGTCCGCGTCGGCGACTACCTGGTCGAGCTCACCGATGCTTACATGGAGGACGAGGGCACAGTTTCCCTGGAGGTAGACTTCCAGAATGCTGGGGGCAGTCCGGTACCGATGCCGGATTGGGACACTCAGATGAGCCTTCAGGACCAGGATGGTTATCGGTATGATCGAGCCAGTGCATCCAGCTCACTGTTCGGTGCATCCCGCGCACCGGGTGAGCAGATCTCTCCCGACGGAACGGCCTATTACTCCTTGGATTACGTCGACGTGCCTGAGGACGCAGTTGGGCTGACCTGGAAGTTCTCAGACGGCGTGTCAGGGGCTGCTTTCGACCTGACTGGGATCGGACTCCTACAGGCCTCGATCGAGACGGATGAGGTGACTTCCACGCCAACTCCTGGGCCGACTGCGCCGACTGTCGAGGTGACTTCCACGCCAACTCCTGCGCCGACACCCACGCCGACCCCGGCACCCGCGAGTCCCTTCGTCTCCGTCAGCGCCGGGGGGAACCACACCTGCGGGTTGAGGAGCGACGGCTCCGTCGCCTGCTGGGGCAGCGATGGGAGTGGCCAAGCCACGCCGCCCGCGAGTCCCTTCGTCTCCGTCAGCGCCGGGAATCTACACACCTGCGGGGTGAGGAGCGACGGCTCCGTCGCCTGCTGGGGCGGTAACTGGGATGGCCAGGCCACGCCGCCCGCGGGTTCCTTCACCTCCGTCAGCGCCGGGTTGGTACACACCTGCGGGGTGAAGAGCGACGGCTCCGTCGCCTGCTGGGGCGACAATTTTCTCCGCAAGGCCACGCCGCCGGTGGGTTCCTTCGTTGCTGTCAGCGGTGGGGATCACCACACCTGCGGGTTGAGGAGCGACGGCTCCGTCGCCTGCTGGGGCAACGATGGGGAAGGCCAGGCTACGCCGCCCGCGGGTTCCTTCGTCTCCGTCAGCGCCGGTGGGGACCACACCTGCGGGTTGAGGAGCGACGGCTCCGTCGCCTGCTGGGGCAGCGATTTTCGCGGCAACTCCACGCCGCCGGTGGGTTCCTTCGACTCCGTCAGCGCCGGTGGGGACCACACCTGTGGAGTGAGGAGCGACGGCTCCGTCGCCTGCTGGGGCAGCGATCACAATTACTGGGGCAGCGTTGAGTATGGCCAGGCCACGCCGCCCGCGGGTTCCTTCGTCTCCGTAAGCGCCGGGTGGGACCACACCTGCGGGGTGAAGAGCGACGGCTCCGTCGCCTGCTGGGGCGACAATAAATTCGGCCAGGCCACGCCGCCCGAGTCGGGGACTACGCCGGAGCCCACGCTGACACCCACGCCGGCTCCGACAAACACCCCAACACCCACGCCGACACCCACAAGCACACCCGTGCCTACAAACACGCCCACGGCAACTCTCACGCCGGTTCCGACGCCTACGCCGACTCCCGCGCCTACGGATACCCCAACACCGGCTCCAACGAACACGCCGACAGCCACAGCCACCCCAACTCCCACGCCGCCCACGATTCCCTTCGTCTCCGTCAGCGCCGGGGGGAGCCACACTTGCGAGGTGATGGGCGGCGGCTCCGTCGCCTGCTGGGGCAGCGACTACTACGGCCAGGCCACACCGCCCGTGGGTTCCTTTGTCTCCGTCAGCGCCGGGTGGGACCACACCTGCGGGGTGAGGAGCGACGGCTCCGTCGCCTGCTGGGGCAGCGATGGGGATGGCCGGGCCACGCCGCCCGTGGGTTCCTTCGTCTCCGTCAGCGCCGGGGGGTACCACACCTGCGGGATTAGGAGCGACGGCTCCGTCGCCTGCTGGGGTCGGAATACACACGGCCGGTCCACGCCGCCCGCGGGTTCCTTCACCTCCGTCAGCGCCGGGATTCAGCACAACTGCGGGGTGAGGAGCGACGGCTCCGTCGCCTGCTGGGGCAGCGATGAATCCGGTCAGACCAGGGCGCCCGCGGGTTCCTTCGTCTCCGCAAGCGCCGGGAACCAGTACACCTGCGGGGTGAGGAGCGACGGCTCCGTCGACTGCTGGGGCAGTAACTTCGATGGCCGGGCCACGCCGCCCGCGGGTTCCTTCGTCTCCGTCAGCGCCGGGAGCCAGCACACCTGCGGGGTGAGGAGCGACGGCTCCGTCGCCTGCTGGGGCAGCGATGAATCCGGTCAGGCCACACCGCCCGCGGGTTCCTTCGTCTCCGTCAGCGCCGGGGGGTACCACACCTGCGGGATTAGGAGCGACGGCTCCGTCGACTGCTGGGGCAGCGATGAATCCGGCCAGGCCACGCCGCCCGAGTCGGGGACTAAGCCGGAGCCCACGCCGACACCCGCTCCGACACCACGAACCACGATTCCCTTCGCCTCCGTCAGCGCTGGGGGGTTCCACACCTGCGAGGTGGTGGGCGACGGCTCCGTCGACTGCTGGGGCAGCGATGAATCCGGCCAGACTAGGGCGCCCGTGGGTTCCTTCGTCTCCGTCAGCGCCGGGGGGGACCACACCTGCGGGGTGAGGAGCGACGGCTCCGTCGCCTGCTGGGGCAGTGATGCAGCCGGCCAGGCCACGCCGCCCGCGGGGTCTTTCGACTCCGTCAGCGCTGGGAACGCCCACACCTGCGGGGTGAGGAGCGACGGCTCCGTCGCCTGCTGGGGCTACGACTCCTACGGCCAGGCCACGCCGCCCGCGGGTTCCTTCGTCTCCGTCAGCGCCGGGACAATACACACCTGCGCGTTGAGGAGCGACGGCTCCGTCGCCTGCTGGGGTTGGAATGAATCCGGTCAGGCCACGCCGCCCGCGGGGTCCTTCGCCTCCGTCAGCGCCGGGGGGGTCCACACCTGCGCGTTGAGGAGCGACGGCTCCGTCGTCTGCTGGGGCAGCGATGAGGACGGCCATGTCCATGTCTTGTGCCAGTTGACGAGCGACGGCGTCGGAGTCTGCTATGAAACCGATGTGCACGGCCAGGCCACACCGCCCGCGGGTTCCTTCGTCTCCGTCAGCGCCGGGAATCTACACACCTGCGGGGTGAGGAGCGACGGCTCCGTGGCCTGCTGGGGCAGGGTTGGGAATGGCCAGGCCACGCCGCCCGCGGGTTCTTTCGCCTCCGTCAGCGCCGGGAACCAGCACACCTGCGGGGTGAGGAGCGACGGCTCCGTCGACTGCTGGGGCTGGGATTACTACGGCCAGGCCACGCCGCCCCAATAGCCATAGGAGAAGGCGTCAGGACCTTACTCAATTACTACGACGATTGAGACATGCTCATCTTTCGCGCCAGACCTGGCACAGAATGTGCGCTTGCGCTGGACTATCAGACTGGTCAAAGGCTGGGTGACGCGGCGGGTACAGTTCAACAACGATGGAGGTGAGACCTGGCGACACAGTTCACGTCAGCGGAATGGAAGCGGATTAGGGAGAAGCTGGAGGCCGACCCGGAGTGGTACGGCCTACCCCAAAGGGAGTACGGCTCCGTGCTCATTGGCTCCTTCAACCAGCAATCTGATGGAAGCATACTGATAGCGTGCAAATCCCTATTGATGCGGGCGCTGAAGAATTAAGGTAGGAGGACACACGATGAGCAAGCCAAGAAACCGCTGCATGCTGACCCTGTCGGCGATGGCGATCGTCCTGTTCCTTCTTCTCGCCTGTGGGGAGCAGACGATGCCCGAGGGGGATACACCCTCAAAGAGTACCCCAGCCTTGACGCCGGTTGCCCAGGTGCAAGATTCTTCCCGAATGTCTCTCGACGACTACCTGGCGGTCTGCTCTGGACCGACGCCCGGCCAGACTGGCGCGGAGCTCACCTCACTCGCGGGATTCGCCGCAGTCCTGGGAGAGTTCACAGAGCAACTGGAAGCGGTGGAGCCGCCGGAAGAAGTGGCTGGCTGGCACGACGCTGTGCTGGTCTACCAGAGAGCTGTTAAGGAGGCGTTAGATGATGCCCCCGGACCCGGAGAGGGTGAGTCTGAGGACATGTACATTCTCGACGTATTGTTTCCGGTAGGGCTCCAGCATCAGCCGGCGATCAGTGATGCCATTGAAGGCATGGACCGGGACCTCGTGGCACGCATGCTTGAGGTCGGCTGCATCGACGAAGATATCCTCAGTACGAGCTTGACGGAAGAGGAGATGAAGGATCTGGAGGTGGGAGACGGCGGCACGGTTGGCGGAAGAGTGATAACCGAGTTCGCATCCATCAGCGCCGGGTCTGACCACACCTGTGGAGTAGGCGCCGACGGCTACGTCGGCTGCTGGGGGAGCGATTTTTTCGGCAAGGCTTCGCCGCCTGATGGTGAATTCTCATTCGTAGCCGCCGGCTGGACCCACACCTGCGGAGTGAGGGCCGACGGCTCCGTCGCCTGTTGGGGAGGTGGCGATGATGCGGAAAAGACCATGCCGCCTGGAGGGGAGTTCATCTCCGTCAGCGCCGGGGACGTCCACACCTGCGGAGTGCGGACCGACGGCTCCGTCGCCTGCTGGGGCGACGATGATGACGGCGAAGCCTCTCCGCCCGCGGGCCAATTCGTCTCCGTCAGCGCCGGGAACAACCACACCTGCGGGATAAGGGCCGACGCCTCCGTCGCCTGCTGGGGCGACGGTTATGACGGGCAGGCCACGCCGCCCGAGGGCGGATTCGTCTCGGTGAGCGTCGACAACCAGACCTGCGCGGTTAGGACCGACGGCTCCGTCGCCTGCTGGGGCGACGGTTACGGTGGCCTACCTTTGGCGGTGTCGGAAAGACCTCCGGAGGGAAAATTCATCTCCGTCAGCGTCGGGAATACCCACTCCTGCGGAGTGAGGACGGACGGTTCCGTCGCGTGCTGGGGCTCCGATCATCTCGGTCAATCCTCGCCGCCCGAGGGCGAATTTGTCTCCGTCAGCGCCGGAGAGTACCACACCTGCGGGATAAAGGCCGACGCCTCCGTCGCCTGTTGGGGCTCTGATTACGATGGCGAATCCTCGCCGCCCGGCGCACCGTGACATGCTTCGCAGGACCTTGAATATGATCCCATCATCTCGTTTGGGCTGCCGCTTGAGCCTGAAGGCTGCCAATATGGGAAATCCCGGTCAACATCCGTAAGCTGGGGTCGTCTCGCAGCCGCAACAGCGATACGTGGGAGTTCCTGGCCGACGTCTGCCGCAGCTTCGACCTGCTGGCCGTCCAGGAGATCATGGACAACCTCAGCGGCTTGCGGCGGTTGATGTCGCTGCTTGGGCCGGAGTTCAGCATGGTGGTCTCGGATCAGACCGGCGTGTTCCCCGGAGAGCCGGGGTGGGAGAGCGGCTGGGGTTCATCTACCGATGGAACACGGTGGAGCGCATGGAGGTGGCCAGCGACGTCACCTATGACCGGTCCAAGGTCATCGACTCCATCGCCAGCGACTACGACACGTTCATCGGCGTCATGACGCCCTACGCTCGGCAGCTGGCCGACTATGAGGCCGGTCGGCGCAGGCGCAAGCCCAGGCTCAGTCTGCCCGTCTTCCTGAGCTTCATACGCCAGCCCTTCTGCGTGGCGTTCCGCATCCCCGGGCATCCCGGCACCCAGCCATATGAGCTGATGGCGATCAACGCCCACCTGTACTTCGGAAACTACATCGCCGACCGGCGCCAGGAGTTCAACGCGCTGACCGATTGGATCATGAGCCGGCTAAGAGCCCACAGCAGCGCCTACTTTCCCAACTTCATGCTGCTGGGCGACCTCAACCTGGACTACGACAACCCCGCTACCGACCGGGCGCGGATAGAGCAGCGCATCAAGGGCTTCAACATGGAGTGGCGAAAAGCATCCTAGGAGCCTGTCCGAGGATTCGTTCCGGGAGACGAAACCCGCCACGCAATAACCTGCTTACAGCAATCTGGACCTTGTCGTGGAGTAATTAGCATCTTTACACTCCACTAATGACGCATATCGTTTAGAACATTGTTTCTCGGACAGACTCCTAGTACCGGTTCCATGTGTATTTGACAAGTATAAGAAATAGGTTAGTCTTATGTATGATCCTATAGGGAGGACATACGAAGACATGGCTGCTCTCAAGTACAAGGTGGAGTTGAACGAGTCGGAACGGACACATCTCAAGCAGATGGCGAGTCGTGGCGAGACTTCGGCCCGTAAGGTCAAGCGAGCGCTGGTGTTGCTGAAGGCGGACGAAGGCATGACCGACCGTGACATCGCCAGCGGCCTATTGATAAGCGCATCCACGGTGGGACGTGTGCGCACGCGGTTTGTGAAGGAGGAACTCGACAGCGCACTCAATGAGCGCCCTCGACCGGGACAGAAGCGCAAGTTGGACGGCAGACAGGAAGCACATCTGATAGCCATCGCGTGCAGCGACGCACCCGAAGGACACGCGGATTGGACGATCCAACTGCTTGCCGACAAGGTGGTGGCGATGGGGTTTGCCGAGAGCATCTCCCTCGAGACGGTGCGCCAGATACTCAAAAAAACGAACTCAAGCCGTGGAAGAAGAAGGAGTGGTGCATCCCGGAGGTGAGCGGGGAGTTCGTGGCTCGAATGGAGGACGTGCTGGACCTGTACCACGCAGACTACGACCCGGACCATCCCGTGGTCTGTTTCGACGAGACATCCAGGCAACTGGTGGCCGATAAGAGACCGGTCATCGGGGCCAAGCCGGGTCGGGTGGAACGATATGACTACGAGTACAAGCGAAACGGCACTCGAAACCTGTTCATGTTCTGTGAGCCGAAAGCTGGCTGGCGGCATGTCGAGGTGACCGAGCGGCGCACTGCTGTGGACTTCGCTCATCAGATGAGGTGGCTGGTTGATGATGCATACCCTCACACAGAGACGATACGGTTGGTGCTGGACAACCTCAACACTCACAAGCTGGGCTCGTTGTACGATGCCTTCAAGCCAGCCGAAGCGCGGCGCATCGCCAAGCGCCTGGAGTTCCACTACACTCCCCTACACGGCAGTTGGCTGAACATGGCTGAGATAGAGTTGAGCGTATTTAGCAACCAGTGTCTCAACCGTCGAATCAGCGACGAGGTGATACTGAAGCGAGAGGTCTCGGCGCTGGAACGTAAGCGCAATGAGGCTGTCGCCGTCATAGACTGGCGCTTCTCCACTCAGGACGCTCGTACTAAACTTCAACACATCTATCCATCATATTCAGATTGAAACGGTACTAGGCTGGATAGGGTTCCCCCGCTGGTACGTCAGATGGAGAACCGGCGTTTCCGGTCGGCTGTAACTTCGTCCTCTAGCGCGCAGCATCATCGCATGTAGAGGATACGGCCTAGGCGGGAGCGCCCGCGTCTGGGGCCGAAGCGGCCATAGCCATTCAAATTATCCAATGCAGTCTTAGGGGCGAGGCTGGCGTGCCCGCTTCGCCTCGTACGTTTTCGAGGGACTCCGCATGACTACAGTGCCAACCGGAACCTCAATGTGAAGGTTCTTGATTTCGTCAAGTCTGGTGGACCGAGAGAGGAATCGAACCGCCATCGTGGGCCACTCGTGCACTTTAGCTATGAGGCCCTAGCTGACCGACCCCGACTCCGACAGGGAGGGGGCAGATTCAGACTGGGGGCCGGGCGGCTGGGGCCGCCGACCCCCGCTGACCCGAGAGAAAGAAAATCAGCCTCCCGGACGGCCCGGTGTGGGGGTGTGCGCCGGGCGGTCGGCCCTCGATGGGGGGAGAGGATGCCCCGCAGACAGGGGCCCGGGGCTGGGCCGGGCCACGGCGGCGATCAGGTGGGGTTCCTCCTCACTGTGACAACGACGCGAGCGGCAGGGGGCGAAACTCGTCCCTGCTCGCAGACGCCTGTGACCTCGTGGCGGGCTGATAATTGAGATGCGGCGAAAGCTGAACTACCATTCAACTGGCCCCAGTGGTCCCGTGGGAGTCCCCCGACTATCGAACGGCGTTCACTTCGAGCTGGACACCCTCGTGCTGCTGAATCCGGCTGATGACCTCGAACAGGTTGCGGGCGTGGGGATTGCCGTCCGGTCCGAACATACGCATCAGACTCTTGGGCTGCTTGTTTGTGAGGGAGCCGAGCTCCTCGAACCCGATGGTGGCGTTGATGTAGTCGCGCAGCACGATCTTGCCTGCATCGACGTCCCCTGCCAGCAGGCACTCGACGCCTTCCTTCAGCAACCCTTCTCGAAATGCCGGGTCGCGCTCGGCTCGGGCCTGCACGGTCTCCCTGAAATCACGGGTGAGCGGCATGTTTCACACCTCCTGTTGCTTGCGACGCTTGTACTCCTGCCAGAGATCGCGGGCATCCTCGATGTCCCTCTGCTGGCGTTCCTTGGTCCCACCGCCGAGCAGGACTATCAACGTGTCTCCGTCCCTGCCGAAATAGACTCTGTAGCCCGGGCCGATGTGTATACGGCGCTCCAGCACGCCGCTCCCGACGCCTCTGACGTTGGACAGGTTCCCCGACTCCATGCGGGCTAGGATCGTCCTTACCCTGGTCGCTGCCCCGGCGTCGAGACCGTCGAACCAACGACCGAATGGACTGCTGCCTCGCTCGTCGATGTATTCTCTGATCTCGATCATGGCAAAACGGTAACAGAAGCGTTACTATGATTTCAAGCCTAGTAGCGTGGGGTTCATTTGGTTACCTTTGTCGGAAAGAACATCCGACATTCTGTTGTATGCGAACGAGGTGCCTCATGTGCAAGACTCAGAGAAACCATGAAGCCGTCGCGAGCACTCCGAGGCCATTCATCTACCGCGTCGAGAAGACAGGCCATCTCAAGTCGGTAGCCATCCCATAAGCAGGCCATGCCATGACCAACACCCTGTACTACGGCGACAACCTGGAAATCCTGCGGCAGCTGCTGCTCTCCGAATAGTAGTGTGAAGGGCGGTTGTTCGGCGGAGTCAAGTCAGGCAGTGCGACCCGAGAAGGAAGGTAGGCCATTGTGAGTGTGGTGATAGCAGTGGCGGCCCTTGCCGCCATCGGCTTGCTTTTCGTGATGGACCCAGGCGGGGCAATCGCTGAAAGCGGCTTTCCCGACTTCCGGGAGATGGACTGGAAGCAGCTGGCGGTCTGGGGCTTCCGCACGATAGGCGTAGTCGTAGCGCAGCTGCTCATCATCGTGCTGTGGTTGTGGCCCAAGCACCGGCCCCCGCAGGCGCTTGAGGAGCATCGACGCCCGTGGGACGCGGGGGCCCCACAGCCCGGTTCAATGCCCGCGGCGGCGGTATCTACGCTGGAAGGCCACATGATATGGAGCCCGACGCTGCTGGCCTCCATCATCGAGATGTGCCAGCGCGGCACGCTGCGAATCGAGGCCGTCGGAACAAGGGGCGGCTTCCGGTACCGGCTGTCTCGGCAGGCTCCCGTACAGTATGACTGGGAGCAAACGATATGCGAAAGCATGCCCATGCCGTCGCGCGCCACAACGGTTGATGCGCTCCATGAAGCGATAAAGAAGCGCGAGGATGCCATCGGCGACCAGATAGGGGACTACCTGCAGCATCGCGGCCTTTTCCATGACAATCCGGTGCGAGTCAGGAGGGAAAACGACGACGATGCAATCGGATGGGGAATGCTGGCCGGCGCCTTGATGGGCGTTGGCAGCGGGCTTTGGGCGGCTCTATGGCTGGACCAGTGGTGGGCGAACGCCCTGATCGGCGCGTTCACAGGTCTCGTATATTTGCTGATGGCGCCGTCGATACGAACCGGCATGGTGCCGACAACGCAGAGGGGAGCGCATGAGATAAGTCAGTGGCTAGGCTGGAAAGAGACTCTGGCCGGATCTGCCCCGCCCTATGCCCGGAACCAAGCTGATTCCATGTTGCCCTATGCCGTGGCGCTGAATGTGGCCCAGCCATGGCTCGACGTCGCAGGCTCGGCTCCGCCGTGGTTCGGATCCGGCAGCGCATCCTCCCTGCAGGGCGCCGACCTGGACGCGGCCTATCACGGTTTCATGCACGCGCCGGAGTGGTACCTGAGCGGAAGGTCGGGCGATGCGGCGAAAGCGGCCGAGGGGGGGGGGTTCGTCATGAACTAGAGCTCAAGCTACTCGAATTGGAGTCGCCGGATACCGGGAAGGCCGTGCACAGGGAGACCGCCGACGAAATCCAGGACATAGCCCGTGAGCCGGATTCACAGCGCAGTTCTCGGGAAAGTGCGCCGCCACCGCCATCGGGCGGGTATCAACAGTACAGGGGAGAAAGACTGATTGAGGAACCGAAGAGCGGCGGGGGCCTCTGCGGGTGCTTCATATGGGTGGTAAGCCTGGTAGGCATAGGGGTGGTGGTCTTGGTCGTCCTGTTCAGCCTCGATGTGGTCTCGCCTCGCGACAAACCGTGTCCCTTGGACTCTCCCGCGATCCCGACGCCCGCGCAGATTGCGGTGGTCGGCGACCTGTTCCGCGATGAGTGCATGAGGGTCAGTGGCACGGTCGTGTTCCAAGACGCCGACGAGCTGGTGGTGGAGATGAAACGGGGCGAGTACGTGCAGCGGGTTAACGTACGCGACCCGTCGGAGGTTCTCGAAGCAATCCCCCTAGGCCGCGTGGTGACCCTGGCTGGGCGGCTCAAGGAGGAGGAGGACGGAACATACGCAGTCCACTTCGTACCGGACTATAGATCGGACCGGGGGTGGTGGCGGAACCTCCGGGACAACCTTGAAGGGTTGTTCTAGGTGGCTGTGGGTGCGACAGGCATTGGTGATGGCTTGGTGGCAGGCTAGGAAGGCACGTTACTGCAGACTTCGTCGCGGCTCGCCTTCAGGTCTTCGATCGGAGCGACGGAACTCACATAGATGAACTGCGCCTTGGCCTCGTCCATATCGTTGGCGGTGGGGAACGTCATGAGCATGCTTGCCTCGAAGACTTCAGTGTTCCCCTGGGCCCAGCAGTCCCAGGTCTGATTGAGGATGTCCTCCTTGCTCTCGCCGCCTCCGCAGGCGGCCAAGAGTAGGATGGACGCCAAGATACACATAAGTGGAATGGCGATAAACAGAAAGGGTTGGGAGTTGATTCTCAATGTTCGTTCCTAATAGTAGTTGGCCTGCCGCCGGAAGGTCCTGCCACAGGCTCCGGCCTGCGCCCATCTATGTCACGGAAGGATGTGGAGGGAGCCGGAAGCGGCTGTGGGGCTAGGCCGGGGGGACGCGCGAGCATAGCGACCGCCGTGGAGGCCGACCACCCCCAACATACACCCGACACGCCGACACACCGCTCGCGTCCGACTAAAGCCACTGCTTCTGGCCGGTAACGTAGATACTCTGGAAGTCTTCATCCGACTTGGTCAGGTAGATAATGCCTTCCACCAACCCAAGTACGCCAGCCGCCATCAGAAAAGCATAGCCAACCACGTACATCAATAACCCAATGACGGCGCCAATGCCGAACATCCCCAAAGCTATGAATGCACTGCCCACAATCACAGCCAGCACTATGCCGCCGCCGCCAATGTAAAGGGCGGAGTAATAATGGACCGGCGAGGCGGGGGTGAGCGTCCGGGAGTGGCGCTGCAAAACTGGACCACCCGCCGCCTTCTATAGAGTTGGAGGCAACTCGATGGAAGGTGTGAAGGATGTACAAAGTGGAACTGTACGTTCGAGTGCGCCGGGCCTGCATGGTGGAAGGGATGAGCACGCGAGAGGCTGCCCGGGTGTTCGGGCTGCACCGGGACACGGTGCGCAAGATGCTGGAGTACTCGGTGCCACCCGGGTACCGTCGACAGTCACCGCCGCGTCGCCCTAAGCTGGACCCGTACCACGGGGTGATCGACCGGATACTGGAAGAGGACCGGCGTCTTCCGAGGAAGCAGCGCCACACGGCGAAGCGGATCTATGACCGTCTGAGAGCGGAGCACGGGTTCGGTGGCAGGTACACGATAGTCAAGGACTACGTGCGCGAGCGACGGCGCCGGACACGCGAGATGTACGTTCCGCTCTCCCATCCTCCTGGTGATGCCCAGTGCGACTTCGGCCAGGCGAAGGCGGTCATCGGAGGAGTGGAGCAGACCATCCACTACTTCGTGCTGGACCTTCCCCACAGCGACGCGTGCTTCGTCAAGGCCTACCCCGCAGAGACGACCGAGGCGTTCTGCGACGGTCACGTCTCGGCGTTCTCGTTCCTGGGCGGCGTGCCGCGGAGCATCTTGTACGACAACACGAGACTGGCTGTGGCCAGGATCCTGGGAGACGGCCGGCGCCAGCGTACTCGTGTGTTCTCGGAGCTGGTGTCGCACTACCTGTTCGAGGATTGCGATGATGAATACCGGGCCACCTCGGCCCGGGTCTGACCCCTTCGAGGACTGGCACCATGCCTTCAACCGGATCTGTCGACTCGAGTCGAGGTGGCCCGGAAGTGCCTTTGGCACGGCGAGCAGTGACTTTATAGGAGCCTGGCTTTAAGTCCCATCGCAGTCCTGTCCGCTCACCCAGCCAGAGCGCTATCCCAGAGGAGGTGGTAGAGATGACAGGAGTCGTAGATCAAGAAGGCGGTCGTTCTATTCGGGTAGTCGTCGGAGTGGATACTCACCAAGACAAGCATGTGGCAGTGGCCATTGACCGCCAGGGTGTACGGCTGGGGGAGCTTCACGCACCGGCGACTATGCATGGCTATCAGGATCTCGAACGGTGGTCACGGAGTCTGGGAGAGATTCACGCCTTTGGGATTGAGGGTACGGGTTCCTACGGGGCCGGAGTGGCTCGCTACCTGACCCGTAGGGGACATACCGTTGTGGAAGTGAATAGGCCCGACCGGTCAACCCGCTACAGGAAAGGGAAGAGCGACCCCACCGATGCGGAGATGGCAGCTCGATCAGTATTGGCGGGAGTGGCCGAAGCCACACCCAAGTCGGGGGAGGGAGAGGTGGAGATGATTCGCATGCTCAAGAGCGCCAAAGACTCGGCCGTCAAGGCTCGCACCCAGGCCTTCAATCAGATGAAGGCCCTGATTGTCACAGCCCCGGCTGAGCTTCGCGAGACCCTCGTTGGACTCACCGCCGGTGCTCTGATCAACCTGTGCAAGAGCTTCCGGCCTGGTCGTCTGGACGATCCCACGGCGGCGGGCAAGTACACCCTGCGCTCCCTTGCCCGCCGCTACCGTCAACTCAGCAAGGAGATACATGACCTGGAGGGGGAGCTGGAACGACTCACCCGTACCATATCCCCAGCCCTGGTAGACAGCTACGGCATAGGACCCGACACGGCAGCCACTCTACTGGTGGCTGCAGGGAGCAACCCTGAGCGCCTCCACTCCGAGGCTTCTTTCGCCTCCCTGTGCGGCGTCAATCCCATACCTGCTTCCTCAGGCAAGACCAATCGGCATCGGCTCAATCGCGGCGGTCATCGTCAGGCCAACGCTGCTCTCCATCGCATCGTTGTGGTCAGACTTCGGTATGACCCGCGGACCCAGTCCTACATGCGACGCCGCACCAGGGAGGGGATGAGCAAGGCGGAGATCATCCGTTGCCTCAAACGCTACGTAGCTCGCGAAGTCTTCTCTGCCCTACGGACCTCGGCCCAAACAGTTCAAGCCACGACTTGACTTCTATAGGAGCATCCGGTTCGGCCGTCCCGGCAAGGGTAACGACAAGGGCAAGGTCGAGGGGCTGGTGGGATATGCTCGCCGGAACTTCCTGGTGCCAGTGCCGTCGTTCCCGAGCTTCGATGCGCTCAACGCCTACCTCGAGGAGAGGTGCCTGGAACGGATGGGGAGACAGCTGCGTGGGCACAGGGAGACGATAGGCCAGCGGATGGAGCGTGACCTGGAAGCCCTGCTGGCGTTCCCCGCCGTGCCATACGACGCCAGCGACAAGCACGTGAGCCGTGTCAGCTCCCTGTCCCTGGTGCGGTACCGGACCAACGACTACTCGGTGCCCGTGGCCTACGGTCACAGGGAGGTGGTGGTGCGCGGCTATGTGGGTGACGTGGTGATCAGCTGCGGGGCAGAGGTGATAGCCCGGCATCCGCGCTCATACGAACGCGACGACTTCGTCTTCGACCCTGTCCACTACCTGCCGCTGCTGGAGCGCAAGACGGGAGCGCTGGACCAGGCTGCTCCTTTGGCCGGGTGGGAGTTGCCGGAGGAGTTCGGCATGCTGCGCAGACTGCTGGAGTCGAGGATGGGCAGGCGAGGCAAGCGTGAGTTCGTACAGGTGCTGCGGTTGGTGGAGAACTTCCGCAAGGAGGAGGTGTACGAGGCCGTGCGTGATGCCCTCAGGCTCGGCGCCATAAGCTTCGACGCCATCAAACACCTGGTGCTGTGCAGGATAGAGGGCCGTCCCCAGAGACTCGACCTGGAGCTGTACCCCTACCTGCCCAGGGTCACCGTGACGAAGACAGCAGCCAGCGACTACATGGCGCTCATGTCGGGGATCGGGCGGTGAGCGAGAGGTCTACGGTGCTGCTGGAGCATCACCTCAAGGAGCTGAAGCTGCCCACCTTCCTGAGGGAGTACTGCAAGGTGGCCGGCCAGTGCGCCGCCGAGGGCGTCGACCATCCGGGCTACCTGCTGAGGCTCTCTGAGCTTGAGCTGATAGACCGCCATCATCGGATGGTTGACCGCAGGATCAAGGCTGTACGCTTCCCTGCCACCAAGAGCCTCGACACCTTCGACTTCCTGGCCATGCCGTCGGTGAACAAGCACCTGGCCATGCAGCTGGCACGCTGCGAGTACGTAGACCGGCGGGAGAACGTCATCGCCATAGGCAACAGCGGCACCGGCAAGACCCATGTGGCCCTCGGTCTGGGGCTCGCCGCCTGCCAGAGGGGACTGTCGGTCGGCTTCACCACGGCCGCCTCGCTGGTCCACGAGCTGATCGAGGCCAGGGACGAGCGGCGACTGCTCAACCTCCAGAAGAAGCTGGCCCGACTCAAGCTGCTTATCGTCGACGAGCTTGGCTTCGTACCACTTTCCAAGACCGGCGCTGAGCTCCTCTTCGAGGTCTTCAGCCAGAGATACGAGAGGGGGTCGGTACTGGTCACCACCAACCTGCCCTTCGACGAGTGGACCGAGGTCTTCGGCTCGGAGAGACTGACCGGCGCCCTGCTGGACCGCCTCACTCACAGAGTTCACATCCTGGAAATGAACGGCGAAAGCTACCGCCTCAAGCAGAGCCGGCAGGCCGTCACCACGCGCTCAGCCAGCGATTCCCCTGACGCATAGGCTCCACCAACCTCGCTGCGACTAAGGGCTCCCGACGACACCCGTCGTAGGCGGACATTTTCGCTGAACATCGCCGCTCAAGTGGTACACTTTTGCTCCGCCACACGGCCTGATTTCTCTCCGCCCTTGACACGCCAACTGCCAGCTGTATTATTGCGGGCTTCTTGAAGCCCAGGTAGAACTTGTGGGCGCCGGCCCAGCCAAGGAATATCCCCAGCAGCCCGGCAACCACCTTGGTCTTCTCGGAGCCCATCACGCCCTCGAGGGTGCCGCCAATCCCGCCGGTGCCGGGGGCCGGCGTAGCACGATAAATGGCTACAGCATCGCTGCCCTGCGCCTCGAAATCCACCCGCATTCCCCGGTTGGGATTGGCCTGGTCTTTCCATTCGGTCCCGACAAAGTTATATCGGTTGCCGTCATCCCCTGTGATCAGTCCCGAGTTGGTTTGAGCGGAGTAATCTAATACTCGTCCATTCATTCCCTGTTCTCCTCTCCCTGCTGCGCTGCTGGGATCTGACAAGTTGTCTCGGCTGATTACGGCTTTATCTCGCCTTCTCCCAATCGATGGTGGACGCTCCGTCTCCGTCTGAGCTTCCCGGGGCGCGAAGCCGCTTACGCCCCGTCGCGCCAGTATATCCGGTTTTTCCCATATTGGGAGTCTTCAGGCAGCCCAAACGAGATAATGGCATGATACTCGGGTCCTGCAAGGCCAGTACCGGGAAAACGCCTCGACGGCCAGATTCCGGCCGCGCGGCGCGCCCCGACAGCAGTTTAACGGCTGGCTCGTTTACTGCTGGCGGCCGCGAGCCTCCGCGCAACTCGCGGACTCCGGACGTTTCATAGCTGAGGAGCCGGCGTCGGCCAACGATAGAGCCGTTTGGAGCGGGTCTTTCCCCCTGCCGACTTGCAGGTGGGGGACCGTGGCCCCGGGCCACGGCGTGAGCTTGTGCGGCGGATCGGGCACGCCCTTACGTTGGGGCTCCGAAGACCTTCCATTCGGGTTTGGGGAGCGGTAATCACCTGAATATCATGCCACCATCTCGATGCGAATCACCTCTAGTGCGATTGAGCTACGCCTTGATGCGCATCGCAGCCCACCACCTCATCCACGCTGGCGAGATAGTCACGGTCCGGTCGTGCTTGGGACACGACACGGACAAGTTTGGCCGCCCCGACTGGGGCCGCCCCCTGGCCTGACGTACAGCCTCTAGCGGTAGCTACCCGCGGTTACTACGCCTCTACTCGTCAACTTCAAGAGACTGCATCCATTCTCCGTCGGCTGAGTCGTCGACTGTGGACCATTAGGCCCACGCCTCCAGCCGCCAGGGCTGCGCCGATTCCCACGACCAGGGCTGTTGCCCAGACCGGTGGGCTGTAACCGCCGGTACTTGGAAGTGCCGTGTCTTGTGGTTCTTCGGGCGCTGGTCCGCCGGTCCCGGCTTGAGGAGCATTCCCCTCCCCGAGAGCGTCGATGTCGGCTTGCGCTTGCCCAAGGAGGGCGGTCCGACTGCATATGCCAACAGTGTATCCGCCGTCAGCATAATTACTGTCGTGACCGTAGACGATGTACTCTTCCCCTTCGACAAAGGTGAACCCGCAGCTGCCGCCGGTTGGTGGAGTGGTGATGGACATGTCCTCGTGGACAGTGCCCTTCCACACAGCGCTGACCTCGAAGGCAACCGTGGTGCGGTCCTCAGGGGAGACAGACGCTGCCTTGGGATCATAGGAGTGTTGGATCGAGACTGCTCTCCCCGTGAAGACTGCAGAAAACTTCTCCAGCTCTTCGGAAGGAGTCCCAGGTTGCGCACACTTACACGCGTGGACCTGCCCGGGGTCCCCAAGGAACCAGAGGACACCCACCATGAGCGCGAGGCTCCATACGGCTGCTCGTACGACCGTGGACCCAGTCCCCTGCCGCTTTGCAATCACTGGCCGCATGACCTATTTCCTTTCTCCTGGTTGACTCTGCTCTACGCCTCTATTGAGTAAGACGCTGCGAGAACCTGGATGGTTCCAATGAGTCTGCGTCCGCCGCGGAATCAGGAGTTAGTCCTCGCTGCGCATTCACAGCCGACATTCCCCATATCAGGCTGCGGGTGTGTCAAACGCCAGGAACTATGTACCAGTAAAGTGAGAGATCGCCAGGAACTATAGACCACTTCGCCAGGTGATTGACCACCCTGGGCGCCGGATTGGCGACCATTGCTGCAGATCGGATCGAAGGAGCAGCAATGGCGTACAGGGAGGTGTCGAGAGTGGAGATAGCAGAAGTGGTGCGCCGCTGGCAGTCGGGCAACAGCCAGCGAGGTATATCAACTGGTACGGGGCTGTCGCGAGCGACAGTGCGCAGGTACATCGAGGCGGTCGTGGAGGCGGGGCTGGCCCGGGACGGTCCTGCTCCGAGTGAGGATCAGCTGGCCCGCCTGGCAGGGCTGAGTCTTGCGGGCCCTCGGAAGGTGGAGATACCGACCGAGGAGGTCCTCGCCCCCTGGGCGGACCAGGTCTACGAGTGGCTCACCGCCGACCGGTTGCAGGTGACCCGCATCCAAGAGCTGCTTGCGGGCCGAGGCTGCCGGGTCTCGTACACGTCGTTGAGGCGGTTCATCCAGCGACGGGGCTGGCAGAGGCGAAGTCCGGCGACTGTCCGGATGGGGGAGAGCGCACCCGGCGAGGTGGCGGAGATGGACTTCGGTCGGCTGGGTTTGATAGAGGACCCGGCGACGGGCCGCCGCCGGGTGGTCTGGGCGCTGATCATCGTTCTGTCCTACTCGCGGCACAGCTTCGTCTGGCCGACGTTCAGCCAGAAGCTTGTCGATGTGATCGAGGGGTTGGAGGCAGCCTGGGCCTTCTTCGAGGGCGTTCCCAACTACCTGGTCATCGACAACTTCCCCGCAGCAGTGGCTGGTGTAGATCCGCTCCATCCCCGTCTCACGCGAGGCTTCCTGGAGTACTCCCAGCGCCGCGGCTTCATCTTAGACCCTGCTCGGGTGAGACACCCTCGGGACAAGCCCCGCGTGGAGCGTGGAGTGCCCTACGTGCGGGAGCGGTTCTTCAAGGGCGGGGAGTTCAGGGGCCTCTCGGACATGAGGTCTGAGGCCAGGCGATGGTGTCTGGAGGTGGCCGGACAGAGGATACACGGCACCACCCGCAGGCAGCCCCTGGTAGTCTTCCGGGATGAGGAGCGCCACGCGCTCGGAGAGTGGGACGCAGAGCCATACGAGATGACCGACTGGCGCACGGCCAAGGTGCATCCCGACCACCACATAGCCTGCCAGTACGCCCTCTACTCGGTGCCCTCTGCGACATGCCCGCCCGGGCAGAAGGTGGAAGTGCGGCTCGGCAGCAAGCTGGTGCGCATCTACCACCGGGGAAGACTGATCAAGGTCCACCCGCGCCAGGATCGCGGCGGCAGATCCACCGACCCCGACGACTACCCGGCAGAGCTGAGCGCCTACACCCTCAGAGCGCCGGAGCAGATCAAGCGCAGCGCGGCGTCACAGGGACCGGCCGTGGCAGCCTATGCCGAGCGTCTCTTCGACGGTCCGCTGCCCTGGGCCAAGCTCAGGCAGGGACACAAGCTCATACGCCTGGGAGAACGCTACTCCCCTGAGCATCTCGATGCCGCATGCCGGAGGGCTCTCTCCGTAGACCTGATCGACGTGCGCCGTCTCGAGCGCATACTCGTCGAGGCCCTGGAGCAGGAGGCCACGCAGCCGGAGCCTCCACCGATGCCCCCAGGTCGATTTGCCAGGCCGGGCGCCGTCTTCGCTCGTGCCAACGGCCGCACCGCTCAATCAGCACAAGGAGAACGCTCATGACCACCACGACTGAACTGACCCCGCTGCTCAAGCGCCTCAAGCTCGGCGCCGTGCTCAACACCCTGCCGGAGAGGGTCGCTCTCGCACGCAGGGAGCAGCTCGACTACGCATCCTTCCTGCAGATCATACTGACCGATGAGATCAACCGCAGAGACCACAGGCGGCTCGAGCTCCGCCTCCAGAGGGCCGGCTTCGAGCAGACCTGCCGCCTCGAAGACTTCGACTGGTCCGCATCCGTCACACTCGACCGACGACTCCTCGACGCCGCCTTCTCCCTCCAGTTCCTGGCGCGCAACGAGCACGTCCTGCTCGTCGGACCGGTCGGCGTGGGCAAGAGCTTCATCGCTCAGGCCCTCGGATATGCTGCCGTCAGAGCCGGGCATACCGTCCGCTTCGTACATGCCGACGACTTCTTCAGGGCCATGGCTCAGGCCAGGGTGGACCACTCCACGGACAAAACCTTCCGGTCCTTCCTCGCCCCGGACCTGCTCATCCTCGACGACCTCGGTCTCCACAGGATGACTCAACAGCAGTCCATAGACCTCTACGAGCTGGTCATCGCCAGGCATCGCACCGCCAGCTTCGTCATCACCTCCAACAGGGCGGTCGACGAGTGGCTCGGACTCTTCGACGACTCCATCCTGGGAAACAGCGCCCTCGACCGGCTCGCCAACGCCAGCTACCAGATCGTCATAGAAGGCGCCAGCTACCGCGAACGCTTGTCACCCCACAGGGCCCTGCTCGACCGAAAGGAGGTGGTTGACCCTCAAACCTAACGGTGATAATAGTCCATCTACAGGCTCACAGGGTGGCTCAATGACCCTGGCGACGACTGGCCTATAGACCCTGGCGATTGACATTATGTCAATCCACTTCGAGTGGAAGTGGGACAAGACCTTCGTCAAGCCTATGGCCCCGGCTGCGGAGCGCAAATGCTTGGAGGGACCGCCTGTCAGGGCACAATGTGAATCTTTCGTCTGGAGACGGGCAGCGACCTGATATAGAACTAGATTGGCGCTCCGTGACTCAGGCGTACAGAGGAAAGAGAATGTCCCACTTCAAGGAGTCCACGGACTCCGAGATAGAGGACTGGGATCCGTCACGCGAAAAGGGGAGCCGCGATAATACTCCCTTTTGACTGAAAGAGCAGTTCCGGCCCCGTGACTCACGCCTGCCCACGCTTTGGGCCATGACGACACGTCAGCACAATGCCTCCCATTCCTCTTTTGGGAACAGACCAGACTTCATAGACCGGCGGTTTCCGCGCGCCAACGAGCTCTGCAATGTGACAGCTGCCTACCGCAGCACCCATTTGCTACGCTCAATGCATGGCCCTCTCCGACCACCAGATGCTAGACGCCCTAAGCCGGATGCCGTTCATCGACTCAGCCGAGTTGGTAGGCATCTTAGGTGAGCCCCACGCGACTGTTCACCGAGCCCTGACCGGCCTGCTGGCGGACGGAATCGTCGGGAGGGTGAGCCACGGCACCGCCCACCTGCCTTCGAGCCAGAGATACTACTTGACGGCCAAGGGCATTGGTGAGGCTGCCGGGATTCTCGGCTTTGCGACGCCCTCGGACTTCGTGCGCGCCTATCCCATGTCGAGGGAGTGGCTGGCGCTGCTCGTCCGCCGGATGGACGCGGTGGCCGCCGTCTACCGGTTCGCCACCTCGATGTCACCCGGTACTGGTTCGCGCCGGTCGTGCGTGGAGTTCCACATCAAGGAGACGATTTGGCGCCACTATTACCCCTCCACGATGGTCGACGGCCCGGCTCGGTCCGCCGCAGGGTACGGCCCTGCGACGCCCACATAGGTTGCCGTGGGCCGCTAGCAGGTTGTAATGTTTGAATCGGAGTGCGAGACTGCGCCTAGATCGCTGAGATGAGGATAACCCTCCGGCACGTGAGGAAGCCAATGTCTACTTTCAAGGCCAATGCCTTTCTGCTGAAGAACCTCCTAGACAGTATTGAGAACGGCGACATCCAGCTACCGGACTTTCAGCGGGGATGGGTATGGGACGACGCTCGGATCAAAGATCTGCTTCTCAGTATCTCCCGCGGCTTTCCCATAGGGGCAGTGATGACGCTCGATGCGAGCGGAGATGTCCAGTTCGTAAGCAAACTCATTGAGGGGGTGTCTGAAGACGGCAAAGCTGGCCCGGGGCATTACCTTCTCGACGGTCAGCAACGCCTTACCTCTCTGTATCAATCGCTGCGGCATGGAGATGCCGTAACGACGCGTGACCGGCCAGGCAGTCGAAGGACTCTTGAGCGGTGGTATTACATCGATTTGCAAAATGCGCTGGATCCGTTGGCCGACCACGATGACATGATTTTCAGTGTCCCCAAAGACAAGGTGGTGAGGGTAAATTTCGGGCGTGACGTGGTTCTTGACCTGTCCGAGGCAGAGCTCGAATTTGAGCGTCACATGATGCCCACGGAGAAGGTAATGGACGGTATGGCATGGGGATTTGCCTATGCTCAGCACTGGCAAGGACGTGGTGATCATCCCCACGGTGATCCATTCACTTTCTTCAATGAGTTCAGGATCGCCGTGCTGGACAATTTCAGCGAGTACCAGGTACCTGTGATCGATCTGGGAAAGGACACTCGGAAGGAGGCCGTGTGCACGGTTTTCGAGAAAGTCAACACGGGTGGCGTATCCCTGAGCGTGTTTGAGTTGGTGACCGCTTCGTTCGCCGGCGGTGACTTCAGACTGCGAGACGACTGGGCAAAGCGAGAAGATCGGATGCATTCGGCTTTCGGAGTTCTTCAGGGCGTAACCGGAGACCAGTTCCTTCAGGCGGTTACCCTGCTAGCAACTCAGACCCGACGAAGGAAGGCCGAGTCAGATGGGAGACCGTCGAATCTGTTGCCCGGCATCGACTGTCGGAGAGCAAGCATCCTTGACCTGAAACTCATCGAGTACAAGGAATGGGCATGCGCAGTGGAAGCGGGCTTCATGGAAGCGGCGAAATTCCTGAACCGCCAATTCATCTTCACCAGGAACAACGTCCCATACAACACTCAGTTAGTACCTCTGGCAGCGCTGTACGCGGTGCTTGGCAAGGATTTAGAGCCTGCCCATGCTCAAGAGAAACTGGAACGATGGTATTGGTGTGGCGTCCTAGGGGAGAGCTACGGTAGCGCCGTTGAAACGCGGTTTGCAAACGATCTGGCACAGGTCTCCCGCCACGTTCGAGGAGGGGCGGAGCCGGAATCGCTGACACAGGCTAACTTCGTTCCAGAAAGACTACTGTCTCTGCGGACTCGCAGCAGTGCAGCTTACAAGGGGCTGTATGCGTTGCAGATGAAGAGTGGGGCTGCCGATTGGCGTAGTGGCGAGCCTCTTAGCTTCGCCGATGTCCATACCAAGCCCATCGACATCCATCACATTTTTCCGAAACACTGGTGCGAAAATGTCGCTAGTCCTGCCGTACCGCGCAGGATCTTCGATTCGATCATCAACAAGACGCCGATTGACAGTTATACCAATCGGCTGATAGGCGGTCGTGCCCCATCTGAGTACTTGCAGATCCTACGAAAGTACATGCCCGAGTTCATGCCCAAAGAGAGGCTGGAACGCACTCTGAAAGCCCATTGGATCGCCCCAGACGAGCTAGAGGAAGACGACTTTGGTCACTGCTTCGTGGAGCGTGGTCAAGCGATCCTCGATCTCATCACTCGCACCATGGGGAAGTCGGCAGTCAATGGGCGCCAAGTGTTTCGTGACGAGCTGAAGTCGGCTAGTCTGGGTATTGTCCAGGACGACGATGAAGAAGTTGACCATGATCCGATAGGAGAAGGTGCCTACGGTGGTACGGGAGCACTCAGCGGGAGTTGAGGTGACCAACTGTTTCTGGGGATATGCGCTCGCACCTGACAAATCGCTACTCCTGAGCCCTTCCAGTAGAAGGAGCATGCCATGTGGCCCATGATTGCGGGGCCCGGACTGCGCTGTGGCGAGTGCAGACACAACATTCTGCCTGGGCGACTATGTCTGTCTGAACTACCTGAAGAGATGCAGCCCGGAGTCAGCCGAAGCGACTTTCGCAACTACTGCATCGGATGCCCCGAATGCTGGCGGCGAGGCATGCACGCCTGCTATGTCCGATATCTTGAAGGAGGAAACAGCCAAGGTAGAACTGACCGCAGCCTGCCCTGCTCACGCTGCGGTCGTCGCATACCATCAGGGGACAGAGCTGGAATAGAGACCCACTACGACTGGCCGTCCGCCCTGGACGATCGAGATGGACTCACTGGCAGAGCAACTGCGCGCACAAGCACGGCTGGAACGGTCGGTATGGCCGCCGGCCGGGAAGTACTCGTCAGAGGGATGCCGTCAGGCTCCTTCGCCGACCTTAGCGATAGCCTTCAGCAGAAGTTTGCAACGGCAGGGCTAGGGGGAGACCGCGGTGCTTGGGCCGATCCTGAGGCCATCTATCGGGACACCATACCGTTTCCGATCCGAAACTTAGGAGTGGATCCGAGAAGGTACACCGACGGCAAGGACCTGAGTCACAGAATCTCGGTGAGCAACTCCCCGGAGTTGGCAAGAGACCCGGGCAACATTGTCGGATGGGAGAACTCGAGCCTCAACCGAGCCCGAGGCGCAGAAACGATGACGGGGATGCAAGAGTTCCGACTGCATGCCACCAACGCCTTCCATACATCGGGGATCGTACTTAGTGAATGCCTCGAGGCGGCTGCCACAACAGCGCTGTTCTCAGCACTTCTGGAGGCCCCGATCAGCATTGTAGAAAACGCCATCCACTACAGTAAGGGCCGTAAGACTGGTGAGGAGGCCATCAAAGAAGCCGCAACTGCGATAAGAGAGCGGGCTATGGCCGGCGCAGTTGTTGGATTTGCAGTCAGGGCAGCCATAGCCCTAACCGGTGCCGGACCACTGGTGGTGACCATCTCGCCGGTTCTGATGACTGTAGCGATGACACTCTACGCTCACACATTCCTGAAACGGATCCTGTGTGCCCTGGATGATGGGCTTCCCTTACGCCGTGTGGGCTCGTACTTCTGTAGTATGCGGTGCCATACAACGTTCGCCTATGAGACAGGCAGATCGGCGTTGATGCGGTGGGAAGCAGGCCGAACGGCAGCAGCCGCGTTCCATGGTTAGTAGCCTTCTGTGAACTCCAGTTCCCAGGTACCGTCGGCGCTGACGAACAGCAAGTACTCTTTGCCCGGCATGACTTCTGTAGGATAGTCCTCAAGGCTGGTTTGACCCTCTGCCTTGACCACATCGTGTTCGACGGTCCCGTCAAGGCTGAGCAGGCGTCCCAGGAACGAGCCTCCACCATCATGCCGGGCGCTGACTAGCAAGGGACGGGAGCCAACCTGGAAGGGTCCTGCGACTTGACCGCCAGCAGGACCTTCGCAACGATAGGGAATGCCGGAGCGGGACTGGTTCAAGGCAGGCTGAATAAGACGACAGCTCCAGGGGCCTGACGCTTCGACCTTTAGACGATACTTATCAGGCCTAAACTGACTCCATTCGATCCTGGGTACGGCTATCCCTGGACGACTACTGACTTGCCAAGCCCCTATCCAATCACCCTCCCCCGAGCCGTTGCCCAGTACCTCGAATCCCCCGTCGCCGCGCAACAGAGTCAAAGTGAACTCACCTTCGCGAGAGTGTCTGAAGTATCCGACCAGCACACCTGAGTTTAGCTGAACATCCAGTGACTCCTCGGATGAACGGTCTTCAGCGCGGTCGCCTGTAATTGTGTGGCTGTCACCCTCGAGGTCGAACACGTCAGGGGAGACATGGGTTTCTGTAAGGTAGCGCAGGCCAGCAATTCCCCTGGCCTTGCCTTTCGATAGGGAGACTGCCTTCCCCCAAAGGCCCCGTGCCTGACCGGCAGTGGTCACGGCCTTGGCTTTGACGCTCTCCGGTACGGCCTGCAGTCCGATACTAGGGACTACCGAATTCCTGATGTTCCTTAGTCTGTCAAACCGTGGCATCTCGTCCTCCGAGAGCGGGTTACTGCTAATGTGGGCCATTCGGCTCAGGGGCAAGCAAGAACAAGGTGACGGAATCATAAGCTGGCCTTCTGATGTCGGTCAACCTCCGCCATCCTTGCCGGGGCCCGTCGGTCGCTGTAAGCACTGCGGACATGAGCGCCGGACGGTGAACGTCTGGGACGAGGGCAAGGTCTACAAGGGACGGGGATACCAGACTGACCCCAATGTCCGAGCCGCCAAGTCACGGCTGCGCAAGGAGCGTCACGACGCGGGCCTGTTGGTAGGTGCGGTGTTTGCAGCTAGTACCGTTTCAATCTGAATATGATGGATAGATGTGTTGAAGTTTAGTACGAGCGTCCTGAGTGGAGAAGCGCCAGTCTATGACGGCGACAGCCTCATTGCGCTTACGTTCCAGCGCCGAGACCTCTCGCTTCAGTATCACCTCGTCGCTGATTCGACGGTTGAGACACTGGTTGCTAAATACGCTCAACTCTATCTCAGCCATGTTCAGCCAACTGCCGTGTAGGGGAGTGTAGTGGAACTCCAGGCGCTTGGCGATGCGCCGCGCTTCGGCTGGCTTGAAGGCATCGTACAACGAGCCCAGCTTGTGAGTGTTGAGGTTGTCCAGCACCAACCGTATCGTCTCTGTGTGAGGGTATGCATCATCAACCAGCCACCTCATCTGATGAGCGAAGTCCACAGCAGTGCGCCGCTCGGTCACCTCGACATGCCGCCAGCCAGCTTTCGGCTCACAGAACATGAACAGGTTTCGAGTGCCGTTTCGCTTGTACTCGTAGTCATATCGTTCCACCCGACCCGGCTTGGCCCCGATGACCGGTCTCTTATCGGCCACCAGTTGCCTGGATGTCTCGTCGAAACAGACCACGGGATGGTCCGGGTCGTAGTCTGCGTGGTAGAGGTCCAGCACGTCCTCCATTCGAGCCACGAACTCCCCGCTCACCTCCGGGATGCACCACTCCTTCTTCTTCCACGGCTTGAGTTCGTTTTTTTGAGTATCTGGCGCACCGTCTCGAGGGAGATGCTCTCGGCAAACCCCATCGCCACCACCTTGTCGGCAAGCAGTTGGATCGTCCAATCCGCGTGTCCTTCGGGTGCGTCGCTGCACGCGATGGCTATCAGATGTGCTTCCTGTCTGCCGTCCAACTTGCGCTTCTGTCCCGGTCGAGGGCGCTCATTGAGTGCGCTGTCGAGTTCCTCCTTCACAAACCGCGTGCGCACACGTCCCACCGTGGATGCGCTTATCAATAGGCCGCTGGCGATGTCACGGTCGGTCATGCCTTCGTCCGCCTTCAGCAACACCAGCGCTCGCTTGACCTTACGGGCCGAAGTCTCGCCACGACTCGCCATCTGCTTGAGATGTGTCCGTTCCGACTCGTTCAACTCCACCTTGTACTTGAGAGCAGCCATGTCTTCGTATGTCCTCCCTATAGGATCATACATAAGACTAACCTATTTCTTATACTTGTCAAATACACATGGAACCGGTACTAGTCTCATTGATTCTCCCGACTAGAGCCTGCTAGCCTCTGGCCCATCAGGTAGAGCTATGAGGTGCTGAAAGTGAGGGCGTGCAGCAATTGCGGCCTCTTGGCGCGGAGATATGTGATCGGGCAAGCTGACGAAGCAGACGAAATGTTTCGGGAAGCCGGCAAGTCTTCGGGTTTTGCCATTTACCCCACATGTACCGCTATGGCCGCCAACCTAGAAGGGGAACTCACTGCGTTGGACAGCGGCTATAGCGGTGACGCAGTTCTAAAGGTGATTCAGAAGGACCGCTCGGACTGTCCAGAGTGGACACCTTGGATGAGGGGGTTTTCTCCAAAGGAGCATCGGGAGATGCTCATTAGGAAAGAGGAACAAGACCGATACGCGGCTCTCGTCGAAGGGCTGGAGAACACGAAGGCAAGGAGGGAGAACAAGAAGTGGTGGGTGGGAGTGATAGCCATCGGTATCTTCTTGATCCTTGCTACCCTCGCGGCTCCTGCACTGGCAGCCTGGGTCGAGAATCGCTTTCTTGCAGGAGGTTAAGCCGTGTCCTCCACGGTCAGCCAGTCCGTCGCGCACCTTCCATTATTGCCCTCAGGCGTAAGGGCATCCGCGTGGTGTCCATCACCGAGCACGCCGACGACTCCCCCACCGGCAAGCTGATGGAGGCCATCATCGAGAGCGTGGACGAATTCTACAGCGAAAATCTTGCCCAAGACGTTGTCCGGCGTATGCGTGAGGCCGCTTCACGCGGCTTCTTCCTCGGCTCCAACGCCCCCTTCGGCTACAAGCGAGTCAAGGTCAGCGACGGGGTGAAGGAGCGTCCCACCCTTGAGGTTGACCCGACCACCGCCCCGGTGGTGAAGGAGATCTTCGAAAGCTCGCTCAGGGGCAACGGCCTCAAGGAGATATGCAAGGCGCTGAACGGCCGGGGCATCACCAACAGGGGCAAACGCTGGAACAAGGGCGGACTCCACTACCTGCTCACCAACGAAGCGTACACCGGCACCGCTGTCTGGGGCCGCACCAGCAAGGGAGAGAAGGCCCAGGACCCGGTGAGGGTTGAGGGAGCGTGGCCCGCCCTGATTTCGAGGGAGCTGTTCGGCGACGTGCAGCATGGCGATGCGGGACCGCGCCCCGAAGGTGCAGAGGCCCGCGAGGGTTGGCAGCAAAGTTCCTGTTGAGCGGGCTGCTGAAGTGCGGCGTGTGCGGCAGGCCCTACTCTGGCCAGGGGGCCAAGAGCGGCCAGTTCGCCTACTACATCTGCGGCACCCTGTTCAGGGAAGGCGCTGGAACATGCAGCGCCCGCTACCTGAACGCCCCCAAGCTGGAGGCGTTCGTGGTCGAGAAGATCAGGGAGCGGATTCTGACCGAGGAGACCATCGTGGCGCTGGTGACGCTAGTGGCCCAGGAGATCGACGCCATGGCCGGGGAGCTTGCCGGCAGGCTGGAGGTGGTCGAGGCAGAGCTAGGGGACGTGAGGAAGCGTCTTGAGAGGCTCTACGAGGCCCTTGAGACGAGCGAGTTGATCTGGAGGTCCTGTCGCCCCGCATCCTGTCTCTGAGGCACCGTGAGGAGCAGTTGCAGGCTGCGAGAGACGACGCCGAGCGCCAGCTTGAACAGCGCAGGGTGGAGCTTCCCAACACCGAGGAGATCAAGGAGTACGTGGCTTAACCGATCACGAAGATGGTCGGCCACGGAACCGACCCAATCGTCGACAACCTCTGGATTCGCCGACAAGACCTCCCGGGTTTCGGGTGTACCCCAACGGGCCAGAGGAATTGCTTGGTGCAATCCATCCGCTGAATGGACCTTCCCACCTTCAGTTTGGAACTTGGTGTGAGCCAATGCCTGGGCCAATGAAGCAGCCAACTCTGTCATGGCAATAACCTCATTGCACCCTGCCGGCGTCTGGGACGCTGTGACTTGTGCATCAAGCCGCTACCCAGCCTTCGAACACGACCTCAGCCTGCTCAAGGACAGTGACTGTCGCCTTCTCCTGCTTATCCGGCGGGTAGCCGTGCTTGCGCAGGATGCGCTTGACCATCGCCCGAAGCTTTGCGCGGACGTTCTCCCGCAGCGTCCAGTCGATAGTGACGTTGTTCCGCACGGTGTCGACCAGCTCGCGGGCGATGTCACGGAGCGTATCGTCGCCGAGCACCTGCACCGCGCTGTCGTTGGTTTCCAGCGCGTCGTAGAAGGCCAACTCATCATCACTCAGACCCAGTCGCTCGCCGCGGGCGTTGGCCTCCCGCATCTCCTTCGCAAGCTGGATCAACTCCTCGATGACCTGCGCCGCCTCTATGGCCCGGTTCTGGTATCGGCGTAGGGTCTGCTCCATCCTGCCACTCCTCGGCAGCACCGACAGTGGTTGCCCCGACGCATCTATTATCCCACTAACCATTGAGAGGCTTCACGCTGCTATCACTACCCTACCCTGTCCTGTCTACACTGTCCGAGCTCTTCTTTTAAGATAGGACTACGGGTTCAAGGGTGTCAACTTTGCCAAAAGGTGATACTATTCAGGGAATCCGTAGCTGTTTTGTTGCATGAAACCTCGCTCGCCTAGACCATATCGGAGGATGTTGTATCTTGAATCGTCAAGACCCATTGCGTCCAACCGCTGCTGATGTTGCACGACTCTGGGACTCCGACAAGAGGGTCGTCAAACCACGCGCCAAGCTGCTCCGTCCCCTCACGCGGCAGGAGGCCGGATCAGCCGTTTTCCGGTGGCTCGTCTGGATATGCGGCTACCGGCGCAATGCGGTGATGGCCCGGCTGTACAGCTTGACTCACTCGGCCCTGTGGAAGAACGCGAAGGGGGCCGCCCTGCCCAGACCTGCGACCTGGCGACGCCTGTGCCGTGACACCGACTGGCGACGCAACGCCCGCTTCGTGTGAGGGAACGTGGTTGACCGAACCTATGACCAACATGCAGCTCGCGGACGGCTCTCTCCTGCCGCTAGACGCGATGCCGGGGCCGCTTGACGAGCTGCCTGACCATCACGACCTCATGGGGGGCATGGGCGTGGTGTCGGCCATGAGCCGGTCGCAGATGGCGGAGATGATCGGCCTCCGCCTGGTCGACGGCGAGCGCTGGAGGCGGTTCGCGGAGGTGAAGCTGTGGGACATTGTGGGCTACCCGGTCGTCATGCTCTCCGAGCTTGACTGGGAGGAGCGGCACGCCACATGGGACCCCGACTACACCTTCCGAGCGAAGCAGGGCTACCGCAACCTGTCCTTGCCAACCGATCCGTTCGACCTCATCCGGTCGGCCCTGCCGTGATCGCGACTCGCGTCCACTGGTCACGTTTTGCCAGCGAACGGTTCGGGGGCAAAACGTGACCATGCCGGTTCACATCCCACGACTCGGCACAGGGGTGTGATCTGAGGTCACAGTGAACCCCTAGTAGTAGCGGCCTATCTCCTTGTGGTAGCAGCCGGCGAAGCGCCCGGTGCTCTGAGGCTTGGTGCGCGCCTCGATAGCGGCCCAGGCTCGCTGATGGTCGCCGCCTGCCGCGTCCAGCTCGTCGCGGAGCGCCGACAGCACGAACCCTATGGGCGAGCGTTTCGTCTCTCCTAGCCGCCGGATGGTGTGGCCGTCGAGCGAGACGCCGGCCGCTGAGTACTCGGAGGCCAGCGCGTCGAAGCGCGACGTGTCGGAATCTTCGGGCTGAAGGTCTCGGAGGGCCTGTGAGCACGAGGCGAGCCTCGCGAATCGGTCTGCCCCTGTCAGTTGGGCGTCGGTCGGAAGCATCTGGCCGCACGATAGGCACTCGCTCTTGTCCTCCGCCCGCAGGTGCCCTCGACAGAGCGGGCAGGGGGTCAGGGAGTTCCATCGTCCATCCTGCTCCCAATGACCTTTCCGTCCTGCTTCTTCGATTCCTGATTCAACCCCGCCGCCGTCTTGCGCGGGCACGCGCGGGGGAGGGGCGGCGGCGGGGTGAGGGTCTGGAAGTCTTTGCTCTTGGGACTCTCTGGGGGAGGATGAGGGGGTCCCCGGACCTCTCTGTTCTTCAAAATCTCTGTAAGGTAAGAGATTGTGGCTGTGCACATTCTCGATCATGGAGCGTTTTCTGGACATCGAGCTCAACGTCGGCGGAGAGCTGAGTCCCCTCCGCTGGAGGCGGCAGGGTCAACCAAAAGACAGGGACCGTCAGGTCGAAAGCGAGGTACAACTGGATCAGCTCCGCAAAGCCCACTCGGATGTTGAGCTGGAGCCGGGTGCGGACAGTGTGGAGGACGTTCAGGGCTTTGCCGTGCCGCAGGACTGTCCGGTGTGTCTGGGAGGCGAAGGATGGGAAGGTAGCCGTCCAGTCGTCGGCGCTCATGTAGACGTGGTGAAAGCCGTGCAGGTCGCGCCAGCCGGTGGCGCGGGGGTGGCAATTCACGCACCCTGTGACCCATGTCGTGAGTCCTGCCGCACACGTGAGCTTTATGGTCGCCGCATGGGAAGCACTCGGGGTCTGGTTCTGTGAGAAGGTTGACGTAGACCATGTACTCCTTTCCTTCTCTCCAAAAGGTCTTTGCCGGTGTACCCACACGTGTACGCCAGCTTTAGGTCCATAGACTCCGCGATCTCGCCCTTCCATACTGCTGTGAATTGAAACCTGTGCGGGGCTTGAGCTCGTACTGAACGGGGAACGCAAGGTGTACCAGGTGCTTGCCTTCATGGGCCACGAGGCGGGCCATGCCCGGCAATGGACACTTAATCCCAAACAGCAGGCGCCGAGAGACATCCCTGATGGACGCAACACCAACTATGGCGCACTCCATGAGGCCCAAGCCTTTGCATTCGAGACTGCGCAAGGTCGGCGAATACACGGGCAACAACGCCACCTACCTATCGACACGGTATCTCTTGACGGAGTGGGTTGAGGGCTGGATAGACTGGCAGAGAAAGAAACTCGACAACTTGGGCCAGCAGCATCGAGAGGGCTATCGCTCCTGTGGGGCGCTGTCCTGCGTGACCCCAGCCTCGCCGACTTGAAGCAGGAGCTGATGGACGACGGCATACTCTCTGCCGACAGTATCCGTAAATTTCTCAAGAAGGGGCTGCGGGCAATCTCCCCTCCATGTTACAGTGACGTCTGACCAGCCCGGAGCGCCCGCATGTCTTGTAGTAGCTTGCAGTCGGTTCGAGGGCAGGTCGGATGAGTGGGGTAGCTCCCGGCAACCGGCAGCGGCACATTGCTACAAGACATACCGGGGAGGTCTTACAATGACACGCGTTGCCATCTACGCCCGCGTCAGCACAGACGACCAAGACGGAGAAGACCGCACCAGCCTCGATGAACAGATGTTGGCCTGCGCCACCTTTGCGGAATCCAAAGGGTGGGAGGTCGTTAACACGTTCTCGGACGTTGAGAGTGGGACTTCACGCAAGCGTCCAGGCTTCAAGGCCCTTCAAGGCGCGGCCGTCTCTGGTGAGATCGACATGATTGTCGTCTGGAAAAGCGACCGTCTCTTTCGAGAGCTTGGCCCCGCAGCCGATCTCGCCGATGCGATCACGCCGAACGGCGTCGGACTCCAAAGTGTGACGGACATCATCGATCCGGTGACCCTCGGTCTCATGGCCGGAATCGCCAGCATGGAGCGAAAGGCGTTCCTCGACCGAACCCGGATGGGAAAACAGGGAGCGGCTCGTGCGGGCCTCGTTCCGGTCGCCGAACCCCCATTCGGATACCGCCGGGGCGCTGATCGAAGGCCGGTCATTCACGAATCCGAAGCGGCGATCGTCCGACGGATATTCAATGAGTCTATTGAAGGGAAGGGGATAGTTGCCATAACCGCTGGACTCAATGCCGATCAAGTTCAGAAGCGGTCAGGTCCCGTCTGGCATAACAGCTTGGTGGGCCGCATTCTCCGCCGCGAGGTCTACGCTGGCCGCTGGCAGTACGCCAACACTGGCATCATTGTCCCGTTTCCGGCCATCGTTGAGCCGGATGTGTGGGAAGCAGCGCAGGAAGCCCGCAAGTCTCGGGTTCGAACGAATCGCCGCAACACCAAAAGGCCCTTCCTCTTGCAGTATAAAATGACCTGCTCAGAGTGTGGCCGTCCCTTCGCGGCGGTGTCAAATTCCCGGTCCAAGCGGCGCTACTACGTCTGCCAGGGCGTGAGGGTATACAAGCAGACCTGTCGCCAGCCGAAGTCCATCAAGGCCGCTGACCTTGAAGCGCTGGTTTGGGGTGAAGTCACTAGCTTCCTGTCGGACGCCGTAGCAATCGAAGCGAGCCTCAACGCCACCACCGATTTGAAAGCCATCGACCGAGACATCAAGCAGCTTCGGCGTGACCTGAGTCGCCTTGACCGTGAGCGGGAGCGTCTAGTCTGGCTCTTTACATCGGACAGGATCGACGTGGACGGGTTCGACGCGGTGGACGCCAACGTGAAGGACCGGCGGGCTCCGGTCGAAGCTCACCTTAAAGCGCTCGAAGCTCAGCGACTTGCCGGCCGCGAAGCCGCCACCGTCTCCGACTCCGTAGTTGGGTGGGCCAGCGCGCTCAGCGAAGGTTTGCCCCATCAGGACTTCGGAAGTCGACGCGATACCGTGCGGGAGATCATCGACTCCGCGACCATCGACCGCCATGGCAATGTGAGTCTGCGGTTCAAGTTGCCCACCGTGTCGGATGTGTCGTCTAGTTCCCCTCTATCTTGATCCGGGGGTCGAACACGACCAGCAGAATGTCAGACAGCAGTGTGCCGATCACCGTCAGAATGCCAAGCATCAGCACTATCGTCGAGGCAAGGTAGAGGTCCTCTACGATCAGCGCCCTCAGCAGGGTCGGACCCAGAGTCGGTAGGCTGAGCACCACGGAGACGATCACGCTGCCCGACAGGAGGAAGGGCAGCAGGTACCCGATCGTGCTTATAAAGGGGTTCAGGGCCATCCGCACCGGGTACTTCAACACGAGCTTCCACTCCGGGACACCCCTGGCGCGCGCCGCCACCACGTAGGGCTTGGCGAGCTCGTCCAGCAGGTTGTTCCGGAGGATTCTTATGAGGCCCGCCGTTCCAGCTGTTCCCAGTACAATCGCGGGTATCCACAGGTGCTTCAGCAGGTCTATGAACTTCGCGAAGCTCCACGGCGCCTCGAGGTATATCTGCGAGTAGAGCCCGCCTATGCTTATGTCGAAGTAGGCGAACCCTACCCATAACAGCGTGAGAGCCAGCAGGAAGTCGGGGACGGCCAGGCCCAGGAACCCCACGAACGTTACTGTGTAGTCGGCAGGCGTGTTGTGTTTGACCGCCGAATACACACCGATCGGTATCGCGAGCACCCACGTAAACAGCACGGTTCCAACCGCCAGCAGGACCGTGTTCACCAGGCGCTGACCGATCACCTCGCTGATCCTCTTGCTGTGCTCTATCGATGTCCCGAACTCCAGGCGTATCATGCGCCACATCCACTTGCCGTACTGGACAAACTGCGGCTGGTCAAGGCCCAAGTCTGCACGAAGCTGTGCTTCGAGCTCCAGGTTGCCTATCGTGGATGGCGCACTGGCTCCTCCGAGGAGGTTCTGGACGTACGTGGAGGCGAAGTCTCCCGGCGGAAGCTGGACGGCAAGGAACGCGATGATGGATATGGCGAAGCTGGTCAGCCCCGCGAGCAGAGTCCGGCGTACCAGGAAGGCGAGCATTCTTAGCTAGTCGTCCTCACTCACGACTCGAGCTTGATTCTTGGATCGAAGATCACCAGCACAAAGTCCGATATCAGGGTGCCGAGTATTGTCAGCACTCCAAGCAGCAGCACTATCGACGAGGCGAGATACAGGTCCTCGTTCAGGAGAGACTTCAGCAGGACCGGCCCCAGCGTCGGTAGGCTCAGCACGACGGAGACGATCACGCTGCCCGACAGGAGGAAGGGCAGCAGGTAGCCGAGGGTGCTGATGAAGGGGTTTAGCGCGATTCGCACCGGGTACTTCAGCACCAGTTTCCACTCGGGGACGCCCCTGGCGCGGGCCGCGACGACGTACGGCTTGGCAAGCTCGTCCAGCAGGTTGTTCCTGAGGATTCTTATCAGTCCCGCCGTGCCCGCCGTTCCCAGGACGATGGCCGGCGCCCAGAGGTGCTTCAACAGGTCTATGAACTTCCCGATGCTCCACGGCGCGTTGATGTACTCGGTCGAGTAGAGTCCGCCGACGGTGATGCCGAAGTAGGCGAAGCCGATCCAGAGGAACGCGAGTCCGAGCAGGAAGTCCGGGACGGCGAGGCCGAGGAATCCGACAAAGGTCACAGCATAGTCGCCCGGCGAGTTGTGCTTTACGGCTGAATATATCCCGATCGGTATCGCAAGCACCCAGGTGAACAGTATGGAGCCGAGGGCAAGCAGCACGGTGTTGAGAAGCCGCTGGCCTATCACCTCCGTGACCTTCCGACCGTGCTCGATGGATACGCCGAAGTCGAGCTGGACCACCCGTAGGGCCCACTTCGTGTATTGAATGAACAGTGGCCGGTCCAGGCCGAGGTCTTCTCGGAGCTGCTGCTCGACCGCCTGCTCGCCAAGGACGCCGGCGGTATTGAAGAACGACCCGCCCAGCAGGTTCTCGACATATGCGGAGGCGAAGTCTCCTGGGGGCAGCTGGATGACGAGGAACGCCAGGACCGATATGGCGAAGGCCGTCAGTCCCGCATACATCGTCCGGCGTACCAGGAAGGTGATCACTTCGTCCCCTCCTTACCTAGTTTCGCGTCCGGCGTATTATGTCTGATGGTCATGGTTGAGGTCCGGATCAACTGGAATCTCACCTTGGCCTCTTCTCTCCCAGGCCTCAAACACCGCTTGCGTCAGCGCATACAGGCGCTCCTTGTGAGTTTCCCATCCGGGCGGGTCTAGCGGGAAGGTCAGTTCCGCGTACGTACCTTCTGAGTCACTGGGGCCTGTCCATGTTTCATACTGAATTGCATGCTTGGCTTCGGCGAACTGATCTGGGCAGAGTTTGGTCGCCCTTCCATAGAAAATTATTCTGACCCTTCCCGAATCGGGAGCGATGCGGGCGTATGAGCGTGGCGCACGTTTTCCTTCTTCGGTCTGCTCCAAGAGATAAATCCCGACGGCGGACGGACCTATGTTTTCTCTGCGGCCGTGCCAGTTCTCCCTGAACATATCTCTCACAGCGATGAATAGTGGCGATACACCAGATTCTTCGATGCGCCTTTCCAACCGCTCTCTGGTCTCGGCCGCGGTCAGGTATCGTTTTGAAGAGTGAGGGCTAGTGTCGCCGGTTCCTTCCACCTCTACCTGCTTGGCAAGTAGTGTCTTGCCGTCATATGAGAAGCCATGAAAGGTTAGGAGCGAAATGTCCATGCCGCTGTTGTTGGCGAGGAAGCTCACCATTCGCTCTGTCCTGTCGTCGACACCCAGTCCGACCAGGAACATGCGCAGCGGTCTTAGCCCCTCCAGTCCTCCAGGGTATTGGCTGTACCACTCCTGGAAGTCCTCAATCGCCTCGATACCGTGTTCGCCCGACCTATCGGATATGTGACTGGCGAGGTCGGCTAGATCCATGGCTTCGAGATATGAGGCGTAGTCTATGACCTGTGCCACGGAATCGCGTGACAGGGTGCCTCGCTTCAACTCAAAGACGACCAGCTTTCCGTCTTCATCCACGCCGAGCAGGTCAAGCGGGCCTCCCTCAGTTGGCGTCTGTCTGCCCACCAGTCTCAGTCCAGTAAGCAGCAGTTGGGGGTTGTTGACAAGTGTCTCCTCCAGGAGCGACTCCGTGTCCACCCGGTCTCTTGCCTCTAGCGGCACGACATCAGAAGTACCGTTGACCGCCCAGATTCTGACTTCTTCCATCGGTAATCCTCTCCTCTGGCGAGAGGGTCAGGACACTTCGCCGATTCCGGCCAGCTCGAGCTCCTGGACTCGATGACAGCTTGCGTAGTGGCCGGGGGAGACCTCTTGCAGCGACGGCGTCTCCGTCCTGCAGACATCCTGGACGTACGGGCACCGTGGATGGAAGTAGCACCCTGACGGCGGGTTGGCCGGGTTGGCGACCTCGCCCTGGAGCAGCTTGCGGTCCTGTCTCCGCGCGCGGGGGTCGGGGACCGGCACCGCGGCGAGCAGGGCCTCCGTGTATGGGTGCTTCGGATTGGTGAACATCTCCTCCGTGTTCGCCATCTCCACGACCTTGCCCACGTACATGACGACCACGCGGTCGCTTATCTGCTTCACCACGCTCAGGTCGTGGGCGACGAACAGGTAGGTGAGCTCGAACTCGCTCTGGAGGTCCATCAGCAGGTTTATGACCTGGGCCTGCACCGACACGTCGAGCGCCGACACGGGCTCGTCGGCTACGACGAGACGCGGGTGAAGGGCCAGCGCGCGGGCGATGCCGATGCGCTGGCGCTCTCCGCCGCTGAAGGCGTGCGGATAGCGCTGCATGTACTCCGGCCTGAGGCCCACGAGCCTGAGAAGCTCGGCCACACGGTCCTGCCGCTCCTGGCGGTTAGTCATGCCGTGAACCAGCAACGGCTCGCCGACGATGTCAAGCAGCGACATGCGCGAGTTCAGCGACGAGAAGGGGTCCTGGAAGACCATCTGCATCTCGCGCCGCAGGGGTCTCATCTCTCGGTTCGGCAGCGTCGCGACGTTTACCTCGTTGCCCTCTGCCGTCCTGAACATGATCTCGCCGCTCGTAGGCTCGATCGCCCGGAGGAGGCACCGCGAGGTCGTCGTCTTGCCGCAGCCGCTCTCACCGACCAGGCCGAGGGTCTCGCCTGTCCTGATGTCGAAGCTAACGTCGTCGACGGCCTTGACCATCCCGACGGTGCGCTTCAGAAGGCCTCGCTTGATCGGGAAGTGCTTGGTCAGATTCCTGACCTCTAGGATGGTCCCGCCCATCGCCGGGATAGCTTCAGTCATTCGAAGACACCTCCGCGACCCCTTCCGGAGGGTGATGTAGGAAGCAGCTGACCCTCTGCTGGGTGCCGTTCAATTGCTGGTACCGCGGCACGTGCGCGTCGCATGCGCCCGGCATGAAGGAGGGACACCGCGGAGCGAAGGTGCACCCAGACGGCCGGTTGAACGGGTGAGGGATCGACCCCGCGATCGAAGGCAGCTTCGTTCCGCCCTCTGCCTGGATGCTTGGGATCGACTCCAGGAGTCCCCGGGTGTACGGGTGCTTGGGGTTGTGGAATATGTCGTCGACGGGGCCGGACTCGGCCGCCCGACCCAGGTACATGACCACCACTTCGTCGGCCATCTCGGCGATAACGCCCAAGTTGTGCGTGATGAGTATGATCGCCATCTTCTGCTCCTCCTGCAGGGTGCGGAGCAGGTCCAGTATCTGGGCCTGCGTGGTCACGTCGAGCGCGGTCGTCGGCTCGTCCGCGATCAGCAGCTTCGGGCCGCAGGAGATTGCCATTGCGATCATCGCCCGCTGCCTGAGGCCGCCGCTCAGCTGGTAGGAGAACTCGTCGAAGCGCTGGGGGGCGTTGGGAATGCCCACCATGTTCAGGAGCTCGATCGACCATTCTCGCGCCTCGGCGGGCGTCTTGTCCTGGTGAATGCGTATCGCCTCGGACATCTGGTTGCCGACGGTGTGAATCGGGCTGAACGACGTCATCGGCTCCTGGAACACCATGGCGATGTCGCCGCCCCGAAGCGCCCGCATCTCCGGACCGTTGGGTTCCTGGACGGCCAGGTCCAGGGTGTCGCCGCCCATCTCCCGCGCGTCCCATAGTATCTCGCCGCCGACCACACGCCCGGGCTTGTCCAGGATCTGGAGGACCGCCCGGCCCACCGTGCTCTTCCCACAGCCGCTTTCGCCCACCACTCCGAGAGTGCGGCCCGGCGCGATATCCAGGCTTACGCCGTCGAGGGCCTTGACGACTCCCTCGTCCGTCGGATACTGGACCATTAGGTCCTTAACCGACAGGAGGGAGGATGTCTGAGTATCCGTCATAGAGAACCCCCTATCCGTACGGGTCGGCGGCATCTCGAAGCCCGTCCCCCACGAAGTTGAATGCCAGCACGGCGACTATCACGGGCACGGCGACGAGCATCACCCAGGGATACAGCGCTACCGTCTGCACGTTCTGTGCGGCCTTGAGAAGCACGCCCCAGCTGATCGCTGGAGGCTGCAGGCCCAGCCCGAGGAAGCTCAGGGCCGTCTCGCTGATTATCATGAACGGTACCGCTAGCGTCGCCGCCGCGATCAGGTGACTGGCGAAGTTCGGCACCATGTGGCGGAATATGATCCTGGAGTCGCTCGCGCCGGCCAGCTTGGCCGCCATGATGAAGTCGTCCTCCTTCATCGCGAGGAACCGTCCCCTGACCACCCTGGCCAGCTCCGTCCACGCGTACAGCGAGAGGATGATCGTGACCGCGAAGTATACCCGGGTGATGCTCCATTCCTTGGGCAATGAGGCCGCCAGCGCGAGCCAGAGAGGGATGGTCGGTATGGAGCGAAGTATCTCGATCATCCTCTGCACCACCGTGTCGATGACTCCTCCGTAGAAACCCGACAGGCCTCCGAGGGCCACGCCCAGGATGATGCTTACGCTGACCCCGGCCAGTCCGATGGACAGCGATATCCTGGTCCCATGCAATATCCGAGAGAAGAGGTCCCGCCCGAAGGCGTCGCCGCCTATGATGAAGGGAGCCCTTGGTCCCTCCGGGGTCTCGACGACCATAAGGTGGCGGGTGGTCGTGATGAGGCCCAGGAAGGTGTACTCGTAGCCGTGTCCGAAGAACCGGACGGGGTACTTGACCTCGGTGTCGACATCATAGGTCTTCTTGAAGGTGTTGAGATCGAGGTCGCTGGTGATGTCGTACACGTAGGGTCGGACCCACCCGTCGTCGAACCAGTGGATCGTCTGCGGGGGCACGTAGTTGTGGTGCTCGTTGGTGATCTCAGGATTGCCGCCTGACAGGAAGTCCGCGAACAGGGCCACGAGGTAGAACAGCACTATTACGGCGACCGAGATCATCGCCACCCGGTGCTTTCGGAAGCGCCACCACATCAGCAGCCACGGTCCCGCTACGTTTAGCGACTCCTCCTCCACGTCTGCGGCCATGGGGATCGCTTGTTCTTGAGCCATCGCTAGCCCTCCAGTTTTATCCGAGGGTCGAAGAAGACCAAGAGGATGTCAGAGATCAGTGTTCCTATCACCGTCAGTAGCCCCAGCAAAAGCATTATCGTGGCGGCGAGGAAAAGGTCCTCGTTCAGGAGAGACCTCAGAAGGGTCGGCCCCAGCGTCGGAAGACTCAGCACCACGGAGACGATTACGCTACCAGATAAGAGGAACGGCAACAAGTACCCGATCGTGCTGATGAAGGGATTCAGCGCCATTCGCACTGGGTACTTGAGCACGAGCTTCCACTCGGGGACGCCCCTGGCGCGGGCCGCCACCACGTAAGGCTTGGCGAGCTCGTCCAGGAGGTTGTTCCTGAGGATTCTTATGAGGCTCGCTGTGCCGGCAGTCCCCAGCACCAGCGCGGGCACCCACAGGTGCTTCAACAGGTCTACGAACTTGGCGAAGCTCCACGGCGCATTTAAGTATTGGGTCGAATAGAGTCCCCCCACACTGATGTCGAAGTAGGCGAAGCCTATCCACAGCAGGGCTAGGCCCAGGAGGAAGTCGGGTACAGCGAGGCCCAGGAATCCGACAAACGTCACGGCATAGTCGGCCGGCGTGTTGTGCTTCATCGCGGAGTAGATGCCGATGGGAATCGACAGGACCCATGTGAACAGGATAGTCCCAAGCGCCAGGACGACCGTGTTGAACAGCCGCTGGCCGATGATCTCAGTGATCTTCTGGCCGGCTTCGAGGCCTACGCCGAAGTCCAGCCGCAGGATGCGCAACAGCCATTTGAAGTACTGGACGATCACCGGCTGGTCGAGGCCGTAGGCCTCTCTGATCTGCTGCTCTATGGCAGGGTCGCCCAGTATGCCGCCCGTCGCGCCCGAGCCCTGTCCGAACCCCAGCAGCTGCTGCACGTAGACCGTCGCGAAGTCACCCGGAGGCAGCTGGATCACCATGAACGCTATGACCGAGATCACGAGCGCCGTGAAGCCTGCCAGGAGCGTACGGCGGATCAGGAAGGCAATCATGACGCGTTCACCTGTAGGGGAGTCACGATAGGCGCACCATATCTAACGAAAAAGGAAAGGTATGCAAAAAAGGAAGGTTGCGCGCCCGATTCTCGTCGGACACGCAACCTTAAGACCGCTCTCAGGGTGGCGTCAGGACCGTCACCCGTCTTGCGTATAGCCGTTTCAGCCTAGTATCCCGCGTCGTTGAGGCCGCCCTTGAAGAAAAACTGTACCGTGCGGCCGCTTCCCGGGTTCTGGAGCGCCGAGGCGTTCGGCGCCCGGTAGCCGTTCGTGGCTGGGTCCGGCACGTTGCGGAAGTTGTTCTTCACGACGATCGTGCCATTGGCGGAAGCCGTATGACCGATCAGCCCTATGTAGTAGAGCTCCTCGGACGTGATGTCCTGGTTCTCGATGTAGTTCGCCGTGCGGTCGGCGTAGCGCTGGAGGGCCGCTTCGTCGCTGAGCTCCACCAGACGCCAGAATGCCGTGTCGTCCGCATCAGGCTCGGCCACCACGGCGCCCAGCGTGTAGGACCCTGTGCGCTGCGAGTACCAGTTCGTGTAAGCCGGGAATGCCGCTCTGCCCGAAATCAGGCCGGTGGGCTCGCGGGCGTTCACGTCTCCGTCGAGGTTGAGGTGCTGGACGTTGCCGCCGCGCCGCTCGCCCCCGATCGTGCCCTCTACCGGGTTCAGCCTGATATCGATTCCGACGGCTGCCCAGGCCTCCTTGAGAAGCTCTGCCGGGTTATTCGTGGGCGTCCATCCACTGCTGTAGTCCAGTATGAAGGCCAGCCTGTCGCCACTGCCGTCGGTCCGCAGGCGGAAGCCCTCGCCGTCCTTCTCGGTCAGGCCAACCTCATCCAGGATCTCGTTGGCCAGATCGGGGTCGTACTGCGTGTACCTCTTGGCGATCTCCTCGCCCGGGTAGTGCGCCGACCACTTCGGGAAGGTCGGCTGTACCTCTTCACCCGTGCCGAAGTAGAGGAGCTCGTTGATCTTCGGACGGTTGACCGCGTGGGACATGGCCTGCTTGAACCGCTTGTTGGTGAGCCACTTGCGGATCTCGGGGTCCGGCTCTTCCGTCACGTCGCCCAGACCGTAGCTGTAGTTGAAGGCTACCGCCAGCGTGGCGTCGCCCGGCCACAGGATCATCCTGTAGTTGCCCTTCTCCTGGTTCTCTATGAAGACCGGGAGCTTGGCAAACTCGATGGCGCGGTGGTTGAAGTCGTACTCGCCTGCGATGCCTCTCAGGTTGTGGACCTCGTTGTCCGAGTACAGCCTCGCCTCAATCTTGTCGACGTAGGGGAGTTGGTTCCCCGCCGGGTCGACGGCGTAGTAGTACGGGTTGCGCTCGAACTCCCACGTCTCGCCGGTGTTCGGCTTCGTCACGATCCACGCGCCGACGTTCGGGCTCTCGGTGGTCTTGTGGACGTCGATCTTGTTCTTGAAGAAGGTCTCCCAGTTCTCGAAGCCCTCGTCCGCGACCATCTTGTCGACGGTCGCCTTGTCCGCGAAGTCCTCGTGGAACTGCTCGAGGAAGTGGGCCGGAGCGAACAGCGGGGCGCCGACCCTGCCGTTCAGGGTGTACCCGGCGATCCGGTAGGTGGCCATCTCGTCGAGGAATCCGGCCTGGGGCTCGGGGAAGCTGGCCGTGAAGGTAGCGTCGTCGACCTTCGCCAAAACCGGGCCGTAGGTGGAGAAGCCCAGGCGGCCTTCCTTCTTGGGGTTGAGCTTCTCGTTCCGGACGATGTTCTCGTTCGCCCAGATGAAGTCGTCAGCCGTGAATGGCTCGCCGTCCGACCACTTCATGCCTCTGCGGAGGTTGAAGGTGTAGGTCAGGCCGTCGGCGCTGACATCCCACGACTTGATGAGGTTGGGCAGGATTGTGGCGCCGTCCAAGTCGTACATGAGCGGGTGATCCATCATCACCCTGTCCATGTTCTGTCCGTCGCCGGGGCCGCCGAAGCCTCGGCGCCAGGTGCCGCCGTACTCGCCGATCTCCTCGACGACCGGTATCACGAGTACGTCTGAAGCCACCGGCAGGCGATCCTCGAGGGGAGGAAGGTCGCCCGAGGCGACCAGGGCCGCCAGCATCGGGGCCTCCTGGAATGTCTTGGGGATGTCCCCCGTCCAGGCGAAGGAGCCCGTGAACGGAGGGGCTTCCATCATCATCGCCTCGTCATCTTCCTCCATCGCCTCGTCGTCTTCCTCCTCCATCACCGCTGTGGGCTCCGGCATGGCCGTCGCGGCCGGGGTCGCATCTTCGTCGTCGCCGCCACAGGCCCCGACCAGGGCCACTATCATGGCGACCACGACAAGGCCCAAGACCAGGGTCATCTTATTATTCATCAACTCAAGCACCTCCACGCGTCTATTGTTGCGCCCATAACTTTAGTCGGACGCACCTCGCCCGACAACCCACAAAAACTAACCGACCTGATGTCGAAAGTCAAGCCTTGGAATTTGGCCACTCCTGGACCGGAAACCGGACCACCCCCACCGTGCTAAACTGGTCTGTCTCATTAGTAGCTACGAGGCGCGGCTCCGCCCGGATGCATTCCACAAGGCGCTTGACTACGAATTCTCCCAGAATCGGCAAGGACGGCCCGGCGCCGCGGGCCTTGGTGCTCGTCCTCCTCGCGCTGTCCGCGGTAATGGCGGCGGCGTGCGGTCAGCTCTTCCCGGAGCCAACGCCCACACCCGAGCCGCTTCCCGTTCCGCTAACCGCAGCGGCCTCCCTGGTGGGAGGCAACGCCCTCATCGCCCGTGTCAGCGGAGATCTGGAGTTCCAGGGCCGGGTCTACGTCGAGTACTGGGCCGATGGCGTCCAGCGTCTGCGGTCGCGGAGCTTCGAATCGTCGGGGGCACGGTACGAGGCCTATGCCGCGCGCCTCAGGCCCTCAATCGACTACTCCTTCCAGGTGTTCTCCACCGATCTTCGGGGCCGGACGGTGGAGGGCCCCCGTGGAATCTTCACGTCCGGGGAGCTCCCGGAGGGACTGGCCGGCGCCCGGTTCGAAGTCCTCGGCGGGTCCCCGACCCTCGATGTGACCTTCCTCGAATTCCGCCAGCACGAGTTCGTGGGCCTGGCCGCGTTCGACGGGGAGGGCAGGGTGGTCTGGTACTTCGAGCCGCCAGAGGGCGAGCAGCCCTACGTCATGGCCCGGAGGCCGAACGGCAACGTCGTGTACATCGCCGGATTCAAGGGAGGTACCACGGCCCTGGGTATCGTGGAGATCACTCCCTGGGGCGAGGAGGTCGCGCGTCACGTCGACGACTGCGACGGGTTCGGGCCCATCCACCACGAGGTCCAGGTGCTTACGGACGGGCGCGTGATGTACCTGTCGAGGGAGGTGCTCTGGGAGGGCTACGAAGGCCGCTCCGCCCCCCAGGAAGGCGACACCATCGGCATATGGGACCCGGCCGTGGGCGATGCGGAGGTCGTATGGAACATCTTCGATTTCATTTCACCGGCGGAGCGGGTCGAGCCGGAGTCGAACTACCGCCTTCCCGGACACCCGCTCTGGGGCGGCTGCGAGCGCGACAAGAGGGTGGAGGACTGGAGCCACGGGAACTCGGCCGTGATGGCGGGAGACGGGAACGTCCTCGTCTCCCTGGGGCACCTGAACCAGGTCGTCTCGATCGAGCCCGACTTTCAGTCCCTGAGGTGGCGTCTCGGAGGGCCTGGAAGCGACTTCAGCTTCTCCAGCCACAGGGACCGGTTCTACTCTCAGCACGCCGCCGTGCCGCTGCCGAACGGGAACGTGCTCCTGTTCGATAACGGAAACCGCCGGCCCAACTCGGAGGGCGGCCCCTTCTCACGGGCGCAGGAGTTGGAGCTGGACATGGACAATATGGTGGCGACCACGGTCTGGGAGTACAGCCACGACCCGCCTCTCTTCGCCGTGTGCTGCTCCAGTGTTCAACGCCTGGCCAACGGAAATACGCTCGTGATGTTCGGCGCCAGCTTCGCCGACCCGTGCTGCCGCGTCTACACCATAGTTGAGGTGGACGGTAGTGGAGAGGAGGTATGGAAGGTGGCGCACCTCTCGCCTGGAAAGCCGAACCAATACAGGGCTTACGGGGCGGAGTCGATAGTGGGCGAGAGCCCGGTCGAGCCGCGGGAAGGCGAATCTCGTTGACCCTCACGCATGGCCTCTCTATAATCATCAGCTATCGAGCGGCGTATGAACGGTTCTGGCGAAATGGGAGGAGTTGCAATGGGAAGCGACAACGTGGAGCTCATCGCGCACCTTATGCGTCGAGCCGGTTTCAGTGCGACGAGGCCTGAGCTGGAGGCCTACGCGGCCCAGGGGTACGAGGCGACCGTAGAGCACCTCCTCGATCCGTCCGTCGACGACGAGGTGCCTATCGACAGGCTCCGGCGGTATCACTGCGACCACTCCGGGGGGCTCGGAATGGGCGGAATGACCTCCTACTGGCTCTTCCGCATGCTCAACAGCAAGAGGCCGCTTCAGGAGAAGCTGACCCTCTTCTGGCACGGCGTGTTCGCGACGGGGTATGCCAAGCTGGCGCAGGGCCGTGTCCTCATGGACCAGGCCGACATGTTCCGCAGGCACGGCTTCGGGCGCCTTCCGACCCTGTTCGTCGAGCTGTCGCGTGATCCGTCCATGATCATGTGGCTGGACAACCACGACAACCATAGGGCGGCCATCAACGAGAACTACGGCAGGGAGTTGCTGGAGCTATTCTCGATGGGCGTGGGCAATTACACAGAGGACGATATCAAGGAGGTCTCCAGGGCCTTCACCGGCTGGACTGTCCACAACATCGAGTACATGGAGAAGCGGGTGGCGAACGATTCCCTGTGGCCGTACGGCAGGATCAACCTCCACTTCGAGTACCAGGAGGAAGACCACGACGGTGGAGAGAAGAACTTCCTGGGAGAGACGGGCCGGTTCGCCGGCGAGGACATCGTCGAGATAATCTGCCGCCAGCCGGCGACGGCGCGCTTCATCGCACGCCACATGTACAGCTTCTTCGTGGCGGATGAGCCGCCGGTCACCCAGTGGCCCTACAACGAGCCCAGGGACCCGGAGGCCATCGACTTCCTCTGCGGGGCCTACTTCGAAAGCGGCTACAACATTACCGAGATGCTCAGGGCGCTCTTCAACTCCGACTTCTTCAAGTCGCGGGACTGCTGGTACGAGAAGGTCAAGAGCCCGGCGGAGGTGGTCGCCGGCGTGCTGAGGATGACGGGCGAGTTCAGGGACCCGCACCCCGCCCTGCAGGAGGCGGCCTATAACATGGGCACGATGGGCCAGGCGCTGCTCAACCCGCCCAGCGTCGAGGGCTGGCACGCAGGCACAGAGTGGATCGACACGGGGAACCTCGTGGAGCGCATAAACTTCGCCGGGGAGCAGATCTCCGATATCAACAAGCCGGGAGTCAAGGATATGATCGGCAGGGCCATGGCCGACGCGGGCGGTGTTGCCTCGCCCGAGCGCCTCGTGCGGGGCTGCCTTGACCAGCTGGGCTCCATTGAGGTGACCGAGGCCACTCGCTACGCCATGCTCGAGCACGCCTCGAGCCTCGCGAGTCTCCCGGACGCGGAGGCTGAGCGCGCGGTCGGCGAGGTGATGAGGATCGCGGTGGCTACCCCCGAGTTCCAGAAGGGGTAGACCTCCGCAGCACAGGTCCCACTCGAATTATGAGGGCCAAATCGACAGACGGGCATCCCCTCTCCCTTGACGGGTGTATAGACCGGGGACATAGGTTACACATGTTCGGAGACATGGGTTACACCATTAGGCATGGTAATTCTGTTCAGGAGGATGCCCATGCCATGGAGGGTGGAAACTGTCATGTCTCAACGCAAAGAGTTCGTCGCTCTGGCGCGGTCCGAGGGAGTGATCATGAGCGAACTGTGTTTGCGCAGTGGGATCAGCCGCAAGACTGGCTACAAGTGGCTGAGACGATACCTTGAAGGCGGAGAGCAGCGTCTGGATGATCTCCCGAAGCGCCCTCATCACTCCCCGAACCGGACGAGCGACGACATGGAGCAGCTCGTCGTAGACCTTCGCCGGGAGCATCCCACTAAGGGAGGACACGTGCTGGCCAGGATACTCAAGGATCGTGGACACAACAGTGTGCCGTCCAAGAGCACGATCACGGCCATCCTCAGACGACATCAACTTATCGAGCCATCTGAGAGTCTCAAGCACAAGCCGTATAAGCGCTTCGAGCACGAGCGGCCCAACCAGCTGTGGCAGATGGACTTCAAGGGGCATATCCCTGTCGTCAGCGGTGGACGTTGCCACCCGCTGACGGTCCTGGACGACCATTCGAGGTTCTCCCTGGGTGTGAGGGCTTGTGCAGACGAGAGGACTCAGACCGTCCATGACCATCTTACGTCCATCTTCAGCCACTACGGCATGCCCAATACGATACTGGTTGACAACGGCTCTCCCTGGGGCAGCGACGTTGACCACCCCTTCACCCCACTGACAGTCTGGCTGGTCCAACTGGGAGTCAGAGTGGTCCACAGTAGGCCATACCACCCCCAGACCCTAGGCAAGCTCGAGCGCTTCCACAGGTCCCTCAAGACTGAGCTGCTCCAGGGAAGCAGATACACCGACCTGTCCCACTGCCAGAGCAGCTTCGATGGATGGCGAGACTTCTACAACCTCCAGCGTCCTCATCACGCCCTGGACCTCAATACGCCTGCCAGCCGATACACCGTCAGCCCTCGGCCTTTCCCAGAGACGCTTCCGACCGTCGACTACGACACTGACGACCAGGTACGCTCTGTAGATGTCAACGGCCGAATATCCTTCCTGGGCAGATCATTCCCCGTCGGTAAAGCCTTCAGAGGCAAGAGGGTCGCTCTAAGGCCCACACCCACTGACGGCACATGGAAGGTCTTTTTCTCCGTCCAGTCCATCGCTACCATAGATCTCAATCAATAGAATGTGTAACCCATGTCCCCGAACAACTGTTACCCATCTCTCCGGTCTGTACAACGGGAGAGGGCTAGGGTGAGGGTGACTGCCCCTAGCCTGCCCTGAACGAGGTCGAAGGGGTGAGAGTGATGACTACGACAACCCGTACCGCATTCCTGACGTACGACCGGACTCTCGGCGTGGCCGCGATGGAATTTCGCGGCTTCTACTACCCCGTAGACGCAAGCCTCAGCCCCAACGGGCGCATATACGGTCTCAGCCGCTCGCACGAGGGGGACCTCAGAGGCGTGCGGGTGTGCGTGATGGACATTGATAGTGAGTACTACGGCGTCTTTGGCTCGATCGGGAAGGGCGACGGTCAGTTCACCTGGGCGGCCTCGATCGCCGTCGACCGGGACGGTAAGGTGTACGTCGGGGACGAGTTCCTCAACCGGATTTCGATTTTCGACGAAGCGGGAATGTTCCTCGATAAGTGGGGTCTGCCCGGCTCCGGCCCGGGAGAGTTAGACGGGCCATGCGGTCTGGCGTTCGACGCCAGTGACGACCTCTACGTTTCGGACCACCGCAACAACCGCGTGCAGAAGTTCACCAAGGACGGCCGGTACGTGTCCGAGTTCGGCAGCGAGGGCTCAGGCGCCGGCCAGTTCAACCTCCCCTGGGGCCTGACGGTTGCGCCGGGCGGGGACGTCTACGTCGCGGACTGGCGAAACGACCGCATACAGCGCTTCACGGCGGACGGTAACTTCGTCGCCGCCTATGGCGCGTCCGGCGACGGCGACGGCCAGCTCAACAGGCCGTCAGGAGTTGCCGTCGACTCTGATGGCTATATCTACGTCGCCGACTGGGGCAACGAGCGCGTACAGGTGCTCGACCCCGAGGGTGGCTTCGTAATGAAGCTGCGTGGAGAGGCGACCATGTCTCCGTGGGGACAGCAGTTCATGGATGCCAACCCGGACGAGGCCAGGCTGCGCAAGACTGCAGACCTTCGGACGGCCGACAACGTCCGGGGGGACGGCGAGCACGAGCGGTCGTCCCACATCGAGCACCTCTTCTGGTCGCCCGTCTCCGTGAAGCTGGACGCGGAGGGACGACTCTATGTGGTGGACCGGAACCGCCACCGCATCCAGGTCTACGCCAGGACCTAGCTGACAGGACCAAGGCGGTTGGACGACGCCGGAGGCGCTGTCAGCTTCCGCACAACCTGTCGCTCGACGGTGAGAGGCCATGGCCGCGACAACCGACCGCGCTGCTTTCGTAAAGTACGACCGCACGCTCGGCTCGGCCTCGGACGAGGACCGTGGCTTCTACTACCCGGTCGACGCCTGTCTCAGTCCCGACGGCCGCATCTACGGCCTCAGCCGCTCCCATGAGGCTTCGACGAAGAGCATCCGCGTCTGCGTACTCGACCTCGACAGCGAGTTCTACGGCGTGTTTGGCTCCATCGGCGAGGGCGACGGCCAGTTCACGTGGCCGACATCGTTAGCGCGCGACAGCGGCGGCAGGGTCTATGTCGGAGACGAGTACCTGGACAGGATTTCGGTCTTCGACGATGTGGGGAACTACCTTGGCAAGTGGGGCGTGCATGGCTCGGAGCCCGGCATGCTGGACGGGCCGTGCGGCCTGGCGTTCGACGCCAATGACGACCTCTACGTTTCGGACCACCGCAACCACCGGATACAGAAGTTCACCAGAGAAGGCCGGTACATCGCCCACTTCGGCAGCGAGGGCTCCGGCGACGGACAGTTCAACCTGCCCTGGGGCCTGACCCTAGCGCCAGTCGGAGACGTCTACGTCGCCGACTGGCGAAACGACCGCGTCCAGCGCTTCACGCCGGGTGGGGAGCTCGTTGCCATCTACGGATGCTCCGGCGGCGGCGACGGCCAGCTCAGCCGCCCGGCCGGCGTTGCCGTAGATTCGGAGGGCTACCTGTACGTCGCCGACTGGGGCAACGAGCGGGTCCAAATATTCGGTCCCGACAGCGCCTTCGTGATGAAGCTGCGCGGAGAGGCGACTATGTCGCCCTGGGGACAGGAGTTCCTGGACGCCAACCCGGACGAGGCCAGGACGCGCAAGACAGCCGATCTGCGGAAGGCTGTGAACATCAGAGGCGACGGCGAGCACGAGCGCTCGTCCCATATCGAGCACCTGTTCTGGGGGCCCACCGCGGTGAGGCTGGACGGGAAGGGCAGGCTTTACGTGGTAGACAGGAACCGCCACCGCATCCAGGTCTACGCCAGGACCTAGCAGCCCCCGTCTCCGACCCTATCTGTCTATATCTGTCTATGCACGCACGCCTTTCCCGCTGACATCTCGATCTACGTATTGACCATCTTTCTGTGTTTGCGCTACTCTCGTTTCAGGAGTTCGTCTTGAGAAGGGATGAGCGATGGAAGTAAAGAAGAAACGGCTTACCCTGGACATGGACCCTCCGATGCAGCGTCGCCTGAAGGCAGTGGCTGCTCTCAAGGGCGTCAGCATGCGCCGGTACTGCCTGGGCGCCATCGACAAGGAGTTGGCGACAGACGAGGCCAGCGGTGTGCTCAGACAGCCCTCTGGCCGCTCTGACGCAGAGCGGTTTGCGGCGCTTCGAGAGAGGTACTTTGCAGATAAGGTGCTGCCTGGAAGCTCAGTTGACCTGATCAGAGAGGCCCGCGAGATCAGGGACACCCAGCTCAAGGACATCATGTGAGCGGCTTCGTCGTCGTGGACGCGAGCCTGACGCTCAAGTGGCTGGTGGAAGAGGAGCACTCTGACAAGGCCCACGCAATCCTTCAGTCTTGGGACAACCATGACATTACACCCGTAGCCCCTCACCTGATGCCTTTTGAGGTGGCGAACGCTCTCCACCGGCGCGTTGTGCGAGGTGAACTGACTGTCGAAGTGGCCGCGGAACTCATCCAGAGTCTGCTGTCGTCACGGCTCGAACTGCATGCTCCCCCCGGCCTTTACGGAAGAGCTTTGGAGCTGGCAAGCCAACTCAACCAGGGGGCGGTGTACGACGCCCACTATCTTTCGCTGGCGGAGTCCCTTGACTGCGAGCTTTGGACTGCTGACGGGAGGTTCTTCCGAATTGCGAGCCCCATTGCCGACAAAGTGCGCTGGATAGGCGAGCTTGTCGCCCGGGAGTAGCGGCTAAGAGTCCCCGGCGCCGCGAATCCGCTATAGGTACAAGCGGAAGCCCGTTGGGACGCCTAAGGCCCCGACTCCTCGACGAACTCCAGCCAGTTCCCCTCCGGGTCCTGTGCGAAGCATATGCCGACCCGGCTGCCGTCGGGGTTGGTCCTGAAGACGGGGCCGGTCACGAACGGGACGCCCTGTGCGCTCAGGCGCTCGTGCAGGGCCGTCAGGTCGGCGACGTCCAAGGCGACGTGCGCCGAGCCCAGGTGGTGCTGGCCGACGTGCCCCTCGGCGCTCGGCGGCTCCCGGAAGTAGGTCAGCTCCAGGAGGTGGCGGCTCCCCGGGCTGCCGACCCTTACGATCCTCCTCCGAGCGTTCGGCAGCCCGGTGTGGCCGCCCTGCTCCGGGGTGCTTTCCACGTCCACAACGACCTCCAGGCCCAGCATGTCCCGGTAGAATCCCAGCATCCTGTCCATGTCCCTGACGATGAAACCGGAGTGGTTGAAACCTGTGATCACTGCTTCTCCTCCTTCCTCCTCTCCCTTTGACGGGAGAGGACTGAGTTGAGGATGGCCAATTCCCAGGGCTACCCTCATCGTGCCCTCCCCTCACTGCGGGAAGAGAGGCTCAGAAGCCGGCCTTCTTGTCGACCACGTAGAGAAACGACTCGTTGGCAAGGAAGCGCCGGAGGTTCTCCTTGAAGACCTCCATGCGCTCGGACCACTGCGTCGGGGTCATGCCGGAGGCGTGCGGCGAGAGGACCACGTTCTTCATGCCCCACAGGGGACTCGACTCCGGCAGCGGCTCCACGGAAACCGCGTCGAGTCCCGCACCGGCGATCCGGCCGGAGCGCAGCCCGTCGATCAGCGCCTCTTCGTCAACTATGTTCCCCCGCGAGATGACGATTACGTGGGCGCCTGGCTTCAGCAGGCCGAGGCGCCTCCGGTCGATCAACCCCCGCGTCTCACTGGTGAGAGGGGCCGCGACGACGAACCAGTCGGAGATCGACAGCAGCTCGTCGAGCCTGTCCGGGCCCCAGACCTCCTCCACGGTAGGCGGAGCCGGACGCGGGTGCCTATCCACCGCGTAGACCCTCATGCCGAACCCGTGGGCGCGCCGCGCGACCGCCGTGCCTATGTCGCCCAGTGCCAGGAGGCCCATGGTGCTGCCGTTCAGGTCCAATTGCCGGTTGTCGTACTTGGAGGGCTCCCAGCGGCGCTCCCTCTGGTCGTCCCACATCTCGTTCAGCTTGTGGGCCAGCACGATCACCATACCCATGACGTGGTCAGCCAGCGGGTCGGCGTGGGGCCCGCGGCAGTTGGTGAGGACGACGTCGCTGTCCACGATCTCGCGCACCGACACGATCCCCTCCACGCCCGTGCCGACGCTCTGTATCCAGCGCAGCCGTTCCGCGGCCAGGAAGAGCTCTCTCGACGGCGAGCCCCAGAACACGTCAGCGTCCCTGATGTTAGCCCTCTCCTCATCCTCAGTGGCGGAGGGGCGAAACTCGACGTCCGGGAACTCGCTCCCGAGCTCCGAGACGAACTCCTCGTCGCTGTGCATGGTCGCCAGCGCCAGCTTCAGTGTCACGGCCGTCCTCCTTCTCGTGGTCCCTGGCCCTTCACGGCTGGAGCTCCGGGTATTGCGAGAAGTCGCTCCCCTCCTTGACCTTTACCTCGAGGAGCGCGGGCTGGCCGGTCCTGGTCGCCTCGACCGCCTCGTTGAACGCAGGCAGGAAGGCGTCGGGAGCATCCACTCGCTCCGACCAGGCGCCCAGCGACCGGGCGAGGTCCCTGTAGTTGCCGCCCAGGTACAGGTGCTTCTCGGCCGCCTCCGGCATGGAGCCACGCTCGCTTGCCATCGCGCCGTTGTTGAAGACCACCGTCAGGATGCCGATCCTGTTCCTTGCCGCCGTCTCGATGTCCATCCCCACCATGCCGATGGCGGCGTCGCCCATCACGTTTATGCAGAGCTTGTCCGGCTCGGCCAGCTTGGCTCCCATGATGATGCCGAGGCCGTAGCCAAGCTGGGTCGACTTGCCCCAGCCCATGTACGTGCGGGGAGCCACCGATTCCCAGAAGGGCACCAGCTGGTGCCGTGGGCTGCCGGAATCGTGGGTGATGATGGTGTTCGCGCGGTCGACTGCGTGCAGCATGTCCCAGATCACCCGGTACTGGTTGATCGGCACCTCGTCCGACGTGAGCTGCGGCATCCAATCGTCCAGCCACTCGCGCTTGACGGCGGCGATCTCGTCCGCCACGCCCTCTCTCCGTGTGGCCTTGCCGTTCCTGCTGTCGATCTCGTCGATCAGGGCTCGAATCACCAGCTTGGCGTCCCCGATCGCCGCGTGATCGGCCATCCGGTCCCTGTTTATGTCCGACCTGTCGCTGGTGGAGTGCAGCATGACCTTGCCGTCCGCGATCTGCGGCCCCCAGTTGGTCTTCATGAAGCTGCACCCTATCCCGAACACGACGTCCGCCTTCTTGAGGAAGTGGAGCAGGGGCTTGGGAGCCGTTCCGACCGCCGCGCCGAGCGCCAGGGGGTGGTTCTCGGGGAAGCCGCTCTTGCCTACCATGGTCGTGAGCACCGGCACCTGCAGCATCTCGGCAAGCTCGACAAGGTCGTCCGTGGCCTCGGCGTACAAGACCCCCTGGCCAGCGTGGATGACGGGGGACTCCGCCTTAAAGAGTACATCGGCGATGGCCCTGATGTCCTGCGGGTCGGGCGCCGTCCGGTTGCCGGATACGGGCGTGTACTCGAGCTCCTCTTCGAGCTCTGACTTCCATATGTCGAACGGCACCTCCAGCAGGACGGGCCCACCCTGGCCCGAACGGAGGTGGTAGAAGGCCGCCCGCATCAGCTCCGATATGCGTCCGATCTTATTGATCCGTGCCCCCCAGCTGGTGACGCTGCCGAAGCTCTCCACCGAGTCGAACTCGCGTCTGTGGTGGGCCCTGTCGGTGCTGGGCCCCCCGGGCAGGAGCAGCAGCGGAACGCTGTCCGAGTAGGCCTGCGCGGCCCCGGGGTACGCGTTCTCCGTGCCCGGCCCGTGCTGCATCGCGAATACGCCCAGACGCTTCCCGTTGGTCGTGCGGCTGAAGCCGTCCGCGATCCCCATCCCGACCCTCTCCTGCCGGCACACAACGGGCTGGATGCCGACCTTGGCGCACGCCTCTATCAAGGGAGTGTTCGGGAACGTGGCCAGGTACTCGATACCCTCACTCTTCAGGATCTCGGCGATGGCGGTTACCGCGTTCATCTCTATGCCTCCATCTGAGGTCGGTGTGCGTTGGTGCCGAAGGATACACCGCTGTTCCTACACGGACAACAGCACCGGCCCCGTGTGTTGCTAACTCCGTCAACGGCGGGAAGGTAGCCGTGTCGGCCATTGCCTCGAAAACGTCCCCCTCAGCCATGAGAATGCCCCTCTTTGGCAGGAGCACCTCTTCCTTGCTCGCTGCGAGGGTGCCGACCCCCATGACCGGCTCCGATGGTCAGCGGGGTCTAGAGCAAGGAGGCACATGCCTCAGTACGCGTGGGCCCCTCCCACCGCTTGCCGCCTGTAGGACGGATCGCTAGAATGTCCGACAACCTCTAGCGAAGGAGGCGCCGCATGCGAGACTCCAACCTCGACCTGTTCGCCCACCTGATGCGCCGGGCAGGCTTCGGCGCGAACCGCGACGAGCTGGAGGTCATGGCGGCCAGAAATTACGAGTCGGTGGTCGAAGACCTCGTCAACCCGGAGCGCTTCCCTGAGATAGAAGAGGATGTCGCCGAGCGCTACTTCACCACCCGGTGGGGCACGAAGGACCAGTGGCTATACCGGATGGTCAACACGCAGCGCCCCCTCGAAGAGAAGGTCGCCCTCTTCTGGCATCACGTCTTCGCGACTGCCGACAGCAAGACGGGCCACGTGAGGGAGCAGGTCCACATGTTCAGGCAGAACGGCCTGTCCGATCTCACAACCATCCTCAACGACCTGTCCCGCAACCCGGCCATGATCTGCTGGCTGGACAACAACGAAAACATGAAGGGCCAGCCCAACGAGAACTTCGGACGCGAGCTGCTGGAGCTCTTCTCAATGGGTGTCGGGAACTACACGGAAGAGGACGTCAAGAGCGCGGCGCTGGCGTTTACCGGCTGGTCGCACAGCGAGGTACTCTCCGACAACCCCACGGGCCCGACCCTGGGCAGGTTCAAGTTCAGGGAAGACCAGCATGACGACTGCGAGAAGTCGTTCCTCGGCCACAGAGGCAACCTGACCGGAGAGCAGGTCATAGACATAATCGTCAAGCAGGAGGCGACGGCCAGGTTCATCTCCAGGCACATGTATAGCTTCTTCGTCGCCGACGAGGCCCAGGTGGCCGCGTGGCAGTTCGAGCCGCCTCGAGACCCCGAGGCCATAGAGGTCCTGAGGCAGGCCTACTTCGACTCCGGCGCCGACATCCGGTACATGCTGAAGGTGCTCTTAAACTCCGACTTCTTCAAGGAGGCCCGGTTCAAGCGGGTGAAGAGCCCTGCCGAGCTGGTCGCAGGAGTGGTCAGGATGGTGGGCACTCACCGCTTCCCAGAGCCCGACGTAGCTGCTTACAAGGAGTTGATGGCGGCCATGGGCCAGGAGATCCTGAACCCGCCATCGGTGGAGGGCTGGCACACCGGACGGGAGTGGATCGACGGCGGCGGCATGACCGAGCGCATCAACTTCGCGGTCGAAGAGTTCGCCGACGCGGCCAAGCCGGGTGTCGCGGCGATAATCGACCGGCTCGACGAGGGCAGCCCGCTGGAGCCGGATGAGTTCGTCGACAGATGCCTCGATCTCGTCGGACCTGTAGAGGTCGAAGAGGTTACGAAGCAGGCCCTGCTCGAGCACGCCAGGGTAGAGGGGCCGGTTAGCTTCGCGAGCGGCCCCGATCGTGAGAAGAGCGGGGGCAGGGCCGTCCGAATGTTCCAGCTGATCGTGTCCACCGGAGAGTTTCAGTTCGCATAGCCTCAGGTGACCGCCATGTCGATGCCGTACGAGCTTCTCAGAGCGGGCTTCCCATACGTCAAGAGTCTTGGGAGGCAGCGCATAACCAGCCAGCCTGCAGATGTCGAGGTAGGCGCTGATGACGTGGTCTACGTTCTCTGCCGGCAGCCGGGGATGCACGTCTACGTCAGAAAGCTGAGCTGGGACGACGAGGATCTTGGCATCATCAGCCCCCCGGACGACCCGTTCGTATGGCCCGTTGGGATCGCCATAGACGAAGAGAACCACATCTACGTCTCCGATGAGGCGACCCACCGAATAACGGGCTTCACCCCCGACGGCCGGCTCATTCACTCGTGGGGCGAGCTTGGCGAGCGGGAGGGCCAGCTGAACCGGCCCTCCGGCATCGCGTTCGACCCCGAGGGTGCTCTGTGGGTCTCAGACACGCTCAACCACCGCGTGCAGCGCTTCACCAAGGATGGAAAGCTCCTCGCCGCCTGGGGCGGCTTCGGCAGCGGGGAAGGGCAGCTCAACATGCCCTGGGGAATCGACCTTAACCCCCTTGGCCACGTCTACGTCTCAGACTGGCGAAACGACCGCGTTCAGAAGTTCGACGAGGACGGACGCTTCATCGACCAGATCGGCGGCTCGGGCGACGGCAACGGCCAGTTCAACAGGCCGGCGGGACTCGCCGTGGATGCCGACGGGGACGTCTACGTGGCCGATCTGGGCAACCATAGGGTCCAGATGTTCGACCGCGAGGGCCGCTATCTTCTGAAGTTCCTCGGAGACGGGACGCTGTCCAGGCAGGCCAGGGAGCAGGCTCTGGCCGGCGCGATGTCCCTCAGGCTCCGCGCCATGGCAACCGGAGAGCTCGAGGCCGAGAAGCTGTTTAAAGGGCCGTACTCGCTGACCGTCGATGGGCAGGGCCGCATGGTCGTCGTCGACCGCGACCACCACCGGGTGCAGGTCTACCAGAAGGACGTGATCCCTCTGGACGAGAACCAGATCGCGCCGCCGCTAAGGGCCCCCGTACTGGGGATGTAAGAATTCCGTCCGTCTTTCCTCTGAGAGGTACCCCCTTGGCCGATCGGGCGTACGTCGTACCCGGACTCGACGAGCTCCCAGTCGACGAAGACGAGCTTCCTGCCCTTCCGTAGGCGCACGGGCGACTCCTCATGTATGTCATGACCGCCGGCTTTGCCTGGCTGGTTGTCCGTGCCTGCGCATTCTATACCCCGTGTCCCATCACGGTCATTGCGAGAGGTGTTCGTCTCGGTCACGTGGAGCAAGGCAGGCGTCATCCACATTGCTGCTACACTGTCGAGGAGGAGGATACCCGGACCCACTGCCTTGCGCCAACAGGCCCTTCCCCGATATGGGATCGGATCCTAATAGGGTATACGAGGAGGTCGATCCATGTTGGCGCCCGCTTCCAACGTGCGGGTCGGCTTGCAGGGAACCGCTCTCCGGGTCGCTCGGTCCGGACTGCTATTCTTGACAGCCGCCGCGCTGATATCGGCCTGTGCGGACGATCCGCCGCCGACCGGCAACCCGACCCCAGCGTCGGCCGCTGACACGCCAACCGCGGCGTCGGCTGCGCCGCCCAGCACCCCAATTGGCGGACCCTTACCGGCGTCGAACATACCGCTACCGACCTCCACGCCGTCCCCTGTCCCTGAGCCGACCCCCACGCCCGAACCTGCGGTCGCGATCATCCACTCGGCCCGGGAGAGGATGGCCGCCGCTGGGGGTCTCGCGTTCGAGGTCACCTTCAACCTGCATGTCCTCTTGGATGGCCGCACTCACGATGTCCCGGTGACGAACGCCGGCGACTCCCGCGCCGAGGGCTACAGCTCAGCTGAAGTTACTGTCACCGCGCCCGACGAGACCGTCGAGTCGCGTGTCATCATCCTCGATCGCACTGTCCAGGTCCTCGACGCGTCGACCGGCAGATGGGACGCAGACTATGGCGAGTCACCGTACTTCATAGACCTCCGAACGCTCTTCGGGCTGAGATCGGGCGACCTTTCCGACCTGTCGCTCGCCGGCCAGCAGGTGGCCGGCGGGGTCGACACGCACCGGGTGGAAGGCAGGCTGCGGGGGCTCGAAATCGCCGGGGCGCGGGGCGACTTCGATGTCGTCTACTGGATCGGCGCCGAGGACGGCCTGCTGCGCGAGGTGTTTGCCTTCGGCCGCCTGGAGCTCGACGACGACACGACGTTGATCGGCAGCGTGAGCGCGGAAACGGCCTCGATCAAGCTGACGACGATGCTGTTCGACCACGGGAAACAGGTCGACTTCGTTACTCCAGACCTGGCCATCCCACGCTTTGACCATGAAGCGTTGCTGCTGGACGACGGACGTGTCCTGGTGGGAGGCGGATTCACCGGCATCGCCAACAACAATGTCATTGTTCCGTTCCCGTTAGGGTTGCTACAGATATTTGACCCCGCGACGGGCATGTGGTCCATGATAGAACCCATGGAGGGCCCGGGGATCATGTACTCGGCGCTCAAGCTGGCCGACGGCAGGGTCCTGTTTGTTGGACTGGAAGGCGGCGAAGATCAGGCTACGGGGATGGCGAGTGTCTTCGACCCTATCGCCGAGTCATGGACGCCGTTGTCCGGTTCTTCTTCGCCGCGGGGCGTTCCCAGCCTGGCCCTGCTTGACGACGGACGGGTCCTGGTGGCCGGTGGTCTGGACTTCAGCGGTTCCACGTCATCGTACTCTCCTGAGGTCGTGAATGTGGTGGAGACTTTCGATCCGCACACCGGTTCATGGCAGCAGGCGGCTGCCATGAACCAAGCCTCGGAAGAGCAATGGCTCTTTTCGCTGAACGATGGGCGGGTGCTGGCGCTCGGAGCCGTGAGTGATGGGTCGTCCGATTTGACGGCTCATGCCGAGGTGTACGACCCCACGACTGACGCCTGGACCCTCCTCAGCAGCCTGGCCCTCCGCCATGCGCCCACGGATGCCATCAAATTGGCCGATGACAGACTGCTGGTACTAGGGATGGTCTGAATAAGTCCGTGGACTGCAGTTCCACACATAGGAAATTAAGCCGTGCTGATGGGTTATTCAGAGCATCCCTAGGAGCCTGTCCGAGGATTCGTTCCTGGAGACGAAACCCGCCACGCAATAACCTGCTTACAGCAATCTGGACTTTGTCGTGGAGTAAATAGCATCTTTACACTCCACTAAGGACGCATATCGTTTAGAACATTGTTTCTCGGACAGACTCCTAGGTGTGCCTTCCGGTTACGAGAGGCAGTTCCCGGAAGTCAGGATATATGACCCGGCAACCGACACATGGACTCCCGGAGGGGGGATGGCCCATGCTCGGCCTGCAACCACGCTGGTACTGCTGCCCGACGGCAGGGTGCTGGCGACGGGCGGTGAATACGGTTGGGGAGAAGACTTCCCGTCCTACTCCACCACCGAGATACTCGATCCACGCACGCTCTTGTGGTCGGTGGGTCCTGACCTGTCCGAGCTGAGAGGCAACCCTTCGGCGACCCTTCTACGCGATGGTAGACTTCTGTTGGCCGGCGGCATTGGAATGGCGCTGGACATTGAGGAGGTCTACCCTCTCGCCTCTTCTGAGGTAGTCGATCCTAGCTCGGCAGGTATGGGCGCTCCCGCCGTCACCTCCACGCAGTCACCTGCGTCCGGAACTACCGCGTCTGCCTGCGAGCCGCCCGTCGGACAAATGCCCGTTGCCATTCTCACCCCAGCGACAGCGCCGCCGTTACCTCAAGCGGTTCTCGACGCGGCCAATGGGGCCATGGAGACCGTAGCCTCGTACCATCTGGAGAGCGCCCTGTACGTGACCTTTGGGGCTGGGGACAGCGAAGAGACGACGTCCATCAGGCTGGTCATGGATTTCCAGGCCCCCGACCGCCTCCGTGTGTGCCTCTCACAGTCTGACCCTCTCGGGGGGACCGAGTTCGAGTTTGTCAGAATCGGAGATGTGGTTTACGCCCCCAACCCTCAATCCGGCGAATGGGGAATCGGCGAACCCTCAGAAGTTCGCGTAGATTTCCTCGACTTCATAGGCGATGAGATTATCGCGAGGTTGGAGGAGCCGTCTGTTGACGGGTTGGGAATCCTGAACGACGCCAAAATCCATCGCGTTACGGGGATGGTTACGGCGGCGGCTCTGGGTGGCACGACTCTTCTGCGCGACTTTGACTTAGGAGGCGGCGGTGAGTTGAAGGTCGTCTATTGGGTTGGCGTCGATGACTCACTCGTAAGGAGATTCATCGCTGAAGGGATGGTAGAGCGCGCTGGGGAAGAAGGGGTTGACCTCTTCATGTCGGTTAGAGGTCTCCGACTTTGGAGGAGTGCTCGTAGAGGCGCCGGACATGGGGGGCGCGCTCGACGCCGCAGCGCGCTGAGCAGCCCGCATCGGCCCGGCGACGGCGCCCGTATGCTATGATCAATGCGGTCCCCGCGCCTTTCCCCCAATCATATGTCCATCCAAGAGCGAATATCGCGGCTTATAGCCGAAGCCCTTCTCAGAGCCCAGCGAGACGAAGTCCTCCCGTCTGTAGAGCTCCCGGAGCTCGGGGTCGAGCGTACCCAGAAGCCCGAGCACGGCGACTTCGCCTGCGCCCTTCCTCTCCGCCTCGCGCGTCCCATGCGGATGAGTCCCATGGCCATCGCCGAGCGGGTCGTGGAGCGCATAGACGCCGACGAGACTATCGAGCGAGTCTGGGTTGCGCCTCCCGGCTTCGTGAACTTCTCCCTCGCGCCTTCGTGGCTCGTCGCCCGGGTCGAGGACATCCTCGAGGCAGGTCCGTCGTTTGGCAGCTCCAACCTGGGCGCCGGGCGGCGGGTGCAAGTCGAGTTCGTCAGCGTCAACCCGACGGGCCCGCTGCACGTGGGGCATGCCAGGGGGGCCGTGTTCGGCAGCGCCCTCGCCAACGTCCTGGAGGCCGCCGGCTACGAGGTCCAGCGCGAATACTACGTCAACGACGCCGGCAACCAGATCGACACGTTTGGACGGAGTCTCCTCGCGCGCTACCTCCAGCTCTCGGGCCGCGACGCGCCTCTGCCGGAGGACGGCTACCGCGGCGACTACATGCTGGACATCGCGGGCGACCTGAAGGGTGAGGTGGGAGACAGGTTCCTGGACGGGGATGAGACCAGGGCCGCCGCCGAGCTGGGCGGTCTCGGAGTGAGCTGCATGATCGACCGGATCAGGGCCGACATGTCCGATATCCGGGTCACATACGACGAGTGGTTCAGCGAGCGCAGCCTCTACGAGGAGGGCCAGTACGACAGGGCGATGGCCCTGCTCGAGGAACGCGGCCACCTGGCCGAGCGCGACGGCGCGACCTGGTTCGGCTCACAGGCCCTGGGCGACAACGAGGACAGGGTCCTCGTCCGCCGCAACGGGGCGCCCACGTACCTCGCCTCCGACGTGGCCTACCACCTCAACAAGTTCGTAGACCGCGGCTTCGACCGGGTGATAGACGTCTGGGGCGCCGACCACCAGGGACAGGTGCTCTCGATGAAGGCGGTGGCCAAGGCCCTCGACGTCGAGCCCGACCGCCTGGTCCTCCTTCTCTACCAGCTCGTCACTCTCAAGAGGGGCGGCGAGAACGTCCGGGCCTCCAAGAGAAGCGGCGACCTCGTCACGCTCCGCGAGCTCATAGACGAGGTTGGCGCCGACGCCTGCCGCTTCTTCTTCCTCTCCCGGTCGCCGGAGAGCCAGATGGAGTTCGACATCGACCTGGCGAAGGAGCAGTCGGCCGAGAACCCGGTCTACTACGTCCAGTACGCCCACGCCCGCATCGCGGGAATCCTGAGGCTGGCCGCCGAGAGGGGGATCGACTTCAGCGGCGGGGACCCGTCGCTGCTCGTCCACGAGGCCGAGCTCTCGCTGATCCGGAAGATGCTCCTGCTGCCTGAGCTAGTCGAGCAGATGGCCACGGCCCTCGAGCCGCACCACCTTCCCCACTACTCAGTGGAGCTTGCCACCGCCTTCCAGCGCTTCTACGAGCGATGCAGGGTGGTCTCCAGCCTGCCGGAGGACCTGGAGCTCTCCAGGGCGCGACTCAGGCTCGCCGAGGCCGCCCGGACGACGCTGGCACAGTGCCTCGACCTGATGAGCATGGACGCCCCGGAGGAGATGTAGGCCGCGCCGGTTTCACCCTGCAGGGAACCATGGACGTTCTGGCTTGGGGGCTGGTTTCAAACCCGCCCATACCTGTATGGCTCAGTCCAGGCCATCCGTGGCGAGGTTGCCCTGCCTCAGGTACCTCTGGGCCTTCGCGACATACTCATCGCAGTAGTGCTTGACCAGGTCCAAGTGGCGCTGCTCGACCTGCCCGCGCACCCTGCCCGGTATGCCGGTTACGATAGAGCGGGCCGGGACCACAGTCCTGTCCAGGACCACCGTCCCGGACGCCAGGATGCTGTCATCCCCGATCTCGACGCCGTCGTTGACCGTCGCTCCCGTCCCGATCAGGACGCGGTCGCCCACCGTCTTCGCGTGACAGACCGCGCGGTGCCCGATCACGACGTTATCGCCGATCACGACGTCGTCGTCCCCGTGGACGACGCTGTTGTCCTGTATGCAGGTGTTCCTGCCTATCGATATTCTGCCGGAGTCGGCGCGGATGACCGTTCCCGGCCATACGCTGGAGCCCTCTCCGATCCCGACGTCCCCGACGACATAGGCCAGCTCGCTGACGAACGCGGTCGGGTGTACCTTCGGGCTTAGTCCATCCAGGCTTCGCAGCAACTTCGATGCTCCTTCGGTATCCGTCTGCCGGGCTCGCAATACTCTATTCCATCCGCGCCGGTATGTGAATACGCGCGGCCCCCCGCGGCGCCGGCGCACCTGTGCTATCCTTCTTGTATGGGCAGTCGGAAGTGCCGGTACACTTGAGGACACGGATGCTGACGGGGCGGGCGTGCGTGGCCGCGCTCCTGTCCGCGTTCGTCCTGATCGCCGCAGCCTGCTCGCAGCCCGCGCCTGAGCCGACCGCGACCCCGGAGCCCACACCGACTCCCGAGCCCGCAGCCACGCCTGAGCCGACCGCGACCCCGGAGCCGACCGCGACCCCTGAGTCCGGCGGAGTCGAGCCGGTCACCGCGCTCTTCGACTACACATACGGTGTCAGGCTGCTCGAGTCCGGGATGTACGAGGAGGCCATACCCCAGTTCAACCTCGTGGTCCGCAAGATCCCCGAATTCGCGAAGGCCTACTACTACCGCGGCGTCGCCTACTTCAACGAGGAGCTGCTGAAACCCGCGCTGGAGGACCTCGACCGCGCCATCGAGCTCAAGCCCGAGTTGGCCGACGCCTACAAGGCCCGGGCCGACGTCTACGAGGCCCAGGAGAAATACGACCTCGCCGTGCGCGACCTGGAGGAGGCCCTTGAGCTCTGGGACGAGCGCTTCCACGCGGACAAGATAGGCGAGGCGCAGGAGCGCCTGGAAGACCTCAGGTCGAAGTAGGCCGGACGGCCGTCGTTCCTGCGGAGGCTGGGACCCAGCCACCGCCCTGACGCATCTGCCGGTACAGGTGGATCAGGCCCTGCTGGCGCCGTGCTCCCCTTGCAAGCCCGGAGACCCTGTCCCTGCCCAGCAGCCTCGCCATCTCCCGCGTCACGTCGTTGGCGCCGAGCGCCGGAAAGGCCCTGTAGGCCTCCAGGCACCGGCGTGCGAGTTCCCGGTCGCCCCGCTCCTCCGCCATCGCCCGGACGAACGGCAGCACGGCGTTGACCGTCAGGTCGCCCGCCCGGCCGGGCCCGACGAACGGCCCCGCTTCGAGCCTCCCGCGCAGCCTGCTTCCTTCAAGAGTCCGGACATCCTCCTGGAGGCCGCTGGCCAGTCCGGAGAAGGAGTACCGGTCCATCAGGTGCGAGCCGCCGAGGATGCGCCTGACCGGGTGGTTGGACGGCCTGACCCGGAAGGTGCGCCACTGAGAGGATTGCATCGGCCCGCGCCGACGCGCGCTCCGGGCGCTCCGCGACATAGTCCGGTAGAGGCGCCTCAGCGTGCGGGCTTCGTGGGACACCTCCTCGTGGCCGAGGAAGCCGGCCGTGCCGATCAGCAGAGCCCGCAGCGCGGCCAGCCGCGTGGCTGCGGGCTCCTCCCTCAGGCCCACCGCCGCCGCGAAGGGTACCCGCACGCCCAGCTCCCTGAACGGCCGGCGGTTCGACGCGTAGCCCAGCCCCTCCATTATCGCCTGGTGGGCCACCTCGTCCGGCGGCGTCCGTCTCAGCTCCAGCCTCATTCCCAGGGTTCTCGCCGCGAACCGCGCGTCCCCGGCCGAGTCCAGCGCCTCGGCCAGCGCGTCGTCGTCGAGTACCTGCAGACTGCTCGTCGGCGGCTCGGATTCCCGGCCCGCGCGTTCGAGCTCGCCGACGAGCGGCCCGAGGGATGCCACCGGCGCGGCGGCGCCCGACTGTTGCCGCGTATCGCGCCGGCCTCTGGGGGTGAGCACGACGTGAAGGACGACGCCGTTGTAGTTCGGGTCCAGGTGATGGCCGTGGCTGTACCAGTCCGGCGCCCTGACGTGAAGCTCTACGTCGCCGGTGATCACCTCGCCGGACCCGGCGGCGAGCCGGGCGTCGAGGAAGTCCGGGCCCTCCCGCGGGTTGGACCTCCCGGCGTACAGCACCCGAAGGCGCCTGCCGTCCTGGGTGGTCAGCCCTTCGGGCAGCGACGGCGACCGCCGCCAGAGGGTCGAGAGCGCCTTCTCAGACGGCCGGCCCGGCGCCCACGGCGCCGGTGGGGTCGTAGTGACGGTAGTGGCTGCCATGCGGGGGTAGTATAGGGCACAGACGTTCGGCCCGCATCATACCGCATCCCAACGCCACCTCCACCCGGTTCCTGCCGGTTCCACGGAAATCGCACTCTAGAGAGCCTATCTAGGCAGTCCCCTCTCCCCTCCGCGGGTGTACAGACCGGAGAGATGGGTAACAGTTGTTCGGGGACATGGGTTACACATTCTATTGATTGAGATCTATGGTAGCGATGGACTGGACGGAGAAAAAGACCTTCCATGTGCCGTCAGTGGGTGTGGGCCTTAGAGCGACCCTCTTGCCTCTGAAGGCTTTACCGACGGGGAATGATCTGCCCAGGAAGGATATTCGGCCGTTGACATCTACAGAGCGTACCTGGTCGTCAGTGTCGTAGTCGACGGTCGGAAGCGTCTCCGGGAAAGGCCGAGGGCTGACGGTGTATCGGCTGGCAGGCGTATTGAGGTCCAGGGCGTGATGAGGACGCTGGAGGTTGTAAAAGTCTCGCCATCCATCGAAGCTGCTCTGGCAGTGGGACAGGTCGGTGTATCTGCTTCCCTGGAGCAGCTCAGTCTTGAGGGATGTCAAGGGCGGAGGGATATTAGGCCATGGGGCGGAGCAAAAGTGTACCACCGGGACGTTGGTGTTCAGCATAAATGTCACCCTGCGACGGGCGTCAGTAGGAGCCGTTAGCTGGAGTGAATGCGGCGGTCTATGCGTCAGCAGGATCGCTGGCAGCGCGCACGGGAGCGGCTTGCCTACTCTGCTTGAGGCGGTAGCTCTCGCCGTTCATCTCAAGGATGTGAACGCGGTGAGTGAGGCGGTCCAAGAGTGCGCCGGTCAGCCTCTCAGAGCCGAAGACCTCGGTCCACTCGTCGAAGGGCAGGTTGGTGGTGACCAGGACCGAACCTCTCTCGTAGCGCTGGCTGAAGACCTCGAAGAGGAGCTCCGCGCCGGTCTTGGAGAGTGGAACGAAGCCCAGCTCGTCGATGATGAGCAGCTTGAGTCGGGCCAGCTTCTTCTGGAGGTTGAGTAGTCGTCGCTCGTCCCTGGCCTCGATCAGCTCGTGTACCAGCGATGCGGCGGTGGTGAAGCCGACCGACAGCCCCCTCTGGCAGGCGGCGAGTCCCAGGCCGAGGGCCACATGGGTCTTGCCTGTACCGCTGTTGCCGACGGCGATGACGTTCTCCCGCCGGTCGACGTACTCGCAGCGTGCCAGCTGCATGGCCAGGTGCTTGTTCACCGACGGCATGGCCAGAAAGTCGAAGGTGTCGAGGCTCTTGGTGGCGGGGAAGCGCGCCGCCTTGATCCTGCGGTCCACCATGCGATGATGGCGGTCTATCAACTCGAGCTCAGCTAGCCTCAACAGGTATCCCGGATGGTCTACGCCCTCGGCGGCGCACTGGCCGGCCACCTTGCCGTACTCCCTCAGGAAGGTCGGCAGCTTCAGCTCCTTGAGGTGATGCTCCAGCAGCACCGTCGACCTGTTGCTCACCGCCTGCTCCCCGACATGAGCGCCATGTAGTCGCTGGCTGATGTCTTCGTCACAGTGACCCTGGGCAGGTAGGGGTACAGCTCCAGGTCGAGTCTCTGAGGACGACCCTCCATCCTGCACAGCACCAGGTGCTTGACTGCGTCGAAGCTTATGGCGCCGAGCCTGAGGGCATCACGCACGGCCTCGTACACCTCCTGCGTCCGGAAGTTCTCCACCAACCGCAGCACCTGCACGAACTCCCGCTTGCCGCGCCTGCCCATCCTCGACTCCAGCAGTCTGCGCAGCACACCGAACTCCTCCGGCAAATCCCACCCGACCAGAGGAGCGGCCTGGTCCAGCGCTCCCGTCTTGCGCTCCAGCAGCGGCAGGTAGTGGACAGGGTCGAAGATGAAGTCGTCGCGTTCGTATGAGCGCGGATGCCGGGCTATCATCTCTACCCCGCAGCTGATCACCACCTCGCCAACATAGCCGCGCACCACAACCTCCCTGTGACCATAGGCCACTGGCACCGAGTAGTCGTTGGTCCGGTACCGCACCAGGGACAGGGAGCTGACACGGCTCACGTGCTTGTCGCTGGCATCGTATGGCACGTCGGGGAGCGCCAGCAGGGCTCCCAGGTCACGCTCCATCCGCTGGCCTATCGTCTCCCTGTGCCCACGCAGCTGTCTCCCCAGCCGTTCCAGGCACCGCTCCTCCAGGTAGGCGTTGAGGGCATCGAAGCTCGGGAACGACGGTACAGGCACCAGGAAGTTCCGGCGAGCATATCCCACCAGCCCCTCCACCTTGCCCTTGTCGTTGCCCTTGCCGGGACGGCCGAACCGGTCATCGAACAGGTAGTGGGACTGGAGTTCAGAGAACACACGAGTACGCTTCCTTCGGCCGTCTCCCAGGATCCTGGCCACAGCCAGTCTCGTGTTGTCGTACAGGATGCTCCGCGGGACCCCGCCTAGGAACGAGAACGCCGAGACGTGACCGTCGCAGAACGCCTCGGTGGTCTCTGCGGGGTAGGCCTTGACGAAGCATGCGTCGCTGTGGGGAAGGTCCAGCACGAAGTAGTGGATGGTCTGCTCCACTCCTTCGATGACCGCCTTGGCCTGGCCGAAGTCGCACTGGGCATCACCAGGAGGATGGGAGAGCGGAACGTACATCTCGCGTGTCCGGCGGCGCCGCTCGCGCACGTAGTCCTTGACTATCGTGTACCTGCCGGTGAAGCTGTGCTCCGCTCTCAGGCGCTCGTAGATCCGCTTCGCCGTGTGGCGCTGCTTCTTCGGAAGACTACGGTCATCCTCTAGGATCCGGTCGATCACCCCGCGGTACGGGTCCAGCTTAGGGCGGCGGGGCGGTGACTCCCGACGGTACCCGGGTGGCACCGAGTACTCCAGCATCTTGCGCACCGTATCCCGGTGCAGACCGAACACCCGGGCAGCCTCCCGTGTGCTCATCCCTTCCACCATGCAGGCCCGGCGCACCCGCGCGTACAGTTCCACCTTGTACATCCTTCACACCTTCCATCGAGTTGCCTCCAACTCTATGGAAAGCGGCGGGTGGTACAGTTTTCAAGCGCCACTCCTCAACGCTCGACTCCGCCTCGCCGGTCCATTATTACTCCGCCCTTTACAGAGGGACCTGTGGAAGCGCTCGAGCTTGCCGAGGGTCTGGGGGTGGTATGGCCTACTGTGGACCACTCTGACTCCCAGTTGGACCAGCCAGACTGTCAGTGGGGTGAAGGGGTGGTCAACGTCGCTGCCCCAGGGAGAGCCGTTGTCAACCAGTATCGTATTGGGCATGCCGTAGTGGCTGAAGATGGACGTAAGATGGTCATGGACGGTCTGAGTCCTCTCGTCTGCACAAGCCCTCACACCCAGGGAGAACCTCGAATGGTCGTCCAGGACCGTCAGCGGGTGGCAACGTCCACCGCTGACGACAGGGATATGCCCCTTGAAGTCCATCTGCCACAGCTGGTTGGGCCGCTCGTGCTCGAAGCGCTTATACGGCTTGTGCTTGAGACTCTCAGATGGCTCGATAAGTTGATGTCGTCTGAGGATGGCCGTGATCGTGCTCTTGGACGGCACACTGTTGTGTCCACGATCCTTGAGTATCCTGGCCAGCACGTGTCCTCCCTTAGTGGGATGCTCCCGGCGAAGGTCTACGACGAGCTGCTCCATGTCGTCGCTCGTCCGGTTCGGGGAGTGATGAGGGCGCTTCGGGAGATCATCCAGACGCTGCTCTCCGCCTTCAAGGTATCGTCTCAGCCACTTGTAGCCAGTCTTGCGGCTGATCCCACTGCGCAAACACAGTTCGCTCATGATCACTCCCTCGGACCGCGCCAGAGCGACGAACTCTTTGCGTTGAGACATGACAGTTTCCACCCTCCATGGCATGGGCATCCTCCTGAACAGAATTACCATGCCTAATGGTGTAACCCATGTCTCCGAACATGTGTAACCTATGTCCCCGGTCTATACACGCGGGAGAGGGTTAGGGTGAGGGGGTCGGCGAAGATCGCAAAGTTTCCAGTTCTCTGCGACGATTCCGTTTAAATGACGTATCACCCTCACCTCAGTCCTCTCCCGTCAAGAGACCTTTGCACAACTGTTTGGTGCATTGAATAATAAGGGGCGCTAATCTGGCGATCAGGAGGCAGCGATGCACCGAGAGATAGGAGGGGTGTCGTTTGTAGAGGGATTTCTGCCTGAGGGCATCGGCAGGAATGAGAGTTTGGAGAGAATTGACCAGGCGGTGGACTGGGACAAGTTGTCACGGCTGGTTAACGGCATCCACTCGTCATCGGAGGGCAGGAAGAGCTATCCCCCGCTGATGATGGTGAGGGTGATGCTGCTCCAGCAGTGGTATGGCGCGTCGGACCCGGCAATGGAGGAGGCGCTGTCAGACCGTCTGTCGTTTCGGCGGTTCGTGGGTCTGGGGATTCAGGACGAGTCGCCTGACCACTCGACGATCAGCCGGTTCCGCAGGTCGTTGACGGAGAGAGGGCTTGGGGAAGAGTTGCTGGAGGAGCTCAACCGACAGCTTGACGGGAAAGGCCTGATGGTGAAGTCGGGAACCCTCATGGACGCGACGCTGGTGGAGTCGCAAGGCAGCCGCAAGTCTGGGTCTGGAGAGGGGACGGACAAGGACGCGGCATGGACGCGTAAGGGCTCTCGCAGTCACTACGGCTACAAGATGCACATCGGAGTGGACGAGGGTTCCGGTCTGATACGCAAGGCGGTGTTGACGCCGGCGAATGTCAACGATACGGAAGTGGCGGACGAGTTGGCGGTGTACGCTGACCGGGCCTACGACACGCATAGGAGGAGGCAGAGGCTGAAGTCGATGGGTATACAGGACCAGATAATGAGAAGAGCGAACAAGCATCATCCTGAGGTCGCCGATGTCGAGAAGCTTCGGAACGACCTGATATCGAGAGTGCGAGCGAGGGTGGAGAAGGTGTTCGGTACGCTGAAGCGGTCATACGGCTACAGTCGGGTGCGCTACATAGGTCTTGAGCGAAACGCTACGGAGATGTGCTTCAAGTGCATGGCCTACAACCTGCGGAGGGCTGACCGGATAGTCCTCAATGGAGCGTGAGATGGTGAGGGAGGCGTGCGCCATGAAAGGGCACCCGCCGCTGAAGCGGCTGCCGAGGGTTGTCTTGGGCTGCCTACAGGGGATGATTGGACGCTGAGAACTCCCATCTCAAACCCGCTGATTGTTGACCTCTGCGCCACAGACACCCAATTCTCAACACCGAAAGTTGCGCAAAGGTCTCGTCAAGGGAGAGGAGGCCCTAAGGAGGTGACCCTTAGAAACACCCTCTTAGCTCCAGCGCCGCTCAGTCACCCGCCCCGGCCCGGCGCCTCCTGGCCCAGCAGCTTTGCCAGGGAGATGACCTTTACGTGCGTGTGGCCGTGGTGCTTCGCCCGGAGCACCAGGTGGCCCTCCTGGACCTCGGCCATCTTGAGCCCGTCGTGGTCGCACCGGATGGCGGCGCCCACGGCGGCGCCCACGGCGCCGGTGTGTAGGGGACTCGACGGTCTGCGCTCCGGCCCTTGATCGGCGGCTCGTCCACGGCTCTGGTAGGCAGGGGGGCTCAACGGTCGGAGCTCGCGCCCACGGCACCGGTGGGCAGCGGCGGCAGGCCCATCTCCTGGCGCGCCTCGTCCGGCGTCATGATCCCGGCGTCGATATAGGTCTTCCGGCGCCGGGCGCGATCGTTCTCGCTGTCCCTCAGCGCCTCGATGCCGCTGAGGTCGAACTCGATCGACAGGCCTGGCCGGTGAGGGAAGTTGGACCGCAGCATCCGTTCCAGCGCCTCCCCGTAGAAGGCGAGCTGCGGGACTACCGTGTCCTCCCAGAACACCCGCCGGGCGGTGTGGAAGTTCGAGTAGGTTATCCTCTCCATGTCGCCGAGCATCGGCTTGGGCACGCCGTAGACCCGCGCCACCTCCTCCACGCTCCACCGGAGGGAGCTCACCTACTCCATGTCTCGCGGGCTGAAGCCCAGGCCGGAGGCCTTCATCCCCCCGCTGAGCAGGACGGGCCTGCGGACTCTCTCCGGCCCCTTGAAGCGCGCCTCCCACCGCTCGTAGAACTCACGCACCTCGTCGTCGGTCGGAGTATCGGAGCTCTCCAGGACGATCCCCGGCGCGCTGTCGTTGGCAAGGCTGTTGCGGCTGGCCCGCAGGGCGTCCAGCCCCATGTCGATCGACAGCCGGAGCGGGGCGACCGGCGACAGCCCCGCGTACTCGTCGAGCGGGTTGAAGTACCTCAGCCAGACCACGTCGTCCGGCGCGTACGGGACGAGCTTCCGGCCCCGACCCACGTAGACGAACCCCTTGATGTACTGGTCCGGGTCCGGGACTACGCGCACCCTGTCGGGCCGGAGCGGCCACATCTCGAAAGGCTGCCCGCGGTCGTCGCGCTCCAACCCCCAGTAGGAGGAGCCCCAGAGGCCGAGGTACGTCTCGGTGGCCCTCCACAGGTCGCCGCGCGTCCAGAACGGGTTGGGGCGGTCGAGCAGCCGCCGGGCAGGGTGCTCCGGCTCCACCGGCCGGCCCTCCGGGCCGCAGACCCGCAGGGGCACGCTCGCGACGGCGTCCTGCCTCAGCTTGATGGCCGCGTAGACAGGGGCCGACCTCGCGTAGTACTCGCCGTAGGACAGGGGCGTCCATCCCGCGCCCGTCCCCAGGCCCAGGCCCAGCTCCCACCCGTCGGCCAGGGCCGGGCCGACCCTGTTGGCCCGCCTGCCCAGCCCGGAACGCAGGCGCGGCCTTACGTCTATCCTCGAAAGCAGCTGCTTCAGACCCATATCCTGATACCTCGCCTTCCGGCCGCGAACGTCATGGCCAGGGCGTCGGCCTCGTCCAGCGGCAGCGTGTTGCTCTTCTTGCTCTCCAGGGCGATCCGCGATCCGTTGACGTAGTAGAAGCCGCGGCTGGACACCTGGCCGATGAGGGCTTGGTCGTCGTCGGTGTCGAGCGTCTCGCGCACGTAGCGATCCCTCATGGCAAACCAGACCTCGGCGATGCGGTTCATGAAGAGGTCCGGGTTTCTGGCTCTCTTGCCGCCGACGAAGGGGAGGATCCTGGTGTGGGCGAGACGCAGCTCTCTGAGCCTGTCGACGACGCCTCCGCCGACGCCCGCGTCGTCGACGACGAGCGTGTCGACCCGCTCCCTGTCACAGTAGGACTTGAGAAAGTTCGCGGTCTTCATGGTGTCGCGTCCGCGGACTCTCCACACGATCCTGGCGACGGGTCCCTGCCGCCTGACGACGACCGTCTTGCCGTGGCCGTAACGGGCGACGTCGCAGGCGACGACGACGGGGCCGGCGGGCTGAAGGCTCCTGTGCGCTGCGTCGTCGGCGTAGGAGAGGGGGACGACCATCAGGTCCAGGTTGTCCGGGAACCTGCCGAGGATGGAGCCGAGGTACAGTGGGCTCGTTTCGCCCCAGTCCTGCTTGCGGTCGGCCATGTCCTCCCGGGTGATCATGCCCGGTATGACGAGTTCGTCGAGGGCGACGTTTGGGGTGTCGCCCGCTCCGATCTGCACTGTGGCGTACATCTCGCGCTTCGAGTGGTGAGAGTCGTAGAAGGAGCCCGCGGCCACGAGGGGATTGCCGGTCATGAGCAGGCGGGCGGGGTGAAGCCGTCTGACGGCGTCGACGTCCGCCTCCCGGACGGCGTGGGCCTCTGTGAGGACGACCATCAGGTTGGGGGAGTGGAAGCCCTGGAGGTTGTAGGGGGAGTTCGTGGCGAATCCCAGGGCGAAGGTCTGCTCGTCGAGCTCGTACCGCGAGGTGCGGAACATCCGCCCGCCGAGGCGGTCGGAGGCCTGCGCGTAGGCGGTCCTTAGCTCGTTCCAGACGATGTCGTCGACCTGGCGCGTGGTGGGGCCGGTCACTATGGCCTTCGAGGGCGACCGGGAGTGGACCCACCAGAGTACGGCCCGCGCGGCGGCCCAGTCCTTTCCGGAGCCGTTGCATCCGACGACGGATACGCGTCGAGCGCGAGCCACGGCGTTCAGGATATCCACCTGTTTGTCGTAGGGACTCTCGCCGAGGACTTCGTGCACGAACTCGATGGGTGTCAAGGGCGGAGAGAAGTCAGGCCGTGTGGCGGAGCAAAAGTGTACCACCGGGGCGTTGGTGTTCAGCAAAAATGTCACGCTGCGACGGGTCTCAGCAGGAGCAGTTAGTAGGAGCGAGTGTGGTGGGGTCTAGGCGTCAGGGGGATCGCCTGTGGTGCGCAGGACGGCGGCCTGCCTGCTCTGCTTGAGGCGGTAGCTCTCGCCGTTCATCTCCAGGATGTGAACGCGGTGAGTGAGGCGGTCCAAGAGTGCGCCGGTGAGCCTCTCAGAGCCGAAGACCTCGGTCCACTCGTCGAAGGGCAGGTTGGTGGTGACCAAGACCGACCCTCTCTCGTAGCGCTGGCTGAAGACCTCGAAGAGGAGCTCCGCGCCGGTCTTGGAGAGTGGGACGAAGCCAAGCTCGTCGACGATAAGCAGCTTGAGTCGGGCAAGCCTCTTCTGGAGGTTGAGCAGCCGTCGTTCGTCCCTGGCCTCGATCAGTTCGTGGACCAGCGAGGCGGCCGTGGTGAAGCCGACCGACAGTCCCCTCTGGCAGGCGGCGAGCCCCAGACCGAGGGCCACATGGGTCTTGCCGGTGCCGCTGTTGCCGATGGCGATGACGTTCTCCCGCCGGTCTACGTACTCGCAGCGCGCCAGCTGCATGACCAGGTGCTTGTTCACCGACGGCATAGCCAGGAAGTCGAAGGTGTCGAGGCTCTTTGTGGCAGGGAAGCGCGCAGCCTTGATCCTGCGCTCCACCATGCGATGGTGGCGGTCTATCAGCTCAAGCTCAGAGAGCCTCAGCAGGTAGCCCTGATGGTCGACGCCCTCGGCGGCACACTGGCCGGCCACCTTGCAGTACTCCCTCAGGAAGGTAGGCAGCTTCAGCTCCTTGAGGTGGTGCTCCAACAGCACCGTAGACCTCTCGCTCACCGCCCGCTCCCCGACATGAGCGCCATGTAGTCGCTGGCTGCTGTCTTCGTCACGGTGACCCTGGGCAGGTAGGGGTACAGCTCCAGGTCGAGTCTCTGCGGTCTACCCTCTATCCTGCACAGCACCAGGTGCTTGACCGCGTCGAAGCTTACGGCGCCGAGCTTGAGGGCATCACGTACACCCTCGTACACCTCCTGAGTCTGGAAGTTCTCCATCAACCGCAGCACCTGTACGAACTCCCGCTTGCCGCGCCTGCCCATCCTCGACTCCAGCAGTCTGCGCAGCATGCCGAACTCCTCCGGCAACTCCCACCCGGCCAAAGGAGCAGCCTGGTCCAGCGCTCCCGTCTTGCGCTCCAGCAGCGGCAGGTAGTGGACAGGGTCGAAGACGAAGTCGTCGCGTTCGTATGATCGCGGATGCCGTGCTATCACCTCCGCCCCGCAGCTGATCACCACCTCGCCCACATAGCCGCGCACCAACACCTCCCTGTGACCGTAGGCCACAGGCACCGAGTAGTCGTTGGTCCGGTACCGCACCAGGGACAGGGAACTGACACGGCTCACGTGCTTGTCGCTGGCGTCGTATGGCACGGCGGGGAGCGGCAGCAGGGCCTCCAGGTCACGCTCCATCCGCTGGCCTATCGTCTCCTTGTGCCCACGCAGCTGTCTCCCCAGCCGCTCCAGGCACCTCTCCTCCAGGTAGACGTTGAGGGCATCGAAGCTCGGGAACGACGGCACAGGCACCAGGAAGTTCCGGCGAGCATATCCCACCAGCCCCTCGACCTTGCCCTTGTCGTTACCCTTGCCTGGACGGCCGAACCGGATGCTCCTATAGAAGTCAAGTCGTGGCTTGAACTGTTTGGGCCGAGGTCCGTAGGGCAGAGAAGACTTCGCGAGCTACGTAGCGTTTGAGGCAACGGATGATCTCCGCCTTGCTCATCCCCTCCCTGGTGCGGCGTCGCATGTAGGACTGGGTCCGCGGGTCATACCGAAGTCTGACCACAACGATGCGATGGAGAGCAGCGTTGGCCTGACGATGACCGCCGCGATTGAGCCGATGCCGATTGGTCTTGCCTGAGGAAGCAGGTATGGGATTGACGCCGCACAGGGAGGCGAAAGAAGCCTCGGAGTGGAGGCGCTCAGGGTTGCTCCCTGCAGCCACCAGTAGAGTGGCTGCCGTGTCGGGTCCTATGCCGTAGCTGTCTACCAGGGCTGGGGATATGGTACGGGTGAGTCGTTCCAGCTCCCCCTCCAGGTCATGTATCTCCTTGCTGAGTTGACGGTAGCGGCGGGCAAGGGAGCGCAGGGTGTACTTGCCCGCCGCCGTGGGATCGTCCAGACGACCAGGCCGGAAGCTCTTGCACAGGTTGATCAGAGCACCGGCGGTGAGTCCAACGAGGGTCTCGCGAAGCTCAGCCGGGGCTGTGACAATCAGGGCCTTCATCTGATTGAAGGCCTGGGTGCGAGCCTTGACGGCCGAGTCTTTGGCGCTCTTGAGCATGCGAATCATCTCCACCTCTCCCTCCCCCGACTTGGGTGTGGCTTCGGCCACTCCCGCCAATAAAGATCGAGCTGCCATCTCCGCATCGGTGGGGTCGCTCTTCCCTTTCCTGTAGCGGGTTGACCGGTCGGGCCTATTCACTTCCACAACGGTATGTCCCCTACGGGTCAGGTAGCGAGCCACTCCGGCCCCGTAGGAACCCGTACCCTCAATCCCAAAGGCGTGAATCTCTCCCAGACTCCGTGACCACCGTTCGAGATCCTGATAGCCATGCATAGTCGCCGGTGCGTGAAGCTCCCCCAGCCGTACACCCTGGCGGTCAATGGCCACTGCCACATGCTTGTCTTGGTGAGTATCCACTCCGACGACTACCCGAATAGAACGACCGCCTTCTTGATCTACGACTCCTGTCATCTCTACCACCTCCTCTGGGATAGCGCTCTGGCTGGGTGAGCGGACAGGACTGCGATGGGACTTAAAGCCAGGCTCCTATAAAGTCACTGCTCGCCGTGCCAAAGGCACTTCCGGGCCACCTCGACTCGAGTCGACAGATCCGGTTGAAGGCATGGTGCCAGTCCTCGAAGGGGTCAGACCCGGGCCGAGGTGGCCCGGTATTCATCATCGCAATCCTCGAACAGGTAGTGGGACTGCGATGATGTGTGTGGGCCATCTCGGTTTGGGTCTGACCCGTAGTGGGACTGGCTGAGATGCCTTCCTCGTGATCTGTCGACGCGAACTGGAGATGGCCCATAAGGTGCCAACGGTTTGGGGAGCAGTGACCTCATAGGAGCTTGGCTCAAGTCCCATCGCAGTCCTGTCCGCTCACCCAGCCAGGGCGCCATCCCAGAGGAGGCCGTAGAGATGATGGGAGTTGTCGATCAAGAAGGCGGTCGTTCTGTTCAGGTGGTCATAGGAGTGGACACTCACCAGGACAAGCATGTGGCTGTGGCCATTGACCGTCAGGGTGTCCGTCTGGAAGAGCTTCGCACGGTTGCGACCACCAATGGGTATGAGGAGCTCGAGCGGTGGTCACTGGGCCTGGGAGAGATTCAGGCCTTCGGAATTGAGGGCACAGGTTCCTATGGCGCTGGAGTCACCCGCTACCTGACGCGTAGGGGACATACCGTAGTGGAGGTTAACCGGCCCGACCGGTCAACCCGCTACCGGAAGGGGAAGAGCGATCCCACTGATGCGGAGATGGCAGCGCGTGCCGTGCTTGCCGGAGTAGCCGATGCCACTCCCAAGTCAGGTGAGGGTGAAGTCGAAATGATCCGTATGCTCAAGAGCGCGAAGGACTCGGCCGTCAAGGCTCGCACCCAGGCCATCAACCAGATGAAGGCGCTGGTTGTCACGGCCCCGGCCGAGCTTCGCGAAACGCTCGATGGTCTCGCTGCCGGTGCCCTAGTCACGCGCTGCAAGAGCTTCCGCACCGGTCGTCTGGATGGTCCCCTGGCAGCGGCCAGATACACCCTGCGCTCCCTTGCCCGCCGCTACCGTCAGCTCAGCAAGGAGGTCCACGACCTGGAGGCCGAGCTCGATCGACTTACACGGACGGCAGCCCCGGCCCTGGTAGATGGCTTCGGCATAGGGCCAGACACGGCGGCGACCCTCCTCATTGCTGCCGGGAGTAACCCGGACCGTCTCCACTCCGAGGCTGCCTTCGCCTCCCTGTGCGGAGTCAATCCCATACCTGCCTCCTCTGGCAAGACCAACCGGCATCGGCTCAACCGAGGTGGGCACCGCCAGGCCAACGCCGCTCTCCATCGCATTGTTGTCGTCAGACTTCGATACGATCCGCGCACCCAGACCTACATGCGTCGTCGCACCAAAGAGGGAATGAGCAAGGCCGAGGTCATCCGTTGCCTCAAACGCTATGTGGCTCGCGAGGTCTTCTCCGTCCTACGGAATTCAGCCCTATCCCACAGCACTCCTTGACATCTATAGGAGCATCACGAGCTCCGAGAACACACGAGTACGCTGGCGCCGGCCGTCTCCCAGGATCCTGGCCACCGCCAGTCTCGTGTTGTCGTACAAGATGCTCCGCGGCACGCCGCCCAGGAACGAGAACGCCGAGACGTGACCGTCGCAGAACGCCTCAGTCGTCTCTGCGGGGTACGCTTTGACGAAGCATGCGTCGCTGTGGGGAAGGTCCAGCACGAAGTAGTGGATGGTCTGCTCCACTCCTCCGATGACCGCCTTGGCCTGGCCGAAGTCGCACTGGGCATCACCAGGAGGATGGGAGAGCGGAACGTACATCTCGCGTGTCCGGCGCCGTCGCTCGCGCACGTAGTCCTTGACTATCGTGTACTTGCCGGTGAACCCGTGCTCCGCTCTCAGACGGTCATAGATCCGCTTCGCAGTGTGGCGCTGCTTCCTCGGAAGACGCCGGTCCTCTTCCAGTATCCGGTCGATCACCCCGCGGTACGGGTCCAGCTTAGGGCGACGCGGCGGTGACTGTCGACGGTACCCGGGTGGCACCGAGTACTCCAGCATCTTGCGCACCGTGTCCCGGTGCAGACCGAACACGCGGGCAGCCTCTCGCGTGCTCATCCCTTCCACCATGCAGGCCCGGCGCACTCGAACGTACAGTTCCACTTTGTACATCCTTCACACCTTCCATCGAGTTGCCTCGAACTCTATAGAAGGCGGCGGGTGGTCCAGTTTTGCAGCGCCACTCCCGAACGCTCACACCCGCCTCGCCGGTCCATTATTACTCCGCCCTTTACATCGATGGGGCCGCTCTGCGTGAGAGGGGGCAGGCCTGGGTCTCTGTCTTCCGGCATATGGTGTGGTTCATCCCAACCTCGATTCGGGCCGTCCGGCAAAAATATAAGGACAGGCCCTCGGGGTCCGTCCCTCTCCCAACCAGCCTAGAACACATGTACGTCTCTGTCAAGAGGAGGGGCTGCGCCAGATTCACCACCTGATTGGGCCAGCGTGATGGACTGGTTCCTGAGTCATGATGCCGCGCCTTGGCGGGGCTGGATTCCCGCCTTCGGAGACCCTTGCGTAACACACTGGACGAGGCGACGTCGGGAGTTGTAAACGACACCATCCTAGCTAAGCCCCCACCCCTCTGGATACCGGCTTTCGCCGGTATGACAGTTGTGCAAAGGTCTCCCTTCGCGGGAAAGACGGAGGTGGGGGATTGTGGCTGCGCCGCTCGTCATGCCGGTGGTGGATTGGGGGGTTCACCTGATGGGCCGGACGGTCCAGGGGGCCATGATGGATATGAGGGCGCTGGGATCGGGCTGCTCGCCTCTTCTCATGCAGGACTCGAGGTGAGCGATGGCAGCGGGCATCGTGTGGAGTCCGACATCGGGGTCCCAGAGCTGGTTGACGAGGCCTACGACCAGGCCGATGTCGGCGTGGGGGTCGGCGACCTGGGGCCAGCGTTCGGCGAGATCGTCGACGAACTCGTAGACGGCGCGGGCGGCGCGCTGCCTGACGAGGGCTCGTTCTATGGACCGGAGGCGGGCGTTCACGGTCTGGGTCCCGCGGACTCTTTCCTGAGCATGGAGAGGGCGTCGTCGATGCGGTTGAGGCGCCTTTCGAGATTGAGGCCGAAGCGCACCTTCAGGGCCACGTTGATAGCGCCGAGGGCGGCGCGGAGCTGTACGGGGGAGATGTTGCCGTCGAGGGCCTGGTCGATGACGGCGGCGGCCTTGAGCATGAGTCCCTGGATCTCGGCCTGGGCGAGATCGGCCATTTCGGTTCGGACGCGGCTGAGCTCGGCGCGGAAGTCGTCGTCCTCCATCCACTTGTAGATAGTGGTGCGGCTGATGCTGGCTCTCCTGGCGCCCTCGGCGAGCGAGTCGGAGGCGGCGATGTGGGGGAGGACCTCTCGCTGCCTGTTGGAGAGGCGTTTTTCCTCGGGATCTGTCGGGAACTGTTGCATTTCATGGTCCTTCCGTAGCTGGTTGTCGAGAATTGTGCGGACACTTGCTGGACGCTTACTGGACGCTTGCTGGACATTTTCTGGACATCTACTGGACACTTGCTGGACACTTATTGGACAGCGGCCTGGGGCGAGGGATGAGCGGCCGGGTCGTGATTCACCCTCACCTCAATCCTCTCCCGTCAAGAGACCTTTGCATAACTTCGGGATGAGGCGAGGCAGGGAATTCGAAACGACTACCATCCAACCTAAGCCCCACCCTTCTGGATACCGGCCTTCGCCGGTATGACGGTTGTGCAAAGGTCTCGTCAAGGGAGAGGAGGCCTGTTGGGTCAGGAGGCGGCATGTCTCGACTCGCTTTCGCGGGGGCTGAATATGTGGCCGCACAGTCGGCAGCGGTAGCAGGCGTGGTCGGCGTCGTGCAGCCTGTCCAGCCGGACCGTCCGGTCGGAGCGGCAGGCGGGACACCAGACGGGCGGGCGCGCCGCCTCGGCGGGCTGCCCCGCAGCGAGCGGCGGGACCGCGGGCCGGTGGCCGCACTGCACGCAGTGGACGTCGATCTCGAACGTCGCGTCCACGTCGCCCCCGCAGCGGGCGCATGACTTGAACAGGATCACCGAATACCTCCCCATCGGCCGAATGACGAAATACAGTCGTCATATCCGGCAGTTGTTCAACGTGCCTTCGCCCCTCTGATACCCTGGGAGCGACGACTGCCATTATACGTCTAGGGGAACATATGTGTCAAGACCCGCGGGACTTACGGGGTGTAGAATGCGGGCCTCAGCGGACGCAGGAGGGGATGGGGCATGAGCGAGGATAGACGGACCTACGATTCGCTGGCTGCCGCCGTCCGGAGGGCCCGCGCGGCGCGGGGAATGTCGCAGCGCCGCCTGTCGCGCGCCCTCGGCATGAGCGACGGCTACGCCGGGCACCTGGAGACGGGCCGCTTCAGGCCGGCTGTAGAGACGCTGAAGGGCCTTGCGGGCGTGCTGGGTGTCGCGTACGGAGAGCTGGCCGTGCTCGCGGGGTACATAATGCCCGGCGAGCTGGAGAACCCGATCGGCGAGATCGCCCTGGCCCGCCTCAACGAGGTCGACGACCTCACCGACGAGGAGTGGGAGTCGGTCAGGGACTTCGTCGGATACGTAAGGTCCAGGCGGTCAGGGCGGTAGACGGCCTGCAGGCCGTTCCTATCCTCCCATCGCCGCGATGCGCCTGACCATCCAGGTGACATACGCCTTGCGGGTCATGCTCCGCCGGCGGGCTTCGCTGTCGATAAACTCCGCGACATCCTCTTCCAGGGTCAAGCCGGCCCGAACACTCTTGCCCGAAGTCAGGATCAGCGGTATCGAGACCAGCTGGTTCCCTTTTGGCGTTTCGATGGACTGGAACGGGCTGGCGGGCGCAAGCTCTTCGCCGTCCTTCTCTGTCTCGAGAGCGTAGTCTCTAAGCACTTCCTCGGCGTTCAGAAGGGCCTCGTCTACCGTGCGGCCCATGGCGCCGACCCCCGGGATGTCCGGGAAGACCACACCGTAGGCTCCATCGTGGCCGTCTATCAGTGCAGGATATCGAATCACGGTGTCCCTCCTACTCCGCCCAGCCCGCTTTTCTAGCGATACTGCGGGCCATTCCTATCGAGAGTACCGGGTGGCGCGGCAAGGTTATGATGCCCTGGACGCGCGGATGCCTGTAGATGTCATGGCTTGAGCCGTGTCGGTCCAGGTACCAGCCTTCCCGCTCCAGCATTCGCTGTGTCCGCCGCCTGTTTGTCTCTACCACGTGTAATTATTAGCACGCGAACCGACATTTGTCATCCATTTCGGTTGGGTCTTCTCTCTTGGTGAGACAGCCGCCCACGGACCGCTATCCTCTTTGCCGCCGCTGGCGTTATATAATGGCAGCGACATCAGACAGCGTGTCTGGACTCTTGGAGCTCTCCTGAGAGGAAGGAAGTCGTGCGGAGCGGAAGCGATGCCCAGCCCTCCGTGGATGAGGCCGTTGGCAGAGCCCAGAAGGGCGATGCCGCGGCGTTCGCCGTCCTCTACGAGGACTACTACGACAGGATCTTCCGGTACGTGTCCTTCAAGACCGGCAACTCGCTGGAGGCCGAAGACATCACGGCTGAGGTCTTCGTGAAGATGCTCGAGTCCATAGACTCCTTCAGGTGGCAGGGCTACCAGTTCTCGTCGTGGCTCTTCAGGATCGCTCACAACCTGGTCGTAGACCACTTCAGGAAGAGGGGCAGGAGGCACATCGTGGCCCTGGACGACGCGCCCGCCGCCGCGACGGAGTACAACCCCGACCTGGACCGCAAGCGCGACGTCGATATGAGCATGGTGCCGGTGCAGGAGGCGATGAAGGACCTGACCGATCTGCAGCGGGAGGTGATCTCGCTGAGGTTCGCCGCCGGACTATCGGTGGCCGAGACGGCCCGCGCCGTCGGGAAGAAGGACAACGCCGTGAAGGCGCTCCAGCACGCGGGAATCAAGAAGCTGCGCGGCATTCTGAGCGCCGAGGTCTCCGTACCAGCCGGGGCCCGGAGCGGAGAGGTCTGCTAGAGGACAAGAGATGTCCACCGCCTTCGAAGACATACTGAACGACTGCCTGGAGCGCATGGCGGCCGGGGAGGACCCTGGCCGGTGTGTAGTCCGCTACCCGGAGCACGCCGACGAGCTTTTCCCGCTTCTGGCGACCGCGGCGGCGGTGTCCAGGGCGGCGGCTGCTCCGGTCGTGAGGCCCGAGGCCAGGGCGGCTGGGCTCGCTCGTCTAAACCGGGCTATTGCCGAAAGAGGCGCGAGGCGCCGCTCGCGCCTCCCGTTCCTCTCGTGGCCGCTGGGAAGGCCGGCGTTGCTCGGCTTCGTGCTGGTGCTGCTCTTCGCCGTGGCCGCGGGAGGCACGACGATGGCCTCCGAAGACTCGGTGCCGGGCGATCCCCTCTACTGGGTCAAGACGACCAGGGAGACGATCACCCTGAGGATGAACAACTCCGACATGGCAAGGGCCCAGACCCACGCCAGGCTTGCGGGCGAGCGCGGGGAGGAGATCCATAAGCTCATCGTGATTGGCAAGACGGGGGAGGCGGAGGAGCTGGTCGAACGAATGGAACGGCACCTCGAGGAGTGCGCGTCGCTGGCGGGCGTTACCCTCCCCGACGTTCAGGCCGAGATGCCCCACGGGTACTCGTTCGTCCGGACCACCTCCATCGTCGAGATCAGGACCAGCCTCGAACACGACGGCGTCGTGATTCGCGAGCGAATGCTTCAGGTCTGGTCCGAGGCCCCGCCGAGCCAGAAGCCGATGGTGCAGCACATGCTGTGGCGCATCCTCCTCCGGTACCATCTCTTCATCGGGGCACTCACCGACGACACGCCAGCCGGCCGGCCCTTCTGGATCGTGCAGCCCTCCAGCAGCCGGTAGCCCCGCGTCGAGCCGCTGTTTCGCCCAATCGCCCCTTCCTGGATCAGGAAGAGGGCGATTTTCTTTGAGTCTGAGGGACGCCCTCAGACTCCCGGCGAGGCGCTTCGCCCCCCGGGACCGGGGTCCGGGGCAGGCTCCCGGGCACACGCCCAGTCATTGGCATGAAAGCGCCGCCGTCCTCGTCGTTCCTGGGTAAGCCGGTACCCGGAGGGCAGTGAGGAGGGCTGCGGCCACTGGAAAGGGCGCTCCCCTCTAATTGCCGGTCGTGCGGGTGCCAACCCGCATATCTGGTTCACGCGTGGGGAGACCTTTGCGTAACTGGGGCATTCCGGGGAAAGCCGGAATCCAGGACCCGCCTGAACACAGGAGCCAGCTTGCAGATAATGGCATTTCACCCTCACCCCAACCCTCTCCCGTCAAGGGAGAGGGGGTTACGCAAAGGTCTCCGTGGGCCGGAATCCTGTCCCAGGTCCCGCATCCCGCGAGAGAAACAATGGGGATGCAGGGGCAGCCCTCGTGGCTGCCCGGCGGGATTCAACGCCGGTCGGTGCATGAAAAACAGTTCCGTAATTGCACCTCAGAGCCCTTGCGAGCGCCTTCGTGAAGCTGTATACTGACGCTGCAATACATGAAATTAAGTACAGGGATTAATTTCATCTACGGATAGAATCTACACAGAACACGGCCCCGCAAGTCCCCGCCTCGTGACCATGGACAGGCCTCCCAGCCTGCGGCTTGGTTGTCCGGCCCGGCCCGGCAGGTCCCCCAGGAGCTGACCCCCCTTGAGAGAAGTAATGCGCATCGTGGGCATGGCGCTCGCCCACAAAAAGCTGATGGCGGCCGCCTACGCGGCCATGGCCGGCGCCGCCCTCTCCTACCTGCTGCTTCCCAAGATGATAGGGCGCGCCGTCGACGCCGTCGCCGCGGCCGCAGGGACAGGCGAGGTCCCCAGGGAGTCGATCATTCTGGCGGCCGGGGCGATCATCGCGCTGAGCGCGGCGCGTGGCCTGCTGTCGTACGGCCAGACCTACTTCGGAGAGACCCTCGCACAGAGTGTCTCCTACCGGCTGCGCAACCTGTTTTACGACCACGTCCAGCGCATGAGCTTCGGCTTCCACGACCGGCAGCACACGGGCAACCTGATGTCCCGCGCAATCTCCGACGTGGAGAGCATCCGCATGTTCGTAAACATGGGCGTCATCAGGACTCCGTACTTCATCGGACTGTTCGTAGGCGTGGCCGTGCTCCTGCTGCAGCTTGACTGGCGCCTCGGCCTTATCAGCATGAGCTTCCTGCCCCCTGCGGCCCTCCAGTCGTCGATACTCAGGCTGAGGATGAGGCGCATCTGGCTCCGCGCGCACGAGAAGATGGGCGAGCTCGGCACGGTCCTGCAGGAGAACCTGACGGGCGTCCGGGTGGTCAGGGCCTTTGCCTCGGAGGACTATGAGGAGCGCAGGTTCGAGCGCCAGAACCAGAGCGTGGCCGACGACACCATCGAGGCGGAGCGGCTCCACGGGCTCAACGCGTCCCTGACTCAATTCACCTTCGTGGCGGCGCTGGGCCTCATCCTGTGGTTCGGCGGGCGCCAGGTCATCGAGGGCCGCATGTCGCTGGGAGAGCTCACCCAGTTCATCCTGTTCATGCAGATTCTGGCCATGCCGGTGCGGATGACCGCCATGCTGGTGCACGCGTACGCCAGGGCGGCCTCCGCCGGACAGAGGGTCTTCGAGATACTCGACTTCCAGTCCCCGGTAGAGGAGTCGCCGCGCGCGAGGGAGCTCCCCCGCGCGAAGGGCAGGGTCAGGTTCGAGAACGTCAGGTTCAGCTACGACGAGCGCCACCCGGTGCTCAAGGGCATCGACTTCGAGGCCGAGCCCGGCCAGGTCGTCGCCCTGCTGGGCGCGCCCGGCAGCGGGAAGAGCACCGTCGTCGATCTGATCCCGCGGTTCTATGACGTACGCTCTGGCCGCATAACCGTCGACGGCGCCGACGTCCGCGACCTGACGCTGGAGTCCCTGCGCCGGAACATCGGCATCGTCCAGCAGGACAACTTCCTGTTCACGGCGAGCATCCGGGACAACATCGCCTACGGACGGCCGGACGCCTCGACTCGCGACGTCGTCCAGGCCGCCAGGGTCGCCCAGATGCACGAGTTCATAGAGTCGCTACCGGACGGCTACGACACCGAGATCGGCGAGCGCGGCGCGACGCTGTCCGGAGGGCAGCAGCAGCGCATGGCCATCGCGCGCGCCGTTCTCCTGGACCCGCCGATCCTGATTCTCGACGACTCGACATCGAGCGTCGACGCGGGCACCGAGCAGCTCATCCGGACGGCCATGGAGTCGGTCATGCAGGGCCGGACGACCTTCGTCATAGCCCACAGGCTCGGGACGATCCAGAGGGCCGACACGATCCTGGTGCTCAAGGACGGTGAGATAGTCCAGCGCGGGACGCACGAGAAGCTGCTGAACAGCCGGGGACCCTACAGGGAGATATACGAGCTCCAGCTCCGGCCACAGGAGGAGGTAATGAGGGAGGTCGAGGTGCCGACGCTGTCGGTCGGCCGGGAGGCGCTATCATGATGGGTTCGATGTTCGCCGGCGCCCGGAGAGGCGAGGCCGGCGACGAGGAGGCCTTCGGCAAGGTCTACGACAAGCGGATCGTGGTCAGGGTTCTCCCGTACATCATGGTCCACAGGAACCTGGCCGTACTGGCCTTCCTGTCGATGCTCGCATTCTCGGCCACCCTGGTGGCCTTCCCCTGGATGATCAAGGTCGGCATCGACCGCTTCATAGTTGGAGGCGACTTCGCTGGCCTGACTGTCCTGTTCGGCGTGTTCGCCGCAGTCGCCGTGGTCAACCTGGTCTCCAACTACGTACAGCAGCTCGCGATGGCCAAGGTCGGTCAGGGCGTCCTGTTCGGCCTGCGCCGCGACATGTTCGCGCATCTGCAGAAGCTCTCCGTCTCCTACTACGACAAGACGGAGGTCGGCCGTCTCATGTCCCGCGTTCAGGGGGACGTCGGCCAGCTCCAGGAGTTCATGTCCCTGGTGGTGATGACCCTCGGCGACCTCCTCGGCCTCGTGGGCATCGTCGTTGCCCTGCTGCTACTGAACTTCAAGCTCGGCCTGATCTCCCTGGCCGTGATCCCCGTGTTCGCCGTCGTCCTGATGGTGTGGCAGCCCTACGCCATCAAGGCCTTCATCAGGGTCCGCAGCGCCGTCTCCATCGTCAACGGGGCGCTGAACGAGAACATCACCGGCGTTCGCGTCGTACAGAGCATGAACCGGCAGCGCCGGAACTTCGAGAGCTTCGACGCCAAGACGCAGGAGGTGCGCAGGTCCAACCTGTACGCCGCGCGCCTCGTGTCCGGCCTCATCCCGGTCGTCGATATCCTGATGGCGCTGTCCATCGGCCTCGTCATCCTGTTCGGGTCGAGCATGGTCGGGCAGGGCGCCCTTGAGCTGGGCGCCATGATCGCGTTCGTCCTGTACATCCAGCGCTTCTTCGACCCGATCCGCAACCTGACGATGCAGTACACGCAGTTCCAGAGGTCGATGGCTTCGGGCATGCGCATCTTCGAGCTGCTCGACACGCAGCCCGACCTGGTCGACGCGCCCGGCGCGAAGCCGCTGCCCAGGGTCCGGGGCGACATCGAGCTGCGCGACGTCACCTTCGGCTACACGCCCTCGGAGGACGTGATCAGAAGGGCCAGCCTGAAGGTCAAGGCGGGTCAGACCGTGGCCATCGTCGGCCCAACCGGCGCGGGCAAGACCACGCTCGTGTCGCTCCTGTCGAGGTTCTACGACGTGAAGAGGGACAGGGGAGCGGTGCTGGTCGACGGCCACGACATCCGCGACGTTACACGCAAGTCGCTTGCCGGGCAGATGAGCATGGTCCTCCAGGAGCCCTTCCTCTTCTCGGGCACAGTCCGGGAGAACATCAAGTACAACCACACCGACGCCACCGACCTCCAGATGATCGAGGCCGCGATGGCTGTCGGCGCGCACGAGTTCATCAACAAGCTGGAGGACGGCTACGACACCTACCTGGAGGAGCGCGGCAGGAACCTGAGCGTCGGCCAGCGCCAGCTCGTCAGCTTCGCAAGGGCCATCGTGGCCAACCCGCGGATACTGATACTCGACGAGGCCACCGCGAACATCGACAGCTACACGGAGATGATCGTGCAGAGGGCGCTGCGGCGCCTGCTGCGGGGCCGAACCGCCATCGTTATAGCGCACCGCCTATCGACGATTCGCGGGGCGGACAGGATTGTCGTCCTGAACAGGGGCGAGGTCGCCGAGACCGGAACCCACGGGCAGCTGATGAAGCTTGACGGCCTCTACGCGCACCTGTACCACATGAACTTCGACTCGCTGGAGAATTCGGCTTCCACGAACGGCGCCAACGGCAAGGTCGCTCTCGAAGGCCGTGAGGAGGCGCGCTCCGGGAGCTCCATAGCGGCGGTCTAGAGCCTCCAGTCCGGCCGGGTCACAGCCTGATCGGACGGTTGAGCCGGATCGTCCGCTCCGCCGGCGCGTACCAGCCCTGCGGCGCGTACTCCGACGTGTGCAGGTAGCACTGGACCCGCACGTCGGCGCTCCCGTCCTCGAACGTCAGTAGGCGGCTCATCGGCACGTTCGTCCTGCCGTGGTAGCGGCTCAGCGCGGCCGCGTTGACGAAGTTGCAGCCCCACTTTCGCTCGACGTGCGAGCGGCCTCCCTTGCGGTCGTCCGGGTTCGCGTGGGTGTGCCCGCCGATCCACAGGTCCGCGGAGCCCGGGATCTCTCGCATATAGCCCTCGAACGCCTGTGCGTCGGGCTCGTCCCCCACGAAGTATAGGTAGGAGGCTCCCTCCGGCGCTCCGTCGGCGAAGTAGCCGTGGTAGTGGGACTGCCAGCCCCCTTTGCCGTCGGGCAGGTAGCCCTCCCAGGGACCGGAGGCCACCGTCGTCTCCTTCAGCATGTGATGGTGCGCGGACACTATGACCGAGTCCTCGTTCGACTCGACGTTCCGCCTCCACCAGTCGAACGTCTCCAGCGTAACCGCGCCGGACGGATAGCCGCCCCTCTCGGCGCCCCGACGGCCGATCGGACGAGGCAGATCGTTGCGGTCGCTCATCATCAGGAACCGTATGTTCCCGACCTCGAAGGTGTAACGCTCCCACGTCCCCTCGACCCTGTGGGGCATCCTGCGTGGGTCAACACCGGAGTGCTCCGTGCTCTCGCCGACCGGGTCGATCCACTTGCGGGCCCACCACTGGAGCGGCGCGTCCCACTCGATCGGCGCGTCGTGATTGCCCACGACCGTGTAGAAGTCCTCCCGCCTGTGCCTGGTCGAGACCCCGAACTGGCGGACTATCTCCCGTCCCTCCTCGTCCGTGGGCGACAACTGGCCGCCCGAGTGGTCTCCGACGTGTACGGCCAGGTCCCAGTCGAACGGCGGCCCGCCCTCGTCGCCTCCATGCTCCGACTGCCGGATAGCGTCGGCGAGGCTCTCGCGGCCCTCGGCCAGGTCCGTGCCGACGTGGGAACACGACATCGCCCACAGCCGCAGCCGTTCCTTCGCCATGATTATCCTCCAGTGGCCTAATAGTAGTCGTCGCCGACCTGGGTTGCCTTAGAAGCGTCCGCCGGGTAGCGCCACCCCCAGCCCTCTCGTCCGAAGTCGTCGCTCAGCGACAGCGAGTGGGGCGCGACCAGACGGTCGTGCAGCCCCAGCGCCGTCGCCTCCATCACCTCGCCCGTAAGCTCCGCGTCGAGGCGCCTGTATACGTCCGCATAGGCCGGGTCTCCCGCCAGGTCGCGCTCTTCCGTCGGGTCCGTCTTCAGGTCGAACAGCAGCGCCTCGCGGTCGGAGTACTTGCACAGCTTCCAGCGGCCGTCGAAGACCATCCAGCCCTTCGTGAGCGCACCGAAGATGCGCCTCCTGGGCTCGCTCTCGGACAGGCCGAGGCCGGGAAGCGGCCGCGAGTCCATGTACGCTGGCATCTCGCATCCGGCCAGATCCAGCATCGTCGCCGTGATGTCTCGCAGCTCTACCAGGCCCTCCTCGACCGACGGTTCCGACCCTCCGGGCGGGCGTACCAATAGCGGGATGTGGCACGACGCCTCGTAGAAGGTAGCCTTGCCCTCCAGCCCGTGGTCGCCGAGATGGTCGCCATGGTCGGTCGCGAATACGATCGCTGTATTGTCCAGGAAGCCCCGCGCCCGCAGCGACTCGACGATCTCGCCCACCTCGTGGTCGATCTGCTTGACCAGCCCCGCGTAGTGGGCCCTGGCGTCCCTCATCCCCGGCTCGGTCCAGCCCGGGATGTCCATTCCCATGTGGGACCGTGCCTTTGCGTGGGCAGCCAGGAGCCCGCCGGGGTCGCCGTCCGAGGCCGGAATAGGCGCCGGCATGTCCCCGGTGTCGAACCTATGCGGAAAGTCGCTGGCCGGGTCGTAGGGGTCGTGCGGGCCCGGGAAGCCGACCATCAGCGCGAACGGGCCGTCTTCCTCGTACCCCTCGATGAACCGCCGCGCCTCCCGCCCGGTGAACCTGTCCCACGAGTGCTCCCACGGCACGTCCGTCTCCGCCGCCCCTCTCCTCTCGATGTAGTCCCCGTACTCGTGCTGTCCCAGCTTCTTGAGGCCGTGCTCCTTCAGGTAGTGGTGGTAGTCGTCCTGGACCCTTGCCCAGAGCTTGTCCTCGCATGCCACGCGGTGCTGGAACCCGTGCCGGGCGTCCCAGGGATAGAAGTGCATCTTCCCGACGGCGGACGTAAAGTACCCGGCCTCCGAGAGAATCTGCGGCCAGGTGCGTATCCCGGCCTCGTTGTAGTCCGGCCTCAGCGCGTGCAGGTTGTCCGTCACGCCGTTCCGCAGGGCACCCATGCCCGTCAGCAGCGCCGTCCTGGCGGGCACGCACAGCGGCGACGCCGAGTACGCGTTGTCATACCGGATGCCCCGCTCGGCAATCCAGTCGATGTTGGGCGTCCGAATGAACCCCGCGCCGTAGCAGCTCAGGAAGTCCCGCCGAAGCTGGTCAGGAAACAGAAAGACGATGTTGGGTCTGTTGGTCATGCCGCCCTGCTAGTGAAGTCCCGTCGTTCCCGCGAAGGTGGGAAACCTCTGCACAACCGTCATTCCCGCGAAAGCGGGAATCTAGAGGGGCGGGGCCGCTTGATGGGAAATGATTGGGGTGAGGGCATCTGTCATCCTTGTACTGGATGTTACAGCCGAGCCCTCTGCTCAAGCTCCTCTACCCACCTGCTGAAGAGTGGACACTCCCCGCGAATGGCGTCGAGACCGATCTCCTCTGCGGCCAGGACGCCCATCAGGGGCTTCTGATAGCCCTTGTACAGGTCACGCACCCGCCTGGAAGGGTGGGTTTCCGGCGAGTCGTTGATCTCTTCTGGGTTATCAAACTCGTCGCGGATTGCCTGCAACTCGGAAGATAGATCTGGCATCCCCATACCCTGGGCGAAGCGGTCCGGGTCGCTGAACAGCAGCCCCTCGAACTCGTGCATCACTACGTACGGAACAAACCGCCGGGGGTCGAAGGAGCCGCCAAGCGACTCGGATATATCGTGGAGGACGGCCTGCTCGACCGAGGCGGCTCTTGCTTGTAGGGTACCCTTCTGTCCGCCCTCTTCTCGCCCCGGCCACGTGTCCGGAAGCCCGTAGTAGTCCACCATGGTTGTTGCAAGTGCGGACTTGTCTTCTGTCAGGTGATTCAGGATGTCCTTCCGGACCGAGTCCCATGGTCGGATGCCGCCGCGCCGGCTCCGTTGGCGAGCGTTCCCAAGCAGGCGGGGACTGACGAGCGTGTATCCAACTCTGTACAGGTGGGGCGCCAGGACGTTGTCTACGAAGCTCTCCTCCGTCTGGCCCTCGACGTGCACGAGTATCCTGGACACTCGGCTACTCCCGCCTCGGGCGTCCGCCCAGCACATTCTTCTCCCAGAGCTGGCCCAGGCTATAGTCCTCCAGCCAGGAGTCCAGCTCGGACGAGTCGAGCCCGGTGAGCTGGGTCGCTCCGTCGATACGGTCCGCCACGAGAACATCCTCCGGCTCGAAGTGGTCCAGCAGGAGAGACGACTGCGTAGAAACGATCACCTGAGTCTCGGTTGAGGCCTGCTTCATCAACGATGCGAGCAGCGTGATAGCGTACGGGTGCATCCCCAGCTCTGGCTCGTCCACCAGGATTACCGACGGCCTGTACCTTTTTGGCTGGAGGAACAGGGTCGCCAGTGCCATAAAGCGCAGCGTCCCGTCCGAAAGCGAAGACGCGTCGAAGTAGGCGTTCGTCCCCACGTGTCTCCATTCGAGCCTGATTTTGTCAGGGTTCAGACCCTGGGGCTCGAGCTCGAAGTCCTCAAAGAAAGGGGCAGCCTGCCGCACCGTCCGCGAGATGGTCCGGTAAGAGTCTTCGTACTTCTCACGGAGGAGATAGAGGAAGGCCGCTAGGTTTGAGCCCTCGGGACGGAGATACCGGTTATCGTGAACGTCTGCCGTCTTCTTCATGGGCGAGTCGACGCTGGTGTCGTGGACGTGGTAGAGACGCCACCTATCCAGACGCCGTCTGACATAACCTCCAACTCCCTTTAAGAACGCGTTGCTGATCCCGGCCTCTCCAGCGGCACTTCTAAGCGTGTCCTCGTAGGCACGGGGATACCCTGACCTTTTGAAGAAGACGGTTTCATCCCCTGGGGCCAGCCCGTCAAGATCAGTCGGCTCAAGAATGAGTTCATATCGATTCTTGGCCTTTTCGAACGAAATGCAGATGTGCAACTGCCTTGTGACTCGTGACCCGAAATGCAGAACCTTGTCAGCGCCCCCCACTGTTTTCACATATTCCTGCAAGCGCCCGTCTCGGATGGCGTTCAGGAAAGAGAACACGCCGAGGAAGTTCGACTTGCCGGACCCGTTAGGGCCGATGAGCACCGTCATCGGGCCGAGCTTCAGCTCCTCGATAGACTTGATGCTCTTGAAGCCCTCTACGGTTATGTAGTCGAGTTCGGCCACTACCCCGCCTCCTCCAGCCCCGCCTGGCGGCCCTCCTCGTGCTTCACGCGCTGTGCCGCCTGGTACATCGAGGGGTGCTGCAGAAGCTCGAACGCCCTGCCGCCCAGGAGCTCCGCGACCGTGCGGATCTGCAGCTTCGGAAAGTCCCGCTGCCACACGTCCGAGTGGTAGAAGCCCGCGCTGACCGCCTCAGTCCGCATGTCCCGCGTCGGCTCCTCCAGCGTGATGAACAGCCCCAACGCCGCCTTCTCACGCTCCACCGTCCCCTTCAGGTTCCGAATGAGCGGCGACGACACCCTGCCGCTCTTTACCTGCACGATGGCCCTCTGAGCCGCGCGCCGGGGGCCGTCGATGAAATAGACGACGCCGTCGATGCCCCTGTCAGCGCCCCGCTTGCCCTGCTCGCGCGGGAACGCCTCCAGCAACGACATCGCCCAGAACTGGAACTGGTACCGGTCCTGCTCCGCCAGGGCGCGCGCGCTGCCAACGTCCGCCGGCTCGCCCACGACCTCGTAGTCCCTACCCGGCACGATGTCGAAGGCCGTCTTGAGCCGGTTCTTCATCAGCGCGACGGCGAGGTGCGTAACGTCGATGCCGACCCACCGGCGCTTCAGCTTCTCCGCGGCCGCCACCGCCGTGCCGCACCCGCAGAACGGGTCCAGCACCACGTCCCCCTCGTTCGACGACGCCTGGATGATGCGTTCCAGGAGAGCCTGCGGTTTCTGGGTCGGGTATCCCATGGACTCCGACTTGGAGGCCGGGCGTATGTCACTCCAATCGTTCTGCAGCGGGACGCCGGGCATTTCGTCCAAATAGCGCTTATAGTTCGGCGTACCTGTTTTGGCATAGACCAATTGCCCTTCCTCGGACATTGCAGCCATTCGGTCCTTGGAGTACGCCCAGTACCGACCCCGGTACGGCAACACGCCTTTGTATTCCCGATCGGCCACCGGTTGAGTATGCTCGTTCGTCAAGTCCGCTTCCCAATCTCCACCACGTGGTCGCTTGACCCGCCATTCATATCTGGTATCTCCCCCAGGCTTGGCTGCGGTCAAATCGCCCATGCGATAGCGCCGCCCCGAATCCTGCTCCGTGAACTTGTAGAACGAGTCTATGTATTGGTTGTCGTATCCTGTGTATAGCCAATTCCAGGTCCACTTAGCCCCCTTCGTGTAGAAGAAGATGGTGTCGCGCACGTTCCCGTATTGACGCCGGCCCTGTTTGGCGTCGTTGTGAGCATTGGTGCGACGCCAGTTTATCTCGCTCCTGAAATAGCCCGGGTCGAATATCCCGTCCATCAGCAGCTTTAGATAGTGGCTCGCCGTGGGGTCGCAGTGCAGGTATATGCTGCCCGTCGGCTTCAGCACCCGGCGCAGCTCCACCAGCCGGGGCGTCATCATCACCAGGTACGCCATCATCGCGTTGCTGCCGATGAACTGCCGGAAGGCGGTGATCATGTCCTTGACGTTGGGCGGCGTCTCCGGGTTCAGGACGATCTCCTGCTCGAACGTCCTCTCCGACTCCTGGGTCCACTCCCACGTGTCGGTGAACGCCTTGATCTGCGCGGGGGACTCCTCGCCCGACCGCTCCTTGAACAGCACGTTGTAGTTGGCGTTCGAGTTGAAGGGCGGGTCCAGGTAGACCAGGTCGACAGACTCGTCGCCCACGTGCTGCCGGAGGATGTCCAGGTTGTCGCCGTAGTACAGGGTGTTAGTCATGAGTGGGCCTGCTCAGGGAACGGGTACGGCTGTGAGGCGTCCTTTTTCCGTGACGCGGTATATGAACGGCCTCCGAGTGCTGTCTGCCGCATCGAGGATTCTCTCGTAGGAACGCAGGAAGCACCGCATCTTCTCCCACCTCAATGCTTCGGCTCCCCACAGGTAGAAGCACCCCATATTGTACTGTTTAATAGCCGCCAGTTCCGATTTCTCGAGGTGGTGGCGGGTGTCATGGCCTACCAAAACCCATCCGAGTGTTCCTACTTCCGGCATCCAGGTGTCGTCTTGCGCGTCTATGGGAAAGTGGACCTGGTGATACTCGACGCGAGTTGGTAGCTTCAGGATGTCAAGCGCCCTGGGCAATGCGGCTCCGACATCCCTGTCGAAGAACAGGACAGGAGGGTCATCAAGCCCCATCAGTCACGCCGCCAGTTGAATCCCTTCGAAACCTAGGCCATGCGTGATCTCCTCTTCACCGAGTCCGAAGTCATCCCTGATATCCGAGATGCTCTCTCCAGCCTTCCAACGCCCTTTCAGCACCCAAGTTGGAATGCCCCTTATCGTAGGGGCTCCGAACGACACTCTGGGGTCTATGACTACGGGATTGTCTCTCCCGCGAACATGCCAAGTCAGAGCGATGTCCGCCTCATAGTCGAACTCGGCGAACCGCGCGCCGATCATCTCTTGCCAGGCGATCTGTCCGTGCGCGTCACCCACGACTAGACTGCTGATCGACGCCTCGCCATCCGTCTCAGGCGCGTAGTGATCCACGTCAATCAGATTCAGCATTGCGTGGTGGCCTTCGGTAAGCCACCTGTGCTCGGCGAACGGGTGCTCAGCGTTCAAGACTTGGGCGGCATAGGCTCGCGCTCGGCGGATCCGTTGGAGCGACACGCCAAACTTCCGCAATGTGGCGACGAAGGCGACTTCCACTAGTTGGAGGTAGGACAAGTGTTCCCGCCTCCGGTGTCCCGGCAAAGCCGGCCCCAGCTCACCTTGCCCGTGATACCAATGCGTAACCGTTTGGTGGGGGATACCGGAGTACTTAGCCGCATCACCGAGTCGATACGCTGGCAGGTAGAGGCGTCTGCGCCAGGGCTCCACGTTCCGCTCTGTGATGGTGGATGTCGTGACAGCACCTCCGTCCCAGGGCAATCTGATTGCCCGTAAGCTCCCGCTTGTGCCGTGGCGGCCATGTCGGGAAGCACGGCGATACTAGCATATCACCCGATCGCCAGACATCTCCCCAGATGCGATCCGGTGCGCTCTACACTAGCACAAATGTACCAGGTATTCAAGCCACCCGCACCGTCAGGGGGCCAGTCGCTCCGGTACAGGCCAACCGTCACTCTCGCGCAGGCGGAAGTCCAACAGGGGACCGGAGGTTCTGCCCCAAGTCGACCCCGACCGCTAAATCGATTCTCATCCCGCCTTTTGACAGCCCCGCACATCCGTGCTATCGTTCCTTCATGACGCCTGCCCACTCGCTCTCTGCGCTCTCTGCGTACTCCGCGGTCACCCAATCCCCGTGTCACAGAGATGTCACAGTAGTGGCACGAAATGTCACATCGAAGTCTCGCCAATGTCTCGGCCACGTCACAGCCCGGCAGGCGAGCCCAAAGCTGAATGTCCCGAAATGCCACCAAGTGTCCCGTGACGCCGCGATGTTCTACTGGGCTTTGTGACCAGCTCCCGGACCCAGACGCCGCTTGACAGCCGCGAACACCCGTGCTAATGTGATCTCGACGACCTGACCGACAACGCTCCGAGACGGAGCCGCAGTGAGGGTGACGAAGCCCCCAATTTCAAGAGGGCTTTGCTTTGACCCAGACAGTCGTTCCGGCGCAGGCCGGAACCCATCCCGCACCCGCATCCGCCGGGCCCGCGTGGGCCGCACACGATGACCCGGAGAGGACCGTTCGCACCACCCAGGTCGACCTCGCCGAGCGCGAGGTCGTAGGGCAGGGCGCCTACCGGGTCACCATCGCCGCCAACGACAGGGCGCGCCGTCCACCGGAGCTCGACCTCTCCGGCATCTCGACCGAGAGCTACTTCAAGAACCCGGTCGTCATGTGGGCCCACGACCTCACGGGAAGCTCGCCCTCCGGTGGTCTCCCCATCGGCCGCACGCTGGCCCTCGACTGGGTTCAGGGCCGCGGACTCGTGGCGAGGTTCGAGTTCCTCGACGACGACCCGTTCGCCCAGCGCGTGCGGAACGCCTGGGACAAGGGCTTCCTGCGCGCAGCCTCCATTAGCTGGGTCCCGCTGGAGAGTGGCAAGACCGACGACGGAGGCCGCCGCGATACCAGGGCCGATCTCCTCGAATGGTCCATCGTCCCGGTTCCCGCCGACCCGGAGGCGTTGAGGGACAGCCACAGACTCATGCTCGATGTCTTCCTGTCCGACCCGCCGCCCGATGCGGAGCTGACGGAGGCGCTCGATCTCCTCACCGGATTCGCCCACGAGATGAGGCGCGGAGCATCCCCATTGCCTTGACGAGACCCGCCCGGACCGACGGGCGGAGCATCCCATCCCCATCTCCCTTGACGGGAGAGGGCTGGGGTGAGGGTGCTCTCCGGACAATCACCACACTGAGAAAACACATACGGCATAAACACAAACACACAGGAGGTAAGAAATGCCGACAGCTGAGATGGAAGCGATCAAGAAGGAGCTGAACGAAATCAACCGGTTCGTCCGGGACCGCATCGACCCGGTCACGAAGGAGGTCGACCTGCTCAGGGAGGAATCGGAACGGTTGAAGGAGGAGGTGCTGCAGATACGCCAGCGCGACCGGGCCCTGCGCAGGGACGCCGTGATGCGCCACTCCGAGGAGCACTCCTCTATAGTGGTGCCCGAGGGCCCCTACGCAGGCATGGACATCCTCGACCTGGCCCTGCTGCGCCGGTTCGCCCACTCGCAGCGCCGGGAGTCGTTCGGCCCGGCATGGGCCGAACGCGCCGAGGGCGCGAAGCGCACTCTGGCCGCCGGGCTGACGCCCGCCGTCATACAGGCCTCTCACCAGGCCTCCGCCCGAAAGCTCGAGGAATGGTACTCGGTCGACCGCAAGCCCACCGGCCAGTTCGAGGGCTTCGGACGCTCCGTCCTGCAGGCCCTCACAAGGGCCGCCATGGACAGCACCACCGCCGGGTCCGGCGACGAGCTCGTTGCCACTCTCGAGGCCCGCGAGCTCTGGATGGACGTGAACCTGCACACCATGGTGGCCCCGCTCGTCCCCACCTTCCCGATGCCCTCCAACCCCTTCGACATCCCCCGGCAGCTCGGCGAGGTCAACTTCTACCCGGGTACCGAGAACACCGCAGCGGCCGCGACAGCCCTCTCCACCGGCAAGGCGGTGCTGACCGCCTACGAGCTGGTCGGCCAGGTACCGTACTCCTTCACGCTGGAGGAGGACTCGGTCGTCGCCCTGCTCCCGGAGATCAGGGCCGGGCTGGTCCGCAATGTGGCCGAGGTCCTGGACGACATCATCCTCAACGCGGACACGACGGCGACCAACAACATCAACGCCGACGGCGTCAGGATCACCACCGCCGACGCCGGGAAGGCCCACTGGCTGCTCGGGTACGACGGCATCGTCCACCTGGCGCTGGTGGACAACACGGCGCAGCGCAACAACCACGGCGCGGCGGCCTCGGATGACATGTTCAACGAGATCAGGACGAAGCTCGGGAGGTACGGCGCGAGGCCCTCGCAGCTCGTCTGGGTGATGGACGTGAACACCTTCATCCGCACCCAGTCCGTCAGCCAGTTCCGCACCATGGACAAGCTGGGCCCGAACGCCACCCTGCTCACCGGGATGCTCGGCGCGATCGAGGGAATCCCCGTCATCGTCTCCGAGCAGATGAGACTCGCCGACACCGACGGCAAGGTGACTGCCGCCGGAAACGGCACCAACACCGGCCGCCTGCTCATCTTCAACCGCACCCAGTGGGCCCAGGGCTTTCGCAGGGAGCTGACCATCGACGTCGACAGGGACAACCAGAAGCGCCAGACCATCGTCACCGTCAGCTTCCGCCACGCGCTTACCGAGCGCAGCGGCGACAGGTCCAGCGCCACCCACACCGCCCTTCAGTACGGCATCACCGGCGTCGCGTAACCCGCCCCTACCGGTGCAGCCCCGTTTTCATGGTTGTGCTGCCGGCGGCAACCCGCAGAGGTCGTTCCGACGGAGGCAAGGCCCCGGATAGCTTTGTAGGGGCAGTCCCTTGTGGTTGCCCCGCTGGGCAGACCACCCCTCCGGCCCGCCTATGATACAATACCGATGTCCGGCCCCGAGCCATCGGGGCCGCGTGGCGTAAACCCCGCCGAGTACTCCGAGAGGCCTCCAAAATGGAAACAGTCAAGATAAAGCTCGAACCCAGGACCGTCATTGGCAAGAAGGTGAAGCGGCTGCGCCGGCAGGGATACGTGCCTGTCCACCTCTACGGCGCGGGCGGCGGGTCGACGGTCCACCAGGTCGAGGCGAAGCTGCTCGGCAAGGTCCTCCCGCAGGTCGGCACCAACGTGCCGCTGATGGTCGAGATCGAAGGACACAAAGAGGACGTGTGCTTCGTCCGCGACGTGCAACGGCACCCCGTCTCGGAAGACTTGCTGCACGTCGACTTCCTGCGCGTGGACGTCTCGCAGACGATCCAGTCAGAGGTGCCGGTGGTCATCACAGGAGTCGCCCCGGCCGTGGAGGACATGGGCGGGACCCTGCTCCAGCCGCTTCAGAGCGTCGTCGTCGAGAGCCTGCCGCTCGATGTGCCGGGCTCCTTCGCGGTCGACATAGGTGGGCTGGACGACTTCGAGAAGGCTGTCTACGTCCGCGACATCCCGGCACCCGCCCGCGTCACCATCCTCACCGACCCGGACGACATGCTCGCCCGCATCGGCGCTCCGAGAATCGAGGCCGAGGACGTAGTCCTTGAAGAGGACGAGGAGCTGGCCGAGGGCGAAGAGTCCGAAACCACAGAGGACGAAGAAGCCTAGCGGCAGAAGCGGCGCTCCCCGTCGTTCCCTCTCCCTCGACGGGAGAGGGCCAGGGTGAGGGATGTAACGGGGGCAAGGTGACAACCAAGGACAGGCTCAAAGACCTGATCGATCAGCTGCCCGACAGGGAGCTGTATGCAGTCAGGCGCTTTATCGAGTTCCTGAGGGACTCGTCCGATCCGATGCTTGACATGTTGCTGGAAGCCCCTGAAGAGGACGCTCAACTGAGCGAGGAAACCCTGACTGCATTGGATGATGCTGAGCGCGGCATACGTTCAGGTGCACTGGTCCCTCACGAGGAGTTGAAGCGCGAACTGGGACTGTGACCTGGCGGATACTCCACACAAGCCGTGCCCGACGGAGTGTTCGCCGACTCCACTCAATTGCATCCGGGCGCATCATCGCTGCATTGGATCGGCTGGCGACAACTCACCACGGAGATGTGGCGCGCGTCCACGGCCATACTGCGAGATGGCGTCTCAGGGTTGGAGATTGGAGGGTCTTCTTCACCTATGAGACCACAGATCGCGCCATAGTTGTCCTCGACGTACGCCACCGCCGAGAGGCATACCGTGCTGAATAACCTACCCGGCTGATTCTCTCCCTCACCCCACCCGGTACGGCGCCAGCGCCTCCTCGTTCGGCTCGATGCCTAATCCGGGCCTGTCAGGTGGGCTGACGTGCCCGTCCTTCACCTCCAGGGTGTGCTTGAACATGCTGCCCCACATCGGGTCGGTCGAGTCGCTGTAGTACTCCACCGTCAGACCGTTGGGGACCGCGGACACCAGGTGTACGTGCACGTCCTGGTTGCCGTGAGGGGCCACGGGAAGGTCGTGCGCCTGGGCCAGCGCCGCCACCTTCATGAACTCCGTGATGCCTCCCATGATCAACGCGTCTGGCTGGATGATCGCGGCGCACCGGTTCTCGATCAGGTCCCTGAACCCGTAGCGGGTGTACTCATTCTCTCCGGTCGCGATCGGGATGGTGGTCGCCTGGCTTATCAGCTTGTGGCCCTCGTAGTCGTCCGGGTTCACCGGCTCCTCGAACCAGAACACGTCGTATGGCTCCATCTTCCGGGCGATCTCGATGGCCTCGTAGTAACGGTAGGCGCAGTTGGCGTCGACCATCAGCCTTACGTTAGGTCCGACAGCTTCGCGGACCACCCTGACGCGCTCCACGTCCTCATTGATCGGCGCGCCGCCGATCTTCATTTTGACCGCGTTCGCGCCCATGTCCACGCTCTGCCTCATCTCGGCGGCCAGGTCGTCCAGGCCCTTGCCCTCCTCGTAGTAGCCCCCGGCTATGTACACCGGTACCCTGTCGGCGAATCCTCCGAGCATCTTGTAGACCGGCCTCCCGGCCACCTTCCCCTTGATGTCCCACAGCGCGATGTCCACCCCGCTGATTACGCGAGTGGTGATGCCGCGCCTGCCCACCAGCTTCGGCTGCCACATGTCGTCCCAGATGCGCTCGTTGTCGAACGGGTCCTGGCCGATCACGTACTGCTTCAGGTGGTGCAGGATGCTGCGGCCGATGTCCTCCGCCTCCAGCACCGCGCCGCTGAGGCCTATGCCGGTAACACCGTCGTCGGTCTCGATCTTCACGATGTCCAGTCCGGCGGTCGGGTAGACGTACCTGCCGTTGCGTATCGGCTTCGGCCTCTTCCAGCGGTACGTCTCCATCGTTACATTGGTGACCTTCATGCTTCATGCCTCCGGTGCTCAGTCGTTGGGTTCAGGTTCGGCATTCTAGCATGGGTCTGCCGCGGCCTGTATCATGAAGCTAGGCGCACGATGCCGAAAGGAGCGATGAGAATGCTGGGAGACCTGACGGGGAAGAGGGCGCTGGTGACCGGCGCGGGATCGGGCATCGGAGCGGGTATCGCCACAGTAATGGCGGCGCAGGGCGCGTCGGTGGCTGTGGCCGACTTGAACGAGGAGTGGGCCAGCGGAGTCGCCGAAGAGATAGGCGGCTCGGCCATGATCCTCCGGATGGACGTAACCGACAGGGCCTCGGTCGAGAGCGCCGTGGAGCGCGTGGCGTCCGAGTGGGGCGCCCTCGACATCCTGGTCAACAACGCGGGAGTGGCGGGCGCTCCGGGCTACTCCCTGGAAGGCGACAGGGATGAGGACTGGGACGCCACCTACGCGATAAACGTCAAGGGCGTCAACTACTGCTGCAACGCCGTCATGCCGCACATGAAGGAGCGGCGATACGGCAAGATCATAAGCATAGCTTCGATGGGAGGCCATGCCCCGAGGCTGATGGGAGGCGCCTACGCCGCGAGCAAGGCTGCCGTACTGCGCTACACCAAGGGGCTCGCGTTTGAGCTCGCACCCTTCAATATCAACGTCAACGTCATCTGCCCCGGAGCCGTGTGGACCAGGTTCCAAGAGGGCGGTGCCATCGCGAGGCAGAAGGCCGACCCCTCGCTGGCGGACCGCGACCCGGAGCAGATCTTCCTCGACAGGTACGAGTCGGTTCTTCCGCTAGGACGGCCTCAGACGCCCGAGGATATCGGCAAGATGGCGGCCTTCCTGTCCTCTGAGGACGCCCGCAACGTCACGGGCCAATGCGTCCACGTCGACGGCGGAGCCATCATAAGGGACTGAACCGTTGCGCCGCCGCGTCCGTCGTTGGAGCGAGATCGGGCTGATGCTGTGCACACCTCGGTCGGGTAGAGGCAACGCTCGTGGTTGCCCCCGGCTAATAGGCGGGCCTCTCCTCGGAGGGCTCGTCGCCATTGTGACAATCGCTGGTGCCGCCTGCTCCACCGACGTCGAGCCAACCCCAACCCCTTCGCCTCCCACAACCGGGGAGAATCTCCGGGTCGCGCTCGCCTCGACGGACATCGCCGTGGGCCGGAACCGCATCGCGTTCGGACTGTTCGACCCCGCAGCGGGAGCCGTCCGGGACGCTCCTGTCCAGGTGTCTACCTTCTTCTTGGCCCAGGGTGGGGCACCGACGCCGGAGGACACCGCCCAGGCGGTGTACAGGAAGTGGCCTGTCGGAGAGGCCGGGGTCTACACGGTCGAGGCCGTCTTCGACCGTCCGGGCCGCTGGGGTCTGGGGATCAGCACGGAGGTAGACGGTAGTCCCAGAAAGGGCTCCGTCTCGTTTGAGGTCGCAGAGACGAGCGCCGCGCCTGCCGTGGGGTCGCCCGCGCCGCGCAGCGCCAGCAAGGCCACCCGCGACGGCGTCGGCCTCGATACGCTGACCACCGACCCTGACCCTGACCCGGACCTCTACGCAATGACCATCGCCGAGGCCAGCGACTCCGGAAGGCCGACGCTCGTTGTGTTCGCGACGCCGGCATACTGTACGACCAGCACATGCGGACCCCAGCTCAGGGTAGTCAAGCAGCTCAAGAGAGAGTACCCAAAGGGCGTGAACTTCATCCACGTCGAGGTGTGGGACAACCCCCACGAGATCGACGGCGACCTCTCGAAGGGAAGGCTCTCGCCGACTCTGGCCGAGTGGGGACTGGTGACCGAGCCCTGGACGTTCATACTCGATCGCGAGGGCGTCGTCTCAGCCAGGTTTGAGGGCTTCGTCACGGCCGGAGAGCTAACGGACGCGCTGGACGCTGTGGCCCGGTAGCCCCGGCGGCTGACGCACCCCGACCTGGTTGCCCAGAACAGCACCTCTGTGCGGGGAGCGCCCGCCGGCCTCCTCCGGATGGTAGAATACCGTCACGAGGCTGGTCCGAACAGTCGGTCGCGGGCAACCGCGCCCGACCTGGGCTGGCCCTTTTGGGCGTCCGACTTGAACCGTACGGGAGAGGCATGGACCTGAGCGCACTGGGGGGCCTTCTGAGGCCGACCCCCGATTACGTCGGCCTGAGGCAGAGCCTGGAGGGGTGTTCTGGCGCGCTCACCAGGGCACAGGTGCTCTCGGAGGCCGTCCCGTTCCTGCTGGCTACACTATGGCGTGACCTGGGGCGGCCCATGCTCATAGTCACTCCGCGCCCGGAGGATGCCCGCAAGCTCCACGACCAGCTTCTGGTGTGGGGTGGAGAAGACGCCGGAATTCTACAGTTTCCGGAGACAGAGGCGCTTCCGTTCGAGCGGCTTGTGTCAGACCTCGATACGATACACGCCCGCATCCGCACCCTCTCAACGCTGGCAGGTGTAGGACACCGGGCCCCGCTCGTCGTCGCCTCCACGGCGGCAATCGCACAGAAGACGATCAGACGCGACTCCTTCCTCTCGAATACACGCACCCTGCGGGTTGGAGACCGCGTGGACCTGAACGAGATGCTGGAGACGTGGACCAGGCTCGGCTACCGGTTCGAGCCCACCGTAGCCGAGCCCGGCGTCGCCAGCAGGCGCGGGGGAATAGTGGATGTCTACCCCGTCGATTCCACGCTCCCCGCGAGAATCGAGCTCTGGGGCAATGAGATCGACAGCATCCGTCTGTTCGATCCCTCTATACAGCGCTCGAGCGACTCCGTCGACTCCGTACGGGTCATACCCGCCGGGGAGAGTCTGCCGGAGATCGCCGACCGCGCGGAGCTCGCCCTGGCAGTCGCAGCCATCGACGTCTCGGGCTGCACGGATGCGGCGCGAAGTCGGATCGACGAGGAGATGGAGCTGCTGCTGAGCGGGGCCCACGTGGAGGACGTGAGCTTCTACGCAGGCCTGTTCAATCACGGCTCGCTCCTTGACTATCTGGCGGACGACTTTGCTCTGGTTACCTGCCGACCCACGGATGTTGCGCACTGGGCCCTGGACGCGGAGGAGCGTATCCAGGCGCTTAGATGGACCAAGGAGAGCCGAGGCGAGCTGCCGCATGGCTTCCCGTCCTCGCACTTTGCGTGGGCGGAGCTCGAGCAGAGGCTGGAGCGGGTCGAGACGCGTCTTGAGGTAACGCCCTGGGGAGCGACCGATCTCGCTCACGACCGGACATACATCCTCCCGTTCTCCTCCCCACCCACGTTCGCCGGGAATCTCGACGCCTTCGCTGAGGAGGTCGCCGACCTTGCCGGGGTCGGGCACCGGCCACTGGCGGTCACTTCCCATCCGAAGCGGCTGGGAGAGGTCCTGGACGGCTACGGCGTGGCTGCTGACACCGTCGATGCCCTCTCTTCACCTCCCGATCCGGGCTCGATCACCATCGTCCGGACCTCCGGGGGGATGGTCTCAGAGGGCTTCTCGCTCGACACGGACGACGGTAAGCTGGTTGTTCTGAGCGACTCCGAGATATTCGGTGTCACCAAACAGCGCCGCTCTGCCAGGAGAGCCTCCCGCAGACGGGAGGCTCTCCTGGCAGAGCTCGGACCGGGCGACTACGTCGTGCACGTCGAGCACGGTATAGGCAGGTTCGCGGGGACCGGCAGTCCCGGCTCGGAAAAGACGGGCGCCGAATACATCGTTCTCGACTACGCCCGGGGCGACAAGCTCTATGTCCCAATGGAGCACCTGGACCGAGTGACGCCCTACGTTGCGCCGCTCGACCATCCGCCGTCGCTGACACGCCTGGGCAGTCAGGAATGGAAACGCGCCCGCGCCAAGGCGGCCCGCTCGACCAGAGAGATGGCCGCCGAGCTGCTCTCTCTGTATGCGACGCGTGAGCTGGCGGAGGGGCACCCCTTCGGCCTCGACAGGGCTTGGGAGACCGAGCTGGGAGAGTCGTTCCCATTCGAGGAGACCCCTGATCAGGTCTCAGCGATACGCGAGGTAAAGGCCGACATGGGCGCCCCGAAGCCGATGGACCGGCTCGTCTGCGGAGACGTGGGCTACGGAAAGACAGAAGTGGCGATCCGGGCGGCCTTCAAGGCAGTCATGGATGGCAAGCAGGTCGCGGTGCTCGTCCCCACGACCGTGCTTGCCCAGCAGCACTATGCTACCTTCTCGGAGCGCCTCAAGGCCTACCCGACGGCCATCGATGTCCTGAGCCGTTTCCGCACGGATGCCGAGCAGAGAGCCGTAGTCGAGGGCCTCGCGCGGGGCACGATCGACGTCTGCATCGGAACGCACCGCCTGATCCAGAGGGACGTCAGCTTCAAGCAGCTTGGGCTGATAATCATCGACGAGGAGCAGCGGTTCGGCGTGGCTCACAAGGAGCGTTTGAGGCGGATGCGCGCCGAGGTCGACGTTCTGACCATGACCGCTACGCCCATACCGCGCACCCTCCACATGTCGCTGGCCGGCGTGCGCGACATGAGCACCATCGACACGCCGCCGGAGGAGAGGCTCCCCATCAAGACCTATGTTTCGGAGTTCAGTGACGATCTGATCAGAGAGGCCATCTTGCGGGAGTTGGATAGGCAGGGGCAGGTCTACTTCCTCCACAACCGCGTCTACAACATCGACTACATGGCCGGATACGTGCGGCGGCTGGTGCCCGAGGCGAAGGTCGCCGTTGCCCATGGCCAGATGCCGGAAGGCCGGCTTGAGCAGGTCATGCTCGACTTCGCACGGGGCGAAGGTGACGTGTTGATGTGTACCACCATAATAGAGTCCGGGCTGGACATCCCAAACGTGAACACGCTGATCATGAACCGCGCCGACACGTTCGGGCTGGCTCAGCTTTACCAGCTTCGAGGGCGTATCGGCCGTAGCGTCCGCAGGGCCTACGCCTATCTCCTGGTTCCCAGGGCACGTAGCCTCACCGAGGCTGCCGAGAAGCGCCTGAGTGCGATGCTGGCTGCCACTGAGCTCGGCGCGGGCTACAAGATCGCGATGAAGGACCTCGAGATACGCGGGGCGGGTAACATCCTCGGCGCCGACCAGAGCGGGCACATCCACGCCGTCGGGTTCGAACTCTACAACCGCCTCCTGTCCCTTGCGGTCGAGCAGCTGAGGGCGAAGGGGGCGCCGTTTGCGACCAACGGCGGTGGGCTCCAGCCCGGAGACCTCGCCGCCGCCATCGAATCGGAGCTCCCCGGGCGGGGACTCGACGACGCCCTGGTGACGCCGTCGGCGCCGCTGATCGACATCGGCATCCCCGCGAGTATTCCCCTGGAGTACGTTGCCGACCTTTCGACCCGGCTGGGGATTTACCAGCGACTCGTCCAGCTCGCCGACCCGGCAGATGTCGACCGTATGGAGGAGGAACTCCAGGACAGGTTTGGGCCGTTGCCTGTCCAGGTCCGTAACTTGTCCTACGTGACCAGGCTCAAGATGTACGCCGCAGTCTGTGGAGTGGAGTCGGTCAAGCGTGCCGAGGGCAGGGTAGTGCTACGACTCGAGGGCGAGACCGGCGGGGCTCGGCAGGTCCTGCAAAGGAGGCTCGGCCGCGGCGTCGTAGTGGGGAACAACCAGATCAGGCTGGAGCTGGATCAGTCGAGCGATGGGTGGGAGGACAGAGTGATGGCGGTCTTGACGTCGCTCGCCGAGTTCCGGAGGACGATCGACGAGGAAGTCGCTGCCGCCGCGGCGAGCTAGCCCCGCATCCTGGAGCGGTGTCCCTTCAATCCCCGACGGAATCGAGGATGCCTGGCAGTTCCATCATGCCCTCGATTCGCGGACAGTCCCCGAACCGCGGCCTGGTACCGTCCCGGTCCAGAAACACGGGATTGATCCCGACCGCCCGGGCGCCCTCCACGTCGGACTCGATCTGGTCTCCCACGTGAATCGCCGCTCTGGGCTCGACGCCAGCCCTGGCCAGTGCTGCCTGGAAGATCGGCGGGTGAGGCTTCTCGGCGCCCACTTCCAGGGAGGTGACCGCGAAATCGAGGTACGGCGTCAGACCGAGGCTTTCGGTTAGGTCGTCGCCGCGCCGGTTCATGTTGGAGATAATTCCAAGAGTAAGCCCGCGCATCTTGAGGATGTCGAGGGTCGGGGCGACATCGTCGAACGCTCTCATCCCGTAGGGAATCCTCTGCACCCGCCGCCAGACATCCAGCGCTGTCCCGGTATCAACTTCCACTCCCGAGCCGCTCAGGATGAGACGCTCGTACTCGGCGAAGAACACCTCACGCTCCCGATGGTTGAGTGCTCGAAGCGGCCTGGTCGAGTTCTGCCTGCCCATGAATGCGTCCGCCAGGGCATAGCCGTTGAGGACTCCCTGGACCGTTACATCGATGCCAATCTCCGCGCACGCGACCGATTGGACCTCGTAGCGCGACGGGCTGAACCCCGCCAGCGTCCCGTACAGGTCGAAGAATACAGCCTCGATCATCGCGCACCTAGAACTTCATTGTCGGGCGAACCCGACCTGTCGACAATCATAGACAGGGAGTGTGCTCCTCAACAAGCCGAAAGTACCGGCGGTTTAGACAGGTCTCCTTGAGACCAGACGGGCTAGAGGAGGTCGAGGAGGACCCTCTCCAGCTCATCCAGTGTGGCGAAGGCCTCGAATCGCTCCGCGATCACGCCATTGCGGTCGATTACGAAGCTCCACTCACTGCTTGGGAGGTTCCACTCCACCACTGTCGGAGAGGGTCTCGCCCTGTCGAGGTCGCCCTGTATCTCATCGGGATTGTCGTAGAAGTCCACGTGGATGAAATTGGCCTGTCCCGCGTACTTGTCCTTGAGGTCGCGCAGTACATCGACCTGGGGGCCGCAGACGGCGTTCGTACAGAATGCAGGGCTGGCCATGACGACGACCGTCGGCAGCCCGCTCTTGATCCCATCGGCTATGGTCGTCATGTAGAGGTCTGGGTCTCGCAGCGAGCCCGTGGTCAACTCCTTGATGTCGTCGACGTCTTCCAGCGTTTTGTTGCGGCTAGCCGGTGAGACGGAGCCCACTGCTGGGGCGGTCGGCGACTCGGAGACATCGAAGAAGAGCTCGACCAGCTTGGGAGGTCCGGTTGGGTCCAGGATGGAGACGTCGAGTCCCCAGCGGCCTGCCCGGTCGAAATCGAGGTCGGTCGTGTAGCTGCCGCGGACACTGTGAGGCCATGGTCGGAAGACGGCCAGAGCAGTCTGCACACTCTCTCCGGTAGAGGACTCGTCGGCGAAGTAAATGGAGGTCACGGAGGCAGCCGGCTCTCGGACGAGTCCGGTCTTGGAAGTTACCACAAACGCGATGCGGTTCCTGCCCACTCCCAGGTCCGGGGTCCCGAAGATGGCCTGCAGACCGTCGGGCGAAAGCGGCCCCTTGATCAGTTCGATCTGGTCGACCCGGGTGGTGGGCTCCGCCGTGGGCGTGGTAGCGCCCTGTTCTCCTTCACCCGATGAACATGCGAGAGCCAGTACGATGACTCCCGCCAGGACGGCGGGAACGGTAGTCCGCCCGTAGAAGGACACCTACGACTCCTGCTCGCCCCCAACGAAAGAGCCGAACGTGAACGCGAAGAGGGTGAACTCGTCGGAGTTCGAGCTCAGCTTGAGATTGTGGGTTCCGAACTTCTCTTTGTTTACGAGGCTGTACATCCGGTCCTCAACAACCCTTGCGAAGCTGTTCCCTTCCTCGTCGAACATGATGTCGAAGCCAGCCTCCTCCATCGTCAGCGGACGGTCGTCCAAGGTCACCCTCAGGTCGAACGACCCAGGATTGACCGGCGCCATTACGGCGTTGACGCTCGTCGCGTAGAACTTGAGGGCGATATAGTCCTCATAGTCCTCTGTCTCCCGGGCGTGGACGATGCGCTCAGCCTCGTTGCGCCACAGGCCGTTGAGGTACAGGAAGTGGTTCTGGTACTCGCCAATGTCGGTGTAGGAGACCTCGGTGTCGATTTCCGTGTAGTATTCCGGGTTCAGGATGTAGGGAGGGACCGCGCCTCCGCTGCTCAGGGCTCCGTAGTTGCGCTCGTACCCGGCATAGAGCTCTCTGGTCTGGCTCTTCATCGGATCGTCGCTTCTCGCTCCCGAGTCGAACTCGGGCTGGGGCGCCGTCTCCGACGAAATGCCGCTGAGGTCTGCGCCGGTCTCTTCGAGCAGCTCGCGAATGACCAGCTCCGTCTCGTGATATGCGCCCTCGCCGAAGTGCTCGTACCGGACATTGCCGTCCTTGTCGATCAGGTACTTGGCTGGCCAGTAGCGGTTCTTGAACGCGACCCAGGTGCCAAAATCGTTGTCCTGGACGATCGGGTAGCGTAGGTCGAACTTCCTCACGGCCTCTACGACGTTGTCGTACAGCTTCTCGAACTCGAACTCTGGTGTGTGGACCCCCACTATCACCAGGCCACTGTCGGCGTACTTGTCATGCCATGAGCGGACGTAGGGCAGGGTCCTGATGCAGTTGATACAGGTATACGTCCAGAAGTCTATAAGGACGACATTGCCCTGCTGCTGCTCCATCGTGAAGGACTCAGAGTTGATCCACCGACCGGTGTCGACGAACTCCGGGGCTTTGAGCTCGTTGCCGGTCAGCGGCGCGAGCAGCGCGGGCTGCTCCGGCATCTGCGGCTTGGGGTCGACCCGGGCCGTAACCGGCTGGTCGTCCCCGGCGGGCTCCGGTGTCGGCTCCGAGGCCTCCATTGACGAGTCCTCGGTCGCGGTGGGCTGGGGCTCGGCAGTTGGTTCCGGGGCCGCAACGGTGGGTGTGGGAGAAGGTTCGTCGGAGCCTCCTCCGCAGGCGGCGGCCGCGACCGATACCAAGATGACCGCCGCGAGCACAAGTAGGAGCGGATAGTGAATGCGCATGGTCTTTCCTTTGGAGTGACTGGCTTGAGGCCCGGAATCGACGGTCCGCGCCGGGCCTTCCTACTGTCTATAACGGGATTGTAGCAGAGTTGGTTGCCATCGACTTCTGACCGGATACGGTCAGTGTGGATCCGCGGGACTTTCCAGTCTCGAAATCGGGGCGGACATGGCAACGGGTACAGTATCATTCAGCGCATGGTGAATCACCGAACAGTGAGTCGATCGGACGTGCATGACGTACCGAGCTCCCGAGGATTGGCACTGGCGCAGGGACCAAATTGACCAACGACAGGGTAAGGGCCGGTGTCGAAGCCTGCCCGAAGTGCGGGAGGGATGTGCGTCTCGGACAGTCCTTCTGCATCGGGTGCGGCTCCCTGCTGTCCCAGCGGCTGGAATGGGAGGTTCGGAATCCATTCCAGCGCATAAAGATGCGCAGTCTCCTTATCTGGGCCGCGATCAATGCCCTAGCCGCTGTGGTCCTGCTTGCGGCCGTCGCCGACGTGTTCGGTCTGGACACCGACGGCGAAGGCTGGATGTTTGTCGTAGCGATTGTCTGGGCCTATGCGGCGCTCGCGGCGTGGCTCGCCTGGCAGGTCCGGCGGCGGCGTGTCTCCATCTGGAGACTGCTTGGCTCGAGGCCCGAAGGGTACGACTGGTTGCTCACGGCTGGAATCCTTGCGGCGGCTGTCATCTTCTCATTTGGCTCGGCGATGTTAATTTCCGCCCTTCTATCGTACGTCGGGCCCGGATGGACAGAGAGTTTCGTGGGCGCCGATGGCTGGCTGAACGAGGGGCCCGCGGTCTTCCTGCTGGTTATCGTGCTCGTTGTTGCGCCAGTTATCGAGGAGGTCCTTTTCAGGGGCCTAATGCTCCACAGGATCGCTGTCAAGTGGGGGCTGGGGCCGGCGATAGTGGTCTCGTCCGCGGTGTTCGGACTCCTGCATGTCAATTTCGTGGGGGTTGGCGTGCTGGGGATCGTCATGGCCCTGCTCTACGTCAGAACGCGGACGCTGATCGTGCCCATCGCCTGCCACGTGTTGAACAACGCCGTCGCGGTCTCACTGGTCATTCTGGCTATGCTGACCAACGCGCCTGGCGGAGAGCAGGCTGGCCTAACGTCCGCGCAGGCGCGGGAAGGTATTGTCGTGGGGTTGGCCTTGTTGCTGCTGTCCGTCCCTGTGCTGGCTTACTTCGTCTACACAAGCTGGCCCAGGGCCGGTGCCCGCCCTCCCTACTTCGCCGAAGAGTCGTAGAGGGTCCTCGCCCTCTCATAATCGTCGGGCGTGTTGAGGTCCAGACGGATCATCGGGTCGTCGATCTCGACCTCGTTCACCTCGCCGTGATGCCTGCGGAAAACCTCGCGGACCCCCTGGCGCTCTTCTGTCGTGCGGCTCAGCTCCTCCCTCAGTGAGATCGAAAAGACCAGTGGATGGCCTCCTCGGCCTCGATACCGCGGCGAGGTTATCAGGGCGTTTCGATGGATGTGTGCCTCAACTACGCGACCGATGAGGTCCGGAGTGCGAGGCTGGTCGACGCCGAGGAAGAGGACCGCGTCGGCGTGGGCGTCTACCGCTGCGAGGCCGGTCCTGATCGACCCTGTCCTTCCGCTCCGGTAGCTCTCGTTGACCACGGGCCTGGCGGAGCGCTCGTCCACAAACCTGGCAACGACTGCGGACTCGTGGCCGAGGACTACGACGGTCTGGGTTATGCCAGCCTGTAACAGGGAGTCTACCTGATACTCGATCAGGGTCGTGCCGTGCCACGGCAGGAGGGGCTTGGGTCGGCCCATCCTGGTGGACTCGCCCGCGGCGGTCAGGACCGCGGAAACGGCCGGCACTACAGTCCGGCCGGCGCCGATTCGCGGACCTTGTCTATGATCCGGTCGATCCTCTGCTGGTCGAGCTTCATAGGGAGGCCCGTGCCGCCCAGCCGGAACATGAGGGCCTCGGCTATTATGCTGACCGCGATCTCCTGCGGCGTTCTGGCATGTATGTCGAGACCAATGGGAGACCTGATCTCCCTGATGCGCTCCAGCGGCAGCCCCGTGCGGACGAGGTCCTCATAGATGAGGATCGTCTTGCGCTTGCTGCCCATGAGTCCGACGTACTTGGCCGGCGTTCTCGCCGCGGCCTCGAGCGCCACGTTGTCGTAACGGTGGCCCCGGGTGGCAACGACGATGAAGGTATTGGCGTTGATGGGGAGCTTCGGGAGCGCCTCCTCCGGATTGAGAGCGACGATTCTGTCCGCCTCCGGGAAGCGCTCCTCGTTGGCGAACTCCTCCCTGTCGTCTGTTATGAAGACGTGGAACCCAAGGGTCTTGGCGAGCGGAGCGATGGCCTTGGAAACGTGCCCGCCCCCGCAGATCACGAGCCTCGGCGGCGTGGTGTAGGCCTCGATGAAGTACTTGGCGCCGTCTTCCGTCGTGACGAACTCGCATCTCCCGTGGGCCATCAGCTCCTGCGCTTTCTGCGCCGCCGCTCGGTCCATCCGGTGATCGCCCAGTGTGCCCTCCGTGAAACCGCCCTCGTGGATGAACAGCTTGGCGCCGGTGGGCAGGTCGGAGCCCTCTGCGGGCCTGATCAGGCTGGCCATGGCGACCGGCGGGCCGCCCTCGTAGGCGGCGTCGATCTGCCTGGCGTACGACTCGTACTGCGCGGGCTCGTACACCGGGTCTATGAGGAAGTACATGGTGCCGCCGCAGACCAATCCGTCCTGAGCTGCGAGGTCCTCGTTCAGGTGGTACTCTCGGTACTCGGCTCCCCCGCCTCTCTTGAGAAGCTGGTTCGCCGCGAACCATATGTCTCCCTCTACGCAACCGCCGCCCAGGGTGCCCACGCCGCTGCCATCGTTGCGCACAAGCAGCTTTGCCCCGGGCTTCTGAGGCGTCGATCCCTTGGTGTGGACCACAGTGGCAACGACGACCGGCCGCTCCTGTTCGAGCTCGCTTGCCGCCTCGTGGAATACTTCCCTCACTGGTTCACCCTCTGCCCGAAACCGGCTGTTCCGGCACTAGCTTAGCAACTTGGAGCTATCACATCAATTGGTGTCGTGAGCGCCGCGATCGCATTCGACGACGATTTCAACGGGGGCGTTTCTAGCAACCAACAACTCCAGTGGCTCCGCGAGACTGTCGTTGATGGGCTGGTGCACCGCGTCGGGCGGCACGTATATGAAGTCGCCCGGGCCAATCGGGAGCGATCTGTCCAGATGTGGCCCCACCACGAAGCGGCCCGTTCCCCTCAGCACGTAGATTGCGGACTCGCAGTTGACGTGGTAGTGGGGACTCGACGCGCAACCCGGGGGAATCGTCGCCAACGCCAAGTGTATCCCCTCAGCCCCAACGAGCCCCTTCGACACACCTGCCTCGCGGGTCATTCCACCGGAGGATACCTCGACCTCCATCTCGTCGGGGTGTATGACCCTGCACTCTTGTATAGACCGGGGACATAGGTCACACATGTTCGGAGACATGGGTTACACCATTAGGCATGGTAATTCTGTTCAGGAGGATGCCCATGCCATGGAGGGTGGAAACTGTCATGTCTCAACGCAAAGAGTTCGTCGCTCTGGCGCGGTCCGAGGGAGTGATCATGAGCGAACTGTGTTTGCGCAGTGGGATCAGCCGCAAGACTGGCTACAAGTGGCTGAGACGATACCTTGAAGGCGGAGAGCAGCGTCTGGATGATCTCCCGAAGCGCCCTCATCACTCCCCGAACCGGACGAGCGACGACATGGAGCAGCTCGTCGTAGACCTTCGCCGGGAGCATCCCACTAAGGGAGGACACGTGCTGGCCAGGATACTCAAGGATCGTGGACACAACAGTGTGCCGTCCAAGAGCACGATCACGGCCATCCTCAGACGACATCAACTTATCGAGCCATCTGAGAGTCTCAAGCACAAGCCGTATAAGCGCTTCGAGCACGAGCGGCCCAACCAGCTGTGGCAGATGGACTTCAAGGGGCATATCCCTGTCGTCAGCGGTGGACGTTGCCACCCGCTGACGGTCCTGGACGACCATTCGAGGTTCTCCCTGGGTGTGAGGGCTTGTGCAGACGAGAGGACTCAGACCGTCCATGACCATCTTACGTCCATCTTCAGCCACTACGGCATGCCCAATACGATACTGGTTGACAACGGCTCTCCCTGGGGCAGCGACGTTGACCACCCCTTCACCCCACTGACAGTCTGGCTGGTCCAACTGGGAGTCAGAGTGGTCCACAGTAGGCCATACCACCCCCAGACCCTAGGCAAGCTCGAGCGCTTCCACAGGTCCCTCAAGACTGAGCTGCTCCAGGGAAGCAGATACACCGACCTGTCCCACTGCCAGAGCAGCTTCGATGGATGGCGAGACTTCTACAACCTCCAGCGTCCTCATCACGCCCTGGACCTCAATACGCCTGCCAGCCGATACACCGTCAGCCCTCGGCCTTTCCCGGAGACGCTTCCGACCGTCGACTACGACACTGACGACCAGGTACGCTCTGTAGATGTCAACGGCCGAATATCCTTCCTGGGCAGATCATTCCCCGTCGGTAAAGCCTTCAGAGGCAAGAGGGTCGCTCTAAGGCCCACACCCACTGACGGCACATGGAAGGTCTTTTTCTCCGTCCAGTCCATCGCTACCATAGATCTCAATCAATAGAATGTGTAACCCATGTCCCCGAACAACTGTTACCCATCTCTCCGGTCTGTACAACTCTGGAGGGTGAGTCAGCGGTCCCGCTGCGGGAGGCGTCTCATCTTTTCTCATAGTACTCGGTTCCTCCTTCTGTGCGTTCGAATCATGCGAGGGCGTCGTGTCCGTCCCCATGAGGCGTGAATATTGCACTGGGCTTGCCAGGATCGAGTCGAGGGCGGCAAGTGGAGCCGAGCGTGAGGGAGATGGAGCGGGTGATGGGATTCGAACCCACGACATTCTGCTTGGGAAGCAGACACTCTACCCCTGAGTTACACCCGCTCTTGGCTGTGCCGATTCTACCAACTGCCCTTCTTTTGCTCAATAGGCCGGAAACTCTCAGGCGGGTTGACAGGCTGCGCGAGCAAAGAAGAGGCCCGCACTCGGCTCCAGTCCGCTCATAATGTTGACAGAGGTGCTATACCTGGATATAGTCGGCCCGATTGGGTGTAGCAAAGCTCGAAAACCAGCTAGTGGAGGTTGGATATGAAACTGAGATCAGGCGGGCGGCCGCTTGGACTGTGGGTAGTGTCGCTGTTTGCGGCATCGACCATGCTCGCGGCTCTCGCGTGTACGCAAGAGGTAGTGAAAGAGGTGCCTGTAGAGAAGATCGTCACCCAGGAGGTGGTAAGAGAGGTGCCTGTAGAGAAGATCGTTGAGGTGGAGAAGGAGACCGTCAGGACCGTCGAGGTAGAGAAGCCGGTCGAGGTCGTCAAAGAGGTGGTGAAGGAGGTGCGGGTACCCGGCGAGACGATCGTGGTCGAGAAAGAGGTTGTGAAGGAGGTGCGGGTACCCGGCGAGACGATCGTGGTCGAGAAAGAGGTTGTGAAGGAGGTCGTGAAGGAAGTGCCTGCCATGCTGCCCCCCTCGCTTGCGGCAGAGCAGGCTCGGTACGGCGGTGACCTCAAGATCGTGTCCTCCGGCGGCATCGCGACGCTCGACAGCGACTTCTCCGGGGCGTACAGCAGCGCCGCGCCCGGCATGCACATCCACGAAAGCCTGTTCAAGTACGACGAGGACTTTGTTTCCAGGCCGGAGCTGACGAAGTCGTGGACTATTTCGCCGGACGGCAAGACCTACACCTTCGAGATACTCCAGCACGACTTCCATACGACGAGCACGTTCGAGGGCAGGCCGCTCGTCGCGGACGACTTGGTCGAGTCTCTCCATCGCTGGGCAAAGAAGCATTCGGGTGGAAAGTCGTTGAAGGAGTTCGGCTACGGTGGCGAAGACGTCGTAATCAACCAGCTGAACGACTACACGATAAGGCTCCCCCTGACGAACGCCTACAGCCCGTTCATCAGCCACCTGGGCGCGATACGAGGCGCTCTGCAGATATGGCCCCAGGAGATTGCGGCGCTGGACCCGTTCCAGGACGTCGGCGTGGATAACATCGTCGGCAGCGGGCCGTACAAGCTAGCGTCGTGGGAGCCCGGCTTCAGGGTCATCCTCGAGCGCCACGAGACCTACACGCCTCGAAACGAGCCGCACAGCAACTTTGCTGGCGCACAGACCCCGTACATGGACAGGCTGATATTCCTGGAGGTCCCGGACGCGCAGACGAAGATCGCCGGGCTGAAGACCGGCGAGTGGGACATAATCGACTCCGGGCCGCCGGACGCGATCGACGAGTTGATAGCGGACCCCAACATCAATCTGGCGCTGAACGTTCCCGGCTCCATGAGCAATATCGCATTCAACGGCGCCAGCAAGGTCCTCAAGGACACCAAGGTCAGGCAGGCTATCCAGGCGGGCATCGACGCCGAGGCCATGATACAGAGCCTCGGGCCGAAGAATACCTGGAGCCTGTGTTCGGCCTTCTTCCACTGCGAGACTCCTCTGGCGAGGACCACGGGCGACGAGAAGTACAACGTTGGAGACATAGAGCTGGCAAAGCAGCTACTGGCCGAGTCGAGCTACAACGGCGAAGAGATAATCATGCTCAGCCCGACCGACCTGGCCGCTCTCACGCCGCTTGGGTTCGTGCTCAAGCCGTTGTTGGAGGAGATCGGCTTCAACGTCAAGGCGCCGACCATCGACTGGTCCACCGAGGTGGGCATCCTCTTCGGCGGTGAGGAGCAGTGGGACGAGTGGGACATCGTGCCCATGGGCTTTGGCTTCTACGGCCTGCACGATCCCATCACGGACGGCTTTGCGGCCGGCAGCACCTTCATCAACTACCAGAATGATACGTTGAAGGAGCTTCGCCAGCGGTGGGCCACTACCCTGGATCCGGAAGAGAGGGACGAGATCGTTGACCAGATGCAGCTCGAGTTCTACAGAGACCCGCCTTTCGTCATCCTTGGTATGTACCACGCCATCCACCCGTACCGGACCTATGTGAAGGGCTTCACCGCGACCAGAGGGATGCCCAAGCACACCAACGTGTGGATAGAGAGGTAGCCGAATCTTCGGTCGAGACGCCGGCGCATAGAGCCGGAGCACGGGGAAGGGGCCTCCGGGCATCCTTCCCCGTGTTCCGTTAGCCGACAAGTCGGCCTCAGTCGTTGTGCCGGTACGCCGGTAGGCAGTCAGTGGGGTCCGCTCTTGCTGCGTTATATCTTACATCGACTTCTGGCGACGATCCCGGTGCTACTCACCGTCATTCTGTTCGTCTTCTTCATCGTTCGCCTCACCCCGGGGGATCCCGCCGCCCTTCTGGCCGGCCCCGACGCCCCGTCTGCGGATGTCGAGGCGATAAGAGAGAGCCTCGGCCTCAACCGCCCTCTTGTCGTCCAGCTTGGCATCTGGTTCGGCGATCTCGCCCGGGGCGACCTTGGGACCTCCACATTCGGGAAGCTGAAGGTGCTTGACCTGATCCGGCAGCGCATGGTGCCGACGATCTCGCTGGCCGTCCTGTCCGAGGTGCTGGCCATCGGGATGGCCGTGCCGTTGGGAGTGCTCGCCGGGTGGAAGGCCAGGTCCCTCACCGACCGTTCGGTGATGCTCTTCGCCGTTCTCGGGTACTCGATTCCCGTCTTCTGGCTGGGGCTGATGCTGATCTACCTCTTTGCCGTAAACCTGAACCTGGTCCCTGCGGCAGGATACACGCCTCCCAGTGAGGGGTTTATTGACTACATCATGCATCTGATTCTGCCGGCAGCCACCACCGCCGTGATCGCGATGGCGCTGATCACCAGGATGACCCGCGCCACCATGATAGAGACTCTAAACGAAGACTATGTCCGAACCGCAAGAGCAAAGGGGCTGGCCGAGAAGATCGTGCTGGTCCGCCATGCCCTGAGGAACGCTGCGCTGCCGATCGTTACCGTTATGGGCCTGGGAGTCGCGGCGTTGCTTAGCGGGCTTGTGGTCACCGAGTCGGTGTTCGCGATTCCGGGGCTGGGACGCCTGCTGGTGGACTCAATCGCCAGCAGGAACTATCCCGTAATCCAGGGAGTGACGCTGGTCATATCGGTCGTCTATGTGTTCATAAACCTGCTGGTGGACCTCACCTACGTATTCCTGGACCCGAGGATCAAGTACTGATGGCAGACCAGCAATATCAGGCCTCCACCATTGCGATGAGGGGTTCGATGCCTCGGGTCAGGGGCCTCTCGCGAGCTGCAGTCCGGCTGGGCATGCAGGACCCCACGATGGCGGCGGGGATCATCATTGTACTGGTTATGGTTCTCATAGCCCTGCTTGCCCCCGTGCTCTTTACGGAGAACCCCAACGCTGTGGAGCCGCGTAACCGCTTCGCGAGCCCGTCCAGCGACAACTGGTTCGGGACCGACGTGGTCGGCCGCGACGTCTACTCCCGCACCATCTACGGGAGCAGAGTCTCGCTGATCGTCGCGGCGGCCGTGGCGAGCATCACCACCCTGCTCTCTGTCACCATCGGCCTGCTGGTGGGCTACTACCGCTGGGTGGATATGGTGGTAATGCGGGTCATGGACGGGCTGATGTCCATCCCCGCGATATTGCTGGCGATCGCCCTGACCGCTGTCTTCGGAGGCAGCGTTCAAAACGTGATTCTCGCGCTCTGCGTGGTGGAGACGCCGCGCACCGTGCGAGTCGTCCGCTCGGCCGTGTTGAGCTTGAGGGAGCAGATGTTCGTCGACGCCGCGCGTGCGATCGGAGCGCCGACTTATCGCATCCTCGTGCGGCACCTGCTCCCGAACACCGTCGCGCCGCTCATCGTGCTCGCCACGTTCATCGCCGCCTCGGCGGTCCTGCTGGAGGCGTATGTGAGCTTCCTGGGAGCCGGCGTTTCCCAGGATACCCCTACTTGGGGAAGCATCATGGCCCAGGGTCGCCAGTACCTGACGAACGCGGTGTGGATAATCTTCTTCCCTGGCGTATTCCTTACGCTGACGGTCTTGGGCATCAACATCGCCGGGGACGGACTTCGCGACAGGCTCGATCCCAAGCTCCGGCGGCGAATGTAAGAGACGTGTGGATGCGTCGCTGAGACGCGGGTAGACCGCCATATGCTGGACACTTCTCTCCGAAAGAAACGGGCTGCCGGGCTCGTCATCCTCGTGGTCCTACTGGCCCTCTTCCTGGCCTTCAACCGGCTGCCGAAGCTCGACACGGTTCGCGGGGATCTGGAAGTGGTTTCCGCGGTGGAAGTCGAGTGCTTCCAAGGGTTCTGCATCGAGGAAGAGCCGGACTCAACCCTCCTTGAGAGATGGTGGGACTTCTCCACCACCAATATGCGGCTGGTCGCCGTGGGGATGGCCTTCGCGTTCCTGGTGGCCGGACTCACCGAGGCCTTCCTGTTCCCGAGGTCTGGCGGCCCTGGCTACTCCTGGGGCGGTCCAATCAAGGGAGGCCTCAAAGGGCTGGCCGTTGGGCCGATATGGAACCTATGCTCCGCCTGCATAGTCCCTGTGTCGATCGCCTTTGCCCGAAGAGGAGCCGGGCCTCAGGGGGCGGTCGCGATCGCCCAGGGGTCTTCCACCCTCAATCTCCCCGCCCTGGTCATGGCGGCGTTTGTCTTCACGCCGTTGATCGGAGGCAGCCGCGTTGTCCTCGGACTCGCGGCGGGTCTCCTGATCCCGCCTCTGGTCGCCAGGATAGTGGGGGACAGGTCGCACGCTGCCGAAGATTCACCTCCTGCCGTCGGGATCGAGGCGTGCGACGGGTCTCGATGGCGTCCGGTCCTAGCGGAATCGTTCCGCGATTGGGCCAGGTCGACAACCGGCCACGTCCTGCGACTTGGGCCGGTGATGGTACTGGCGGGATTCGCCAGCGGCCTCGTGGTCCAGTGGATAAGCGCTGAGACCGTCGAGGCGTACCTGGGGAACGACGTTCAAGGGGTCGCCATAGCAGCCACGCTCGGCATTCTTGTGAACGTGCCCCTCATGTTCGAGATACCGCTGGTCGCTCTGCTCATGCTCCTTGGCATGGGCGCCGCTCCGGCGGCCACCCTTCTCTTCGCGGCGGCGGCCGGAGGACCGATCACCTTCTGGGGATTCGCCAAGCTCATGCCAAAGCGGGGCGTCCTGGCATTTGCGGTCTCCACATGGGTTGTTGGGGTAGCCGGGGGCGTCGTCGTACTGGGTCTGAATGCGCTGGGGCCCTCCGACGGCCCAGCCCTTGATGCCGCCTTCATCCCTGCCGTACCGGTTGAGAGCGGACTTGCCCCGTCTGTAAATGGCTCCGCGAGCGTGGCCCCCTTCCGGAATGTCTCCCCAGTTGCTCTGGATGACGGGTACTGGGTCAGGAACTATCGTCCCGGCGTCGCCGTCTTCGACTACGACCGGGACGGCGACCAGGACTTCTACGTGACCTCGGAGTCCGGGTACCCGAACCTCCTGTACGACAATCAGGGCGACGGAGCCTTCGCAAACGTTGCCGAATCGGCTGGGGCGGCCGCGCTCGAGACCAACGGCTCGGGGGTCGTGGCCTGCGACGTCAACAACGATGGTTACCAGGACCTGTATGTGGGTGGACGCGGCATCGTAGGGGATAAGCTCGACTACAGGTCCGCTCTGGGTGACGGCACCTCTGGCCGAGAGCTTTATCACAGCATTAAGGACAGGCTGCTCGTGAACACGGGCACAGGCTCATTCGCGGATGTGACGGAAGTTGCCTTTGGAGACGCGGTTAACGTGCGCTCGGCTGGAAGCGCCGCGTGCGCCGATGTGGATGGCGATGGGTGGCTGGACGTCTACGTCGGCAATATGGTGGACGAGGACTTCTTCAAGTTCAACAATCCAAGCCACCCCGGTCACTACAACGTCCTTTATCTCAACAATGGCGACCTCACATTCAGGGAGGTTGCGGAGTCGGCGGGAGTGCGTGGTGAGGAGATCTCGATGCGCGACCAGGACGGCCGCCCGCTGCTGTTCAGTGATCCTGTAACCGGTCGTATGTACGAGGGATACGACCCCACCAAAGAGGACGCAAACGGGAATCGTATCGGCGACCCGACCTCCCGGACGCATGCGGTACTGTTCTTCGATCATGACGACGACGGCGATCCCGATCTGTGGCTGGCCAATGACGGCGACAGGCTCCAGGTGTTCAGGAACGACTCCGTTCCTGGGGCGCCGCGTTTCGTCTCCGTAACCGAGGAGATGGGCATAGGCAGAGTCGGCAACTGGATGGGGTTCGCCGTCGGAGACTACGACGGCGACGCCGACCTTGACGTGTTCGTCACAAATGTGGGTTTCCATCTGCGCCTGGGAGAGCCCCAGGAGGAGCCGGGCGGCGATTGCAAGTACCAGGAGCGGTTCGAGTGGGGTACCTGTCTCCACGCGCTGCTGCGGAACGATGGTGTCCGCGAGGTTCCGGGACTTGGTACGGTACCGATCTTCCAGGACGTTGCCCCATCCACCACGGTCGTACCGAGTCCGTACATGCCCCCTGCGTCTCTCTTCGCCGAGAACATCAACAGCGCCTGGGAAGTCCCGACGGGCCTCGCCGCCTACGACTTCGGCTATGGGACAACCTTCTTCGACTTCGATAACGACGGTCGACAGGACCTGTATTGGCTGGGTTCGGAGATCGCCAGGGGGGCCGGCCCCGGGGGCTCCGTATACCCCAGCGCCGGACGGATGCTTCGAGGGAATGAGCTCGGCTCCTTCGAGGACATAACCGTCCGAGCTCAGCTGCTGGACATACTGGGAGTCGGCTACTCGACCAACGGCTCAGACGATCCCAGGAGCACCGGCAGCCTCACGGCTCGGAGGATTGATCCCAAGTTTCACGAAAACGGCAAGGGGCTGGCCCACGGGGACCTTAACGGCGACGGCTTTGTCGACCTGATAGGCACCAACAGCAGCGGGCCTGTGTGGGAGGGGGTCATCGGTACCATGACCCATGTCGACGGTCCTCTATTCGTATGGATGAATAGCGGCAAGCACAACCACTGGATTAACATACGCCTGCGCGGCCGTATGGCCGTCGATGGCACAGGCACCAATGCGGACGGGATTGGCGCGCGCGTCTTTGTGAAGACTCAGGTGCCTGGAGAGGAGCCGCTCCTTCAGATCAAGGAGGTGCGCGCCGGGTCCAGCTACATCTCGATGGATAGCCTGGACCTGGAGTTCGGCATCGGGGAAGCGTCAATGGTGGAGAGAATCGTGGTACTGTGGCCAAGTGGGAGGCGCCAGGTCCTCGAGGACGTGAGCGTGGACCAGTCGATACTCGTCGTCGAGCCTGCCGAGTAGTCGGGCGCCGAGAATCAGGAGAATAGCAGATGATTGTTCCGGCTAGACTCGCGCTCGCGGCTGCGCTGCTTGGCCTGCTTGTCGCCTGTGGGGGAGGGTCCGGCGGCGAATCGGTCGACCCGACCGCTTCGGCCGCCGAGACCCAGCTGACCTCGCCTGCCATTTCCGAGTCGAGCGATGAACAGGAGGGTGGCATTACGGATGTCATGCGCGAGGCGGCCGACTTGGAGCCTGTGGCGCGCTACGAGCCTGGTGAGGACGTGGAGACCGCGGCTACTGCTACGGGTGCCATGACGGTGGCGCGGGGGTCACATACTGCTTCTCTGCTCGGGGACGGCACCGTGCTCGTCGTTGGAGGGAGCAAGGAGCAGAGCAATCCGGAGGTGTACGATCCCGAAACGGGCGGTTGGGGCTCGGCCTCGGAAATCGCAACCTGGCGCAACTCCGCATCTGCTACAGTCCTGTCTGACGGCAGGGTGATGGTCGCCGGAGGTAGAGCCGAAAGTGGACTGGTCGCGTCTGCCGAGCTCTATGATCCGTCCAGTGGAACGTGGTCGGCGACCGGCGACATGACCGAGCCGCGCCGTTCGCACACGGCGACTCTCCTCGATGACGGTATGGTGCTGGTCGTCGGCGGAGAGACCGGTGGAGGGGCCGCGGCATCCGCGGAGATATTCGATCCCTCGTCGGAGACGTGGTCAGAAGCTGGTGAAATGTCCGCGGCGCGCACCGGCCACACCGCGGTCCTGTTGAACGATGGCAGGGTCCTGGTTACCGGAGGCGCCACGTTCGCGGGCACGATCGATACAGGTGAGACGTACGACCCGTCCAGCGGCGAGTGGACTTCGGCCGGTGTCATGTCCGAGCCGCGCATCTCTCACGTGGCGATAGCGCTCGACGATGGGAGGGTGCTTGTCGCGGGAGGTCAGGGCCTCCTGCTTGCGCCCTTCCTGCCTCTCGACTCTTCCGAGATTTACGACCCAGCATCCGGCCAGTGGTCCCAGGCGGGTACCATGGTGGAGTCCAGATCCCTGGCCGCTGCCGTTCTCCTTGACGATGGGAGGGTGCTGCTAATGGGTGGCAGGGACAAGACCGCGCTCGACTCGTCCGAGGTGTTCGACCCTTCGATTCTCGGATGGGCCTTGGTCCAGGGACTGACCGAGGTCCGCCGCTCTCATACTGCGACCCCGCTGCCTGACGGCAGCATTCTGATCGCGGGCGGCCGGGACGATGCCGGGCGTCTCTCGACGGCGGAGCTGTACCGGCCGCAAGAGTAGGCTGCGTGAGTACCACACCCAACAGCGCGCGGCGCCATCGCATGGAGGCGAGGAGATGTACCTGATACGGAGAGTCTGGAACGTCAAGCCCGGATCGACACGGCAGGCCGCCAAACTGGTCGCGCAGATAGGCAAGGCCTACGAGGAGGCGGGACAGCGGTCTCCGACGAGGGTCTACTGGAGCGGCTACACCGTCCCTGGCCCGGCTGACAGGGTGTACATGGACTGGATACAAGAGAAGATAGAGTCCCCGTTCCGCGATGGGAAAGCCATTCCAGGGACCTCCCAGGCCGGAAAGCGGCTTCGGGAGCTTGTCGAGAGCTCGCACATCGAATTCTACGAGATTGCCCCCGGAACACAAGGCGGCGAGATGTGAACATGACAAACCCGCTCCAGGAATTGCAGAAACTGGGGCAGTCCGTGTGGTACGACAACATCGACCGGGGCCTCATCAGGACGGGCGAACTCGACCGCCTGATACGTCTGGGAGTTAGTGGGCTGACGTCTAACCCGACAATCTTCGAGAAGGCGATATCCTGCAGCTCCGACTACGACGCCGCGCTCGCCGATCTCGCCGCCGAGGGTCGGCCCCCCGAGGAGATATACGAGGCCCTCGTCATAGAGGACATTCAGGCGGCGGCTGACGCCCTGCGCCCTGCGTATGATCGAACGGGAGGCGCAGACGGCTACGCTTGTCTGGAAGTAAGCCCGCGCCTGGCCCACGATACTTGGGGCACGGTGTCGGAGGCGAGAAGGCTCTTCGCCGCGTTAGATCGGCCTAACGTGATGATAAAAGTGCCCGCGACGCCGGAAGGCGTCCCTGCGATGCGCCAGTTGATAGCCGAGGGAGTAAATGTCAATAACACGCTGATCTTCTCTCTGGAAGCCTATCGCAGCGTGCGAGAGGGCTATATGTCGGGGCTCAGGGAGCTGGGCCGCTCCGGGGGCGACGTGAGGCGGGTCGCCTCCGTGGCCTCCTTCTTCGTCAGCCGCGTCGATACCGCGGTCGACGGCAGGCTCGACGCTGAGACCCATCCCGGCCTTCTGGGCAGGGCGGCAATCTCCAACGCCAAAGTCGCCTACGCCGATTTCCGAAGCGACTTCGACGGCGAAGCTTTCGCGGATCTGAAGGAGAAGGGCGCCCGTGTTCAGCGGCCGCTGTGGGCGAGCACCAGCACCAAGAACCCGAGCTACTCAGATGTCTACTACGCGGAGGCGCTCGCCGGTCCGGATACAGTGGACACGATGCCGGAGGTGATGCTTCGGGCGTTCCTCGACCACGGCGTCGCCTCTCCGAGACTCGCCGACGGTTTGCAGGAGGCCCGGGACACCTTGGACGCATTGGCGGAGGCGGGCATTGATATGGTCGAGCTCACGGCCGCCCTTCTCAAAGACGGCGTGCGGCAGTTCGCGGAATCGTTCGACTCAGTACTGACCAATGTTGCTGAGAAGCGGGCCCGCTGGTGAGCGTTTCATAGGTCCGCCGCGGGTTGTGAGCGCTTCAGCTCCTATCCGCGCCAGGGTAGATGACCGTGTCCGGCCTGAAGGCTGCCCATGCGAACCAGAAATGGTCGGCGGACGTGATCGGCTCCAATCTTGACCCTGATAGCGGGCCGTCAACGGCCTCGCCCAGGATGTTCCACTCACTGCCGGTCTGATCGTCAACGAACCCTTCCCCACTGGGCTGGAAGGTCAGGCTCTGGCCGTCCAGGTCGCTCTTGTAGACGGCGGTAGCTCCAACTTCCCGCGAGTCCGGGATCGAACCGCTGTCCAGGGCCGAAACGGTGCCCGGCTTGTAGAAGACGACGAAGTCGGTTTCTCCGACCGTGTGGTTGACGGCCCCCTCCTCCCTGAGCACCGAGTACGGGAAGGCTGTGTCGACTCCGTCGATCGTAACCGCGGCTACCCGCTCCTTCGGCAGAAGTCTGCCATCCAGGTCTCCCCTGAAGAGGAAAGGAGGATCGTCCACCTTGTCGTATCCCGCGTAGGGATTCGAGCCGTATGCCCTGGAGTGCCCCGTCTCCCTCGACAGGACTACGCCGTCGGGATGCGCCTGCTTGAAGTCGGCGTACGAGACTATAGGGGCAGGCAGGATGGAGAGCCTCCTGCCGGCCAGGCTGCCGATGATGGCCTCGCCGGTTAGTTGCTGCCACCAGGTCTGAGTCTCGTGGTCCCACATGATCAGGTCGCTGTTCCGTAGGTTTCCGGACACGCCGAAGGTGTGGACCACGCCGTCGAGCCTTCGGTCGAAGACAATGGCGCTGTTGCACAGCGGACAGAAGGTTACGGCTACAGGGACATCGCCGACAATATCGTTGGCTATCTCGTGCCACGTGAGTATCTGGAGCGGGTATGCTCTGGCGTCCCCGGCTATCTCTAGGGTGACGACCGGTTCCTGGTCCTCGATCCACGTGTCCGCATCCTCTATCGTCACGTGCTTCGGGTCGTAGACGGGCGGGATACCGTCGCGAGGTACGCCGCCGGACATTATGTCGCTGTATGGCACCGTGTGGCGGCTGAAGTCAGTGTCCCAGCCGTAGGTCGAAAAGCGTGCGACCGACGCCAGCTCAGCCTCCCAATCTGGGTCGGGCTCGACCAGGGAGCCGGTGTTGGCCCCCTCCGATGCCGGCCCGGACTCTGTGACCGATTCGGCAGCCCCAGTATCGTCGGAATCGTCTCCCGTACCTGCTTGGGTGGCGGGCTGATCGTCCGGCTCCTCGACTGCGGGGGCCGTTGGTTCTGTCATAGCGGCGGCCTGAGACGTGGAAGGCTCCGGCTCGGCAGTCGGCGACCTATCGGTAGTCGGGGCGGTCCGAGACTCCGACACCGTTGGCTCGGGTCCTGCCGGGCCCTCACCCGACCCACATGCGGCAAACGCCGCGACCCCCGCCAATGCAATGACGCCGATTCCGAGATCTAATATGCGATTCCTCATGAACACTTCCTCTAGCTGCGCTGGGCAATTCGCCGAGCCGACATTAGTATAGTATCCTCGCTTCCGCGAGGGCGCGTCGCCTACGAATCCAGTCTCTGATGTCTCATATCTACTGAAACGCGACAGGGCTTCCGGAGTTGGTGGGGCAGGAAGCGCCCCCTCCACCGCGTTGTTCCCGCGTCCCTACCCACCACCTCAACCACCGGGGCCGGAGCCAGCGCCGCCTCCGGCCCCCCTCCGTCCGATGCTTGAGTACCCGCCGGCGCCGCTGTTCCTGTGCTATCCTGGCACCCGCATTGTCGGACCTGGCTGGTCCCTGGCGGAGCCGATTGCGAGAAGAGCTTGGGCAGTTCCCGGGCCCCTTCAGAGATGCCGGTCCTCGCCGCGACTTCGGAAGGTGGCTGCGCGTGAGACGCTCAAGCTGCTTGACCATCACAGTTCCTGCGGGTTAGAATACAGTCGAGAGAGCGGGCTAGCGTATAGCCACGAGGCTGCTAGCCTGTTTTTGCGTCGAGGCTGTCACCCTGTCCAACCGGGGCGGGAGCGACGGGTGCCCCAGTGGCGCAACGGTAGCGCAGCCGATTTGTAATCGGCAGGTTAGTGGGTTCGAGTCCCCTCTGGGGCTGACCGCTTCCCAGATCACCCTTTGCACGGGTGTGGTGTGGCGAATCCTACGGCCGTCTCGGTGGATAGGGTAGATTGGCTGTGCTAAACTATTTCGGGCTCACGGAGGGGTGGGTGAGTGGTTAATACCACCAGACTGTAAATCTGGCGCCCGGAAGGGCTACGTAGGTTCGAATCCTACCCCCTCCACCAACAAAAGAGAAATTGGTACAAGCGACGGGAGCGTTCGACAGACTCGAGCCCACATAGCTCAGCAGGTAGAGCACGTTCTTGGTAAGAACGAGGTCAGCAGTTCGAGTCTGCTTGTGGGCTCCAAGCTAGCCTTTGAGGAGAGGATAGGCAATGGCCAAGCAGAGATTTGAGAGGACGAAGCCGCACGTAAACGTTGGGACCATAGGTCACGTCGATCACGGTAAGACGACGTTGACCTCGGCGATCACCAAGGTGCTCGCCGAAAATGGCCTCGCCGACTACCGGCCGTTCGATAGCATCGATAACGCGCCCGAAGAGAGGGAGCGCGGTGTTACGATCGCCATCCAGCACGTGGAGTACCAGACTGAAGATAGGCACTACGCCCACGTCGACTGTCCGGGCCACGCCGACTATATCAAGAACATGATCACCGGCGCCGCCCAGATGGACGGCGCGATCCTCGTCGTCAGCGCACCCGATGGACCGATGCCGCAGACGCGCGAGCACATCCTGCTCGCGCGGCAGGTGGAGGTTCCCGCGGTCGTGGTGGCCCTCAACAAGGTCGACGCCATGGACGACGAAGAGCTCCTGGAGCTCGTGGAGTTGGAGCTGCGTGATATGCTCACGGGGTACGGCTTCCCCGGGGAGGATATACCCATCGTTCGCCTCAGTGCGCTGAATGCTCTCGAGGCCGAGGACACCTCCCGCGAGGGAGAGTGGTCCAAAGGCATCTGGGAGCTCATGGACGCGGTGGACTCTTACATTCCCATCCCCGACCGGCCCAAGGACATGCCGTTCCTCATGCCGGTCGAGGACGTCTTCGCCATCAAAGGCCGCGGCACCGTCGTCACGGGCCGTGTCGAGCGCGGTGTCGTCAACACCGGCGAGAAGGTCGAAGTCGTTGGAATCAAGGACACCTACGTGACGACCGTCACCGGCGTCGAGATGTTCCACAAGACCCTCGACGAAGGTGAGCCCGGCGACGCGGTGGGACTGCTCCTGAGGGGCGTTGACCGGGAGGGGATCGAGCGCGGCCAAGTGCTCGCGGCGCCGGGCAGCATCATGCCCCATACCGAGGCGCAGGCTCAGGTCTACGTGCTGAGCAAGGAGGAGGGTGGACGGCATACCCCCTTCTTCGACGGCTACAAGCCCCAGTTCTACATCAGGACCACAGACGTCACCGGCGAGATTGAACTCCCGGAGGGTGTTGAGATGGTCATGCCGGGCGACAACATCGAAATGAAGATCAAGCTGATAATGCCCGTCGCGATGGACGAGCAGCTGCGGTTTGCCGTGCGTGAAGGCGGCCGCACCGTGGGCTCGGGCGTAATAACCAAGGTCCTAACCTAGGAGGATGGTCGATGGCCCGCAGAGGCGACAGCCGAATAATTGCCACCCTGTCCTGTCCCGACTGTCGCGAGCGGACTTACAACACTAGTAAGAACCGCCGCAACGACCCGCAGCGGCTCCAGATTAGTAAGTACTGCCCGAGGTGCCGGACGCACAAGGTGCACCGAGAGGTGAGGTAGCGAGATATGGCGCGAAGCCAGGGAGTTCCTCGCAGAGTCGGACCGGAGGCGGCCCGCAGGGCCTTCAGCTTCCGTATGGTGGGTGAGGTCGTTTCCGAGCTCCGCAGAGTCACGTGGCCGACCCGCGAGGAGACTCTGAGGCTCACCATCATGGTCATAGCGGTATCCGCCGTTATCGGCGCCTTCTTGGGCGCGGTAGACCTCGTCTTCGCCAGGCTGTTCGAGCTAATCCTCGGGAACTAGGTCTGACATCATGACTACCGAGACAGAGCCTCGCTGGTACATTATCCACGCCTACTCCGGTCAGGAGGAGCGTGTGAAGCAGAACCTCGAGCAGCGCATCTCTACCATGGATGTCGAGGACAAGATCCTCCAGGTCGTCGTGCCCACTGAGGACGAGGTCGAGATCAGGAGCGGCAGGCGCAGATCGGTGTCACGCAAGGTGTTCCCAGGGTACATTCTGATTCAGATGAAGATGGATGACGAAAGCTGGTATGTGGTCCGGAACACCCCTGGTGTTACGGCCTTCGTCTCGGCGGAAGACGAACGGGACGCCAGACCGAAGCCGGTCCCACTGGAGCAGCACGAGGTTGATACGATACTCCGGCGAATCGAGTCGGACGAACCCAGGGTCAGGGTCGGCTACGCGGTCGGACAGAACATTCGAATAGTCGACGGCCCTTTCGTCGACTTCATGGGCTATGTCGACGAAGTCTACCCGGACAGGGCCAAGCTCCGCGTGCTGGTCTCGTTTTTCGGTAGAGAGACGCCTGTCGAGCTTGACTTCCTCCAAGTCGAGCGAGCATAGTCGGGAAGGTTATTCATGGCGAAGAGAGTACTCTCCACGCTGAAGCTCCAGATAGAGGGTGGCCGCGCCACCCCCGCATGGCCCATCGGGCCCGCCCTGGGACAGTACGGCGTGAACATCATGGCGTTCGTCAAGGAGTACAACGAGCGAACGTCGTCCCAGATCGGCTCGATCGTTCCGGCCGAGATAACTGTCTTCGAGGACCGCTCCTTCACCTTCGTAATCAAGAGTCCTCCGGCGTCGGACCTCCTCAGGAAGGCGGCAGGAGTGGAAAAGGGAAGCGGCAGCCCAAGGGCGGAAAAGGTCGGAGCGGTCTCCGAGGCCAGGGTCAGAGAGATCGCAGAGACCAAGATGGCCGACCTTAACGCCGCTGATATCGATGGCGCCATGCGCATCGTCGAGGGCACGGCCCGCAGCATGGGAATCACAATAGACAGATAGCGGAGGCGGACGACACCGATGGCAAAGCGTGGTAACAGATACATGACCGCTGCGGCGCTCGTTGATCGCGACAGGGAGTACGAGCCAAGCGAAGCTGTCGCCCTCGCAAGGAAGACGGCCACCGCAAACTTTGACGAGACCGTCGAGCTGCACCTGAAGACGGGGGCCAATCCGCAGCACTCCGACCAGGTTGTCAGGGGCGTTTCCGTCCTGCCTCATGGCCTAGGCAAGGAGCCCAGGGTACTCGTGTTCACCCAGGGAGAGGCCATCACCTCCGCGGAAGAGGCCGGGGCAGACTTTGTCGGCGGCGACGAGTTGGTCGCCAGGATACAAGGTGGCTGGATAGACTTCGACGTAGCCATTGCCACGCCCGATATGATGGGCCGGGTCGGCAGACTGGGGCCGATCCTCGGACGCCGGGGGCTGATGCCGAATCCCAGAGCGGGTACGGTCGTCCAGCCGCAGGACCTCTCCCGGGCCATCGACGAAGCCAAGAAGGGGCGCGTGGAGTTCCGCCTCGACCGCACGTCCATTATCCACGTTCCCATCGGAAGGGTCAGCTTTGAGGAACAGCAACTCCTGGACAACCTAACGACCCTCGTCGACAACATAGTCAGTGCCAGGCCCAGCGGGATCAAGGGCCAGTTCATCAGGTCCGCCTACCTGACCACGACAATGGGCCCCGGCATTCCGATGAATGTTGCCAGTACGGTCGAACTCAAGGTAGAATAGCAGCCGACGCCGCAGACAGTGGGTTCCGTAGTAGCGGATTAAACGGCCTCTCCGACCCTTCAACGCGAGGGGGACTGAGGTAAACCCGCCGAGGTAACATCGGGGAAACTTGACGTACGAGTCGTCGTCCCGGCGCATGCTGGTGTTGTGTTAAGCCAGCGCGCTGGGAGTCCCTGATCTCGGTGGATAGCAGCCGAAGCCCTGGGTCTGCGCGACTCGGGGCTTTTTTTTGAGGTGATCTCTTGCCGACGCAGGCGAAACGAGAACAGGTAGAGGCGATCCGCGATTGGATCGAACGCTGCAGCATAACGATCGCGACCGACTACACCGGTCTGGATGTTGCGGAGATGACAAGGCTGAGGCGCGCTCTCCGCGAGAGCGGCGTCGAGTACCGCGTAGTCAAGAACTCGTTGGCGCATCTGGCGGCCGACGCCTCCGGCAAACCGGAGGTCAAGGGGATCGTCGAGGGGCCGACCGCCTTGGCCTTCGGGTACGACGACCCCTTGGTTCCGGCCAAGGTGCTCGTGGGATTTATCAACGCCAACCGCTCGCAGTTGGAGGTGCGCGGCGGCGTGATGGGCGAGAGCGTGCTGACTGCGGAGCAAGTGTCGGAGTTGGCGGCTCTCCCGTCGAAGGAGGAGCTCCTGGCCAGGCTCCTGGGCCAGCTCAACGGCCCCATCGCCGCGCTCGCGTACGTCTTGGACGCCCCCATCGCCGGGCTCGCCCGCGTGCTGCATCGCCGCGTGGAGTTGGAGCATGGGGAGGACACTCCCGTCGAAGAAGACGCACAAACCGAATGAGTGGAGTTGGAGCATGGGGAGGACACTCCCGTCGAAGAAGACGCACAAACCGAATGATAGGACGAAGATGGCAGAGCTGTGAAGGAGGAGACTGAGAGATGACCATGACGAAAGACGACATTCTGGAAGGAATCAAGGGGCTGACCGTGATCGACCTGGCCGATCTGGTCAAGTCGCTAGAGCAGGAGTTCGGCGTGAGTGCGGCGGCGTCTGTCGCCGTGGCCGCTGGCCCCGTGGCCGGGGCTCCCGCGGAGGCTGAAGAAGAGGAACAGACCGAGTTCGACGTCGTGCTCCAGGACTTCGGAGCCAACAAGATCAAGGTCATCAAGGGGGTCCGTGAGCTGACCACCCTGGGCCTCAAGGAGGCCAAGGAGCTGGTCGAGTCCGCTCCGACCAACGTCAAGGAAGGCATCTCACAGGCAGACGCCGACGAGGCCAAGGCCAAGCTTGAGGAAGCCGGCGCCACTGTAACCGTAAAGTAAGGTTCTCTCCAAGCCGTCCATACCTCCGCCCGCATGGACATCACTGCTGCAGGTGGAGGTCATCAGGCTTCGAGGCTCTCTATGAGGTGGCCCGGCCCAGCTTGCGTGGGGAAGCGGGTTACTGTATCTTTTCCATCACGAAGACTTGAGGAGGCTTTCTCCATGAACCTGCTGTCGTCCCTTCGCCGGTGGCACCCCGTCCGCGTAGCCGAGGCCCACTGCGACATCCCCTGTGGAATCTATGACCCGATTTCGGCCAAGATAGCGGCGCAGACCGTGTTGAAGATGGTGATGCGCATCGAAGCGCTGGCTGGAGAAATGGACATAGCCTCCGGCAACTCGTTCGGCCGCTACGTGGCCGTCAAAGAGCAGCACGCCGAGCTCACCAAGCACGAGATTGACATCCTTTGGCACGACTACTTCAAGCCTGAGCACCTTGAGAGCCATCCCGACCTGCACACCAAGGTGTGGGAGGCGACCAAGCTGGCATCGAAGAACAAGCAATCGGTCGACCTCGACGCCGCCAGACAGCTGGTTGCGGCCGTGGACGAGATCGCAGCGATCTTCTGGTCCACAAAGGGTGTGGACTACAGCGACCCGGTCGCAGAAGTCAGACTAGGGACCTAAGACACGGGAGTGCCCCTGCGCAATGGCCTCACCTCAGAGGCGCTACCGCACGGAGCAACCTTGGCGGGCTGAAGATGTCGAGTGCTAGGGCCCGGCCGTCGGAGCCGATGAAGCGCTGAGCGCGGGGTAAGGCTATGGCCGAGCGGCTGCACAAGAGCAGGACCGATCGGATGTGGTCCGGGGTATCGGGCGGGATTGCCGAGTACCTGGACATAGATTCAACCTTCGTACGCATCGCGTGGGTGGTGGTCGGAGTCCTGACCGCTGGCTTTGCCGTCATCGCGTACGTCGCCTTGGCGATCATCGTGCCCGAGCGGCCGGAAGAGGCTGCCACGGAGAGCTCGGAGACGGCCGCTGAACCAGCTCATTCGGGCAAGGCGACCGCTGATAGAGGACGAAGGCGTCAGCGCAGCGTAATCTTCGGAGCGGTGCTCGTGGCGGTCGGTGGGCTGTTTCTCGCCCAGAACTTCGGCCTGTTCGACTGGTTCGACTTTGGCAGGCTCTGGCCCGTCGTCCTGATACTTCTGGGGCTGCTGCTCATCGTGCGTAGGATCGGCGGACCGAGCCGGGATGGCTAGGCGCGAAAGGCGGGGCCCGCCCCTCTTCGGCCTTCTGCTCGTCGCCCTCGGTGTGGTGCTGCTTCTTCAGAACCTGGACGTTATCGACTGGGATCTGTGGACCGAGATATGGCGATTCTGGCCGGTCCTGCTGGTGGCCGTCGGCGCGAACCTGATCCTCGGCCGCCGCCTGCCCTGGCTCACCACGATGATCATCGTCGTACTGCTCACCGGCTCGATATTGGGAGCCGCGCTGCTTGCAGAGTCGGACGCGAGCGTACGCGTGGATCGTATCGAGGAGCCTCTCCTCTCGACCAGGAGCCTCGACTTGGGGATGGGGTTCGGCGCCGGAAGTCTTGTCATCGACTCGTTGCCGCGCGGCTCCTCCAATCTCGTGGAGGGGTGGTTTGAGGCGGCCTGCGGGTCCGCCTCAACGTCGTTTCAAAGGTACGATGGCACTGCAGCCCTCGACATAGACGTGAGTGGTGAGTCCTTCTTTCCCTGTGGATGGGGCAGAGACTGGCGCGTATCGTTGTCCCCCGTCCCTGAGGTCACGATGGACCTCGGCACTGGCGCGTCCTCGATCGACCTTGACCTGACCGACCTGAGGGTGACGAGCCTCTACGTGGCCGCGGGAGCGACTGACCTCGATATCAGGATGCCCGCAAGGGCCGGAGACGTGGAGGTGGTGATCGACGCCGGGGCAGCCGACATCGACCTGTGGATTCCCAGCGGCGTCGAAGCCTATATCGTGAACGATTCGGGCATATCCTCCTTCAAGGTCAGCCGCCGTTTTCCCAGCCTGGAGTCCCAGGGGTGGACTGCGGAGTACGGCACCATTGAAGGCCGCGCGCCCGGCGATATCTACTCGTCGCGCGGCTACCGCGATGCAGAGAACCGAATACGCGTCGAGATCAACGGCGGCGCCTCCAGCGTATCCATCCGGTGAAGCTCGTCGGCCGCCGCTCGCGGCCCGCTAGGACTTGTACTCTTCTCTCGGCGGGCTGAAGATGTCGAGTGCCAGGGCCCAGCCGTCCGAGCCCACCAGGCTGTGCTCCACGCCCCCTGGGATGATGTAGGCGTCGTCGGGACCCAGGTCCCTCTTCTCGCCACCGATCGTGAACTCGAAGTTGCCCTCCAGCACCAGGCCGGCCTGCTCGTGGGGGTGGGTGTGGGCCGGCAGCACGGCGTGAGGGGCGATCTCCACCATGCTCATCATCACCTTGTCGCCCCACATGATCCTGAGGGTGATCCCCGGGACCAACTCGCGTCTTTCGATCCTGCTTGGGTCTATGAAGCTGGACATCTAGTCCTCCTCAGGCTGAAGCGAGGGCCGATCTGGCCTTCGCGTCGACGATTGACAGGCACGCGGTGATGAAGTCGTTGACCGGCGTGTCGACGCCGACCTCTCTGCCGGCCTTCGAGACAGCCCCGTTGAGGACGCCAACCTCCAGCGGCTTGCCTGCCTTCATGTCCACGTACATTGAGGACATGATAGTCTTCCTGTTCTCATGCAGATGGTCCATGGTCCAGTCGACGATGCCGTCCTCGAAAGCGATCCCAAGGGCCCTTCCCACGGCCTCCACTTCGGCAAAGACGCGCCTCATCAGGTCGCGCGTGCCTGGCGTCTCCATAACGGCCTCTATCGAGCCCTGCGTGATGCATGACATTCCGCTGAGTCCGCAGATCAGGAGCAGCTTGGCCCATAGTGCGTTCAGGATTTCGCTCGAGAGCTCGGTATCGATCCCGGCCCTGGTGAACGTGTCCAGAATGCGGTTGGCGCGGGCGGTCTTCTCGCCGGTTGCCTCTCCGAACACCGTCTGGAAGGCGCCTCCGCCCTCGCCGACGAGGCCCGGCGCCTCGATCCACCCGTCGATGTAGGTGGCGCCCATCAGGACTCTGTCTCTGCCGAAGGCATCGGCGAGCTCCTCGCCCGCCCCGATGCCGTTCTGCAAAGTGAGGATGTCGGTATCCTCTCCGATCGCGGGCGCCATCACCTCGATGGCCTGCTTGTTGTGGTAGCTCTTGACGCAGAACAGGGCTAGGTCGGCCTTCCACGATCCGTCGGGCCTGTCGGTCGCCATCGGGCGAACGGTGAAGCATCCGGCCGACTCGCTCCTGACCCTGAGCCCATCTCTCAGGACGGCACGAAGGTGATCGTCCCTGGCGACGAGGGTGACCTCCTCGCCGCTCCTGGCGAGGACGCCTCCATAGTAGCCTCCGACGCCTCCGGCGCCGACCACCAGGACCTTCACACTCTCCTCCGCGACCGTTCCAGGGCCGCCTCGACGGTGTGAATCATAGCCTGCGTTCGGGTAGCGGGCAACCTCGGCTCCTCAGCGTCGACTGGGGTATTGCGGTTGCCTCTAGCCGAATCCCAGCTTCCTGTCCTTCAGGCTGACGTATCCGCGGGAGCCGATTACGATGTGGTCCAGGAGCTCCAGGTCCATCATCTCGGCACTGGTGCGCACCTTCCTGGTGACCAGGATGTCCTCCGGGCTTGGCGTCGGATCGCCCGACGGGTGGTTATGGACCATGATCAGGGCGGGACAGTTTTCCCTGACAGCCGGCCTCAGCAGCTCGGACACGCGAACCATCGACGAGCTGACGTTGCCCTTGTACACCTCCGGCGCGGCCAGCACCTCGTTCTTGGTGTTCAGCAGCAGCACTCGGAGGCGCTCCTGGTCGAGGAGGCCCATCTCGGCTCCCAGCAGGTTGAAGACGTCCTGGGGCGAGCTTATAGTAGCGCGGTCCTCATGGTGCATGGAGACCATCCGTCGCCCAAGAGTGAAGGCGGCCATGAGCTGGCAGGCTTTGGCGTCGCTGATTCCGTTGACCGCGCAGAGCTCCCCGTATGACGCTCTGGCCATTCCCGCGAGACCGCCTCGGCTCGCCAGCAACCTCGTAGAGAGGCTGAGAACGCTCTCGCCCTTAATGCCGGTCCCGAGAAGTATCGCGATCAGCTCGGGGTTGCTGAGATAGTCTGGGCCGAGCTCTCGAAGGCGCTCCCTCGGTCTCTCGCCCCGAGGCAGGTCGCGGATCATGGTTGCGTACCCGTTTCCGTGTTGCTGTCCTGTGCGCAGACCGTCCAGGTCGGCCGCCTCCCGCGAGGTGGAAAGGCCTTCCGAGGCGACCGTCCGGACTAGCTGGTCCGAGGAACCCATCCCACTCTGTTCCATGTCGTCCCCTCTCAGATGTGGCATATCCTCTGGTTTGCTTGTTGATTTTTTCGCCAGCGACAGGGTGCCCGCAGTGCCGAAATGATGGTGGGCGTCCGATCAAGGCGGCCGCTTCCATGTATCACGGAGGAGTTCTCGCTAAAAATCGTTCCAAACTGCCCCATTTTGTTCCGTCTCCTAGCTGGGTGTTCCGGCCAGTGGGTCATCAATGGAGCGCAAATGAAGCGTAGACGGACGGAAGCAGACGCTTTTGGGCGGTTGTGGAATGGCTCTCCGGTACTGCGTTGGCTCCAGCCATGCGCAAATAATAGTACACAAGTTCGTGTAAATCAAGACGTGGGGGAAGTGAGGAGGTGATTCGTCGGAATGCAGGGTTGAGGCGCCGGGCGCTGCCCCATACAATAGCCGCCAACACGCAGATGGAGGCGACGATGATCGACCGCGACCGTTTGGTAAAGACGTTCTGCGACCTCGTGCAGATAGACAGCCCCTCCGGCGAGGAGGCGGCAATGACGGCTGAGCTCACCAAGCGGTTGGAGGGCCTGGGCTTGGAGACCGAACTGGATGATTATGGGAACCTCATCGCCCGGAAGGGCGAGGGCGATAACCCTCTATTGCTGTCGGCCCACATGGACACCGTGGAGCCCGGGCGGGGGGTGAAGCCCACTGTGAGGGGCGACCGCATCGAGTCGGACGGCACCACCATTCTGGGGGGAGACTGCAAGTGCGGCGTGTCAGCGGTCCTGGAGGCCCTGGAGTCGGTCCATGAGGACGGCACCGAGCATGTTCCCATCGAGGTGGTGCTGACGCGAGAGGAGGAGCCCGGCCTCATAGGCGCTCGGAAGCTCGACTACTCGAAGATCACCGCCACGGATGCTGTGGTCTTTGACGGAGAGGGTCCGCCGAGCCGCATTACGTCCGCCTCTCCGACCTACATCGGCTTCAGGATCGAGGTAACGGGCCGGGCGGCCCACGCCGGCGTCGAGCCGGAGAAGGGGCTCTCCGCCATTCGCATCGCCTCGGAGATCGTCACGAGGCTGCCGCAGGGCAGGCTCGACGAGGAGACGACGTTCAACGTCGGCACTATTGAGGGCGGGTCGGTCAGGAACACGGTGCCTGAGCAGACCATCCTGGTCGGGGAGTTCAGGAGTCTCAGCCTGGAGACGATGGACGCCGTACTTATCCAGCTGAACGATGTGTTGGTGGAAGTCAGGGATATGTTCCCAGAGGCGGTGATCGTCGATCACCTGCACACAGAGTTCGAGGCATACTCGGTCGACGAGAGCGACCCGATGGTCCGGCGCATCATCGAGGCGCTCGAGGGCCTCGGCATGAAGCCGACGTTGGGCACGTCGGGCGGCGGCTCGGACGGCAACATCTTCCGGCAGCGCGGCATCAGCTCGGTGGTAGTGGGCATGGGAGACCACGGCATGCACACCGTACGAGAGTACGTGACCATCCCCGACCTCGTGGACACCGCGCACCTCTGCGAGGAGATGGTTAGGGCTTAAGAGAGCCGCGCGCACACTCTCCCCGCGGCCATGGACTATCGCCCAGGTGGCGTGGTGAGAACGCACCGGAGAAACCATGCGCATCGAGCTTGCATACGGACGCAACGGCCTCGTGGTCGATCTTCCCGACGAACGGACGACCGTCATAGAGCCGACGTTTGTTCCCGGACTCCCGGACCCGGAAGGAGCACTTCGTACGGCCCTCCGCAACCCGATCGGAACGCCGCTGCTGCGCCGGATGGTCGACCGGGGTCAGACGGTTGCCATTTCGGTCTGCGACGTGACCCGCCCGATGCCCAGCGCTACCGTCCTTCCCGTGCTTCTGGCCGAACTCCCGCACGTTCCAGACGACCAGATTGTCATCCTGGTTGCCACTGGCACGCACCGGGGCAACACGGCCGAGGAGCTGGACGAGATGCTCGGCCGCGAGGTCACGCGGCGGTACGAGGTGGTCAACCACAGCGCGTTCGACGAGGCGGGGCTCGAGCGGGTCGGCGATACCCCCGACGGCATCCCAATATGGCTGGACAGCCGCTGGGTCGGCGCCGACTTCAAGATCACCACCGGGTTCGTCGAGCCGCACTTCTTCGCCGGATTCAGCGGCGGCCCCAAGATGGTCGCGCCCGGACTCGCCGGGCTGGAGACGGTGATGCATCTCCACAGCGCCCCGCTGATCGGCCATGAGAGGTCCAAGTGGGGGATTACCGAGGGCAACCCCATCCACGATGCCATCCGGCAGATCGCGCGGCAGACCGGTGTGGACTTTGCCCTCGACGTGACCATCAACCGCAACCGGCAGATAACCAGCGTCTACGCGGGCGAGCTCTTCGCCGAGCACGAGGCCGCAACCGCTGTGGCCCGCCGTTCCGCCATGAGAGGCGTGCCGCACCCGTTCGACGTGGTTGTGACCACGAACAGCGGCTACCCGCTGGACCTCAATCTATACCAGACGGTGAAAGGGATGTCCGCTGCCGCTCAGGTCGTCCGCGACGGCGGGTCCATCGTCTGCGCCTCGGAGTGCTCGGACGGGATTCCCGACCACGGCGAGTACGGGAAGATGCTGGCGGAGTCGACCAGCCTGGACCAGCTGGCGCGGATGGTGCGGTCGCCTGGATTCAGCAGGCACGACCAGTGGCAGGTACAGCTCCAAGCGGAGATACAGCAACGGGCCCATGTCTACCTGAAGTCGGACTTCCTGACGGACTCCCAGGTCCGTGGGGCCTACCTCGAGCCCATCGAGGATGTCGAGTCGAAGGTCATGGAGCTGGCCGGCGCCTGCGGAGACGACGCCACGATCTGCGTGCTGCCCGAGGGGCCGCAGACTATTCCATACCTCACCTAACAGCCCCGAATCACGGCGTTCCAACCGCGACTCCGCGGGCCTCCTTGACGCGGGAAGGGCCGTATCGCCCCCGAGGCTATCCGAGTCTTGCCAGGAGGGTGGTTGGAACAAGGGTTGCGGCGGCGATTACCAGGGCACTCAGCGCCAGAGCGGCTATCCACACGACTCCCTGACGGGGTCGCGCCTTAGCGTCGAGACGGTCCATAAGCACGGCGCCGAAGAAGAAGAAGACGCTGCACCACATGGCGCTGAACAGGAAACCGGCCCCGGTCGCGAGACCGCGGAGCGGCGACAGCAGGAGCGTGTCGGCCGAGGCGTACAGTAGCCCGCTGAGTTCGATCACCCCTGTGTACACCGAGAGAAAGAGCAGGGCAAACGGCAGAAAGAAGCCGCCGATTAAAAGAGGGAAGAAGATAGCGTACCCAACCGCGAGGAGCGACCACTGAAGAATGCCGAGGCTCCGCCGTCCCATGTTGGAAGCCCACTTGCCTCCATGTGCCCAGTATGCCATTGGCACGACCACGGCCGCTCCCGCGGTGACCCCGGACGCGTAGATGAAGAGGCCGTCTGATCCGTCCAGGCGCACAGGGTCCAGGAAACCGGGCGTACGTCCCATCAGGTTGGCCACGACGACGAAGCCGCCGACAGCGCCGCCGTACAGCGATAGCGCCGCCGTGAAGCTCCACCTGTCCCAATCAAGCCTGGACCACCAAGAATAGAAGGCGCCCAAGACAGGCGCCCTTCGCGCTTCCCTCTCTTCATGGGACATTGCCGACTTGGAAACAGCGGGCAGCATGCTCACAGTGTACCAAACTCCGTGGTCTGCAAAACGTCGCCAATCGCCGATTCGGCGTATGATGAAGGATGTGATCGCCTTCCTCGTCCGTCGCGTGCTCGTCTCCCTGCTTTCGATAATGGCCGTATCCGTGGTCTCGTTCCTGGTCGTCCAGCCCACTCGTGGGGATTCCGTCAACCAGTATCTCGATCAGGTGGCCGGCCAGCGCACGAGCGGGGCCGCGGCAGGCGCGGTCGCATCCCAGAACCGCACTCTCGATGAGCTGCTTCGAGCCGAGTATGACGTGAGGCGGCCCGTCGTCGTTCGCTATGCTCGCTGGGCCTGGGGCGCGTTGCGTCTGGACTATGGCAGGAGGTTCTCGAGCATCATGCAACACCGCCTCCTCAACACCGTGCTACTGGCACTGGGCACCATAGTGTTCACGTGGACCCTGGGGTTGCCGATCGGCATATACTCCGCGGTCAGGCACAACACGAGCGCGGACTACGCAGTGACGTCCGTGGGATTTTTGGGCTTGGCGATACCTGACTTTCTGCTTGCGCTCGCACTGCTGTGGATAGGCTTCTCTTGGTTCGGCATAAGCGTCGGCGGCCTCTACTCGACCGAGTACCTTGATACGCGCTGGAGCATTGGCCGGGTTGTCGACCTGCTGCAGCACCTGTGGATTCCGGCGCTGGTGCTCGGAACGGCCGGGACGGCGGCGCTGGTCAGGGTAATGAGGAACAACCTGCTGGACGAGCTTGGGAGGCCATACGTGGTTGCCGCGCGGGCCAGGGGAGTGTCCGAGTGGAAGCTGGTCCTGAAGTACCCCGTGCGGATGGCGCTGAACCCCTTCGTCAGCACGGCGGGCTACATGCTGCCGTTCCTGCTGTCCGGCAGCGTCGTCGTTTCCGTCGTGCTGAGCCTTCCGACTCTCGGGCCCGTGCTCCTGGACGCATTCCTTAACGGTCAGCAGTTCCTCGCGGCTGGCATAGTGTTCTGGCTGGGCGTGCTGACTGTCATCGGCACGCTGTTGTCAGATATCCTGTTGGTCTGGCTTGACCCGAGGATACAGTTCGAGAAGTAGCACGCCAACCACGGAGGGAGATGAGATGACTTTCGATACTCTGATCGCGAACGGAGTGGTGATAGATGGGACCGGCCGCCTTCGGTACGAGGCCGACGTCGCGGTCAGCGGAGGGAAGATAGCCGCCATCGGCGGCCTGGAGCATGCCGAGGCCGAGCGTGTCATCGACGCCACCGGCCTGGTCGTAGCGCCGGGCTTCATAGACATGCACACTCACTCCGACCTGTCCCTGCTGGACGATCCCCGGGGCGACAGCAAGGTGCACCAGGGCATTACGACCGAGGTCGCCGGAAACTGCGCCTACTCGCCATTTCCGGTCGGGCCGGACGGCCCGGAGTCCCTCAGAAGGTCGATGCGCCAAGCCTTCGAGTGGGATTGGACAGACCTGGATGGCTGGGCCAGCCATCTGGAGTCCAACGGCATCGGTGTAAACGTAGCCCCCCAGGTGGGCCATGGCTCCGTCAGGAAGGCCGTGGGTCTCACATCGGACAGGCGACCCACGGCCGACGAGATCGGCAGCATGCGCAGGTTGGTCGCCGAGTCTGTAGAGCAAGGCGCGTTCGGCATGTCGACAGGGCTCACGACCGCGCCCTCGATGTACGGTGACACCGACGAGGTCGTAGCCCTGGCCGAGGCCATGACTCCTTACGAGGGGGCCTACTATGTCACCCATGCTAGGGTCTGGGGCGGCAATCACATCGGCGCTATCGAGGAGGCCATGGAGATCGGCCGAAGGGCCGGCGTACCGGTCCAGTTCTCACACATGGCCATAATCGACTCGCGCCACTACGGCGAGGGCGAGGAGATGGTCGGCATAATCGAACGCGCCCGCTCGGAGGGGCTTGACGCCACGTACGATGTCTATCCCTACACAGCTGCCGGGTCCGGCCTGATGCAGAGCCTTCCGTTCTGGTTGCAGGAGGGTGGCGAAGAGGCGATGCTGCGGCGGATGCGAACTCCCGAAGGCCGCGATAGGGCGCTGGCCGACATGAGGAAGGGACATTTCGGCGACCTGCCCTGGAAGTTCGACGCAGTCGTGATCTCGTACGTCGGCTCCGAGGCGAATCGCGACATCGTCGGCAAAAGTGTCGAGCAGATCGCCTCGGAGCGTGAGGCCGATCCGCTGGAGACGTACCTGGACCTGGTCGATGAGGAGAGCAACCACGTAGGAGCGGTCGTCCACAACAGGGTCGAGAGCGATGTCCGCTACTTCCTGTCCCACCCTCTCGCCATGATCGGCTCCGACGGCACAGCCGTGTCGCCGACCGGCGTGTACGCCCAGGAGAGGCCTCACCCGCGTTTCTATGGCACCTATCCGCGCATCCTCGGCCGCTACGTGCGGGAGCAGTCGCTAATGTCCCTGGAGACGGCGGTGCAGAAGATGACGAGCATGCCTGCCGAGAGGCTGCGGCTGCGGGACAGGGGCAGGGTGGAGGAGGGCTGCGTTGCCGACCTCGCCGTGTTCGACCCGGCGACGGTTATCGACAGGGCCACCTTCGACGAGCCGCACCAGCTCGCGGCGGGCGTTCCCCACGTGTTGGTTGCCGGCGAGCTCGTCGTCCACGACGGAGAGCACACCGGCGCGCTGCCGGGCCGCGTGCTGCGCCGGGGCGCCTAGGAGCCTCGCTTCAGCGCAGGGACCAGCGGGTCGCCTGGATGCTGGGCTTGTGGTCCGGCGGGTCGATCTGGTAGCAGACGGTAAGTAGCTCGCCGGGCTCGATCTCAACGGTCGCCGGATATCCCAGGTCCCACCCGGGCGGCCAGCCGAGGTCGATCTCGGGCCCATCGTCCCGCAGCACGATCTCGTTCTCCACGTCCCAGGTTGCTCCGCCGTCGTGGCTCAGGCAGGCGCGCTGTCCCATCAGGGGAATCCTGCGGCCGTAGCTTGCCAGGATGGCGCCGCCTGACAGTGGCAGAAGGTGTGGAGGGTAGCCCTGGAGTGGGGTAGGGCGTGTCTCCGTCCATGTCCGGCCGCCGTCGTCACTCTCGGTCTGTCGCATGTACCTGGCCGCGACGTCCGTCTCGTCGGGCTGGTGGCGCCACAGACACACGAGCCTGCCATGCGGCAGCTCGACGGCGTACGGCTCCGAGTATGCGCCGAGCCGGTCGTCCTTGGGAATCGGCATCGTCCCTATCTGGCGCCATGAGCGACCCTCGTCCAACGACTCGACCGAAAGCAACGCTCCGACGCCCATCGTTCTATCGATCCCGACGAAGAGGAGCCTGCCGTCTCGGAGCTCGATTGGCCCGTGAGGCGTCGTCGCGATACTGTCGACGGCGTGCTCCCACGTTCGGGCGCCGTCGGTGGACCGGCGCGTCCAGTTGCCGAGCCACTGCCGGCGCTCCTCCTCGGACACCTTGTCCAGATGGCGGCGCCACGCGGCAAGCTGCGGCCTGGAATAGAGCTCGCGCTCTGTGAAGCTCTCGACGCTGACCCAGGTCGGCACGGTGAACCAGCTCACGATGACCACGCCCGACCGGAGCACCACGACGCCCGCGTCGCGGTCGTCCAGCGGCGTGCTGCTGATGGTCTCCGGCTCCGACCAGGTCTCGCCGTTGTCGCTGCTGCGTACCATCTGGGTCTTGCCGAAGGGACAGGCGTGCTCCTCCCGGTCTCCGGAGAACGCGACGAGCAGCTCGCCGCTCTCGCGCCGCGCGATCGTGGGCCAGGCGAGGTAGTTTCCCGGCTGTCGGCAGATGACCTTGCTCCAGTGGATCGTGGGCTTCAAGTAACGCTCCTTGGAAGGGACTGCCGACGGCATCGATTGGCGGGCCAGAGTCTACCACACCCTGTTTTGGCTCTGTTCGCTTCCGTACGGGCTCGGTCTGAAGCGATTCAAGGAATCCTCCATGATAGAATGCCGCATCCGCAGTCGTACCTTTTGAGGAGGCGTCCCATGCACGTTGAGCTGCACCCCAGCCTTGGCGGAGGCCCCGCCAGCAGGGATATGCTGGGTGGCCTTCCGCCGGAGCCCGCCTTTCCGGAGGAGGAGTACCGGGGGCGTATCGAACGCGTCAGGGAAGGGATGGCCGAGCGCGGCGTGAACGTTCTGCTAGTGCAGCACCCGTCGAGCGTGACCTACCTCTCTGGTTACCAGAGCTTCTCGATGAACAACGGCGAGACAGTTATCCTGCCAATCGACGACGAGCCCTCTCTGATAGTTCACGGACCCGAGATCGGCGGGGCGCTGTTGCACTCGTGGTTCGGCCGCATCCTCGGTTATCCGCCACGGACGGCTTTTGAGAGCTATGTCACAGGTCTGCTCTTCGAGCAGGGATTTGGCCGTGCCAAGGTGGGCGTGGAGATGCGCAGCCAGGCCGTGACTGCCGCCGCGAACGCGGCCCTGACGGAAGGGCTGCCGGACGCCGACTTCGTAGACGCCTCCGGTCTCCTGGATGCCGTCAGGCTGATCAAGTCTGAACGAGAGATCGAACACCTGCAGCGGGCGGCCCGCTTCACCGACGCCGGCATGTCGGCGGCGGTCGAGGCGGCGTCTGAAGGCGTGACGGACAACGACGTGGCGGCTGCCGCCTATCACGCGATGGCGTCCGCGGGCAGTGACTATCTGTCTCACTGCGTGGTCGTCACTTCGGGTGGCAGGTCCGGCATCCTCCACTCGACGTACAAGCGCAACCGGATCATGGCGGGCGACCCGATCCTGCTGGAGATGGGCGGCTGCTGGCAGCGGTACACCTCGCCTCTGATGCGCGCGGTGTCGATAGGGGAGCCTTCGCCTGAGGTAAGGCGGGCCGCCGACGCCTGCCTTCAGGCCCTCGACAACGTGCTCTCGACGATCAGGCCCGGCGTGACCGCGCACGAGGTCGCCCAGGCGGGCTGGCAGGCCCTCGACGAAGCCGGACCCGGCCTCGTCTCCCACGGAAACTTCGGCTACGGGGTCGGACTGGGCTTTCCGCCGACCTGGGCCGACTGGACGGGCAGGATAGAGCTGGGAGTCGAGACCGTTCTGAGGCCCGGCATGGTGTTCCACCACCCCATTGCCCTCCGCAAGCTCGGAGAGTTCGGGGTGGCCGTCAGCGAGACATCGGTCGTCACGGACGAGGGGCCAAGGGTGTTCGGGACGGTTGAGCGGCGGCTGTTCATAAAGTAGGGGCGGGGAGGTAGTTGTTGGACACGCTGCACCTGTGGCTGCTCCTTGCTCTCGCCGTCTCGTTCGCGGTGGTACTCCTGTTATTCCGGTTCTGGCGATCGGCACGCCGTGACCTGCGCAAAGCCCTCTCCAGCCGCCAAAGCCTCAGCACGCGGTACGGGAAGACGACGGAGCAGTTCATGCCCTTCATGTCTGATTACCCGTGGAACCCGCAGCGGTTCCGGTTCCTCGGCTCACCCATCGACGGAGTGCAGTTCGAGGACGACAGGGTAATCCTCGTGGAGTTCAAGACAGGGTCAAGCAGGCTCTCGCCATCGCAACGGCAGATCAGGGACCATGTCGCTAAAGGCCGCGTCGAGTTCCGGGAGGTCCGGATGGGCTAGGAGGAACCTCATGTCGAGTAGCAGTGCCACAGGTGCCGGCGTCGGGCGTCTGCGTTACGTCGTCGTCGGGCTCGCATTGGGCGTGCTCTTGCTCGCGACCGTCGAGGTCCGGACGGCCTACGTCCGGGACGCGGTCTTGGAGTACGTGTATGGCTCGGCGCCGCATCGAGTGCCCTGCGACAAATGGCCCGCGCTCGAGGAAGCGCGGCGCATCCTTCATCAGCGCTCTGACGTAGTGGGCCGAATAGCGTCGGTCAACCCCGGATTTGTCACCCTGCGGCTGGACAGTAGGCGCTGCGCCGGTACGGGGAGGGCGGAGGTTGTCATCGAATACGCTACGCGGAGTGACAGGGAGGCGATCAGGGCCATAGTAGGGGACAAGAAGTACTTTCTCGGAATCCCTTACCTGATGCGCAACATATAGACTCGGCTCACGCGTACCCACTTTGTCGAACCTACCTGACCGCTGGCTGTGTTCATTGCCAGCAAGGCGCCACAGTCTCGCTCCAGGCACCAGGTAACGAGTGACACTTGACTAACCCGCACATCTGTGCTACCATGCTCCTATGCCAACGACTGACCCTCTTCACACGCACCCTACGCACAGCCCCGCCGTGGGTGTCGAATAAGTGTCCAGTAAGTGTTCAGTAAGTGTCGAATAAGTGTCAAGTAAGTGTCGCGCGAATCTCGGTCCCCAGCTATGAAATCACCAGAAATCCGACAGATTTCGACAGATCCGGGGAAAAAACTTCCATCGAGCAATGCGCACCCCTGCCGGTCTTCGCTATGACTCAAGAAAAGTGGGTACGCGTGAGAGGATAATGGCCTTGCAATTGTGGACGGAGAGTCCATAATTACAGGGATGAAAGCGCCGGCGCGCACGCCGGAATGGAGGCATGAGAATGACTGCTGTTACGACCCAGAAGTCCTACTCGAACGACTGGAGACGCACCAATCCCGACCTGGTGGTGTTCCTGCCCCCGGCGCCTCCGTACTACCCGGAGGCTGCCGATCACGTCCTCGTCGACTACACGCCAGGAGGCGATCTGCTCGCGATCTGGACCATGGGCCTGGAACCCAACCGCAAGGACTTCAACGTCGTCTACGCCCGCAGCATGGACGGAGGAGTCAACTGGACCTCTCCGACTCCAATCCACGAGCCGGGTGCTCTCGGCCACACCAGCCAGTTCGGCTGGCCCGTAATCAGCGAGACTGGGCGCATCTACTGCTTCTATAACAGGACGGTCGGGATAGGGCTCCCAAGCGTGGCCAACATAAGGTGCAGGTACTCCGACGACGACGGGTATACCTGGGTCGACGGAGGTGTCGAAATTCCATATCGCAGGACCAAGTGGGACCACCCGGACCCGGATGTCCCCGCCGCCTGCATCACCTGGCAGAAGCCCGTGAGGGATGCTCAGGGGCGGCAGATCGTTCCCCTGACCCGCACCACGCACCCGTACCTGAAGCAGGACCTCCGGGCGATGGACATGGGCGACAGGCCGGACGTGGGCCTCGGCGAGTGCAGGTCCGAGTTCCTTCGCTTCGATAACATTGACGAAGGTCCCGATCCGAAGGACCTGAAGCTGACGTGGCTGCCCGACGACGAGGACCTGATATCCGTCCTGGTGTCCTTCGAGCCCCATCGCTCCAAGGGGTACTCGTTCTGCCAGGAACCCGGACTCGTGCTGCTGCCGGACGGGAGGCTGTTCACCGCCATGAGAACGGCAAATGGCCAGGTCTGGTACACGGTGTCCGACGACGACGGGCACTCGTGGCGCGAGACCGAGATTTTGCGGTTCAAGGACGGCGGCGATCCGGTGCTCAACCCGATCGCGCCGACTCCGATCTTCGGTTTGGAGGATGGCCGCTACATCCTGTTCCACCAGAACCACGACGGCTTCGGCTACGGTGGGAAGGGCCCGCTCGACCTCAACAGCCGAAGGCCGCAGTTCCTGTCGGTGGGAGAGTTCCGGGAAGGAGCGCATCAGCCCCTCTGGTTCAGCGAGCCTCTGCTCTTTGCCGACACGCAGAAGATAGGGATCTACCCGTTCAGCATGCACTGGCTGTCGATGTATGCGAGCCTCACGGAGCGGGACGGGCAGCGCATCTTCTGGTACACCGACCGGAAGATATTCGTGCTGGGACGCTATATCACGGACGAGATGCTGGCCGGGCTGACGGTACCTCGGTGACCTTTCTCGCCGCCCGCTGGAGGCACCTTCTGGTACTTGCAGCGGTACTCGGCGCCGTGGGCTGCGGCGACAACGGAAGCGATGCCACCCCCAGCCCTCCCACCCGCCTGCCTCCGCTCACGGCCATTGCGCTCGGCACGTCCGTCGCGCCTCCCGCAGAGACCCCGACGCCAGATGTCAACCCCACGCCGGAGGCGCCTCCGGCCGACCTGGGGCTGGGCAAGATAGTGTTCTGGTCCACGAGGGACGGCAACGCAGAGCTCTACGCCATGAACGCCGACGGCTCCAACGTCACACGCCTAACCTTCCACAACGGGATCGACACCGTGCCCCGATGGTCGCCGGACGGCTCTATGATCGCCTTCGCTTCCACACGGACAGGAGACTTTGAGATATACGTGATGGACGCCGACGGATCGAACAAGACGCGCCTGACTCAGAATCCCGCGCTCGACACTCTGCCGAGCTGGTCGCCGGACGGCTCCAAGATCGCGTTCGTGACCCTGCGAGACACCATACCGCAGATATATTCCATGAATGCCGACGGCTCCGACAAGACGCGCCTCACGGACAGCTACCTGGAAAGCTGGTACCCGAGCTGGTCGCCGGATGGGTCCAGGATAGTCTTCACGTCCGGTGCCAAGACGGATACCGATGTATATATCATGAACGCAGACGGGTCTGAGCGTGTCCGGATTACCGAAGATTCCGACTTCGACGAAGAGCCCGTGTGGTCTCCCGACGGCAGCCGGATCGCCGTCAAGTCTGGCCCTCCGAGCGGCGCGGGCTCGGAGATATACGTTATGAACGCCGACGGCTCGAACAAGCTCCCGATAACAGACCACCCGGCGGCAGACCGCTTCCTCACCTGGTCCGCTGACGGGAGCAAGATCGCCTTCGCTTCCGAGAGGGACGGCAACATGGAAATCTACACTGTGAACGCCGACGGGTCTGAGTTGACCCGGATCACCAATAATACCGACAAGGACGGAGTGCCGGACTGGACATCGGGCTCCGTGCCGTAGGCCCTACGACAAGCGGCGCGCCTTTCACGCCGGCGTCCCTCGGCTGGTATCATTCGTGATAGCACACTTCCGAGAGTAGCCGCGGCAGTTGTTCGACACGTCCATCAAGAAGAAGCGGGTCATGGGTGGAGCGTTGCTCGCCCTCATCCTGGTCGTCTTCCTGGTATTCAACCGCTTCCCAAAGTTAGAAGTCGTCGAGGAGGACCTGGAGGCCGTAACCGGGCCGCGGGTAGAGTGCTTCCAGGGGTTCTGCATAGAGGATGAGCCCGACTCGACGTTCCTGTCCAGGTGGTGGGATTTCTCTGTCACCTATCTTGAGCTCGTGGCGGCCGGGATGCTGTTCGCCTTCCTCGTGGCCGGCCTGAGCGAGGCCTTTCTGTTTCCTGCCGGCGGCGGCGCGTGGTTCGTCAGCGGAGGGATGATTCAAGGGACGCTCAAGGGCCTCAGCCTGGGCCCGGTGGTGAACCTCTGCTCCGCCTGCATCGTCCCGGTGACCTCGGCGTTTCGCAGTCGAGGAGCGGGGATCGGGGGCACCATCGCGATGGTGCAGGGCTCGGCCACACTCAACCTGCCGGCCCTGTTGATGGTCCTGGTCGTCTTTACCCCGATGCTGGGCGGCAGCCGCATAGTCCTGAGCCTGGTCGGAGGGCTGCTCATCGGGCCGGTAGTGGCAATGATCGCGGGAGAGAAGAGGCAGTCGAGCGGCGATGCTGCCGACCCTTCGCCGCCCGCTCTGCCGTCGGGCTGGCGGGACGCCATGAAGGAGGCCTCCATCGACTGGGCCAAGTCGATCGGCGGCTACCTGCTTCGGATCGGCCCGATCATGCTCGTTGCCGGAATTGCCAGCGGTCTCGTCATCCAGTGGCTCAGCCCCGGCACGGTCGAGAAGTACTTGGGCAACGACATCACGGGCGTGGCCATAGCGGCCACGCTGGGCGTGCTGATAAACGTGCCGCTGCTGTTCGAAATCCCTCTCGTGGTCCTGCTCCTCCTGCTCGGCATGGGCGTCGCGCCCGCGGCGACTCTGCTGTTCACGGCGGCAGCCGGCGGGCCAGTAACCTTCTGGGGCCTGGCGCGCCTCATGCCTCGCAGAGCGATAGCGGGATTCGCCGCGGCCACGTGGGGGTTGGGCTTGGCCGGAGGGGTCGCGGTGCTGGCCATAGGGGCGCTGATCCCGGATGCTGGCTTCGGCGTCAGGACCTCGGTCGTATCCGCGGAGAGCGTGGACGTGGAGAGGGTATCCGTCGCGTCCCTCCCCATCGACCGTTCACCTCCTCGTATCTCCACCAGGGACGCGGGGGAGGCGATTGCGGCGAGGCCGCCGGTGATGCCCTTCACCAACGTCGCCGCCACCGCGCTGCGAAACGGTTTCGAGGTCTGGAACGACCGGCCCGGCGTGGCTGTCTTCGACTTCGACCGCGACGGAGACATGGACTTCTACGTGACCGCCGAGGCCGGTTATTCCAACTGGCTCTATCGGAACGAAGGGGACGGGACATTCACGGACATCGGCAAGCTTGCGGGGGTCGGGGCCCTCGAGAGCAACAGCACGGGCGTGGTTGCGTGCGACCTCGACAACGACGGGTTCCAGGACCTGTACGTAGGCTCGTGGGGCGACCCGGACGACGGCCTCGACTTCCGCTCTCCCAATGAGGGCCAGGGCAATGTCGACAGGCTCTTCCTCAACCTCGGCAACGGCACTTTCCGCGACATCACGGAGTCAGCGTTCGGAGACGATGCCAACGTGCGCTCCGCGGCGACCGTCGCCTGCGCCGACGTGGACAACGACGGTTGGCTCGACATCTACGTCGGAAACCTGGCCGACCAGGACTTCCGAGACTTCCAGAAGCCGAGCTTCCCGGGCCACTACAACATGCTCTACATGAACAGGGGCGATCTGACCTTCATCGAGGCCGCGCAGGAGGCCGGCGTGCGGGGTACTGAGATACTGATGCGCGATTCGACCGGTCAGCCGATCCTGTTCCGAGACCCTGAGAGCGGCCGCACGTTTGAGGGGTACGATCCCGGCGTGGTCGATGCCGCCGGCAACCGGGTGGGAGAGCCGACGGGGCAGACCCACTCGGTGCTTTTCTTCGATCACGACGACGACGGCGACCCGGACCTGTGGGTTGCAAACGACGGTGACCGCCTCCACGTCTACCGCAACGACTCGGCGGGCGGTGTCGTAAGGTTTACGGAGATCACGCGGGCCATGGGTATCGACAAGGTAGGGGCTTGGATGGGGTTCGCCGTAGGAGACTACGACGGTGATAGGGATCTCGACCTCTTCGTCACCAACATGGGCTTCCACGTCCGCATGCAGGCTCCCCAGCCCAATCCGGGAGGCTCGTGCGACTACCACGAGGCGTTTGCCTGGGGGACATGTCTCCACTTCCTTCTGCGGAATGATGGTGTGCGTGAGGTGCCCGGCATCGGCATTGTCGGCGCCTTTCCCGACGTGGCATGGTCCACGAGGGTGGAGCGGAGCCCAGTGATGCCACCGCTCTCGCTCGACCCCGGAAACATCCATCCGACGCTGCACGCGCCCACCGGACTGGCGGCCTACGATTTCGGTTTCGGCGCCACCTTCTTCGACTACGATCAGGACGGCGACCAAGACCTGTACTGGCTGGGCTCGACGGAGGCGCGCGGCGAAGCGCCGCTCGGTGACATCTTCCCCGGCGTGGGCCGGATGCTGAGAGGCGACGGGCGCGGCTCCTTTGAAGACATCACGGTGCGCGCCCACCTGCTCGATATCGTCGGCGTCGACTACCGGCCCGTCGATGCCCTGCAGGTACCGTCGGATATTGCGCCGCTGCGGATGGATCCGCAGGTGCACGAGAACGGCAAGGGCCTGGCGCACGGCGACCTGAACGGCGACGGCTACCCGGACCTCATCGGCACGAACAGCAGCGGCCCCGTCTTCGCCGAGCCCGCCCAGGCGCTGCAGGCCAGGTTAGATGGAAGAGACCGGCGGCTTCCGACCGTGCCCGCTCCCGGTCCGGTCTTCGTCTGGATGAACGGGGGCGGAGAGAACCACTGGATCACCCTAAGGCTCAGGGGCCGGATGGCCGTCGACGGCACTGGCAGCAACGCCGATGGCATCGGGGCGCGCGTGTACGTCACGATCACGCAAAAGGACTCTGAACAGCCCGTCCACAAGGTACAGGAGGTGCGAGCGGGTTCGAGCTACCTATCAATGGACAGCGTCGATCTCGAGTTCGGGCTCGGACAAGCCACAGTCGTCGATGAAATTGAGGTGCTGTGGCCGAGCGGCAGGAGGCAGGTCCTCACCAACATCCCGGTAGACCAGGTGATGGCAGTGGTGGAGCCGGCAGAATGAAGAAGTATGGGCGAGGCCGTAGCCGGAGGCGGGTGTGCCCCCAGGCGCCCTCGCCTCTATCTGAAACCAAGCGCCTCCGGGACGGCCATCATCCTCCGCACCCTGGGGTTGTCGCTATCGTGGAAGGACTTCGAGTACGCGGTCTCGTTCTCGCTGCCCTTCAGCTTGAGCATATCCACGATGCTCTGGTAGGCCCCACGGGCGAGGGACAGCTGCTGCTCCGTCCGGGGCTCCTCCGCGAAGTTCATCGTGAACATCCTGCGCCCGGTCTTGCCGCCGAATGACGAGTGCCAGAGCCGGTGGTTGAAAAACACAACGTCGCCAGGCTCCGACTCCAAGGCGAAGTGCGGAAGCTCCCGGCTCTCGACCCCGAACGGGGTGTCTTCGAAGTCGCCGGTTATGCCGGCCTCCCTCTGCACCTCCTTCGACCTCGTCTTTCCGCCAACATCTCTCTGCCCATGCCTCAGGTGGCGGAGGGGCTCGAGACGCTGGTGTAAGCCGATCCGGTGAGACCCCGGTATCACCCTGAGACAGCCGGTGTCCCTGCCGACCGGGTCGAGGTACAACGCCACCTTGATCCGATCGAAGCCGAACTCGTGGTCTTCGCCAGTGCTGTCGGAGTGCCAGTGAGTGTCGCCGACGTACAGGTTTCCATCGCCTCCGATCCAGTAGAACCCGGGCCCAAGCAGGCCTTCGATCGCGTCGAAGATACGGTCGTCTATCGGCATCGTCGAGAGGAACGGGCGGCGCTCCACGAAGCGAAGAACAGCCTGTCGCGCCGCTCCGTCGAACGGCTTGCCGCCTCTATCCTCGTCGAGGATGCTGTCGGCTTCGGCACTGATCGTCTCGATCTCCACCGGTGTGTACAGCCCCCTGAATACGAGGAAGCCGAACGTTTCGAAATAAGCCTTCTGTTGTCTGGTCAGCACCTGCTGCCTCCGTGAGCCGTGGATTCTTGGATGGCAACAGTAAGTTAACAGACAGGTAATGAATTTGTAAAAACTCCCGGCTACCCTCTCGCTGGATCCGATTCATCAGGATAAGGGGGAAGATATGGATTCCGGTCACACCGCTTGGATGCTTACCGCATCGGCACTGGTGCTGCTCATGACGCCTGGACTGGCCTTCTTCTACGGAGGACTTGTCAGGGCCAGGAACACGGTCAGCACCATCATGTACAGCTTCGTCGCCATCGCTGTTGTCAGCGTCGTGTGGGTGCTGTGGGGGTACAGCCTCTCGTTTGCAGATGGGAACGGCTTCATCGGCGGCCTGGGTGCTCTCGGCCTAACCGGGATTGACGTGAACGATATCGACAACGGCATTCTGACCCTGCTGTTCGCCATTATCACCCCGGCACTGATCACGGGCGCGTTCGTAGAGCGCTTCAAGTTCACGACCTACTTGGTCTTCCTGGTCATATGGGTCACCATCGTCTACGCCCCGATAGCTCACTGGGTGTGGGGCGGAGGCTGGATCGGGGACCTTAAATTCGGCGAAAGCAGTGGCGCCCTGGACTTCGCCGGAGGCACGGTCGTTCACATAAACGCCGGCGTGGCGGCCGTGGCGGCTGTCCTGTTGATCGGAAAGAGGCGTGACCCCGGCGTCGAGCCCCACAACGTTCCCTATGTGGTGCTTGGAGCCGCGCTGCTGTGGTTCGGATGGTTTGGGTTCAATGCGGGGTCGGGGCTCGCCGCGAATGGTGTGGACGTGAACGCCTTTCTGGTGACCAACACGGCTGCGGCTGCGGCCGCGCTGACGTGGGGACTGCTGTCCCAGTTCCAGACTGGACGAATGAGCGCCGTCGGCGTGGCGTCCGGCACCGTCGCGGGCCTCGTCGCGATCACGCCGGCCTCCGGGTACGTTGAAGTCATGGGCGCGCTTGCCATCGGATTTGGCGCGGGCATCCTATGCTACATCGCCGTCTACTTCCGGCACAGGATCGGTATCGATGACGCTCTGGAGGTTTTCGCCGTACACGGAGTCGGAGGCATCTGGGGCGCGCTGGCTGTAGGCGTATTTGCGGTGAAGGTCATCGGCGGTACCGCCGGCGTCATCGAAGGCAACGCGGGACAGATGGTTTCGCGGGTCATCTCCGTCGCCGCCACGATGGCGTACTCCTTCGTGGTCACCCTGATATTATTGAAGGTGCTCGACCTGATTCCGGGGCTGGGCCTGAGGGTGACAGCGGCCGAGGAGGGTACGGGACTGGACCTCTCCCAGCATGGAGAGAGAGCGTTCGTCGGAGACGGCGCCGACTAAGACTAGTGCCAATTCCCGTCCGGTGACCAGAATTCAGAACCGTAGAAAGGACCCGAGGTGAGGCAATGATCAAGATCGAGGCGATCGTCAGGCCGGAGCGCATCAACGTCGTTACAGCAGCACTTGAGGAAGTCGGCTGCCGGGGCTTCCACTACCAGAACGTAACCGGCCAGGGACGCCAGAAAGGCGTAGAGGTCTTCACAGGCAGAGGCGGACAGATGTTGACGAGGGCGTCGGTCGCGAAGACCATTCTGGTGACCGTCGTTCCCGAAGAGATGAAGGACAAGGTCGTTGCCGCGCTGATCGCCGCGGCCAGAAGTCCCGCAGGTGGTCAGATCGGCGATGGCAAGATTATAATCTCCCCAGTGTCGGACGTGATCAGGGTGAGGACCGGGGAGAGCGGGGAGATCGCGATCTAAGGGAGTGAAGGGGCCTCCTCTTCCTTGAGGAGGGGACCGAGGTGAGGGTACAGTTGTCGGAGCGCGTGATTGGTTTGGTATGGCCGGGTCCGGTCGAGCCGAGCGAGATCGAGGAGACCAACCGGTTCCTGCCGGAGGGTGTCAACGCGAGGTACTCCCCGACAGGCGGCGAGGATGAACCCATCACCCTGAAGCGGCTGTTTCGGATGGCCGAGAGCTCCGATATAGAGAAGGCGGCCAGCATCTTCTCGTCCCCCCAAGTGGACGTGATTGCCTATGCCTGCACGTCTGCCAGCTACGTGAGGGGGGTAGACGGAGCCGCTGACATAGTGGACCGAATCGAGCGAGCGACCGGACTCCCTACGACGACCACGTCATCTGCTGTGGCAAGGGCGCTTCACGCCGCCAATGTACGAAGCGTCGCCGTCCTCTCCCCACACGTCGACGAGCTCAACGAGCAGCTCCGGGCCTTCCTGGAGCAGAGCGGGTTCGACGTGGTCCATATGAGGGGTCTCAACAGATTGAGGGGTATTGAGCAGATCCCCCCTGAAGAGATTGAGGAGCTGGTCGTTCACCTCGTGGACCGGCCGGAGGCCGACAGCGTCTTCATCAGCTGCACGGGCATGAAGACCGCGGTGATAATCGACCGGCTGCAGGAGCGACTTGGGAAGCCCGTCGTCTCAGCCCTTCAGGTTACGATACAGGACTCACTGAGGATTATCGCCGCCCACTCAGTGGCCGCCTGACGGTCCGTTACTTCATCGACCGCCCGCGGTCGGTTATCATTACGCTCTATTTCCCTTACACAGGAGGCCACCGTTGAAGTTTATCCGAAGCCGGCAAGGATTCCCGTTCAGCGACGCAGTAGTTCACGGCGGGAGGGTCTTGGAGACCGTGCTGACTGGGATGCCCCCCGGGGGCGACGAACCCGTCAAAGGGGGTGCCGGGGCGGAAATTCGAGAGATATTCCGTCAGCTTGACGAGATCCTAGAAGGGGAAGGTCTGACCCGCCGCAGCCTCTGCTCCGCAAGGCTATACCTGCAGCACGTCAACCGAGACATCGCGGAGGTCAATGAGGCGTGGGCCGAATATCTGGGAGACCATCCCCTAAACAGGCGTGCCTACGGAGTCGACCTGCAAAGGGGGATGCTCGTGGAGGCAGCCTTCGTAGCCGAGGTGCCCGACTAGTGTTACGATGTTGTGAACTCACGGCGTCCGCGGAATCGCGAGCACCGGTTGCAGGAGCCCGAATTCCTACGGTACCTATCCGGTGCAGGGCATGGCTAGGTGTTGCTCGGCGTCGCCTTCGCTCCCTCCGAGCGGGTCGCGCACGCGATTACGGCAGCCACTCTTCGAAGAACCGCTGCCAGTTGCGGTACATGACGTTTTCTATGTCCGCCTGCGCATAGCCGCGGCGTTCCAGCACGTCTGCTACCTTCTGGTAGTCCGCGACCGTGTCCACCTCGTACGGCGCTCCGTCCGCGCCGCCCTGACCGTCCGTGTCGCCTCCGATCGCGGAGTGCATAGAGTTCCCGGCCATCTGGCACACGTGGTCGATATGGTCGCAGTAGTCCTCCAGCGTAACCGCGTCGGCAGGAAACACCTCTCGCCGTGGGGGGATGTTGGCCCAATCCACGCCTTCCCGGTAGAGCATCCAGGTGTCCATCGAGTGGCCTATTACCGCGCCCCGATCGATGATCCTTCGCAGCAGCTCGTCCGAGATCTGGCGCTCGCCGGGCGTAATCGCCCGGCAGTTCTGGTGAGTCGAAAGAACGGGACCTGAGAAGCTATCGAGCTCTTGGCGTATCGACTCGTCGGACGTGTGGGAAACGTCCAGGATCATGCCGAGCGAGTCCATGTTCTTGAGGAGGTCGACGGCGCCATCGAGCAGGCCGCCTTCGGTGCCGGTGCCGGTCCCGTGGGAGTATCGGCTCACGCCATAGTGGGAGAGGCTGATAACCCTGAGACCGTCTGCGTACCACTCGTGGACCTGCTCAGGAAAGAGGACCGGGTCGGCGCCCTCCATGCCCAGGACCATGCCTATGGGGAGAGTGTCGTATTCACCGGCCTGTTCCCACACCTGCATGTGTTCGCCGAAGTCGGAGGCGGTCTTGAGCAGCCGTATCTGCCCGCGGCTTTCCAGGATGCGGTAGTAGGCCATCTCACCCTGCGCTCGGGAGTAGGCGATCTCATCGGACCGCGCCTCATTTCGGGCAGGCTGGCCATGGTGCCGCTGGTAGGTCTGCCGGGAGCATCCGGGAGGAGACCGCTGGCGTTGCGGACCTGGTCGATGGGGAGTGTAAGGTCGCGCTGGAGCAGTGTGGCGCCTCCGGCCATCGGGTAGTCGCCGTCGATGATCAGCATAGCGGCGCGCTCAGGCCAGGGGTTGGGTTGGAGTGGGAGCCGGGAAGCCTTCTACCACTGAACGAACATCGGCATGACAACGTGAAGGAAGCCGTCGTTGTCGATGAGACGAATCACCCCGGGGCTGGAAGGCGTGGAGGTTTCCAGGGCCACCTGATCTTGCTGTAGAACGTCGAGGACTTCTGACAGGTACTTGCTGTTGAAGGCGATCTTCGCCTCGGCCTCGCTGCCCTCGACCTCGGCGTCTATATCGCCCTGGTTGTTGCCCAGCTCCTCCGCCTTCGAGGATATGGAGAGCTTTCCCTCTCCGTCCCCCGATACCTGAAGGCGCACGATGCCGCTTCCGTCCCGGGCGAAGATTGAAGCCGTGCGGGTGGCTCGCAAGAACTCCTCGCGGATCACGATAACCCTGGTGCCGTAATCCTGCGGGATCAGCTGCTCGTAGTTCGGGAACGTTCCCTGGATCAGCTGCGAGACGATCTCTATGTCGTCCAACCGGAAGAGGGCCTGGCTCTTGGACGGAGTCACCGTGAACTCGATGGGCGTCTCCTGGTGGCCGATGAGGCGGTTGACCTCTTGTAGGGCCCGTGCTGGAATGACGAAGCTTATGTCCTCGGATATCGGCTCGGCGAGGTTGCCTCTGTACACTGACAGCCTGAACCCGTCGGCCGCGGCGAAGGTCACCTTGTCGCCGCTCAGCTCTACCTTGGTCCCTGTGAGAACCGGACGCGAGTCCTCTGTAGCCGCCGCGAAGGCCACGTGGGTGATCGCGGTGCTCAGCGCGGATGGCTCGATCTTGCCGATGACGCCCGACTCGACGGACGGTATTGGAGGGAAGTCCTCAGCGTCGGTGCCGTTGATGTGGGCCTCGAACCGTGCGCATTGCAGGTCCAGACCCATGGGTTGAACGGTGGAGGATATGTCGATTCGTTCAGCAGGAAGCGAGTTGACGAACTCGCTCAGCAATCGGGCTGGTATGGTGATCGAGCCTTCTTCTTCGATCTGAGCTCCGATCCACGTTGTGATGGCTATCTCCAGGTTGGTTGCCGAGAGCTTCAGCCGCGACTCGTCTGTCGAAAGGAGGACGTTCTGAGTGATGGGCAGCGGGGTGCGTGCTGCGATCGCGCGTCCAACTATGGAAAGCCCTCGACTGAGGTTCTCTTGCAGGCACGAAAGTCTCATCTAGCGGGAACCCTCCTGACCGTGGGAATGGCGTAAGTATAGAGCGGCGCCTGACTTATCGCAATGCCGCTCCACCGCCCAGTCATCCCGGCCGAGAGCCTGCTCTATGCAAGAAAAAGGATGGAGACTGGACCCGGCCGGCTGAGTAATGTCGAGGCCTATTGAACGGTTATCGTACCCAGCATTCCCTGAGCCTCGTGCGGGACGCATATGAGGGTGTATGTCCCAGGCGTGTCGAAGGTGAAGGTGAAGGTATCGGTGGTATCGGCGTCGACCTCGAAGTCAATCTCCAGGTCGTCGACGGTGAAGCTATGGTACTCGGTCTGTGTGGTGAACGTGAACGTCACCTTCTCGCCGGCGGGGAAGGTGAACTCGGAGTCCACGAACTTGTACTCGCCGCTGCCGCCGACATCCCGCATCTGGACCGCTACAGGTGTTCCGCCGCCGTTGTCGCCCGCGCTCTCCTCTGCCGTGGGCGTCGGTACCGGAGTGGCGGGTCTCTGTGGAATCGGCGGTGAAGGGGGCTGCGGGTTAGCCTCGATCTTGGCGCCGCCACCGCAGGCGGCCGCGAACAGGGATACAATCGTTAGTATTGCAACCAGGGGGATGGCCTGTCTCAGCACTTTCCTCTCGCGGACCTCCGCTGCTCGACCCAGCTCGCGCACGGCGTACGCAATACTTGGTGATGATTTTCACTATCCTACAGACAACCACCCCTCACCGTCAAATCGGGTCGAGAAATCTCACGCAGAGGGGTTGACACCATACATCTGTTCTGCTACTTTCAAAAGAACAGATGTATGGTGCACATGTTCGACAACCTCAGATGACCGTGCCAGAAAGGACTTTGAGATGAAAGACAAACTATCAGAGAGGCAGCAGCGAATACTGGATTTCATCGGCGAATTCATGGATGAGAACCACTATCCGCCGACCGTACGCGACATCCAATACGGGTGCGACGTCAGTTCCACCTCGGTCGTGGACTACAACCTTCAGATACTTCAGAGGGAGGGTTACCTGCGCCGCCGCCGCGAGGTTTCGCGCGGGATAGAACTGCTCGACGGCGGCCGGAGGCGCGGGGTCGTCAGTGTTCCGGTACTCGCCCGCATCGCCGCGGGCGTCCCGATCCCGGTCCCTTCTCAGGAGGCGCTTGAGGACCCGAACCTCGAGCAGGTCGAGGTACCGCCGAGCCTTGCGCAGGGAAAGGACAACGTCTTTGCCCTGCGGGTCGAAGGCACCTCGATGATCGATGCTTTCATTGCCGACGGCGACCTGGTCCTTGTCGAGCCCGTCGTCCAGCCGGATAACGGCGACATGGTGGCGGCGTGGCTTACGGACGACGACGAGGTGACGCTCAAACGGTTCTATCTCGAGGGCGAAACGGTGCGTCTCCAGCCTGCTAACAGCACCATGGAGCCCATAACGCTGCCCGCCGACAAGGTGGCAGTGAGGGGTAGGGTCGTGGGCGTCGTTAGGACAGTTTGATCCCAACCGGGCAGCGTCGGCGCGAAAGAACTGAGCCGGGCCTTTCAATGGCCCGGCTCTTCATTTTGGGCACTTGTTGATCTGGCATAGTGCGGACCGATGAGCCTCTTGCAGACGCAACGACAACGCGACGCCCTCGCTGATGCCCTTGGGGATACACCAGAGACGGCTATCCCGGTTCACCTCTTGCGGCGCGGTCTAGCGGACGCGTATGTGATTGGCACGGCCCCGAGATTCGCCGGTGTGATCGTCCACTCGCACTCTCTGGAGCGGGAGCCTTGGTGCTTCGGGACAGACCCTTCGGCAATATGGGGCTTGCTCCGTCCGCTCAATGACTGGCGAGGTCAAGGGATGTCGCCGAATGTGTCCGTCGACCTGGCCCGCCCATTGGCTGCACTGATTGAAGAAGGTGTCGGTGTTCGGGTCGGCTTCTATGGCGACGTATATCACACGCTGACAGGTCGGGTGACCGAAGTCGTCGTCCCGCAGGTCCGACGGTTGGGTCTCGAAGACATTCACTTCCTGGCTGCATTCCAGGGCGACGCAAGCGGATCGGGCTTCGCAGCGTTTGAGGATCTGCTGACGGACGGCGTGGCGGCGGGTTTCGTGATGGACGGCAGGCTCGTTGCACTCGCTCACACCAATGCTGTTACAGGAAGGTATGCCGACATCGGGGTGACCACAGACGAAGCATGGCGCAATAGAGGTCTCGCTACTGCCGCAGGGTCCATCGTGGCGCGTCGAGTCCGTGAGATGGGCCGAATACCAGTGTGGAGCGCCGGCGAGGACAATGCCGCGTCCTTGCGCGTGGCAGCGAAGCTGGGCTTCATGGAAGTCTCGAGACGGGTCTATCTCAACGCACGCAGCCGCGAGCAGGACTCTCAATTGACGTTCGAACCTTGACTTGCCATCTGATTTGCAGGTGAATAGACATATTGAAGGATGTCCGATCATGGACGACCTGGCCAAAGAGAGATAGCCGTGGCTGTGGGTGTTGACACAAGAAGGATCGAACTTGGCGTGAGGGGGATGACGTGTGCGGCCTGTGTTGCACACGTCACCGCGGCTCTTGAAGACGTGGCCGGCGTCGATGCGGCCAATGTCAACCTTGCCACCGAGAGGGCGGGCTTGACGCTTTCACCGGGCTTCCGGGTGTCTTTGGCCGAATTGTCCGGAGCCCTTGAGGATGCCGGCTACGGGCTGCGTGTAGAGAAGCTGACGCTTAAGATCGGCGGGATCACCTCCGCATCGTGTGTCCACCGTATCGAAGGTGCACTTAACGGTGTAGAAGGCGTCGAGCTCGCAGATGTGAGTCTCGCCACCGAGAGCGGGATGGTCGAGTACGTCCCCGGCGTGGCGACCGTGGCTGATCTCCGAGAGGCCATCGAGAGTGTGGGATACTCGGTCACCGGGGTGGTGAGTGAGGCGGGCGGGTCTGCCGTTGCCAGAGAATTGGGGGCCCTGAAGTGGAAGGCTGGGGTGAGCTTGGGCGTCGCGGCGATCATCATGGCCGTCATGGTGTCTCAAGTAGACCTGAGTCGGTTGCCGCTCCGGGTCGACTGGATATTCTTGGCTGTTGCCACCCCCGTCCAGCTCTGGGCAGGCCACCAATTCTACTCGTCCGCCTGGAATGCACTTAAGCACCGTGCGGCGAATATGGACACGCTGATAGTCACCGGTACGTCGGTCGCGTACCTGTACAGCGCGGCCGTCACCGTCTTCGCCGGCAGCACTATCCTGGAGGGCCGCGCGTCCGGCACCTATTTCGACACATCGACAGCCATCGTCGGCCTCGTGCTTCTCGGACGCTACCTGGAGATTCGGGCCAAGGGCAGGGCCTCCAACGCCGTTCGGGCGCTGATCGGTCTGCAGCCCAAGCGGGCGCGGATTCTCAGGGACGGACGAGAGTTCGACGTGGGTGTCGAGGATGTCGTACCTGGGGATGTCGTTCTGGTGAGGCCGGGTGAGAGGCTTCCGATCGACGGCGAGGTCATCGACGGCGCCTCATCGGTCGATGAGTCGATGCTTACCGGAGAAAGTGTTCCCGTCGAAAAGGCACCTGGCGACGCCGTATACGGGGCTACCGTCAACACCACAGGAGGATTCTCTTTCCGGGCCACGAAGGTAGGGCGGGACTCCGCCCTGGCGCAGATAGTGAGGCTCGTGGAAGACGCGCAGGGATCGAGGGCGCCGGTCCAGCGTCTCGCTGACGCCGTGGCAGCATACTTCGTCCCTGCCGTAGTCGCAGTTTCGATCGCCGCGTTCACCATCTGGCTCTTCTTGGGCCCCGAGCCCGCGTACCTAAGTGCAACGCTCGTCGCCGTCGCTGTCCTGATAATCGCATGTCCTTGCGCCTTGGGCCTTGCCACCCCCACCGCTGTCATGGTCGGAATAGGGAAGGGCGCTGAGCGGGGGATTCTGATCAAGAGCGCCGAGGCCCTTGAGACGGCTCAGAGGGTCGATGTCGTTGTGCTCGACAAGACCGGTACAGTCACCGAAGGGCGTCTGTCGGTTGTCGAGACCGTCGCCGCCTCGATAAGTCAGGACGAGCTTCTGAGGCTTGCGGCGTCAATCGAACGCCGCTCCGAGCACCCTGTAGGCAGGGCCGTAGTGGAAGCCTCCGAGAGAGTGGGAGCGGGCTGGGCCGCCCCGACCGATGTCAGAGCGCTTCCGGGCCTCGGAATAGAGGGGACGGTGGATGGGACTAGGGTCGTTATCGGCAGCCTCAAGCTGATCGAGCATAGTGGGCTCCCCGTCCCGGAGGACATCGAGGCCAGCGCGGACCGGTTGGAGCGGCAGGGCAGAACTCTCCTATATGTTGGGTCGGGCGGCGAGGTCAAGGGCCTCTTCGCCTTGTCAGACTCCCCCCGCGCCGACTCCAAGGCTGCAGTAGAATTACTGCGCAACAAAGGCATCGAGGTGGTGATGCTGACCGGGGACAGGGAGCGTACGGCCCGCGCCGTTGCGGCGCAGGTCGGGATCGACCGGGTCTTCGCCGAGGTGCTTCCGGGGGAGAAGGCGGACGTTGTCTCCAGGCTCCAGGCCGAGGGCAAGACGGTGGCCATGGTAGGCGACGGCATAAACGACGCGCCAGCCCTCGCACGGGCGGATGTTGGAATCGCGGTTGGGACCGGCACCGATATAGCGATGGAATCCTCGGACATAACGCTGGTTGGTGCCGGCCTGACGTCCGTGGCCGCAGCGATCGACCTGAGCCGAGCTACGATGAGGACGATCAGGCAGAACCTGTTCTGGGCATTCGCGTACAATGTTGCCCTCATCCCCATTGCGGCGGGCGTCCTGTATCCGGTCTTCTCGGCGGACGGCGTGCCGGAAGTCCTCTCTCCGATACTGGGACAGCACGGCTTCCTAAACCCTGTCCTCGCCGCAGGGGCAATGGCCTTCAGCTCCGTCACTGTGGTTACCAACTCGCTCAGACTCAGAAGAGCACCGGTCGGTGTTCGGCAGCGGAGGCGCGCATGAAGATACCGCTACTATCCAGGAGAAGGGAACCTGCGACGGATCCTGTCTGCGGTATGGGAGTTGACCCAAGCAGACCCCCGGGCGGACAGTGGAAGCACGAACGGGAGACCTACTACCTCTGTGGCCCCGGCTGCAACCGCGCCTTTCAGAAGGAGCCACAGGCCTACCTGTCGGGTGAGAAGAAGCTGCAGATGTAGCAGCTCCCATCTCGTCTTGCCCCTCAACAGGAGGCGAGCGGTGCGCGGGCCGTATAATGAAGTGACGGTACTGCGGATGTGTGCCGAAGTGGCGGAATGGTAGACGCGGCGGTCTCAAAAACCGTTGGGAGTTAAATCCCGTGTCGGTTCGAATCCGACCTTCGGCACCACCTCAGCCCGATTGCGTCCAGCGGGAGCCCCGACAGTCCTTCGGCGTCTGACGCGCTTCCGTATCCCGCGAGTCTCATGATGCCCTTACACCGCACACGCATGCATTCGGCGGGTGCCCATAGTAAACTTGGTTGAGACCCGCCAAAGGGAAGGGACCTTTGGAACCACTTGCTATGATTCCTGACCGCGACCATACCTTCGGTGATGAGCAGACAACGTGCGTTTCATAGTTCTCCTGCCGCGGCTGATAGGCGGGTTTGCTCGCTGGCTGTGGATGCTCGAGGACGTTTTCCCACCGTACAAGGACATCGAAGGGCAACTTGAGGCCAAGGAAACGCGGGCCGATGGGAAGAAGCTCATCTGCGTGGGCTCGACTTGGGTGGAGGTCGACGAGCAGACCTACGAGATACTGGTCGTCGGCGAGAATCTGCGGGTCCGCTACACCAGGAGAGGGCGCGCGATCAGCATCGACAGGCTTCTGCCGGGCAGGGGGCCAGGCTGAGGTGGCGGGGCTTCCTACAGGGCATCGGCCAGGGCCTCCACCAGGTGTCGTGCCCGCGTGCCCGTCCCATGCTCGATCTGCTGGCGGCACGACACGCCGTCGGACACGATAGTCACATCTCCCGCCGCCTCGCGGACTGCGGGGAACAGCACCTGCTCTCCGACCTTCATCGAGACGTCATAGTGCTCCTTCTCAAAGCCGAAGGAGCCCGCCATGCCGCAACATCCTGATCCGATCTCCTCGGCCGCGCAGCCGGGAATCCCCCCGAGCACCTGCATCGCCTTTCTCGTCCCGACCAGCGCCTTCTGGTGACAGTGGCCGTGAAGCATGACTTTGCCTGGCGGCCGCGAGAACTCCAGCGTCGCCTCGTCCTCTTCCACGGCGTGTACGAGGAACTCCTCGATCAGCATCGTGTTTTCCGCCACTTCGTCGAGGCCCGGCAGGCCGGGCATCAGGTCGCGGTAATCGTCGCGGAAGCTGAGGATGCAGCTCGGCTCCAAGCCCACGATCCTAGTCCCGCTACTCGCGTAGTCGAGAAGACTCCTGACGTTCCTTCTGGCGTTGGCCTTCGCTTTGTCCAGCATGCCAGCGGATAGCATTGGCCTGCCGCAGCACACGGTCGGCGGAACGACCACCTGGTACCTGAGATTCTCGAGTACCTTGACTGCCGCCATCCCTATCTCGGGATGGTTATAGTTAGTGAAAGTGTCCGCGAAGAGCGCCACCCGACCGCGGCCCTCGGCTCCTTCCGGCGAGCCGCTGCGGGCCTTGAACCATTGCCTGAAGGTCTGGTCGGCGAACCTGGGCATGTCACGTCTGGGTTCGATTCCCTGGCTCTCCAGCAGCTCTTTCACCGGCCGGCTCTGAAGCACCCGGTTAGACAGCGGGGCGAAGAACGACCCCCACCTGTTGAGCGTGGCGATGTTGCCGAATATCAGGTTCCGCAGAGTCTGGCCGTTGGACTTGTGGTACGTGTTCAGGAACTCGTACTTGAGCTTTGCCATGTCGACGTTGGATGGGCACTCCGCCTTGCACGCCTTGCAGGCCAGGCACAGGTCCATGACCTCGTAGAGCCGCCTGGAGGTCATTGCCTCCGGTTCCAGAAGGCCCGACATCGCCGCTCGGAGCGCATTCGCCCGTCCCCGGGTCGAGTGCTCCTCGTCTCGGGTCACCATGTACGACGGACACATCGTCCCGCCGAGGACCTTGCGGCAGGCCCCCTGGCCGTTGCACATCTCGGCGGCCCCGTCCATGCCGCCCTCCGGGCCGAAATCGAGAGCCGTCTCAGCCTTACGCGAGGCGTAGCCGGGCCCGACGCGCAGGTCCTGGGTCATCGGCGGCGGGTCGACGATCTTGCCTGGGTTCATGATGCCCTTTGGGTCGAAGGAGCGCTTCACATCTCCGAAGGCTTCGGTGATCCTCGGCCCGAACATCTTCTCGATGAAGCCGCTGCGGACGAGCCCATCTCCGTGCTCGCCGCTCATCGCACCGCCGAACTCGAGGACGAGATCGCTGATCGCCTCCGAGATCGACACCATCCGCTCCACGCCTTCCCTGCGCTTCAGGTCTATCAGCGGCCGGATGTGGAGACAGCCCACGCTGGCGTGACCGTAGTAGCCTGCCGAAGTCCCGTGGTCCTGAACAATCTGGTCGAAGCGCCGCACGAACTCGGGCAGCCTCTCGGGGGCGACCGCGGTGTCCTCCACGAACGGGAGGGGCTTCGCCGCCCCTTGAACGTTCATCATCAGGCCGAGGCCGGCTTTTCTGACCGCCCAGACCCGCGCCTGGGCCGCCGGATCGACCACCCGCCGGACCGCGTAGCCCAGCCCGGCCCGCTTCATTTTCGCCTCGAGCCGGTCGAGTCCCGCGGTGACCTCCGCCTCGGAGTCTCCCGTAACCTCCACAACCAGGAGCGCCTCCGGGTCGCCCTCGACGAAGTCCATCATCCGCGAGTATTCCAGATGCGCTCTCGCTTGCCGAAGGATCATGCTCCCGATCATCTCCACAGCCGCGGGCTCGATCTCCAGCGTCGCCACGGTGGCCTCCATCGACTCCAGAAGGTCGTGGAAGTGGAGCACCGCGAGCGCCTTGTGCGCCGGAATGGGGACGACCCTCACCTTGGCTTCAGTGATGGTGAGGAGGGTGCCCTCTGAGCCCACGACGAAGCGCGCCATGTCGAAGCTGCCGTTTCCGTCGAACTCGTCCAGGTTGTACCCGGAGACTCGGCGCATGATTTTGGGGAAGCGTTCGCGCACCTCGCCGAGATTCGCTCTGCCGATCTCCAGCACGTCCCGGTAGATGCGGCTGAGGAACTCCTCACCCCGTGCGCGGGTCTGCAGTGCCTCGCCGCTCAGACCCTCCAGCCTCGCCGTATCGCCGTTGGAGAGCACCACGTCGAGCGCCAGCGTGTGGTCGATGGTCTTCCCCCACCTGATCGAGTGGGACCCGCACGAATTGTTGCCGAGCGCGCCGCCCACGTTGCCCCGGTTGCTGGTGCTGGGATCGGGGGCGAAGAGGACACCGGATGGGCGAAGGAGGCTGTTGAGCTCGTCCAGCACGATCCCCGGCTGCACGCGGGCCCATCCCTCCTCGACGTTCAGCTCGACCAGCCTGCGCATGTACTTGGAGAAGTCGATGACGAGGGCGCTGCCTACCGTCTGTCCAGCCAGGCTGGTACCTCCGCCCCGGGGCAGGATGGGGACTCCATGCCGCGCGGAGGTCTCCACGGCGGCTACTACATCGTCCGCGTCGCGTGGGATCACGACGCCCACCGGCTCGATCTGGTAGATGCTGGCGTCGGTGCTGTAGAGTGCCCTCGACATCTTGTCGAAGCGCACCTCGCCTCCCACGACCTGCCTCAGCTCCTCCGCCAGCTCAGCGGCGGCGCTCTCCGAGACGGAAGGACTGGACGACGTGCGGGAAGGGGCGGATGTGGTGTCCTCCGACGCCTCATCCGGCGTGTCCGCCGCCTCGTCGGCCGCGGTGGAATCGGGCCGGGTCTCCAGCTCCGCTCCGCAGGCGTCGCAGAAGCTGTGGCCGACGGGGTTCGGCGTCGAGCACGAGGCGCAGACCAGATCAAGGTGGAGATCGCGGCCGCAGCTGCCGCAGAAGCTTGCTCGCGGCAGGTTCTGGTAGCTACACCAGCGGCAGTTCATGGGCGGAGGAGGCCCTGTGCAGGTCGGCGTTCAGACCGAGACTTTGGTAATCAGGTACCGCGTCTTCCCGCGCGGCGTCTCGACCTCTACCTCGTCTCCCCGGTTCTTTCTCACCACCATCTTGCCGATGGGGGAGACATCGGAAATCCTGCCTTCCGATGGGTTCGCCTCCGTACGGTCCACGAGGGTATAGACCACTTCGCGGCCCGTTCCCACGTCCTTGAGCGAGACGAGGGAGCCGATTCGGACCGTATCGGACGCGCTGGCGTCGGGTTCAATGACAACGGCGGCCCTGAGCGAAGCCTCTATGCCCCTGATCCTGGACTCGACCAGGCCGAGCTGCTCCCTGGCGGCCTCCAGCGGTGCGTTCTCCCGGACATCCTTGTCGGCGGCGGCGCGGCGAATCTGGGCGGCCAGGGGCGCCCGCTCGGCTTGCAGACCCTCCAGCTGATTCGTAAGCCTTGCGTGCCCTTCCGGCGTCAACTCGACTCGGTCTGACCCGTCCCCATTGTCAGAGCGGGCCCTCGCCCCGGCCTTGCGCTTGGGGATCCTCACGTGCTGGGCCAGGTTCTCGGGGACCATCCGCTTCTTTCGGGCGTAGGAGAGGAACCCTCTGAGGGCCTGGAGCCGGGAAGCCGCCTGGGGAGCCGTTCCCGTGCCGCCGACCTGCTCCGCGTACTCGCTTATCAGGGCGGGGGAGAGGGCTGCCAGCTCACGGTCGGGGCCGCACCACAGTGAGAACCTGTGAAGCTCTCTGGTTATGACTTCAAGGTCTCCCGACCTGATTGAGGCTCGGTAGACGGTCATGGCCTCCATCAACGTTGTCGGGGTGCTCGTTGCCAATATATGAATCTCCAGTCTCGGGGTGCGTTCCATGGTAAAGAAGCGCCCGCGGCGGTGTCAAACGCAATCGAGTCGTTTTCGCGCAGGCGGGAACCCAGCCCCTGGCCCCCTGGATTCCGGCTCGGAGGCCGGAATGACGATGCGAGGGCTGGTCGATTGGCGGAGGAACACCCTCACCCCAACCCTCTCCCGTCAAAGGGAGAGGGGGCGGCCAAGCCGCGGACCCGATCTGTGGCTGGGATGGCGGGGTTGGAGTAGGGGCGGCTAGAAGCGGGAGGTCCATGGGGCGAGGGTGGTGGTGAGGTGGCGCTCTTTGGGGGTCTCACCCTGGCGGAGGCACGTTTCCAGGCGGATGATGGCAGCGGGCCAGGTGGGCAGACTGTTGACGTCAATCCTCAGCTTGCGGAGGTAGTCGAGGACACGGAAGTATGGGTCGTCGTCTACGGACTGGGAGGCGAGCTCGTCCCACTGGCCGACGATGGCCTCGACGGACTCGTTGACCAAGAGCACTGCGCGCTCCCTGGCCAACTCCCTTTCGAGGGAGGAGACCACGCTCTCTAGGCGTGCGTTCGCCAATCGAAGTCCTTCCTGAGCTTGAGGGCTTCCCTGAGGGTTTCGACGCGCCGCAAGAGGTCGTGGCCGTACTTGGCGTCGTGCGCTTGCTGGAGGACGGTCTGGGCGGCCTTGAAGCGCAGGTTCTTGTCCTCATCCTGGAGGGCGTCGTAGACTACGGCGGCGGCTTCGTAGGTCATGGCGAGCATTTCGGACTCGGCGATCTCCATGGTCTGTTCACGGAGGCGCTGGAGGGCTGATCGGAAGCTGTCATCTTCGAGCCACCTGTAGAGTGTGCTACGGTCGATGCTGGCGTCTCTGGCCTGCTGCGAGAGGGAGCCGGCCTTGAGGAGGTGGGGCAGGGCCTCGATCTGCCTCCTGGAGAGGTCTTCACTCAGAACTGTTGGATTCTGCTGCATAGTTGTTGGATCTCCTAGCTGGGGTTGCCGTATTGGGCACCGAACTTGAAACGTTTGTACAGCACAAATGCAGTAGGAGCCCGGCGCTCTCGCCACGGTTCTGCAACATGCCGCCAGTCGTTGGGTTGGCTGCTTCCATGCGGGGAGAATAGCACAGACGTTCGCGTTTGTCAATGGGGGTGTCAGAACTGCGGTTCGTGTGATGGATGGGCAGGACTAGGGAAGGGGAGCCATCTGGGCTAGACACTCACTTGCCCCGTTGCTACACTCGCGCTCGCATTGGAGGTTGCCATGATCGCAGTACTGACCCATCATTGGGCGAAGAGCCACCTGGTGGACGAGGCACGGGCCAAGCTGGACGGGAACGGGCTCGCTCAGAGCAAGGCCCCGGGATTCGTCAACCGGCAGACCTTCATCGCGCTCGACGACCCCACCCAGATCAGCAGCGTCGTCCTGTGGGAAACCAACGAGATATACGACGACTGGAAGGCCAGCCCCGAGCGGGCCGAGGCCATGGCGGGCGCGTACGAGCTCTGGTCCAAGCCTCCGGAGTCCCAGCGGTTCGAGGTCGTCGGCTGACACTGCGGCCGGTCCCCGGATTCCGGCTTGGGGCCGGAATCAGAATGGCCTTGTGAGGGCCGCACAAGGGATGAAGAGGGCGGTTGCGGCCGACGGCAGGGGGACAGGGCGGGTTTCAAACCCACCCCTACGACGCCTCGCGTAAAGGGGATGAAAAGGGCGGCTGCGGCCGACGGCACGGGGGAGAGGGCGGGTTTTCAAACCCGCCCCTACGACGCCTCGCGTAAAGGGGATGACAAGGGCGGCTGTGGCCGACGGCACGGGGACAGGGCGGGTTTTCAAACCCGCCCCTACGGTGCCTCGCGTAAAGGGGATGAAAACGACGGCTGTGGCCGACGGCAGGGTGAGAGGGCGGGTTTCTCAAACCCGCCCCTACGGCGCCCTCGCGTAAAGGGGATGACAAGGGCGGTTGCGGCCGACGGCAAGGGGAGAGGGCGGGTTTCAAACCCGCCCCTACGGCACGACCCAGCGACAGTGGCTGTTTTCATAGTAATGACGGCCGGAGGGTGAAGTACCCATGGATACGAAGATAGGGTTCATCGGCCTGGGCATCATGGGTGTTCCCATGAGCAAGAACCTGCTCAAGGCGGGCTTCGAGTTGTCTGTCTGGAACAGGACCGCCTCCCGGATGGATGAGCTGACGAGAGAGGGCGTCAGGGCAGGGCGGTCCGCGGCGGTGGTGGCCGAGTGGAGCGACATAACCATTACCATGCTCACCGACTCGGAGGCTGTCGAAGAGGTGATGATGCACAGCTACAACGGGGTGATCGCCGGGGCGAAAGAGGGCTCCGTCGTCATCGACATGAGCACGATCTCTCCATCGGTGACGAGGTCGGTCGCCGGCAGCCTCCGCGAGAACGGCGTCCACATGCTGGACGCCCCGGTCAGCGGCAGCCTTCCGGGGGCCACGAGCGGCACGCTCTCGATCATGGTCGGGGGCGACGCCGATGTCTTCGAGAGGTGCCTGCCGGTGTTCCGCGCGATGGGAAGGACGATCACTCACTGCGGCCCGAACGGCATGGGGCAGGTGACCAAGCTCGCGAACCAGATAATCGGCATGGGCAACCTGGCGGCGATGTGCGAGGGCATCGTGTTCGCCGCCAGGGCGGGCGGAGACCCGGACGCCCTGCTCAAGGCTTTCGGGGCGGGCGCCGCAAACTCCTGGATGGTCGAGAACCTTGGCCGGAAGGTGTTCGACGGCGACTTCGCGCCCGGCTTCATGGTGGACCTGGCCCAGAAGGACTTGCGGCTGGTCCAGGAGGCCGCCGCGGAGCTCGACGTCCCCCTGGTCACGACATCGCTTGTCAGCCAGATGTTCAGGGCAGTGCAGCGCGCCGGAGACGGTCGCGACGGCATCCAGGCCTACGTCAAGGCGCTGGAGACCCTCGCGGGCATAGAGGCGAGGGCGGGTAGGGGGGAGTGACTGGGGCCGGTTGGTCGATACTCGACTACTGGCGTGCTAGTGAGGGATGGTCCGCAGGGCTCACTTCGGTTGACACTTCAGGTCGCCGAGATTACGATCGGTTGCCATGCTCGTCTTCATTGATGAAAGCGGCCATCCCCATCCGAATGATCCCAGCGCCCGTCCTGTTATCTCTGCAGTCTGCTTTGCACAACGAGATTCGCGGAGTATCAATCGCCAACTCTTCAGGACTAAGAGGCTACTGTTGGGTAGCGAGCGAGCGAGCTTGGAGCTGAAGGCTCACGATCTTCTGAAACGGAGCACTTTCAGAAGAAAGCCAGACCTCCGTGAATTGATAGAGAGCGTCTTTGATCAACTCCGTAACCTGCCGTTGACTATATTCGCAGTTACTATGGAACAGCCTACCCAAGTGGTCCCAAGACAGACTGTCCACCTACCTCGTCAATACCGCTACATCCTTCAACGTGTTCACACGCTGCTGTTGGACGAGCCATCGATGGCCGTAGTCTTGGTAGATGGGGATGGAAGCCAGTACGGCGGATTGTCCAAGAAGCTTGAGCAGTACCTTCATCGACACCGTGAAGGGCAGTCAATGGGTAATGTGGTTGACACGCCTTACTTCGTTGACTCTAGGTTCACTATGGGGATTCAACTTGCAGACCTAGTGGCAGGTGTCATTAGACAGTACGAAGAGGCAGAGCTATTCCGTAATCCTCCTTCGGACGCGTACCTGAGCGCTATAGCTAGATACTATGGGATCATAGCTTCGAAGACAAAAGATATGATGGATCCAACGGGGAGGTTTCCGTGGCATGGCCTTCACCGTATGCCCGAGCGGCTCCACTACTTTGCACCGGAGGAAGAGGGGGAGCACGATGACGAGGTGGATGAGGTCTGAGAAACCAGAGCGCCAGATGTGATGCTCACAGAGCATCACTACTGGCACTGTCGATAGTGTAGCGGCCTCGGTGGCAACTGTCAATTTGCCGGTTGCGCATGGTGCCACACCGTCCGCCCAGACCTAGACACCCATCAACTCCGGGCTCCACGCGGACTCCCCTTCGTAGTGCCGCGCTGCGTCCCGTACGGCCCTTTCCGTCTCGCCCGGATCGTCCATGATGTTTACCAGTCTACCAGTAGGGTGCGCTTCGCCTAACGCCTCCCGAGGGGTTCTCAGCCTCTAAGGTCGGGCACGCCGCGGCAGGCCGACGAGGAGCAGGATCGGGCCGGCGAGAAGCAGCCACATGGCAGTGTTGAGTCCCCAGGCGGCTGAGACCACGCCAAGTATGAGCGGAAGCAGGTTAGAGGTCATTCCGAAGACGTTGCCGAGCGCCATGACCGTTCCGCTCCGGCCAGGCATGGCCGTGTAGGCCCGTCCCTGAAGAATGGAATACCATCCCGCGTTCGCGAATCCCAACAGTCCGGCGGCAACCAGCTTAAGCTCGAAGGAAGGCGCGAGGAGAAAGGCCGGATAGAGCAGCAAGACGACGACAACGCTGAGGCGAAGGTAGGTCAGGCCGCGGACCCGTTCCAGCAAGGGTATGAGAAGCAGATCGCCGATGAGCCCGACACCTATCCACACCGCGAGCGTCAGCGCGGCCCTCGACTGGGATACGCCAGCTACGTCGACCATGTAGAGCACCAGGAAGCTCTTGAGTATGTCGAGCATCAGGTCGGACGCCTGCAGCAACAGGAGCCATCTGACCACGGCGAATTTTCGGAGCGCCCTCGCCGCGGTCCGCAATCCTTCTCCAAATGACGGAGGGTTCCGAATGGTGTCGCGCGGCGATGACCCGAGCTGTATTCGGCGCACCGCGACCGAGGGCCGGTATCGTGAGTACCGCAGCGGACAGGAACGCTCCACGCCATCCAAGGCCCAGGACAAGGGCCGCTGTCAGTGCCAGCGGACCGACCAGGTTGCCGACCGAGCCCACGAACGTCCATCGCGCCATGTTGTGCTCGTGCCGTTTCAGGTCGACGTCCATCAGCGACGCTTGCGACAGACTGACGAATGCCCCCGACGCAGGAAAGAAGATGATCCACGCGACCAGCAGAATGGCGAAGCCCTGGCTCACCGACACGAGCGCAAGAGATGCCGCGAACGCTACGCCGCCGCCGACCACCAGCAGCCTTCGATACCCCACGTCGCCGAGAATGCCAAGAAACGGCTCGACAAAGCTGGCCAGAATGCCGGGAACGCTGAGCAGCAATCCGACCTGCACGTACGTAAGGTCGAGGTCGCTCCGGACGAGGGGCCACGCGGCGCTCCCGATGCCATCTACCAGCTCGTCGAGGAACTCGATGGCGAATAACGTAAGAAGGGCTGCGGCGGGCAGGCGGATACGGCGCATCAGGGGTTCGGACGCCTGATGCTAGGCGGCTTCTTTGGTAGCTCCCGCATTGGCGAAGTAAGTTGTGCAGACTGCGCTCGATGGCAGGTCCATCACGTAATGGCGTTGCGCCAGCGAATTATGCCGAACTCGACGGTGGAGGCGATCACCGCGTCTCGCATAGGGACCAGCGAAGGCATGATCCTCAGCTCAACCCCGGCGCCGACGAGCGCAGCCATGAGATCGGATATGGGCTCAACGGCGATCGGCCGAACTTCCTGCCTGGAAACCCAGTACCCTGCGGTTTCATTTCGCAATGCGAACCCCTCTGACGGCAGGGTATACCGGTAGATCGCGGTGGTGCGCAGCCGTTCGAGCCAATGGGACTCGATGGCTGCTATCACCCCCGCGGTCGTGTGGCCGAAGAAGGTCTCAGCGTCCGCCGCCGAGGTCCGGGACGATTTCGAGATAACCACCCTCGGGCAGTCGCGCGGAAAGTAGTACAGGTGACAGTGCAGGCTATCAATCCCCCAGACGAGAGCCTCGTCGGACGGGCCGATCTTCACAGGACGGGGAACGAACCGCTCGACGTGGGGGTCTTGGCTGAAGTGGTAGAGGTAGTTCGTCTCGACCAGGTCCTGCTGCGTGAGCGCCCTCGTACGGCTAAGCATCCTGCAATGGCAGGCCTCCGAGCAGATCGGCCTTCAGGGCCTTCATCCAAAATGGCGACGCTCCGGCGTGAAGTCCGTGATTAGCTCACTGAAGGGATGGAGTCCACTCATTGGGGCTCCCTCTACTGCCGGGCGTCCGCCAGCTCATGAGGTTGGATCTCCCTTATCTGGTCCGACTCGGCACGCTCGGCGTGGTAGAGGTCCCAGCGCAGCTGCAGGTCCATCCAGAAGCCTGGAGAGGTTCCGAAGAACCTGGATAGCCGCAAGGCGGTGCCTGGCGTGACCCCGCGACGCCCCCTGACGACTTCGTTGACGCGCTGGTATGGCACACGGATCGCGCCGGCCAAAGCGTGCTGCGTCATGCCGGTGGGCAGGAGAAACTCTTTGAGCAACATCTCGCCCGGGTGCGTCGGCTCGCGGTCGGCTGGAATTCGGACCATGCCTACACCCTCATCAGCTCGCGGCCCCAGACGATCTCCCCGTCGTAGTGGCGCGCTACGTCGCGGACGGCACGCTCCGTCTCGCCGGGATCGTCCATTCTGTCTACCTGGTGCACGAGCACGAGCCGCTTCGCGCCCGCGTCCTGGGCCATCTTGGCCGCCGTCGTGCTCCCGCACATGTACTCCGCCTCAGGGGTGCCCTCCTGCTCATCCTCGATGTACGTGCACAGGCACACCATCGTATCGACGTCCTTCGCCAGCTCCACGACGCTGGCGCACGGCCTGGTATCTCCAGTGACGACGACGCTGCCCTCGTCGCTGTCGACTCGATAGGCGAGAGAGTCGAGCCACGGCTGGACGTGCTCGGCGGGGGCGGCCGTCACCTCCCAGTCCGGCCCCGACTGCACCTTGCCCGGTCCGATGTCCTTGGCCAGCACAACGGGCGCCGGACGGGGAAGCACGCCGCCGCGCGACGTGAATGCGTTCAGGCTGAGGGGGTGGTTTATGCGCGCGATCCAGTCGTGGGCGTAGGCGCCCTCGTGCTCGTCCATTATCCTGTGGGTGAGCCGTTCGGTGAGGTTCGGCCCGAATACCTGCAGGTCGCGCTCCCCGCCCACGAACAGGTTCCAGCGGCTCAGGACGAAGCAGGGGTAGTCCACGTCGTGGTCGAAGTGGTGGTGAGTGAAGAAGAGGTTGTCGATCTCTACGAGTTTTATGCCCATCTTCACGAGCTTGTGGGTCGAAGCCGGCCCGCAGTCGAACATCAGCTTCTCACCCGCCACGTTCACGACGTAGCAGGAGCCGAACCTGTCTGATGCGGGAGTCGGTGTGCCGGCGCCGATGATGTCTATTTTCACGTTCTTACCTCCTAAGTCGTCATTGCTAAAGAAGTATCACTGGCCGTCGTTCCGCCGGAGGCCGGAACCCAGGCCACGGCCGCACATATCTGTGGCGGCTCCAGGATCAGGCCGCGCTCGCGGCTGCGAACCAGGGAGGGGTAGTAATCTTGGTGCTCGCTGCATGTGAATCCCTGCTCTACTCGGCCAGTGTGAGTTCGCATTTGGTCAGAAGGGCGAGGTCAGAGGCGTCGACGGTGACGAAGTACGAGCCTTTCGCGTTCTCGTTGGTAATGAGATGATCTGAGTCACCGGACAGTCCGCCGAGACGTGCCCAGTAGCAGGAGTCCATCACATCAGTTCCTGCCTTCCCACGATAGGTGCCTGGGTTAATGTCGCGACCGACCAGATACATCCCTGGGCCAATCTTTGACAGTGGCTCATCCTGAGTAGGCCAGTCTTTCAAGGGAGTGATCTCGCAGTCAACCTTGAAATACTTATCGGTATCTTGTACCTCGACGTAGAACTGCCCAATTGCATTCTCGTTAGCGAGAAGCTCCGAGAAGTCTCCTGACGCCCCACTCAATCGCGCCCAATAGCAAGAGCCTACTATGTCAGTCCCTGCCAGCCCCGCGTAGATGCCTGGCTGAATATCACTGCCGACTTGGTACATTCCGGGGTCAAGGCTCATCTTGGGTTCCGGTGTCGCGGTCGGTGTTGGCGTCGGCTCGGATGCTGGTGTCGGCTCACGTGACCGAGTCGGCTCAGGTGTAGCAACTGCAACGGGAGCATTTGTCGGCTCGGGACCACTGGTCGAGTTCACGGGCGGATCCCCACAGGCCAGCGCGGCCAGCAGGACGAGTAGCGCCACCAGGGGCCCCAGTCTCAAACCCTGTAGCTGATGCCCTCGTGGAGCGCGTAGCCCACCCAACGGGTCTTGCCTCATATCGCGTCGGTGTTTCTTAATTTCGTCCTCTCGCTCTCGGGCTTGGCCCTGCAAGAGGGCCAAGCAATGCCCGCCGGGCACCTGGTAGTGGTGACAGTACCACGGTGCTTTATGCTTTAGTATCAGCTGCTGATTGGCCTGCGGGTCACGGGGCCGACGAAGACGTCGTCGGGCAGCAGGCTAGTCGTGACGGTCGCGTGCGGATGATCGAAGCCCTCGGTCGTCACCACGCCCATGGCGGTGAAGTGCCTGGGCTCGCCGCTGGCCCCGGACGCGTTGCCACCGCTGTGGCCTCTCAGCCACGCCGGATCGACGACCTGCTCACCCTTCCAGATGCCCCGCGTGGCGTTCAGGTGGCCGAACCTCGCGAGGTCGGAGGCGCTCATGACGACCCACCCAGGGCCGCTGCGCACCACGTTGCCGTCGATCTCGTAGGGAGGGTCCAGGTACGTATAGGAGTCCGGTATGGTGGGGTAGAAGTATTTCTGGTCCTTCACGTACCCGCCGGGCAGCCAGTCCCAGCTGTCGGGGTGGATGCCGATCTTTCCGAAGAGCCTCTCGTCCAGCACGTCCTTCAGATCGCGGCCCCATACCGCCGTCAGGGCCTGTGAGAGCCGCCAGAATCCCGCGCTGGAGTATAGGGCCACGGTACCGGGCTCGGCGTGGGAATAGAGGTCGTAGAAGGGGTCTCCAGTCCACTTTGCCCAGTCGGGAACGCCGGGGATGATCTCGCGCACGCCCGACTCTCGCCTCATCCAGCGCAGGCCAAGCTCGATGGCGAAGCCGCCGTGGTGCTCGGACTTCTCCTTCGGTCCGATGACCTGCTTCCAGGTGAGGCGCTCGTGGTGCCCCCGGTCCAGGTACTTGTGGGGGTGGGAGAGCTGTCCCTCGCCCGTCCAGCTCCTGTTGATCGGCTCGTCGGGGTCGAGCAGGCCGTCCTCTGCAGCGAACCCGATCAGCGCCCACGAGAAGGCCTTGCCCACGGAGGCAGTGTGAAACCTGTAGCTCCTGTCGCCCCACTCGTGCACCAGGTAGCCGCCCCGCGTCATCACCGCGCCCCACTTGTTGCCGGAGTGGTCCTCGCCGCCGAACTCGGCCCCCCGGATGTCCAAGCCGCCGATGAAGGCGTCGAACTTCCCAGGATCGAGCCCGGCCTCCGCGGGTGTGATACGGACCCAGTCCTCGTCAGGAAAGGTGACCCAGTCGGGCAGATCCATCGTCATGTCCAACTCCCAGCCTAGTACCGTTTCAATCTGAATATGATGGATAGATGTGTTGAAGTTTAGTACGAGCGTCCTGAGTGGAGAAGCGCCAGTCTATGACGGCGACAGCCTCATTGCGCTTACGTTCCAGCGCCGAGACCTCTCGCTTCAGTATCACCTCGTCGCTGATTCGACGGTTGAGACACTGGTTGCTAAATACGCTCAACTCTATCTCAGCCATGTTCAGCCAACTGCCGTGTAGGGGAGTGTAGTGGAACTCCAGGCGCTTGGCGATGCGCCGCGCTTCGGCTGGCTTGAAGGCATCGTACAACGAGCCCAGCTTGTGAGTGTTGAGGTTGTCCAGCACCAACCGTATCGTCTCTGTGTGAGGGTATGCATCATCAACCAGCCACCTCATCTGATGAGCGAAGTCCACAGCAGTGCGCCGCTCGGTCACCTCGACATGCCGCCAGCCAGCTTTCGGCTCACAGAACATGAACAGGTTTCGAGTGCCGTTTCGCTTGTACTCGTAGTCATATCGTTCCACCCGACCCGGCTTGGCCCCGATGACCGGTCTCTTATCGGCCACCAGTTGCCTGGATGTCTCGTCGAAACAGACCACGGGATGGTCCGGGTCGTAGTCTGCGTGGTACAGGTCCAGCACGTCCTCCATTCGAGCCACGAACTCCCCGCTCACCTCCGGGATGCACCACTCCTTCTTCTTCCACGGCTTGAGTTCGTTTTTTTGAGTATCTGGCGCACCGTCTCGAGGGAGATGCTCTCGGCAAACCCCATCGCCACCACCTTGTCGGCAAGCAGTTGGATCGTCCAATCCGCGTGTCCTTCGGGTGCGTCGCTGCACGCGATGGCTATCAGATGTGCTTCCTGTCTGCCGTCCAACTTGCGCTTCTGTCCCGGTCGAGGGCGCTCATTGAGTGCGCTGTCGAGTTCCTCCTTCACAAACCGCGTGCGCACACGTCCCACCGTGGATGCGCTTATCAATAGGCCGCTGGCGATGTCACGGTCGGTCATGCCTTCGTCCGCCTTCAGCAACACCAGCGCTCGCTTGACCTTACGGGCCGAAGTCTCGCCACGACTCGCCATCTGCTTGAGATGTGTCCGTTCCGACTCGTTCAACTCCACCTTGTACTTGAGAGCAGCCATGTCTTCGTATGTCCTCCCTATAGGATCATACATAAGACTAACCTATTTCTTATACTTGTCAAATACACATGGAACCGGTACTAGTCAGGATGCGGCGTATCTTACTCCATACCCGAGGCGGGTTACACCTGTACAAACACTTGCCTGCCGGGCTAGGATTCACCCCGGCATACCCGTGAGAGGAGGTCCGCGATGGGCAAGCTCAGCCGGGAGGAGATCGAAGAGCTGCTCGGGCGTCCGCTCGTCTCCGTAGTCTCTACGATTCGGGCCGACGGCACGCCGCACATGACGCCGGTGTGGCACCTGGTGGACGGCGGCGACGTGCTGTTAACAGTCGATAGCTCGTCGGTCAAGGCGCGCAACGTCCGGGCGAATCCCGTCGCGGCGCTGTGCGTCGTTACCGACGAGACGCCGCAGAGATGGCTGCTGGTGAGTGGCAAGGCGGAGTTGTCGACGGAGCGCCTCGAAGAGATCGCCCGGAAGGTCTCAGTGCACTACATGGGCGAGGAGGAGGGGATACCGTACTCCGAGCAGGCTATGAGGGACTTTGACTTCGTGATCCTGAGGATCACGCCGACGAGGACTGTCGGCTTCGATGGCGAGGAGGAGTAGCCGCAGGATGTCGCGGAATGCTACATATAGAGGGATCGACCTCCACCCGCGAGGGGAGAGGGCACATACAGGCGCCGTGGGCGCCTGAGGAGGACAGGATGAAAGGTACGATTGCCATTGTCGCCCCGGACGAGTCCAATCTCGAAGGGCTGCTGGAGTTTGCGCCGGACGACGTGGAGGTGAAGTGGATCGACTCGAGCCAGCCGGTGGAGGTCAAGGCGGAGCAGATGAGCGACGCCGCGGCCTTGTTCAACGCCGGAGCGCCGTTCGACATGGAGCTGGTGCGCCGATGCCCCCGGTTGAGGCTGATCCAGTCGACCAGCGCCGGCGTCGACGGTTTCGACCTCGCCGCACTGGCCGAGATAGGGGTCCAGGTTGCCAACAACCGGGGAGGCAACGCGATCACCGTTGCCGAGCATGCCGTCGCGCTCATGGTCGCGGCTCTGCGCAAGCTAGTGCTCCAGTTCGAGGCTATCAGGGCCGGAAAGTGGTTCGGGAGTGTCTTAGAGGACTGGAGCTCTCAGGCGCACGAGATAGCCGGGAAGACTGTCGGCATCCTCGGGATAGGGTTCATAGGGCAGGAGGTCGCGCGGAGGCTTCAGGGCTGGGGCTGCTCGATCATCTACTACGATACCGTTCACCCACCCGCCGAGGTGGTCGACGAGCTGCGCCTGCGGTCGGTCTCGATGGATGAGCTGCTGAGTGAGTCGGACATCCTCAGCCTGCACGTGCCGCTGAATCCCCGGACGCGGGGGTTGATCGGAGCGCGCGAGCTCGGAATGATGAAGCGGACGGCCATTCTCATCAACACGTGCCGGGGCCCCGTTGTCGACGAGGCGGCCCTGATACAGGCGCTCCGCGACGGCGTGATCGCCGCCGCCGGACTGGACGTCCTCGAGGAGGAGCCGACCCCGAGTGACAACCCGCTGCTCTCCATGGACAACGTGGCGGTGACTCCGCACCTGGCTGCCATGTCGGTCGAGAGCGGCCCGCGCAGCACCGCATTCGCGATGGAGAACATGGCCCGCGTGGCACGAGGCGGGGAGCCCGAGGGCGTGGTCAGGCCGGCCTAGGACGTCTGTTCAGCAACGGGAGAGGGCTAGGGTGAGGGTGTTATTCTTGGGTCTACCCTGGCCAGCAGGTCCCTGGGGCCGTCCTCCAGCAGCGCCTCGGCATCCGTCTGGTCGAGCCCCGCGCCCCGCGCCACTCTCATCGCGAACTCCCTGGTCAGGAGGTCGCCCGGCTCGTGCGCGTCGGAGTCCAGCACCATGGTTGCGCCCGCCTGCCTGGCTGTCTTGACCACGTGGCCGTTGGCGAAGGCGTGACCCTTCCGGGCTGAGACTTCCAGGAAGACGCCGTTCCTCGATGCTATGCCCGCCTCGTCCGGCGTGATGAGGCCTGGGTGGGCCAGGATGTCCACGTTCGACGAGCTCACGGCGGCCAGGTTGGTACCCGGCTCGACGGGCTCATTCACGGTCTCGCCGTGGACGTTGACCACCTTTGCCCCCATCGCCCGCGCTTCACGGGCAAGCAGGTCGATGTCTTCCTTCGGGGCGTGCGTGATCTCGACTCCGGGGAGGGCGAGGATGTCCCACCTCTCGGTCGCCGCCCGGCAGTCCTTTATCAGCACCTCCAGGATGTGCTCCAGGTTGCCCGGCCCGACGTGGTCGGTCACGGCCATGGCCCGGTAGCCGATGTGGTGCGCGCGGCGGATCAGCTCGATCGGCGAAAGCACGCCGTCGCTCAGAAAGGTGTGCGTGTGGAAGTCGTACAAGTGGCTGCTCCTAGAGTAGGGCTGTTATTCTATCAAGAACAGATCATGTTTCATGAGAAGGGAGAATCCGTTGGAAGCCAGGATTTCGGCAACGGACCTTTCGAGATCACTGTCGGACGTGCTCAGCAGAGTTCGCTATAGAGAGGAGAAGTTCGTGATCGAACGCAACGGAGAGACTATCGCCCTGCTGAGCCCTCTGGGGCCGGGACGGCGTACCACAATGCGGCAGTTGGTTGAGCTGGTGAAGGACATCCCGCGTCCGGATGACGGATTCGCAGATGACGTGGAAGCCCTTCGTGCGTCGCAGCAGCAGGCCGAGTTGCCCCCGTGGCGCTGATCGTAGACTCCAGCGTCTTCATAACGTTGGAGCGAAGGGGCGATGACCTGAAGAAAACTGGAGAAACGGGCTGGTGGTGCGCCGGTTCGTGCTGTAGCCGACCCGTCCCAGTCTGTCATGCCGTGTCCGCGTCGTACGGCCCGCGGTAGACCATCGCGTCGGGCAGGCTGCTGGAGACTCCAAGGGCGACGAGGGTCCGCTCGACTGTGAAGGACACGGTTTCGTCCAGGGTCGCCGGTTTGAGGTAGAAGGGCGGGTGAGGCGGCAGGACGGTGACTCCGAGGCGGGCCAGCGCCGTAAGATTCTCCAGGTGGACGGCACTGAGCGGCGTCTCTCTGGGCACCACGACAAGCGGCCGCCTCTCCTTGAGGCAGACGTCGGCGGCGCGGCGCAGCAGGTTGTCGGCGAACCCGGACGCTAGTGCGGCCGCCGTCGCCATGCTGCACGGCACGACTGTCATGCCGCGTGTGGCGAAGGTGCCGCTCGCGATTGGGGCGTTCAGCTCACCTATCGGATGGTAGGTAAAGCCGCCGCTGTCCGTCCACCGCTCCAGGGCTACTCCAAACGACTCGTCCATCTCCTCGCGCCATACGAGCCGGCTGGCCGCCGAGGCCGTGACTATCACCGGCACATCCAGTGACAGCAGCCGGTCGACCGTCGCGCTTGCCATGACGGAGCCGCTGGCGCCTGTTATGCCTACTATGACGGGCCGCTCGGAGTCCTGCACCTGTCGCCTTGCCTCGGGTTGCGGGGTACAGCTTCTACAATAACACGGCGGCCAGCGTTCCCGCGAAGACGGCGGCGGAAACGTAGGCGTTGGTGCGGAAGAAGGCCGGGCCCAGGCTCGACGGGTCCGTGTGCGAAGCGGTGCGATGCTTGTTGACGAGGACGGCGGCCGCGACGGCGCAGCCCGCGTAGTAGGGCCAGCCGAGGCCAGCCAGCAGCCCGACGGAAATCAGGGCTGCCACCGCTCCGGCGTCCATCGTTCGCCCGAGGCGGAACGCCGCCCGTACCCCGAAACGCTGCGATACCGAGTGCAGGCCGGCCTCCGAGTGGAACTTCACGTCCTGGACGTGATAGAGGATGTCGAAGCTGCCCGCCCACAGGGCCACCGCAAGGGACAGGACGACGGGCACCACCGCAATCTCGCCAGTCACGCCGATCCACGCGCCTGTCGGGGCTATCGCCAACGCCCAGCCCAGGGCCAGATTCGATGCCCACGTGAACCGCTTGGTATACGGGTAAAGCACCAGGTAGGCGGCAGCGATCGGCGCGAGGACGAGCGCCAGCGTGTTGAGTTGGGATGCGGCAACCATAAGCACGGCCCCGGAGGCAACCGCCAGTACGGCCATGTCGGAAGCCCTGAGCAGACCGGCTGGGAGATGGCGTTCCGCCGTGCGGGGGTTGCGGGCGTCTATGTGCCTGTCGATCAGGCGGTTGGCCGACATGCCCAGAGTCCGGGCGCTGACCATGGCCACCGTTATCCAGATGAACTGGCTCCAGGTGGGCAGGCCGTCCGCGGCCAGGGCCATGCCGACGTACGCGAACGGCAGCGCAAAGACGCTCTCCTGGTACTTGATCGCATCCAGCAACAAAGAGAGCTTACGGGCCTGTTTCAGGGTCCTCTCCTGTGATTGGCGGCCGCGTCTCATGGCAAGGGCCAGGGCGGGTTTCAAACCCGGGCCTACGGTATGACATGGTGGCGCTGTCCGTTGTCATAGAATCACTATGGCCTTGGGAGGGCCACATCAGGGGATGGAGATGGCGGCCGCGTCTCATGGCAAGGGCCAGGGCGGGTTTCAAACCCGGGCCTACGGTATGACATGGTGGCGCTGTCCGTTGTCATAGAGTCCCTAGGTCTTGGGAGGGCCACATCAGGGGATGGAGATGGCTGCTGCGTCCTGCGGCAAGGGTCAGGGCGGGTTTCAAACCCGCGCCTACGGCACGACATGGAGGCGCTGGATGTCTTCATAGAATGACGGGATGGGACGGGCTCTTTCTGGTCTTCAGATGCCGTACTCGTCCCATTTCCCGTCGACGAGGCGCTTGACCTCGTCGCTCATCACGACGTCCGGCGGCCACTCGCGCGCCCGTCCGTCAGCCCGTCCCTTCGCGGTCGCGTCTACACCGACCTTGCTCCCGTACCGTGGAGTCGGAGAGGCGTGGTCGAGGTCGTCGACTGGGCCTTCCGTGAGAACGACATCGCGGGCCGGATCGATGTTGTTGGTAACGCGCCAGGCGACCTCGGACAGGTCCTGTACGTCTACGAAGTGGTCCACCACTATGACGGACTTTGCCAGCGACATCAGGCCGAGGCCCCATATGGCGTGCATCACCTTGCGGGCCTGGCCCGGGTACTCCTTCTTGATGGAGACTATCACCAGGTTGTGGAAGACGCCCTCGGCCGGCATGTTGATGTCCACTACCTCAGGGAGGGTCAGCTTCATCGCGGGCAGAAGCAGCTTTGTGGCCGCCGTGCCCATGAAGAAGTCCTCGGTAGGGGGCCTGCCGACCATCGTCGTCGGATATATGGGGTCCCTGCGGTGGGTGATGGCGGTCAGGTGAAATACCGGGTATTCGTCCGCCGGCGAATAGTAGCCGGTGTGGTCCCCGAACGGCCCCTCGGTGCGCAGCTCGCCCGGCACGACGTACCCCTCCAGGATGTACTCGGCCTGGGCGGGCACGTCCACATCGATGGTCTTGCAACGGACCATCTCGACGGACTCGTTCCTTATGAATCCCGCCACGGCTATCTCGTCCATGTCGGGCGGCAGCGGCAGCGCGCCGGTCCAGATGGTGGTGGGATCGCCTCCCAGGGCGACCGCGACATCAATCCTCTCAAGCCTCTTCTCTTCAGCGGTCCTGTAGTGGCTTGCGCCCACCTTGTGGGTCTGCCAGTGCATCCCGGTGGTCTGCGAGTCGTAGACCTGCATCCGGTACGTACCCACGTTGCGCCGGCCCGACTCCGGGTCGATGCTGATGACCAGGGGGAGGGTGATAAAGGGCCCGGCGTCCATTGGCCAGCACTTCAGGACCGGCAGGATGCCGAGGTCCGCGTCGTCGCCCTCGAGGACGACCTCCTGGCAGGGGGCTCTTCTCACGGTCTTAGGCTGTGTCCTGGCGACGTCGAAGAGGTCTTTGAGAGTACGGAGCTTGTCTCCTAACCCGGACGGAGGGTCCTGGACCAGTCCCAGCAGGGCTTCCACGCGCGAGGTCAGCTCGGACACGTCCTCCACTCCCAGAGCCCACGCCGTTCGCTGGTGAGTCCCGAACAGGCTCATGGCGACCGGCGTTTGGCAGCCCTCCACGTTCTCGAAGAGCAGGGCAGGGCCACCCCGCTTGACGGTCCTGTCTGCTATCTCGGTGATCTCGAGATCTGGGCTGACCGGAGTCTGAATACGGCGGAGGTCTCCCCGCTCTTCCAGGAATTCGAGGAATGCTCTGAGGTCTTTGAACGCCATATCGATCAGCACCTCCGTCCGGCCAGACGGAACTCGGTAGAAGAGGCGTCGGAGCGGAATCTGGACTCTGGTATCGATGAGAACATGTCTGCGAACTCCTCAGGCAACGGGATGTCGCTCAACGTGCGGAATGCCCCGTCCGTGGCGCGCCCCGATACGAGGAACCGGCATCCCAGCCGCCGGGTCTCGCCGAGCGCCATCAGCACCTGCGAAGTGCTGCCATCGTAATAGCGGGCCTGGACGAGGCGCTCGGCAGTGTCCACGCCGATGACGAAGGTTCGTCCCGGGAACAGCCGAGCCTTCTCGTGGAAGACCGGAGCCCTGGTTATCACCACCGGAGCGTGGCCTTTGAACTGGGCGCAGCGGGCGCGCACTTCGTTTTCGTCCAGGGGCGGCTTGTCGACATTGGCCACGGAGATCTCGTAGGTGACATCCGAGCCGAGCATGTCCGCGGCGACCTTCGCCATGTCGACATGCCCGTTATGGAGCGGGTTGAACGAGCCTGGGAACAGGGCGTCGCCGACTGGGCCGTCGGCCTCCATCACGCCGTCTCGTCCAACAGTGACGTAGGACACGTGGCCGGCCAGCAGCGCCCTCAAGGGGTCTTCGAAGACCTCGGACTCCACATCGAGCTCTTCGGCCTCGTCCAGACTCACAGGCGACTCGGCTTCGATCTCGAATGCGTCGACCAGCGCCTTCACGACGACTGAGCCTACCACGTTGTCTTCGCCCGCCCGGTCTCTCAGGCCTCTGCGGAGCCGGAGGCTATACGTCGTAACACCGCCGGCCGTCCACGCCGCGACGTGGCAGCGGTGCTCGCCTCTCTTGGGACGGTCCGTCGCAATCGTGGCCGTGCACGCGATACCTGCCACTGAAGTAACGTCCTTTCTCAGATTCAGTGCGCGCCTGTACGCCGCTCCGGCCATGTTTCGCGCGGTCTCTCTGCTGACGGCCTGGGCGGGTTCCCGGCCGAGGAGATCGGCCAGAGATGCCGCCGAGTAGGGAACGACCGCTTCTATCACCGTATTGGAGGCGCCGGGCACGCTGAGAAGCCAGGTCAAAGCGCTCGTCCCGCCGCCGGTCACCATTATGACCGCCATGCGGGGCGATGTGTGGATACTCTCGATCAGTCCATGTAGATCGGGTTTCAAGTCTCGCGGTCCCGGGTCGCCTTGCCCATCAAATATAGAGATGGGAAAGCTGCCGCGCAACTGTGGGCCTCCGGGTGTAACTGTTAATACTTGGTGATTCAGGAATCGTCGGACCGTCGAGGAATGGACCGTTCCTGATGGGCGGGCCTTAGATTCCTCACTCCGCTGTCGCTGCGTTCGGAATGACTATGTTCTTGTGAAGGCCGCACAGGGGGATGAAAATGGCGTCGGCGTCCTGTTGCAAGGGCTGGGCGGGTTTCAAACCCGCCCCTACGGCAAGAGGGGCGTTGCTATCCATTTGAGCCTGATGCTCCTATAGATGTCAAGGAGTGCTGTGGGATAGGGCTGAGTTCCGTAGGACGGAGAAGACCTCGCGAGCGACATAGCGTTTGAGGCAGCGGATCACCTCAGCCTTGCTCATTCCCTCGGTGGTGCGACGACGCATGTATGCCTGGGTCCGCTCATCATGACGAAGTCTGACGACAACAATGCGATGGAGTGCCGCGTTGGCCTGGCGGTGGCCGCCTCGGTTGAGCCGATGCCTGGTGGTCTTGCCGGAGGAAGCAGGGATGGGATTGACACCGCACAGGGAGAGGCGAAGGCAGCCTCGGAGTGGAGGCGGTCCGGGTTACTCCCTGCAGCAATGAGGAGGGTCGCCGCCGTGTCTGGTCCTATGCCGAAGCCATCCACCAGGGCTGGGGCTGCCGTCCGTGTGAGTCTTTGGATCTCGGTCTCCAGGTCCTGTATCTCATTACCGAGTTGACGGTAGCGACGGGCAAGGGAGCGAAGAGCATACTTGGCCGCCGCGGTGGGACCCTCCATACGACCAGGCCGGAAGCTCTTGGACCGGGTGACAAGGGCAGCAGCGGTGAGGCCAGTGAGGTGCTCACGAAGCCGGGCCGGGGCCGTGACAACCAGGGCCTTCATCTGGTTGATTGCCTGGGTGCGAGCCTTGACGGCCGAGTCCTTGGTGCTCTTGAACATACGGATCATTTCGACTTCACCCTCACCTGACTTGGGAGTGGCATCGGCTACTCCGGCAAGCACGGCACGCGCTGCCATCTCCGCATCAGTGGAATCGCTCTTCCCCTTCCGATAGCGGGTTGACCGGTCGGGCCGGTTGACCTCCACTACGGTATGGCCCCTACTGGTCAGGAATCGGGCGACTCCGGCACCGTAGGAACCGGTGCCTTCAATCCCGAAGGCATGAATCTCTCCCAGGCCCCGGGACCACCGTTCGAGCTCCTCATACCCATGGGTGGTCGCCACTGTGTGAAGCTCCCCCAGGCGGACCCCCTGACGGTCAATGGCCACCGCCACATGCTCATCCTGGTGGGTGTCGACTCCGACGACCAGCTCAACACCACGACTACCTTCATGACCGACGACTCCTGTCATTTCTACCTCCCGGAGGATTGCGCGCCGGCCAGGTGAGCGGACAAGACTGCGATGGGGCGTGGGGCCAGGCTCCTATAAGGTCACTGCTCGCCTTGCCAAAGGCACTTCGGGTGCCACCTCGACTCGAGTCGACAGATCAGGCTGAAGGCATGATGCCAGTCTCAGAAAGGGTCAGGCCCGAGCCGAGGTGGCCCAGGATTCATCATCGCAGTCCCAGAAGTGGAAATTGCGGATAGGGGGAGCGGATAGAGGTCGGAGGGTTCGCTGAAAGGCCCTGGCCTGAGCGGGTAGTACAGGCGACGGAGCGATGGGTCAGCTGCTGTCATCACTGCAGGTCAGGAGACGGGACGAGGCTCCGGGCCATTAAATAGACCGATCAAGGGGCTGGAGCGCCACACCCGACAGAGAGTACGCAGGTTGAAGGCGGTGGCCAACATAGTCCACTCGGCCGCCACGTTGGCGAGACCGCGCAGCAGAAACCTCCGTGCCCTCTGTTGCTCCTTGATGATTCCGAAGACTGCGATGATGTGTGTGGGCCATCTCGGTTTGGGTCTGACCCGTAGTGGGACTGGCTGAGATGCCTTCCTCGTGATCTGTCGACGCGAACTGGAGATGGCCCATAAGGTGCCAACGGTTTGGGGAGCAGTGACCTCATAGGAGCTTGGCTCAAGTCCCATCGCAGTCCTGTCCGCTCACCCAGCCAGGGCGCCATCCCAGAGGAGGCCGTAGAGATGATGGGAGTTGTCGATCAAGAAGGCGGTCGTTCTGTTCAGGTGGTCATAGGAGTGGACACTCACCAGGACAAGCATGTGGCTGTGGCCATTGACCGTCAGGGTGTCCGTCTGGAAGAGCTTCGCACGGTTGCGACCACCAATGGGTATGAGGAGCTCGAGCGGTGGTCACTGGGCCTGGGAGAGATTCAGGCCTTCGGAATTGAGGGCACAGGTTCCTATGGCGCTGGAGTCACCCGCTACCTGACGCGTAGGGGACATACCGTCGTGGAGGTTAACCGGCCCGACCGGTCAACCCGCTACCGGAAGGGGAAGAGCGATCCCACTGATGCGGAGATGGCAGCGCGTGCCGTGCTTGCCGGAGTAGCCGATGCCACTCCCAAGTCAGGTGAGGGTGAAGTCGAAATGATCCGTATGCTCAAGAGCGCGAAGGACTCGGCCGTCAAGGCTCGCACCCAGGCCATCAACCAGATGAAGGCGCTGGTTGTCACGGCCCCGGCCGAGCTTCGCGAAACGCTCGATGGTCTCGCTGCCGGTGCCCTAGTCACGCGCTGCAAGAGCTTCCGCACCGGTCGTCTGGATGGTCCCCTGGCAGCGGCCAGATACACCCTGCGCTCCCTTGCCCGCCGCTACCGTCAGCTCAGCAAGGAGGTCCACGACCTGGAGGCCGAGCTCGATCGACTTACACGGACGGCAGCCCCGGCCCTGGTAGATGGCTTCGGCATAGGGCCAGACACGGCGGCGACCCTCCTCATTGCTGCCGGGAGTAACCCGGACCGTCTCCACTCCGAGGCTGCCTTCGCCTCCCTGTGCGGAGTCAATCCCATACCTGCCTCCTCTGGCAAGACCAACCGGCATCGGCTCAACCGAGGTGGGCACCGCCAGGCCAACGCCGCTCTCCATCGCATTGTTGTCGTCAGACTTCGATACGATCCGCGCACCCAGACCTACATGCGTCGTCGCACCAAAGAGGGAATGAGCAAGGCCGAGGTCATCCGTTGCCTCAAACGCTATGTGGCTCGCGAGGTCTTCTCCGTCCTACGGAATTCAGCCCTATCCCACAGCACTCCTTGACATCTATAGGAGCATCCGGTTCGACCAGTTGCTTTCTCAGCTTGTACGCCTCTCTAGGAGTCTGTCCGAGAAACAATGTTCTAAACGATATGCGTCATTAGTGGAGTGTAAAGATGCTAATTACTCCACGACAAGGTCCAGATTGCTGTAAGCAGGTTATTGCGTGGCGGGTTTCGTCTCCCGGAACGAATCCTCGGACAGGCTCCTAGCTGCTGGGGTGGACATCCAGGCGCGATGACGACGCAGCACTGCGTCGTGCGGCCCTATGGCTAAGCTTCGCCCAATCTCCTTGGCCCTGGTACAGGTTCTGAAGGCTGGGCATGCCTGACAGACGGCGCCGGAAGCCCGGTACAGTCGCAACGGGACTCCGTTCGCGTGCTGTATACGAACGAACGCAAGCGTCTGTCCCTGCGGACACGTAAAGCTGTCGCTCGGCTCGTTGTGGGTGAATTGGTCCTTGTGATATGGGTCTTTGAGGAACCGTTGCCGTGACTCGGACACCACCACCTGCTGACCTCGACGGGTGCACTCTGCCAGGTGACTTGCGGCGAAATATCCGGCGTCGGCCAACGTCATCTGTGCTCTTGTCCCGGTCGTCTCTTCGGCCTGCTCGACCATCGGAACCAGCAGGGCATTGTCATTGGCCGCATCCACCACGTCCACGGCGGTGACCAACATGCCGGTCGCTCCCCCATCCGTCTCTGTGGGTGAGACCATAGCCTGAGCGTTGTAGCCAGCCACGATGCCTTGCCTACCCTTCATCAGCCTGGCGTCTGGGTCGGTCAGGTTGATGCGCCTGTGGCGCTTCTGACTCGTGAGATCGTCCATCGCCTGCCTCACCTGCTCTCTCAAGACCTCCTTGTCAGCCAACTCCTCAGGCAGATGGGCAACAGCAGTGTCTTCTCCCGCTTCGTTCTGAGCCTCAAGGTCGGTTATCGCCCGCTCCAACCGATCCAATAGCCCTCTCAGCCCCTCGGCATCGTAGCTCCTGTTCACTGACGCGTTGGCGACCACCTTCGTACCATCCACCGCCTGAACCGCCAGATCCACCAACTTCATGGCCACCGCCGTACGCACGGTACGCTCGAACAGCTTCCTCATGGCCTGCCGATGCCCTCTGTAGAACCTCCACAGGGTGTTGTGGTCAGGATGCTGCCACCCGGTCAGCCACAGGTACGGTATCTGGTCCCGGCAGGCCGCCTCCAGCTTCCGGCACGAGCGCACCCCGGTCATGAAGCCGTACAGCCACACGCTCAACAGCGCACGTGGATGGTAGGCTGGCGCTCCCAGCACCTCCCCGTCTATCTTCACCCCAAGCTCCCCCCAGTCCTCCCGGTCCAAAGCGTCAACGAACTCGGCCACGAACCGCGCCGGATGGTCCAGCGGCAACAACTCGTCAAGCGTCGGCGGCAACATCCACATCTGCTCTCGGCCCATCGGTCGAAGCGGCATCTCAATATCTCCCACCTTGATGTCGCTTCAAACGTACACCTGACCCATACTCAACGCCAACCCAGACTTGTGAGACTGCGATGATGTGTGTGGGCCATCTCGGTTTGGGTCTGACCCGTAGTGGGACTGGCTGAGATGCCTTCCTCGTGATCTGTCGACGCGAACTGGAGATGGCCCATAAGGTGCCAACGGTTTGGGGAGCAGTGACCTCATAGGAGCTTGGCTCAAGTCCCATCGCAGTCCTGTCCGCTCACCCAGCCAGGGCGCCATCCCAGAGGAGGCCGTAGAGATGATGGGAGTTGTCGATCAAGAAGGCGGTCGTTCTGTTCAGGTGGTCATAGGAGTGGACACTCACCAGGACAAGCATGTGGCTGTGGCCATTGACCGTCAGGGTGTCCGTCTGGAAGAGCTTCGCACGGTTGCGACCACCAATGGGTATGAGGAGCTCGAGCGGTGGTCACTAGGCCTGGGAGAGATTCAGGCCTTCGGAATTGAGGGCACAGGTTCCTATGGCGCTGGAGTCACCCGCTACCTGACGCGTAGGGGACATACCGTCGTGGAGGTTAACCGGCCCGACCGGTCAACCCGCTACCGGAAGGGGAAGAGCGATCCCACTGATGCGGAGATGGCAGCGCGTGCCGTGCTTGCCGGAGTAGCCGATGCCACTCCCAAGTCAGGTGAGGGTGAAGTCGAAATGATCCGTATGCTCAAGAGCGCGAAGGACTCGGCCGTCAAGGCTCGCACCCAGGCCATCAACCAGATGAAGGCGCTGGTTGTCACGGCCCCGGCCGAGCTTCGCGAAACGCTCGATGGTCTCGCTGCCGGTGCCCTAGTCACGCGCTGCAAGAGCTTCCGCACCGGTCGTCTGGATGGTCCCCTGGCAGCGGCCAGATACACCCTGCGCTCCCTTGCCCGCCGCTACCGTCAGCTCAGCAAGGAGGTCCACGACCTGGAGGCCGAGCTCGATCGACTTACACGGACGGCAGCCCCGGCCCTGGTAGATGGCTTCGGCATAGGGCCAGACACGGCGGCGACCCTCCTCATTGCTGCCGGGAGTAACCCGGACCGTCTCCACTCCGAGGCTGCCTTCGCCTCCCTGTGCGGAGTCAATCCCATACCTGCCTCCTCTGGCAAGACCAACCGGCATCGGCTCAACCGAGGTGGGCACCGCCAGGCCAACGCCGCTCTCCATCGCATTGTTGTCGTCAGACTTCGATACGATCCGCGCACCCAGACCTACATGCGTCGTCGCACCAAAGAGGGAATGAGCAAGGCCGAGGTCATCCGTTGCCTCAAACGCTATGTGGCTCGCGAGGTCTTCTCCGTCCTACGGAATTCAGCCCTATCCCACAGCACTCCTTGACACCTATAGGAGCATCAGGCTCATTTTCGTACAATCACTTTGGCATTGTGAGAGCCGCACAAGGGGGATGAAAGTGGCGTCGGCGTCTTGTTGCAAGGGCTGGGCGGGTTTCAAACCCGCCCTACGGCAAGAGGGGCGTTGCTATCCATTTTCGTCCAATCACTTTGGCATTGTGAGAGCCGCACAAGGGGATGAAAGTGGCGTCGGCGTCCTGTTGCAAGGGCTGGGCGGGTTTCAAACCCGCCCCTACGGCACGATCTAGCGAAACTGGCTGTTTTCACAGCAATGACATTTGTGCGATGTTCCGGCCAGCCGGCGCGGCGTTCTATAGCAGATTCACCATCTTGTGGCGAAGCACGATTCGGATGATCGAGAGGACGAGCACGCTCACGAGAACGAAGATGACCGCCGGAACGCTCCAGCCATGGATCACGAGTCCCAACGCCGTACCGGCCGCGGGCGGGTGCTCGGTGTTGGTAGAGACCATGAGCAGGATACTCAACCCGACAGACAGGGCTGCCATGATGTCGACGAAGTAGCTCGACTCTTCGTGCGAGCCTGCTATGGCCGCGAAGATTGTGCCAATGATGATGGCCACTATGTGACCGCCGATCACCCTCCGAGGAGTGGCGGCGACGCTGTCCGGCACGACAAAGATGATGAATGCGCTGGATGCAACCGCGACTATAATGGCGGCCCGGAGCACCGCATCGTGGAGCAATAGGGCGGCAATGAGGAATATGGTCGCCAGGCCGCACTGGAAGAGGTAGCTGTATACACGGGTGTGGGCCTTCGGGTCCACAAGCTGCCATAGCAATCGGGGGCGCGCCTTCGGCATCTTGAAGTTGATGTTGGCCATGGTGTCGCCTGGATCTCTCCCGCGGCTAACGCTCCCCGTGGCAGGGCCTGGAGACATTGAATTACACTTCTGCGGGCAGTTCAAGCACAGTGTGGGCTATGTATCTGTTCAGTCTTCCCGGGCCGAATCCTTTGGATCCCCGAAATGTTATTCCGAACGCAGCTCCAGCGGAGTGGGGAATCTAAGGCCTGTAATTGGCGGAGGTCTTTTCGTCCACGGCCCGGTTTGTGTGCAGAGGTCTTAGATTCTTCGTCGCTGCGCTCCTCAGAATGACTATGGTCTTGTGAGGGCCGCACAAGGGAATGCGAATGGCGACCGTGTCCTGTCGCAAGGGCTGGGCGGGTTTCAAACCCGCCTCTAGGACGAGAGGGGCGTTGCTATCTACTGTCATCGCAATCACTATGGGCTTGTGAGGGGCGCACAGGGGGAGGAAAGTGGCGGCGGTGTCCTGTCGCAAGGGCTGGGCGGGTTTCAAACCCGCCTCTAGGACGAGAGGGGCGTTGCCATCAACTGTCATAGCAATCACTATGGGCTTGTGAGGGGTGCACAAGGGGATGAAAGTGGCGACGGCGTCCTGTTGCAGGGGCTGGGCGGGTTTCAAACCCGCCCCTACGGCAAGAGGGGCGTTGAACTGTTGCTGGGCCATGTCTCCGGGGGCGAGGCGTGTGGTCAGGTGCGTTGGACTGGCGTCGGCGACCTCGGTTTCTGGAACGATCGCCGCCCACGCCCTATAATCTTCGAAGCTCGACGCGCGTTTCCCCGTTCGATCACATGACTCTACGCCGCCAGGACAGCCAAGACAAGCCAGGTGACTGGGAACCAAAGCCCGGTGACCGGGTCGTGCGCCATCCACGTCAGGAGGAGATCGGTCCCGTCGTGGTGAACGAGCCGGTGCGCAGGGTCCCCGCGAGGGCGCTGGCCTCCCCGATGCTGATAATCTACGCCTTCGTTGGACTGATTGCCGTCGGGACCCTCCTACTCATGCTGCCCTTCACTCAGCACAGCGGCGAATTCACGCCGTTCAGGGAGGCCCTCTTCACGGCCACCTCTGCTGTCACAGTGACCGGACTGGTGATCAAGGACACGGCAGTGTACTGGACCAGGACTGGCCAAACGATCATCCTCGGTCTCATATTCGTCGGTGGGCTCGGGTTCATGACGATCGGCACCTTCCTACTGATACTGATCGGCCAGCGGGTCACGCTGACTCAGAGGCTGCTGGTAAGGGAGAGCCTCGGAGTCAACCAGCTGGGCGGGCTGGTCCAGCTTACAATCGCGATCGTGCTGGTCGCGGTTGCGATTCAGACCGTCGGGTTCTTCGTCCTGCTGGCGAAGTTCCTGGGCATCTACCCGACCGCCGAGGCTGTCTGGCAGGCTGCGTTCCACGCTGTATCCGGCTTCAACAATGCCGGATTCATCGCCTTAACCGAGAAGGATGGGCTGGGGAGGTTTCAGGCTGACTGGGTGGTCCTGGGGACAATCGGCACGCTTATAGTGCTCGGGGCGATCAGCTACTGGGTCCTCTTCGACGTAGTCAGGTACAGGAGGTTCTCCCTCTTTACTCTCACTACAAAGCTTGTACTGGTCTTCACCGCTGTTCTCATCTTGCTGGGCACCGTGGTATTCTTCGCCTTCGAGTACGGCAATCCCGACACTATCGGGCCGATGTCTCTGGGAGACAAGGTGGTCACCTCGGTCTTCGAGTCCGTAAGCGGTCGGACAGCCGGATTCACGGCCGTTGGGTTCGGGAACACCGAGCAGCAGACGAACTTCTTCTTCACCAGCCTGATGTTCATCGGTGGAGCGTCCGGCTCCGTGGCCGGAGGGATCAAGGTCAACACCTTCGCGATTGTGCTGATCTCGGTGCTCTCAACGATCAGGGGTCGCAGACACACCTCGGCGTTCGGCAGGGAGATACCGCAAACCCTTCTGCTGAGGGTACAGGTCATCGGGGCGGTATCGATAGCGTTCGTCTTTCTGATCGCACTCCTGCTCACATTCGCCGAGGGAGGAGGCGACTTCATCGCTCTTCTGTTCGAGAGCGTTTCGGCCTTCGGTACAGTGGGTCTCAGCACGGGTGTTACTCCCGATCTGTCTTACTGGGGCCACATTATCCTGATTGTCGCCATGTTCGTTGGCAGGCTGGGGCCGCTTACCATCGGCCTCGCCATGGTGAGGCGCAGCGAGCGCGACCTCTACCGATTCGCCCAGGAACAGGTTACAATAGGCTGAATCCGCCACACGTGGTCTGCGGTACTGCGAGTGCGCCTGAGACTGTGTCTGTGAGGGACGGATGAAGCAACAGGTAGTGGTGATCGGTCTGGGCAGGTTCGGCACCAACGTGGTCCAGTCGCTGTACAACCTCGGCCACGACGTGCTGGCCATCGACAAGCGGGAAGACCGCGTTCAGAACGTGATGGGACAGGCCACCTACGCTCTGGCCGCCGACGCGACCAACGAAGCTGTGCTCCGAGAGCTTGGAATCCCGGACTACGACGCCGCAGTGGTGGCCATCGGCTCTGACATCGTCCCCAGCATAATGGCCTCCGTACTGTTGAAGGACATCGAGGTACCGTACGTGGTGTCGCGCGCCTACAACGAGCTGCACGGCAACACGCTGGAGCGCATTGGCGTAGACAAGGTCATCCACGCCGAGTCTGAGATGGGAGTGAGGCTTGCCCATAGCCTGTTCAACCCCAATGTCCAGGAGTATCTGGAGCTGACGCCCAATTTCGGGATAAGCACTATGAAGGTGCCGAGCCGTTTCGTGAACATGAGCCTCAAGGAGCTTGGCTTCTCCAGCCCCCGCGATCGGTACGGGCTCGCCGTCCTTGCTGTCAAGCGGGGTAGGGAAGTCACGCTCAACCCTGATACCGACGACAGGCTTCGGGAAGATGATTGGCTGGTCCTGGCGGGTCGCGGGGAGCTTCTGGACCGCCTGGACTTCGCGTCGGATGGCACCAACCGGACCGTCCTCGCCAAGAGTTAACTCCTCGCCTGATTTAGAGCATGCCGCCTGAGTGGCCTCTGACGGCGGAGCAGAGTCAAGGACTTGCTGAAAATCAGAGATTGGCCTTTCTCCGGCCGCGCCGAATGGGTTCCTGACATTGCATCCGTTCTGGTCCCCGTGACCGGGGAGCCGCTGGACGACGAGGTATTAAGATTCGCGTGCAGCATCGTCGGTCCCCGCAAGGGGACCCTGCACGTGCTATACGTCATAGAGGTCGAAAGAGGCTTGCCCATCGACGTTGAGATTGGCCCTGCCACCGCGAAGGGCGAGCAGGTCCTGGGGCATATGGAGGAGCTGGCGAAGGCCCTCAAGTGCAGGAGCGAGGCCGAGCTGGTGCAGGCCCGTCAGGCCCGTTCTGCGATCGTACAGGAGTCTGCCGACAGGAAAGTGGACGCGATTATAATGAGAGCTCCCCACCGGCAGGGGCGCGGCCTCTTCTCTTTGGGACAGACCGTGCCTTATGTTCTCGAGCATGCCCCTTGCCTGGTGATCGTGTGGCGAGACGGCACGGAAAGACTAGCGGCCAACGGTCAGCGGCGGTAGAGTTCCAGAACCCACTTTTGCCATCAGATGCAAGACATGCTACCCACGCTCCCCTGGATTAAGCGCGATTCAAGACGGGCGGCGATCATGGGCTGCGGCCGGACCGGCTCTTTCATAGCTTCAACGCTCGTCGAAGAAGGCTGGTCTGTGCACGTCATCGACATTGATCCCAACGCCTTTAGTCTCCTTCCGGCGGGCATGGTCGATGAACGACATGTCCTCACGGTAGTCGGCGACGGTACGCGTGAAGTAAATCTGCGAACGGTCCTGGCCCACGATGCAGACGTCTTCGTCGCCGTGTCGAGCAAGAGCGCCAGCAACGTCCTGGCTGCCCAGATCGCCAAGCAGGTGTTCCATCTGCCGACGGTGATATGCCGCGTCGACGATCCAATCAGCAAGCAGGTGTATGAGCAGCTTGACATTGTGACGATCAGCACGGAGGCGCTGGTGACTGAGACGATCCTCCGGACCGCCCGGGAGTAGTCGGATGTATGTGGTGATACTCGGGGCCGGAAGGGTCGGTCTCGGACTGGCCAGGTGGCTGTTGGCGACCGAGCACGAAGTTGCCGTCATCGACCGCGACCCTTCGAAGTGCGCCGAGCTCGAAGAAGAGCTCGGCGGCATTACCGTGCTTGGAGATGGAACGGATGCCGCCATCCTCGCCAAGGCGGGATGCAACAGGGCGGACGTCTTCGTGGGGGCAACCGGCGCGGATGAGGACAATCTTCTGGCCTGCCAGCTCGCACGTCACCACTTCAACGCCAGCAGAACGATATCTCTGGTTAGCATTCCGGACCACGAGACTCTCTTTCCCATGCTGGGAATCGACGCCACCGTCAACACCGTAGACGTGGTCGTCGATCGACTGAAGCAGGCGCTCAGCGGGGCGTCGGCCCGGGACTGGGAGGGGGCGGATGAGTAGGAGGCTGGGCTATCTCGGCCCCGCCGGCTCCAATACGGAGATGGCGGCTTCGAAGCACGATGGCCGGGCCCTGCTTTTGCCTTTCGCGACCAACAGGGCGGTGGCCGATGCTGTCGGCGCGGGCAAGGTCGACGCGGGCGTCGTTCCGATAGAGAACAGCCTACAGGGGTCCGTAACCGATACCGTGGACATGCTGATCCACGATTCGCCGCTCCTGATACGACACGAGATCGTGCTCCCGATAGAGCACCTGTTGTTGGTCCGAGCCGGTACGACGATTGAGGAAGTCGAGGTGGTCTTCTCTCACCCACAGGCACTGGCCCAGTGCCGGGCCTTTCTGGCCGAGCGCCTGCCCGGCGCCGAGCTGGTGGCATCGCTCAGCACCTCGGCCTCGGTGGAGGACATGAAGGGGTCGGATCGTACCGCCGCGGCCATTGCGACGAGCCGGGCCGCGGATCTCTACGGGGCCGAGGTCGCCGCCAAGGACATCCAAGACAATCCCAAGAACACGACGCGTTTCGTCGTCCTAGCCACCGGGGACCACCCGCCCACCGGCACGGACAAGACCTCGATATGCTTCAACTTCGATGAGAACGTCCCGGGCCAGCTCTTCTCCGTGCTGGAAGTGTTCGCCAGACAGCGCATCAACATGACGAAGATCGAGTCCCGGCCCAGACGCCAGAGCCTGGGCCAGTACATCTTTCTGGTGGACATGGAGGGCCACCGCGAGGAAACTACGCTGAGAGCGGCCCTGGAGGCCATTCGGCGTCAGGTATCCATGCTCAAGATACTCGGCTCGTACCCGACGAACCCATCTTAGACCGCGCAAGCCACCGCACGGACCCAAGTGGTCTACATCCGGGGGTGACCGCCTCGTATCTAGCTAGGCTCTGGACTCCTTCTCGTCGGTGGAGGCGACTGCGGCGGACTCCGGCTCTGCGGCCGCTCCGCGGTTCATCCGCGCACTGACCTGGTCGACGACCGGGGCCATCCGCTCCCTCACGCTGTCCATCGCCGGGGCCATTCGCTCTTTGACAGAGTCGATGGTGGGAGCGGCGCGCTCGCGAAGGGTCGCGGCGAGCTCCTCTGCCCGCATCCTCCAGGCCTCATTGCGTGCGACGAGCTCCGCGCGTGTCTCGGCGCCGGACTTCGGTGCGATCAGTATACCCACCACTACCCCGATGATGCCTCCGACAAGAAAACCTACCGAGAATCCTCCGCCCTTATCGTTGTTAGCCATATCTTTCCTCTCCTCGTCTAGTCTTGATCTTTTTTCGATTTGCGCGACCTGAACAGAAACGCGGCCAACTTCCCTAATCCGAACACCAGGCCCGAACCGGCCGCCGCAGGGGCCACGAGTTTCTCCGACACGGTGGAGACGATGCCTTCGACGCTTTCCAGTGTCCGCTTCGCCGAGTTCAGGACGCTGGAAAGCTTGAAGTAGATGATGATAACGGCCAGCGTCGTTATGACGAGCATCACCAGGAAGGCGATGTCCCTGATCATGGCAATTATTTCGGCTGTGTCCAACGGCACTCACCCGTGGGTTAGTCAGTTCAATCGTAGCATGGGGTAGAACAGGCCGCAAAGAGAAAGGCGTCACCTCAATCCGGCAAAACCCGTAGTCCCGCAGCGGGCCGGAGTGGAGGCCCAGGCCGCGTCCAGGAGGCTCCCGATCTTCGGGAGTGGGGGAGGCTACGGCTTGATGAGGATTCGGGTCGAGCCGGAGGGGTCGCGGCGCTTGGTGAGGATGCTGTGGTTGCCCTTCTCGGCCCAGACGACCACGTCGTAGGTGTTGAGCACGTCGGGGATGATCACCTCGATGAAGGAGTCCTCGCCACGCTGCACCCGCTCGCTGAGAGCCGCGATTATCCCCGCGCAGGACTTACCGGTGCCGTCGATCACAATCCAGTCGTTGGCTGCCGATGCGCCGTTCGACGCGGCGGCGGGCTGGGAGTAGACGTCGATCTCCCCGCTCCTGCGCAGGTCGAGCTGCCGCTTGAACTCCTCGACGGCCTCCCAGTGTACGCTGCCGCCCCGGTCGCCCTGCCGGCATACGGCGCCTCTGACGCCGACGATGTCGGGGTTAATCCGGGCCAGCTCGTCGAGGTCGTCGATTCTTAGGTGGCCGGAGAGGGCCGTGCTCATGCCGAGCTCTTTCCCTTCGAAGACCATTCGTCTCAGGTCCGACTCCGAGATGAAGTCAAAGAGGTTTCTGCCGTCCTTCGTCAGGGTGTCGATCAGGAAGCCGTCGCATTTGCCATCGCGGGCGAGCCTCATCATCTGGTGCGGGTCCAGGCCGTCGTAGAGGGGGTTGTCGGCGAAGAGGGAGCCGATCAGCTTTGTCTCGGTACCGTCGAGCGCCTCCCGGCATGCCAGGAGAATCTCGACGGCCAGGTCGTACTCGGTCTGCATGAAGCCGACCTTTACCGACGTGGCGTTGAGCGCTCCCGCCGCGTAGGCCGCCATTGCCACGGTGCCGACCTGGTTGGGGACCACGCCTAGGGTAACGCTGGCGTGTATGTCGTCCGGGACGGCTTCTCGGACCTGGCCTACAACCTTGGGGTGGGCCGAGCCGACCAGGGCCTCCTGCAGGTTCTTCACGTCGACGATATCGGCGCCGCCGCGAAGGGCCTCCATTGCTTCCTCGAGGTTCTGCACGCTCACCATCAGGATCATGAGTCTACCTCGCTATTGGGTTTCATTCGGTTGTCTGATCGACGCGATGTCCCGCGCAAGCTCGGACTTCTCGTCGTCCGAGAGGTCCATCAGGGGCTGCCTGACGTGTCCACCGGCCATGCCCATCAGCTCGCTCCAGTGCTTGACCATGGGCACCGGCAGGGAGCCGTTGAGCTTCTGCACGGTGCGCTTCCACCACACATCCGAGACCTGCTTTATCGGCCGGATGTGCTCATCGTAGTAGGCCTTGTCGAGGTCGCCCGTCGTTGCCCTGTCTATGAAGTTGACGTAGTGGGCGGCGCCCGGGGAATCGAAGCGCCAGTCCGAGGTGTTGGCGAACATGACCTGCTGCTCGAAGCCGAGCTCTTTGCCCTTGAAGAGCACCCACTCGTCCGGCGTGCTTATGATTGCCTCGCGGCCGAGACGCAGGTGCGCCTCTATGGACAACTCCGGGTTGAAGCTGGCTTCCTTCACCCCTACGACGTTGGGGATAGCGCAGATATCGGCCAGTCCCTGCGCGCTCATGACGATCCCGAACTGCGGGGAGTTGTAGAACATGACCGCAAGCGGCGTGGCGTCGGCGAGCGACCTGACGTAGTCCACCACCTGCTGCTCCGTCTTGGTGACGAAGTATGGAGCGGCAACGATCAGCAGGTCGAACCCGGCACCCTCGGCGTGCTCGGCCAGGACCCGTGTTTCGCGCGCCGACGTGTGGGTCACGTGCGCGGCGATAGGCCACTCGCCGGCGGCCTCGTCGGCTACCACTTCGTAGACGTGGGTCCGCTCCTCGCGGGTGAGGCTCCAGAACTCGCCCATGCCCCAGGTACAGCCGCCACCGCGGGTGCCCAGCGACCGTATGTGGCGGATGTTGCGGCGGAGGCCGTCTTCGTCCAGCTCGTCAGACTCCGTAAACGGAGTCATCAGCGTGGTCCACTGGCCTCGCAGCGTCTCCCGCGCCCAGTCGAGGGACTCGCTCTTTGAGTAATCAGCCATCTTGTCCTGGGTCCCTCCTAGGATCGGTCGGGCTGCTCGGGGAGTCCTCCCAGAGCCGGAACAGGTCCTTCACGGTGTCTATCTGCGACATGTCGGCCTGCTGCTTGATGAACGACGTGGGGTCGTGGAGCAGTGAGTTTACTATGGACTGCGTGAGCGAGTCGATCACTCGCCGGTCGTCGTCGCCCAGGTGAGGCAGGCGCTGCATGGCCCTGGCCAGCTCGCGAGTGCGGATCTCCTCCGCCTGCTGGCGAAGGTCTCTGACCACTGGGGCCGTTCCCAGGGTGTCCCACCAGGCCATGAACCGGGCCAGCTCATTCTCAACGATCTCTTCGACCTCCAGCACGGCCGACTGGCGCCGTTCCAGGTTCTCGTCGGCTATTGCCGACAGGTCGTCGATGTTGAAGAGCTGCACGCCGTTTACGTGCTTAGCTTCGGGATCGATGTCGCGCGGGACGGCGAGGTCGAAGAGGAACAGGTCGCGCTGGCGGCCGGCGGTCGCTTGGGCGACCATCTCCCTTGCCATGACGAAGTCGGGAGCGTCGGTGGCCGCTATTACGATGTCCGACTCCGAGAGAGCCGAGCCGATCTCGGAGAATGGGACGGACCTGCCGCCCAGGCTCTCTGCCAGGTCCTGTCCCCGCTCGAGGGTCCGGTTGGCAAGAGTCAGATCGGCCAGCCCAGCGGTGCGCAGGGCCCTGGCGACGAGCTGGCCCGCCTCTCCCGCACCTATGAGGAGGGCGCGCAGACCCCGAAGCGTTCCCAGCACTTGCTCGGCGAGCTGTACACCCGCGTAGCTGATGGAAAGCGTATTGCGCCCCACCTGCGTTTCCTCGCGGGCGCGCCGCCCTGTGCGGACTGCCGCGTGAAAGAGCCCGACCAGCGGAACGTCGGCGGTCCGAGAGGCTGAAGCGGCCGCCAGGGAATCTCGTACCTGCCCAAGAATCTGGGCTTCCCCCACCATCATCGAATCTATGCCGCAGGCGACCCTGAACAGGTGACGGACCGCGTCGGCGCCGGTGCGCTGGTACAGGTAAGGGGAGATTTCTGCGAGGGGAGGGCCGGCGCGGCTTTCCAGGAAGCTCACCGCCTGCTCGGCGGCCCCTTCGGGATCGCTGGTCGCGCCGTATATCTCGGTACGGTTGCAGGTGGAGAGTATCGCCGCTTCGCCCAGTCGCGCCTGCAGCTCCGGCAGGGCTTCGTCGAGCCGCTCTCGCGGAAAGGCTAGCTGCTCGCGAATCTCGAGTGGTGCGGTCTTGTGATTCAGTCCGACCAGGAGGATGTGCAAGGCCCTCACCGGATCCCTTCCATGGCGGAGTTGCTCAACTCCTCTCAGCGCCACTGCGCCGGGACGGAGCGGCTGGGCTGAGGCGCTGGGCGTCTAGCCCTTCGCGATCACCCGGTAGTGGCTTCGCAGGCATCTGGTGCAGATGCTGACTTTGCGGGCCACGCCCTTCTCCACGAGAGTCGCTCGCTGAACGTTGGCATGCCGTCTGGTGCGTGTGCGCCGCTTCGAGTGGCTGACGTTGTTGCCGGACTGGCCAGACTTGAGACAAACCTGACACCTTGCCATTGTTCACCTTTGACCCTGACAGGAGGTTCGCGTAGAATCCTGTGGCACCCAATGCCTGCGCAGGGCGTAGACGCAATGCGCCGGTCACGGCTCTAGGTCGCAGCTTTCGAGTGCGTGAATTTGATAACAAAGATAGCACACCGCTCCTGATTCATCAATGACCACGCCAGGCGCCAATCAAGCCACGACCCAGTCGAACAGCGTCGATGGGGCCGAGCTGCTGGCCATGTTGTCTCTTGCGGCGCGGTTGTTCGAGCGCAACATCGAGACGATCAACGCCCTGAACGTCTTTCCTGTCCCTGACGGAGATACGGGGACGAACATGTTCCTCACTCTCCGCGAGGTGGTGGAAGAGGCGGAGAAGGTCGGGGCGGGGACGGCGGGCGAGGTTTCCGCAGCCATGTCCCACGGGGCCCTGATGGGCGCCCGAGGCAACAGCGGCGTGATCCTCTCCCAAGTCTTCAAGGGCCTCGCCCTACAACTGGAAGGGCAGCTCGATCTGAGCGCTTTCGATCTTGCCCATGCGCTTGGCCGTGCAAAAGCCCTCGCCTACAAGGCAGTTGGCCAGCCCGTCGAAGGCACGATGCTTACGGTGATCGGGGCGACCGTAGGTCCTTCCGAGGCCGCGGCTGAGGGCGCCGTGCTCGACGTGGTCGAGGCCGCGTGCGAAGCTGCCAGGGAAGCCGTCGCGATGACCCCGGGGCAGCTTCAGGTGCTGAGGGATGCCGGTGTCGTCGACGCGGGGGGTCAGGGACTTCTCGTGATTCTCGAAGGGATGCGGCGACACCTCGCTGGCGGGGAGCCTGCGATCGAGGATATACCAGTCCCGGACCCCGTCGGCGTCGACTCTGCCTCCGGTGCGGTGTCCCAGGAGTTCCTCGATACAGCTTCTGACGAGCTCTACGGATACTGCACACAGTTCGTGCTGGAGGGTGTGGGGCTCGATGCCGACGAAGTCAAGGGCCGGATGTCCGAGTCCGCCTCGTCCGCCGTCGTCATCGGTACTGAAACGGTCCTCAGGGTCCACGTTCACGCGAGCGATCCCGACCATATCGTAGAGATCGCCGGGACCATGGGCGCGGTCAGCCAGGTGAACGTGGCCGACATGGACGAGCAGCACCGGCAGTTCTCTTCGGACCGCCGCGCGGCCTCGGGACAGGAAGACGGGGTCCAGGACGTGGCGGTCGTTGCTGTGGCATGGGGTGACGGAAACCAGGAGGTCTTCAGGGAGCTCGGGGCCGCCGAAGTCCTGGCCCAAAGCGGCGTCGAGAATCCCAGTGTCCGCGAGCTATCGCAGGCCATAGATGCCGTCGATTCCGAGTCGGTCATATTACTGCCCAACCATCCAAACGTCGTGCCAGCGGCGGCCCAAGTGGCCGAGCTGAGCGGCGGCAGAGTGAGAATCGTTCCGGCGAAGACCATGCCGCAGGGCATCGCAGCGCTTCTGGCCTTCGTTGATGGGCGAAGCGTCGATCAGAATGTAGGTGAAATGGAGAGTGCCATAGCCGCCGTCAGGACCGGGGAGGTGTGCCTCGCCGAGCGCGACGCGAGGGTCGATGGACGGAGCGTTGCCAAGGGAGAGGTGATCGGCCTCCTCAACCGGCGGCTCGTCGCTTCCGGGGGCGACCCGGCTGATGTGCTGGCTTCTCTGCTTCGTGTCTCCGAGGTATCGAGCGATGACCTCGTGACGATCTACTGGGGCGCGCCGGTATCCTCCGAAGACGCGGCCGCCGCGCTGGACACAGTAGAGGAACAGTTCCCCGGCGCGGAGGTCGAGCTGGTCAGGGGGGGCCAGCACGGGTACCAATACATCGTTTCAATAGAGTAGGGAGGTAACTATGCCCGTCAAGGTAGTCGCAGACAGCGCCACGGACCTGCCGCCGGACCAGGTCGAAAGCCTCGGCATTGCAGTCATACCGTGCTACATAACCTTCGGCACCGAGGACCTGAAGGACGGCGTCGAACTCACGACCGAACAGTTCTACGATCGGCTGCTCAACGGCCCCGACTTCCCGAAGACGTCCCAGCCGTCGGTCGGGGACTTCAAGCAGCTCTACGAGGAGATCGGCCCCGGCAGTGACGGGATCGTCTCCGTGCACATATCCTCCAGGATCAGCGGCACCATCAACTCGGCGACCCAGGCGGCCTCCGAGGCCGAAGTCGATTGCCCCATCCGCGTGGTGGATACTCTACAGGCGTCACTCGGCGCCGGACTGATCGCTATAGAGGCGGCCAGGGCCGCGCGAGACGGCAGGGACGTCGAAACGGTCGCGAGGGCGGCCGAGGAGGCGGCGGCGCGCGCGGAGTTCTTCGTCCTGATGGATACCCTCGAGTACCTGGAGAAGGGCGGACGCATCGGAAAGGCCGGGGCCCTTCTGGGCGGCCTCCTTCGCATTCGTCCGATGATCATTCTCAAGGACGGGGAGGTCCACGAGCTGGCAAAGGCGAGGTCTCGCAAGGCGGGAATAGAGCGCCTCCTGGGCTTCGCGAGGGAGTTCGCCCCCGCGGACGAGATCGGAATCGTACAGACGACCACGCCCCAGGAAGCCGAAGGCCTGGCGGCCCGGATAAGAGACCTTGTGCCGTCCGGCCGCGAGCCCCTCATTTCCAGGGTAGGCCCGGCCGTGGGCTCACACGCCGGACCCGGCGCGCTGGGCATAGCGATGCTGCGGTCCTCTGCCGAGTAGACAGGACCCTACCGCGATGTCGGGTTGTTGTAACCTGAAACGACGGGGTAGGGCGGGGGCTCGCGACCGAAGGAACTGATTGAGTGGAACCAACGGAGGTTGGATGCGGGCCCCCACCACGCGGTGAGCCGGACGGCTACTGGACCGTGACTATCACCTTGAGCTCTTTCTCCTGCTCGCTGCTAACGCCGCAGTCGACTGCCCCGGCTCTCAGGAAGTTGTAGAAGAAGCGATACTCGCCCGCCGCCAGCGAACGGGTTGTGTATATGACGGAGCTCCTCGCCGTGAACAGGTCCTTGTCCCTGCCAACGAGCCACTCGCGCCCGATGGTGAAGTGTTTGCTGAATCCGGTATCTCCCACCTGGGTGTTGGCGGGCAGACCGGCCGCGATCTCGAATTCCTTCGTCCACCGAACGCCCCTCTCCATCTGGTCCCGGATTCTGCCGATGGCTGTGTACTTGTCGATCAGGCACTGTCGGTATGCGTCCGAAGGGTTGGCGACCAGGTCGGCCGTGATGGACGCTATCAGGTTGCCGAGCTCCGACCTGCCGATGGACGAAGACCCGGAACGCGCTCCACCGCTCCCGCCGCCACTGGTCACGTCCTCCGTGAGGAAGCGCTGGTTGGGGCCACGGAGCCACGACGATGAAGACGCCTCAGCGGGCAGCCACACCTGGCTCTCCTCATCGGCGACCGTGACCCTGCGGGTGATCGTGGTTCCGCGGAGTTCTTCGTACTCGCCGAGATTACCGATCTGGTACGGGCCGTCGGCCACTGGCCGTCTCAGAAAGACGATGGCCTCTCTGTTGTCGAAGCGACCGTCACGGTAGCCGCGTATCCAGTCACCCCACTTATCCTTGGCTTCCCTCGCGGAGCTCTCCTCGAGGTCGAAGTAGTGGTGCTCGCCATAGGCGTAGGCGACGAGCTGGCTGCCGCCGGAGCCCTTGAGGTACTCGTGCACGCGGAAGGTGAACTTTATGGCCGGGATGTAGTCGGTCTGGCCGGGGTACTGGACGCCCACGACTTTATGAGAAGCCTTCGACACCCTGGCGATGATATCGGCCTCGATGATGCGCTTCTCCAGTATGTCCTTGCCGAGGTAGAGCCGGACGTTGCCGTGCCTGTCGCGCACCACATCCGACTCTCTTATGGTCTCCGTGGGCTCAGGGGCAACGGTGGGCTCACTCGTAGGGTTGGCAAGAGCGCTTGCGTCCGTGTTGCCGGAGCACGCGAGGGCCAACAGGACGAGAACGGGCAGGACTATTCTGGTGATCATGGCTCTCTCCTTGTGGGTCTACCCTGATTTGCCTACGGTCCACATTCGACGAGCAGCCGTCAGCTCCGATCTCGTGTATCTAGACGTTCCAGAGGCTTACAGAGTTCCATTTCTGCTTAGCGGAGTCAATCGCGTCGCGCAGTAACCTGGCCTGGTCTGTGCTGGCGGGTACGAGGGTGAACTCCGTGTCGGCGAGAAGGCCCACGAGTCGGTGATAGCGTGGCTCACAGCCAGTAGATGGCGTCCCGACTCGGCTACTGTGGGACAGGCCACCGTACCTGAGAAGTGAACGACAAGGTGTCGCGAAGACGCTCCTTGCTTAAGCTCACACAGTCTCGCTCAGGAAAAGAGGCGAGAGAGGAGCGGCGGCGGCTTGACCGAAGCGGGTGTCGGTCGTACAGGACCCTACCGCGATGTCGGGTTGTTGTAACCTGAAACGACGGGGTAGGGCGGGGGCTCGCGACCGAAGGAACTGATTGGGTGGAACCAACGGAGGTTGGATGCGGGCCCCCACCACGCGGTGAGCCGGACGGCTACTGGACCGTGACTATCACCTTGAGCTCTTTCTCCTGCTCGCTGCTAACGCCGCAGTCGACTGCCCCGGCTTTCAGGAAGTTGTAGTAGAAGCGATACTCGCCCGCCGCCAGTGAGCGGGTCGTGTATATGACGGAGCTCCTCGCGGTGAACAGGTCCTTGTCCCGGCCAACGAGCCACTCGCGCCCGATGGTGAAATAGTCACTGGCTCCGATGTCCCCCACCTGGGTATCGGCTGGCAGACCGGCAGCAATCTCGAACTCCTCTCTCGCCTGAAAGTCCTGCTCCTGCTTGTAGTATCGCAGCTTGGCGATGGTCACGTACTTGTCGATCAGGCACTCTCGGTACGCGTCCGAAGGGTTGGCGTCAAGCTCGGCCTGGACGGACGCTATCAGGTTGCCGAGCTCTGACCTGCTGATGGACGAAGACCCGGAGCGCGCTCCACCGCTCCCGCCGCCACTGGTCACGTCCTCCGTGAGGAAACGCTGGTTGGGGCCGCGGAGCCACGACGATGAAGACGCCTCAGCGGGCAGCCAGACCTGGCTCTCCTCATCGGCGACCGTGACCCTGCGGGTGACTGTCCGTCCGTCGAGGTCTTCGTACTCGCCGAGATTACCGATCTGGTAAGGGCCGTCGGCCACTGGCCGTTTCAGGAAGACTATGGCCTCCCTGTCGTCGAAGCGGCCATCGCGGTAGCCCCGTATCCAGTCGCCCCACTTGTCCTTCGCCTCCCTCGCGGAGCTCTCCTCGAGGTGGTAGTAGTTGTGGTCGCCATATGCGTATGCGACGAGCTGGTTTCGGCCAGAGCCCTTGAGGTACTCGTGGACTCGGAAGGTGAACTTGATTGCCGGGATGTAGTCGGTCTCGCCGGGGTACTGGGTCCCCACGACCTTGTGGGGGAGCTTCGACACCCTGGCGATGACATCGGCCTCGATGATCCGCTTCTCAAGGAGGTCCTTGCCGAGGTAGAGCCGCGCATCGGCTGGCCCTCCAGATTCTTTAACGACCTCAGAGTCGGGCGAGCAGGCGAGGGCCAACAGGACGAGAAGGGCCGGGACTATTCTGGTGAGCATGGTTCTCTCCTTGTGGCCTAGTGGGGTATGCCGCCGTGATGCCGGTAGACCTGCTTGAGGTAGCTCAGGTCCGTCGCGGGGACCACTGTAAGCACGCCGGGGGAACCCATCAGATAGTCATCGTAGACATCTCCGTACCCGTCGCCGTACAGGTCGTCCAGTCCGAGGGCGTGACCGAGCTCGTGCAGGGCTGTCGAGAGTGCGAAGAAGTGGAGTCTCCCCTGGATTAGCTTGTTGTGCTGGGATGAATCGTCAGTCCACTCCACGGGTAGAGCGACTCCGACGATGGCGGCCGGTACCTCAAGGTAGACCTTTGTGGAAGACATGTGTCTAGCAATGGATTAGAGCCTTGTCAAGTGCTATCTTGTCTCACGCGTACCCACTTTGTAAGGGCCAATCCTAACAACACGGGCAGGGCAATCGCATTTAGATTGCAATGGCCTATCCTCCCTGCGAGAGTGGGGATCCGACGCCCGAATTCAACAAACTCTGTCACCCTGGGAGTCCGATTTTGCGCGGCGAGGCTTCCGTCTTCCGTCAAAGTGGCCTAAATGCGATTGCCCTGACAACACGGGTCTTCGGTCTTGACAAACAGAACGCCTGTCCGCATAATGTTCTTATGTCCCGATCCCCTTCCAGCATTGCAGTGCAGAGCCCGATCCGTACTCCATACGGGAGCCAGCCTCTCGGACTGTCCAGTAAATGTTCAGGAAGTGTCCAGATTCTGTTCAGTTTGTGCCCAGTAAGTGTCCGGTATCTGACGTCCGAGTCGGAGCCTCCAGCTATGAGATTGTACGAAGTGGACAGTTTCAGCAGTTTTCGGCTAAGGCTGCGAACCCCGGGCCGCGTACTCGATACCCGGAAGTCAAAAGTGGGTACGCGTGAGCTATCTTGTCGTCCACATCACACACAGCGGAGCGGGGCCATGCTGGCCGACCTGTCCATCCGTCAAGCCGTGGTCATGTTCTGCGATAACACGGAGGTCTAAAAGCTGTTCGTGGTGACTCGCCCCGTTCCAGTTTGGTGGACCGCTCTAGACTGAATGCCGCGCGACAACTCCGACAACTCCAAGGTCGAATCGCTGGTCAAGATTCTCCTGCGGGAGCAGGCCACCGGTTTCCGGGACTCTGCGGTCTTCGGGGGGCTGGACAGCTTCCTCCGACAGGCCGAGGAGGAGCTGGTCCCTCTTCTCGGGCCGATAAAGTCCTACGCCGCCCTCACACAAGAGCAGCGCGAGAAGTGGACCGCCGCCGCCCTCCGCAGGCTGGAGAAGGCCGCAGTGCCTGAGAAAGGCGCGCCAGCAACCAGCCGCCGGACGGCCCCGGCTCGCACACGTTCGCGGACGCAGCCGCTGGCGCTGGACGACAAAGTCACCCGCGTCAAAGGCGTCGGCAGCCGCAACCTGTCCAAGCTCAAGAAGCTCGGCGTTGAGAGAGTCCGCGACCTCGTCTACCTGTTCCCTCACCGCCACAACGACTTCACCGATGTCGCCAAGATAGCGGAGCTTCAGCCCGGCAAAGACAGGACGGTCGTGGCGACCGTCTGGGAGTCGTCGGAGAGAAACACCGGGCCGCGGCGGAGAGCATCGGAGGCGGTGCTGGGCGACGACACGGGCAATGTTCGCGCCTTCTGGTTCAACAACCCCTATGTGGCCAAGTCCCTCCGGCCCGGCGCGCTGGTGTCTCTCAGCGGCCAGGTGGGCGTGTTCAGGGGGCAGCTGTCCTTTCAGTCGCCGGAGTACGAGCTGCTGGAGGGCCGGGACGAGACGACGCACACGGGCCGCCTCGTGCCAGTCTATCCGTCCACAGAAGACCTCCCGCAGAGGACGCTACGGGGGCTGGTAAAGCGCGCCCTCGACGCCTGCCTTTCGCAGATCGAAGAGTTCCTGCCCGACGACCTCCTGCACCGGACCGGGCTGCTTGGACTACTCAGCGCTGTCGAGCAGATGCACTACCCGGACTCCGAGGCCGACCGGATAGCGGCGCGGCGGCGGCTTGCGTTCGACGAGCTGTTCCTTCTCCAGCACGCCGTCCTGCAAAGACGGCGCGACTGGCGTGAGGAAGGGGAGGGAGTGCCGCTGTCCGACGTAGAGGACGTGATGGACATCCTCGCCGAGACCCTCCCGTTCCAGCTTACGACGGCCCAGAACAGAGTCCTCGGAGAGATACTGCACGACGTGAGATCGGACCGGCCAATGGCGCGCCTGCTCCAGGGCGAGGTGGGCAGCGGCAAGACCGTCGTGGCGGCGGCGGCCCTACTGCTCGCGGCCGTGAACGGCCACCAGGGGGCGCTGATGGCCCCGACCGAGATACTTGCCGAACAGCACTTCTCCACGATCACAGGGCTGCTATCCGGCTTGCACACGGACTCCCATGGCAGCCACCTTGTGTCGTTGGAGGTAGGAGCCAGCCGCCGACGGGTCACGGTCGGCCTGCTCCTGGGCAGCATGACGAAGAGGCGCAAGGACGATATGCACGCGCTGGTCTCCGGGGGCGCCGTGGACGTGCTTATAGGGACCCATGCGATCATCCAATCGTCCGTACAGTTCCCGTCACTCGCGCTCGTGGTCGTTGACGAGCAGCACAGGTTCGGCGTCATGCAGCGCGCCGACCTGCGCGAGAAGGGTGTCAGGCCGCACCTGCTTGCCATGTCGGCAACGCCCATCCCCCGCTCGCTCGCGCTCACTCTGTACGGCGATCTGGACATGTCCGTGATCGACGAGCTGCCGCCTGGCCGCCGGGCGATACGGACCAGGTGGCTGGGCCCCGACCGCCGCGAGGTGGCGTACAACTTCGTCCGCAAGCAGGTCGGGCAGGGGCGGCAGGCATTCATCGTGTGCCCGCTCATCGAGGAGTCGGAGGTAGTGCAGGCGAGGGCCGCCACGGTGGAGTACGAGCGGCTATCGACAGAGGTGTTCCAGGAGCTCAAGCTGGGCCTGCTCCACGGCCGCATGGCGCTGGTCGAGAAGGAGCAGGTGATGGAAGAGTTCAAGAAAGGCGACCTTGACATCCTCATCTCCACATCGGTGATAGAGGTCGGCATCGACGTGCCCAACGCTACCGTGATGCTGATCGACGGCGCGGAGCGGTTCGGCCTGTCCCAGCTTCACCAGTTCCGAGGCCGGGTGGGCAGGGGGGAGCATGAGAGCTTCTGCCTGCTGCTGACGGGAGACGCCGGCCACGAGGCCCGCGAGCGGGTGCGCACAGTGGAGCGCATTCAGGACGGCTTCCAGCTTGCCGAGGAGGACCTGAGGCTCAGGGGGTCTGGCGAATACCTCGGTACTCGCCAGAGCGGGCTCTCGGAGCTGAGTGTCGCGCGCATCACCGATCAGGATATCCTGTCGCTGGCCCGCAGGGAGGCGTCGCGGATACTCGATTCCGATCCCGATCTCTCGAACGAGCGTCACGCGGCCCTGCGCAAGCGGGTGGAAGAGTATTCACGGTCGGCGCCCGGCGAGATGAGCTAGGGAACAAGAGGCTGTAACTGTTCAGGCGTGCTGAAGTGAACCTTGAAGGCCTCCCGAATTGTCATTCCGAAGGCAGCGCTAGCGGAGTGAGGAATCTAAGGCCTGCGATTGGGGGCGGTCCATTCCTCGACGGCCCGGGGTGTGCGCAAGGATTTTGGATTCTGAGGAGCGCAGCGACGAAGAACGACAACCGGAGAGGGCGATTCCTGTATCACCAAGTTTTTAACAGCTACAATCGGCAAGTTGGGAATGGGAGTAACGATGATGCAAATCCCCATCGTGATCGATGGCTACGAAGCAAGTGGGTACGGGGTGACAGTGCCAGACCTGCCCGGATGCTTCTCGGATGGAGACGGGCTCGAGGAAGCCATTGAGTCCGCTCATGAAGCAATCGCCTGCCATATCGAGGGCTTGCTCATGGATGGCGAGCCTATCCCAGAGAGGAAGCCGCTCCAGGCCCACCAAGCCAACGAAGACTATGCGGACGGGATCTGGGCGCTTGTTGATACGGATGTCTCGAAGCTCTCCGACAAGACGATACGAATCAACATCACAATGCCGGCCCGCGTGTTGGCCGTCGTTGACAAGGCGGCGGATCGGGAGGGGCAGTCGCGTTCGGCACTGCTCACCCGCGCGGCGCTCCGCTACGTGGAGCGTAAGGCGACGGACGCTCGAACAACCTGAGTCTTGTTGTCAGGGGACAGGCGCTGCGATTCCATCGATCCGGTATTGAGGCGTCCCCGGGAAAGATGTATCGTTAGGCACTCGTCGGTCAACCCAGTCGAGAAGGTATGAGGGAGTGATATGGCCAAGCTGAAGCATATCGCCATCGCTACGCAGGACCCGGACTCGGTGGCGGAGTTCTATAAGACAGTCTTCGAGTTGGATGAAGTAGGCAGGGTGGACAACAGCAATGCCGAGGGGTACTACCTGACCGACGGAAACATCAACATTGCGGTCCTTCACTTCAAGAACGAGGTGGTGGCAGGGGAGGGGTTTGCTCCAGGCTATTCCGGTCTCCACCACATCGGCTTCCAGGTGCAGGATGCGGCCGCGACCGACGCGGTGCTCCGGAAATCGAACGCCCCTGCCATGGACGACGTCAACAACGCGCTGCACTCGGCGATGGGCTCCGGCCACGGGGGCCGCAACGTCGAGACCAAGTACGCCGGCCCCGACGGCGTGATGATAGACATCTCCCAGGGAGGCTGGGTGGGAACCTAGGACTGGGCGGGCTTAGGTCGCCGGAGCGCGCTCCGCGTTACCTGTGGAACAGGTTCAGGGCTGATCCCGCTCGAAACCACTCGATCTGGGACTCGCCGAATGAGTGGTTGAGCTCAAGCTCCTCGCTCGTCCCGTCGGAGTGCCGGACGATGCAGGATACGGGCCTGCCGGGCTGCAGGTCCGCAAGGCCGACGAGATCGATCCGGTCGTCCTCGCGGACCAGTTCGTACTCGGTCGGGTCGCCGAACGTCAGAGGGAGAAGCCCCTGCTTCTTGAGGTTGGTCTCGTGGATTCGCGCGAAGCTTCGCGCGATTATCGCCGCTCCACCCAGGAGCCTCGGAGACAGCGCGGCGTGCTCCCGGCTGCTGCCTTCTCCGTAGTTCACGTCGCCGAAGACCACCCACCGGACGCCCTCTGCCTTGTAGTGTCGGGCGACGCGCGAGATGGCCAGTCCTTCCTCTCCCGTGAGAGCGTCGCGGCTCTTGCCCGCCTCGCCGGTGAAGGCGTTCGTGGCGCCCATGAACATGTTGTCGCTGAACTTGTCGAGGTGCCCGCGGAGGCTGAGCCACGGCCCTGCCGGCGAGATGTGGTCGGTGGTGCACTTGCCCTTCACCTTGACCAGCACCGGCATGTCGAGAAAGTCCTCGCCGTCCCACGCCGCCCACGGCTCCATGAGCTGGATCCTCTGGCTGTCGGGGTCTACGACGACGTCGACTTCGGTCCCGTCGTCCGGGGGAGCGATGAAGAAGGAGCGCCCTCGCTCGAAGCTCTCCGGCGGGACCTCCGGAGCGGGGCCCGGCGCCGCCAGCGTGAAGGGCTCTCCGTCCGACCCGGTCAGAGAGTCCTCCAGTGGGTTGAAGGATAGACGCCCGGCGAGGGACATCGCGGTGATGATCTCCGGGCTTGCGATGAAGTTCATGGTCTCCGAGCGCCCGTCGTTGCGCCTAGGGAAGTTCCTGTTGTAGGACGTAACTATCGTGTTCGGGACTCCGTCCAGGACCTTCTCCCGCCGCCACTGGCCGATGCAGGGCCCGCAGGCGTTGGCCAGCACGGTCCCGCCTATGGACTTGAGCGCGTCCATCTGACCGTCGCGTTCGATGGTCGCGCGGACCTGCTCTGAGCCCGGCGTCACCATCAGGGGAGTACCTGCTTCGACCCCGTGAGCGCGGGCCTGCCGCGCGATGTCGGCGGCGCGGCTCATGTCCTCGTACGACGAGTTGGTGCAGCTCCCTATGAGGCTCGTGTCGATCTCGTCCACGAAGGCGTTCGCGCCGTCGCGGACCTCTTCCGCGAGCCGGGAAATAGGCCGGGCGCGGTCGGGCGTGTGCGGGCCGACTACGTGCGGCTCCAGCTTCGAGAGGTCGATCTCGACCACGCGGTCGAAGTAGCCCTCAGGGTTGGCCTCCACGTCCTTGTCCACTGACAGGATGCCCTTGTGCTTGTCCGCCAGGTCCGCCAGGGCGCCCCGCCGGGTCGCACGAAGGTAACGCTCCATGCGCTCGTCGTACGGGAAAACGGAGGTTGTCGCGCCCAGCTCGGCGCCCATGTTGGTTATGGTGGCCTTGCCCGTGCAGCTTATGGAGCGGGTGCCCGGTCCGAAGTACTCGATGATCGAGTTGGTGCCGCCCGAGACCGTCAGCTCGCCCGCCAGGAACAGGATGACGTCCTTGGGAGCCGTCCATCCGCTCATCTCGCTGGTCAGCCGAACGCCGACACGGCGCGGGTACAGGACCTCCCAGGGAAGCCCCGCCATCACCTCGACGGCGTCCGCGCCTCCAACCCCGACGGCGCAAGCGCCCAGGCCGCCCGCGTTGGGGGTGTGGGAGTCGGTACCGATAATGAGAGCCCCGGGGAACGCGTACTCCTCGAGGATGACCTGGTGGATGATGCCTGCGCCCGGCGCCCAGAAGCCAGCGCCGTATTTGGCCGCGGCCGACTTCAGGAAGTCGTAGACCTCGCTGTTCTCCTCTACAGACTGTAGAAGGTCGATGCCCCCCTCCGAGCGTGCCTGGATCAGGTGGTCGCAGTGGACCGTCGTGGGCACGGCTGTGCTCTTCCGCCTGGTCTGCATGAACTGGAGCATCACGGTCTGGCCGAGTACGTCCTGGAGCGCGACCCGGTCCGGCCTCAGCATCAGGTAGCTGCTGCCGGGCTCCAGGCTCTCGGCGGAGGTATCGTCCAGGTGCGACAGGAGGAGCTTGTCCGCAAGGCCCATCGGCCTGTCCAAGCGGTCTCGGAGCGCCTGCAGGGCCGACTCCATCTTTGCATATACGCCGGAGACGAACTCTGGGGTTGACTCTATGGCGACCACTGGACTCGGCCTCCTTATGAACTACACGGTCAGGCGGACGGACGACGACTACGGACGGGAGTCGTCCGGCCTCCACCGAGGCCGGACGATGCCATTCAACTGTTGGGCCGGAGTAGGGACGGAGCCGCCCGGGTCAGTCGTCTCTGGACTGCCCGAAGAACTCGTAGTTGAGAGTGATGAACTTGTCCCATTCGGGAGGCGTGTCCTCTTCCGCGAAGATGGCGACCACGGGGCAAACCGGCTCGCAGGCTGCGCAGTCGATGCACTCTTCGGGGCTGATCAGAAGCATCTTGTGATCCGGCGCTTCGTAGATACAGTCGACCGGGCACACGTCCACGCATGAGCGGTCGAGGATGTCTACGCATGGCTCGGCGATGATATAGGTCATGCTCTCGGGGGCCTCCTTCGGTTCAATCGGTGTTTTGGCATTCCGTACTGTGCGTTCATTATATAGGCCAGTTTCCTGGGCTTTCAAGAACCGGGGCTTACTGCGTGATCCCTTCGTCGACGAGCCGCTGGACTTCATCCGGGGAGTAGCCGAGATGTCCAAGGATGTCTGCCGTATCCTCTCCCAACACAGGAGAGGCCTTCGCCGCGGATAGGGGCGCGTCGCTCATCTTCAGTATGGGGCCGACCATCTTCACCGGGCCCGCGAGCGTGTGCTCCAGCTCGACCACCAGGTCGTTGGCCCTCACCTGGTCGTCCGAGAGAAGCTCGTCGGGGAGCTTTACGGGCGCGGCAGGCACGCCCGCCTGGTCGAACACATCGAGCCAGCTCGCCACCGTCTTGCCCGCAAGGACCGCGGCCGCCCGCTCCGCCAGGTCGACGTCGAGGGCGTCGACGTCGGCAGTCTCCGGGTCGAAGCCGGGCTCGAACCTCGGGTCTTCCAGTCCCAGCACTTCCAGGAGCCGCAAGCGAAGCCGCTGGCTCAGGCATGCCACGACGATCACGCCGTCGCTCGCCTGGTAGGCGCGATAGAAGGGGTCGCGCTCCCTCCAGGGAGACCGCTGCCGCCGGTACTCCTCGATGATCTCGTCGAAAGGAGCCGCTCTCTCTCTCAGGCCGTCGAGAGTGTCCAGAAAGCCCGTGCGGGGGCCCTGGTCGATAGCCTCCACCTGCGTGAAGACCATCGTTTGAAACGCCAGGGCCGTGCCCAGAAGGGTCGTCTCTACCATCTGACCGCGGCCCGTCCTCTCGCGGTGGTACAGGGCGGCGCAGACGCCCCAGGCCATGGCCATGCCTGTCGCGAAGTCGGCCACGGGTGTGGACTGGATGCGCAGGGGCAGCCCGTCCTCGGTCTTGGCTTCCGAAGCCATCAGCCCGGTCACCGCCTGAGCGATCAGGTCGTATCCCGGCCGGTGTCGGTCGGGGCCGGTCCTTCCGAAGGCTGTATTGTCGCAGTAGACGAGGGCGGGCCTTCTCGCGGACAGGGTCTCGTAGTCGATTCCCAGCCTCGCCGCGACGTCTGGGCGGGCGTTCACGATCACGACGTCGGTGTCCTCCAGGAGCCTGTAGACTATCTCACGGGCCTCCGGCCTCTTGAGGTCGAGCGGCAGGCTGCGCTTACCGCGGTTCAGGGAGATGAAGTTGCGGCTCTCGTTTGGGATGAAGGGAGAGGCGTGCCTCCACGGCTCGCCGCCGGGCGGCTCGATCTTGATCACGTCGGCGCCGAGATCGCCGAGCATCATCCCGGCGAAGGGTCCGGCGATGTACTCGCTGAACTCCAGTACCCGTATCCCGCTTAGAGCTCCCCGCATCGCAATCTCCGGTCTGCGGCGCGTACCGCCGCGCCCACGACCGGGAGAGTAGTATTACGCAGGGGCGGGCATGTCAAGCTCGGACCGTGCGTTGACCGGCCCATCCGCATCCCCGCCGGTAACAGTTCAGTGTTGGTGAGAAATGCAGGAATTGTCCTTTCCTGTTGTAGTTCTGAGGAGCGCAGCCACGAAGAATCTGAGACACACGCTGGGCCATCGAGGAAACGACCGCCCCCAGATTGCAGGTCGTAGATTCCTCACTTCGCTGGCGCTGCGTTCGGAATGACAATTCGGGGGTTCTCAAGATTCGACCCATGAAGGCTGAACAGTTACCTCCACCGGTGTGAAGATGCGTTCACCTCGGCGAGGTGCTACGATATTGGGCGGCCCATCTCAGCAATTAGGGGCCCAGGAGCGGCTACGTGGAGAACAGGGAGAATGCCCTGATGAGCGAGAAGAACGGATACATCGTTGACGCGACCGGAGTCCATAAGACCTACAGCACCGGAAAGGTCACCGTTCCGGCCCTTCGAGGCATCGACCTCAAGGTCAGACGCGGAGAGATGGTCGCGATCATGGGCCCAAGCGGTTGTGGGAAGACCACCACGCTGAACTGCCTTTCGGGGCTTGACGACATCGACTCCGGCACGGTGGTCGTGGAGGACCAGGTCATCCATGATCTACCCGACGACGACCGCAGTGACTATCGTGCACGGCGCATGGGGTTTGTCTTTCAGCTATACAACCTCCTCCCGGTGCTCACGGCCGTGGAGAACGTCGAGATGCCGCTGCTCGTTTCGGGCACTGGCTCGAAGGAGGCGAGGCGACGTTCGCTGGAGCTGCTCGAGCAGCTCGGCCTGGCAGACCGGGCGGACCACCTTCCGGCCGAACTGTCCGGGGGTCAGCGCCAGCGGGTTACCATCGCCCGGGCGCTCGTCAACCGTCCGGCCATCGTCTGGGCGGACGAACCCACGGGTGACCTGGACAGCGAGACGGCCCACGAGATCATGGACTTGATGATCCGGCTCAACAAGGACAGCGGCGAAACGTTCGTCATCGTTACGCACTCGCGCGAGGTTGGCGAGATCGCCGACCGGATCGTAACGATGAGAGACGGCCTGGTGACCGACGACGGTCTGGGTGAGAGAGCCCAGGAACCCGTCACTTCAGCGACTTAGGCCTCCCTTGTCCCATAGCCCACGAAGTTGCCCCGTTAAGCGCGTTTGCGTCCGACGAGGGCGTCACACGCAAGACGAAACCAGGCCGCGCGTGCGGCCTCGAGGTGAGTGATGGAGAAGCTGTTCGGCGTTCCGCTTCCCGTGCTGATGTTCGTCCTATCGGGAATCTTCGTCGCAACCATGCTGGTTGTGGTCGGAATGGCCCTGCGCAATCCCGTTATGTTCAAGTTGGGAATACGCCCCATTTCGCGTCGACTGGGCATGACGGCGCTCATCATCATCGGCATCATGCTCAGCACGATCATCATTTCCGCCGCCTTCGGCACCGCCGACACGCTGACGTACTCCATACGCGACATCGGGATCAACGGACTCGGAACCATCGACGAGCTCATCGTCTCTGCGCGGGCCCAGGAGGGTGACCGCTTCGGCCAGTCGTTCATTTCAATGGAGCGCTATGAGCAGGTCCGGGGAGAGCTTGTCGACGACGATCGGATAGACGGCATCATGCCGCAGTTCACCCAGAACGTGCCCGCGATCAACCCCGCGGAGGACCTGAGCGAGGGGCAGCTCAACCTTCTGGGCATTGACCCTGCCCCGCTCGGAGGCTTCGGCGGCCTGCCGCTGTTAGCGGAAGGCAACGCCGACCTGCAGGATCTTGGGCCGAACGAGGCTTTGATCAACGAGAAGGCGGCGAGTGAGCTCGATCTTCAGGCCGGCGGCGAGCTGGAGGTATATGTCGAGGAGAGCGCCGTCCGGTTCGTCGTGAAGGGAGTCCTCGCCGACGGCGGCTTTGCGGGCATCAGGCCAACCATGATCATCCCACTGGACCGCGCACAGGAGATTTTTGGAAGAACGGGACAGATAACGTCCATCGTCATTTCGAACCGGGGCGATCGGCTGTCGGGCAACGACCTCAGCGAGGAGGTGGCCAAGGACCTCCGCGTCAAGTTTACCGACCGCGAGACGGCCTCGCGCCTGAAGGACCTCCTCAACGATGATGTCTTCCTCAAAGCGCTTGAAGCGGAGCGGGACGGCACCGCAGATACCGAACGCAAGGATGAGCTGAGCAGCCTCCTAGCCGGGATCCGTGCTTCCGACCTTACGGACGACCTGATCGCCGCGCTGGCCGATGTCGAGCTTTCCGAAGTCGTGCAGAACATTCTCGACGCGGACGAGATGCGCGATCTTCAGCGGGAGGCGTCGACGCTGTTCAAGGAACTGGCTGAGATGTACGTCCTGGATATCAAGTTCGACATCCTCCGAGGGGCGGAACAGGCCGGCACCGCCGTGAGCGCCTTCTTCCTGATCTTCAGCACATTCTCGATAGCGAGCGGCATCCTTCTGATCTTTCTGATTTTCGTCCTTCTGGCCGGCGCCAGAAAGTCGGAGATGGGCATGGCACGCGCGGTCGGCGCCAGACGACGGAACCTCATCCAGATGTTCGTCTTCGAGGGGACCGCATACGCTCTCGTATCGGCCGCCATCGGGGTCGTCCTGGGGCTGGTCGTCAGCGCCTTCATGGTGGGCATCCTCAACAGCGTTTTCTCCACGTTTGACGATGACTTTACCCTGAAGCTCCACTTCACCCTGCCGACGATCGTGGTGTCGTACTGCCTGGGGATGATCATAACCTTTGCGACAGTAGGCATTTCGGCCTATCGCGTGAGCCACCTGAACATCGTGGCGGCGGTAAGGAACCTGCCGGAAAGCCTTGTGCCAACCGCGCCTACACGCCTGTCGAGGCGGCTGCTCGGGTTGCTGCTGGGAGTCGTCCGGCCGGCGGTCTTCCTTTGGCGCGCCGCGCGCGCGCGCGTTAAGCGCGACTTCGTCGCGGCGGTGCTTCACCTGATACTCGCCCTCGTATGGCTCAGCGTGATCGTCTGGGTGGCTGACATATTGATCCAGCTGTTCAAGTTGATCTGGCCGTACCTGCTGCAGGGATGGCTTCTTGTTCTCATCGGCGCCGGTCTGATTGGCGCAACCGTGGTCCTCCCGTTCATCCAGCTGTGGTCGGCCTTCGGCGGAGGCGTGTCTCTGTTCCTGGCGGGCGTGGGACTGCTTGCGAGGAGCCTACTCGCCAGGAGCGATATGCCTCCCGCACTTCGCGACCGGACCGTCTTCACGGTGACCGGAATCGCGATCCTGGTCTTCTGGGCGCTGCCTCCCGGCACCATTGACAGACTCCTGGGTGATGTCGCAGACGACCTGAGAGGCGACTTCGACATCATGTTCGTGTCAGGGATCGCCATGGTCGGGGCGGCGGTCTGGACGGTCATGTACAACGCCGATCTGATTCTCCGAGCGCTCCAGGTCGTCACCGGAGGTCTCCGGCAGCTGCGCCCGGTCCTCGTTACCGCCGTCGCGTACCCGCTCAGCTCCAAGTTCCGCACCGGGCTGACCCTGACAATGTTTGCCCTCGTCATCTTCACCCTCACGATCATGTCCGTTCTCACGGACACCTTCGGGACACAATTCGTTGAGACGCGAATCGCCACCGGCGGATGGGACCTCGAGGGCACCATCAACTTCGCAACGCCCATCGACGATATCCGCTCGGAAATCGAGAACATCGAGGACGTCGACATTTCCCGGTTCGAGGCCATTGGGGGTTATACCGGCATACCAATGCAGGTCCGCGAGGTCGAAGCAGATGACCAGGAATGGCGACGTATTCGCTTCGTTGCGGCAGACGACGGGTACCTCGAATCGAGCAACTACGACCTCAAACTGATCGCCGACGGATTCGGCACGACGCCGGAGGACGTATTCGAAGCGATGCGGAGTGATCCCAGCCTCGCAGTCATCGGAGGGTCGCTGCTCAGCAACACACAGGATGAACAGGGCCAGCCCGTTGGGCGGGTCTTCGATGAAGTGAGCTACGACGACGAGTCGATGTCTCCTATCGAGATCGAGCTACGAGAGCCTACCACTCGCACTGTCATAGCCCTGAAGATCATCGGCGTTGTCGACCGCGTCCACGACACCGGCTTCGGCCTCGGCATCATCGGTTCCAAGGACGCCATCGACCAGCTCGCCCCATTCCCGGTCCCGATCACAACATACCGGTTCCGCGTGGCGGACCTGGAAGAGTCGAAGGACCTGGCCCGCAGCATAGAACGGTCCTTCCTCGAGAACGGAATGCAGACCGTGGTGCTGCAGGAATTCCTTGAAGAGCAGCTGGGGGCGCTGCGAGGCTTCTTCCGGCTGTTCACCGGCTTCATGGCGCTCGGCCTGTTCGTCGGAATCGCCGCGCTTGGTGTTGTGAGCACGAGGGCGGTGGTCGAGCGACGTCAGCAGATCGGCATGCTGCGGGCTATCGGATATCGCCGGGGCATGATCCAGCTGAGCTTCCTGATCGAATCGAGCTTCGTCGCCATCCTGGGCATCGTCATCGGCACGGTCCTGGGGCTCGTCCTGTCCTACAACGCCGTCCTCGACATCCGCGACGAACAGGGCGTTGACACGATTCAATACGCGATTCCCTGGGTGCAGATGATTATCATCCTGGGGGTGACGTACCTCTTCTCCCTGCTGGCGACCTACCTTCCGGCACGCCAGGCATCGAAGGTATACCCGGCGGAGGCTCTGAGGTACGAGTAGGCTACACTCAGGAGCAGGGTGCCGGACACGCCGGCCGAGTCACTTCTGTCAGCAACCAGGCTGGCCCAGGTTTCCGCAGCAGTCTGTGCCAAAGCGCACCTTGCGCCAGGTGTTGGAGCCACAGAGGGACGCGACGCCACGGGAGGCCCGCGTTCAGTATGTTGTTGACAAAAGTGGGGACGCGTTTCAGCAGGCGAAGCAATCTTTCGATAACTGGAATAACCTCCGCGGATTCAGCCGGCGAGCCGGACGAACCGGCGGCGTCCGGCCCGGATGACGCAGCCGGGCTGGAGGGCAGTGGCCGGCAGGTTGGCTTCGACCGGTTTGTCGTCGATTCTGACCGCCCCCTGATCGATGAGCCTCTTCGCCTCCCCGGCGCTCGTCGCCATGCCGGCCCTTGTAAGGATGTCGCTGAGCCGCGTGCCCGCAAGCTCTGAGGCCGGTGGCATATGGAAGACCGGCAGGTCGTCCGGGGTCTCGCGGCCCTGCACCGTCCGCTCGAAGTGCTGCTCCGCATCGCGCGCCGACCCGGCGCCGTGGAACTGGGCTACCAGCTCGCGGGCGAGACGCTTCTTGATATCCATGTAGGCCGCGGACCCATCCGCGACGGCCCGCTTCATATCGTCAAGCTCCTCATCGGGCACGTCGGTGACGTTCTCGATGTACGAGATGATCATGGAGTCGGGCAGGGACATCGTCTTGCCATATATCTCGCTGGGAGGCTCGTCGATGCCGATGTAGTTGCCGAGGCTCTTGCTCATCTTCTGGACGCCGTCCGTGCCCGCGAGGAGGGGCGTTATGAAGCACTGCTGAGGACGCCTGCCCATCATCTCCTGGAGGTCCCTTCCTACGAGCAGGTTGAACTTCTGATCAGTGCCTCCGAACTCGACGTCGGACTCGATGGCGATCGAGTCGTAGGCTTGGAGAAGGGGATATAGCAGCTCTGTGATGGCGATTGGCTGGTTAGCCTTGTGGCGCTTCGCGAAGTCCTCCCTGGCGAGGAACTGGGCCACGGTGAACCGGCTGGTGAGCCGGATCACGTCGGCCAGCGTGAAGGGGCCGAACCAGTCGCTCTGGAAACGGGTCTCCGTCCTGTCGCGGTCGACGATCTTGAAGAACTGGGCCATGTAGGTCTCGGCGTTCGCCAGGACCTCCTCGTGGGTGAGCATGGGCCTGGTCTTGGAGCGTCCGCTGGGATCGCCGATCTGCGCTGTCCAGTCTCCCACGATCAGCACGACCTTGTGTCCGAGCTCCTGGAGCTGGCGCAGCTTTCTCAGCGGCACGGCGTGCCCCACGTGGATGTCCGGTGCGCTGGGGTCAAAACCGATCTTGAGGCGCAGGGGCCTGCCCGACTCCAGCAGCTCGACGAACTCCGACTCCACGATGATTTCGGATACTCCCCGCCTCAACAGGCGGTGAAAGTCTTTATCGTTCACAGGGACGGTCCTCCTCGTGTCGCCATTGTACCTGACCCCGGTTGCGCCCCAACGACGGGGCCGCCGTGTCAGCCGCGGGCATTGTCGCGGTCCCGGCCCAGTATGTCCCTGGTCCGGGCCACGTCCAGGTCGATCTGTTGCAGCAGCGCCTCGACCGAGTCGTACTTCTCCTCGTCCCTCAGACGCTCCACGAACTCGAGTCGGACCTCCCGTCCGTACAGATCGCCCTCGAAGTCCAGGACGAATGCCTCGACGCTCCGCTCGCCCGCGCCGAAGGTGGGGCGAGTCCCTATGCTGGTCGCCGCCATGCGGGGCCTCGATGGGTCCGTCGCCCCCTCCGCGATGTGTGCCCAGGCGGCGTATATGCCGTCGCCGGGCAGGGCCATCCCTTCCGGTACGTCGAGGTTGGCCGTCGGGATGCCGAGCGGCCCCCCTCGGCCCGCTCCTCTGACCACTTTGCCTTCAAGGACGAAGCGCCGGCCCAGGAGGCCGTTAACCGCCGCAACGTCTCCGGCTGCGAGCAGTTCCCGGATCGCAGTGCTCCTGACCGCGCCGCCGCCGTCACTGAGGAGCTGGACCACTGTGATGGAGACCCCCATGTCCTTTCCCATGTTCTTCAGCGTTGCGACGTCGCCTTCTCGCCTGTGTCCCATGGCGAAGTCGGGCCCGGCGACTATCCCCGCGGCTTTGAGGTGCTGCTGGAGAAGCGACATGAAATCGCGCGCGCGCAGGGTCGCGAGGTCGTGGTCGAATGTGATGGGGGCGACGAAGTCCACTCCCAGATCACGGAGCAGCCGGACGCGCTCCCGCAGGGTGGTGAGATACCGGGGGCGGAACGCCGGGTCGAGCAGCTCCGCAGGGTGGGTACGGAAGGTGACGACTCCGGAGAGGCTTCCCCGCGCCGAGGCCTCTTCGACCAGCCGGGATATCAGGTGACGGTGGCCCCTGTGTACGCCGTCGAAGACGCCGACCGTGATCAGCGAGGTGCGGTCGGTCCCGGAGGAGGAGAGCTCATCGTCTATTCTCATATGGCTGAATACGCCGTGTCTGAGTTGTCGTGGGAGGCGGCCAAAGGGAATTCCACGCTAGCACGGGCCTCACACAGCGTCAACTGTCACTCGCACCACCCGCCGGCTGGCCCGGGGCACTGAGGTGGCGCCGAAGGGTCAGGCTAGCCGGCAGCACGGCGGCCGCTCCGAGACTGACGAGGATAACGGCGTCCCGGAGACTCGCGAGGTCGGCGACTGCGCCGTAGGCCAGCGGCGCCGCGATGCTGCCGCCGGCTATGATGGTGTAGTAGAGGCCGTAGAGGCGGCCGCGGCGTCTGGCCGGGACGAAATCTGCGACGGCGGCGTACAGGACGGAGGAGGTGCCCTGGAGTGCGAAGCCCAGCAGGAGCGCCAGCGGCACAATCACCCAGACAGGCGAAATCAGCGTCAACGCCATCAGAACGGCGGTGAGGCCCTTTGTAGCGACAGTCACATTGATGAGGCCGTAGCGGTCGCCCAGCCAGCCGCAGGCGAACTTGCCGGCAGCGCCGCCGACGAACAGCAGGAAGAGCATCGAGCTTATCCCGGCCGTACTCATGCCCTTGTCGTCGAGGACGAAAGGCAGAAAGACGAGGACAGAGGTCCTTGTTCCGTTGTCGAGCAAGCCGACGACGCTGAGTTTGACGAAGGCGGCGACCTGGGTGTTGCCCGCGCCTTCCCGTGGCGCGGGGTCTGCAGCCCCGGCGGGCGGGCCGGGGTCGACGCTGCGTCTGAACAGGGACGCGCCCGCCATGAAGACGATTCCCGCCGCGCCTACGACCCAGAGCGTGGTCTGCCAGTCGAGGTAAGCGAGGGCCGCCGCGGCTACCACGAGAGGGGCGAGCATCTTGCCCACGTCGCCGGCGAAGTTGACGGTCCCGACCGCCGTTGCCCGGGCCCCGCGATCATATGCCCGCGACACCATGTTGGCGGCGATTGGGTGCTGAGCGCCTCCGCCCAGGCCGGCGACAAGCGTTGCGATCACCAGGACTGCGAATCCGGGCGAGAGTCCCATCGCGATCAGGCCTGCGCCCACCCAGACGTTTCCCAGGACGAGCAGCCATACCTCGCTGGCGGCTCCCGCCAGGAAGCCCACCGGCACCTGGAGCACGGCGGAAGCGCCGGAGAAGACGGACCTCAACAGGAAGGTCTCGGTGTACGAGAGGCCGAGGTCGGACCTGATCAGGGGGAGCAACGGGACGAGGAGCGCGAAGAAGAGGTCGCTCCAGACGTGGGTTACGGAGCCGAAGATGAGGACTCTCGGGGCCCGCGGAGCCCCGGTGGCGAATCCGAACGGCGAAAGTACCTTGCGCACGCCTTGGGGGCCTGCCCAGCCCTCTACGGGCTCGGCACCCCTCGAGACCTCAGGTACTCGGCCCCCCGGAGGTATACGTTCTGCAGCTCGTCAGCAGCCTTGGTCGTGTTCACCAGAATGAGGGCTCGGATGCATCGGGCCGGGGCGTCGGGGACGGCCAACTCATGGGCGCACATGAGAGCGACGTAGTGCCATCCCAGGCGGCGCGCCGCCTGTGCCGGGAACTCGGCGTTCAGGTCCTGTGTCGCCGTGAATACCGCGGCGGCGACGTCGTCGGCCTCAATGTCGTTGGCCTCGATCAGCCGCTCCAGGAGGTCGGACGTGGCCTCCAGGATAGACTCACGGGTGTTTTCGTCCGCGGTGGTGGCCCCTCGGATTCCTCGTACCTTTGTCATGTATCGCACTCTCCGGCGGCGGGAAGCCGCAGCGCCTTGACCAGCCTCTTCGCGGCCTCGACCGCGCCGCCCTCCGGCGCCCTGCCGATGGCGTCGATCAGGGCGCTTCCGACGATGGCGCCGTCGGCGAACCTGCTTACCGACTCAACGTGCTCTCGGCGGGATATGCCGAAGCCGACCAGTAACGGCAGGTCCGTAAAACCGCGGACTCTTTCGACCATCGACTCGGTGCCGTGCCTCAGCTCAGAGCGTGCCCCGGTGACTCCTGTGAGGCTTACACAGTATATGAAGCCCCTGGCTCGACTGCACGCTCTCTCTATCCGGCTGTCGCTGCTGGTCGGCGCCAACAGCGGGACCAGATAGATGCCACTGTCCTCCAGGATGTCCGAGAACAGCGTGGACTCTTCGGCAGGCAGGTCCGGCACGATTACGCCGTCCAGACCGGCCGTGGCCGCGTCCCTGGCGAACTGCTCCATCCCGTAGGCAAGAAACGGGTTGACGTAGCCCATGAATACCAGGGGCGAGTCGACGCCGCGCTGCCTCAGGTCTCGAAGCACGTCCAGGGAGGAGCTCAAGGTGACGCCCTGCTGGAGAGCATGGAAGCTGCTCTTCTGAATGGTCGGCCCCTCGGCCAGCGGGTCGCTGAAGGGAATGCCGAGCTCGAGCATGTCCGCGCCCGACTCCAGGACAGCCTCGGCAATCTCTGCGGAAGTGGGGATGTCGGGATAGCCGACGGTTACGTAAGGGACGAGGGCGCTTCGTCCGGCGTCTCTGACGTTCGCCAGCGTTGTGTCTATCCGGTTAGGCAAGTCGGCATCCCCCTTCACGGTGACTGGACCACTGAGACGGCGATGAAGTTCTGCAGGGCATGGGCGGTAACAGGAGGCCAGATGGAACGAGTCCTGAGGTACAGCCACGCCAGGAGCATCCCGGTCACGAAAACTGGAAGAGCCGCCCCAATTGACACGTGCGCGGCGGCGAACAGGGCGGAGCTGACCGCAGCCGCACGCAGAGGGCCAAGAGGCCCGATGAGCGCGGCCAGTATGAACCCTCGGAAGAAGAGCTCCTCGGCGAAGGGGCCCCATGCGACTATCGCGATGACGGTGACGACTTTCTGCACGCCCGACCCGAGAATGTCCCTGTCGAGGGCCGGGGGCTCCAGCAGACCGATTCCCAGCCCGGAGGCGGCCGACGTGTACGCGGCCGTGAGCAGCAAGCTCACGATTGCGACGGCGAGAGGCAGGAGATACATTGCCCGGGGACCGACGGGCCGCAGGCCGAGCGACGCCCAGGACGCTCGGCGGCGGCGCACGGCGAAGGTCCATACCGCTATGACCATGAGTCCCTCGACGAGGACAAGGCCCCACGGGCGGATGTCGTCGCCGTTGATTCCGTCGAAGGCCCCGGCGGCGAGCCTGAAGCCCGCCAGGACGAGTATCAGGACACCGAAGACGGCCGCGGTCGCCTCGACGACGTCCCTGGGCCGCCACGGTACGCCAGTCGGGCGCGTTACTGTGTCTTCTGTGGTGTCTAGCAAGTCGATGCCCGCCGGGGCCGGCCTAGCCGCCCAGGCTGTCCAGGGTCTCTGGGATGGGACGCCGGATACAGGTGAAGATAGGTGTGTCCCGGAGGGTGTACCGGCTGCCCTCGATCGATCTGAGCTCCATGACGAGATCGAGGAAGTCCCTAGGGATATCGGTCTCAAAGGCCACGACAAACTCCTGGTCGTCCAGGCCGAACGAGTAGCTCGTGTTGATCTTTACGGATGGGTACTTGTGGCCGATCCTGAAGTGCTCTCCCATCATCTCCTGGCGCCGCTCCTGCGGGAGCAGGTACCAGTCCCTTGTTTTCAGGAACGGGTAGACGATGAAGTACTTGGAGTCCTCGGAGGGTTTGAGCTGCGCGCGCGTTCCCTCCTGGCCCTCGTGCCGGTGCTTGCCCACGTACTGGGAGCGGCGGGTCATCGCCAGGTAGGAGTGGGGCTGCGTCAGATATGCTCCCAGGCGCGTTCGCCATAGGGCGGAGGCGGCTTCCTGGAGATCTTCGAGGCTGTCGGCGGCCTGCCACAGCAGAAAGTCGGTGTCGCCGCGCAGCCCAACGAGGCTGAAGCTGCGAACGAACATGTAGGCTGCAGCTTCCTCTACCACGGCCGCAAGCTCCCGCTTGCTCTCCGCCCTCTCCATTTCAGGAAGCCTGCGCCATGCGGGGTCGACGCTGTAGAAGCTGTACTTTACGAACTGTCTGCCGTCTTCGTCTGCCAATCGTCTCCCTCCCGTGCGCGGCCATTATATCGCGCTGCCGCGCGTTCGTCAGGGCAGCTGCACCTTACGAGATGGGGTCGGGTGGCGGGTTGCCTGTCGGAGAGGCCGTTTTCCCAGGGACGGTTGGTGGAGGACGCGTTCAGCGACGGCGCTGTCTAGGGTCCAGGGCCTCCCTGAGACCGTCGCCGACCAGGTTCAAGGACACCACGGCCAGGAAGATAGCCAGGCCAGGGAAGACGGTCATCCACCAGGCGAGGGTTATGAAAGTTCGTCCAGTCGCAGCCATGGTGCCCCAGGACGCAGTCGGCGGGCGTATCCCCAAGCCCAGGAAGCTAAGCCCCGACTCTGCGAGGATAGCGCCTCCCATCCCCAGGGAAAACGCCACGATGATGGTCGAAACGACGTTGGGCAACACGCCTGTGAGCATGATGCGCCAGTCGCCTGCGCCAATGGACCGGGCGGCCATGACGTATTCTTGCTCGCGAATGGACAGTGCGTTGGCGCGCACGAGACGTGCGTTGCCAAAGATGTAGCCGATGGAGATGGCCAAAATGGTGTTGATGACCGACGGGCCCAGGACCGTCACCACTATGAGGATGAGCAACAGTCCCGGAAATGCGAAATAGACATCCGCCGTGCGCATGATGAGGCTGTCCATCCACCGGCCGTAGTAGGCCGCCATCACTCCCAGGAGGACTCCTATGGAGCCGCCGCCCCACACAGATAGGAAGCCGACCATCAGCGAGATCCTGGCCCCGTAGACAACCCGGCTGAACGTATCCCTGCCTATGTTGTCGGTGCCCATGGGATGCTTCAGCGATGGTGAAAGCCTGAGCTCCTCGTAGTTTTGAAGGAGCGGATCGTAGGGGGCAACCCACGGGGCGAAGATCGCAACCATCGAGAACAGGACTAGGATGCCCAGGGACGCCACCGCTATCCGGTTCCGCACAAAGCTACGCACCAGCAGCACCATCAGTCGCGTCTTTCGCCGCGGCGGGACCCTCAGCCCCGGTGAAACGACGCCGGTCCTGTCATCGGGAGTGGTCACTGGTAGCGGATCCTTGGATCGAGGTAGGCGTAGACGACGTCGGCTGACAGGTTGACAAAGATGTAGAAAACCCCGGCCAACAACACGACCGCCTGTACTATACCGTAGTCCCGCGCGCCTATGGCCGACACCATAAGACCACCTAGCCCCGGCCATCGGAACACCGTCTCGGTTATCAGCGAACCCGTCATCAGGCCGCCGAAGTCTAGGGCGAAGATGGTCACCACCGACAGAAGGGCGTTTTTGAGGGCATGGCGCGTGACAACTGTCCAGTAGTGCAGGCCCTTGGCGTGCGCAGTCCGGATGTAGTCGCTTGTCATAACCTCCAGCATCCCTGAGCGCATGAACCTGGTCATACTGCCCATGAGCTGGATGCTGAGCGTGATGGTGGGTAGGACGAAGTATATGGGGCTGAATCCACCGCCGATCGGCCCGTAGCCGGAAGTGGGTACCCAGTCCAGCTTCACTGCGAAAGTGAAGATCAGCATCAGGCCGATCCAGAAGCTGGGCGCGGATATCCCAAACAGTGAGAAGGCGGTGAGAACGTTGTCGGTCCAGGTAAAGGGGCGAATACCCGCCATGATCCCCAGCGGTAGCGCCATGATAGTGGCCAAGAGTAAGGATGACAGTACCAGCGGGAAGGTCCGCTTGAGCTTCTCCAGGACCAATGGGCCTACGGGCCGCTGGGTCGTCAGGGAAACAGTGCGCCCAAAGTCGCCCCGGGCAACGTCGCGCAGCCAGATGAGGTACTGGACGGGAATGGGCTTGTTGAGTCCCAGGTCCTCCCGCTCCTGCCGAAGCGCCTCTATTGTGGCTTCTCTCCCAAGCCGCGCTACCGCGGGGTCGCCCGGGGCATAACGCAGGGCGACGAATATTATGACCGATAGCGCGAAAAGGACGAATACGGCCTGCAGGAGGCGGCGGGCTATGTAGGCCTGGATGGCAGACTCCTTATGCGGGGATGGAGCCGCCCGGCGGACTCACAGCAGACCCGCAACCTCCGCTCCCGTCGCCGGGAAGTCAGAGCGGGGCTACGCTCCGGGTCACCGCTCGTCTAGCAGGTTCCGGTTGCCGTGATCAGGAGCCCCTTCCGGGATACGCGGCCACTCCGGGTATTAAGACACTTTTGGGGAAGGTTTGTAACCTTCCCCAAAAGGTTCAGCCCAGCCGTCTCACGTGCTACCGAGCATCTCGTCTGATCCAGCACTAAGGTAGCCAGATGTAGTCGTTGTAGTTGAAGTACCCCTTGGGCGAGATGTAGGCGTCCCTGATGTGGTCGTTGGCCGCGGAGAAGAGGGGCTTGGTCTGGAGCTTGATGATGGGCACGTCCTCTACGACTATCTTGACGATCTCTGTGTAGAACTTCTTGCGCTCCTCCCAGTCCAGGGTCGATTTCCCCTTGTCGAAGAGGTCTTCCACCACGGGGTTATAATAGCGCATCGCGTTGTTACCCTTGAATCCGGACATCGCGTCCGTGGCCCGCAACACGCTTTGCATCAGCCCGTCCGGGTCCGGCTCGCGCGAATATCCCCAAATGGACATGTCGAAGTCCTTGTGCACTCCACCGGGGAGATTCTTACCGGGAGCGTCCACCCCAAACCAGATCCTGTCGACCCATACGTTGCTCTCCACAGGATGAAGCTTCAGGTTGATGTTCGCCTCGGCCAGCTGCTGCTTCACCATCTCGTGAGTCCCCACTTCTGCCTCACCCGTGCCAAATACGTCATTGAGGGTAACGCCGTTCGGGTAACCGGCCTCGGCCACCAGCTTCTTGGCCGCCTCGACATCCCTCGCAGGGCATTCAATGGGCTCGTAGGCCCAGTGGATGCTGGGGATGAGGTTGCAGTCGACCTCCCCGTACCCAAAGTAGCTGGCCTGGTGGATGGCCTCCTTGTCGATCGCCAGCTGCACCGCCTGCCGGAGCCGTACGTCTTTCAAGGGGCCTTCGCGGACCTCGAAGGCGATGACGTCGTAGGCGGCCGTCAGCCCGCCCCGCTGCTCGATCAGGTGCAGTCCAGAAGTGGCGGCGATCTCATCCAGGAACTGGTACGGGACGAATAGGATGAGATCAACCTCGCCCGCTTTAAGAGCGGCCACGCGGGTCGCGATCTCTAGGATCGGAACGATAATGACCTTGTCAGGCCGCACCCCCAGGTGTGGCTGGAAGTGATAGTCCCTGTTCTTCTCCAGCACCAGGCGGTCGGCCGGGATATGCTCAACGAACGTGAAAGATCCGGTGCCGATGGGGTTGGTGTCGACGGTGTCGACCGAGTTCTTGTCCAATGTGCCCATGGACCAATGGGCCATGGACGGGAGGAACACAGGGCTGAGCGATTTGATGGAGACTGTGAACTCGGAGGCACTGAGCGCCGAGTAGGAGACGACGTCGGTCAACTCGCCCTTGCACCGCCCCTTGTCCGCGATCTCGTCCCGGCATCGCTGCCAAGTGAAGACGATATCCTCTGCGGTAACGGGGTTGCCGTTGTGGAACTGCACACCGTCACGCATCTTGAAGGTGTAGTCCGTGCCAGCGTCGTTGACGCTCCAGCTGGCGGCGAGGTCGGGCTGTGAGTCCATCATGGTGGGGTCGTATACCAGCAAACGGCTGTAAAGCATCTCCGAGTGTGGGAGGTCCATGCCACCCTGAGTCTTTGCCGGGTCCAAGAACCCGATGTTGCCGGAGTTGCCTATTCGCATGGTTCCCAGGGCCACCGGCACGGGAACCTCCTGGACCACGACCTTTTGGACAGGTACCTCTTTGACGACCTCCTTTTCCACTACCCTTTCAACTTCTACCTCCTTGACGACCTCCTTTTCCACCACCTTCTCCACTTCCACCGTTCGTACTTGCGTCTCGGTGCTACCGCATGCCACCATCACAGATATCAGAGTGAGCACTAACAAAAACGATAAGAATCTGGGATGAGTTTCCATGTTCGCCTCCTATATGGGCAGTCCTCCTATAGCATTTTGGACAGGCACCTAAAAACTGGTATATCTATATCGCAAGAATGGGCACGATGTCAACACATCGGGTTGACCCAGATTCCCCACCTAGATAAGAGAAGGACCTCGTTGGCGCCCGCCACGAAGGGGGCTAAGATGTTTCTTGACCAAGAGAAACGATCACCAACGAGGTGCAGCTATTAAGAAGCAAGGCTTACTGGCATTCCAGTACGAACAGGAGCAGGGCTCGACAGGTATGACGGGACTGTCCGGCCTGATGACGTACGTGGAGTTGATGCAAGCAGCGGGTTTGAGGTCATCGGTAGAGCGCCACATGAGACTGCGGGAGAGGGGTCAGGGCTGGACGGACAGCCAGATGATCATCTCGCTGATGCTGCTGAACTTGGCAGGCGGCGAGTCGGTGTCCGACCTTGATCTCCTTGAGAAGGACAGAGGGTTGTGCAGGATGCTTCGAGAGTTCGAGACCTGTGGTATGCGTCTCAGCGAGCGCAGGGCGTTGGAGAAGAGATGGCGAGTCGAGCGTCGTCGGAGCGTGCCGTCGGAGTCTGCGGTGTTCCGGTATCTGGAGAGGTTCCATGACGCGGGCGAGGAGGCGAAGCGGGAAGCTCACAGAGCATTCATACCTGCTCCCAATGGAGCTATGAAGGGTCTGCGCAAGGTGAACGCCGACCTGGTGGGCTTCGTGCAGAGCCGTTCGCCTCAGACCGAGGCCACTCTGGACATGGATGCCACACTGGTGGAGACGCGCAAGCACGAGGCGCTCCCCAGCTACAAGAAGTACAGGGCGTACCAGCCGCTGATCACCTACTGGTCAGAGGCCGAGTTGATCGTGCATTCGGAGTTTAGGGACGGCAACGTACCTGCGGGCCATCAGCAGTTGCGAGTGTTGGTTGAAGCACTGGAGCATCTGTCTACACGGGTGGAAAAGGTGATGCTGCGGTCTGACACGGCGGGGTACCAGCGGGAGTTGCTGCGGTACTGCGCGGAGGGTAGAGACGAGCGGTCCGGGGTGATCGAGTTTGCGGTTGGGGTCGACGTGACGGCGGAGTTCCGCCGTGCGGTGTCCGAGGTCGCCGAGCAAGACTGGCAGACGCTGTACCGCAAGGTTGGGGAGCATCGTGTGGACACGGGCCAGCAGTGGACTGAGGTGAACTTCGTGCCCAACTGGATAGGGCACTCCAAGAACAGCCCTGAGTATCGGTTCATAGCTACCAGGGAGCGGTTGATCGAACAGCCTCTGCCGGGAATGGAGGGGCAGATGGAGCTTCCGTTCCCCGCGATGGAGCTGTCCAACAGAGGCTGGTACAAGGTCTTCGGAGTGGTGACCAACCGGAGCATTGCGGCAGATGAGTTGATCTGGTGGTCGAGACAGAGGTGCGGTAAGGGCGAGGAGGTCCACAGCGTTCTGAAGAGTGACTTGGCTGGGGGCCGGCTGCCGTCGGGGCTGTTCGGGGCCAACGCCGCATGGTGGGCCATATCGGTGCTGGCCTTCAACCTGAACTCTGCCATGAAGCGGCAGGTCTTGGGCGGACAGTGGGTGGGCAAGCGTCTGAAGGCGGTGCGCTTCGCCCTGATCGCCCTACCGGGCCGTGTGATGCGTCACGCCAGGAGGTTGATCATCCGTCTTGCCCGTGGCCATCCCTCATACGAGTTGCTGCTCAGGGCGCGGCAGAGGATATTGGCGCTGGCTGCCGAGCCGTATCGAGCGTAGGGCGACCCTGCCTGGAGCATCGGTTTGTAGGCGACTCTGCCGAGTTGCCAGGCCGGGCCATGCCTTCTTCGGCCTGAGAACAGCCACAATTGGCAGCGAACCGCTGCCGATACCCTCAAAGACGGCACCCGAGACCCTGTCCGATGCCCGATCATGTCATGCGTCACCCCTGGTCGACACCCGGACACCCCCTGAAAGCACACCGAGCAGCCCCCAACCATGTCAGGTGGGGAATCTGGGTTGACCCGTAACTGTTCAGACTTGAGGGGAAACGAGTGGGTTTTTGGCATTCCAAGAGGGGGGTTAGGGCCCTTTGGCCCTCCAGGCACCGAAGAGGACGAACCGAGAGTAGAGTAGCGGCAACAGATTAGGCAGAAGATCCGGCCCATCTGCTCACGCCTCCCTTCTAGTACATCCGCATGTCTGACATTGTCCGGTGCCATGCGATAGCGCCTGTGGTTGCAGCAGTTCGCGAAAACGGAGATGGCCTCCAGGAGGCCATCTCCGTTGCTGTTGTCGTTTCAGCCACCGACGAAAGGCTTGGTGATCGGGCTGGACCCGTCAAGGAGAGCCCAGCTTCCTCGCAGAAGTTGCCTCGATTCCGCCATAGCGAGCTACCCGGGTCTTCTGGTATCGTTGGGCTCAGACCTCATGGAAAGCCCGATATTCAAGCCTTCTGGCACGCACGTTGCTGAGCTGGACACCCCGGCTCTCGTCGTAGACCTGTCTGAGCTTGACCGTAACATCGACAGGCTGCATTCCTTCTTTCGAGGGGTCGATGCCAAGGTGCGCCCCCACGTGGGCATCCACAGGTGCCCGGCCATCGCCCGCATGCAACTTGCCGCGGGAGGCACGGTCGGCGGCATCGCTGTCAACACGGTGGGAGAGGCCGAGACCTTCGCCCACAGCGGATTCGAGGACATTTTCATCACGGGCGCGGTCGCGCTGCCTTTGAAGATCGCAAGGGTATGCTCACTCGCTCGACTGTGCAGGATGACGGTGGCAGTCGACAATCCGGCCGCGGTCCGCGACCTTTCAGACTCTGCCCAGTCCGCGGGTGTCGTTTTGAGAGTCGTCGTGGACATCCACACGCGGCTGGAGCGCGGCGGAGTAGACCCCGGACCTGACGCAGCCGATCTCGCACGCCGGGTGGCGTCTGCTCCGGGCCTTCACTTCGCCGGGTTGATGACCTACGAGGGGCCGATCTCGGCCGGCGATTCCGAAGACCCGGTGTCGCAGTCCCGGCGCTGCATACAGTCCGTGCTCGACACTCGAGAGATGATCGAGTCACAGGGAATGGAAGTAGAGGTCGTGAGCGTCGGAGGGACCCACAACTATGACATTGCGGGAGCGATGTCGGGCGTGACCGAAGTACCGGCGGGTGCGTATGCCATCATGGACCTCCGATACGGTGAGTACCGTCCTGAATTTCGACCTGCGGCCAGGGTCATGTGCACTGTGACGAGCCACCCGGAACCCGGCAAGGCCATGACCGACGCCGGGGAGAAGGCCGTCGGGGCCAACCACGGCCCGCCGGAGGTCGACGGTGTCCCGGGAGCCATCGCTACCAGCCTAGATGCGGAGCATGGCCGGGTGGACCTGGAGGGGCAGGCACAGGAGTCCGTCGACCTGGGCGACAAGCTCTGGTTCGTGCCCAGCGATGCGGCGACCTGTTTCAATCTCCACGACTACGTCAGCGCTGTTCGCGATGGCAGGCTGGAGGCGGTCTGGCCGATCTCGGCGCGCGGCCGTTATCGCTAAGGGACTGCAGTAAGAGGTCGCATGGAAAGCTACTCGCCCCTTATCGGAACGCCGGTGGAAGAGCTGGACACCCCGTGTCTGCTGCTCGACCTGGACGCCCTGGAGCACAACTTCGACGTAGTAAGCAGGACCTACGAGGGCAAGGTCTGCAAGATGCGGGAACACGGCAAGAACATAAAGAGCCCCGTCGTGGGCCTCCTGCAGATCAGAGCGGGCGGGACCGTGGGCGGCGTATGCAGCGCCAAGGTATCCGAGGCCGAGGTAATGGTAGCGGGCGGTATAGAAGACATACTCATCACCAACCAGATGGTGACGAAGGACAAGATCGTCAGGCTGTGCGGCCTTGCCAAGCAGGCCGACGTCAAAGTGGCCGTAGACGACCAACGCAACCTGCGCGACCTATCCGCCGCCGCCGTCGATTCCGGCGCGACCCTGGGCATCGTCATTGAGGTCGACACCTCCATGAGCAGGGCAGGCGTCAGAACGGCGGAGGAAGGTGTCGAGCTCGCAAGGCTCGCGGTCGAGCTGCCCGGGCTGGTCTTCAGGGGCGTGATGAGCCACCAGACCCTTGGAGGCCGATCGGGAGACCTGGAGACCCGCAAGGGGGTGGGGGAGAAGTTCATCCAGATGTGCCTGGATGTGAGGGACGCCATCGAAGAGGCGGGAATCCCAGTGGAGATCGTGTCCTCCGGAGAGACCTTCACCTATGACATAGCGGCGGGTATGCGGGGGGTCACGGAGGTGCAGGGCGGCACGTATGCCCTCATGACACACCGGAGCGTTCTGGGTGACGTCTTCAAGGTCGCAATGAGAGTGCTGGCGTCGGTCGTCAGTGCCCCGCGCCCGGGGGTCGCCATTGGCGATGTGGGCTACCGGGCTATCTCTTCTTCCGCAAATACCCTCCATGTCATCGAGGACCTGCCGGACGTGCGCGTCGAATCGCTGCAGGAGGACCACGTTGTCCTCCGCTCGGAAGGCCCGATGCCTCTGGCCGCTGGAGACAGGTTCATCCTCCTGCCCGGCGTGCAGGACGGCACCGTCAATCGGTGGGACCAGTACATCGCGGTACGCAATGGCATCGTAGAGGCTGTGTGGGACATTCCGGGCAGGGGCCGTTTCAACTAAGGCTCGCTGCCCCGCGATGCTGAGGCCGGCTCGGACCGCCAGCGTCCTCAGGTTCATCTCACCGAGCCTGGCAGCTACGTGCTGACTGGGTTGGTAGTTCGGGCGCAGTAGCAGTTCAGTTTTGGTGGGAAATGCAGGAATCGTCATGTCCTGCTGTCATTCTGAGGAGCGCAGCGACGAAGAATCTAAGACCTCTGCACACACGCCGGGCCGTAGAGGAAAAGACCGGCCCCAATTGCAGGCCTTAGATTCCTCACTCCGCTGGCGCTACGTTCGGAATGACATTCGGGGATCCTCAAGATTCGACCCATGAAGACTGAACAGATACGGGCGGCCAGGGCAATCGCATTTTAGGTGGAGAGGACCTTGAGCAAGTATTCATAGTCCCATCCGGCCTTCTTCCGCTTGGCCTTGATGCCGACCTTTGCGGTTGTTTCCTGTTTGAGCATGTTCACCGCCATATGCCTGACGACCGCCAAGTTCTGGTCCGCATTGCCAGTTCTGACCCTACTGCGGTCCTCATGGAAGGCCATGTCCAAGACCCAATGCAGGCTGTTCTCGATCCCCCAATCACAGTTCAGACATTTGACAAACCCGCACGCATGTGCTACAGCCCCCCCAATGCCAACCACCGACGCTCCCTCTGCGCTCTCCGCGTACTCTGCGGTTGGACCATCCCCGTACCTGTCGGCGTCACTGTCTCACAAGTGTCTCGCCAAATCTCGACGCCCAGCTATGAAATCACCATAAATGATAACAAGTGAGACACATCTGGAGAATTTTCCGTCGAGCAACGCCAGGCCCTGCCTCACCTCGCGGTCTCCGGCTCGCTCACCGGAGGCGAGCCAATGTCAAAATGCGATTGCCCTGTACGGGCGGCCCCTTCTGGTTGCCGCGCAGGGGCCTGCTCGCTACAATGGAGGTAGTCGGGGTGTGGCCCAGTTGGTAGGGCGCCACGTTCGGGACGTGGAGGTCGCCGGTTCAAGTCCGGCCACCCCGACCATCTGGCGCTGAGGCTCGGCGCCTCGATTCTCATCCGCATCCACTTCAGACCCACTGACGACGTGTCTGCGGGATTGTCGCGAGGTCCTAGTCATGGGCGAGGTCAAGAACTGGGCGAGCATACTTGACGAAGGCACCCGCCGCCAGGCGGAGATGCTCTCTCGCGCGCCCGGCGTCGCCGGCCACGTTGCCCTGATGCCCGATGCCCACATTGGAAAGGGTGCGACCGTCGGGAGCGTGATACCCACCCACCTCGACACCATCATCCCGGCGGCGGTCGGGGTCGACATCGGGTGCGGCATGATCGCGGTCCGTCTCAACAAGACCCGCGACGAGCTTCCCGACGACCTGTCCCCGCTGGTCGGGCTGTTCGGGCGCTCGATCCCGGCAGGCGTGGGACGAGAGCACGGCAGGAAGAGGCGGGGAGAGTCGGGACGAGCGCGTTCCGGGAGGTCGGAGCAGTGGTTCCTCGACAACCCCATGCCCAGCACGGAGGGGCTCGACGTGAATCGGGCTGTGAGGCAGCTGGGCACCCTCGGCTCTGGCAATCACTTCGTCGAGGTCTGCGTCGACACGGAGATGCGCGTCTGGGTGGTGCTCCACTCCGGCTCCCGATGGGTCGGCAACACCATCGCGTCGATGTTCATCAAGAGGGCGCAGAAGGAGAACAGGGACAACCTCGAGGACCGGGACCTGGCCGGGCTCCGGGGGCCGACCTTCGAGCTGTACATCGAGATGATGGAGTGGGCGCAGCGTTACGCCTACGCGAACCGCGAGATCATGATGGACGCGGCCCTATCGGATGTCGGCGGTCTCGTGGACGGGGTGCGCGAGGAGCAGCGGATAAACTGCCACCACAACTTCGCGGCGCGGGAGGTCCACTTTGGCAGGGAGGTGTGGCTGACCCGGAAGGGCGCTATCAAGGCCGACGTGGGCGACCCCGGCGTGATACCCGGCTCGATGGGGGCGGCCACGTATATTACGCGAGGCCTGGGCAATGCGGACTCTTACAACTCGAGCGCCCACGGCGCGGGCCGCCGGTACAGCAGGGGCGCCGCGAGGCGGACATTCACGGTCGAGTCGCTTACCGAGCACATGGAGGGCAAGGCGTGGAACCGGCGTGACGCGAAGGCGCTTCTGGACGAGCACCCGGAAGCCTACAAGCCCATAGACCAGGTGATGCAGGACCAGAGGGACCTGACCGAGATCGTGCACACCCTGCATCAGGTGGTGAACTACAAGGGCACCTGATGCGCTCGTGGCGGTCTGCTACCGGACCTCCGCGTAGCCTCCGCGGCCCCGTGGGTCTGCCGCGCCGGTGATCCGGCCCGTGTCCGGGTCCCTTTTGATGGCGTGGACAAGGGCGAAGAAGGTGTCGTAGCTGAGCTGGCTTTTGACCAGCCTATGGCCCCGCGACTCCATCTCTTCCTTGATTGAGTGATACAGGCGGGCCTCGACATCGACCCACACTCCCTCAGAGTGGATGCGCGGCGCCGACACGGCCTCCACCATCGACATGCCGTGGTCGATTACGTTCACGACCGTCTGCAGGTTGGCGGTGAGTATCTTCACCGCTCCGGGGGCTCCGGTCACCATGAACGGCTTGCCGTCCTTCAGGACTATCGTGGGCGACATTCCGGTGGTGCGCGCCTTTCCCGGGGCGATGGAGTTCGGGTGGCCCGGGAAGGGATGGAAGACCTGCATCGAGTTGTTGAACAGGAACCCGAGCCCCTCCACGGCGACGCCGGAGCACGGGCTTCCGAGCGTGTGGGTGATCGAGATTGCGTTGCCCCCTTCGTCCATCGCCGAGACGTGCGTGGTGTCAGGCCCTTCCACCATGTCCATTCCCGGGACCTCGATGTCCCCACCCCGGTCGATGACACCCCGCCAGCCGCTGGCATGCTCCTTCGAGACCAGGGTTTCGACCGGCACGTCCACGTAGTCGGGATCGGCCAGGTACGCGGCTCGGTCGGAGAACCCGGCTCTCTGGGCCTGGGCCATCACATGACAGTACTCGGGCGTTCCGAAACCGAGCCCTCCAAGGTCGTAGCCCTCCAGGACGTTGAGGGTCTCGATGATCTGGACGCCGCTGCCAGGCGGCGGGCAGCCGCACACGGTGTGACCTCTGTAGCCCGCCGTGACGGGTGGCCCGATGCGCAGGCGATAGCGTCGGAAGTCCTCTTCGGTAATCAGACCGCCGTTGCGGGCGAAGTCGTCGGCGATGAGGCGTCCGAGCTCGCCTCCATAGAGCGCGCCGGGGCCTTCCCTCGCTACCACCCGCAGCGTCTCGGCGTAGTCCGTCATCTTGAACAGCTCGCCTGCCAGAATCGGCTTGCCGCCGGGAGCGAAGATCTTAGCGGAGGCGGGCGTCGACTCGAGGATGTCCAATGTCGAAGCGTAGCCCGGCGTCGAATCCCTGAGCCACTGCTCCTCCTGCTCGCCGGGAAGGGGGAACCCGTTCTCCGCGAGATCGATGGCGGGCGCGACCAGCTCCGCCCAGGGGAGCGTTCCGAACCTGGAGGCCACCTCGTAGAGGGCCATCAGCGTGCCCGGGACGGTGACCGAGAGGTAGCCCATCTGGTTGACGAAGCCCTCTAGCTGCCACTGGTCGGCGGGAAGTCGGCGCACGACCCTGTCGGTCCACATCTCCGGGGTCGCCGCCAGTGGAGCGCGGCCGTAGAAGTCGATGGAGAGATGCTGACCAGATTCGGCGTGCAGGACCTGCAGGGTCCCGTTGCCGCCTATACTTGAAACGAGGGGCTCGGCGACACCCTGCGCAAGGGCGGTCGCCACCGCGGCGTCGATTGCGGTGCCGCCGTCCTCGAGTATGCGTCGACCAACGTCGACCGCCTCTACCGCCGGGCAGGCTATGGCGCCTCTTGTTGGCATTGTCTACAACTCCATGTGCGTGGTCGTGGATGTGCGGATATGAGCCGGAAGTATACCCGCCAGCGCGGCCAGTTTGCCAGCAGCCTGAGTCATTCGATAGCATGGCCCCGGACACCCTGGAGGAGGAGCGTAAACATGCTGTTCGAGCTCAGGCAGTACAGAACGCGGCCCGGAATGCGGGAGGCGTGGGTCAGGATGATGGAAGAGGAGATAATCCCGTTCCAGACGTCGAAGGGCGTAGTGATCGTCGGGAGCTTCGTCGGCGAGGAGGAGGACGATCTCTATATCTGGATACGGCGCTTCGACAGTGAGGCCGAGCGGGAGCGGATTTACGAGGCTGTCTACGAGAGCGACTACTGGAAGGACGAGATGGCGCCGCGCATCGGGGAGCACCTCGACAGGGAGCGCACGGTGGTAACGAGGATGGAGCCGACCGGCCGGTCGGTCCTCCGCTGATAGCGGCGATCTTTACAGTCGAAGCTCTCTTCGTATAAGATCAGTTATCCATGACGTAACGCGTAATCATGGCTGATTGGCAGTGATTGTCAGCTATCGCGATAAGCGAACCAGAGACTTCGCAGCCGGGAAGCGGATCAGGGCCTTCTCCAGTATCGCACGCCCTGCTCGGTTGAAGATTGATCGACTAGAGGCGGCCGCTTCGCTCAGAGACCTTGCAGGATTGCCGGGCAACCGCTTTGAAGCCTTGAAAGGGGACAGGGAAGGCCAGTACAGCATCCGCATCAACGACAGGTGGCGTATCTGCTTTGAGTGGCCGCAGGGGCGTCCAGGCCCCACAAATGTAGAGATGATTGACTATCACTAAGAGGAGATAGTTATGGCCATACCCACAATCCATCCGGGGGAGCACCTCGCTGAGGAGTTGAAGGAGCTCAACATGAGCGCCGCGGCTCTCGCGCGGCAGATCAAGGTGCCCACCAACCGCATCACCGGAATCCTCAACGGGCGGCGCGCAATCACGGGCGATACCGCCCTGCGTTTGGCCCATTTCTTTGACACGAGCGCGGAGTTCTGGCTGAATCTGCAGAAGATCTATGAGCTGCGGCTCGCCGAAGAGAAGGCGGGCAGCGGTATTAGAGCACTGCCGACACTTAAGAACCGAGAGGCAGTACGAACTTGAGCCAGGGGAAGCTAGTGTGACCGTAGTCAGAGGCGGGCTCTCGCTGAACGATGAGACGGACTACGGGCGGTGCTTCGTCTGCGGGCCCAGGAACGAGAACGGGCTGCATCTTAGGTTCGAGCGTGACGGGGATGCCGTCACGACCTCCTACAAGGCCTCCGACCACCACCAGGGATTCCCCGGAGTACTCCACGGCGGCGTGCTATCCGCGCTGCTTGACGAGGTCATGAGCAGGGTATCGGTGGTCGAGGGCCGCTGGACGCAGACAGCCCGCATGGAGGTGCGGTTCAGACGCCCGGTCCCTGTGGACTCCACCGTAACGGCGGTTGCCAGGAAGACCAGGGAGCGGCGGGGGTTCATCGAAGCCGAGGGCCGGGTCCTGCTTGCCGACGGCTCTGTAGCGGCGGAGGCGTCGGGCACTTTCGCGCCCGTAACGGACGAGGCGCTGGCCGGGATGTCGTCCGGTTACCCGAAGCTGAGCCGCGAGTGGATGGTCAACCGAGGGTGAGTCAACGGAGCCAACATAGCATGGCAGAGGTTGGGCCAGGATGAAGATCACCGATGTGAGGTCCGTGAAGCTGGAGGGGGATCTGGAGCGCAGCGAGCCCATCTGGGAAGAGCGCATCGCGATGCCCCTGGACGCTTATCCCGATTTCCGCGCCCGCGACGCCGAGGAGGTGATGCCAACCTGGATGGGCCTCGCGGCGGCAGAGGGACGGATACCTGTCTCCTGTATCTTCGCGGAGGTCGAATCGGACGATGGAACGGTAGGCTTCGCCGGACCCATCGACGAGATTCAGGCCTTCCTCATCAATCGGATGGTCCGGCCCCTCGTGCTCGGAGAAGACCCTCGAGCCCACGAGCGCATATGGGACAGGATGTACAGGGGCATCGAGGCCCACGGCCGCAAGGGGGCGCCGATGCAGGCGCTCAGCGCGGTGGACTGCGCCGTCTGGGACCTCCATGGCAAGCTGGTGGGCCAGCCTGTCTACCGGCTCCTGGGCGGTCCGCTGAGAGACGAGGTGCCGGCATACGCCAGCGCGCTTGGCTTCTCGCTCGAACAGGAGTCGATAGCCCGGCGCACACGCGAGATCGTGGAGCAGGGGTACCGGGCGACCAAGTGGTTCTTTCGACACGGCCCCGGCTCGGGACGCGAAGGGATGGAAAAGAACGTCGACCTGGTCCGGATGGTACGCGAAGGCGTGGGAGACGACGTCGACATAATGTTCGACTGCTGGCGTTCGTGGGACGTGCGCTACGCGATCGCGATGGGCGAGCGGATCGCTCAGTACAGGCCGCGCTGGCTTGAGGAGCCGGTCTTCGCCGATCAAATCGAAGCCCACGCGGCCCTGAGGCGGGCACTCCCCTTCCCGGTATCCACCGGAGAGCACGAGTACACGCGATGGGGCTTCAAGGCACTGATGGACGCCGGGGCGGCTGACGTTCTGCAGCCCGACGTGCTGTGGGCGGGCGGAGTGACCGAGCTGGTCAAGATATGCGCGCTCGCGTCGACGTATGAGGTCGAGGTCGTGCCTCACGCTCACACGGTCGCGACCATCCAGGTCCTCGCGGCGCAGCCCGCATCGCTCTGCCCGATGCTCGAGTTCCTTATGAACCACAGCATCATTCACCAGTTCTTCTTCAAGGAGCCCGTCGAGCCGCGCAACGGCGTGGTGACGCTGCCGGATGGGCCAGGCATGGGTGTGGAGATCGACGATGACAAGGTGCAGCGGCGTCAGGTGCTGCGCTGGGAGACGTGGTAGATGAAGATCGTTCTGCAGAGCACGGTTCTGAGCAATTACCCGCAGTTCGTCGACGAGCTGCGGGGAGAGTTCCCGGACGTGGAGTTCGTACTCGCGGGGCCGGACGACCTGAAGGCGGAGGTCGGCGACGCGGATGCCTTGTACGGGATACCGGACAGGAAGACGTTCGGCGCCGGGAAGCGGCTGCGTTGGCTTGCCCACCCCGCGGTCGGTATCGACTATCTCATGGACCGGCCTGACATCGTCGAGAGCAGCGTCGTGATGACCAACGCCCGCGCGCCGGGACACGAGCCTCATGCAGAGGCGCTGGCCGACCACGTCATCGGCATGATGCTGATCCTGGCGCATCGGTGGGTCGACCTCCTGGCAGACCAGAGGGCCCGGCGGTGGGGCGCCGACCGGTACGACGACGCTTTCGTGGAGATAAGCGGCAGCACAATGGGTATCCTGGCGGTCGGGGCCATAGGTGCAGCGGTGGCCCGCCGAGCCGCCGGGTTCGGCATGGACGTGTACGCTGTCGATAAGAGGTTGACGCCCGTGCCCGAAGGCGTCAACGAGGTGTGGGACCTCGACAGGCTCGACGACCTGATGCAGGTCTCGGACTGGCTGGTCGTCGCCGCGCCTCTGACGGCCGAGACGAAGGGACTGATCGACGCGAGGAGGCTGGCCCTGATGAAGGAGGGCGCCAGCCTGCTGGTTATCTCTCGCGGTGGCATAGTCGACGAGTACGCCTTGGTTGAGGCGCTGCGGTCCGGCCGCGTTGCGGGCGCCGGGCTCGACGTCTTCGCTCAGGAGCCGCTGCCGGGCGACAGCCCGTTATGGGACGAGGGAAACGTTCTCATCACGCCGCACACGGCCCACTTGACTCCGCAGATGCCGGTCGGCCATCGCGAGGTCTTCAAAGAGAACCTTCGGAGGTTCGTGTCCGGCAGGCCGTTCCTGTACGTCTGCGACAAACGCGCCGGCTACTAGACACAGCCCGAGGCCGCAGTGAGGGACGCCTTGGGTCTACCGCACGCTCTTTACATCGATAGCTCGTTGGGCTAGTCTGCCCCGGCGGGTGCATCACGCCCAGCGAAACTCTATCTATGCGGGGGAGAGAATGCTCGTTAGCAAGACGAAACAGAAACTGCGGGACGGGAAGCCCGTCTTCGGCATAGGGCTGCACACGAACGACGTGTTCATCGCGGACATCATCGGAAAGGCCGGGTTCGACTACATCCTGATCGACGGCCAGCATGGCCCGCTCGACCCGAGGATGCTCTACGAGATGGTGAACGCCCTGGGGGCGACGGAGTCGGACGTGGTAGTGAGGGTGGCGTTCAACGAGCCCTGGATGATCGGCCAGGCCCTGGACTTCGGTGCCGATGGCGTCATCGTTCCGCTCGTCGACAGTGCTGCGGACGTGCGCAAAGTGGTCGACGCCGCGAAGTACCCGCCCATGGGCAGCCGCAGCAGCGGCCCGAGGAAGGTCTGGCGGCTGGGCGGCTTCGAGGACTACCTGCTGCGTGCCAACGAGGAGACCATCGTATGGCCCCAGATCGAGACGGCGGGTGCCCTGGAGGACATTGACGAGTTCCTGGAAGTCGAGGGGATTGACGGTATCATGATCGGGCCGTCGGACCTCTCCTACGCGCTCGGCAACCAGCCGCCTGACCTGATTCCCCAGGCCGATGAGACGGTCCAGTTCATCCTGGACAAGTGCAAGGAGCACGGCGTCCCCTGGGGCATGTTCTCGGGTCTCGAGGCAGGGGAGAAGTGGATACGCAGAGGAGGCCAGATCATCACCACAGGAGGCGATCTGGGGCATATTGCGGAAGGCGCGGCACGCGACCTTGCGAAGTGCCAGGAAATCGAGGCGAGCCTGTAGCCGGGCGACCTGAGGCCTCTCGCGCGATTCCGAAAAGTCACTCCGGAGAAGAGTCTGCCCTTACTGGATACGAGGCCGGAGTGACGGAGTCCAAGAGCGGGGGCTGGATTCCGGCCTCCGCCGGAATGACGACTGCCGCCGGGGGCTAGTACCGTTTCAATCTGAATATGATGGATAGATGTGTTGAAGTTTAGTACGAGCGTCCTGAGTGGAGAAGCGCCAGTCTATGACGGCGACAGCCTCATTGCGCTTACGTTCCAGCGCCGAGACCTCTCGCTTCAGTATCACCTCGTCGCTGATTCGACGGTTGAGACACTGGTTGCTAAATACGCTCAACTCTATCTCAGCCATGTTCAGCCAACTGCCGTGTAGGGGAGTGTAGTGGAACTCCAGGCGCTTGGCGATGCGCCGCGCTTCGGCTGGCTTGAAGGCATCGTACAACGAGCCCAGCTTGTGAGTGTTGAGGTTGTCCAGCACCAACCGTATCGTCTCTGTGTGAGGGTATGCATCATCAACCAGCCACCTCATCTGATGAGCAAAGTCCACAGCAGTGCGCCGCTCGGTCACCTCGACATGCCGCCAGCCAGCTTTCGGCTCACAGAACATGAACAGGTTTCGAGTGCCGTTTCGCTTGTACTCGTAGTCATATCGTTCCACCCGACCCGGCTTGGCCCCGATGACCGGTCTCTTATCGGCCACCAGTTGCCTGGATGTCTCGTCGAAACAGACCACGGGATGGTCCGGGTCGTAGTCTGCGTGGTAGAGGTCCAGCACGTCCTCCATTCGAGCCACGAACTCCCCGCTCACCTCCGGGATGCACCACTCCTTCTTCTTCCACGGCTTGAGTTCGTTTTTTTGAGTATCTGGCGCACCGTCTCGAGGGAGATGCTCTCGGCAAACCCCATCGCCACCACCTTGTCGGCAAGCAGTTGGATCGTCCAATCCGCGTGTCCTTCGGGTGCGTCGCTGCACGCGATGGCTATCAGATGTGCTTCCTGTCTGCCGTCCAACTTGCGCTTCTGTCCCGGTCGAGGGCGCTCATTGAGTGCGCTGTCGAGTTCCTCCTTCACAAACCGCGTGCGCACACGTCCCACCGTGGATGCGCTTATCAATAGGCCGCTGGCGATGTCACGGTCGGTCATGCCTTCGTCCGCCTTCAGCAACACCAGCGCTCGCTTGACCTTACGGGCCGAAGTCTCGCCACGACTCGCCATCTGCTTGAGATGTGTCCGTTCCGACTCGTTCAACTCCACCTTGTACTTGAGAGCAGCCATGTCTTCGTATGTCCTCCCTATAGGATCATACATAAGACTAACCTATTTCTTATACTTGCCAAATACACATGGAACCGGTACTAGGCTCGCCCGAAGACCCGGCTGCCAGCCTTCATGAACCGGAGCGCCTGCTCGGTGGCCTCGGCTACCAGCTCGGCTGCACGGTCCGAGGCTTCGCCGAGGGTCATAGGCGCGGAGGTGATCGCCGCTGCCGCGTCGATTCCGTGCTCGTGGACCTCCCGGTACCCCTCTCCGAGCGATCCTGACACCGCTATCACCGGAACGCCGCGGCTCCTGGCCCTGCCGGCCACGCCGATAGGGGCCTTGGCGTACACGGTCTGGTAGTCCATCTGGCCTTCGCCGGTGATAACCAGGTCGGCGCCGTCGAGATGCGAGTCGAGATCGATTGTCTCCAGCACGATGTCGACGCCCGTCTTCAGCTCGCCGCCCAAGAAGGCCATCATGCCGCCGCCCAGGCCACCGGCGGCCCCGGCGCCAGGAACCCGGTCGATGTCTGCGCCGAGGTCGCGTTTCACGATCCGGGCGAAGTGCTTCAGGGCCGCGTCGAGCTGAGCCACCATCTCGGGCGTGGCGCCCTTCTGGGGCCCGTATATTGCCGAAGCCCCCTCCGGCCCGGTGAAGGGGTTGCTCACGTCGCAAGCGACCAGGAACTCGGATTCCACGGCCCGCTCGTCCAGCCCGTAGAGGTCTATGCGGTCGAGGCGAGCCAATGCGGCTCCGCCATGCGGCAGGTCCCTGCCGTCGGCATTGAGCAGGCGTACGCCCAGGGCCTGGGCCATGCCCGCGCCCGCGTCATTCGTTGCGCTGCCTCCGATACCGATGATGAACCGGCGAAAGCCCGCGCCCAAGGCGTCGAGGATGGCCTCTCCCAGTCCGAACGTGGTGGTGAGTAGGGGAGAGCGTCTTTCGGGAGGCACCAGTGCAAGGCCGGAGGTCCGCGCCATCTCGATCACGGCCGTCCGTCCATCTCCCATCGCTCCCCACTGAGCGTTTCGGCGCTGACCAAGGGGGCCCGTGACCGTGGTCTCTCGGACCATCCCTCTGGAGCCTTCGACCAGGGTCTCCAGCGTCCCGTCGCCCCCATCGGCCACGGGGACGAGGGCCACCTCGGCGTCTGGGACTGCCCGCAGGACGCCTTCTCTCATAGCACGGGCCGCGTCGAGGGCCGAAATGCTGCCTTTGAATGCCTGTGGCGCGATGACGATCTTCATGGCCGGGGCATTATACCAGCCGGTCGTAGTCTCGAGACGCGTCGCCTCACGTTGCGGTAGTTGCGGCAAAGGGGGTACTGAAACTGCTTGACCATATGGGGATATGTTCGTATTGTGATATCCGTGATGTCCAAGAAGCAGAGCGAAGGGAAGACCCGCCAGGTATTCGCCGCGATCGACGAAGGCCTGTACCTTGCAGCCAAGTCACAGGCGGCGGAGATGCGGGTCCCGCTGCGCGAGATCATCGAGATGGCACTCTCCCAGATGCTCGAAAACGGACGGGTAGGGCGGCCTCCCGCGGAAGACGCCCCTAAGAAGGAGCCTTCCATCTGGGACGACGAGTACCTGCGTATGCAGTCCCGCCAGCCCATAGGGGCCCCAGTGCAGCTAGCCAGAGAGGAGGCTGCCAGGGTTGCGCGGGCTGCTTTCGGCTCCGCTTCCGGAGACTGGTCGTCGGGAAATGGGAAGAGGACAGATGGCTGAGCTGCTGCTGGACGTGACCGTGTTTGAAGACTATAGGGCAGGGGACCCGAGGGCGCGGGCCGTCATCGACCGGGCGATAGACGGCGAGATATCCGTATCGGTGTCGCCAGTCACCGTCTCCCAGCTGTGGGGAGACCCGTCGCTCGACCGGCAAGCCGAGATCGGCTCGGCGGGCTTGCTCAGCTTCATGGAGCAGGCGGTCCTGTCCGCGGAGGCGGCGAAGGTGGCAGGGAGATGGCTGGCGAAGCTCGACCCGCTGCAGCGGGCGGAGCTTGCGCCGATGGCTCTAATAGCGGCCACCGCGAAGGAGCGCGGCGAGCTCGTGTGCACGCGGGACCCAAAGGCATTCAGCCGGTTCGACGCCGCCGCGGTCGGATACGAGCTGTGAATCCCCTTACCCTGAGACGCTCACTCTCGCTCCTGCTCGTCCTTCTGGGCTTTGCTGGGGCCATCGCGGGCATCCTCACACCAGCGGTCAGCGCGCAGGGCAGACACGTCGCCGTAGTCGAGCTCGACGGCGCCATCGACCCCATATCGGCAGGCTACCTGGGTCGGGCCATCGACCTCGCCGCGGAAGACGGTGCTCACCTCATCGTGGTCCTGCTGGATACGCCGGGCGGCCTTCTGTCCTCGACCCGTGACATGGTAGAGGACATTATTGCCTCCGAGGTACCCGTGGTCGTGTACGTGTCACCGCCGGGGGCCCAGGCCGCTTCCGCCGGCACGTTCGTAACCGCTGCGGCGCATGTTGCGGCCATGTCTCCAACGACCAGCATCGGCGCGGCGTCGCCCGTCGGCCCAAGCGGCGAGGATCTGCCGGAGACGCTGGAGTCCAAGGCCACCCAGGACGCGGCGGCGTTCATCAGAAGCATCGCCGAGAGGCGGGGACGCAACAGCGAGGCCCTGGAAGCCACGGTCCTGTCGGCCGCCTCATACTCCGCCTCGGAGGCCCTGGACAGCAACGTAATCGACCTGGTGGCCGGTAGCCTCGTCGAGCTGCTCTCACAGCTCGACGGGCGGACCGTAGAGCTGTCGAGGGGCAGTGTCGTCCTGGAGACCGAGGGACTGGAGATCCGAGAGATCGGCCGCAACCCGGTCGAGCGCTTCCTCGGCATCATCGCCGACCCGAACATAGCGTTCCTGCTCATCAGTCTGGGCGGGCTCGGCCTCATGGTAGAGCTCTGGAACCCGGGCCTGTTCGTGCCGGGCATAGCTGGCGTCGTGGCGCTCGGGCTCGGATTCGTCGCCCTGGGCAACCTCCCGGTAAACTGGGTCGGGGCGGGCCTCCTGGCGCTCGGCATCGCCCTCTTCGTAGCCGAGCTGCAAGCCCCCGGCATAGGTGTCTTCGGAATCGGCGGCGGCGTCTGCTTTGTCGTCGGGGCATTCCTGCTGTTTGGTAACACGAACCCCCCCGGCATACATGCGCCCAGCGTAGAAGTAAGCATATGGGTCATCGCCGGGGCGAGTATTCTCCTCGCCGTGTCCCTGGTGGTCCTGGTCAAGCTTACGGTCGAGTCCAGGCATGCTCGCCATCCTACGCAGATGCAAACTCTGGTGGGCCAGGCGGGGTACGCCAGTACTGCACTGGAGCCGCGGGGCACCGTTCAGGTGGCCAGCGAGCTGTGGAGCGCCGTTTCCGATTCGGGCCAGTCCATCGAGGAGGGTGCAGAGGTCATCGTCGTGGACATGGACGGGCTCAAGCTGAAGGTGTCTGAGACAGACCGGCCTACCGAGTAGGCTTGGAAGAGGGGAGGGGAGCGATGAGTCCGCTGAACTGGGTCGGCGCGGCCCTCCTGCTACTCGGCATCGTCCTCTTCTTCGCGGACATAGACTTGGACGTGGACATCCCCGGCCTAGACGTTTCAGGCCTCGGCGGCGGCATCTGCGTGATCGCTGGGACTTTCCTGCTATTCGACGACATTAGAATCGGAGCGGGTGTCCTCATCGCCGTGTCCCTGTTGGTTACGGCCAGGATCGTGGTGCGGTACAGGGTTACCCGGTTCGCCGATTACCCCACGGGAGTACAGGCACTGGTGGGCCAGACAGGATACACTAGCACTCCGCTGGAGCCGCGGGGCACCGTTCAGGTGGCCAGCGAGTTGTGGAGCGCGGTCTCCGACTCGGGCCGACACATCGGAGAGGATGTGGAGGTCATGGTTGTAGACTTGGACGGACTAACGTTGAAAGTATTCGAAGTTGACGAGGCGAGTAGCAAGGAGGAAAGATGATCCCATACATAGCAATAGTCAAACAGTACGAACGGCTGGCCATCTTCACGCTCGGGAAGTACTCTGGGCTGCAGGCCCCCGGCTTTCGGATACTCTTCTGGCCCTTCCATAAGGCCACAAAGATAGACCTGCGAGAGGACGTCTTCGACATCCCGAGCCAGACCGTCATTACGCTGGACAACGCGCCCATCGCCATCGACTTCCTCGTCTACCTCAGGGTAATAGAGCAAGAGGCCGCAAAGTCGGTCCTCGAGGTGGTTGGCTACCAGAGCGCCGTCGTTGGAATAGCTACGACGACCCTGAGGGCGGTGATCGGCAAGATAACGATGGACGAAGTGCTTTCTCAGAGGGACCGCATCAACGAGGAGCTTCGCTCCGAGCTGGACCAGGTGACCGAGCGGTGGGGCATCAAGGTGACCCAGGTAGAGATCAGGGAGGTGGAGCCCGCCCGTGACATCCAGGAGGCCATGAACCGGCAGATGTCGGCTGAGCGAATCCGCCGGGCCGTGGTCACGGAGGCCGGGGGCACGCGCGAGGCTGCGATCACTGTGGCCGAGGGCGAGAAGCAGTCCGCCATATTGAAGGCCGAGGGCGCGAGGGAGGCCGAGATTCTCAAGGCCCAGGGAGACCAACAGGCGGCCGTACTGCGCGCCGAGGGATTCAGCACCGCTCTTGACCGCATCCACCAGGTGGCGCGGACGATCGACGCCAACACCCTCAGCCTCCAGTACTTCGACACCCTGAAGGAGCTGGGCTCCAGCGAGTCCACCAAGTTCGTGTTCCCGATGGAGTTCACGAACCTGCTCAGCCCGTTCATCAAGGCGGCCAAGGATGCAGCCAACGACCAGGCCGGCTAGCCGGCCGGCCCCATACGGAGTACGCGGCGGGTTTTCACGGTATTAGGAAAAGGGCAGTGTTGACGTGAACGCAGGTCCTGTGATACTGTGTTCCTGTGATGAGGAACATTACCGTCAGCGTGGACGACGAGACATACAGGCAGGCGCGTATCGCGTCGGCCCGGAGGGACACGTCCGTCAGCGCCCTCGTCCGTGAATTCCTGGTCGGCCTCTCCTCGGACGTCGAAGAGCGCGGCGATTGGGGCGCGGTCTGGGAGAAGGTGGATGCGTGGGGGGTAGAAGTCGGGGAGCGTCCCACCCGAAGCCGCACCTACGATGACCGGGCCTGAGGTCTTCCTCGACACGAACGTCCTTCTCTATGCGGTGTCCAGCGCTCCCCACGAAGCGGCGGAGCGCGACGCGGCCCGGCGGATACTCCAGGAGGACAACTGGGGGATCTCTGTCCAGGTGCTTCAGGAGTTCTACGTCAACGCCACCGGCAAGCTGCGGCAGACCATCCCGCCGCAGAGTACGGCGCCGTTCATACGGCTGCTGCTGGAGAGGCCCCTGGTCACGACGACCCCGGACCTCTTTATGCGGGCAATCGAAATCAGCAGGCGTTATCGGATCAGCTACTGGGACGCGGCCATCGTCGCCGCCGCGGTGAACCTGGGGTGCGGGACCCTGTATACGCAGGACCTTCACCCCGGCCAGACATACGAAGGCGTAGAGGTCGCTGACCCTTTTGAAGCTGGCGGGCACCTAACATAAACGCAAAAACAGACCCTGACGACCTCGACTAGAGGTAGTTCTTGACGGTCCGCGCCTGCTTCATCGTCATGCCGGGCACGGCGGCGATCTCCTCCAGCTCGGCCTCTCTGATCCCCTTGACGGACCCGAACTTCCGGATGAGCATTCGCCTGCGCTTCGGGCCTATGCCCGGCACCAGGTCGAGGGCGGACTGTACGCTGTGCTTCGAGCGGCGCTGCCGGTGGAAGGTAACGGCGAAGCGGTGGGCCTCGTCTCGGAGCCGCTGTACCAGGAAGAGGCCCTGTGAGCCGCGCGGCAGTACGATAGGCTCAGGCACCTGCGGCACGAAGAGCTCCTCGTTCTCCTTGGCGAGGCTCGCCAGAGGCACAGAGTCGATTCCAAGCTCGAGGAAGACCTGGAGGGCGGCGCCGAGGTGGCCTTTGCCCCCGTCTATGAGGACGAGGTCGGGCACGATGCCCCAACTCCCGCTGTTTGAGCCCTTGGCCTTGTTGGACCCGTTCGAGGATGGCCCCCCGGCCGACTTTGCCATACGACGGAACCTGCGGGACAGCACCTCGCGCATCATCGAGTAGTCGTCCATGCCGTCCACGGTCTTGATCTTGAACCGGCGGTAGTCGGACGACTTGGGCACCCCGGCCTCGAAGACTGCCATGCTGCCCACGGGGTTGGTGCCCTGGATGTTCGATATGTCGTAGCATTCGACACGGCGCGGCATCCTGGGAAGGCTTAGCGCCTCATGGAGCTCGCTCATGGCGGTGTCCATGAGTTCCTCGTCCGACGTCTGCTTGATCCGCAGCTGCTCGAGGCCCTGGGCGGCGTTCTCTGCCACCATTTTCACGAGCCTGCGTTTTTCGCCCCGCTGGGGTACGTGCACTCTGACGCGGGTGCCTCGCTTTCCGCTCAGCCAGGCCTCCACGGCCTCGCCGTCGTCCATTTCATGCTGGAGCAGCAGGCGCGGCGGGACATACGGCGTAGTGTCGTAGAATTGCTTCACGAAAGCCGACAGCACCCTTTGAGGCTCGTCGTCCTCCGTTCCCTCCATGATGAAGTGGTCGCGGCCTATCAACTTGCCCTGCCGCACGAAGAACACCTCCACCCAGGCCTCGCCGGCTCCGGGCGCCGCGGCGATGACGTCCAGGTTCTCGGACCTCAGGTGCAGGACCTTCTGGCCCTCGTGCACCTTCTCTATGGCAGTAAGCTGGTCACGCAGGGCTGCAGCCCTTTCGAACTCCAGCCCGTCCGCGGCCTCGTGCATCCTCTGAGCTATCGACCTGACGACCCTGTCGGTCTTGCCCTCCATGAAGAGAGCGACCTGGTCGACTATCTCCCGGTACTGTGATTTGTCGACCGCGCCGATGCAGGGGCCTCCGCACCTGTTGATGTAGTAGTCCAGGCAGGGCCTGTCGTCCGTCCCGGTGATGACCTTGGTGCAGGAGCGGTACGGAAATAGCTTCTTGAGCAGTCCCAGGGTGCGCCGGACGCTCTTGGCGCTGGCGAAGGGCCCGAAGTAGCGGGCGCCGTCCTTCGACACGCGGCGTGTTATGTAGACCTGCGGAAAGTCCTCGGACAGATCTATCTTTATGAAGGGATAGCTCTTGTCGTCCTTCAGCCTGGCGTTGTAGGGGGGCTTGTGCTCCTTGATCAGGTTGCATTCCAGGATCACGGCCTCCTGGTCGGACTCGGTCACGATGTACTCGAAGTCGGCTGCGCGCCTGACCATCTTCCTGATCTTCGGTGCGAGGCTCGATGAGCTCTGGAAGTAGGAGCCGATCCTGCTGCGGAGGCTCGCAGCCTTTCCAACATACAGGACGGCCTGGTCGGCACTCCGCATGAGGTACACGCCGGGCCTGGCCGGCGTGGCTTTGAGTCGCTGGGAAAAGTCCTGGAGAGGCATCAGAGAGAGTCCATCCGTTGTCCCTGCCTCCGGGACGAGGTCGAGCGCCGGCGAGGCTATCCGAGGAAGACTGTTAGTACGGCCAGGACTACGACCACTGTAAAGGCGAGAATCCCTATTCGGGTGAGCTCCGGTCGAATGCTGGGATAGGTGGGAGCGGTGGACACGGCCGTACGGCTCCCGGGCCGTCGGACGGGAGCCGGGGCCGGCCGGCGAGCGACCGTCGTCTCGTCGGTTCCGACTTCGTCGTCGAGAAGCTCCTGCCGGGCGGCGACTTCGGCCTCGCTCGGTCCGGCATCGAACACCTGCGTCCTGCTCCCGCCACGCCTGCGCTTCTTCTGCATCTGGGCCTGTCTAGATGCTGCCCGGTAGCCTTTCTTCGGCATTCGAGTCCCTCCTGTGTTGGGTGCGGTCTGTTCGCCGTTCGGCCTGAGCCTTTCGAAAGGCTCGATATCCTCCGGTCCGAGTGAGGCCTACCGCGCTCTTGGGTGGGCCTTGTCGTACTCGACCCGAACGTGCTCGTTGCTGAGGTGAGTGTACACCTGAGTGGTCGTGATGCTGGCATGTCCCAGCAGCTCCTGTACGTGGCGCAGGGGCGCCCCGCCCATGAGCAGGTGCGTGGCGAAGCTGTGGCGGAGCGTATGCGGGGTGATCTTGCCGCTGATTCCAGCCCTCTTCGCGCGCCCCTTCAGGATAAGCCAGAACCCCTGCCGTGTCAGCCTCTCTCCTCTGCTGTTCAGGAACATGGCGGCGCTGCGCCGCTTACCGGCGAAGAGCCCCCTGGCCGTGTCCATGTACTTCCGCAGCGTCTCCACGCATCGCTCGTGCATCGGTATCATCCGCTCCTTTGAGCCCTTGCCGAAGCAGCGCACAGTGCCCTGGTCGAGGCTCACGTCTTCGACGTTCAGGGACACCAGCTCGCTCACGCGCATGCCGGTGGCGTAGAGCAGCTCCAGCATAGCGTGGTCGCGGCGGCTCACGCGCGTGTCGTCGTGCGTCGCCGACTCTAGGAGAGACCCCACATCCTCGACGGACAGCGCCTCGGGCAGCGACCGTCCGAGCCGGGGGGAGCTCAGGTTCTCGGTGGGGTCTTTTCTGACCACCCCCTCCTCAAGCAGGAAGCCGAAGAGCGACTTGGCCGACGCCACCTTGCGCGCGCGCGTCGTGTCCGAGTAGCCGAGTTCGTGCAGCTTTCGCAGATAGTTAGACACCAGCTGGTCGTCGACCTCGCTCCATCCGTTGCTTCCGTTGGCGCCGAGCCCGCTGTCCCTGAGGTACTCTACGAACTGGTACAGGTCGTTCCTGTAGGCGGAGACCGTGTTGGGGGACACGCCCCTCTCAACCGCCATGAAGTGAAGGAAGCTATCGACGTTCTCTCGCATCCCTGGGCGTACTCTCCGGGGGGGTGTGGACGCATCCACATTCTACCACAGCGGCGAACGGCCTCTCCTCCGCGGCGTTGTCGGCCTTGACACGCGTTTGGCCGGTCAATAGATTAGGTAGTGTTGACATTTTACCTTAGCCATATGAGAGCACCTACAAAATGCAGGAATCCGAGGTATCTGTTCGCCAGCTTGTCGAACCGGGAGAAGATGCGACGGTAGTGCTTGATCTTGCCGATGAAACACTCGACGAGATGACGCTCTCGGTATAAGTACTCGTCGTATGAGTGCGGCTCTCTCCGGTTCGAGCGAGGGGGTATTACTGGAACTGCACCGCTCCTGATGATCGACCCAAGGAACTGGTTGGAGTCGTATGCTCGGTCTGCAATCACATGCTCACTCTCGATCCCGGATATGAGCTCGGCAGCCTGAGTGACATCGTGTTCTTGCCCTCCGGTCAACCTATACCTCAAGGGATTGCCGAGGCCATCCACGCTCACGTGGACCTTTGTAGTGAACCCACCTCGGCTTCGACCAAGGGCTTGTGATGCTTGCCCACCGTTTTTTTGGGTGCGCCTGCGGCGGAATGATGAGCCCGGACGACCGTGCTGTCAATGATGAGGTTCTCCATGTCGGGGTCATCGACGAAATGCTGATGCATTCGCTCCCATACACCGCGTTCACACCATCGGGCGAACCGTTTGTAGACGCTGTTCCACCTGCCGTACTCGGCTGGGAGCATCCTCCATTGCGCGCCGGTTCGGGTGATCCAGAAGACGGCTCCGATGAACCGCTTGCATTCGGCTTCCCGTCCGACGTACAAGTCCGACTGGCTCCGAAGAAACTCAAACACCTTTGACCATTGCTCTGGAGATAGTATATCTATTGACATACTCGAAGTATAATATAAATGTCAACACTACCTAGTGCATCGGCGACTCATCGAGGAGAGGCAATTGATCGAAATCGACATCCACCCCAACCTTTTCAGCTCCGGGCAGATTGTGTTGAGCTGGCACGGGTTCTACAGCTTCGTCGCGGTGGCGGTGGCCGTCATCCTGGTCGGCAGGTGGGCGCCAACTCGCGGCGTGCGCTCCGATGACGTCTACTCGATCGCGACGTGGGCCATCGTGTTCGGTGTGATCGGGGCTCGTCTCGTGCACGTCATAGACGAGTGGGACTTCTACACGGGCAGCCCGGGCCAGATACTGGCGATCTGGGAAGGTGGCATTGGGATCTGGGGCGGCATTCTCGGAGGGTTCCTCGGCGGTGTTGGGTCGGCGATTGTCATGAACAGGTTGCGGGCCGCGAAGAGAGGTCGGCTGGAGAGGGCCGTCCGGCGCGCCGCCACCGACGAGGAGAGGCACGAGGCGGAGGAGGAGCTTGCCCTCAACCAGCCCCTGCAGATCGGTGTGATCGCCGACCTCACGGTACCGGCTTTGCTATTGGCCCAGACCATCGGAAGGATTGGGGACATCATCAACGGAGAGCACTGCGCCAAGGCCCTGGACTTCTTCCTGGCCTTCGCTTGGACAAATGATGAGAGCAATGCAAGGAGTTGCGACAACGGCTTCGATACTTCGGTACATCCGGCCATCGCCTACGAGATGATCTGGAACATGATCGCATTGGCGGTCCTGTGGAAGCTGAGGAACCGGCTGATACCTCCGGGCATGGTGTGGGCGGCGTACCTCGTCTTCTACTCGGTAGGCAGGTTCGCGGTCAGCTTCTCCAGAGAGGACGATGTCTGGGCGCTAGGGATGCAGGAGGCGCACTACATCGCGCTCCTGGTGCTGGCCATCACGGTCCCGATAATCATCGTGAAGGGGAGGCTGGCTCCCGCCGGGGAGACGGCATCACCGGTTAAGCCTAAGGGCACGCGGGCCGAGAGGCGGCGCCGGGTCAGGTAGCTTTTGGCGGCCTCTGTCTGGTCCATACTTTGCAGAGGACGGTGAGGAGAGGATAGGTTGATGCAGCAGGGGATGACCTCGTCGTTCGGCAAAGTCCGGGCTGACGCGATATACACCGACGCCATGTCGCGGCTGTACGGCCTCGTCGCGCTCGGCATCGTGACTACGGGTGCGGCCATATGGATCGGGGACCGCATCGGCGTCGGACAGCTGATAACCGGTTTCGGCTGGCTCGGCTACATTGCCGCCTTTGGGGTCATGATCGTAACGATCATCGCGGCTGGCAAGGCTGTCGACAGGGGTAATACAGGGCTGGGAACGGTCCTGTACCTGACGTTCACCGGCATGGAAGGCCTCTTTCTTTCACCGATCCTGATGGCATACACGGGCGAAACGATCGGTCTGGCGTTCATACTCACCGCTGGTCTGTTCGTCGCCATGAGCGCAGTTGGGATGACCACGAAGAAGGACCTGTCCAAGTTGGGGCCGATGTTGTTCATAGGCTTGATCGGGATGGTCGTCATCAGCCTGATCAACCTGCTCCTGATTCGGTCCGACGGGCTGTTCATGCTGATAAGCCTGCTGCTCCTGCCTCTGTTCCTGGCGCTGACGGTCTGGGAGACGAAGCAGGTGAAGGGGCTGGCCCAGGAGGCGGCAATGGCCGGTGACGCGCAGGTGGCGAATCAGGTGGCTGTGTTGGGCAGCATCGGCCTGTACCTAAACGCCCTGAACATCTTCCTAATCCTGCTGAACCTTCTGGGGTTCCTCTCGGACGACTGAGCGGCCCGCGGTAATCACCGCTGGCTTGCGCACGTGAGGGCAGGGGAGCGAGTTCTTCCTTGCGGGCCTATCCGGCGGCCTGGAAGACCAACGAGCTATTGTGGCCGCCGAACCCGAACGAGTTTGACATCACGGTCCGCACGGTGCTCATACGTGCCGAGTTGGGGGTGTAGTCAAGGTCGCAGTCCGGATCGGGGAACTCCAGGTTGACGGTCGGAGGGACGGCCGATCTGGTGATGGCCATGACCGCGAAGGCTGCCTCCAGCGATCCACTGGCTCCCAGAAGGTGACCAGTCATCGACTTGGTGGAGCTTATCGGCACGTCGTAGGCGTACTCCTCGAACACCGACTTGATCGCCATCGTCTCGAACTTGTCGTTCATGGGGGTTGAAGTCCCGTGAGCGTTGATGTACTCGATCTCGTCCGGCGCCAGCGAGGCCTGCTTGAGGGCCGCCGTCATCGCCCGCGCTGCGCCTTCACCCTCCGGAGCGGGCTGAGTGATGTGATGGGCGTCCGCGCTCGCTCCGTAGCCGACCATCTCGGCCAGGACAGGGGCGTTTCTGGAGATGGCGCTCTGCATGCTTTCCAGCACCAGGACGGCCGCCCCCTCGCCCAGTACGAAGCCGTCTCGCTGCGCGTCAAAGGGCCGCGAGGCTCTGTCAGGCTCGTCGTTGCGGGTGGAGAGCGCCTTGCACGAGTTGAACCCGGCGACCCCTATGGGGCAGATGGCCGCCTCCGAGCCTCCCGCAAGCACCATGTCGATGTCGCCCCGCCTTACGGCCTCGAAGGCCAGGCCCACGGTGTCCGCGCCGCTGGAGCAGGCCGAGACGGCACTGTAGTTGGGGCCTTTCGCACCGAGGAGCATCGAAACCTGGCCCGACGCCATGTCCGGCAGCATCATGGGCACGAGGAATGGGCTGACCCGGTTCGGGCCTTTCCTGTCCATAACGCCGACCTGCTCCGACAGGGTGATGATCCCGCCGATCCCGCTCGCAATCATCACGGAGACGCGCTCGCGGTTGCCGTTCGTTATCGCTGCACCTGAGGCATCGAGCGCCTCCAGGGAGGCAGCCGCGGCAAGTTGGACGAAGCGGTCCATCCGCCTCGCCTGCTTGCGGTCTACGTAGGCCGCGGGGTCGAAGTCGGATATTTCGGCTGCTATCTGAGTATCGAACCCGTCGGCGTCGAAGGAAGATATGCGGGCTATCCCGGACTCTCCTTCGAGGAGGTTCGACCAAGTAGCAGCGGCGTCAAGCCCCAGGGGGCTTACCACGCCGATCCCGGTCACTGCCACGCGACTGCTCATGGACTGCTCTCCACAGTTGATGGCCGCGGCTTGCCCGCGGCTCGCCCGGCCCCTGTCGGGAGCCGCCGTGCATTATAGCAGGATGCGCCTGGTGTCTACCGCGCGCCCTAGTAACCCCGGCTGCTCTGGGTCTTCTCCAGGTACTGCCGGATCATCAGCGCGGCCGTCGTGCCCTCGCCGACCGCTCCCGTGATCTGCTTGGTGCTGCCGGCCCTCGCGTCTCCGGCGGCGAAGACGCCCTCGACGCTCGTCTCCATCGCCGGGCCCGTTTCTATGGCCTTTCGCCGGTCGAGGGCGACCGTGCCCTCCAGGAATCCCGTGTTGGGATCGAGGCCAATGAATATGAAGGCGGCCGCTGCCGGAAGCTCCCTGACGCCCCCACTCTCGCCGTCGCGCACCGCTACCGACTCCAGGTGGCCGTTGCCCTTGAACTCCTCCACCGTCGTTCTGAGCAGCACATCCATCTTCGGGTGGGTGTCCGCCTTCTCCCGAAGAATCTGGCTGGCGCGGAGCCGCTCTCCGCGCTCCAGCAGTGTCACTTTGCCGGCAAACTTTGTGAGGAACAGGCCCTCCTCAACGCCGCTGTTGCCGCCGCCCACCACTATCACGTCCTGGTCCTTGTAGAAGGGCCCGTCGCAGGTTGCGCAGAAGTGGATACCGGCGCCGATGAGGTCCTCTTCGCCCGGTACGTCCAGCCGGCGGTATCTGGCTCCCGGGGAGAGCAGGACGGGGCTCGCCGAGTACTCGTCGCCGCTCTCTGTCCTGACAACCTTGTACTGCCCCACAGGCTCGACCGAGGTGACGGCCTGGGCGGACAGTACCTCCACGCCGAAGCGCTCGACCTGGGTCCTGATCCTGTCGGCGAGTTGGCCGCCGCCGATTCCGTCCGGGAAGCCCGGATAGTTGTCGATCCGCTCGGTTACGCCGGCCTGACCCCCGACGCCGCTGCGCTCGATGACAAGGGTGTCGATGCCTTCGCGGGCCGTGTACAGCGCCGCCGTGAGTCCGGCTGGGCCTCCCCCTATGACGATCAGGTCATAGTGCTGTCGCTTGGCTCTGGGATTGATTCCCAGCTTGGCGGCCAGCTCCGCGTTGGAGGGCTCCACCAGGAGTGAGCCGTCCTCGAACACGATGGTCGGTATTATCTGCCTGCCGTCGTTGGCCTGGTTGACGTACCTGCGCCCTTCCTCGTCCTTGTCTATGTCTACCCAGGAATACGGGACGCGCTGCTCTCCCAGGAACTGCTTCGAGCGTCTGCAGTCGGGGCACCAGGGGGCCCCGTAGACGGTTATCGCTTGCTCCGGCATCGAATTTACCTCCGGTTTGACGTAGGAAACGGCACATCGTGAGGATGCCTCGTCCTGGTTCCATTATAATGCAGCTTCACGCTGGGTTATCGGAGCCGCCGTTTGACTGTCGAAGCCGAGTATCGGCCAACAGTTGCCATAGAGACACATGGCTGCAAGCTCAACCAGGCCGACACGTCGGTTCTGGCGGACGAGTTCGCCCGAGCCGGGTACAGGCTGGTCGACCCAGACCGCCCGTCGGATGTCTTCGTTCTCAATTCCTGCACCGTCACCCACGTCGCGGACCGAAAGGCGCGCCATGCCCTGCGGGCGGCCCGGCGCAGGAGCCCTGAAGGGACGATAGTGGCCGCCGGCTGCTACGCCGAGCGCGATCCGCGCTCTCTTGCGGCCCTAGAGGCCGTCGATCTGGTCGTCGGCAACAGAGACAAGGGCTCTCTCGTTAGACAGGTGGCGAGTGGCGGGGAGAGACGCCGGTACCCTGCGCCGTCGGCGAAGAGTACGAGGCCGTCAGTCCACGTCTTCTCAGGACCCGGGCCTCGGTGAAGATCCAGGAAGGCTGCGACCAGGTCTGCGCCTATTGCATCGTTCCCAGGGTCAGGGGCAGAGAGCGCAGCATTCCACCGGGGCGCCTGGTCGACGACATCAACCGATTCGTGGGCAGGGGCTACCGCGAAGTCGTGCTGACGGGGACACAGCTGGGTTCTTACGGCTTCGATCTGCCCGGAATAGAGCTGGCCGGTCTGCTGGGCCTCATCCTGAGGGAGACGGATGTGGAGCGCCTGCGCGTCTCCTCCCTCCAGCCCCAGGAGGTCACACTCGCACTGCTGGAGCTCTGGTCGGATCCTCGCCTGTGCCCGCACTTTCATCTTCCGCTTCAGAGCGGAAGTGACGCCGTATTGAGGCGAATGCGCAGGCGGTACACGGCGGCGGACTACGAGGACGCGGTGAGCCGTATCCGTCGCGCCGTGCCCGGCGCCGCGGTCACCGCGGACGTGATCGCGGGATTCCCCGGCGAGACGGATGACGACTTCAAGCGGAGCTACTCGCTAGTCGAGCGCCTCGTGCTCGCAGCGCTCCACGTATTTCCCTACTCGCCGAGACCCGGCACGAGCGCCGCGCACTTCGGTCCTCAGGTGTCCCCGGAAGTCAAGAGGGACCGTGTGCGGCGGCTCATCGCCCTGTCAGAAGGACATGGCCGCAAGTTCAGGGCCAGCCTCGTCGGCGAGGTCCGACCCGTGCTCTGGGAGGAGGGTAGGGAGTCGGACAGAGGAACGGAGTGGACAGGGCTGACCGACAACTACGTCAGGGTGAAGACCGTGAGCCGGATGGACCTTGCCAACAGGATCACGCCGGCCAGGTTGATCAGGCAAAGCGGGGGCTTGGTATTTGCCCAGGCCATCGTGGACGAGGTCTCTGAACCACGGTCCTGACCCCTCATCCGCGGGGATGGATGTGGTGGGCGCCTAGATCTCGACCGGTGTCAGGGACACGATTCCATTGCGCTGCTGGACGTAGCCGGCGTAGTTCTCGTGACCATGCCCGAAGACGACCAGCCAGCCGCCGTCCGTGACCATCTTCAGCATCCTTCGCTTCTCGGCGAGCGTGTCGTCCGGCGATCTGTCCAAGGCGGATATGCACGGCAGCTGCAGGTGGTACTCGGTAGGTATGAGGTCTCCCATGTAGGCCACCCTCTCGCTGCCCCGGTCAACGAGGACGGTCTGGTGTCCGGTGAATGGGCCGTTGGTAACGACGACCGAGACGCCTTGGATGATCTCAGTGTCACCATCCAGGAGCGTGAGGAGCCCTTTCTCCTCGAGAGGAAGGAAGTCGTCCTCGTAGAAAGACGCCTTGAACCTTTCGTTCGGGCTGAGAGCCTCTTCATAGCACCGACGCTGGACCAGGTGCTTGGCCTTAGGGAATGTCGGGATGGTGTTGCCAGACCTGTCGAGCTTTGTGCAGCCTCCGGCGCGGTCGAACCGCAGCTGCGTAAGGATGACGATGTCGATGTCCCTGGCGGTCAGGCCGAGAGAGCGGAGGCCCCTGGCCAGCTTGTTGCCGTTCAGGTTATAGAGGTCTTTGAACTTCTCGGCCTTCTTGGACCCCGCGCCCGTGTCGACGAGGATGTTGGCGTCGGGGGCCTGAATCAACAGGCAGTTCAGCCCGAGCCGTATTCGGTTGCGCCTGTCGGGCTTGATGTCAAGCTCCCACTTCGCCTTCGGTACGGGACCGAAGACGCAACCGCCGTCGAGGAGGAATGTGCCGTCGCTCACAAGATTGATGGAAGTCGTGCCCAGATTCGTGGGAGTGCACCTCCTCCCTCAAATGGAATCACCACCGTGAGGTGGCGGGGAAGCCCCGACAGTCTATGCCGGGTCGCTTAGGGACTGTATACGCATCCAACACGGGGACGCGCGTTTGTGCGCTGCGGCGGGACCGGACTGTGGGTGAGACGTGCTATGACGCTGACTGTCCGCTTCCCTGAGCGCGGGAGGATTCCCTTTCCAACTCTCACCCGCAACCTTAATTCCCCCGACGGAGGCTTGTCAAGGGTAATCTCAGGTCTCGGACGGATTCAGTTCATAGTCTTGTGAATAATGAAATAGAATTACTAAAATATACGTGATACTACGTCGAAAACCGTCGCAATTGCCTAGCTCATGAGCTCGTCCAGGGCCGAGGTGAAGGCCTCGATAGTGATATCGATGTCCTCCTGCGTGTGGACCGTCGACAGGTAGAACTTCCAGTCTCCCTTGAGCACGCCCCGGTCCAACAGAAGATTGTTGAACCGCATGGCCTTCTGCTTGTCGTTGCTCATGGTCGAACGGTAGTCGGTGATCTCGGCGTCCGTGAACAGCACGTCGAAGAGCGGAGGCTCCCCGACCATCTGGGCGGGCGCCTCCGCCTCGCCGATCACACGCTGAAGGGCGGTCTTGAGCATCATGCACGTACCGAACAGCCGCTCATAGGTCCCTTCGCGCCTCAGGACCTCCAGCGTGGCGACTCCGGCCGCGGCTGCCACCGGATTGCCGCTGAGCGTTCCGATCTGTGGAATGAAGCCGCCGGTCTCTCTTGCGGCGGGGTCGAAGTGCGACATTATCTCGTCTCGGCCGGCCACCGCGGCGAGCGGGAATCCCCCTCCTATCACCTTTCCAAGCGAGCACAGGTCCGGCGTGACGCCGTAGTACTCCTGCGCTCCCCCGTATGCCAGTCTGAACCCTGTGACCACCTCGTCGAAGATCAGGGGCACTTCGTAGTGCCGCGTGACATCCCTGAGACCCTGCAGGAAGCCCGGCACAGGGGGAATGTTCCGCTGAAACGGCTCCACGATGACGCCGCCCAGCTCGTCGTGATGGCTCTCGATTATCGCCGTGGTTCTCTCGATGTCGTTGAAGGGGGCGATCAGCACCTCGTCGCGCAGCGACCGCGGGATGCCCGCCGAGTCCGGGACCGGCTCGGGCAGGTCCGGCGGGTCCGACGGCGACATGCTCATCAGAGCGTAGTCGTTCATGCCGTGGAAGCCGCCCTCGAACTTCAGTATCCTGTCTCGTCCGCGAAAGGCTCGGGCGGCTCGCATCGCGTAGTGGGTGGCCTCCGTCCCTGAGCTCGTGAACCGGACCTTGTCAGCGCAGTCCACGGCTTCGACGATCTCCTCGGCGAGCAGGATGGCGTGATCGTTGCTGGCGAAGAACGTGGTGCCCTCTTCGATCTGCTCGCGAACGGCGGCGAGGACATCGGGGTGGCCGTGACCAACCAGCATCGGACCGGAACCCAACAGGTAGTCCACAAGCTCGTTGCCCGACACGTCCCAGACCCTGCTGCCGCGCCCCTCGCGGACGATGACGTTCATCGCCGTGTTGCCCAGCCCGCCGCCGGGCAGGTACCGACGCGCCTTGTCGTCCAGGGCCGCCTCTTCGGCGGAGACCGGTCTTTTCGTCAAGGTGTCCTCCATTCCCGACGCCTCTGTGCGAGATTGCGGCGCGGGGCGGGGCGATTATAGCAAGTTCAGGGCAACCGCACCTTACTGCCGGTGGTGACACTTGACAAATCAGAATGTCTGTACTACGATTCCCCTATGCCAACGACTGACCCCATACCTACCGGCGCTGTGGGTGTCGAATAACTGTCGAAAAGTGTCGAGTAACTGTCCAGCATGTGTCCAGTAAGTGTCCAGTAAGCGTCCAATAAGTGTTCAACGAGTGTCTCGCGAGCTCTCCGTCCCCAGCTATGAAATCGCCAAGAATTCGACAGATCCCCGGAGAAAAACTTCCATTGAGCAGTGCGCGGCCCTACATCACGCAGTGACCTGGACGCCAATCGCCTTGGGTGAAAGGCGCCGCCTACATAATGGCCGCCGGATTTCGATCTCAGGTGAGCCCGCATACGCGAACGGGAGAAGTGAATGAAAGTCTCCGTCGAGACGGGTGACATATCGAAGCGTGCAGGTCCGGCAATCGTAGTCAATCTCTTTGAAGGCGTAGCTTCCCCCGGCGGCGCCACCGGAGCGGTCGATACGGCCCTCGGAGGCGTGATATCGAGGCTGATCGAGCAGGGCGAGATAACGGGGAAGCGCGGCGAGAACACCGTGATTCACACGCTGGGCAGGCTGCCCGCAGAGCGGGTCGTCGTCGCCGGGCTCGGCAAGCAGGCCGATTTCGACCTGGACACCGTGCGGGCCGTTTCTGGCCAGACCTGCAGGCATCTCCGCGGTATCGGTGTCAGGAGCGCATCAACCATAGTCCACGGCGCGGGCATCGGCGGCCTTGAGCCGCGCTCGTCGGCGTCGGCCGTCGCCGAGGGCGGAGTGATGGGCCTCTACAGGTTCGACAAGTACAAGTCCGGCGATGAGGACAAGAGCGACCTGGACGAGCTGGTGATCTTGGACATCGACGGGACCCGCGCTGCCCATCTGAAGGAGGGCGTTGAAGAGGGCAACATACTGGCCGATGCGGCCAACCTGTGCCGCGACATGGTCAATGAGCCGCCCAACGTCATGACGCCGACCCGTATGGCGGAGGTTGCTCTGGCGGTTGGCGTAGCGGCGGGGCTGAAGATGGAGGTCCTGGAACGGGGACGCATGGAGGAGCTGGGAATGGGGGCGTTGCTGGGTGTGGCCCAGGGCAGCTCGGAGCCGCCCAAGCTCATAGTCCTCAGCTACGATGGCAACCCGGAGGACCCATCGGACAGGCTCGGCTTGCTTGGAAAGGGGATCACGTTCGACAGTGGGGGCCTCGACATCAAGTCCGCGGCGGGCATGCGCACCATGAAGAGCGACATGGCCGGGGGCGCAGCCGCAATTACGGCAGTGAAGGCCATCGCCGCCCTGGAGGTCGGAATCAACGTCACCGCGATCGTCGCCGCCACCGAGAATATGCCCGGGGGTGGCGCCCAGCGGCCGGGCGACGTGGTGAAGACCATGAGCGGGAAGACCATCGAGATCGACAATACCGATGCCGAGGGAAGACTGGTGCTGGCCGACGCGGTGTCATACGCGCGGTCCCTCGGAATCGACCGGATCGTCGACGTGGCGACGCTGACCGGGGCGATTATCATGGCCCTCGGAAAGCAGTACACAGGTGTGTTCGGAAACGACCAGAGCCTCGTGGACGGCGTGATTGCCTCCGGGGCCGAGGTCGGAGAGAGCATGTGGCAGTTCCCGATGCCCGATGACTACAGACGCGGCTACCGGAGCGACGTGGCCGACATCAAGAACACGGGCGGCCGCCCTGCCGGGTCGATAACTGGCGCCCAGATAATCGGCGAGTTTGCCGACGGCGCCGCGTGGGTACACCTGGACATCGCGGGAACGGCGACGGCCGATTCCACGAAAGGCTACAGTCCCAAGGGCGCAACCGGAGTGCCGGTGCGGACACTCGTCGCGCTCGCACGGCGATTGGCCAGGGTAGGGGACTGAGCGCCGCCAAAGCGACTGCCCGTTTCTTTTGAGATGCTGTTTGCTCCGCACGGCACAACTGTGCTAGTATGCGCCCTAAGTACGTACAGATAGGGTGAGGCCCTGCCCGTGACCACGTCTTCACGCTGGACCTTCATCACCAACCATGGTCTCGTGCTGAGCTATATCTACCACAACCCCAAGACCACGGCGCGCGAGATCGCCAGTGAGATAGGGGTTACCGAGCGGACCACGCACAAGATCATCTCCGACCTTGAAGCTGCGGGCTATATCGAGCGGCGCAAGAGCGGGCGCAGGAACATCTATGACGTGGACCCGGGGCTGCCCCTGAGGCACCACACCAAGCAGGATGTCCTGGTGTCCGAGCTTCTGGAAGCTCTCACCTCGAAAGAGGACGTAGTCATCAGGGACTAACAGGACCTGACCCGGCTCGACACTCCCCCTGGGCCTCTCCATGTTCCCGGTTGCCCAACGTTCCATTCGATTGACCCCCTATCTGCCCCGATGCTAGAATCGAGATGCTCATGGTGAGCGTGGCCAAGAGGTTAAGGCGCCAGGTTGTGGCCCTGGAGATCGAGGGTTCGAATCCCTTCGCTCACCCCAGCTCCAACACTCCAAAGTAGTAATGGCGCGCGCCCGTAGCTCAGTGGACAGAGCATCGGTCTTCGGAACCGAGGGTCGTGGGTTCGACTCCCTCCGGGCGCGCCACTCCTCCAACTAATGACATCTTCCGAGAGCCGAAGAGCCCCCAGAGAGCGCCGGAGCTCGTTCATCAGCATGTCCGGCATCCCGGTGGACCGCGTCTACACGGCTGAAGATCTCACCCCCCCGGTTGAAGGCCGCGGCATTCCGGGCGAGTACCCCTACCTCCGCGGCATACATCCCTCCGGCTACCGCGCCAGGCTCTGGACAATGCGCATGTTCGCGGGGTTCGGGACGGCGGAGGAGACCAACGCCCGCTTTCGATACCTGCTCGACCATGGACAGTCCGGACTCAGCGTGGCTTTCGACCTGCCCACCCTCTATGGCTATGACACCGACGACCCGCCGGCCACGGGCGAGTTCGGCAAGGGTGGCGTGGCCGTCTCGTCCCTCGCCGATATGGAGGTGCTGTTCGAGGGCATACCGCTCGGCGAGGTCACCACGTCGATGACCATAAACGCGCCCGCGGCGGTCCTCTGGGCCATGTACATCGCCGCCGCCGAGAAGCAGGGCGTGCCCCCAGCCGCCCTTGGCGGGACGATCCAGAACGACATCCTGAAGGAGTACACCGCCCAGAACGAGTTCATCTTCCCCCCCGCGCCTTCGATGCGCCTTGTGGTGGACACCATCGAGTATGCCACGCGCCACCTGCCAAGGTGGAACCCGATCAGCATCAGCGGATACCACATCCGGGAGGCGGGAGCGACGGCGGTACAGGAGCTGGCCTTTACGCTGGCCGACGGCTTCGAGTACGTAAAGGCCTGCGTCCGGCGAGGCCTGGACGTCGACGACTTCGCCCCGCGTCTCAGCTTCTTCTTCAACGTCCATCAGGACTTCTTCGAGGAGATTGCGAAGTTCCGAGCGGCGCGGCGCATCTGGGCCAGGGAGATGCGCGAGACCTTCGGCGCTCGGAACGACCGGTCGTGCTGGCTGCGGACCCATGCCCAGACGGCCGGCGTAACGCTGACCGCCCAGCAGCCAGAGAACAACCTGGCCCGCGTCGCGTTGCAGGCGATGGCTGCCGTGCTCAGCGGTGTGCAGTCCCTCCACACCAACTCTATGGACGAGGCCTGGGCGCTGCCGACCGAAGAGGCGGCCAGGCTGGCACTGAGGACCCAGCAGATCATCGCTCACGAGACCGGCGTCACCAGCACCGTCGACCCTCTAGGCGGCAGCTACTACCTGGAGTGGCTGACCGATAGAGTCGAAGAGGGCGCGTACGACTACTTCCGGCGGATAGATGATCTTGGCGGGGTGATGGCCGCCATCGAAGACGGCTTCTTCGTAAGCGAGATAGCAGACGCCGCCGAAGTCTTCCAGAGTCAGATTGACCGACGCGACAGACTTGTGGTCGGCGTGAACGAAGAGGAGAGCGAGGAAGACCTCCGTATCCCGGTGATGACCGTCAATGCCGGGGGTGAGCGGCGCCACCTGGACCGGCTGGAGCGGGTGCGCAGGGAGCGTGACGGCGCGGCCGTCGACGCCGCGCTTCAACGGCTCCAAATTGCCGCGTCAGGCTCCGAGAACCTAATGCCGCCTATCCTCAACGCTGTCCGGGCGTACGCGACGCTCGGCGAGATGATGCGTGTGCTGAAGGGTGTGTGGGGCGAGCAGGCGCCCACTTCGTTCACTTGAGCGCGGCAGACCTCCCCGCTCGCTGACCGCACCGCTAACCGGACGCCTGGAAATGCCGCTGCTGACCGCTTCAGACCTGAACGTATCCTACGGCGACGTGGAGATATTCTCCGATGTCTCTCTTGAGGTCGCCGAGGGCGCCCGCATCGGCCTGGTGGGCCCCAACGGCGGTGGGAAGACCTCGCTGTTGAGGGTTCTGGTCGGCCACGTGGAGCCGAGCGGCGGCCATGTCTATGGCTCCTCCAGCGTTAAAATCGCTTACGTCCCGCAGGTGACGCCCGCATCCGCCGGCGGCACCATTCGCGACGAGGTCATGCTGGTGTTTCGGGAGGTCGTGCGGCTGGAGGACGACATTGCGTCCGCGGCGATGGCGCTGGAGACGGCTGGAGACGCCTCTCGCCGCGTCGCCGAGCGCCGGTACTCGTCACTGCTGGCGCGGTACGAGGCCCTGGGAGGCCACGACTACATGAACCGGGCCGAGAGGGTCGCGGACGGCGTCGGACTGACGCCCCAGACCCTCGCGAAGGACGCCGAGACCGCGAGCGGCGGCGAGCGCACCCGCGCGGCGCTGGCGGCTGCGCTCCTGGCCGAGCCGGACCTCCTCGTCCTAGACGAGCCGACGAACTACCTCGACTTCCGGGGGCTCGCATGGTTCGAAAAGCTCCTGGACGGGTGGCACAGGGCCTTCGTCGTCGTCTCCCACGACCGCGTCTTCCTCGACGCCACGGTCAGACAGGTCTGGGAGCTGAGCCACGGGCGTCTCAGGTCCTACCGCGCGGGCTACGCGAAGTACCGGGCTCTCCGTACCGAGCATGCGGCCCGGCAGGCGAAGGAGTACGAGCGCCAGCAGGAGGCCATCGCGAGGGAGCAGGCATTCATCGACAGGTATCGCGCTGGGCAGAGGGCCAGGGAAGCCAAGGGCCGCGAGAAAAGGCTCGCCCGGCTGGAGCGAATCGAGGCGCCTGACCGCGACGGCCGGGCCATACATGTGGCCGCCAGACCGGTCTCGCGGGGGCCGCGAGTCGTCGTCGACGCTCAGGACCTCCGCGTGGGGTTCATAGAAGACGGGACCGAGACGGAGCTGGTCGCAGTCCCCGATCTCGAGCTGCCAAGAGGCTCGCGCACCGCCGTGATCGGCAGCAACGGCACAGGCAAGACGACGCTGCTTCGCACCATCCTGGGCCAGCATCCACCGCTGTCTGGGGAAGTCAGGATCGGCGAGAAGGTCACCGTCGGGTACCACCGGCAGGGGGACGACTCCCTGCCGGCTCAAGGCACCGTCCTCGAGGCGATGCAGTGGGTCAGAAACATCCCCATATCCGAGGAACGGGACTACCTCGCCAGGTTCCTCTTCACGGGTGAGGACGTCTTCAACGACGTCGGCACGCTGAGCGGTGGGGAGAGGACCAGGCTCTCCGTGGCTCGGCTGCTCGTCTCCGACCCGAACTTCCTCGTCCTCGACGAGCCGACGACGCATCTGGACATCCCCAGCAGAGAGGCGCTCGAGGGAGCGCTCGCCGACTTTCCCGGCACCCTGCTCATCGTGTCGCACGACCGCCATCTGATCTCGCTGCTGGCGCAGCAGCTGCTGATCGTTGAAGACGGAGTCGCGCGCCTCTTCGCTGGTCCCTTCGAAGACTGGGCGGCCCGGAGCGGGTTGACGCCATCCGCGCCTGCCGTCGAGGAGGAGAAGCCTCCGGCCCGGAGACGGTTCGGCACGCCGCGCAAGAGGCCTAAAGGCGCCCCGAAACAAGAGAAACGGGAACAGGCAATAGACCAAGAGAAGCTGATCGCCGGACTGGAGACCCATCTCTCCGAGGTGGGAAGCGAGCTGCAGGCCGCGTCTGAGCGCAGGGACGTCACGAGAGTGGCCGCGCTTGGCAGCGAGTATGAGCAGCTCCGGTCCGACCTTGAGCGCGCCTGGGACGAATGGGTAGAATGACAGCCCAATCGACAGGCCGGTAACACCCACTCCCTTGAGGGGAGTAAGCTGGAGCCTGCCCCGGACTAGGATCCGGGCGTGAGGGTGTCCTTCAGGCAATCGGGCCAGAGTAGACGGAAACAGCATCAGTCGAGGAGACAATGCAACTATGAATCAAACTCCCCTGGTCCTCTTCATAGTCTTCGACGGCCTGCGGCCCGACCACATGACCCCCACGGAGACCCCGGCCCTCTGGGACCTGGCGGGCAGGGGAGTCCGCTTTCTCGACCACCACTCCATCTACCCGACGCTCACGCGAGTGAACGTGGGGAGCATGTTCACCGGGTGCCTGCCCGCGCGTCACGGGGTCGTCGGGAACGCCATATACCGTCCCGACGTGGACCCGTCGTGGGAGATATCGACCGGCCGCCAGTCCGACATCGCGAGGCTTCAGGAGCGGCTGGGGCAGGGGATCACTACGGCCCCGACTCTGGGCGAGGTCCTGCGCCAGCACGGCGAAGCGATGACCGTGGTAGGCGTTGGGAGCAGCGGCAACACGTTCCTGCAACACCCGAACGCCGGATCGACCGGCGGCGTGGTCGTCCACCCGGAGTTCACAGTGCCCGACCCGCTGGCCGCCGAGCTCTCGGACAGGTTCGGCCCCTGGCCGGCGGAGGGCGTCCCGAACGGCGCCAGAAACGAGCGCGCCGCGACGGTGCTGCTGGAGTTCCTCCTTCCGGCATACAGCCCCGCGGTCGCGACGATCTGGATGTCCGACCCCGACAACACCCAGCACAAGACCGGCATAGGCTCGGCTAAGTCCGTCGAGGGCGCACGCATCGCCGATCGGCAGCTTGCGCGGATAGTCGCACACCTCGAGGACCACGGCATGGCCGACACGACCGATATCTTCGTCGTCTCCGACCACGGGCACTCCACCGTGTTGGAGATGATAGACGTGGAGGGGCTCCTCATAGATGCGGGCCTGAAGGAGTCGAGGGAGTCGACCGACGTGCTCGTGGCGGAGAACGGCGGCAGCGCGCTGGTCTACGTCCCCGACGGCAACGGTCGCCTGGTGGAGGAGGTCGCCCGCCTCCTGATGGCGCAGCCCTGGTGCGGGCCGCTCTTCACCCGTCTAGGCCGGGAGCAGGTGGCGGGTACGATGCCGCTGTCGGCCGTCGGGTATGACCATCCCACCTCTCCCGATATCCTCCTGTCTCTCGCGTGGGATGCGCAGCCCAACCGCTACGGTGTCAGGGGACGGTTCTACTCCTGCGGTTCCTCCGGCGTCGGGCTGGGCAACCACGGATCGGCAAGCCCCTACGAGATCCACAACACCCTGGTCGCCGCCGGGCCCCACTTCAAGAAGGGCGTCGCCAGCCCCACCCCGTCCTCGAACGCCGACCTCTTCCCCACCATCCTGAGCATCCTGGGCCTGGAGGGTGGAAACCCCACGGACGGGCGGGTCCTCGAAGAGGCACTGCTCGGCGGGCCGGAGCCTGAGGAGGTCTTCGTCTCGACCTCCATCCTCGAAGAGTCTGCCGATCTGGGTGAGGTCGTCTACAGCCAGCAGGTACAGGTCTCGCGCGTCGCCGGTACTACATACCTGGACAAGGCAAGAGCGGAACGGCGTTAACCCGACCCGGCAGGTAGTATCCCCGGACTGCCGGGGGGCCTACTACAGGAAAGGGCCGGGCCACACCGCCCATACTACCGTCGTTCCGGCTAATGCCGGAACCCATTATCCCCGCCCGCTGGACTCCGACCCCGAACTCGATACGGAGCGGATGCTTCGCGCTGCCCGCGCAACCCCACGGAACGATTCGAGCCAGCGGCACGTCTTATCAGTCAGAGACCAGAGAAGGGGCGACAATGAGACCCGGTCCATGATCGACGACGACGCCATCGCGCGCTGCCAGGATGGAGACCGCGACGCCTTCCGCCACCTGGTGGAACGGTACAAGGATGTCATGTACGGCACGGCCGTCCTCATGACCGGCAATCGGGCCGTCGCCGAGGAGACAGTCCAGGAGGCGTTCCTGTCCGCTTGGCGCGGGATCGGAGGCTTCAAGCGCGGCCGCCCTCCCAGGCCCTGGCTGATCCGCATCCTGGTGAACCGGGTCATGGACGGGCGGAGGAGGCGGTCGATCCCCACGGTCCCGCTGGCGGACCTGGACCCCGCGGGTGCCCTATCCGTGCCGGACGAGGCGGACGCCTTCGAGAACCGCACGGTCGTCCGGCAGGCGCTGGCCTATCTCGCTCCGGAGCAGCGGCAGGTCGTGGTGCTCAGGTACTTCGCCGAGCTCACCGTACCAGAGGTGGCCAGGTCGATCGGAGTGAGAGAAGGAACGGTCAAGTCGCGCCTGCACAGGGCGCTGGGGCGGTTGAGGGAGAAATTGGAGGAGATCGGGGTAGGGGAGGTTGACGCACATGGGTAGAAAAGACATGCCCAACGAGGACATAGAGCGCGTCCTGCGCGAGCACTTCAAGGCGGAGGCGTCCGACCTACTCGCTCCAGGCGACCCCTGGAATTGGCTGGAGAGCCGGCTGTCGCCCACGCCCAGGCCTCCGCTTCTAGGCAGGTTGCTGAGCACGCGCCGTGGCCGGTTCTTCCCGGCCACCAAGGCGTTGGCGGCTGCGGCCGCGTCCATTGTCGCCGTAGTGGCGGTGGTGGGAGTATGGTCGGTGGCTGCGGACCCCGCAGACTCATCCCTTGAAGGACTTGTAGGACTCGCGGGTTCCGCAGGCGAGCCGGGCCTGCCAGGCCTACCCGGCCACCCGGGCGAGCCAGGCCCCGCAGGCAAACCGGGGGCACCGGTCCCACCTCGTCTGCCCGGACTCGTCCCCACAGCCGTACTAGGAGCCGCGATGATGGAATCCGACGCTAAGTCAGTCAGTCTGGATGACCCGGAACCTTCAGTCGAGGAATCGAAGTCAGGAGCCTTAATGGAGGAGTCAGGTAGTCTAATCTCCGCAAGTGCGGCCCCACTCTCCCCCGTTGACGAGGCCCCGGCTCCTGCAGCTCCTGAGAGTGTGGCCGAGGAGCCGGCAAACTCCCTGTCAGCCGGTGAGATCGACGACAATCAGCGATGGGACGACTACCTTAGGTATCGCAGTGAGTACGTGGGGCCGCCTATTCACGAAGTCGACGTGTCGGAGCGGTACACCATAACTGTGCTGGATTCCCACAACCGGCCGGTTCCCAACGCGAAGGTACGAGTTTCCGCGGGCGAGACCTCGGTGTTCGAGGGACGCACTTACGCCAATGGACAGACGCTGTTCTTCCCTCTGGCCTTCCCTGATGCCGAAGGTGCCGAGACGTTCCTCTTCGAAGTGGAAAAGGACGGAGTAAGCCATCGTCTGGACGTAGAACGTCACCTGGAGTACGAATGGACCGTAAGGCTTGATCTGGACGAGCCCCAGATCGACGGGGTCCCGCTCGACGTGCTGTTCCTGCTTGACGCCACCGGCAGCATGGATGACGAGATAGAACAGATAAAGACTACCCTTCTTTCCATATCGGCACGCATTGGTGAATTACCCTCGCGTCCTGACCTGCGCTTCGGCATGGTCACATACCGGGACAGGGAGGACGAGTTCATCACACGTGTCTACGACTTCGACCATGATGTCCAACAGTTCTCGAATACGATTCGGGAAGTCGCGGCTGATGGTGGAGGTGATGACCCCGAGTCGCTCAATGAGGCGCTTCACGTAGCCGTCCACGAACCGTCATGGCGCCTCGATAATCCAATACGTTTGGTATTCCTCGTGGCCGACGCGCCGCCTCACCTCGACTACGCCCAGGACTACGACTACGCCGAAGAGATGGTCGAGGCCAACCGCCGAGGCATGAAGATATTCGCTATCGCTTCCAGTGGGCTGGACGACCAGGGCGAGTACATCTTCCGGCAAATAGCCCAGCACACGATGGGACGGTTCATATTCATCGTCTACGGCGGCGACGGCACAACAGGCGGCACGACACCCCACCATGTAGGCCAGTACACGATAGAGCAGCTGGACGACCTGGTGGTACGGCTTGTACAGGAGGAGTTGGCTTTCCTAGCCCGCTGACTATGGTTGCTGATCGAAGGTGTAAGCCGGGCTACTCCACCCAGTAGGCGATCCCCAGCAGGCCGGGGCCGATGTGGGCGCCCATGGCGGGCGTGAACTCGCTGACGAACACCTCGCGGCACGAGAGCTCCCGCTCGGCGAGCACTCTCAGCTCCTCCGCCTCGTGCGGCGCGTCGGCGTGCATGATCGCCGCGTGGACCCCTCGGCCCGCCGCCGCCTCGCGGACCAGCTTGACGAGTCGGCGTATCGCCCGCCGTGTGCCCCGGGGCCGCGCCCGCGTCCGCACCTCGCCCTGGGCCAGCTCGAAGATCGGCTTGATCCCGATAAGCGACGTACCCGCGTGCGCGATCTTCGGCACCCGCCCGCTCCTGGAGAGGTAGTAGAGAGTGTCCACCGCGGCCAGCAGGCGCACCCGCGCCGCGGCCTCCCGGGCGGCCTCGGCCGCCTCCTGCAGGGAGCAGCCCGCCTGGGCTGCCCGCCATCCCTCCAGCGCCACCAGCCCCTGGCCCCCCGCCGCGCTCTCCGTGTCCAGCACCAGCACGTGAGCGGAGGGGTGGTCGGCACGGTACTCCGCCGCCGCGGCCCGCGCCGAGTCGTAGGTCGAGCTGAAGCGCGCGGCTACCGTCAGGCAGAGCACGTCGGCCCCCTCCGCCCTCTCAAACGCCTCGCGAAACATCGCGGGGGCCGGGGATGAGGTCGTGGGCGGCTCGTCGGACTCCCGCAGCAGCCTGTAGAAGTCGGTAGGGGACAGATCGACGGTGTCAAGGTAACTGCGCCCTCCAATCTGCAGGCGCATGGGCACCACCTGAAGCCCGGGGGCATTCGACATCTCCGGCGGGAAGGACGCCGCGCTGTCTACGACGATCTGGACGGGCATGGAGTGGGCATCGCGCCGCGCGGTGGGAAGGCTGTGATCGCAGGGACGACCGGGGCCGATTATGGGTCAACCCAGGTGCGCAGTCAAGGCGGGACCGGCAGGCCGAATCTGCACCAGGTTCGTAGGGGCTGCCCTTGTGGCTGCCCTGGCCGCCGCTCAGGATGACGGTGGCCAAAATGCGATTCCCTCGCTCGCCTATGAAGGGCTATGGGGTTGGTGTAAGATTATTCCTATCACCCTCGCCTCGGCCCTCGCCCGTCGTTCGTAAGAGACGGGGAAGGCCGCAGGTATCGGTATTGGAAGGTTTTCTTCTTGTCGGGACGCAAGATAGACCGGCTTCCGGGGATGCGGGACTATGCTGGAGACCGCTTCGTCCGCTTTGCCGGTTTGCAGAATGCGGCGCTCGCCCACCTGAGCGAGGCGGGATACGAGCCGATCGATACGCCTCTGCTGGAGGGGGCGGAGCTCTTCGTCCGCAAATCGGGCGGAGAGCTTGCCAGCAGGCTATACACCTTCAGCGATCCAGGGGGCAATCAGGTCGGTCTGCGGCCCGAATTCACCCCGTCGGTCATCCGCTGCTTCATAAGCGAGCGGGAGCGCCTGACTCTCCCCGTCAGATGGCGGTACGCGGGCCCGGTCTTCCGGTATGAGCCGGACGGCGCGGGTGTCTACCGCCAGTACACACAGGTAGGCGTGGAGGTCGTGGGAGGCGCCGGGGCGGAGTTCGACGCTGAGGTAATCGAGCTTGCGTGGAAGGGCCTGGCAAGCCTTGGGATTGCAGCGGAGCTGAGGCTCGGCCACCTGGGCGTGGTCCAAGCCCTCCTTGGAGCGTACTCTCTTCCAGAGGCCGTGAAGATGTTCGTCGTCGGAAACCTGCCGGCGCTCAAGAGCTCCGACACCGACGTCTCCGCCGTCATGGCGCGCGCTGAGACGCTCGGACTCCTCCAGGGCGAGCGCGGTGTGGACGGGCGCGCCAGCCTGGAGGCTACGTCACGAGAGGACGCCCGTGACCTGGTGCAGGCCGTGCTGCAGGGCTCTCTCTCAGGCTCTGTCGGCAGGAGGACGCCAGAGCAGATCGTCACGAGGCTGCTCCGCAAAGTGGAGAGTTCGGACGGCGCCGGGGATCTGGAGAGCTCGCTGACCCTTGCGGCTGACCTCGCCAGGCTGGAGGGCCCAGGCAAAGCGGTGCTCTCCGGGGCTCGCTCCCTCGCGAACGACCGGGGCCTGCCTGCCGACGCCCTCGACGAGCTTGGCAGCCTCCTGGACGCGCTCTACGGACGAGGCATCCCCGAGGACAGGGTTGTGGTGGACTTCGGCCTGGCCAGGGGGTTCGCCTACTACACCGGGGCCGTGTTCGAGCTGGTCGACTCGGGCAGCTCCCTGCCCTTGGGAGGAGGGGGTCGCTACGACGGCCTCGTGCGCACCCTGGGAGCGGAGGAGGACGTACCAGCACTGGGCTTCGCCTACACGCTCGACAGAGTCCTCGACGTCCTCGACGGCATGGCTCGGATGAAGTCATGAGCATCCTCAGAGTCGCTGTGCCAAGCGATGGGGCGCTGTACGACCCCACGCTCATGTTCCTGAACGCCTGCGGAATAGGCGTGGAGCGGAGCAACTCACGCCGGTACACGGCAGCCATGCCCTCTCTCCCCGGGGTCTCGGTACTGTTCCAGCGGGGCGCCGACATTCCGCTCAAGGTTGAGGAGGGGAGCGCCGACATGGGGATCGTCGGCCGCGACCGCCTGCTGGAGACGCGCCGGGATGGCGGGTCGACGTCGATAGTGATCGAAGCCCTCGGCTACGCCCACTGTGAGCTCGTCCTCGGCGTTCCCGACGCCTGGGTCGACGTGACCTCTCTCGCTGACCTCGCTGACCTCGCGCTGGAGTTCCGAGAGCAGGGACAGGACCTTCGGATAGTTACCAAGTACCCCCGTCTGGTGGAGCGGTTCCTCCTTGGCAACGGGGTCAACTACTTCTCGCTCGTCCACTCCAGCGGCACTCTGGAGGCCGCGCCCGCGATGGGCTACGCCGACATGATCGCCGACCTGTCATCGAGCGGAGCCACGATGCGCGAGAACAGGCTGAAGCCGATCAGCGGCGGCACGATCCTGGGGTCGGAGGCTTGCCTCATCAGCAACAGGGAGACGCTGGCGGCAGACGAGAGGAGGCAGGAGCTCGGACGCGTGATCGTCGAGATGATGGAGGCCCACCTGCGTTCTCAGGAGTTCTACAGCGTCACCGCCAACATGCGCGGCGAAGCGCCTGAGGACCTGGCGCGGTACGTGCTCGAGCACGCAAACATCTCCGGCCTGAGAGGCCCGACCATATCGAAGGTGTATACCGGAGACGGCAACGGCTGGTTCGCCGTGACCGTGATCGTGGAGAGGCGCAGCCTGATCGCCGCGGTGGACCAGCTCCGGCGGGCAGGCGGCGACAGCGTGACCGTCTCTCAGCCCAGGTACGTGTTCAAGTCCGATAGCGCCGCTCAGGACCGGCTCGCCTAGCTTGGAGGTCGGATCGTGCCGAACCTGGCGGCCCACATAGACCTGGCCCAGGAGTCCGCCCGGCGTATCCATGACCCGGTCGTACTGGAGCACATGGGACACTTTCTGCTGGGCTCGACCTCGCCCGACATCAGGGCTATCACGCGCCGCAGCCGTGAGGAGTACCACTTCGCGACGCTCGACTTCGACCGGGTAGGCGCCGGTGTGAGAGGTCTCCTCGAGGCCCATCCGGGCCTCAGGAACGGCGCGGAGCACAGTGGACGCACGCGGGCCTTCGTGGCCGGATACATCACGCACCTCGTCGCCGACGAGGTCTGGATCATGGACATGTACCGGCCCCACTTCGGCAACCGGTCCGTGTTCGCCGATGAGGCCTCGGCCAACGTGATGGACAGGGCCATGCAGATGGAGATGGACAGGCGGTCGTGGCCCGCTCTGGATGCCGCGACGACCACGATGGCGGGAGCCGCCGAGGGCGTCGAGGTCGAGTTTCTGGACCAGCCCACTCTCGAAAAGTGGCTGGACTGGGTCTTTACGGTGGCTGACAGGGGCTTCTCCTGGGACCGTCTCCGCTTTATGGCAAACAGGGTCGCCCGGGGCGAATCGTCCCACCCGGCGCACGCCGTCGCGGAGAGCTTCCTCGCTGGAATGCCCGGCAGCCTCGAAACGCTCTACGAGCGCGTTCCCGTCGATAACATCGACCTCTATCGACGGCGAACTGTCGACGCTCTGGTCGATGAGGTGGAGAGATTCCTCGCATGAGGCTCATCAGAGGGCTGGAGGCCGCAAAGCGAGCCCTGTGCGAGAGGAGAGGCCTGGACTTGGACGTGCCGACGGAGGTGCTGGAGCGAACTGCCCAGGCCTTCGGCCGGGAGCTGAGCGCCCTTGAGGCCGTGCAGCTCATAATTGCCGACGTCCGCAAAAGAGGCGACACCGCGGTCAGAGAGATAACCGCAGCTCTCGACGACGCGGCCCCGGCGTGCCTGGAGGTCTCGGCGGCAGACATCGCGGCGGCGTACGACGACGTGCAGGCGGAGGTTGTAGAGGCCCTGAAGATGGCCGCAGACCGCGTCCGCCGCTTCCACGAGGCAAGCGCGCCTAGGGGGTGGCACGACGATGTGGAAGGTTACGGTCAGGTGGTGAACGCAGTCGAGCGTGTCGGCGCTTATGTGCCCGGTGGGACGGCCAGGTACCCGTCCACTATTCTTATGACCGCTGTTCCGGCCAGGGTGGCGGGAGTCGACGAGGTCGTCGTCTGCACGCCGGCAGGGAAGGCAGGCGCTCCGAGCCCGGTGGTGCTGGTGGCGGCGGATGTGGCGGGGGTCGACCGTGTCTACGGCATCGGGGGAGCCCAGGCTATCGCGGCCATGGCGTACGGTACGGAGACCGTCCCGAAGGTGGACGTGATATGCGGGCCGGGCAACGTCTTCGTCACGTTGGCAAAGAAGCTGGTGTACGGTGACGTCGGCATCGACGGCCTGTACGGTCCGACGGAAACTGTGGTCATTGCGGATGACTCGGCCAACCCGACCCTGTGCGCGGCAGACCTCCTTGCCCAGGCCGAGCACGACGAGCTGGCGACTCCTGTCCTCATCACCACCTCGGAGGAGCTGGCCGTCGCGGTCGTCCGGGAGATCGAGGTCAGGCTGGAGCGGCTCGACAGGAAGAGCATCGCGGGCGAGTCCGTTCGCGGTCGAGGCGCCGTCGCCGTAGTGGACGATCTCGACGAAGCGTTCGAGCTCTCCAACCTCTTCGCGCCCGAACACGTCTCGCTAGTCGTCAGCCGGCCGCGCGCCTACCTGGACAGGGTAAGAAACGCCGGCGCCGTGTTCCTGGGCGAGTTCTCCCACGAGGTGCTGGGCGACTATGTGGCCGGCCCCAGCCACGTCATGCCGACCGGCGGAACGGCGAGATTCGGGTCCGGCATCGGCGTGCACTCCTTCGTGAAGATCAGCCCGGTCGTCGCCGTGGACGAGGCCGCGTCGCGGGCGCTGTCCGGCGCCGCCTCCCTGATCGCGCGAGCGGAGGGACTGACGGCCCACGCCGAGGCGGCGGAGGTCCGCAACGAGCTGCTGTCCGGTCGGAACGCCGAGGTGGGTTCCAGCGGCGGTCGGCCGGTCGGGGAGGGAGGAGCCTGATGGTGGACATCGAAGGTCTGATCAGGCCCCACCTCGTCAATGTGCAGACCTACGGGTCCATGGACCCGCCGGAGGTGCTGGCTCAACGCGCCGGCGTGCCGCCCGACCGCATCGTAAAGCTCAACGGCAACGAGAACCCGTACGGGCCGTCCCCGAAGGCCATCGAGGCCGTGGCAAGGGTGTCCCTCCACGTATATCCCGACCCGCTCCAGAGGTCGATCCGCGACTCGCTCAGCAAGTACACCGGGCTCGGCCCCGAGTACCTGATCGCCGGAGCCGGAGCCGACGAGGTCATGGACATGGTGTTCAGGCTCTTCGTTTCGCCCGGCGACCGGATCGTAGACTGCGACCCGACCTTCGCGATGTACGCGTTCCTCGCCAGGGTTGCCGACGCTGGGATTAACATGGTCCCCAGGGACGACCTCTTCGACGTCGATATCGGCGCCGTGATGGACGCCATCGACGACCGGACCAGGATCATCTTCATCACCTCTCCGAACAACCCCACAGGCAACGTGACCGGCACGAGGGCCGTGCTGGAGCTTCTGGAGACGGGCCGCCTCGTCGTCGTGGACGAAGCCTACTTCGAGTTCTGGGGTGAGACGGTCGCCGGGCTCGTCCCGGATCACGACAACCTCGTGGTGCTGCGGACTCTGAGCAAGTGGGCGGGACTCGCCGGGCTGCGGTTCGGCTACGGCATAATGAGCCCGGAGGTGGTCCGGCGCTTGATGGACATCAAGTCGCCCTATAATGTCAACGTTGCCGCTGAGGCTGCCGCGAAAGCCTCGCTGGATGACGCCCCGGCGCTTCTCGCTAATGTCGAGAAGATAGTGGCCGAGCGTGAGCGCCTGTTCGCTGCCCTCGATGCCATGCCCGGCGTGACGCCTTCGCCGTCCCACGGCAACTACATCCTGTGCCGCGTGGCTCCCGGCACGGCTGGTGAGGTCTACGATGGCTTGGCGAACCGTGGTGTCTTCGTCCGCAGGTTCCAGTCTCCGAGGCTCTCGGATTATTTCAGGGTCGCCGTCGGGAGTCCTTCGGACAGCGATGCCTTCCTCGAAGCCCTAGGCGGGCTGGTCTGAAATTCGCCTCTCCCAGGATGGGAGAGGACCAAGGGTGAGGGTGACCCGGGAATTCTCCTCTCCCTCGACGGTAGAGGATCAAGGTGAGGGTGACATGAGCGGACGCAGAATTCTCCTCTCCCTTGACGGGTGTATAGACCGGGGACATAGGTCACACATGTTCGGAGACATGGGTTACACCATTAGGCATGGTAATTCTGTTCAGGAGGATGCCCATGCCATGGAGGGTGGAAACTGTCATGTCTCAACGCAAAGAGTTCGTCGCTCTGGCGCGGTCCGAGGGAGTGATCATGAGCGAACTGTGTTTGCGCAGTGGGATCAGCCGCAAGACTGGCTACAAGTGGCTGAGACGATACCTTGAAGGCGGAGAGCAGCGTCTGGATGATCTCCCGAAGCGCCCTCATCACTCCCCGAACCGGACGAGCGACGACATGGAGCAGCTCGTCGTAGACCTTCGCCGGGAGCATCCCACTAAGGGAGGACACGTGCTGGCCAGGATACTCAAGGATCGTGGACACAACAGTGTGCCGTCCAAGAGCACGATCACGGCCATCCTCAGACGACATCAACTTATCGAGCCATCTGAGAGTCTCAAGCACAAGCCGTATAAGCGCTTCGAGCACGAGCGGCCCAACCAGCTGTGGCAGATGGACTTCAAGGGGCATATCCCTGTCGTCAGCGGTGGACGTTGCCACCCGCTGACGGTCCTGGACGACCATTCGAGGTTCTCCCTGGGTGTGAGGGCTTGTGCAGACGAGAGGACTCAGACCGTCCATGACCATCTTACGTCCATCTTCAGCCACTACGGCATGCCCAATACGATACTGGTTGACAACGGCTCTCCCTGGGGCAGCGACGTTGACCACCCCTTCACCCCACTGACAGTCTGGCTGGTCCAACTGGGAGTCAGAGTGGTCCACAGTAGGCCATACCACCCCCAGACCCTAGGCAAGCTCGAGCGCTTCCACAGGTCCCTCAAGACTGAGCTGCTCCAGGGAAGCAGATACACCGACCTGTCCCACTGCCAGAGCAGCTTCGATGGATGGCGAGACTTCTACAACCTCCAGCGTCCTCATCACGCCCTGGACCTCAATACGCCTGCCAGCCGATACACCGTCAGCCCTCGGCCTTTCCCGGAGACGCTTCCGACCGTCGACTACGACACTGACGACCAGGTACGCTCTGTAGATGTCAACGGCCGAATATCCTTCCTGGGCAGATCATTCCCCGTCGGTAAAGCCTTCAGAGGCAAGAGGGTCGCTCTAAGGCCCACACCCACTGACGGCACATGGAAGGTCTTTTTCTCCGTCCAGTCCATCGCTACCATAGATCTCAATCAATAGAATGTGTAACCCATGTCCCCGAACAACTGTTACCCATCTCTCCGGTCTGTACAACGGGAGAGGATTAAGGTGAGGGTGACATGAGCGGACGCAGAATTCTCCTCTCCCTTGACGGGCTTTGCACCTTAATTCCGTAGTTGCGCTCGATATTGGTTCAAGTCAATGACTTTTGGTTCAGATTTTGGTTCAGCGGCCAACGCCGCCTCGAAGGTCGATTTGATACCCAACTCGTAGAACGACTGAATCAGCACGCAGACATTGTGGCACAGAATCTTGCACAGTACCTCGTTTACCTGGGCCGTTTGGGACTTGGACTTCACACTCGCGCCGAACTTGGCCTTAATCATCGCCATTGTCGTCTCCGCATTGCTCCGCTTGTGGTAGTGGGCGTCGAACTCCTCCCTGTTGAATGAGTAGTAGTGCCACATCCGCGCCCACAGGCCGTCGTAGTGAGACCTCTTCTGCTTCCCTTTGGAGTAGGACTTGAACGGGATGTACGGCGTCGCGCCCACCGCCTCGACCGCTCGAAGGTTGCTCTTGCTGGAGTAGGCTTTGTCCGCCGATACTTCGTCAACCGTGAAGGTCTCGGCGGTCCGCTCCAGGAGGTCGGGGAGCTGCTTGGTGTCGGCTGATTCATGGCTGGTTGCCAGGGCAGCCGTCACGATGTTCGTCTTGACGCCGCACATCAGGTGAGTCTTCACCCAAGCCTGCGCCGAGCGCTCCTTGCCCCACTTGTGGTCGAACCAACGGCGGTAGGTCGAGGTGGAGAAGCCCGTCGAGTCGGCGGCGAAGTCTCTCTCCACCTCGGCCAACGGCCCGGCGCTCAACTCGATAAGAGCCTCCAGGTGTTCGGTGAGATCGGGATTGGCAAGGTAGCGGTTCGTTCTGCTGCGCGAGGTTGTAGTTGGGCCAGTCTTGAGAGTAGGTCGGGCGGGGGTCTGTGGTATGATCGGGGGACATCATGGCGGAGCTAGTACCTCCATCGTGATTAGGGGGCGTCGGTGTTAACAGCATCGACGCCTCTGTTGTGTGTGTATTGTCGTCGATATAGGCGAGGAAGTCAAGCTGAAACGCACCATTAAGCGCCGACTTTAGCCCGACTTTGCGACGCTTCGGTCGCCTTTCGGCACCGCCCTTGCCTATACCGTATCGCTTTGCAGGTAGGGCGGCGGATTCCTTCGCTCCTCCTGACCTGGGTATCAGGCTAAGTTGTTCTCAGGCGTAGGTCATTGTTTGAAGCGTAGCCATCGGAAAGTGCCGGGCTCAACCCACTCCCACTCGTCGGAATTGGAGAGGAAGTTGTGTACCGTCGATTGCAGGCTTCCGAACTTCGCCCCCCACCTCTTAGTGTCGCGGACAAGTTTTGCGACCGCATTCACCTTCACGGTTCCGCCGCTCAACTCCGCACATCGCCTTGCGATGTCCCTCTGCGTCTTGCAGCCCTGAATATCCATCACCGTCACGACGCGTTGACGCCCATTGCCATTGCTGGGCTCGCGCACGAGCGCAAGCGCCAATGTGCGCTCCACAGAGGCTAGGTCGCGCTCGGCTTCCTCAACCTCGGCAACCAGGGTGTCCCTGCGTGCCCGTATCTCGTCTCGCAAAGTCGCGATGCCGCTTGTGTCTATCATGCTCAAGGTTCCGCCCTCCCTTCCGCTTGATTAGCAAGAAACCCCACCTGTACGGTTAGATGGAATGGAGGCGGCGGGACTCGAACCCGCATGGTGCCGATTTGAAGTCGGCCAGCTTGCCACATTAGCTGACGCCCCCATTCAGAGACAGAGAAGGGCGACATCGCAATTAGCCCCAGGTAGGTGTTCGCGCACCCACTTGGATTTGAGGCAAGTCCCCCCGCAGGGGTGTCGCCCTTCCCGCTCAGTCTACCACACCCCAACTACGCGGGACTGACCCTCCCCCGCTTGACCGTGCGACCAGCACCAAACCTCTGTGGTAAGATTGCCCCGCTCTCAGCTACGAGCGTTTGGCTCCAGTGTGCAGAAGCATCGTGTGGGCCTCGTGCCCCCTGCGGCTGCACACGCTGCCCCCAGCACCGCGTCCGAAAGACATTCCGCGCGACAGGGCCACCCCCAAAGACCGATCCACCCCACGACCGAGGAGCAGACGGCTCTAGGGGGAGTCAACGGCTTATACGACCTAGAGAAGAGGTGCACACACTATGACTGAGCTAGAGAGGATCGTCGAGATTATTCGAGCAACCGGCGAGTTCAACATCAGCACTCAGCCGGCGAGCGGAGACGTGACATGTAGGTTGCGGGACCACACAGGCGCAACCATTTACGTGAAGGCCGATGGCCGCGAGTTCCACATCCGAGCACAGGTTTTGGAGCGGCCATGCTTCCCAAACCACGTGCGTCTGCACGACTACATCCGACGGCACGGCCAACTGAAACAGTGGAAGGACCCTACATACGTTCTCGATCCAATGCACATTGGAGCCGTACTCCACATCATTGTAGAGGAGGGGCCAGCGGCACTGCGCTACAAAAGAGCTGTCATAGACTTGGTCAAAGCCATCGGGCGCGGCTCCAATCTCACCGGCACCGATTTCGATGATGCGAGAGCCTTCGAGGTCACCCGGCGTAACTTCGAGCAACAACCTGGAGGCGAAGGAGTTCACCTGTCTCTTTCCATAAGTTGGCACGCCATCGGCAAGCTGGACGGTCCAGCACATCGAGCTCTGGAAGTCCTCTTCCCAGAAGATTGAAGCGCTTTTGTGGTTGCATCGTGGCCTGTGGCGGGTTGTAAGGCGAATCAGTTTTCTGCCAAGACCTACGCGAGTGGGAGTACCTGAAAGGAGGTGAAGCATGAATCAGGACATGCTTGACGGACGAAGCGGACGACGTAGGCGGCGACGGCGCTCCCTCAAACAGTGGATGGCCGATGGTCTCCGTGGGCCTCGCCGCGTCACTCAGAGGCGGCTCGACGGCCGCTAGCCCTGACTCACCTGCTGGCGGGCGAGCAAGACGAGCTCCGCTGGATGGTGCGGAAGGTGGCCTAGAGCTTGGTGTTTCGTGGCCTGAGGGTTCGCTCTCTGGGCACCCTGTCTTTGGGCGTGGGTTCCGGGCGCGGAGCGGGCGGTATGAGTTCCGGCCACCCGTACCGGAGCAGTTCTCGAATAGTTGGTTTAGATGACATGAAAAGAGCCTCTGCCGACCGGCAGGAGGCTCTTTTCATGTCATCTAAGGGGTTACGGTAGGGTTACTGTTAGGCTCCCGGCAGAACCCTTGCCGACTAAATGACCTCGGCGCGCCAACGCTGAGGTTTTTGGTTTCTTCGGGACTACTTAGCCCGAATCCACCGATGCGGAGCGGCCTTGGGGTTGGAACAAGGGGTGAGGGCCGTGGGACGCGACGGTCCGCGCTCGATTCCGATAAATGGGGCCGGTGGCGGCCTTTGGTTGTCGTTGGGGGCGCCGATGGCGGTCCTGGGCAGCGGCGCTGGGGCGGGGTCGGCGGGACAGCATGCAGGGGAAGACAATCGCGGACCGGGCCGGTGCGACTCTGTGGGTCGGTTGGGTAGTCTGGTGGACGTGTCAGGCGCCGTCGGTGCCGTCAGGCAGGCAATGGCAGGGCTCGCAATCGAGCCAGGGCGCGAGTGAACTGGGTTTCCCAAGGCCAGCCCTGTGGCAGATGCAAAGTGAGGCGGCGGGCCGAGCGGGTGAGCCGTCCGGCCAGGGAGAAGAAGCGCCGCCGGAGGGTCTTGGTGGTCACCACCCCCTCGTCCAGACCGATGCGCGCGGTCCAGCGGGCCAGGTTATGGGCCAGCACCTGGACGGCCAGCCATGCGCCGTTGGCGGGGAAGCGGCCCGAGGGGAGATGGTTGAGGCCGACGCCGTGCTTGAGGTCTCGGATAGCATTCTCAATCTCGGCGTGGCGGCGATGGTCGGCCTCCAGTTCCAGGGTTTCCCCGTCCCGGTCGGTGATGAAGCCGTGATAGCTGTAGCTGGCGAAGAGGGCCAGTTGGGAACCGGGCGTGGGCTTCACCCGCCGGACGATGAGCCGCACTGGGGCGGCTTCGGGCTCACCCTGGAAGGGAGTGTAGGTGGTCTCGGCCACGTCGGCGCCGCCGTCCATCCAGTAGGGGACGGGCGTCCAGTCCTCCTCGGGAATCGCCTCAATCAACTCCCTGAGGCGGGCGTGTTGGCGGATGGTGATGGAGAAGCGGACATCCATCTTGCGGCAGACGACGACCAGGGCGTGGGCATAGAAGCCGCTGTCGGCCCGCACCGTGAGTTGTCCTGTAGCCCCAGCATGGCGCACCCGGCCCACGGTCTCCCGCAGGAAGTGGGCGGCGCCCCGAACGGTGTTGGCGCGGCCCTCGCGCAGCCGAGACATCAGCACGTCGCTGGTGCCGGCGGCGATGGCCAGCAGCGGGTGATAGCCCCGCTGGCCAGTGTAACCATGGTGACGCGCCCCCTCCTTGGCCAGTCCGTAGGTCTCGCACATGGTGGAGTCCAAGTCGATGGTCAACGGCCCTTCGCCGGGTCCCGCACCAGCGGCCCAGGCCCGGGACAGCAACTCCCGGCTCACCCGATCCAACTGGCGGACGTGGCCCCACCGGAAGCTGCGCAGGAAAGTTCCCAGGGTGGATGGCGCCTTGACTACGCAGCCGATGGCGCCAGCTGTCCCGCCGGTACGCAACACGTCGGCGTCGTCAATGAAGTCGCCCCCAGCCAGCGCCGAGGCCACCAGGGTCAGCATCTTGTCTCCTGGGTTCGCTCGCCCCGGCGCGTCTCCCAGGTCGACGTGGCTGTCGACGACTTCACGCAGGCCCAGGTGCTGGGCTAGGGTCACCGGGAGGAGCAGCCCAGCATTGGCCACCAGGCGGTGGTCGTCGAAGGCGATACGGATGCGGTCGGGATGGTTGCGTGCTAGCATCTATCGGGTGCTCCTTGTTCTGGGGTCGGCTTTGCTGTTTCAAAACCATTATCCCAGATTCACAGGAGCACCCTCTTGCCGCTTCAGGACACTGACCCGACGCCCTCCTTCGGTGGATTCGGGCTTAGGGGGACCACAAACGCAACGGGAAGTGCGGGAAGCTGCGGGTTATCAGCCCGCCAATGAGTCGCCAGAAGGCGCTAGAGAGGGAACTGGCGAAGATCGTCGCCTACCGTAAGCGGAACGGGCCGGAGTCGTTGCTGAATGTGGTTCCGAGGAGCCGGTGCACAGTGGGGCGGAGCCGCGCCTTGGAAATCTGAAAGGTGGCGATGAGCCGTCGAGTACCGATCCCCGAGCGCGGACTCTACGGTACGAACAGAACGGCTTAGAACATTTCAGACTGAGACACTACCCGTCTTCGACAGAGGCTTCGGGTGTGAGCCGTCTGGCAGGAACAACTGGGTCTTCTTGGGAAAGGCAGGGACAGGCAGACCGAGGCCGGACCATAGCGGATGGCCGAGGGAACGGTCGGAAGACGGCTGCCCTACGCGGCGGAGTTCATAGCCGAAGTCACGGTAGTGGTGAGTCCCACAGTCTCCTGAAATTGTCCGCCGCCTCAGATACCCTGCTCTCCATGTCGTCTGGAAGGTCTGGTGGGAAAGGTGTCGCACGGCGGCGAACATCCCATATGCCAGGTGCCAACCCTGCCCACAGCAGGTTCTTTCGCGCCTCTCGCAAGAGGTAGTGGTACACCACAACTATCCTGCCATCCATCGGTTTTGGACTGTAATGCAGTCTGAGTACATGTTCGCCGTCTGCGTCTTTCATCCCCACTTCCGGGTTCACCTTAACGACTAGGGCACCCTCCTTGCCCAACGGCACACCGACAGGCTTTGCCTCTAAGTAGCTGGCTTCCCGCGCTGTCCACAGGGCAATGCAGTCCAGTTTGGCACTTTCTAGGTCGGCCTGATGCCTTGGGTGTCAAACGCCAAGAGGTATGTACCAGTAGAAGGGGAGATCGCCAGGACCTATAGACCACTTCGCCAGGAGGTTTGACCACCCTGGGCGCCGGATTGGCGACCATTGCTGCAGCCTGGATGTAAGGAGCAGCGATGGCGTACAGGGAGGTGTCGAGAGTGGAGATAGCAGAAGTGGTGCGCCGCTGGCAGTCGGGCAACAGCCAGCGGCAGATAGCGACCGGTACGGGGCTGTCGAGGGCGACAGTCCGCAGGTACATCGTGGCGGCCATGGGAGCGGGTCTGGCCCGGGACGGTCCTGCTCCGAGTGAGGATCAGCTAAGTCGCCTGGCCGGGCTGAACCTGTGCACCCCTCGGAAGGTGGAGACGCCGACCGAGGAGGTCCTTGTCCCCTGGGCGGACCAGGTCTACGAGTGGCTCACCGCCGACCGTCTGCAGGTGACCCGTATCCATGAGCTGCTTGCGGGCCGAGGCTGCCGGGTCTCGTACACGTCGTTGAGGCGGTTCATCCAGCGACGGGGCTGGCAGAGGCGAAGTCCGGCGACTGTACGGATGGGGGAGAGCGCACCCGGCGAGGTGGCGGAGATGGACTTCGGTCGTCTGGGTTTGATAGAGGACCCGGCGACGGGCCGCCGCCGGGTGGTCTGGGCGCTGATCATCGTTCTGACATACTCGCGGCACAGCTTCGTCTGGCCGACCTTCAGCCAGAAGCTTGTCGATGTGATCGAGGGGTTGGAGGCTGCTTGGGCCTTCTTCGAGGGCGTTCCCAAGTACCTGGTGATCGACAACTTCCCCGCAGCAGTGGCTGGTGTCGATCCGCTCCATCCCCGTCTCACGCGCGGCTTCCTGGAGTACTCCCAGCACCGGGGCTTCATCTCAGACCCGGCGCGGGTGCGCCATCCCCGGGACAAGCCCCGCGTGGAGCGTGGAGTGCCCTACGTGCGGGAGCGATTCTTCAAGGGCGGGGAGTTCAGGGGTCTGTCGGACATGAGGTCTGCGGCCAGGCGATGGTGTCTGGAAGTGGCCGGACAGAGGATACACGGCACCACCCGCAAGCAGCCCCTGGTAGTCTTCCGGGATGAGGAGCGCCACGCGCTCGGGGAGTGGGACGCAGAGCCCTACGAGATGACCGACTGGCGCACGGCCAAGGTGCATCCCGACCACCACATAGCCTGCCAGTACGCTCTCTACTCGGTGCCCTCTGCGACATGCCCGCCCGGGCAGAAAGTGGAGGTGCGGCTCGGCAGCAAGCTGGTGCGCATCTACCACCGGGGAAGACTGATCAAGGTACACCCGCGCCAGGATCGCGGCGGCAGATCCACCGACCCCGACGACTACCCGGCAGAGCTGAGCGCCTACACCCTCAGAGCGCCGGAGCAGATCAAGCGCAGCGCGGCGTCACAGGGACCGGCCGTGGCAGCCTATGCCGAGCGTCTCTTCGACGGCCCGCTGCCCTGGGCCAAGCTCAGGCAGGGACACAAGCTCATACGCCTGGGAGAACGCTACTCCCCTGAGCGTCTCGATGCCGCATGCCGGAGGGCTCTCTCCGTAGACCTGATCGACGTGCGCCGTCTCGAGCGCATACTCGTCGAGGCCCTGGAGCAGGAGGCCACGCAGCCGGAGCCTCCACCGATGCCCCCAGGTCGATTCGCCAGGCCGGGCGCCGTTTTCGCTCGTGCCAACGGCCGCACCGCTCAATCAGCACAAGGAGAACGCTCATGACCACCACGACCGAACTCACTCCGCTGCTCAAGCGCCTCAAGCTCGGCGCCGTGCTCAACACCCTGCCGGAGAGGGTCGCCCTCGCACGGAGGGAGCAGCTCGACTACGCATCCTTCCTGCAGATCATACTGACCGATGAGATCAACCGCAGAGACCACAGGCGGCTCGAACTCCGCCTCCAGAGGGCCGGCTTCGAGCAGACCTGCCGCCTCGAAGACTTCGACTGGTCCGCATCCATCACACTCGACCGACGACTCCTCGACGCCGCCTTCTCCCTCCAGTTCCTGGCGCGCAACGAGCACGTCCTGCTCGTCGGACCGGTCGGCGTGGGCAAGAGCTTCATCGCTCAGGCCCTCGGATATGCTGCCGTCAGAGCCGGCCATACCGTCCGCTTCGTACATGCCGACGACTTCTTCAGGGCCATGGCTCAGGCCAGGGTGGACCACTCCACGGACAAGACCTTCCGCTCCTTCCTCGCCCCGGACCTGCTCATCCTCGACGACCTCGGTCTCCACAGGATGACCCAACTGCAGTCCATAGACCTCTACGAGCTGGTCATCGCCAGGCATCGTACCGCCAGCTTCGTCATCACCTCCAACAGGGCGGTCGACGAGTGGCTCGGACTCTTCGACGACTCCATCCTGGGCAACAGCGCCCTCGACCGGCTCGCCAACGCCAGCTACCAGATCGTCATAGAAGGCGCCAGCTACCGCGAACGCTTGTCACCCCACAGGGCCCTGCTCGACCGAAAGGAGGTGGTTGACCCTCAAACCTAACGGTGATAATAGTCCATCTACAGGCCCACAGGGTGGCTCAATGACCCTGGCGACGACTGGCCCATAGGTCCTGGCGATTGACACCTTGGGTCCAGACCGGCGAAACCCGCGTTGCGCAGCCCCTCTATGTCTCCTGATTTCAAGTGCTTTCGCAGCAGTGCTGTCAGCGTCCTATAGGGGTTGGGACCCCCGACGGCTTTCTTGAAACGCGCAACGATTCCCGCACGGCCCGTCTCACCAGCTATGTAGAATCGAGCGAAGGTCGTCATCGGAACTGGTTTCATCACTACTCCGCCATTGAGGTCGTGGGAGCCTAGCCCATCATCAGGAACATATAGCATATCTTCTGAGGACGGGGCAAAGATGCCTTGCAGGGCGTAGGTCAGAAAGAAGACCTGCCTTCCGAAGAGCCGATCATCGTCGTGCATGGCGCGACAGGAAAGGCACTCCACATCCGGTGTTCGCTCGTACCGCAAGCCTCTGGTCCACGGGCCATCGTTGCAGAGGCGGCGGTAGTCGCCCTTTCCCGCTTTGTACCAATAGTGTGTTAGGGGGTCAAGGCCGCTCTGAGTAGCCGTCAGTCGCCGTCGAAAGGGGGCACGAGCGCTTGACAAAGACTCACCATACCTACTAGCATCGAATTGCTTTCACACCAAAAAAGCACTCCGGTCTACTAGGTACGTCTTAGACCCTAACCCACATTTGTGGGGATGGGCGCATGCAGTCATTATGACGCCCTGGCACGGATATGTCATTCCGTGTCGGGGCGTCGTTTTTGCCGAAACCTGCCCGGCTGGTGCTCGAAGCACCAGCCGCCAACGACATTGCTCACTGGCGTAGAGGGTCTTGATCCTACGGGCTGTCTGTGGGCGGCGTGACTCCTCATTCGCAGAGCTCGTCGACCGCTTCAACCAGCTTTTCTTTAGCCTCCGGGCTCAAACGATTCAGTAGCTTTCCCGCTTGAACCGCCAGTTTCGTGGCCGTGATTGAGGCGTCGGCGAGATCCCGCTTGTCTTCCGGTAGTAGCACCACCAGGTTCTCCGGCTCCGTTCTCCAAGAACGCTTCGCGGGCCTTCACAACGTCCTCGTCAGCCAGGAGTGCCGCGACAAGTGTGGCGGCGTGGTCGCACAGGACCTCGAGGGGACTGGGGATTGGCGTCGGGACAGGCGTGGCGGTCGGGGTGGGTGCAGGAGTGGCGGTGGCGGGAGCTGAGGTCGCCCGCTGAATCGGGTCCGTGCCGCCGCCGTCTATTAACTACGACTCCTTAGTTTTGCACTTCCCTCAAGTAAACAGGCTTGTATGGGAGAGTCCGGCTCCCACCGTGGTAGAATCGCCGCATACCCAGACTGCGGCGGGGGTGGCTTCATATGAAACAGCGAATCTGGGACGATCTTCACGACGCTGGCCGACTGAGCCGATACTATGGCGTGATAGCGAGCCGCAACCGCCGCTGGCACTTGGGCCTGTCGTTCCTGGCCGTCTTTGGCTCTATAGCCGCTGGCACCAGTCTACTGCTGGAAAAGCCGCCGTGGTGGGGAGCGACCCTGTTCCTTGGGGTGGCGACGATCACCGCGATGCTGGCGGTCTTTGACTACTCGCGAACCGCGCAGATCGCACGCTCCATCGGTGACCAGCTACGCGAGATTGAAACGGAGTTGATGCGGCTATGGTATCGAAGCGACGTGGAGGACGTGACCTCCGAGGTAGAGAGTATTGAGCGCCGGATAGATTCAGTCTCAAGAGAGGATATTCCAATTGACTACCGCCTCAATCAGAAATGTAGCGACGACGCCTACGCGGCCATCAAGGATTTCTACGGCCCGGAGCCAGACCGAGCAACCACGGCGACCGCCGCCACGACAACCTGAGCGGCCTGAGCGACGCGAGACAGAGTCGTCACCGTCTCGCCGTCGAGTGACTGATAGCCCTGATAGCCCTCCAAGAGTGCCGAGACCGCAACGGTCTTAGTCCCTGGTCTCCTCGACCGCGAGCATAAGGTTGAAGGCGATCCAAAGCGCCTGAGTCCGAGTACACTCCGCCTAGCGAGTCTGGCCCGGCTCCCGTTCCCCGATGCGTAGCCGAGTGTGGCCGGGCGAGTCCGCAGATATCGTGGAGACGCTCACAGGATCGCCCTGATGGGTAGTGTCTCAGTCTGAAGGAGGTAGTTACACACATCGAGAAGGTTGGACACTTCCTGCTTGGAGAACCACAGCTTGAACGCTCTGTCCGCCGCCGAGGTCCGCATCCCTACTTCCGGGTCCACCGTGACGCTCAGTTCACCGAAAGGTATGTGAGCCGGCTTGCCATTGACATTGAAGTACCTGGCATCTTGGGCGCGCCATGTGTCCACGTACCTTCCCTGCCACACGCGGCCCCTGGACACCGAGGAAGAGATGGAGCGCATGGCCCAGGGGACGGTCGGGAAGCTACTGCCCTACGCGGAGCTCATAGCCTGAGACTGCCGAGAGGTGCCCTAGAAAGCGTTGGGGGCCGTGGGCTTGGTAATCCCCCTGTCCGCCCCGGCATTTGACAGAACTAGGGGTACAATTGTATCTTGTGTACCCTGGATGTAGCAGGGGTTACGCACAAGCCACCGTCCGCTGGGGTGAACCCGGCATCATAATGGGCTGGGATGAAACTGCGAACCTAGAGGTTGGGGAAGGCAGGTACTGGCTGCGAGGCCATGCCTGTCTTTTTTCGTGATCCGGCACCTTCTGACCCGGAGCGGAAGCTACACACTGAACACCGCGAGGTGAGGCCATAAAATGGACAGCACAGTGCTCTCTCTACGCGTAGTTGTCGCCTGCGACACTACTCCGCCACCACCTATGGAAACACTAGGATCTCTTGCTGAGCGCCTAGACGCTGAGGTCGCGCCTAAGAGTTCAACTGAGTTGGCTATTGAGCAAGAGCGTCTTTCGTTCGATGTCGTGCCACCCCTAGAAATCCAGCGGGACTATCCTCTGCATCAAGATGTCGCCCGATTGGCTCAGGCGGTAAACGCCTGGACAGACCTAGTCGCCGACCTCGATTCGGTTAGTAGCGTTGTCTATCGTATAGAGCGTACCTACTTGCCAGATTGGGATGACGACAACCTGCGTGCCTTGGGGCGGCGCTTGCTCGCACCGGAACTGCCTTTCTCATCATGGGAAGTCTTCGGGGGCACTGGTTCTATCGTTTATAACGACAAGCAGGGCAGAGTGTGGAGTTTCAACATTCAGCCAAGGGTACATGACACAACGAAACTCTATCTTGAGGCCAGTCTGTTCATTTCGGCTGTTCCCAACTTGGCAACCGAAGAGGTGGAACGGCACCTTCAAGATGTGTGGGAAACCAGCCTGAACTTCCTTCAGGAGGTCAGCGGTGCCTGAATCATTGACCTTGCCGGGACAGAAGCGGCAGGGCCATCCCTTTGGGAGCACTCGAAGCGATGCGTCTCCGGTTTCTGTTTTTGGCAGTGCGCCTTCCTACAAGGGACAGGCCGATGTGCTCTATGGTTGGCCGTCCTCCAAACAGAAGGAGAAGCAACAACCTCAAGGCCAACCATTCCATGTAGGGCGAAGGGGTGCGTTGAAGACCAGCCTGCCAGCCACGACGTACCTGAGCGAGCTTTTACAGGTGCAGGACCAGTACATTCTTGAAGGCCATAAACTTTTAGGTGATGAGTGGTCGCGCCATCCGCTGCAGGAACCATCATCTGTGGCCTATAGTTTTGCGGGTCAAGAACCGAGCGAAGTGGGGCCTTTTGGCACTTTCTTGGAGGAGGCCCCACAAATCAGCACAAGCCGACCAGAGCTTCTGGGGCAAACAGATGGGCGAGTCCGCGTCACACACAGTCGTCGGCCTTTAGGGTCCCGCGCCCACTCGTACTTACACTCGCTCCACAGCCGTGTGATGCGGACAATCGAAGAACCAGCCAATTTCAAAGCTGCGGTCGGAGCCTTGACCCAAGTACGTCAGATGGCTATGGACCTGAGCTACGAGGTGCCTACCCCAAGTGTGATTGACAATGCCAGACAGATACTTGGGAAAGTCTGCGAGAAGGATAGTCGTGAGTTCTTCGTGTACCCGATGCCGTATGGCGGGATTTCTATTGACGCTGCCACGCCTCCACGGACCCGCGTGGTCATTATTTGCGGCCCAGACGGTACTGCGCAAGGCTTGGTCGGCAGAAATATGGAAGTCGAGAGTAAGGACTATGGAGATATCGGCGAAGTGCCAGACGCTTTCATTCTTGATGCGTTGGCTGATTTGCCTGTATGACCGTGCTGCCCGATGAGTTCGAGCCGGATGAGAAACTCGGTCGTCAGGTGGCAGACGATCGTTGGACTGAATCGTGTGAGCGAGGTCATGCCCATGTGGATATCTTCTTCGATGCGCGAAAAAACGACCTGTCGGTAGACCGGCTGAAGCCTGAGTATGTATCCGATGCAGGCTACCGGGCAACTGATCACCATCTGACGAGAGTGCCGCCTAAGAAGTTCAGTGGCTGGGCTGTTGTAACTCAGGGAGTGGCGACAGCGGACGGGTGTACTGCCCATCCCTCAGAAACGTGTCAGAACCCTTACCACGCTAGTATTGTTGTGCCGGAATGCGACTGGAGAAAAAGTAATCCCCACGCGATGCGGATGGCACTACTCTTTTGCTGGTGGCCCTTCTAGCCCTCCCCTGTCGCCTGACATGCCGGGTCAGCGGCGGGACTTTGGTTCAACTGCCAGTTCCACGGCCTTAGTGGCCGACTTCCCAAGCCTTACCGGGACATGAAGGCTTCGCCCACCTCTCGCCGCAAGGATGTCATCCCAGTGTGGCCGGGGCAACCAATCGGCGACTCGCTCACGCATTTTTGGACCGATATCTCTGACATCCTTCAGCGGTTGTGTGACGGTGCCTTATGGCCTGAAGGCACCGATACCATCGTCGGCGAGGATGACATACCTGTCCTATGTCGGCCCTGTAGGGACATTTACCTCGAAGATCGACTCGGCGGGCTTATGATGTTGGAGTTCTCCTTAGATCCCTTGACCTTGACAAATCGGGCAGGCGCCCCGAATAATGGGGTAGCCACCCCGAATAATGGGGTAGCCACTATCAATATCCCAGAGGCGATTACTGTGCCAAGAGTATCTATGTCTACTTTCGCGCGATTCTACGCTGCCAGGGGGGCTGGGCAATTGGCTTTGGTTCGGCGTGCCAAATTACAACTCCTCCGCCCAGACATTACGGGCGGCGGATTCTACAGCGCCCTCAGGCAATTCCTGCGTGCGAACCACTGGAGAACCCGTGACGCCAGTTACCTAGAGAATGGTGCACTGGATCGGTTCCTAACGAGCCAAAAGGATAACAAGAAGCCGCATTACAAAGACATCGTCAGCCACTACATTGAGCAGTGGAATCGCCGCGATGCTGAGTTCTTTATGGTAGAGAGGTACGATTACGATCTCGGTGGCCTGACCATCAGGGTCAACCCCGAGGTCGGGATGCGGAACGATGATGGAGAGCGTGTTCTCAAACTCTGGCTCGATACCCAGCAGTTGCCACGTCAGATCAGGCAAGTTTCGGAATATCTGATGTCTGAAGCCCAGAGAGCTTGTCCAGCGTGGGACAGAGGTTGGCAGTGTGGCATGTGGGATGTCCGGCGCAACAGCATCCCTTTCCCCCTGTCAGTGCCCCCGCGGATGGATCTGCTTGTGAGCGCACAGGTAGCGGCCTTCTTGAATATGTGGAACAGCCTAGACGCCGAGCGAGGGGAACTCGATGAGGATCCCTAGAGGTGTAGGGCCCACACTCTCCCCTCGTTTTGGTTCAGAGGCGGGACTTTTGGTTCAACTGGCAGTTTTGGTGCAAAGCCCCCTTGACGGGAGAGGATTAAGGTGAGGGTGACATGAGCGGACGCGCCGCTAGTCTGAGCAGGAAAACGAGCGAGACCAGTGTCTCCGCGGAGCTGAATATAGACGGCCACGGGCGATACGAGATCGACACGGGCAACGGCATGTTCGACCATATGCTCGCCCAGCTCTCACGGCACGGGCTGATGGACCTTTCGGTCTCGGCGGACGGGGACACGGACGTCGGCCTGCATCACACGGTCGAGGACGTAGGGATAGTCCTCGGCAGAGTGTTGCAGGAAGCCGTCGGTGATGCCGCCGGTATCACGCGAATGGCGCACGCATACGTTCCGCTGGACGAGGCCCTCGCGCTAAGCGTCGTGGACTTCGGCGGCCGGGGCTACGCCGTCATCGACCTGCCGTTGACCGACAGCGATCTGGGCGGCTTGTCAGCGGACCTGCTCAGGCACTTTCTGGACACACTCTCGCGCGAGGGCCGGTTCAACCTTCACGTCCGCCTGCTGTCCGGCACGAACAACCACCACTGCGCGGAGGCGGCATTCAAGAGCCTTGCCAGGGCGATGAGGGCCGCGCTGACCGTAGACGACAGGCTGTCCGGGGAGACGCCCAGTACGAAGGGCGTGATAGGGTAGGGCGCGTCCTGCCCCGCCAGTTGGTCGGTCACTCGGATTCGAGCTGGACCAGCTCGAACCGGTATTCCTCGATGATCGGGTTGGCCAGGAGCCTGTCGCACATGAGGCGGACCTTCTCGCCGGCCTCCTCGCGGCTCTCCTCGTCGAGACGCACCTGAAAGAACTTCCCGGCTCGGACGCTGTCGACAGTATCGAAGCCGAGCTGCCTCAGGCCCCCCTGGATCGTGCGTCCCTCAGGGTCGCTGACCGTCGGCTTGGGGCTAACGAATACCCGGGCGAGAAACACTTCGCATTGCCTCGTTATGGGTGTATCCCAGCCGCAGTGACGGCTCTGCGATCCGCCTTCCGCCCGGGGCGCTACCGCGCGAGTGGTTCAGGGGAATTGGGGGAGGAGTGATGCGAGTCGATGAACTCCTTCACCAGCCCTTCGTCGTACTCGTCCAGCTTCAGGATGAAGTCCCACGCCGTCAGCGCCAGCTTGCTGTCCATGTCGGGGTAGGGCGACATCAGCATTTTGAGTCCCCCTGCCACGCCGCGGTCGACGAGGCCTGTGAGCTCGTCGACCATGTCCTGGCAGCCGTCCGGGCAGTCGTAGTGTATGCCGATGCCGCCGTGCTCCATGTTGTGGAGCCGGTACTCGTCCGGCACGAACGAATCGTGCACTCCCCAGTACACCGGGGCCAGCGGCTCAGCGTAGTGCCACCCGGAGGTGGCCGGGACCGAGTTGTACGGTGGGTGCTCGGCATCGAGAGGGATGTGTTCTCTGCCCTGGTTCTCGATTTTTTCCCCGGGGCCGGTCGGGACTCCGCGGCTTCCGAAGCTCTCGAACACTTGGGCGGAAAGCCCGGGAAGAAACAGTGCCACGATGAACACGACGGCGACCGCCCCTATCGCCGCGAGGCCGGCGTAGCGCCACAGTTTTCGGCTGGCCCTTCTTCGCGCCCGCCTCGCTGAACGGGCCTGGCTGGGCGTCAGTCGTCCCTTTGATCCACTGGCTTGTGTCGACAATTATCCCTCGGGTCGCTTCGTCTCTAACAATTCTGCTAGGCCAGGGTGCGGCCTGTCAACTTTCTCAGGGCCTCTTCGTATCGTTGCTGGGTTCTGCCGACCACATCCGCCGGCAGCTCCGGGGCAGGCGGCTCGTGGTCCCACCCATGTTCGTTAAGCCAATCTCGTACGAACTGCTTGTCGAAGTTGGGCTGCGACTTACCTGGAGCGTAGCCATCCTGGTCCCAGAACCGGCTCGAGTCCGGCGTCAGAAGCTCGTCGATCAGCGACAGCTCACCGTCGATCTTGCCGAACTCCAGCTTGGTGTCGGCGATGATGATGCCCTTACTCAGGGCGATGTCGTTCGCGAATGAATAGACGGCCCTGGTCGTATCGGCAAGCTGGGCCGCAGTGTCCGGGCCGACCATCTCCTCGACCTCGGCTATCGTCATGGGTTCGTCGTGGCCCACCTCGGCCTTGGTAGTCGGCGTGAAGAGGGGTTCCGGGAATCTGTCCCCCTCTTTCATCCCGCTGGGCATCGGCAAGCCGGCCACGGTGCCCTCCGACTTGTACTCCGACCAGGCCGACCCCGTGATGTAGCCTCTCACCACGCACTCGATGTCGATCCGCTCAGCCCTCCGGACCACCATAGCGCGCCGGGCCACCTCGTGGGGGATGTTCAACTCGTCGGCCCTGTCGGTCGCCAGAGATACGAAGTGGTTTGGCACGATGTGAGCCGCCTCGCGGAACCAGAACGCAGATATCTGGTTCAGCACGGCCCCCTTGTCCGGAATCGCCGTGGGAAGCACGACGTCGAACGCCGATATCCTGTCGGTTGCCACCATGAGCAGCAGACCGTTGCCCAGGTCGTGCGTGTCGCGGACCTTGCCGCGGTGAATCAGGTCGGGTAGGGGGGACTCTCGGATAGTCGCCATGGTTATTGCTCCTGTTCGGTCTCTTATCGGAAGTGTCTTAAGGGTTCTGGACGCTCGAAGGCTAGTGGTGCGCTCGCAAGTATCGCACGATCTCCATCATCACCTTGCAGTCGACCTCATTGTAGCGTCCGATCTCCGTCATCAGCTCAGTCTCCGCCAGTGTGCGGCCTCGGTCGGCAGCCTCTCTGGCGCAGACCCACGCGCCGGCCATAGCCCCCAGGCCGTCGGAGACTCCCGCGTCCCAGCGTGTGTCGATCAACCCGTGGTTGCGCAGCGCCCTAGCCACCGCCTTCAGTCCGAAGCCCAAGGCGCCCCGGACCACCATGGGCTCCTTCTTGACGACCCGGTTGAGCAGGTCGTACCAGCGCGGGCTTCTCCAACCCTTCTCTGGGTGCCGCGTCATGGCCGAGTTGAAGGCCGTCTCCAGAGTGGAGGCTTCGGCGTGGGACCAGTGGAACACGTTAGGGGGCCCCTCGGCCGAGCCGAGCCGGCGCATCAATGCGTCCATGTGGGCGAACCAGGCGTCGATCATGTCGCCCTCGGCCTGTTCGGTCAGGGCGTCTGCGGTGAAGCATGACCAGCGCCACTCGCCGCTCTCGACGTGGCCGCATCCGATCATGAAGATCAGCGGCTGACCGCCTCTCTCGGGTATGCCCTCGAAGTCGTCGTCCAGGTCGCTGACGGTCTCGAAGTCGACGTAGAGCTCCAGGGGCGGCTCGGGCCTCCAGTCCACCTCTCCGGCGTGTACCGTGGACGGAAGCACGGGAGGTCCGCCGGCCGAGCGGTTGATGTCGAGGATAGCCTCCAGGGTGGGGGCTATGGTCAGGCCCGTGACACCCGCCAATTCCGCTGTGAAGGCCGGATCTGAGCGCCAGCGGGCCACTCCCGCCCGCTTTGCGGACTCTCGCCCCCTGATGCCTACGTGCCACAGCATAGTCGGCTCTTCGAGCTGCTCGGCGATCTGCTGCTTGGCCGTGTGCCACGGCGCATCGGTGTCATTGCCCATGTTGGGCCGCAGCTCGGGCACGGCCGGCTCTGGGAGGACCTGCCACCTCGCACCCTCGGAACGGACTCGGCGCAGCCACGAGCACGCTTCCTCGACCGCCGCCGTGACCGGACCCTTAGATCGCGACACGTACTCCTGCGGGACGGCCCACAGAAAGTCAACGCAGCTCGTGCCGCGAAGCTTCTCACCTTTCCTCGTGCGTTCCCAGCCTCGCCCCAGAAGGTACGCCTCATGTGGGTGGTGGCCTTGAAGCCGACCCAGGGCGCGGTTGTAGACGTGGACCTGCAGCTTGTAGCGCCAGCTTGATCCAGTGTCTCTCAGCCCGCCGCCGGCCAGCAGGTGGAGCGTCGTGAACTTGATGTCAACGACCCGGTAGTGCCATGTCACGCTGCCGAGGTCGGGCGCGGGCATGCGCGCGTCTCCATCTGCGATAGCTCCGGGAAACAGGTCTCGCAGCACGTCGCTGCGGATGAGCAGGTCGGCCGTGCCGTATGTGCGGGTCTCCGCGTCCCGCAGGACCGCCTGGTGGATCAGCTCTTCGCCCCGTCGCATTGCAGCGAAGGTGCGCTCTGCGGAGCCCAGGTCGCGGCTTCCTTCGCGCGGACTCGACGCTGTATGCACGCGGGCCAGCGTTCCGAGGTGCTCTACCACCGCCTCCTCGAACTCCGTTCCCTTGCGCATGATGAACAGGCCGAAGTCGGTGCGGGGGTCGTAGCCGGGAAACTCGTCATCTCGCTGAAAGCCGCGGTCGCTGCCGTACAGCTCAAGCCAGTCCAGCAGCGGATCGTCGGAAAGGTAGGCGCGCATCGCGGTAGGGCTGACCCAGTCGCGCCAGTCATCGTCCGACTCGGGCACATTTCGTGTGCCGTCGAACGCCCGCGTAAGTGAATCGATCCCCGTGACGCTATCTAGAATCGCTCCGTCCGCGCTCCCGCCGACGGCTCCGGCCAGCGCCATCAGGCCAGCCCTGCTCTTTCGAAGGTGTCGTCGACGTAGCGCACGTAGTAGCTGTGGTCGAAGAGGACGTCGATCTCCTCGGGCGTCAGCCTCTCGCTGACTTCGGCGTCCGCCTCGAGCGCCTCCCTGAAGCCGACCCCCTCGTCAAGCACCCTGGACGAGTTGTGCTGGACGATCTTGTATGCGTCTTCCCGGCCGAGGCCCTTGTCAATCAGGGCCAGCAGCACCCGCTGCGAGAAGAACAGGCCCTTCGTGGCGTCCATGTTCTGCTTCATCCGGTCCGGGTACACGACCAGATCGCGCATGACTCGTGCGAACAGGTTCAGCGAGTAGTCTAGGGCAAGGCACGAGTCGGGCAGGATGACTCGCTCCGCCGACGAGTGGCTGATGTCTCTCTCGCCCCAGAGCGCCACGTTTTCAAGCGCGGTCACCGAGTGCCCCCGTACCAGTCGTGCGAGCCCGCAGACCCTTTCGCTGAGCTCCGGGTTGCGCTTGTGGGGCATCGACGATGAGCCGGTCTGCCCGGTCCCAAAGGGCTCCTCGACCTCTCGAATCTCCGTCCGCTGGAGCCCGCGTATCTCCGTAGCAAACTTCTCCAGCGAGGCCGCAATCAGTGCCAGAGTCGTGACGAACTGAGCGTGGCGGTCGCGCTGTATGATCTGGTTGGAAACGGGCGCCGGCTCAATGCCCAGCCGCCGGCACGCCCGTGCCTCTATCGACGGTGACACCGTCGCGTGCGTCCCGACGGGGCCCGATATCTTGCCGACCGCGATCACCTCACGGGCCTGCGCGAGCCGCGTCTGATTGCGCCGCATCTCGTCCCACCACAGGGCCATCTTCAGACCGAAGGTGATCGGCTCGGCGTGGACCCCGTGCGAGCGGCCCATCATGACGGTGTACTTGTGCTCCAGCGCCTTCTGTTTAAGCGCGTCGATCAGCGCGGAGATCTCTCGATCGAGAAGCCCCGCCGCCTCCACAAGCTGCAGCGCCGTCGCCGTGTCCCACACGTCACTCGTCGTGAGGCCGAGATGCAGCCAGCGTCCCTCCGGTCCGAGCTTCTCGGTGATCGAGCTCAGAAACGCGGTCATATCGTGGCGCGTGATGGCGAGAATCTCGTTCAGCCGCCCGATGTCGTAGGAGGCAGAGCGAAGCTTCGCCATGTCCTCGGACGGGGCCACGCCCTCTTCGGCCCACGCCTCGGAAACGGCAAGCTCGATGAGCAGCCACTTATCGTACTTGCTCTCTTCAGACCAGACCGCGGCCATCTCAGGCCGCGAGTATCGCTCAATCATTTTTCGAGAGAATAGTCATCTGGATAGACCGCCCGGGGCGGGAATACTCTAAGAGATTTCCGCGCGCGCACGCTGCGGTGTGGGTCAGCGGTTCTTCAGTCCCTCGCGGTAGTCGTCGTAAGCCCGTCGGATGGAGTCGTGCTTGATGCCAAGTATCTGTGCGGCAAGAAACGCCGCGTTCCGCGCGCCCCACGAGCCTATGGCCACGCAGGCGACCGGTATGCCGGGCGGCATCTGCGTGATGGTGTAGAGCGAGTCGACGCCGTTCATCTCGCTGCTGGCGAGAGGTATGCCGATGACGGGAACCGTGCTCCAGGAGGCCAGCACGCCTGGAAGAGCCGCGGAGCCTCCGGCGGCCCCGATCAGGACCTCAATCCCCCTGTCGCGCGCCGACTGCGCGTACTCCCTCACCTTGTCGGGCGTGCGGTGCGCCGACATCGCGACCACCTCGTGGTCAACGCCAAGCTGTTCCAGGACCTCCGCGGTCTCCTGGACCACGTCCTCGTCCGACCTGCTGCCCATCACCACGCCTACCAGTGGCATCTCTTCGTTACCTCCACATTGGTGATTGATGTCTTCCGCTCTCGGGAACCGGCCGCGTCCACTTGTGGCGACGCCACCTACGGGATTGCGGCTATGTCCGTGCGGTAGAAGGAGTCTCTGAACCCGATCCGGGGCACGCTCCCGTAGACTAGCCGTCGGGCCTCCTCGACCGATCCCGCCGTGGACACCACGGTCAGCACTCGCCCCCCGTCGGTCAGCACGCCGCCTTGCCCGTCCGTCCTCGTCCCGGCGTGGAACACGACCGCGTCTTCCATAGAGTCCAGGCCGTCGATTCGGAAGCCCTTTTCGTACGACCCTGGATATCCGCCCGAGGCAACCACCACGCTGACGGCTGCCTCCGTGCCCCAGTCCACGCAGAGATCGCTCAGGCTTCCCTGTGCGGTGCATATCATAACTTCGGCCAGGTCGGTTTTCAATCGAGGCAGGACGACCTGTGTCTCCGGGTCTCCGAGGCGGCAGTTGAACTCGAAGACTCTGGGCCCTTCCTCGGTAACCATGATCCCGGCATAGAGGGCTCCGCTGTACGGAGTGCCCCGCTCGGCCAGAGCCGCGGCCACCCGCTCCATGATCTCGCCGCGCACGCGCCGCTCCATGTCGTCGTCCCAGAACGAGGGTGGGGTGAAGCTGCCCATTCCCCCCGTATTGGGCCCTTCGTCCCCGTCGCCGGCCCTCTTGTAGTCGCATGCTGCGACCATGGACGAGACGTGGGCGCCATCCACGAAAGCGAAGACGCTGACCTCGCGTCCCACGAGGCATTCCTCGATGAGCACTACCTCGCCCGCCGCACCGAAAACCCTCGCCTCCAGGCACGCGTGGAGCGCGTCTACGGCCTCGTCACGGATGTCGGCGACTACCACACCCTTGCCTGCCGCCAGACCGTCCGCCTTGACCACGACAGGCATAGCCAGCCCTTCCACGTATTCGGACGCTTCCCCGAATGAGTTGAAGGCGCGTGCCGCCGACGTGGGCACGCCCGACTCGAGCATGAGTCTCTTTGCGAATAGCTTGCTACTCTCGATGCGCGCCGCTTCACGCGAGGGACCGAATATGGACTGCCCAGCATCCCGAAACCGGTCGACGATGCCGGCTGCTAGAGGGGCCTCCGGGCCGACGACGGTCAGATCGACCGCCTGCTCCTTCGCCACTCGGAGGAGCCCGTCTATGTCCTCCGGGTCCACGTCCACGTTGGACGCTATCTCGGCTGTACCGGCGTTCCCCGGCGCGACAAGCAGCTCGTCGACGAGGGGGCTCTGGGACAGCTTCCAAGTGATGGCGTGCTCACGGGCGCCGCCGCCTACCACCAGCATCCTCAAGGCCCGCCTACTCCCATTCGATGGTGCCGGGAGGCTTGCTGGTCACGTCGTAGACGACCCTGTTGACACCCGGGACCTCGTTGGCGATGCGGCGGGAGATGCGCGCCAGAACATCATAGGGCAGCCTCGCCCAGTCCGCGGTCATAGCGTCTTCGCTGGTAATCGCTCGCACGGCGACCACGTAGCTATAGGTGCGGAAGTCGCCCATGACACCCACTGTCTGAGTGTCGGTCAGAACGGCGAAGCTCTGCCAGAGCTCGCGGTACAGGTCGTTCTTCTTGACCTCGTCCATTACGACCCAATCCGCGGCTCGGAGGGTCTCAAGCTTATCGTGGGTAACATCGCCGATGATGCGGATCGCGAGCCCCGGACCGGGGAAGGGCTGCCTGTAGACCATCTCTTCGGGCAGCCCGAGCTCCAGGCCCACCTCGCGTACCTCGTCCTTGAACAGGTACCTGAGAGGCTCGATCAGCTTGAGTTTCATCGCGCTGGGCAGCCCGCCGACGTTGTGGTGCGTCTTGATCTTTGCCGATACCTCGGACTCCGATGTCTTGCTCTCGATGACGTCGGGATAGAGCGTCCCTTGGGCCAGGAAGTCAACCTCGCCGATTCTGGCGGCCTCCGCTTCGAACACCCTGATGAACTCCTCGCCGATCGTCCGGCGTTTCTCCTCCGGGTCGACCACTCCTCTCAGCGCGCCCAGGAAATACTCGGATGCGTCCGTGTGGATGAGGTTCACCTTCATGTATTTCTCGAAGGTCCTCTGTAGGCGCTCCGGCTCCTCGTGCCTCATCAGGCCGTTGTCTACGAAGATGCAGGTGAGCTGGTCTCCGATGGCCCTGTGGATCAGCGTGGCCGCGACCGCCGAGTCCACGCCGCCCGACAACGCGCAGACAACCCTTCCGTCTCCGACCTGCTCTCTGATTCGCTGCACGGCCTCGGCCACGAAGTTGCCCGGCGTCCACAGCCCTCGGCATCCGCTCACCCGGTACAGGAAGTTCTGGAGAAGCGCCTTGCCTTGTGGCGTGTGGGCCACCTCCGGGTGGAACTGTATTCCGATCATCCCCTTGCCGTTGCCCAGGACGGCAACGGGGGCGTTGTCCGTATACGCCATCGAGTGGAAGCCAGGGGGAGGAGCTGCGATGTGATCGCCGTGGCTCATCCACACCGGCATCGCCGGGGGGAGATCTTGGAACAGCGGCTCGTCGGGAGTGTTCTGGTGGAGTACCGCGTGGCCGTACTCCTTCTTCGTGGCCGGGGCTACCTTGCCTCCCAGCTGGTGGGCCATCGCCTGCATCCCGTAGCAGATGCCGAGTACGGGCAAACGCCCTTCGTAGACCCATGGGGGCGCGAGTGGTGCGTCCTCGTCGTAGACGCTTGCCGGGCCGCCCGACAGTATGACGCACTTGGGGTTCAGGTGCTCTATCGCCTCCCACGGCGTGTCGTGCGGCACGATCTCGCAGTAGACGTTGCTCTCCCTCACGCGGCGTGCGATGAGCCTGCTGTACTGCGAGCCGAAATCGATAATGATGGCCGTTTCGTTGCCGCTAGAGCTCCCGGGCTGGGTCTGTGCCTGCTGCCCTGCCTTCTCCTTGGCGATCTCCAGATAGGCTGAGACCTCAAGGTCGTCGCTCGCGGAAACCCGGCGGGTGGTCGATGAAGGCACCGCCTCGCCGGAATGGGCAGGTTCGACAAGAGGAGGATTGTCCTGGCGTTCTGGCCCGGGTGTCATCTGCAGGCCCTCGGAAGCCCCTTCTCACGCTTGCGTGGGAAGGGTTAAGATAGGGGTGAAATAGGGGCCCTCAGGCTAACACCTGTAATATTCCAGGGTCAAGGTTGAAGTCCAGTTGCCAACGGCCCTTCCAGCCCAACACGAAGCCCTGCAGGGCCAGATTAAGAACGCCGCCGACATCCTCCGAAAGGGTGGGGTGATCGCCGTCCCTACCGACACGCTCTACGGCCTTGCGGCATCCACCTCCAGCGAGGCGGCCGTGCGCCGCGTATTTTGTCTAAAGGGCCGGTCTGCCGGCGCCGCAATGCCGGTCCTGATCGACACCGCTGACCGCGTCGATCAATGCGCCGTCAGCGTGTCCGACGCGGCGCGGGCTCTAATGCGGAGCTTCTGGCCCGGAGCGCTCACGATAGTTCTTCGACGTTCCCATCAAATACCTTCAATCGTGTCGGGAGGACTGGACACGGTGGCGCTGCGAGTCCCGGCCCACCATGTCCCCAGGGCTCTCGTCGGTGAGCTCGACGCGCCGATAACCGGCACCAGCGCCAACCGCACCGGTCACGAGGGTCTCACGACCGAAGCGGCGGTGAGACGCGTATTCGGTCGCGACATCGATCTGGTGGTCGACGGCCAGGCGGGGGCCGGCCTGCCTTCAACAGTCGTGGACCTCACTCGTCCCGAACCCTCGGTTCTGCGCGTGGGCGCGCTGTCCGTGTCCGATATCGAGGCGGTCCTGGGTATAGCGTTGGCGTCTCATGGCTGACCGGCGTACGACCTTCCCCGACCTCAGCGCCCGGGTCGATGCCGAGTTGAGGGATATCGTCGACTCCCGTGACATGCCTCTGTACGGCATGATGTCCTACCATATGGGTTGGACTGAAGGGCAGGGCAGGGCCGCCGAGCACCCCGTTGGAGAGCGCACTCACGGCGTGCTCTGCCTGCTGGCGGCCGAAGCCGCAGGCGGCGACATGGACACCGCCATCCCGGCCGCAGCCGCGATTGAGCTCGTCACCAACTTCTGCGAGATACACGACGACGTGCAGGAGGGTCGCCCGGAAAGGAACGGACGCGACGCCGTCTGGTGGGTGTGGGGACCCGCACAGGCCATCAATGCGGGAGACGGGATGCACGCCCTCGCGCGGCTCGCCCTCTTCAGGCTCCAGGACCGGGGTGTGTCTGCACAGACTACGTTCCGAGCGGTCCAGCTTCTCGACAGGTTTAGCCTCCAAGCCTGTGAGGGTAGGTTCCTGGAGCTCGAGGCGCGGGAGCGCATCGACATGGGGGTGGATGACTACCTGCGAGTGGCGGCGCTCAAGGCGGGCTCGCTGCTCTCATGCGCCATGATGCTGGGAGCCGCGTCCCATGAGAAGGAGGATGCTCTGGAGAGCCTCTCCCGATGCGGAGAGAGCCTCGGCGTCGCGGTGGAGATTGACGCCGATGTCAGATCCCTCTGGGACGGAGAGGCCGGGCCGACCGCTGAGGCGATGAACAAGACGAAGATGCTGCCTGTCGTCCTCGCCTTGGAGAAGGCAACGGTAAGCCAGAAGCGGGCCCTCGGCGAGATATACTTCAAGCGGGTCCTGGACGGCGGCGACGTCGCGAAGGTGCGCGGCATCGTCGACGATATGGGCGTCCGGGAAGAGTGCGAGGCTCTCGTTTCGAATTACCGTGCCGCGGCGCTGGCGGCCTTGGATTCCCCGGGGATCAGCGCTGAAGGCAGGGCGGCGCTCGCCGCCTATGTCGATTCTCTGCTCGGGTGAGGCGAGTGGAGAAGCAGACCGTCCAGGACATTGACGTTTCTGGCAAGACGGTCCTATTGAGGGTGGACTACAACGTACCCTTCGAGCCCAACACGACCCGAATATCCGACGATAGCCGGATCGTGGCGTCGCTGCCGACCATCCGCTACCTGCTGGACAGGGACTGCAGAGTTCTGGTTTGCTCTCATCTCGGACGGCCCAAGGGCACTGTAATCGAAGAGATGAGAATGGCGCCCCTGGCTCGGAGGCTCTCCCAGGTACTGGGTCGACCTGTGGTCCAGGCCCCCGGCTGCGTAGGCCCGGAGGTGGAGGCGGTCGTGCGCGCGCTGCCGAAGCCTGGCATAGCCATGCTGGAGAACCTGAGGTTCCACCCTGGTGAGGAGGCCAATTCTCCCGAATTCGCGTCCTCCCTTGCGTCGCTGGCAGATGTGTATATCAACGATGCCTTTGGCGCTGCTCACAGGGCCCATGCCTCCATTGACGGCGTGACAGAATTCCTCCCCGCCGCGGCTGGTTTCCTGATGGCCCGCGAGCTGGAGATGCTGGCCGGGGCGCTGAAGATGCCCAGACGCCCCTTGACTGCGATTCTGGGCGGCGCGAAGGTGTCTGACAAGATACGAGTCCTTGCCAATCTCGCAGAGCGGGCCGACACGCTGATCGTCGGCGGCGGCATGAGCGCCACCTTCCTCAAGGCCGCCGGCCTTGAGGTGGGTAGCTCGATGGTCGAAGACGATCACCTGGCAATAGCTTCGGACCTTATCGCCGGGGCCCGTAGGGGCGGTCCCGATCTCCTGCTCCCTGTAGACCTCGTAGTGGCAAGCTCGTTTGCCGAGAGCGCCCCCCGCCGCACGGTGGAAGCCGAGGCCGTCCCGGCGGAGTGGAAGATCATGGACATAGGACCACAGACGCGCGAGAGGTTCTCCCGGGCCCTTAAAGGCTCCGGGACCGTGCTGTGGAACGGCACAATGGGTGTGTTCGAGTGGCAGCCCTTCGCCGCTGGTACGGTGGCCGTCGCCGAAACCCTGGCCGGACTCGAGGACGTCGTCACGGTGGTAGGTGGAGGCTCGACCGCCGAGGCCGCGTGGTCGTTGGGTTTGGCGGAGAAGATGACCCACGTCTCGACGGGTGGCGGCGCCTCGCTGGAGTTCCTGGAGGGCAGGGTGCTCCCCGGCGTCGCGGCCCTCCAGGACAGGAAGGCCTCATGATCGACTTCCCCTATATAGGCGACATATGCAGGAAGACGCCGTCGAAGATCGTGATGCTGGTCGTCGACGGTCTAGGCGGCCTCGCGCATCCCGAAACTGGCCGGTCCGAGCTCGACGCCGCGCGCCTGCCGAACCTCGACCGGCTTGCGGGGCACAGCTCGTGCGGGCTGACCGACCCCGTGGCGCCGGGAATCACGCCCGGCAGCGGCCCGGGCCACATGGCGCTGTTCGGCTACGATCCCGTCAAGTATCTGCTCGGCCGAGGCGTGCTGGAGGCGGTCGGAATCGGAGTCGAGCTCACTGACCTTGACGTAGCCGCACGCGGAAACTTCGCGACGGTGGACTCCCAGGGCCGACTCGTCGACCGGCGCGCGGGACGAATACCCACGGCGGAGAGCGCGCCTCTGGTCGAGGCCCTGGATAGGATAAGGCTGAATGATGTCGAGGTATCCGTGCTTCCGGTCAGGGACTACCGGTTCGTACTCCTGATGAGGGGCGATGGACTCGGCGCGGGCGTGAGCGAGACCGATCCCCAGGAGCTTGGCGTCCTGCCCCTTGAGGCGAGGCCGCTGGATGCTGCCGGATCGGCCACCGCCGAGGCGGCCAACAGCTTCGTCAGGGCGGCCGCCGTGGCCCTCGGAGGCAGGAAGATGGCGAATAGCGTGCTGCTAAGGGGCTTCTCGAAGCTGCCGACGCTCCCGACCTTCGGAGCGACCTACCGCCTGAATCCGGCTGCCATTGCCGCCTATCCCATGTACCGGGGGCTGGCAGGAGTCGTCGGGATGAAGGTCCTGCAGACCGGACAGACCTTCTCTGAGCAGCTCGACACTCTGGAGAACCACTTCCGGGAGCACGACTTCTTCTTCCTGCACTACAAGCCGGCGGACGCCGCGGGCGAGGACGGCGACTTCGACGCCAAGGTATCAAGACTGGAGGAGCTGGACGCACTCATGCCGAGGCTGTTGGAGATGGGCGCGGACACCCTAGTAGTTGCCGGAGACCACGCCTCTCCGTCAGTCCTTAGTGGCCATAGCTGGCACCCGGTACCTCTCCTGGTCCACTCCGCGCTGACGGCGGGGGAGGGCATAGACTCGTTCACCGAGAGGGCCTGCGCGCAAGGGTCTCTCGGCAGGCTTCCCGCATCTGGCGTGATGATGCTGGCCCTCGCCCACGCCGGCAAGCTCTCCAAGTTCGGCCCCTAGACCAAGCAGCCGGCCCTTACCCTCAAACCGTCATTCCGGCGGAGGCCGGAATCCATCCCCTCATTGCCACGAGCGCCCCGAGACGAAAATGGAGGCTTGACAAACAGAATAGAAGTCCGCATAATGCAGAGACTCAACATCGCCACGGGCGCCTGGGCTGAAGCCCACACCCCGATAAGGGGGGTGGGACAGTTTGGAACAAAACGGAACAATTTCACGGAAAATCGCGGCCCGCCCCGAACAAACCGGCCCGGACTAGCTACAAATCAAGTGTTCCAAAGTCGCCCGTAACTGCCCCTAATACGTCCGCAATCGTCCGTAATTGCCCCTCATCCGCCCACGAGTGTCCCAATCCCTCCAACCCCCGTCACTCCAGGTTCGCGAGCATGTGGGTCTTCATCACATCGAACCACATGACGAGCCCCCGCCAGCGTCCATACGGCTCATAGTGCCGCTCGATGTCATCGGCGCTCGGCTTCACGCCATCGTTGAGCCTGACGCGGAACGTCTCCCGCACGCTCGAGTCTATAGCCAGCCGCTCATAGTGGCCGAGAAGCTTCAGCATGTTTGCTGCCGCGTACGGCCCGAAGCCCTTCAACCCCAGTATCCGCCGTTCGATCTCAGCCGAGTCGACCGACCCCTCCCTCCACCGTTCCGGCTCCGTCTCGCCGTCGTCGATGGCCGAGGCGAGTTCATGCAGGTAGGGCGTGCGGTATCCGAGGCCCGTGGCCTCTCCAAGCTCGGCTACGCCGATGGCCCGTATCTCGGATGGGGTAGGGAAGCAGTGCCGTCCGTCCACCTGCGGACCGATTCGCGCCAGCCGCCCGCACATCGAGATCGTGTTGCTCCACGAGGTATTAGTCGTCGTGAGTGTCTTCACGAGGTCTTCCCAGACCGAGGAGCTTGCCAGCAGCCTGCCGGCCCTGTGGTCGACTATCCACTTGTGATGCGGCTCTCCCGCAATCGCCCCGTAGAATCCGCCCAAGTCCCGGTCGAGGCTCAGACAGCGGGAGACCGCGCTCCTGACGAATCCTGCGTCGGCTTCGTCGAGGCCGCGCGTTGCCGTCACAGTGACCCCTACGACGCCTCGGCCTCCGGGCGACATGCGGACCAAGGCCAGCCCGTCCGCTGGAAGTCGCTCTGTACGCCATAGAGCCCCGGCCTCGCGGTCGTACTTGAACGGCGCCAGGTTGCGCCACCCGTGGCTGAACACGGTCGCGGCAAAGGAAAAGTCTGCTGGAGTCTCAATCTCCAGCGCGAAATCATTCACGCTCCTGGCCCCTTCTCATACAAGTAGGTGAGACGGCCCAGAGGATAGAAGGAGTACTGTGAGGAGTCAGTCAAGATTCCGAAAATGCGTGAAGTTCACTGCTGCATCCTGCCGCCTCCTCACAGCCTCCAAGTATAAGTCCAGATCCACTGTGACTACGGGGGTCTCCGCCGTTACAATCTCCAGGAGCGCCGCATCGGTCAGCCCAAGCCGGTCGAACTCGCTGTTGGATGACGCGGCCTCGCTGGCGACCACCACCTCCTCGCTTTGCTGAATGATGAACCGGAGCATACGGAAGAAAAGGGAACGCTCAGGCTCTCCATGTTGAGCAAGCAGATTGGACGTTTCGGTAAGGGTGTTCGGCGTTACAAACACCTGGTCAACGGGGTCGAGCAGATCGAGCAACGTCTCGTAGTCGTCTATTGTGTATTCTCGCAGCCGACGATACTTAGCGATCAAGTCTCGCCCCACACTGCCCACCACGAGCAACACGAAAAGGTTCGCGTCGATGAAGTATCCGGCCGGGGGCATCAGGTTCTTATGGCAGACAGTACCCGGTCCGTAACAGACTTGACACGACCGTGATCATCAATGCGGACGACCTTGTAGGAGCGTTCCGGCCTTCTATCGGCCAGTGCGGCAGTCAGGGAGTTCTTAGTGTCCCACGGCCGGGAGAAACCGATGGTTATCTTCCAGTGGCTCGACAGTTCGTCGAACTCGATCTCCTCGAGGCCCAAATTAGAGAGACCTTCGTTGTCGAAGAGATCGGCCACGTACTCCTTCGCCCTTCGAGAGGCTTCCTTCACGTCCATTGCTGCCTCCGTCCTAATCCTCCGATGGCGCCAATTGTAGCACCGTAGGGCACGAGACCGTCAATTTCGTTATTGTTCAGTAATCGTGGTCGAATCTTGAGGGTCCCCGAATTGTCATTTCGAACGTAGCGCCAGCGGGGTGAGGAATCTATGGCCTGCAATTGGGGGCGGTTATTCTCTCTACGGCCCGGTGTGCATGCAGATGGGACGATTCCTTCATATCCCGCCAACACTGAACTGTTACCCAGTTTCGCCTGCCTCGGCCTCATCTAATGGGAGGAGAAGGCCTTCGGGGCACTTGCCAAAGTGGGAATGATGTGGGCTGTAGTAGAATGCTCTATTGTCCTGACGCAGCACCACCGACCACCATTGGACAGCATGGAGAACGATGCCAACACCCATAGTCGCGGGCAACTGGAAGATGAACACGACCATTGAGGAAGCGACCGACCTCGCCTCGGCGATGGTTGACGGTCTCGACCCCGTCGAGGGTGTAGAAAAACTCGTCTGCCCGCCCTTTGTTTCGCTGGCAGCCGTCGCAGAGGTCCTGAACGGCTCCACAGTCGCCCTTGGCGCCCAGAACATGTACCACGAAGCCGAAGGAGCGTTTACCGGAGAGATCTCGCCGGCAATGCTGGCCCCCGTCTGCCGGTTTGTAGTCCTCGGCCACTCGGAGCGCCGGCAGCTCTTCGGGGAGACCGACGACCTCGTCAACCTGAAAGTCCAGGCTGCTATGAGGGTTGGGCTCAGGCCCATAGTCTGCGTCGGCGAGCACTTGAACGAGAGGGAGGCGGGTAGGGCAGAGCAGGTTGTCGAGGACCAGGTCAGGGCCTCCCTCCTCGGTGTGACCGACAGCGAGGGCGTGGTCGTGGCCTACGAGCCGGTGTGGGCCATCGGCACTGGCATGGCGGCCACGCCGGAGATCGCCGGAGCCATGATGTCGCACATCCGGGCCATCCTGGTCTCCCTGTACGGGGCTGGCCGGGCCTCAGACGTGCCCCTACTGTACGGCGGCAGCGTCAACCCTGGCAATGCCGAGGCCTTCATGGAGCAGGCCGACGTAAATGGCGCTCTGGTTGGCGGTGCCAGCCTGGATCCGGCGTCGTTCGTCTCCATCGCCAGGTCGGTCGCAGGCGCTTTGTAGAGCGGACGACCGTGCCAAGCGGCATAGGTAAAAAGCTCCTGGCCGTCGTCGGGCCTACGGGCGTAGGCAAGAGCGCCTTCGCGTTGCGCGTTTCGAAGGAGCTGTGTGGGGAGATAGTCAACGCCGACAGCCGCCAGGTCTATCGCCGCCTCGACGTGGGTACCGCCAAACCCACGCTTGCAGAACAAGCCTCCGTTCCTCACCACCTGTTCGATGTGGTAGAGCCCCACGAGACGTACAGCCTGGCGCAATTCCTCACCCAGGCACTGGCGGTAATCGCGGACATACACTCGCGGTCCAAGCTACCCGTACTTGCGGGTGGTACCGGCCAGTACGTCCGGGCACTGCTGGAAGGCTGGAAGGCGCCGGCCGTAAAGCCCGATCCGGAGACCAGGCGCACCCTGGAAGAGCGGGCCAGGAACTCTGGCGTGTCCTCGCTCTTCGCCGAGTTGGCAGAGATCGACCCCGAGGCGGCCGAAAGAGTCGATGCCAGGAACGTCAGGCGCGTCGTCAGGGCACTGGAGGTTGCATATTCGGGAAATTCCTCGGCTGTCCGAAAGGAGCCGCCGCCGTACGACGTCCTCGTGATCGGCCTCACCCTGGACCGTAGCGTTTTGTACGAGCGCATAGATAGACGAGTGGACGCCATGATCGCCGCGGGCTGGCTGTCCGAGGTAGAGGGACTACTGGCCGACGGATGCGGCCCCGACCTGCCGTCTATGTCCTCGGTCGGATACTCCGAGCTTGCCGATGTCGTGACCGGCGTCCTGTCGATGGACGAGGCGGTCCAGCGCATCAAGTACAGGACGCACCGGCTCGCCAGGGCACAGTACGCTTGGTTCCGCCCCGCCGACGACCGCATCCGCTGGTTCGACGCTGCCAGCGAGACTGCCCAAGCACTCTCGGCAGTTCGTGACTGGGTAGCTCCCGTGCCGTGTGCGTCTTAGGAGCCGCTGGCTTTGACGTCGGGCACAGTCGTGCGTACCCTCAATAGGGGCACCGTCTGAAGGAGTGAAGAGGAATTCCATGAGTAAAAAGCAAGGTCCAAGCCTGCGTGGCAGTCAGCGCTGGCTGCAGATAGCCGTCAACCGCTGCCCCGATGTCATAGACTCTGCCATAGTCAAGGCCCTCGACCTTTGCCCAGGTGAAGAGATTGAGTGGCTTTCGCCGTTGGAGTCCGACTGCTTCGCCGAGTACAGGGACGCGAAGTTCCTGAAGCGCCTCGGGGTAAATCTCAAGTGCCGGCCACTCAAGGACTTCTGGCCCAAGAAGGGGCCGCAGTGGGACGGTCTGGCTAGGACCAGTTGCGGCCGACTCCTCCTGCTGGAGGCTAAGGCGAACATCCCTGAGTTAGACTCCACCCCCACAGGGGCGACACGAGACTCCCTCAAGAAGATCAAAAAGTCGCTGGCGGAAACCCAGAAGTTTCTGAAGGTCAAGCCCAGGACGGACTGGTCGCAGTGCTTCTACCAATACGCCAACAGGCTGGCGCACCTCTACCTGCTGAGGGAGTTGAACTGCCTCGACGCCTACCTGGTGTTTGTATACTTCGTCGACGACCGGACGCGCCTGCCTGACGAAGACCCCGTATCGCGGGAAGGATGGGAGGGGGCGGTCTCGCTCGCCACCAAGCATCTCGGTATACCCCGCTCCAACAAGTGGGTCTCCGAGAATGTGAAGGACGTGTTCATAGATGTCAGCGACATGACTCATGTGTCTGACATGGCTCATGTGTCCTGGCCGTAACCGGAAGTATAGGAATGAGAGGCTCTAGATTGAGATTCACGAAGCTGCACGGGGCAGGGAACGACTACCTGTACATCGACGGTCGGGGAGAAGACCGCGATTGGCCCGCGCTCTCCGTCGCAATGAGCGATCGTCACAAGGGCGTCGGAGCCGACGGCATCATCCTGGCGGCACCATCGGATGGGGCCGACCTGTGCATGACCATGTTCAACTCGGACGGTTCTGAGGGGCTCATGTGCGGGAACGGCATCCGCTGCCTCGTCCGGTTCGCCTTCGACCAGGGCATTCTGACGCCCGGAGAGACCACCGTGGACGTCCAGACCGCCTCAGGGGTGCGGCAGGTTACGCCGATCTGGGAGAACGGCGTGATGTCCCGTGCGAGGGTGTCGATGGGAGAGCCGGGTCTCAGGGCTGATGACATACCCGCGATCGCGCCCGGTCACGAATCGATAACCGACTATCGGCTGAACGTCGACGGACACGCCTTCGACATCAGCTGCGTCTCCATGGGCAACCCGCACGCTGTAGCCTTCACGGACGTCGATGTGGACAGCCTCCCGCTGGCCGAAGCCGGACCTCTCGTCGAGCATCACCCGATGTTCCCGGAGAGAGTGAACTTCGAGATCGTCAACCTGATCGACTCGTCACACGTGAAAGCCCGGGTATGGGAGCGCGGGTCCGGGCTGACCGAGGCTTGCGGCACCGGCGCCTGCGCGGTGGCGGTCTCGGCTCATCTGCACGGCTACGTAGGCGACGATGTAACGGTGAGCCTCCCAGGTGGAGACCTGTCCATCCACTGGCCAGGCAGGGGCGAGGTCATCCTGGAGGGCCCCGTCAAACGCGTCTTCGACGGAGAGTGGCCCGACTAGCTCGGTCCAAGTCTCCAGTCGGCCCGCCTCGCACCAAATTTAGCGTGTTGGTTAGCTTCAGTCGATGCCTCTATGCCCCTCCCCTCACGTGTACACACCTTCTGAATTCACGCGTACCCACTTTGTAGGGGGCCAATCCTCACAATCACGAGAATCTTCGGCCTTGACGAACAGAACGCCTGTCCGTACAATGCTCTCATGACCCAATCCCCTTCCAGCATTGCAGTGGAGAGCCTGCTCCGTACTCCATACGCGAGCCTGCCTCTCGGACTGTCAAGCAACTGTTCAGTAACTGTCCAGATTCTGTCCAGTTTGTGTTCAGTTTGTGTCCAGTATCTGACGTCCGAGTCGGAGTCTCCAGCTATGAGATTCTACAAACTGGACAGTTTTGACAGGGTTTTTCAGTTTCTGCGAAGGCTACGACCCCCAAGCCCCGTGCTTGATACCTGGAGGCAAGAGTGGGTACGCGTGAGAGTCTCCGACCGATTGACAATAAGAACTCTTGTACGCATAATGTCCTCATGATCCATCACCTGCCTGCCACCAGCCCCCTTTCATACAGTCGCCTTGGGCGAGTGCCTGTCGCAAACAGCTGCGGAACCGCGGGGTTTCTCCCGCATCCTAGTGGCAAATGTGTCGAAAGTCCGGTGACGGGACCGAAGCGTCCAGCTATGAGATCCCACAGAATACGGCGGTTTGCATCATTTTCGGCGACAATCACACGTCCACGCACGGCTTCAGCGAGGCCCTGGAGCGGAAGGCATGGCATCAGCCTCGTCGCCTGACCCCTGGCACGGGACTGTGACTTCTCCCCGTATTCATAGCTGGGAGGCCTTTTCTTTACGTTTTGGTTAGCTCCATTTCAGGCCTGCTCTCTTTACCCGTGTATCAGCCTTCCCGTAACATATGCCATACAGCACTTCTCTGACGGAGACGGTATGAGACGATCAAAGCGTATTGAAAAGGTGCCTCCGTACCTGTTCGTCGGCATAAGCAGAAAGAAGGCCGAGAAGAAGGCGAAGGGCATTGAAGTCATTGACTTCGGGATAGGCGACCCGGATATCCCGACGCCCGCCCCCATCATTGACACCCTCCGGGAAGCGGCTATGGACACTCCTAACCACCGCTACCCGGAGACCGAAGGCCTTCCGAGCTTCCGCTCCGCCGCCGCAGACTGGTACGAGCGCCGGTTTGGTGTATCCCTGGACCCAGAGAAAGAGGTCCTGTCGCTGATTGGAGCCAAGGAAGGGATCGGCCATGCGGCCCTCTGTTTCGTCGATCCGGGAGATACGGTGCTCGTACCGGACCCGGGATACCCGGTCTACTCGGTAGGGACCTGGTTCGCGGGCGGAGAGTGCCACTGGATGCCTCTGCTTGAAGAGAACGGCTGGCTGCCGGACCTCGACGCCATCCCCGCCGACGTCGCCGCAAGTGCCAGGGTGATGTGGCTGAACTATCCGAACAACCCTACCGGAGCGGTCGCGGGCCTGGACTACTTTGCCAAGGTCGTGGACTTCGCCCGTGCCAACGACATCCTTGTGATGCACGACGCCTGCTACACAGAGGTGGTCTACGACGGACACAGGCCGGTCAGCTTCCTGCAGGTACCCGGCGCGATGGACGTCGCGCTGGAATTCCACTCGCTTTCCAAGAGCTACAATATGACCGGCTGGAGGCTCGGAGTCGCCGTCGGCAACGCAGATCTCATAGATGCACTGATGGTCGTGAAGTCCAACCTGGACTCCGGGGTGCCCCAGGCCATTCAGGCCATGGGCATAGAGGCCCTCAATGGCCCCATAGACTCCGTGGACGACCGTAACGCCGTCTACCAGCGGCGCCGCGACCTCGTTGTCGGGGCCCTGCAGCGCATAGGGCTTCACGTCGATCCTCCGAGGGCCAGCCTGTATGTCTGGGCCAGAATCCCGGACGGGTACACGTCCGCAGAGCTTACCGAGATGCTGCTCGAAGAGCGCGACATCGTGGTCACGCCGGGCTCCGGCTACGGCCGGTACGGTGAGGGGTACATACGACTCTCTCTGACGATCCCGGAGCGTGAGCTGCAACGTGGGCTGGAGCGTCTCGAATCCTGGGCCATTCCGCCCAGGGCTGGCGGCTAAGAGGAGTATCGCATCCCGAAGACCATCGTCCGGGCCGACCGCCCTGCTGAACGCGCCATTCTCGTGGCTGTAGGCGTTCGAGGAAACTCTTCGCCCTGGAGCTTGGAAGATTCTCTCGAAGAGTTGGGCGAGCTGGCCCGCAGTGCCGGTGCCAGGGTAGCCGGGTCTCTGGTGCAACGTTTGCCGAGACCGACGCACACCTACCTCGGTAAGGGCAAGGTCGGCGAGCTCGGCAGGCTCTGCGAACGGCACAGGGCCACGACTGTGATCTGCGACGACGAGCTTACTCCGACTCAGCAGCGCAACCTGGAAGGTCTGCTTGAAGATATCAAGGTAATCGACCGTACCGCCCTCATACTGGACGTGTTCGCGCGCAGGGCACGCTCGAAGGAGGGGAAGCTCCAGATCGAGTTGGCTCAGCACGAGTACCTGCTGCCGAGGCTTGCCGGGCAATGGTCCCACCTCGAGCGCCTGGGAGGCGGAATAGGTACCAGGGGGCCGGGAGAGACCCAGATAGAGACAGACCGCCGGTTGGTCCGCAACCGCTTGGCAAAGCTGAAAAAGGACTTGGAGGGCGTCCGCCGGCACCGCTCCCTCTACCAGTCGCGGCGCCGGGACTCTGGGGTGCCGGTTGTTTCTCTGGTCGGCTATACAAACGCTGGCAAGAGCACTCTGTTGAACCGCATGACCGAAGGAGGCGTCCTGGCCGAAGACCGCATGTTTTCAACGCTGGACCCGGTCACGCGCAGGATGGTCCCGGCCTCTGGACCCGAGTTTCTGCTGACGGATACGGTCGGAATGATCCAGAAGCTGGCCCCGGCCATCGTCGCCGCATTCCGCGCAACTCTGGAGGAGTTGTCCGAGGCCGCCGTCCTCGTCCATGTCGTGGACATAACCCATCCGAATGCGGCGGAGCAGGCCCGAACGGTGAATCAGATGCTCGAACAGCTTGGATTGGCGGAGAAGCCGCAGGTCCTAGCCCTCAACAAGGCCGACCTGCTTGCAGGAGCCGAGACGCTCGATTCCGACCGCGACGTCAGCGGGCTGCTGGAAGAGCAGGGGAACGCCATCCTGGTATCGGCGCTGACGGGCCAGGGTATCGAAAGCCTTGTTCTAGCAGTCCAGGCGAAGATCGAAGCGGTCCGGGAGCCCGCGGCGGTCGGGTACTAGCCTCTGCCTTCCGCGAACTAACTTCGCACTATAGTAGTTATGTCAAGTACAATACAGCGCGCCCGAAGGCCTAGTTGACATAACGTGAACGAGACCCGCTAGAACCTGCGTGCCGCCGGCCTTTCCCGAAACCAGGCGAGCCGTGTGTCAACCGGGCCGTGGCAGCACATCGATCACCCCGAGACCCTTGAGGGCAGCCAGCAGCGCCATGCCTGCGCGCTCCGGCACGTCGGATTGATAGACGATGGACGGAAGGCCGGTGTCCATCTCCGGCGTCAGCCTCGCTTCCTCGCCGCGGACCATGAGCACTCGGTTTCCGTAGAGGACCGACGCGGCGCCGAGCTGGTACATGACCGCGGCAGCGATCCCCTGCCCCACGGATTCTTGAGCGTCGCTGCTTTTGCCGCCCACGACCAGGATGGCCGCGGAGCATCGGCGCATCTCACGGGACACCTCAGCGGCCAGTCCGGGTCCCTCGCCCGGCTTGATGGCCCCCTCGGCGTACGGCACGCCGAACTCCTCCAGTATGGCCGTTACATACTTGGTGGCTTCGCTATGGCCGTTGCTTCCGACGAAGACCCTGCCACTGCCGGCAGTCTCATTGCCGACTTCGCCGGGCTCCTGGGTGGGTTCGTAGGCTAGGTCCGTGGGAGTGGGCTCAGCCGCCTCTGTCGGCACCTCGTCGACTGTGGTGAGCGCGACGAGCAGATCGCCGCTGTTGTCTCGGCTCAGGATGTCCGCAAACAGTCCGTTGGCCTCGGCGATCAGCAGACACTCTGCTGAGAGGTCGGGCTGGATGTCCAGCTCTCTCTGCAGCAGGTTCTGCGCGTACTCGGCCCTCGGCATCGCCTTTCCATCCAGCATCTCGTAGAAGCGACGGAAGACATCGGGTTCCAGCGCGGCTTCCCTGAGTGCGCGTCGTCGCTCGTCGGCGTCCTTCGGAGCTACCGTCGCCTCGCCCCGTTGCGTTATAGCGATAGAATGGTCGTTGTACCGGCCCTGGGTCAGTCCGTACTTCGCAGAGGAGTTGAGACGCATCGTGAAGCTGCTGCTGGCCGGAGTGGTATTCAGGGCCCGGGCAAGCAGCACCCGGTCGAAGGGCAGGCCCGAGTTGGACTTCTGTATGGCCTCCGCGACGGCGAGAGAGTCCTGCAATGTGTGGACGGGATACGAACGAACCTTGCGAGTCCGCTTGCGCGGCTCGTCGCCTGGGCTCAATGTCATCGCGCAGGGTCTCCGATCACGAACAGGGCTGCGGCATCGAGGAGCGAACCCTCCCGGGCCCGGCCATTCAGTTGCTGAATATATCTCAGAAACAAGAAGGCGTCAATTGCCGAAACAGGCTTTTCAGCGCCGTTTCAGGTTACGCGAGCGGAGACCTGAAAACATTGAAAAGCGGAGAAATAAGACTCCACTGGATCGGCTCGTCGAGCAGCGACGCCAGTGCGCCATGATAGAATCGTAGGCACAAAGAGGAAGGAAAGGGTGAAGGAATTTGAACATGTGGGACAGGATGGGAGTTCTGGTATTGGGCGCGGCGCTCTTCGCTGCCCTGGTATGGGCCGCCGCGTGCGGCGACCCGGCTACTGATGAGACTGCGGAGCCGGCTGCGACGGCCGTAAGCGCACAGCCTGAAGAGGCCGTCAGCTCATCGGAGCCCTCCATGCCCGAGGTGCTCGACCCGGAGACCCCACTCATAGCGCCGTCCGAGGTCCCTGAGGAGCTGAAGGTCATATGGGAGGTCTGGGCGCTGCTTGCAAGGGAGCATGTGGATAGGGCTAAGCTCGATCCTGAAGAGGCCACCGAGGCGGCAATCAGAGGACTGATTCTGCCGCTCGGAGACGCGCAGACTGCCTACGTGAGTCCGGAGTACATGCAGACCGAGGCGCAGGACTTGCAGGGCAACTTCGAAGGCATTGGCGCAAGGGTTCAGACCAGGCTCGACGGGAAACTCATCATCGTCTCCCCTATAGAGGGAGGCCCGGCGGAGGCAGCGGGCATAAAGGCCGGCGACGTGATCCTCGAGGTAAACGGAGAGTCTATCGAAGGTCTAAGCACCCTGGAGGCGGTCACCTTGATCCGTGGTCCCCGCGGCACCACGGTTGTGCTCTTAGTCCAGCATCTGACCGACATAGACCCGGTCGAGTTATCCATAGTTCGCGACAAGATTCCACTCGAGAGCGTTCTGCTCCGCAGCAGGCCGGGTGATGAGATCGCGCACATAAGACTGACCGACTTCTATGCGGACACTGCCGAGAAGCTCCGGTCAACCATCAACGAGGTCGTGGCCGGCGGCGCCAAGGCGCTCATTATCGACGTGAGGAACAATCCGGGAGGCCTTCTCAGCTCCGCCATCGATGTGACGAGCCAGTTCCTAGAGGATGGCCTCGTACTCTACGAGGTGGACGGCGCTGGACGGAGGACGAACTTCAGGGTCCGTCACGGCGGCGTAGCCACCGACATTCCCATGGTAGTGCTGACGAACGAGGGCAGCGCCAGCGCGAGCGAGATACTAGCCGGCGCGATCCAGGACCACCAGAGAGCCCTCGTGATCGGCGCCACCACATTTGGCAAGGGTACGGTCAACTCGTTCCGAAGGCTCAGCAACGGCGCCGGACTCTACATGAGCGTCGCCCGATATTACACGCCGGCAGGCCGGCAAATTGAGGACATAGGCGTGGTCCCGGACATTGAGGTGACCGCCAGGGACCAGCAGACTGCGGATACCGACCAGCTGAACAAGGCCTTGGAGATTCTTGAGGCCGAGATCGCTGAGATCTCGAGATCCCGAGGCTGACGATGACCGGGAAGACGGTCGCAACGAACCGCAGGGCTCGCTTCGACTACGACGTTCTCGATACGGTGGAGGCGGGGCTTGTGCTCACGGGCACTGAGATAAAGGCAATCCGTGAGGGCCGCGCCAACATTGCCGAAGCATTCGCCGGGCCGGAAGGCGGCGAGATGTGGCTCTTCAACGCACATATAGCCCCGTATTCCGCAGGCGACCGTGACAACCATACGCCTACCCGTCCCCGAAAGCTGCTCCTGCATAGGGACCAAGTCATCGATCTTTCGAAACAGGTCTCCCAGAGAGGTCTCACCATCGTCCCGCTGCGGCTATACATCAGGGGGCGCCTGGCAAAGATTGAGTTGGGTGTCGCACGGGGCCGCCGACAGTACGACAAGCGGAGGGTCATCATCGATAGGGAGCGGGAGAAAGAAGCTCGCGCTGCAATAGGGCGTTAGAACGTCGGGCGCGCCATCGGAAAGAAAAAGAGGGCGCCGATTCCAAGATCGGCGCCCTCTTTTGCGCTGAATGGGGCTTAAGTTGGCTGTCCTCGACGTACTTCCAGAGTCTCGCCCGGCGCCAGAGCTACCCGCCTGACGTGGATGCCTAGCTTGAGGAGCCAGTAGGCGAGGGTGGCTTTGCTAACGCCTAGGTGATCTGCCGTCGCAGATAGGCCCCGCTCTGTAACCATCTCCGGGAGCATCTTCTCCAGCGGCTGGCTGAAGCGGTCTTCCACCGCCGTCATCTTCTTGCTCTTCCGAACCATCATGATTATCCCCTCCTCTCAAAAGACCTGACTCGATCCTAGCCCTGCCCTAGACTCCTGTCAATGACTTATTCTAATCTTTTCTATGACATTTCCAATCAATTCTAAACGTTTCCGGCAGGCATTATACTAGACAGAGTCGAGGCCGCCCCAACGGAAGGGGCGGCGTGGAGTGTGCATCTCCGGAAGAGTAGAATGACTGGGAGGGGCTGGTCCCTCCCCTGCCCTGCCCCACCCGATCACGGGAGGAAGCTTGGATGATGCTGCGGGATGTGATATCGCGGATTCGAAGGAATCACGCCATTCAGCACGCTACGGTGAGCCTGCTGATGGCGCGTGGCATAAAGCCGCCTTTGGGAGGGTACTCCACTGCGGGTGGCTTCCTCATCATTGGTGGCGTGACTCTCGAAGAGGTCTCGGAGGCCGCGCGTGAGGCGCTTGGCCGCCTCAAGGGTGGAGAGAGCGGGCTAGCGGTGTCACCGTTCTGCGGTACGAACCTCGTGACGGGAGCGCTGCTTGCGGGGGCGGCGGCAGCTCTGGTGATGGGCAATAGCAAAGGGAAACGGCTCCAGAGGCTGCCTTCCGTCGGAATGGCCGCTGTCATAGCGACGATGCTGGCGCGGCCCATCGGGAACGCACTCCAGCGTCGCTACACCACATTGTCGGACGCCCGCGGAGTCGAGATCGATGGGGTGCGGCAAGTCTGCGCGGGACCCCTCAGAGTCCACCGGGTGAGTACCCGTATGGAGCGGGTCTAGGTCCCCTGCCCTTCCGCCCTCGTTCGGGATTCGTTGACCGCCTGGAGAACCCGTTGCTAAACTAAATGCGTACCGTAGACATGGACGTCCCTGTAGCTCAGTGGATAGAGCGGCTGCCTTCTAAGCAGCGGGTCGCAGGTTCGAATCCTGCCAGGGACGCCAGCCTGTTGCATTGACCCCCCGACACTCCGCTGGGTTGGATAGGACTATAATCCTCAATATCCCCGGGGTGATCCTGAATCCTCGCCCTGGGAGGGAGCCCCCTACGGCGCCTCGAACCGTTGGGCGGCCATGATGATGTGGCTGCCGGTGTCTATGAGCCCAGGCCGACTGTTCAACTCACGTTCAAGCTCGACAGCCGTCGTCCATGCCTGCTGATCTCCGAGCACCTCATCGATCGTTGTCGAGCCCTCGAAGGTCGTCACGTTGCTGCCCGCCATTTCCAATACACGGCAACCAGGCAGCAGACTGCGCAGCTCGTCGCTCGTAAACATGTGCATCGGCGGATGTTGCATGTCCACCCGTGTTGATGCAAATCCGGGTAGGTCGCCGTCTTCGGCGACTCGCCAGACGTGCTCGCCCTCAGGGTCCCTGAGGGCGTACATAGCAGGGCGTCGGACCAGGTCAACCATGGCGCCATACCGGCTCATCACACTTATGAGGAGAATGCCTCCAGGCCGAACGACTCGTACAAGCTCAGAGGCCGCCCGATGCCGCCGCTCGGAAACGTAGGAGAGCGCGTCGCCGTAGCAGATCACCGCATCGAACTGTCCATCCGGGAACAAGGACAGGTCCGTGATATCCGCGGGCACGAAGGCATCGACCGCCTCCAATAATCCCGCTTCGCTAATCTTCTCCTCGGCGATCTCAAGCTGACGCTCAGACAGGTCGAGGGCCGTGACAGCCGCCCCTAACTTCGCGACGGTTGCAGTGAACCTCCCCAGGCCGCACCCGGCATCGAGGACCCTATCGCCGTGGCGTACATAGCGCCCGATGAAGTCGGTGTGGATTATGGCCTGCAGACGGCCGTACGCGGTGACCTCGAGCCTGCCCCATTCGTGGCTTCCGTACGCGTCGTAGAACTTCCTAGCAGCCCGTCCGAGGATTATCTAACGGTGCTTGCGGGTCAGCGACAATGGATCGCGACAACTAATTTTGCCGGTTGCGCCGGCCGGCCCCCAGATAGCTTTGCGAATAGCGTCGTGCTCGCTACCTCGGCAAAAGTTCCTGATGCGTTGGGCTGACCCATCGACCCGTGCTTTCCTGTGCAGATTGACCCCAAAGCGGAACAGTTTGAGCAGGTTGTGGCCTGTGCAGATCAGCGACCATTCGCCGTTCACCTTCTCCAGTCCCCGCAGCAGGAACTGCCGGAATCCCCGGCCCTGCTTGATCTGGCCGAATACCGGCTCCACAGTTTGCATCCGCAAAGCGTAGCGCTGCCGACCCCGCTTGGTCTGTAACTTCCGTCGCATCCGGTCCCTGGGAGACAGATGGCTGGGTATGCGACCTCGGGGCGCGGGTGGCACAACCCGACCGTGGCGGGTCTGCTCCGGCGCGACGAACGGGTCCACGCCCAGAGCATAAAGCTCGTCGACTGCCTTTGCCGAGTAATAGCCAGCATCGGCGGATACTTCCCTGGGGACTGCACCGACGTTGTCGATGGTCTCCTCCATCATCGCCGCAGCCTGTTGCTTATCCGAAGTCTGGTTTGTGGCCCGCGCCGCCACGATCACCTGGTGAGCGCTGTCCACCACCGCCTGACAGTTGTACGCTTGCAGGAAGTCCTTTCCTCCAGGTGCGGGGATGATGCGCGACTCGGTATCGGTGAAGTTACGCTGGGCCTTGTCGTCGGGCACACCCGGGTGCTTACCACCTTCGGCCTCGGCCTGTTCGGCAGCCGCCTGCGCCTCGGCTTCCAGCGCCGCCATGGCTTCCCGTATCTTCTCCAACCGACCCTCTCGAAAGGCCAACTCCTCCGGCAACTCATCTCCACGCTTGTCTTTGCCGTACCGCCGGTCTTCCTCATCATCCGCTGCCTGGGCCTGCCGCAACAACTCCGTTACCTCCGCCGCCAACTGCGCTGCCTTCTCCTTCATCCGTTGGTAACTCATCGCCTTATGCTTCGATGCGTTGGCCTTGACCTTCGTGCCGTCCAGCGCCACGTGCCCCAGCTTCACCAGCCCCGCCTGCTGGCACAACGCCAGTACCTGTACGAACAGGCCCGACAGCGCATCCACATTATCCTTGCGAAAGTCGGAGATGGTCCGGAAGTCCGGTGTGTTGTTCGCCGCCAACACCCTGAAGGCGATGTCTTCGTGGAGACGCTGGGCGATGCGGCGTGAGGACGCCACCCCGACGCAGTAGCCGTAGAGCAAACACCTTGACCATCATCCGTGGATGATACGGCGGCCCGCCACGCCGTTCCCGCTCGTAGCGAGCGGTGACCTCCGACATGTCCAACTGGTCCACCACGTCGGATATGAAGTAGGCCAGATGGTCGTCAGGCAGCCACTCCTGCAACGCCGCTGGCAACAGCAACTGCTGCTCGGGTTCGTAGGGAAGGTAGGTCTTGCTCATCAACGACTCCCCGCTACTGGACTGGGCCCATCATACCCACAAACACTCGCCAACCGTGTTTCTCGGACGGGCTGCTAGTGTAGTTGGGATCGTATATGCTCACACAGCCTGCTCCAGTCCTGATGGTTTTAAACAGTCGCCAATCCGTGACGACTGAAAGGCCCGGCCTGCGTTAGCATTATATCCATCGCCGTTACGGACCGAAAAATGCCCGATCACCACGACGCCACGCGCACCTTCCGGTTCTTCGACAACCGCGAGAAATACCTCCTCTTCGTAAACACATGCAACGAGAAACAGGTTATCGCCGAGCGCGTGGCTCTGGACGTCAGGTCGCTGAGGCCGACGCCGCCGGCGCTGCGAGTCTTCGACGCGGGTATGGGAGACGGTACCGTCTTGACCCGCGTCATGAGGTACCTGCATCACCGCCACCCCACGGTGCCCTTCTTCATCGTGGGGAAAGAGATAAGCCATGAGGACGTGCGCATCAGCCTGCAGAAGATGGCTGACAGGTTCTACGAGCATCCCCTCACGGTTATGGTCGTGACGAATATGCTGTATACGGAGGCTCCCCAACTCTACCCCAGGTCGAGTGTGAAGTCGGAACGGCTCGACTGGCTGGAGGCGCCTCTTGAGGGCAGCTCGGCGTTCGAGTTCGACGTGCAGATCAGAGATCTGGAGCAGAGGGTCCAGAAGTGGTGGAAGACCACTCCGAGCAGGCGCACGGGCAATCCACTCTACGTGACTCCCTCTGTGCTGGTGATCTACAGGAAGGACCACGAGTGGCCGTTGGCCCCGGTCATTCCACGGAAGGGAGACCTCGAGCATGAGTACGACCTCGTGATTGCCGCGCAGCCTTTCAGGGCAAGCCTGCCGGCGAGCAACAAGGTCAGAAACGTCCTCGCTCCTTTGGCCCGCTCACTGGCTCCCGACGGGTGCATGGTCGTCATCCAGTCCACCGGCAGGGACCCGGCGATGGAGATAGTCCGCGGAGTCTGGCCGGACGCAGACCCCTTCCCTACCCCTCGCCAGGAGCTCTTGAGGGAGCTCCACTCTCAGCTTGGTGATGAGCGCCCGGACCTCCGGTATCTGACCTATCCCGATTCCAGGGCGCAGTTCCGATATGACCTGCAGTTGCCGCCCGACGAGGTGGCGGACAATATCAGCACCTCGTCCCTCCTGGCCGCCTGGAATGCCGCCACGTACGTCGCCCAGGTCGAGGACGAGAGGGTGAAACCGGCGATGTCCCGGGGGCGTTATCTCGACGTGACCTCGGAGGTGCTGACGAAGTACCAGGGACTCTGGTTCATCGACGAGTCGTTCAACGTCGCCAGGGTGGGGCCGCGGTCAGCCTGAAACCTCGCCGACAGGCTAGGCAAGTGTGAAGTGCGTGCCTGCTATGTAGCGCGGGCCGCCGAACTCTCCCCCAGGCTCGTCGTTGAAGTAGTAAGCCGCGAAGATGCGCCCGTCCTCCAGCTCCGTGGCCACGGGGTAGCCCAGATCGGACGACGGCGCGTCGTCCCTCAGGACAATCTCGCTGGTCCACTTCCTGCCGTCGTCCTGGCTCACGATCAGCCCGATGCCGCTCGGCGTCTTCCGCCGTGCGAAGAGGACCACGATTCTTCCGTCTCGGAGAAGCATCGGCCACGGCGAGCGGTACATCACGTTTCCGGGCAGCTGGTACGGTGACTGCTTGACCACCGGGCGCGACAGCCAGGGGGACGCCCCTACCCTCACAATGGGTCTGTACTCGCTCCACGAGTAGCCGTCGACCGACTCGGCAACCTGCAAACAGTTGCGGCTTCCCTGGTTGTTCGTCGTGAACAGGAGCAGCCGCCCGTCCGACGCCTTCAACACGGCCGGATACTCGACCCGTCCGAAACCGGATGTGTCGTGCGGCCCCACCGATAGGTAGTCCCAAGTCAGCCCGTCGTCGCCGGTGCCGAACAGCATCGGCGCGTTCTCGCCCTCCGGGTAGAAGACGGTGAGGAGGTATCCATCGTCAAGCTCTATGAGAGGAACGCCGTCCTTGTACAGCGCCCGCGCCGCCATCGGTGAGGATGGGTCGGTGACGTGCAGCGGCGGCATTACGATCGGGTGCTCCTCCCAGGTGTGGCCGCGGTCGGCCGACCTGATCGCGAAGGTCTGCATGTTGGACTCGCTCATCTCGTCGTGCAGCCGCGTCCTGGCGAAGAAGATCGCGGAGTCTGGCCGAGAGAGGTCGATCTCCGCTCGTGGGCCTGTGGAGCGCAGGAAGGCCATGCGCTCCTCCAACGGAGCCGATTCGTCCCAGAGCACCTTGTGTCCGGGCTCCCACGCCTCGCCGCCGTCCAACGAGCGCTGCATGACTATCTTCGCTCTCGAATGGCACACAGCGTGGCCTATCGACTCCGGGCTGGAGTAATCGCAGGGGGCGTGCTTGTGCAGGACGGCGATCTCGCCGCCGCCGAAGTCGAACATGCCGTCCTGGTACGGGTGGCCGCAGTACGTGTCGGGCCTGCCGCAGACGCGCGAGTGGGCAACGTCGCGGACCGAGGTGTGTGGTGGCATGGGGGCTCTCCTTGCCAGGCTGCGGAGTTTTCCAGCAACCTTGAAGATGCTCTATGATGGTAGTAGAGGTAATGAACTTGAGCGACCATCATAACGGCGATATCCGTAACCTGGCCATCATAGCCCACGTCGACCACGGCAAGACCACTCTGGTCGACGCGTTGTTGAAACAGGGCCAGGTCTTCCAGGCCCACCAACAGGTGGGATCCTTGATTATGGACACCAACCCATTGGAGCGAGAGCGCGGCATCACGATTCTGGCCAAGAACGCCTCGATCTCCTACGGGGGCATCAGGATCAACATCATCGACACGCCGGGCCACGCCGACTTCGGTGGCGAGGTGGAGCGCGTCATGAACATGGCCGACGGCTGTCTGTTGCTGGTCGACGCCGTGGACGGACCCATGCCCCAGACCACTTACGTGTTGCGCCAGGCGCTCCAGCAGAACGTCACCCCCATGGTGGTCATTAACAAGATAGACCGGCCCGAGGCCCGGGTGGCTGAGGTGGTAGAGATGGTCCAGGACCTGTTCCTGGAGGTGGCTACGAATGCGGAGCAGCTGGATTTCCCTGTGCTCTATGCATCTGCCCGGGAGGGTTACGCCACAACTAGCCTGGATGAGCCTGGGTCGGATATGCAACCGCTATTTGAAGCTATCCTGGATTCGGTGCCGCCGCCGACCGGGAACCCCGGCGCCCCGCTGCAAATGCTTGTTGCGGCACTTGACTACGACAACCACCTGGGACAAGTTGCCGTCGGCCGCATTACCAATGGCACACTCAGGCTGCGCGACGAGGTGGCCCTGTTGGGACGCGGCGCTGAGCCCACGTCCCACATCGTTGAGCGCATTTTTGTGTTCCGCGGGATGAAGCGGACTGAAGTCACCGAAGCCCATACTGGGGACATAGTGGCCATCACAGGCCCTGAGGGCGTGTCCATAGGCGACACCATCGCCTCTCTCGAAAGTCCGGAGGCTCTACCGTCCATCGACATCAACGAACCGACGGTGCGGATGACCTTTGGCGTCAGCACCTCCCCTTTCATGGGCAGAGAGGGAGACCACTGCACTTCCCGCAATCTCCACGAACGGCTGATGAGAGAGCTGCGGACCAATGTCAGTCTGCGGGTGGAGACCACTCCCAGCCCCGACGTGTTCGTGGTTTCTGGACGGGGAGAGCTGCACCTATCCATCCTGGTCGAGACCATGCGCCGTGAACAGTTCGAATTCCAGGTGTCCCGTCCCGCGCCCGTCACCAAAGTGATCGCAGGAAGGGTGCACGAGCCCTACGAGATCTTGAATATCACCACCCATGAGGAGTACGTGGGCGTGCTGACCGAACACCTATCCGCAAACATGGGCCGGCTTCGGGACATGCGGTACCACGAGGACGGTTACGTCAACCTGGAATACAAGATTCCCACGCGCGGGCTTATCGGATTCAACCCTTTCTTTCTCCGCACCACCCGCGGCGACGGGGTGAAGAGCAGCACATTCACCTCGTACGAACCGATGGAAGGTGAAATTCAGTCCCAGCGCAGCGGCGTGCTTGTGGCATCCGAGGGCGGTGTAGCTGTCACATATGGTCTGCTCAATGCCCAGGGCAGAGGCGACACGTTCATCGACCCCGGAACGAAGGTCTACGCGGGCATGATCGTGGGCTCCCATCGCCGCGAGGGCGACATCGAGATCAACGTCTGCAAGGAAAAGAAGCTGACTAACATCCGTTCGTCAACGGCCGACGTGGCGAAACGCCTGAAGAGCACTGTGAGGATGAGCCTCGAGGAAGCGCTTGCGTTCATTTCTGACGACGAGCTCGTGGAGGTCACTCCCCAGAACTTGCGGCCACGCAAGATTGAGCTCTCCGCCGTGAACCGCAAGCGCAAGCGCCGCAACGGAGCCCGCGTCCGGGACTAGGCGGCCCCTGGACGACTGATGACATTGCGCCGCCGCGAACCGGTCAGGAACGTTCGCCCGGTTTCTGCTATAATGAAACCACGCATGTGACCTGCGCATCCCGGCTTATGTGGCAGCGGACTATCACCTGTCCCGTTGTCTCCTCTTCTCCACCCAGCGCGGGCCCATTGTTGCACTCCACCAGACAGAGGTACTCTACTCCCGCATGCAATCCAGACCTGTGACTACCCGCGCCCGTCGATCCGACCGCACAGAGCGCCACCCGGCGGTATGTACCGCCTGTAACGAATCTACATCCGTTCCCTTCCTGCCAAGTCCGGACAGGCCGGTCTACTGCGGCCCGTGCCACCAGTCCCGTCGTTACAGTCCCCCACCCGCCGCCAAAGCACCCGTGAACGAGCTGTCAACGGACCACCAGGACCCTGGCGACACCGAAAACGCCGTGGACTCCGTATTTCCCGGAATGGCCCTGAAGCCCGCTACCAGACGGGCGATTGCCCGGATGGACATTTCCGAACCCACCCCCATTCAAGAGAAGTCCATCCCGCACCTGCTGGAGGGCCGTGACCTGATAGGTCAGGCACGCACGGGTTCCGGCAAGACGCTCGCGTTCGCCGTTCCCATGGTGGAGCGGTGCGACCCGTTGGTCCGGCGGACTCAGGCTCTTGTGCTGGTGCCCACGCGGGAGCTGGCCATTCAGGTGGCCGAAGTCACAAAGGCCCTGGCATCATCGCACCGCCTTCGCGTGACGTTGCTGTACGGCGGCCGGTCGTTGAAGCCAGAGCACACGGAGCTGAGGACCGGCGCCCAGATCATCATTGGCACCCCGGGCCGGACGCTGGACCATTTACGCCAGGGTACCCTCGACCTGCGATCAGTACGATTCATGGTGCTGGACGAGGCCGACGAGATGCTGGATAGAGGTTTCGCCCACGATGTTGAGGCAATCCTTGGCGAGACGCCCTCGGAACGCCAGACGGCGCTCCTCTCCGCCACCATGCCTGAGTGGGTGGCCAAGACCGCCGCGAAGCACCTTAGCGACCCCGTAACGGTCGAAGTGGACCCAGACCTGCAATCCCTGCCCACGGTGGAACACTTCGTCTATACCATCCGCAAGAGCGACAAGATTGAGGTCCTCCAAGACCTGCTGAACGAGCGGTACGGCGCCCCGGTCATTGTCTTCGGAAAGACCAAGCACGGCGTCAAGAGGCTGGCGAAGCAACTCGACGATATGGGCTATCCCGTTGGGGCGCTTCAGGGCAACCTCAGTCAGAACGCACGCGAGCGTGTGATGAAGGACTTCCGTTCCGGCAACGCCCCAATCCTGGTTGCAACGAATGTCGCTGCCAGAGGCCTGGACATCGAGGGCATCGCACAGGTCATCAACTACGACCTGCCGGATACAGAGCTCCTCTTCACACACCGGGTCGGACGAACTGGCCGCATGGGCCGCTCCGGCGAGGCGGTCACGTTCATCACTCCGGATGAAGAGCCGAAGTGGCGGGCGATGGAACGAGGCCTCGGCCGCCAGTCCAAACGCATGCCCTGGGGCGCCGCCCGTCAGAAAGCGCAGCCTCGAGAGAGCTACGCGTAGGGGCCATCTCCACCCTCACCTCAGTCCTATGCCGGTGCGGGCCGTCCCTGGCCTGGGAGGCTGGGTTTTCGGCACAGGACGTCTAGGCTTCGGCACCGGCCGGGCCTTCGGGTTGCAGCTCCTTCAGGACCCGCTCCAAGTGCGGATCGAGGACCTCTTTCAGCTTGGGAAGGTATTCCAGCATCCAGGCCCTGGTCGCTTCCAGCTTCTCCTGCGGGTCGTCCATCGAGCCGTCCCTTCTTATGTTTATGCTGGAGAAGGTGTAGTTGTCCCACCGTTGCCAGTGCCAGTCAGCTTTAAGGCACTCTTCAATCTGCTCCTGTTGCTTTCGCAGCGTGTCGAATATCTGGTTAGTCAGCTTGTTGTCTCCCGTTCGGATATGGAGGGTTACCCAGGCGCTGTTCTTCCAGAAAGAGGCAGCGTACCCTATGCTTGGGTTGAGGCGGGAAGGAAAGAACCGGTCAGTGTGGTCGAATTCTTGGACGGCCTTATCGGCAAAGCCCTCTCCAAGCAGCCTGCTAATCAGCGGCTGGAAGAAGTCGTGGTATCGCTGGATGGTCGGGGGCCTCTCCGACTTCTTCAGTGTATTCTCCTTATTCCAGCAGCCGGGGTACACGACCTTGCGGAACCTCGGCTCGGGGCAAGCGTCGCCATCCTCCTTTATGACCTCGATCTTGACCCCGTAGAACCTGATACTCTCACTCGTCAATTCGTTGAGCCGGTGCAGGGCCTCGGCATGCTCGTACACAAAGTCTGACGCGACCCATATTGCGATGTGCGCGTTGTATCCGGTCGCATACGTAAGCAACTGACCGAGATGGCTGTGGTCGGTCTCCTCAAGTTGATTCTCGATTACCACGTTGACATCGCTGCCCACCTCTTTCGCCAGAATATCGAGAGAGAAAGGACCGACTTGCGCTTCCTGCCTGACCTCCTTCAAGTCCATCCCCAGCGCCTCCCCCAGCAGAGTCAGGTTCTCGGCAAGCCAGGGCGTGAAGTTATGCTCTTCATGAGGCCATCTTTCCCGGGATGTCAAGGGCGGAGAGAAATCAGGCCGTGTGGCGGAGCAAAAGTGTACCACTTGAGCGGCGATGTTCAGCGAAAATGTCCGCCTACGACGGGTGTCGTCGGGAGCCCTTAGTCGCAGCGAGGTTGGTGGAGCCTATGCGTCAGGGGAATCGCTGGCTGAGCGCGTGGTGACGGCCTGCCGGCTCTGCTTGAGGCGGTAGCTTTCGCCGTTCATTTCCAGGATGTGAACTCTGTGAGTGAGGCGGTCCAGCAGGGCGCCGGTCAGTCTCTCCGAGCCGAAGACCTCGGTCCACTCGTCGAAGGGCAGGTTGGTGGTGACCAGTACCGACCCCCTCTCGTATCTCTGGCTGAAGACCTCGAAGAGGAGCTCAGCGCCGGTCTTGGAAAGTGGTACGAAGCCAAGCTCGTCGACGATAAGCAGCTTGAGTCGGGCCAGCTTCTTCTGGAGGTTGAGCAGTCGCCGCTCGTCCCTGGCCTCGATCAGCTCGTGGACCAGCGAGGCGGCCGTGGTGAAGCCGACCGACAGTCCCCTCTGGCAGGCGGCGAGCCCCAGACCGAGGGCCACATGGGTCTTGCCGGTGCCGCTGTTGCCTATGGCGATGACGTTCTCCCGCCGGTCTACGTACTCGCAGCGTGCCAGCTGCATGGCCAGGTGCTTGTTCACCGACGGCATGGCCAGGAAGTCGAAGGTGTCGAGGCTCTTGGTGGCAGGGAAGCGTACAGCCTTGATCCTGCGGTCAACCATCCGATGATGGCGGTCTATCAGCTCAAGCTCAGAGAGCCTCAGCAGGTAGCCCGGATGGTCGACGCCCTCGGCGGCGCACTGGCCGGCCACCTTGCAGTACTCCCTCAGGAAGGTGGGCAGCTTCAGCTCCTTGAGGTGATGCTCCAGCAGCACCGTAGACCTCTCGCTCACCGCCCGATCCCCGACATGAGCGCCATGTAGTCGCTGGCTGCTGTCTTCGTCACGGTGACCCTGGGCAGGTAGGGGTACAGCTCCAGGTCGAGTCTCTGGGGACGGCCCTCTATCCTGCACAGCACCAGGTGTTTGATGGCGTCGAAGCTTATGGCGCCGAGCCTGAGGGCATCACGCACGGCCTCGTACACCTCCTCCTTGCGGAAGTTCTCCACCAACCGCAGCACCTGTACGAACTCACGCTTGCCTCGCCTGCCCATCCTCGACTCCAGCAGTCTGCGCAGCATGCCGAACTCCTCCGGCAACTCCCACCCGGCCAAAGGAGCAGCCTGGTCCAGCGCTCCCGTCTTGCGCTCCAGCAGCGGCAGGTAGTGGACAGGGTCGAAGACGAAGTCGTCGCGTTCGTATGAGCGCGGATGCCGGGCTATCACCTCTGCCCCGCAGCTGATCACCACGTCACCCACATAGCCGCGCACCACCACCTCCCTGTGACCGTAGGCCACGGGCACCGAGTAGTCGTTGGTCCGGTACCGCACCAGGGACAGGGAGCTGACACGGCTCACGTGCTTGTCGCTGGCGTCGTATGGCACGGCGGGGAACGCCAGCAGGGCTTCCAGGTCACGCTCCATCCGCTGGCCTATCGTCTCCCTGTGCCCACGCAGCTGTCTCCCCATCCGTTCCAGGCACCTCTCCTCGAGGTAGGCGTTGAGCGCATCGAAGCTCGGGAACGACGGCACAGGCACCAGGAAGTTCCGGCGAGCATATCCCACCAGCCCCTCGACCTTGCCCTTGTCGTTACCCTTGCCGGGACGGCCGAACCGATCCTCGAACAGGTAGTGCGACACCAGCTCCGAGAACACACGAGTACGCTGGCGCCGGCCGTCTCCCAGGATCCTGGCCACAGCCAGTCTCGTGTTGTCGTACAAGATGCTCCGCGGCACGCCGCCCAGGAACGAGAACGCCGAGACGTGACCGTCGCAGAACGCCTCGGTCGTCTCTGCGGGGTAGGCCTTGACGAAGCACGCGTCGCTGTGGGGAAGGTCCAGCACGAAGTAGTGGATGGTCTGCTCCACTCCTCCGATGACCGCCTTCGCCTGGCCGAAGTCGCACTGGGCATCACCAGGAGGATGGGAGAGCGGAACGTACATCTCGCGTGTCCGGCGCCGTCGCTCGCGCACGTAGTCCTTGACTATCGTGTACCTGCCACCGAACCCGTGCTCCGCTCTCAGACGGTCATAGATCCGCTTCGCCGTGTGGCGCTGCTTCCTCGGAAGACGCCGGTCCTCTTCCAGTATCCGGTCGATCACCCCGTGGTACGGGTCCAGCTTAGGGCGACGCGGCGGTGACTGTCGACGGTACCCGGGTGGCACCGAGTACTCCAGCATCTTGCGCACCGTGTCCCGGTGCAGCCCGAACACCCGGGCAGCCTCTCGCGTGCTCATCCCTTCCACCATGCAGGCCCGGCGCACTCGAACGTACAGTTCCACTTTGTACATCCTTCACACCTTCCATCGAGTTGCCTCCAACTCTATAGAAGGCGGCGGGTGGTCCAGTTTTGCAGCGCCACTCCCGGACGCTCACCCCCGCCTCGCCGGTCCATTATTACTCCGCCCTTTACACCGGACGTTCACCTGTTCGATTCTCCCCAGCCCCGGTGTCGGCATCAGCGGTACACCCCCTTGTCTCCAGCCTCGATCACGAAGTCGCGGTGGTCGCGGTACAGCCTGGCGCGGTTGAGAACCTCGTCGTCGGCGTCCAGGTCGATGTCAGAGCACTCGGTCATCGTCCAGTACTTGTGATCGCCCAAGAAGAGGTACGGCCGCTTCTGGTGGAAGAACCAGCACTCGACGCCCTCTCCCCTAGCGATCCGGGCGCAGAACGCGGCAAGCAGGTCTTGCTGGCCGTCCTTCTGGATGACTACGTACTCGTGGGGCCACGTGTCGCGGTACGTGACCGCCTCGCGCCATGGCGCGAGGGCTATCAGCTCCATGATCTCGGGCGACTCAGAGGCCACGGAACGACGGACTACCCGTGCCGGCGCAGACCTGCGGGCAGGCCCATCTGGTCGACTTCGTGGACGGACGCGCTGAAGCTGGGCCACGACTGGCCGCCCTTGAACTCCCACTCCTCCCCGCAGAGCCATGCGAACATCCTGGCCTGGTCCTCGCCGAAGACCGGGCGGCCCTTAGCGCTGAGCCAGGAGAAGCTGAAGTCGGGATCGAAGGCCCAATCCCGGCGGGGCTGGGTCGTGCGCCAGTAGTTGTACTTCAGGTTGTCACGGATGCCGGGGTAGGTGCTGTTGCTCCTCCGGTGGAGCACCGAGTAGATCGTGAGAAAGATCGTCCCCGGCGGAGCGGTGGTCAGACTCGAAATCTTCAGGCTCTTGATTCGGCCGAGCATCGCCGACCTCGCGGGGCTCATGTGGGTCCCCGGGACGATCTCGGTCGGCCCCATTTCCTTGGTCGCACCGCTGGGGTAGTAGAACACCTGGAGATAGTCCAGGCGGTGCGTGATGATCGACCCGGCGTCGGGGTGCCAGTTCTGTGGAGGGGTCGGCCCAACCGTGCGGTGACTGCTGATCATGTTGGGTAGAAGGAAGTCCCTGCCGAGCAGGGACCTCACGGCGCCCGCCGCCGCGGGGTTCTTGGTGACGCCCTGGTCGAACCAGTCCTGCTCCAGGATGTCGACCGGCTCCATCGAGCGGGCGTGCTCCGGCTCGGCCATGAACTCCACCGTCCGTCGATTGACCTCGTCGGGCACCACGGCCGGCAGCACGAGGTACCCGTTCCTGCAGAAGTCCATCATCTGCTGGTCGTCTAGAGTCGCCTCGCAGTCGTACTTCGTCATCGCGGATCTGCCTCCTTGGGCTGTTTTATTGGTGGATGTCTTTCGGTGTCCGGACTTAAGGGCCCCTGCCCTACTCGACTCGGTTCCGTGACGGACGCGGGACTGGGTTCCGGCCTCCGCCGGAACGACGGACAGGGCCGCTCACTTCTCCAGGATGAACTCGCAGCCCAGGGTGAGGTTCTGGGGGTCGTGGTACAGGAGCGCGAGCTCTGGAAACTTGACGACCCTCCATCCGTCCTTCATGGCCTCCAGTACGTTGGCGTAGGGCCAGTCGTCCGGATCGTCGGGCGGGAGGCGTATCTCCCCGTCCTCGACGAAGGACATGCCGAGCACCTCGGAGTCGACCGAGGTGTTCTCAGTCTGGAGATACGTCAGTCTTTGTAGGCTCCCCTGCCCGTTGGCCTCGCACATCTCTATCCCCCTTAGTGGCGGTCGATGGCCGGTATTCTAGGCCAACGGGCGGGGTATGCAAAGGCCCAGCCTGCCGAATATAAAACAATGGGCATATCATCATATCGATTACCATTTGAGGCTGTGCAGCCTGCCGATTGGAGGGGCTTCCTGGAATCGGCGCCGAGTGGTAATCAGGGCCGGTAAGGCGGGTTTCAAGCCCGCCCCTACGCCAGGTCGGCCAGGGCTATCCTCGGAGGAAGGGGCACCCGGGCCTTCGCGCAGGTTTGGGTCCGCCCTGCCCTGCAGCTAGGCCAGCACGTACTTCCCGCCCGGGCTGAGGACCACGATATCTGTGTTCGGGATCTCGTAGTTGCGGGCCGCCAGGGCCGTGACGAACTCCGCCGGACTGCCGCCAAGCGACCGGACCGGCGGGTAGGCGTAGCCGTAGTGACAGGGGATTACGACCGTGGGCTGGAGCAGCTGGGTCAGCAGCGCCGCGAATCCGACTCCGAGGTTGGTGTCGTTGATCGGCACCAGGAGGAACTGCACGTCCAGCGAGGTGACCAGCTCCTTCTCGTCCTGGTCGAATTGCCCGTCGCCCGGGTGATAGATGTTCCCGTGCCGGGTCTGTATCAGGTATCCGCAGGCGCCGGGGGTGTTTCTGTGGGTGGCCGGAATCACCTTGAGGGTGAAGGACTCGTAGTCGAGAGTGAGGCCGTAGCTCGCTTCTGTTATCGACTCCGGGGTAATGGCCGCAACCTCGACCAGCTCGTTGTGGCAGGCCTTGGGAGCGACAGTCATCTGTGGCTGGGTGGCGAGGTTCTTGAGGCCGACCGGATCGAAATGGTCGTAGTGCTCGTGGGTGAGAAGCAGGTGGTCCACTTTCAGAACGTCTCCGGGGAGAAGCGGCATCTGGTGGACCTCCCGGAACAGGCTTTCCCACCGGCTGTAGTGCTTCAGCTCAAGCCTGTAGGTGCTGAGCCGGCCCGCTTCGATCGATTCCTCCCTGACCTCCTCGTAGGCTGGGAGCGGTGAGGTGAATATCGGGTCCAGGAATATGTAGGTGTCATCGAGGCGGATGACGAAGCCCGCGTTGGGCAGCCGCCAGATGGCGTCGTACCCGCTGTTCGGGTACAGCTCACCGCCGATTCTCCGAGCCGGCCGCTCGAATACCGTTTCCTGCGAGTAGCTGAACCTTGCGGCGTCCTCGTTGCTTTTACCGGTAGTCATCGGCCACCGCCTCTCCCGGACATGGTGCTAGACGATTGCAGTTGTGAGTAGGCCAGATCCCCTGGGACAGGTGAGGGACAAGTTCGGACAGATAAGAGACAATACCGGACGAATAAGAGACAGTTCCAGACGGTTATGGGACACTTCATTCGTAGCTGGTCCGGGCCGGTTTGTTCGGGGCAGGACCGCGATTCTCTGTGAACTGTTTCGTTTTGCCCCATTCTGTCCCACCCGGCAGTGCCGGGGTACGCGCTTCAGCTTGAGCAACCGAGGTGTCTCAGCTGAGTATGCGGACTGATGTTCGGTTTGTCAAGCGGCGTCCTTCGGTTGCCAGCGAGTCCGACGTGCGCAAGCTGACTAACCCAGACCACCGCTCCCACATGAGCCAGGTGCAAAGGGCGCTCCGGGCGGTGGGCCGCAGCCTCAAGGTCGAGGTCACCGCCGCCTGAACCAGTGACGCAGATCCGCGACGCCGGTCGTCATGGCTTGAGGACACGAACCAATCGCGTATGGTTGCCATTCCACAACTCTTCGGAGTGGTAAACTGTGATGCAGGCCGGTCGGCGCAAGCTCCTACCCTGGCCTTCCTTCCAGGCAGCACATATCCACAACGGAGGCCCCACATGACTCCCCGTCGTTACCCAGGCAAGGTCAACGCGCCGGACTTCCCTGCGGGGCTGGACTGGCTCAACGTGGACCGTCCCCTGAAGATTGCCGACCTGCGCGGCAAGCTCGTCATTCTGGACTTCTGGACGTACTGCTGAATCAACTGCATGCACGTATTTCCGCAGTTGCGGAAACTGGAGCAGAAGTACGAGAGGGAGTTGGCCGTGGTCGGCGTCCACTCGGCCAAGTTCGTGGCCGAGAAGGACACGGCCAACCTGCGCAAGGCGGTGCTGCGATACGAGATCGAGCACCCCGTCGTGAACGACGCCGACTTCGCCATCTGGGGCGAGTACACCGTCCGGGCTTGGCCGACCCTGATGTTCGTCGACCCCGAGGGCAAGGTTATCGGCAAGCACGAAGGGGAGATCACATTCGACGTATTCGACCGCATCATCGGGGAGATGGTGTCCGAGCTCGACGCGGCGGGCCTCATCGACAGAAGGCCCCTGCCCTCGCGGCTGGAGCGGGACAAGGAGTGGGAGAGGCCTTTGTCCTTTCCCGGCAAGGTGCTGGCCGATGCGGCCGGACGCCGGTTGTTCGTGGCCGACTCGAACCATAACCGGATCGTCGTGGCCGACATGTCCGGGAAGGTCGAGGCTGTGATCGGCTCGGGCGAGAAGGGTCTGGCCGACGGCTCTTTCGACCGGTCGGCGTTCAACGACCCCCAGGGCATGGCGCTGGACGGCGGCACGCTGTACGTCGCGGACACCAAGAACCACGCGATCAGGGCCGTCGATCTCGAAGACCGTACCGTTTCGACCATCGCCGGGACCGGCGAGAAGGCGATGATGTTTCATGCCGGAGGGAGGGGGCTGGGCGTCCAGCTCAACTCCCCGTGGGACCTGGCGCTTGAGGATGGTGCCCTCTTCATTGCGATGGCCGGGTTCCACCAGCTATGGCGTCTGGACCTGTCCACGGGGGATGCCCGACCTCATGCCGGGAGCGGACGGGAGGCCATCGGCGACGGCCCCCTGGCCATGGCGCAGCTCGCGCAGCCGAGCGGCATAGCCGTTTCGGGCGGAAGGCTCTTCTTCACCGACAGCGAGACGAGCGCCGTTCGGTCCGCGAGCGTATCCGGCGACGGAGACGTAAGCACCATAGTCGGCCAGCACCTGTTCACGTTCGGTGACGTCGACGGCGTCGGCGACGAGGTCAGGCTTCAGCACCCGCTCGGAATCGACGCTCACGATGGCGCGCTGCTGATCGCCGACACCTACAACAACAAGATAAAGCGAATCGAACCCGCGACGAGACGTGCAGAGAGCATTCTCGGCGGCGGCGAGGCGGGCCACGATGACGGCGCGGGTTCGGAGGCGACGTTCCACGAGCCCGGCGGCCTGAGCGCCGCCAACGGGCGTGTCTACGTTGCCGACACTAACAATCACGCCATAAGAGTGGCGGACATCGAGAGCCGTCGGGTTGAGACCCTGGAGCTGACCGGTGTCTGAACCGGCGGGCGTCTCGCCCGCAAAGAGGAGCTGACGTGCCCAACAGGCTGATAGACGAGACAAGCCCGTACCTGCTCCAGCACGCCCACAACCCTGTCGATTGGTACCCGTGGGGAGAGGAGGCCCTGGAGCGGGCCGAGCGTGAGGACATGCCCATCCTGCTGAGCGTAGGCTACTCCGCCTGCCACTGGTGCCACGTGATGGAGCGGGAGTCGTTCGAAGATGCCGAGATAGCGGCGTTGATGAACGAAAACTTCGTCTGCATAAAAGTGGACCGGGAGGAGAGGCCGGACATCGACTCCATATACATGACGGCGGTGCAGGCCCTCACGGGCCAGGGCGGCTGGCCGATGACCGTGTTTCTGACGCCGGACGGCAAGCCGTTCTACGGCGGGACCTACTTCCCGCCCGAAGACCGCGGCGGACTGCCCGCCTTCCCGCGAGTCGTGGAAACGCTGGCGGCCGCCTACAAAGGGAAGCGGGGCGACGTCACGCAAACGACCAGCCAGCTCGTGCAGCGCATGAGGCAGCTTTCCGCGGGCATGGCAGGCCTCGAGCCTCTGACAGTAGAGGTGCTGCAATCGGCGAAGCGCGCCGTAGCAGGCCAGTTCGACGGCCGCCACGGCGGAGTCGGCCTCCAGCCCAAGTTTCCTCAGCCCATGACGTACGAGTTCCTTCTGCGACACCACGCCCGGACCCAGGACCCGGAGTCGCTGGAGATGGTGGAGCTGACCCTCACGCGCATGGCGGAGGGAGGCATGTACGACCAGATAGGTGGCGGCTTCCACCGGTACTCGACAGACACATACTGGCTGGTCCCCCACTTCGAGAAGATGCTCTACGACAACGCCCTGCTGGCAAGGCTGTACCTGCACGCCTATCAGGTGACGGGCGACCCGCTCTACCGCCGCATCGTGGAGGAGACCCTGGACTACATTGCGCGGGAGATGACCGACCTCGGCGGCGGGTTCTATTCCGCACAGGACGCCGACAGCGAAGGCGTAGAGGGGAAGTTCTTCGTGTGGCGGCCCGAGGAGATCATCGACCTGCTGGGCAAGAGCGAGGGAGACCTCTTCAACAGCTACTACGGCGTAACCAGGAAGGGCAACTTCGAAGGCCGGTCGATCCTCCATGTCGCAAAGGGCGGGGCCGCGGCCAGGGGCATGAGCGACGAGGAGTTCGAGAAGACACTGCGGCGGTGGAAGATGATCCTGCTGGAGGCCAGGAGCGAGCGCGTGCCGCCGGGACTGGACGACAAGGTGCTGACCTCGTGGAACGGGCTGGCGATGCGCGCCTTCGCCGAGGCCGGCGGCGCCCTCGGGCGGCAGGACTACGTAGAGATAGCTAACATAAACGCTAAATTCCTCCTCGACAGCCTCGTCAGGGACGGTCGTCTGCTGCGGACGTACCGGAACGGAGAGGCAAAGCTGAACGGGTACCTGGAGGACTACGCCTTCCTCATCGACGGCCTGCTCGTGCTGCACGAGGCGACGCTCGACGGGCGCTGGCTGGACGAGTCGATCTCGCTCGGAGAGGCGATGGTCGACCTGTTCTGGGAGGAGTCCGAGGGACGCTTCTACGACACGGGCCGTGACCACGAGGAGCTCGTCCTGCGTCCCAGGGACTACACCGACAACGCCACGCCATGCGGCAGCTCCATGGCCGCAGACGTCCTCCTGCGCCTCGCCGTGATCACCGGGGACTCGGAGCATCAGCGGCGCGCCGTGACGTCCCTCCGGTCCGTCCGCGAGCTCATGTCCCGGTTCCCGACCGGCGCGGGGCACTGGCTGGGTGCGCTTGACTTCTATCTGTCTACGCCCAAGGAGATCGCGATCGTGGGCGGCGCCGGGGACGCCGAGACGAACGCCCTGCTGTCCGAGGTCTCCAGGCGTTACCTGCCCAACCGGGTGCTGGTCGGCTCGGCCGGTGATGGCGCCGCTGAGACACGGAGTGGAGTCCCGCTCCTGGAGGACAGAGACCGCGTCGATGGCAAGCCCACCGCGTATGTTTGTGAGAACTACGCCTGCAACTTTCCGGTCACAGAGCCCGCCGCGCTGGCTGCGCAGCTGGCCTCGTAGCCGCCATCAACAGGTGCGGTCAGGTTGAACACACATGCCCCGATGCCGACGGAGTGGAGACCGGCCCTACGGAGAGCGGGGTGACAACCCTTCACCGCCGGGACTGGTACAAGAGGTCGTTTGACCTCGCCGTGCTGGCCGCGGCCCACATAGCTCTGCTGCCGGTCTTCCTTCTGCTTTGGACCCTGGTGCCGCTCGCCATCTGGATCGAGGACCGCGGCCCGGTCTTCTACACGCAGAAGCGCCTCGGAAGGAATGGCAGGCTGCTCCGGCTCTTCAAGTTCAGGTCCATGGTGCCCAGCGCCGAAACGCACACCGGACCGGTCTGGGCCACCGAGAACGACCCACGCGTCACGCGCGTCGGACGGTTTCTGCGGGCCACGGCGCTCGATGAGCTTCCCCAGGTGATCAATCTGTGGAGAGGCGACCTTAGCCTCGTCGGACCGCGACCGGAGCGTCCGGAGCTCTACGAGGAGTTCGCGAAGGAGGCGCCCGGTTTCGACAGGAGACTCGAGGTAAGGCCCGGCCTGACTGGACTCGCCCAGGTGAGGGGGCGTTACGCCACGCGGCCGAGAGACAAGCTGCGATACGACAATCTCTATATGAGGAGGATGTCCCCCTTGCTGGATGTGAAGCTGCTGTTCCTCTCGGTCATTATCACTCTGAAGGCGGGGTGGCAGGCAACCGAGGGCGGCCACAGGTAATGGTCAGGCGTCAATGTGCGGGTGGGATAGCACACAGGCTTCCGGCGCTGGTTCCAGCCAGCGGGTTGCCAGTCAAGGATGAGCGAGTTTGATCAACCCTACCCTCACCTTCGACACTGTCATCCCGTATTGCTTGGTCTACCTGAAGGGTCGCGGCGAGGTCCTGCTGATCAGGAAGGCCCAGGGGCGCCTGCATGCGGGTGAATGGATCGGCCTCGGCGGCAAACTTGAGCCTGGAGAGGACCCGGTGTCCTCGGCTATTCGAGAATTCAGGGAAGAGTCGGGTCTTCTGCTTGCCGACCCGAAGCTCCGCGGCACCTTCATCTGGATCGATGAGGTGAAGTGCGGCATTGTCCACGTAGTCACTGCGACCAGGTGGACTGGACAACTGTGCGAGTCTGAAGAAGGTGAGCTCCGGTGGCACCGCATCGGCGACTTACACTCACTGCCGGGCCTGGCTAAGCATCAGCGGCTATTCCTGGACCGAATCCTGCTCGGCGACTACCACTTCTGCTCAGGAGTCGCGGTCTATCAGCAGGATGAGATGGTCAAGTACGTCGATAGCGAGAACTTCATCGAGCCGCGTCGATCGCCATAAACGCACACCTGTGGATCACAATGGCGCACTCCTCTATAGCGCCGTAGGAGCCACCCCTCTCAAGGGCCTGAGGGCGATTCCTGGGTCTCTTCTAGCTTCTCCTGCCGGGCCTTGATTACGACCACTCCGGGGGTCTCAGGCGCCAGCTTCTCGGCAGTCTCTACGTAGCCCCGCGCGACCTCCGCGTACGAGGGATCGAGTGACGCCGCGTTCTGGTATACGGCAGCGAGATTGACGTAGGCCGCCCACCACTCCGGCTCGCTCGCCTCGATCTCCACCGCCGCTCGGTTCACCATGTCCATCGCCCTCGCCACCACCCCGGCACTGGGCAGAGCGTCCCAGGCGCTGTTCAGGCTGGTAAACATGTACTGTCGCGGGTAGTTGGCGAGCGACGGAAACAGGTCCATCGACCGTTCGAAGTGGTCGAGCCTCTGCGACCAGGTGGGCCCTCGCCTCACCACGGCGCTATTTGCCTCGATAGCGGCCTGGTAGACCCTCACGTTCCCCATGTAGACCGTCATTCCCACCAGTACGGCCAAGACCGCGGCGCAGGCCCATCCGACGGCGGGATTCCTGGCGGCCCGGGTAGCCAGGTCGCGGACTCGGAGCCGGTCAAGTACAGCAGCCGCGCTCCGCCCGGTCCATCCAACGCCCGCGCTGGCCTTCCGCATGCCGTCGTAGGTCGTGTCCAAGCTCACCGCGAACCCCAGTAGGACCACGAACTGGAGGACCGTCGTTGGCGTGTCGAAGAGGAAGAGGTTCTGGGCGAAGTATCCGACCATCGCCGCGCCCATGACGAGGGTCAGGACCTCTCGGTCCGCCCCCAGGCTCCTGACCCGCGAGGAAACAGTCCAGAGCATCAGTACCCACAGGGTGAGATAGCTGGCCAGGCCGATGGCACCCTTTGTGGTCAGCTCCTCGATGGGCTTGTTGTGCGCCTGGTCGAACGGCGGCCCGCTGTAGTCTCCGATCTCCTCGGCGTCGTAGTGCCGTCCCCAGGCAACGACGTAATTCTCCGGTCCCCAGCCAAAGAGCGGCTTATCGGCGAAGCCCCGGAGTCCGAACGACACGGACGCCAGGCGGCCCTTCAGGCTCGTGTCATTTCCCTGGCCTGCCTGGATGAACCGTTCGACCACATAGCTCCGCTCGGCGAGCCGCTGGGCCGCGGCCGTCTCGGCGCCCAGTACCAGGAACAGCCCGAACGAGACTATGCCGACGATCATGACCGCCGCCGCGATCTTCAGCCTCCTGAGCCTGCCCCACAGCACGTATCCCACCGCCGCCGCTGCCAGCGCTCCGATCAGGCCGACAAAGGCGCCCCGCGTGCTGCTCTCCAGCATCATCCACAGGCTGAGACCGACCGCCACGGCCCAGAAGACGCGCCACCAGAACACGTTGGGCGCGGTGCGTCCTCCGTCTCTCCTCAAAGTCCGTCTTAGCCGCCTCCGTGCGGTGGAGCCTCCCCGCTCCCCGGCCGTCCGATCCGTGAACGAGTCGACAAAGAGGCCGACCCCGATCAGCGCGTTGATTAGCATGTACGCGCCTACGTAGGTAGGGTTCCCAAGGGTGAGCTCGATGCGCTGGCCCGCCTCCAGGAAGTCGTACACCGGCAGTTCCCAGCCGACCATCACCGCCGCGCCCGTCAGCGCCATGACCGCGCCTATGAGCAGGCTGAGGTTGAGCACGTGACGCCAGTCCTGCCGGATGCGGAACACCGATGTGAGCACAAGCGCGAAGGCCACCCAGTGCGCAAGGTCGACGACCCCCTGCATGCGCTCGTAGGTTGACCATATGCTGCGCTGAGGGCTCACTCCCGCCAAGCTCGCGATAAGCGATACGACAAGGTAGACCGCGAAGGCGATCATCAGCCTGGAAAGGACCGGCCGGTGCGACGCGTTGCGGACCGCGAGTACGATCCAGACGGCGAACGCTATCTCTATGAGGACCCTGGAGTACAGGGCTTTCCCGACGACGAAGGGAAAGAAGGTGTCGCGGGTCACTACGAGCGGCATCACTAGGACCAGGAGCACACCCGCCTTGGCGATGATCAGCAGCGCCCTGTCCACGTGTGCTCTAGTGTCCGCAGCTTGCGTGCGGACGTCACGATCTCCGGCGGACGTGCTGGCGCTCACCCTCGGGATCCGGCCCTCAGGTGTTCGACGGTCCGTCGGATGCCCTCCAGTGGCTCCACGCTCGGCGTCCAGCCGAGAATCTCGGACGCCCTGGACGAGTCGACGCAGACCCTCTCCACTTCGCCGGGGCGCTTGTCTGTGTAGACCGGCTCCGCGTCGGCCCCGGAGGCGCGCCGGACGAGGTCGAACACCTCGTAGTCGGAGACCTCTACGCCCCGTGCCAGGTTCAGAACCTCGGCGGCCGCTGGCAGCCTCATTGCCGCCAGGTTCGCCTCGACCACGTCGGAGATGTACACGTAGTCTCTGGTCTTGGAGCCGTCGCCGTAGATGGTTACCTGCTGTCCTGAGAGCATCTGGTTGCCGAATATGGCCACCACGCCCGCCTCCCCGTTCGGGTCCTGCCTGGGCCCGTAGACGTTGCCGTACCGGAAGGCGACGTACTGGAGTCCGTGGACTCTGCCGTAGAAACGAAGGTAGTCCTCAGCCGCCAGCTTCGACGTCCCGTAGGCCGACGCAGGGATTGCGGGGTGCGACTCGTCCAGGGGGAGGCGAACGGGGTCGGAGTAGACTGCACAGGTGGAGGCGAAGACCACGCGCTCGCAGCCGTGCGTGACCGACAGTCGGAGCACGTTCACCGTGCCCACGACGTTGACGAGGGCGTCGAAGGAGGGATCGGCCATGGACCGCCGCACGCTAATCTGGGCGGCGTGGTGGCTTACGGCCTGGGGGCGCTCGGCCTCGAAGACCCTGGATAGACCGTCGAAGTCTGTTATAGAGACCTCGTAGAACCGGGCGTCGGGATTGATCAACCCGGAACGCTTGGCCGACAGGTCGTCGACGACCGCTACATTGTGGCCCTGCTGTACCAGGGCGTCTACCAGATGTGAGCCGATGAAGCCAGCGCCCCCCGTGACCAGCACCCTCACAGGCGCCGCTCCACAGTCCCTGCCTCAGATGACGTTGGGAGCGTGTTTTCCAAGAAGAAGCCCTCCTCATCTCCGGTCCGCCTCGCCCCAGGCTCACCGTTGCGAAATTGTAACATAGGCCCCTACCCTGTTCGGGTGTCCTCCGTTTGACCGAGGCGGCGTCGGGGGCCTAACATGTAGCGGCGCCGCAACAGGCGGCGGTCTCACACATGCTCAATACACTGATCTTCACTACCCAGCACTGGCAATGTCCGTCCATCCGGTAATTCTGGCTGGCGGCTCTGGCACGCGCCTCTGGCCCCTCTCCAGGGAGTACTTTCCAAAGCCGTTTCTCAACCTGACCGGGGACCACTCGCTGTTCCAGGGAACTATCCTCCGTCTCGATGGGATCGAGGGCATCTCCCATCCCGTCGTGGTCTGCAACGAGGAGCACCGCTTTCTGGTCGCCGAGCAGGCCAGAGAGATCGGGAGGCCCCCGCTGTCCATAATCCTGGAGCCTGTGAGCCGCAATACCGCTCCGGCCCTGACTCTTGCCGCGCTGGCCCTCGCTGACCCGGCCGCTGGACTCGACGACCCGGTGATGCTCGTGCTGCCCGCAGACCACGTCATTAGGGACCTGCCTCCCTTCCAGTCAGCCGTCCGCGCCGGTGTCGGGCTTGCAGCTCAGGGGAGCCTCGTCACGTTCGGCATTGTGCCCGGCTCGCCCGAGACCGGGTACGGCTACGTGAAGAAAGGCCCTGCCCTCGACTCGTCCGGAGAGTCCGGCCCGTTTCACGTATCGGCTTTTGTCGAGAAGCCGGACGCGGCTGACGCGGAGGCCATGGTGAAGTCAGGTGCTTTCCTGTGGAACAGCGGCATGTTTGTCATGCCTGCGTCTGTGTGGCTGGAGCAGATCGAAAAATATCGCCCCGACATCGCCGCCTCCTGCCGCGAAGCCCACTCGAGCAGTAGTAGAGACGGCGACTTCCTTCGACCCGGCAGGGATGCCTTCGAGAGCTGTCCCGTCGACTCGGTCGACTACGCGGTCATGGAGAGGGCCGCGGGCGAAGAGATGCCGTCAATAGACTGCGCCGTCGTGTCGCTGGACGCCGGGTGGTCCGATATCGGCGCCTGGTCGGCCCTGTGGGAGGACGGTGCGAGGGACGCGGAGGGCAATGTGCTGGTGGGCGACGTCCGCGCCGAGTCTACCACCGGCTCCCTGCTCATTGGGACCCACAGGCTCCTGGCGGCCGTAGGCTTGGACAACGTCATTGTCGTCGAGACCCCCGATGCCGTACTGGTGGCTGGCAAGGACAGCGTTCAGGACGTCAAGGGCCTCGTCACTGCCCTCAGGGCTGAGGGCCGGCCGGAGCAGGAGAACCACCGTCGTGTGCACCGCCCTTGGGGAAGCTTCGAGACCGTCGACAGGGGCCCCGGCTTCCAGGTGAAGCGCCTCACCGTGAACCCCGGCGCCGCGCTCTCGCTTCAGGTCCATCACCGGAGGGCCGAGCACTGGGTGGTCGTGAGCGGGACAGCCCGGGTCGTCAAGGGTGACGAGAACCTCCTGCTGCGCGAGACCGAGTCGACCCACATCCCCGTCGGCGTCAAGCACCGCCTCGAAAACCCCGGGGACGCGCCGGTCGAGATCATAGAGGTGCAGACAGGCGACTATCTCGGGGAGGATGACATCGTCCGCCTGGAGGACCGCTACCACCGGGACACGCAGGAGCAGCCGCGCTAGCAGCTCACGACCAGCAGCCTTTATCAACTCGGTCGGTCAGATGTCTGTAGGGGCAATCCCTTGTGGTTGGCCGCGTTGATCATCATACCCAGGGCGCCCACAAGGGACGCCCCTACGGATTGGGCCACCGACTAGACTGATACAGGCGCACGATCGGACCTGTGTTTTGACAAGTCCCCCTGTTAGCTATATTCTTAGCTAAGCTTGTCCCCAAGGAGCCGAACATGGTAACCGTGAACGTACACGAGGCGAAGACCAACCTGTCCCGCCTGCTTGCGCAGGTCGAGGCGGGGGAGGAGGTCGTCATCGCCCGCAACGGCAAGCCCGTGGCTCGTCTCGTGCGGGTTCAGCGTCGGGGCAAGCGGCAACCCGACACCATGAAGGGCAGGATTAAGATCGACGACAGCTTCTTCGACCCCCTTCCTGAAGAGGAACTCGCCGCCTGGGAGGGCCGGTAGCCTGTGCGGCTTCTGCTCGATACGCATGCGTTCCTGTGGTGGATCGCCATTAGCAAACGGCTGTCGCAGCCGGCTCGCAGGGCCATCGCGGATGAAGAGAACGACGTCCTGATAAGCGCTGCGTCGGCTTGGGAGATCACCACCAAGCATCGTCTGGGCAAGCTCCCGGAGGCTGAGGAAATCTCCGTCGATGTTGCCGGTGAGATAGCTCGCCAAGGCTTCGAGGAGTTGCCAATCACGGTCGACGAGGCTGCGCGGGCGGGGTCGCTGCCAGGCCCCCATCGGGACCCCTTCGACAGGCTGCTCATCGCGCAGGCACAGTCGAGAAATCTCATGCTAGTCTCCATCGAGCCGCTCTTCGATCGATACGGAGTGCGCCGCCTCTGGTGACCCACGTCCCCTTCTCTATAACAGAGTCCGCACGTGAGGGTAGTTGGTGATCTTGTCGTCGGAAGTCACCAGAGGGCACTGGCGTAGTCTGGCGGTGGCGACGATGATCTGGTCGGAAGGGTCGCGGTGAAAGTTGCCGGGCAGGCTAGTTGATTCGATGGCGATTTCGGGCGTCAGGGCCAAGAGTGAGATACCAGGGTATCCAAGCGCCGCCCGGAACCACTCGGACAGTTCGACAGGCAATTCCAAGCGTCCATACTCGCAGAGCTTGGCCACCTCCCAACAAGAGATTGCGCTGACGCCGATACGGTCATTTTCATTGCTAGCGATCTCCTGACGCTGAGTCTCGCTCAGTTGCGCAGGATCAATCGTCCACCACACCCAGGCGTGGGTATCCAGCATGATCATTCTCTGGCCTTCCACTCGTCCTTCGCAACCGGGTCGTATGGGAGGTCGTACCGATAAGGTTCGCCTCTCAGGGGGTATCGGTCATCTTCCGGCGCGACCCGCTTGACGGCCCATCTCAGTTCGGGCTCTAAGGTGAAGTGCTCTCCATACGTCAATATGTAGATGCGCGGGCGGGAACCGGCAACGTCAACCACTCGGTACATTGACGCATCCCGGTGCTCCAGGGCGTCCTGCGACTTCTGGCTGGACACCTTCAGCTGTTGCCACGCGATGGTGGGTGATTCTGTGCCCTTCACCTCGATCCTCTCAATCTTTCCATCTACTGAGACCACGAGGTCCACTCCGTCCTCGTCCTCTTGGATTCTCGCCTGGCCTCTGTACTTGTCGTCCAGATGCTTGCGTACTATAGCCTCGGCCTTCTTCTCTGTTGTGAGGCTCACTAGGGACTGACGCTCCGATTCGGTGAGTGTTATGGAAATTGACGTATAGCGATCGGACGCCGATACACTTTGTCCCTTGGGCACGGGTGAGCCAGGCGCTGCTCCGGGCTGCGGGCTGGGTTGGTCTGGCCGGTCGGGCAGCGGTGTGGGAGACTTAATGTGATGACCGATGGACCGCTTCTTCCGCGACCTGATCTCCTCGGCACGCTCTACCGACCGGTCCCTCTCCACGGTTTGAGTTTCCATGTCGTCGTCTGGATCTGCGATCAGTTGGAACTGACCTCGTCCTACTCGCCATGCTCTCGGAACTTCCCCTCTCTTCACGAAGTATCCTATCCCGTCTCCTTCCCTTGAAATACTGTAATTGTACGGATCGACGGTGATCGTACTCGCGGCGTATGATCCTTCAAGATGTTCACTGAGGTATGTAGTCTTCCAGACGCGGTCAATCAGCCCCAGCTTGCGTAGATCGTAGACATGCTCCCAGAATGTCCGGCTCATCGTGGCTCCTCCGTTAATTGTATACTACAATAACTAATATTAGGTTAGGTTACAATAGTTTAAATGAAAGTGTCAAGCCCTCTCGGCACAAGGTAGCTGTTCAGTCTTCATGAGTCGAATCTTGAGGGTCCCCGAATTGTCATTCCGAACGTAGCGCCAGCGGAGCGAGGAATCTAAGGCCAGCTAATTGGGGGCGGTCCTTTCCTCGACGGCCCGGCGTGTGTGCAGAGGTCTTAGGGATACTCTGAATAACCCATCAGCACGGCTTAATTCCCTATGTGTGGAGCGTAGTCCACGGACTTATTCAGACCATCCTTAGATTCTTCGTCGCTGCGCTCCTCAGAATGACACCAGGACAGGACGATTCCTGCATTTCTCACCAACACTGAACTGTTACGGCACAAGATGAGAGGACGGGCTTTGGCCCGTCCCTCTTTACGCGTGGCCCTTGACGTCCCGTACCTATGTTCGTATAATGACCTCCATGCACCCTTCGCTGGAACAGACTCAGAGGACCCGCTGGAATCCAGCAGTTCGCGGCAGTTTGCAACAGTTCGACGAAAGATCGCGGCCCCGTACGATTGGGTCCGACCCGACTAGCTACGAACCGAGTGTCGCGTAACTGCCGCATTATCGTCGCAAGAGTGCCGCACAACCGCCGCATAAGCGCCGCATAGCCGTCGCGGGCGCGCTTGGCGTCGCCTCGGGCATCACGCTCATGTTGCGGTAAGCTCGGCGCATCCACTATCATCGAGGCCACCACTCCTACTGGAGGCGCGGCCCTGTGGCCTCTAACTCAGCCCTAGTCCCCGACCTCAAGGCGGCCGTAGGCGCTGAATACGTCCTCCACGAGCCTGAGGACTTGATCGTCTACGAGTACGATGGCTCAGTCGACAGGGCGCTGCCCGCCGCCGTCGCCCTGCCCGCCTCCACCGAAGAGGTCTCCGCCGTCGTGAATATTGCACGGCGGCACGGAGCTCCCATCGTGGCCCGGGGCGCGGGCACAGGCCTGAGCGGCGGCGCTATCGCCCACGACGGAGGCGTCGTTGCGGCCCTCACCCGAATGAACCGGATCGTTGAGGTCGATGTCGAGAACCGGCTAGCGGTCGTGGAGCCCGGGGTCGTCAACATCGACCTGACGCACGCCGTAGAGAAGTACGGCCTCTACTATGCCCCAGACCCGTCCTCTCAGAAGGCGTGCACCATCGGCGGGAACGTTGCCGAGAACTCCGGCGGACCCCACTGCCTGGCCTACGGCGTCACCACCAACCACGTTCTCGGTATGGAGATAGTGACCGCCGACGGCTCGGTGCAGTGGCTCGGCGGACGCACCCGCGAGAGCGCCGGGTACGACCTGCGCGGCGTGATGATCGGCTCCGAGGGCACACTCGCGATCGTTACGAAGGTCGTCGTCCGCCTGCTCAGAAAGCCTGAGGCCGTGAAGACCCTGCTGGCCGTCTTTGCGGACCTCGACCAGGCCAGCGCCGCCGTCTCCGGCGTGATAGGCGCCGGCATCGTCCCGGCGGCTATCGAGATGATGGACGAGCTCTGCATCCAGGCGGTCGAGCCCGCCGTTCACGCTGGCTACCCCTCGGGCGCGGGCGCCGTACTGCTAGTCGAGGTGGACGGGCTCCGCGAAGCCGTTGAGGAGGAGGTGGACGAGGTCGAGCGCGTCTGCAATCGGTACGACCCCATGGAGATCAGGACCGCGACCGACCCGGATGAGCGCGAGAGGCTCTGGGCGGGCCGCAAGGGCGTGCTTGGCGCGCTGGGACGCCTGGCGCCCAACTACTACCTGGTGGACGGCACGATTCCGAGAACGAGGCTCGTCGAGGTTCTGGCACGGATACGCGAGATCTCAGCCGAGTACGGGCTTCCCATCGCAAATCTGCTCCACGCGGGCGACGGCAATCTCCACCCGTCGGTCCTGTTCGACGAGCGCAAGCCCGAAGAGGCCCGGAAGGCGATGGAGATAGGGGCCCGCATCCTCGAGCTGTGCGTGGAGGTGGGCGGTGTCCTGTCGGGCGAGCACGGCATCGGCCTGGAAAAGCAGGAGTACTTCTCGCTCATGTTCGGCGACGACGACATGGAGGCCATGGCCCGGTTGAAGCCCGCGTTCGCCACCGACGACCTCTTCAATCCGGGCAAGATATTCCCTTCAGGGGCCTCGTGCGTCGACATGTTCCAGTCCGCCGCGGTCGCCAGGGCCGGCCCTGGCGCCTACATATAGCCGCCCGGGCCGCCTCAGATGACCGTCCCCACCAATCCCGCCGCTGAGTCCGTGGCAGAGACCCTTGGGGCTGAGCGGCTTGGGGACGGCGCGAGCTACGCGATCGACGGAGTCGAGCCCTCGGCCGCCGTCGCTCCCGAATCTATCGACGAGGTCTGTCAGGTCCTCGACGCCGCGCACCGGAGCGGACTCGCCGTGTCGCCCCTCGGAGGCCGTACTCGCCTCTCGCTGGGCAACCCGCCGGATCGCTACGACCTTGCCCTCGACCTCTCTCGACTGGACCGTATCGTAGACCACAATCCCGCCGACCTGACTGCCACGGTCGAGGCGGGCATTACGCTGGCCGGCCTGAGGCGTTCCCTGGAGAGGCACGGCCAGTTCCTGGCGATGGACGCCCCCCGCGCCGACCTGGCCACCGTCGGCGGCACGCTGGCTGCCGGGCCAATCGGCCCGCTCAAGTGGCAGTTCGGAAGTCCGCGTGACCTCGTTGTCGGCATGAAGGTTGTCCAGGCGAACGGCCGGGTCACCCGCAGCGGCGGCCGGGTCGTCAAGAACGTCAGCGGCTACGATATGGCACGACTCCACATCGGAGGGCTCGGCACGCTGGGAGTGATCGTCGAGGTCTCATTCAAGCTCACTCCCCTCCCCCAGCGGCAGGCCACGCTGCTCGCGGGGTTCGCCGGTTCGAGGCAGGCGCTGGCCGCGGGCGCCGCAATCGCAGGCAGCGGAGTCACTCCCCTGGCGATGGTGGCGTTTGACTCCGCGGCGTGGTCGCTGGGCGGCTTCGCCGATACCGGGCATGAGTACTCCCTGGCCGTGCGGCTTGGCGGCAGACCCCGGACTCTCGAACGGCAGCTTGACGAGTGCCGGAGCCTGTGCGGCGACCGGAGCGCGGTGATCCTGGAGATCATAAATGACGCCAAAACGCCGTCCCTCTGGTCGAGGATAGCCGACTTCGGTTGGAGAGACGAGGACGGACTCGTCGCCACGGCCAGGGCCTTCCTGCTCCCGTCGCCCCTTGCCGACTTCGTCGAATCGCTAGATGCCAGCCCACTTGCCCGCGCCGTAGTCGTCGAGCCCGGCTATGGCAGCGGGCTGGTACACTGGTTTGAGAATGGCGAAGAGGATATCGTAGACGCCGTCGCGGCCGCCGTGGCTCATGCGCGGAGCGCAGCTGCCCGGTCCGGAGGAGTCTTGGTCGTCGAGCGGCGCCCGCCCGCCTCCGGTGGAACGATCGACCCATGGGGCGATGTTGGAGAGTCTATAGCGGTCATGCGTCGGATGAAGGAACAGTACGACCCGGGCCGGGTCTTGAACCCAGGCCGCTTCGTCGGAGGAATATAGTGTCGACCGCGGCCCCGTCTCGGCATTCCAGCGAAGACAGGACCCCAGTCCTTGGCCCCCGGAATCCGGGCCTGTTCGCACACCCGGACGCCCCGGACGAGGCCGATCTGTACAAGTGCGTCCACTGCGGGTTCTGCCTGCAGGTCTGTCCCACGTACCTGGCGACGGGGCTTGAGACCGAGTCGCCAAGGGGCAGGATCGCGCTCATGAAGGCCGTCAACGAAGAGCGAATCGAGGCCACTCCGGGCGTGATAAGACACTGGGACCTGTGTATCCAGTGCCGCGCCTGCGAGGTGGCGTGCCCTTCCGGCGTTCCGTACGGCAGGCTGATTGAGGCCACCATGAGCCGAGTGGAGACCCTCCGCAGGCCCGGCCTGGCCGCCAGGCTCCTGTCGCGCCTCTCTCTCAGACACGTCCTTCCGAAGCAGCGCAGGCTGACTCTTCTGTTCCGACTGCTCAGGGCCTACCAGCGGCTGGGGGTCCAGCAGGTCGTCAGGAAGTCGAGGCTCCTGAATGTCCTGCCAGGCAACCTGTCCGAGCTGGAGGCGTCCCTTCCGGAAGTGAAGCCCCGGTTCTTCAAGCCCTCAGGCGTCGCCGTGACTGCCTGCGGAAAGACGCGGGCCCGGGTGGCTCTGCTCTCCGGGTGCGTGATGCCCCTGGTCCACGGGCCGGAGATGAGTGCCGTCGTCCGCGTCCTGGCCCGCAACGGCTGTGAGGTGACGACTCCCATGGCTCAGGTCTGCTGCGGCGCGATCAACTCCCATCTGGGAGACCTGGAGACCGCCCGCGTCCTGGCGCGGCGGAACATCGAGGCCTTCATGGCCGAGAGCGTCGACGCTATAGTCGTCGCCTCTGCCGGATGCGGCATTCGAATGAAAGAGTACGGCCACCTGCTTCGCGGCGACCCAGAGTATGCCGACCGCGCCGAGCACCTCAGTGGGATGGTCAAGGACGTTCACGAGCTGCTGGTCGACATGCCTTTCGATCCGCCGAAGGCGGGGCTCGACCAGACGGTCACCTACCAGGACTCGTGCCACCTTGCCAACACCCAGGGAGTCAGGAGCCAGCCCCGGGAGCTGCTGAGCTCCATCCCGGGAGTCCGGTTCGTGGAGCTTCCCGGCGCCTCGATATGCTGCGGAGGCGGCGGCACCTACACGATTACGGAGCGGGACATGTCGCTCAGGGTACTGGAGTCGAAGATGGAGGCCGTCGCAGCAACAGGAGCCGACGTGCTGGCAACGGCCAACCCTGGCTGTCTGATACAACTCGACTACGGTGCCCGCAGGGCGGGCCTGCCCCTGAGAGTCCGGTACGTGACCGACCTTTTGGACGAGGCCTACCGCGCCGAGTCTTAGAGGTGATACGTAGGGTTGCGCTCTTAGAAAATCCCGCTGAGCGCCTCTTGCGGGCTGATCGCACTGATCGGAGAGCGCTCGTAGTCTTTGACGTTCCTCGTGACGATGTGCTGTGCGCCGCAAGCACGCGCGGCAGCCACCTGCATGGCGTCCTCGAAGTCAGTCATCGGAAGCTCGGCGGCGTAACGGATGGCCTCGGTGCCGGTGGCCGCTACCCCAACGAAGCGGGTCAGATGGGCTATGAAGTCACGAGTGTTAGCCCCGCCACGCGATGGCGACACGACGTAGTAAAGGTTCGACACGGAGTGCCACGCGATGTATGCGCTCCCCGAGCCATGCTCGATCCGGCCCAGAATCTCGGAGGCCGGGGCCGAATGCGGACGCCTGTCGAGGGCGACGTCGATGAGTACGTCGGTGTCCAGAAGCATCATTGGAGGTACTTCTTGGCTAGTGCGTCGTAACGTGGGTCGTCACGCTCCGCGGCCTGAAACTGGCCCCGCCACCGCGACGTGAAGGATGTCGTGTACTCCGTCGTCACCTCCCTGAGAGACTGCTCGATGAGCGAGGAAAGTGAAACCCCGCGGGAGCGGGCGTACCGCTTGGCCATCGGGAGTACGTCGGAGTCGACGGTGATTGTAAGCTTCTTCTTCATGCTGGGATCACCCCTGGGTTAGTCTGTATACGGCTGTAGGGTATCAGTATACGTGTGTTCAGGGCGGCGTTCAAGGGGTATCGACTGTGCGCGGCATACGGCAGCCGTCAGAACGCCCCGGTCTGTCCTCGCTGTCTGAGAGCGTGGTCGACGAGGACGAGGGCCATCATGGCCTCGACGATAGGCACTGCCCGTGGCAGCACGCACGGATCGTGCCGGCCCCGGCCTTCGAGCACGGTCGGATTGCCGTCCTCGTCAACCGTGTCCTGGGCCCGCATGATCGTGGCCGGAGGCTTGAAAGCCGCCCGTAGTACGATGTTCTCGCCGTTGCTGATTCCCCCTTGGATGCCGCCGGACCGGTTCGTCCTGGTCCTGATGCGGCCCCCGGCGCTGTAGAAGGGGTCGTTATGCTCCGAGCCGGTCAGCGTGACACCGCCGAACCCCGAGCCGATCTCCACCCCCTTGCAGGCTGGAATCGAGACCATCCCCTTTGTCAGGTCGGCGTCGAGCTTGTCGAAGACCGGCTCTCCAAGACCCGGTGGGACGCCTCTCGCTACAGCCTCCACCACCCCGCCCAGCGAGTCGCCGGCCTTGCGCGCCTCCTTAATCTTTTCGATCATTCGCACGGCAACGTCCGGGTCGGGGCACCGCACGACGTTCGCTTCCACCTCGGCGCCGGAGACGGTGTCCGAGTCCACGTCGGCCTCCAGATCCCAGACCTGCTTGACGTATCCGACGATCTCCGTGCCGAGCTCGCGGGCCAAGACCTTCTTTGCGATCGCACCTGCCGCCACTCGCCCGATGGTCTCGCGGGCGCTGGCCCGGCCCCCGCCCTTCCAGTTTCTTATCCCGTACTTGGCCTGGTATGAGAAATCGGCATGCGACGGCCTGAAGGCCGTCCGCATGTGCTCGTAGTCCTTGCTGCGGGCGTCCTCGTTCCATACGCCGATCATTATCGGCGTGCCGAGGGTCAGGCCGTCGAACACGCCCGAAAGGATCTCGGCGCGGTCGCTCTCCCTCCGCTGAGTGGAGATGTCGCTCTGCCCAGGCCTGCGCCGATCGAGGTCTACCTGTATGTCCTCGGCGGCGAGTGGAAGGCCCGGAGGGCAGCCGTCTACTACGGCGCCTATGGCGTCGCCGTGAGACTCGCCCCAAGTTGTAAGCCGGAACATGCGGCCGAATGTGTTGCCCACTCGGTACCCTCTCGCCTGGCTGGGCCGTCCTTTGGGTCCAGCCTCTCCTATGGTATCATCAGGCGAACACAGAGTGGGCCGGCCAAGAGGGAACGGGCCCGGGTTGAACACCTGCGAGCGCCTTCCCCTTCGGGGGATGAGCGTCGCTCGTAGCCCGGGCCCACTTCTCGTATCGACTAAGCGCGGCCAGAGCGTCCGGCAAAGATACCACGGAAAGAGAGACACGTCCTGACCTCGAGCACGGAAGATATCCGACTCACAAGCCTCGCCAGCTGCGCGGGCTGAGCCTCCAAGTTCAGTCCAACAGACCTGGCGCAGGTGCTGCGCCAGCTGCCGCAGACCAATGACCCCGACCTGCTAGCGGGTACTGGGGACGATGCTGCCGTTTACAGGATTGACGACGAGCTCGCCCTGGTTTCGACGGTCGACTTCTTCCCTCCAATCGTCGACGACCCCTACTCGTTCGGACAGATAGCCGCGGCCAACGCCCTTAGCGATGTGTACGCCATGGGCGGGAGGCCGATATTCGCACTCAACATCGTCGGCTTCCCGGTCGGCCTTCCCAAGGACATCCTGGTGAGCGTGCTCAGGGGTGGCGCGGACAAAGCCGGAGAGGCGGGCGTGCTGATCGTGGGGGGGCATACAGTGGACGACGACGAGCCGAAATACGGTCTAGCCGTCACCGGCGTCGTCAAGCCAGGCGAGCAGATCACCTGCAAGGGAGCTCGGGTGGGAGACGCCCTCATACTGACGAAGCCTATTGGGACCGGCGTGATCACGACGGCTGGCAAGCAGCAGCGGGTCGAGCAGGACGTACTCGACGACGCGGTCGAAGTGATGAGTGTGCTGAACGCGGAGGCGTCCCGGGTGATGATCGATGTCGGCGTCAACGCCTGCACCGACATCACCGGTTTCGGACTCCTTGGACACCTTAGGACAGTGCTCGAGGCCAGCCGTGTCGCCGCGGTTGTCCACTATGAGTCTGTCCCGCTGCTGCGGGGCGCCTGGGACCTGGCTGTACAGGGCGTCGCCCCGGGCGGGACCGGCCGAAACGTGGAGTCGGTTACAGACCTGACTGCCTGGCCCGATGGTCTGGACGAAGTCTGGACTGTTCTTCTATGCGACGCTCAGACGTCCGGCGGGTTGCTCATTTCGGTGTCGCCGGACAAGAGCGAGCAACTGCTTGCGGGGCTCGCCGACCCAGGAGTAGGAGCCGCCGCGATTGTCGGTGAGATCGTCCCGTCTGATTCCCTGGACGGCAAGCTCATCGCCGTCCGACCCTAGTCTGCCGTTCGGCCCATGCCTCCTGCCACCGCCTGCCGCCTGGCCACGGCAGCCTTCGCCTGCATCGTAGTCGCCGGGTTCGTGTCCGCTGGATGCAAAGGACCGAGAGACAATATCTCCGAACCGGTGGCGACAGAAGAGTCAGGCCGAGTCGAGGCGTCTGCGCATACACCCACGCCCTCCGCAGCTTCCGAAGGCGCGTCTCCAGAGACACCTGTTCCGTCTCCTGAGGCCACCAGGGTCGTGGCTCAAGTGGTGCCGCCGAGTCCTTCGGCAGTGCTCGTCCGCAACGTGGGCGAGACTCCCGGCCCTGGGCCCGCGCCTGTTCCCGCGCCGAGTCCTTCACCGACGGCTGTCCCTGTCGGAACCCCGACTCCCCTGCCCACCCCTGTCCAAACCCCGACTCCTTTAGCCACATCCACTCCTGCCGACCCCGCGACCCCGATCCGGGGCACGGCTCCCACACCTGCGCCAAGCCCCACGCCGAGTCCCACATCCACGGCCGTCCCTAACGCCACTTCGACGCCCACACCTGTCCCGACCTTCAGACCTGTGTTCAGGTCCGCGCCGCTGTCCTCGTCGACACCCGTTCCTATCGACACCCCAATTCCAACTCTGGCGCCGACGGCCCCGCCAACCCCTACGCCTATCCCCGTCCCCACCGAGGTGCCGACTCCTGCGCCGAAGTCGACCCCCATATCTACCTCTACACCCACACTTTTTCCGACCGAGACCCCGATACCAACGCCGAGGCCGGCCCCGGCACGCACCGCTACGCCTACACCCGTCCCTACCGCGGCCCCCATTCCAACGCCGACCCCGACATCGACTCCTTCCCCGACGCCCACCCCATTGCCCACAGCCGTCCCTCCCGCAACTCCCACTCCCATCCCGACTCCAACGCCGAGCCCAACCCATACTCCGTCTCCATCTCCCATTCCACCGGAGTCGGGCGCGGTTGTTAAGATCGCGTGCATCTTCTTCGATGGAGTGGTCCCGAGGTCGGAATCAGACGAGTACGTGCAAATCACTAACACGGGCGAAGACCCGCAACAGCTGTTGGGCTGGCTGCTCCGAGACCGTGATGACGAGCGGCAGGAGTTCGTCTTCCCCGCATGGACGCTCAACCCCGGCGATGTCGTCAGGGTCTACACCAACGAGGTCCACCCGCAGTGGGGCGGCTTCAGCTTTGGGAGAGGCACGGCGATCTGGCACAACGAGGACCCGGACCGGGCAGACCTGTACGATGAGATGGGTGCGCTGGTCTCCAGCAAGACCTACCCTCCCGGCTGCTGATATCTCACCTCCAGAGTCTCCTTGCTCTATTTGCCCGTCTGTCGTGGGCGGCTGTCTCTCCGCAGGCCCTTCCGTCGTGGGCAGTCGATGGTGACCTTTCCACGACACACTTGGGAGCCGGCTATGTCGAAGAACGGCTCTACCTGTGTGATATAGTTAGGACGCATTCGAGAGACACGCCTCTCGGCAAGGAGTGGCGCGCCCTTGACCGAATCATTGGCTCGCATCAGTGCACGGAGGCCCTGGGTAACCATCGGCGTGTGGCTCGTGCTGTTGGTGATCGCACTCGCTCTCATCCAGAATCTGCTCGGAAGCGCTACCACCACCGACTTCCGGCTGTCCGGCAGGTACGAGTCTGAACGCGCAGCCGCCCTGCTCGAGGACAAGCTGCGGGGTCCGGAGAAACTCGCCGAGATAGTCATCGTACAGTCGCCGTCTCTGACGGTGGACGACGGGGCTTTCCGCGCCAAGGTGGAAGCGCTCCACGAGGAGATCGTCTCGCTGGGACCTGAGACGATATCCGGCGGGATAGACGGCCAGCCGCTGTTCCACTACTACCATGCCATTGACGCCGGGCCCCTCATCGCCCCGGAGCAGATGGCGCAGCTGCGACCGCTCCTGGTCTCTCCCGATGAAAAAACCGCTTTGATACATTACACCTTGGCCGGCACGTCCCAGGAGGCCACGGCCAACGTTGAGGAAGTTGTCCACAAGGTGGAGGAGGCGAACGAAGCGGACGATTTCCGCGTGCTCATCGGAGGAGACGCCAGCGTAGCCTTCGAGAACAACGAGCTGGCGAGGCACGATCTGGAGAAGGGTGAACGTTTCGGCGTCCCCGTAGCGATGTTTCCGCCGCTCTCCTCCTTTGGAGTTGTCGGGTGGTTCAGGTTGCAGCAGCGTTATGGGCACATACTGAGCAAGCTATCTCCGGGCCGGCGCCAGGACAGCAACTTCGCCAGATTCACGTCCTTGCTCGATACTTCGCTGTTTGACGCAGAGGGAATCCGTTACACGTTGCCCGACCACGTTTACGCGGAAGAGTCAGCCAAGTGGTGACGCGGACGGCCCCGTCGTTCCCATGCAGGCATGTCCCCCTCGGATCCGGGGTGGGAATCCAGAGGTTTAGGTCTGCCGTGAATATCGCCGACCTCGTAGTTAGTCTGAGAACATCCTCCAAGCCATAGTAATGCAGCCACCGTATAAGATACTCGTAGTTGACGATGAGCCGGACCTCGAGCCGCTCATGTTGCAACGAATGCGCCGCGACATCCGGGCGGGTCGCTATAGGTTCGTATTCGCCTGCAACGGCGTGGAGGCCCTAGAGCGGCTTAACGAGGATGATGAAATCGACATGGTGCTCTCAGACATAAACATGCCCCGGATGGACGGCCTCACGCTGCTGCAACAGATACCCAAGGTCGATCCCGATATCCGTGCGGTGATCATCTCGGCCTACGGCGATATGCAGAACATCCGCACGGCGATGAACCGGGGAGCGTTCGACTTCGTGACGAAGCCGCTCGACTTCGATGACCTCAAGATCACCATTGAAAGAACCCTGCGCCATATGGCTGAGTGGCGTGAGGCTCTATCGGCGCGTGACAAGCTCGTAGCCCTGCAGAATGAGCTCGACGTGGCGAATAAAATACAGCAGTCGGTACTTCCAACGGAGTTCCCGTCAAGCGAGTCTTACGAAGTAGCCGCCAACATGGAGCCCGCCCGCAACGTGGGAGGCGATTTCTTCGACATCATTCGCCTGGAGAATAGTCGTCTAGGTCTGGCTGTAGCGGACGTATCGGACAAGGGCGTCCCCGCTGCTCTCTTCATGATGTCGAGCATCACACAGCTCAAGGGAGCGGCAATCGGCATTGGCGCGCCGGGCGGAGTGCTGAGCGAGGTCAACGATCTGCTCAACAAAGACAACGAGACTGCCATGTTCGTCACGGTTCTGTACGCTGTGTACAATCCGGACAGCGGCGTGATCACCTATGCAAACGGCGGCCATAACCCACCGGTCATCATCCACGCCGACGGGAGTTCCACTATGCTTCCAATGACGGGCGGCATCGCACTTGGCGTAGCGCCCGGCTTCAAGTATGAGCAGAGCACCTTCACGTTGGGTCCAGGCGAGACTATCATCCTATACACCGACGGCGTGACGGAGGCCATGAATGGTGACGGTGAGGAGTTTGGAGTAGACCGCCTGCGTGAGCTCTTCGCAGGGCAACCGTCCATGAACCCCAGGGAAGCTAGCGATGCGATTCTCGAGGCAGTGAGCGCTTTCGCAGGCGATACGCCGCAGTCTGATGACATAACCTGCCTCACCCTGCGGCGCAGCGAGACTTGATCCATGAGCGCGAAACTGTTGCTGAAGGTCAAGTCCGACCGCAAAGAGCTGGAGCGCGTATCCGCCGCCATGAAGGCCTTGGCGGTAGATGAGGACTGGTCTTCCGACATCCTGTTCCGAGTGGACCTCGTGATGGATGAGCTGGTGGTCAATATCATGGACTACGGGTATGACGATTCTGACCACGAGATCGAGATCACCGACGAGGGCCGGTCGTTCGACCCGCTGAACGACGCCCCCGAGCCGGACCTGACATCGCCTATCGAAGAACGGCGGATCGGCGGACTCGGCGTCTACCTGGCCCGTACTATGATGGACGAGCTTGTCTACCTGCGGGAGGGCGACAGGAACCATCTTACCCTGGTGAAGCGCCGTACCTGACTCCCTCGGCGGCATCGGCGGCGCTTACCGCCGACGCCGGGAACTGCGGGTCTGCGAGGGCTGGCGCCTCACGCGTACCCAGTTTCAAAGGTGATCCCTCCATCCCGGCGTTCCGGCGAAGAGCTTGCCCCGTACCCGATACGGGGCCGGAACCCAGTCCCCGGCCCTAGAGTCTGGCCTTCGCCGGAGTGAGAGTGTGTTAAGGGTAGCCATTTGAGCCTGATGCTCCTATAGATGTCAAGGAGTGCTGTGGGATAGGGCTGAGTTCCGTAGGACGGAGAAGACCTCGCGAGCGACATAGCGTTTGAGGCAGCGGATCACCTCAGCCTTGCTCATTCCCTCGGTGGTGCGACGACGCATGTATGCCTGGGTCCGCTCATCATGACGAAGTCTGACGACAACAATGCGATGGAGTGCCGCGTTGGCCTGGCGGTGGCCGCCTCGGTTGAGCCGATGCCTGGTGGTCTTGCCGGAGGAAGCAGGGATGGGATTGACACCGCACAGGGAGAGGCGAAGGCAGCCTCGGAGTGGAGGCGGTCCGGGTTACTCCCTGCAGCAATGAGGAGGGTCGCCGCCGTGTCTGGTCCTATGCCGAAGCCATCCACCAGGGCTGGGGCTGCCGTCCGTGTGAGTCTTTGGATCTCGGTCTCCAGGTCCTGTATCTCATTACCGAGTTGACGGTAGCGACGGGCAAGGGAGCGAAGAGCATACTTGGCCGCCGCGGTGGGACCCTCCATACGACCAGGCCGGAAGCTCTTGGACCGGGTGACAAGGGCAGCAGCGGTGAGGCCAGTGAGGTGCTCACGAAGCCGGGCCGGGGCCGTGACAACCAGGGCCTTCATCTGGTTGATTGCCTGGGTGCGAGCCTTGACGGCCGAGTCCTTGGTGCTCTTGAACATACGGATCATTTCGACTTCACCCTCACCTGACTTGGGAGTGGCATCGGCTACTCCGGCAAGCACGGCACGCGCTGCCATCTCCGCATCAGTGGAATCGCTCTTCCCCTTCCGATAGCGGGTTGACCGGTCGGGCCGGTTGACCTCCACTACGGTATGGCCCCTACTGGTCAGGAATCGGGCGACTCCGGCACCGTAGGAACCGGTGCCTTCAATCCCGAAGGCATGAATCTCTCCCAGGCCCCGGGACCACCGTTCGAGCTCCTCATACCCATGGGTGGTCGCCACTGTGTGAAGCTCCCCCAGGCGGACCCCCTGACGGTCAATGGCCACCGCCACATGCTCATCCTGGTGGGTGTCGACTCCGACGACCAGCTCAACACCACGACTACCTTCATGACCGACGACTCCTGTCATTTCTACCTCCCGGAGGATTGCGCGCCGGCCAGGTGAGCGGACAAGACTGCGATGGGGCGTGGGGCCAGGCTCCTATAAGGTCACTGCTCGCCTTGCCAAAGGCACTTCGGGTGCCACCTCGACTCGAGTCGACAGATCAGGCTGAAGGCATGATGCCAGTCTCAGAAAGGGTCAGGCCCGAGCCGAGGTGGCCCAGGATTCATCATCGCAGTCCCAGAAGTGGAAATTGCGGATAGGGGGAGCGGATAGAGGTCGGAGGGTTCGCTGAAAGGCCCTGGCCTGAGCGGGTAGTACAGGCGACGGAGCGATGGGTCAGCTGCTGTCATCACTGCAGGTCAGGAGACGGGACGAGGCTCCGGGCCATTAAATAGACCGATCAAGGGGCTGGAGCGCCACACCCGACAGAGAGTACGCAGGTTGAAGGCGGTGGCCAACATAGTCCACTCGGCCGCCACGTTGGCGAGACCGCGCAGCAGAAACCTCCGTGCCCTCTGTTGCTCCTTGATGATTCCGAAGACTGCGATGATGTGTGTGGGCCATCTCGGTTTGGGTCTGACCCGTAGTGGGACTGGCTGAGATGCCTTCCTCGTGATCTGTCGACGCGAACTGGAGATGGCCCATAAGGTGCCAACGGTTTGGGGAGCAGTGACCTCATAGGAGCTTGGCTCAAGTCCCATCGCAGTCCTGTCCGCTCACCCAGCCAGGGCGCCATCCCAGAGGAGGCCGTAGAGATGATGGGAGTTGTCGATCAAGAAGGCGGTC
>CBDCXW010000003.1:0-111532 GCA_965223945.1 Dehalococcoidia bacterium | reverse complement strand
AATACTCCTTAGAACAGTTGACAACCGGAAGGAGTATGAAGATGGCAAAAAAGCGACGTGCAACGACAATCAGCCTGTTCGACCTTATGACCAGGTACCCGACCGAGCAGGACGCAATCGACTATCTGGAGCACATCCGGTGGGGAGACAAGCCGTGCTGCACTCGCTGCGGAGACCCGGGGAAAATCACGGTGCAACCGAAGCATCCAGGCCGCTATTGGTGTGGTTCGTGTCGGCATTACTTCACGGCTCGAACGGGCACTCCGCTCGAATACGCGAAGGTCGATGTCCGCAAGTGGCTGTTTGCAGGCTACCTGCTCATGACGGCCCGCAAGGGCATCAGCGCGATGCAGCTATCGAAGGAGCTCTCAGTCCAGTACAACACCGCGTGGTACATGCTCCACCGCCTCCGTATTAGCTGCGGCGGGCACATGCAGGCTCTACGTGGGACTGTGGAGATGGATGAGACCTATCTCGGCGGGAAGGAAGGGAACAAACACGCCAGCAAGCGACTGAACGTCGGCGGCGGCCCCGGCGGGAAAACCGCAGTCCTGGGGATGCGTGAGCGGGGCGGGCGCGTCAATGCCGCGCCGGTTGTCAATGCCGATAAGCCGACTGTGGCGATGGCGATCCACGACAACATTGAGCTCGGGTCTACCGTCTACACCGACGGGGCCAGGACGTACGACCACGCTGCGGGCCTGTTCTATCAGCACGACAGCGTGAACCACGGCGCGGGCGAGTACGTTCGCGGCAAGGTGCACACGAACGGCATGGAGAGCGTTTGGGCCGTGCTCAAGCGCGGCTACTACGGCGTCTACCATGGATGGAGCCGCAAGCATATGCGGGCCTACGTGGACGAATTCACCTTCCGGCTCAACGAGGGCAATTGCGAGATTGACACCGACGAGCGGCTGGTTTCACTGTTTCAAGGGATGCCCGGAAAGACCATTACCTACGCACAACTTACAGCATAAAGGAGGCCACGATGAGTAACGACGGCAAGAGCTTAACCAAGAAACAGGAGCAAGCATTGGACGAATCAACCCGGCAGATGATGGGGCTGACACCTGCTAAAGGCGGCGTTGTGAATCGTTCAGGTACCCGGAAATCTCGTCTCTTAGGACGCGCAAGCTATCAATTGACAACAGGAAGGAGTGTTTCGGTGCCCCCTCCTCGGGGTGGTCAAAATCTTGGCCCTGCCAAAGTCGTAATATCCCACCTTCCGGATGAGGTGCAATCTCAACTTCTAGAGCAGAGTAATCAAACGTGAATTCCACTTACTCCCTCGGTTTGGGTGAAATAGCCTTGAGGACCGACCCTACAATGAGCATCCCTATGCTGATGGCCAATCCAAATACCCCGAACGTCACAGCTCCAGTCATCACATCTTCTGCGTCGGGGTCGCCTGCTACTGTGCCAAGGCCCGCCACGCAGCCAACCCCGCAAGAGGTTAGACTTATAATCAGGATAGCCAAACCGCCCCACAGTAAGAATCTTGCAACCCGTTGCACGGGAGAGCCTCCGTGCAGGCATGCTAGCACCGGACTACCGCGCTTGTCAACTCTCATGCGGAATTCCCCATGGGTATGAGGAGCTCGAACGGTGGTCCCGGGGCCTGGGAGAGATTCATGCCTTCGGGATTGAAGGCACGGGTTCCTACGGGGCCGGAGTCGCCCGATTCCTGACCAGTAGGGGCCATACCGTAGTGGAGGTCAACCGGCCCGACCGGTCAACCCGCTATCGGAAGGGGAAGAGCGATTCCACTGATGCGGAGATGGCAGCGCGTGCCGTGCTTGCCGGAGTAGCCGATGCCACTCCCAAGTCAGGTGAGGGTGAAGTCGAAATGATCCGTATGTTCAAGAGCACCAAGGACTCGGCCGTCAAGGCTCGCACCCAGGCAATCAACCAGATGAAGGCCCTGGTTGTCACGGCCCCGGCCCGGCTTCGTGAGCACCTCACTGGCCTCACCGCTGCTGCCCTTGTCACCCGGTCCAAGAGCTTCCGGCCTGGTCGTATGGAGGGTCCCACCGCGGCGGCCAAGTATGCTCTTCGCTCCCTTGCCCGTCGCTACCGTCAACTCGGTAATGAGATACAGGACCTGGAGACCGAGATCCAAAGACTCACACGGACGGCAGCCCCAGCCCTGGTGGATGGCTTCGGCATAGGACCAGACACGGCGGCGACCCTCCTCATTGCTGCAGGGAGTAACCCGGACCGCCTCCACTCCGAGGCTGCCTTCGCCTCTCCCTGTGCGGTGTCAATCCCATCCCTGCTTCCTCCGGCAAGACCACCAGGCATCGGCTCAACCGAGGCGGCCACCGCCAGGCCAACGCGGCACTCCATCGCATTGTTGTCGTCAGACTTCGTCATGATGAGCGGACCCAGGCATACATGCGTCGTCGCACCACCGAGGGAATGAGCAAGGCTGAGGTGATCCGCTGCCTCAAACGCTATGTCGCTCGCGAGGTCTTCTCCGTCCTACGGAACTCAGCCCTATCCCACAGCACTCCTTGACATCTATAGGAGCATCAGGCTCATTTGGGTACGCGTGAGGTCCCACCAGCGCTTGAAATACCCGCACTCATGTGCTACAGTCTCCCTATGCCAACGACCGACTCTCTCTGCGCTCTCCGCGTACTCTGCGGTTGGATAACCCCGTACCTGCTGGAGCCATGGGCGTCCCAGTGGGTGTCGAAAAAGTGTCCAGTAAGTGTCAAATAACTGTCCAATAGGTGTCGAGAAAGTGTCCAATAAGTGTCGAGCAAATCGACAGGCCCAGCTATGAAATCGACAGATGTTGACACATTCGAGAGAAAATTTTGGGAACTCCGTAGGAAAGTTGACAAATGAGTAGAAAACAGGTACAATACTCCTTAGAACAGTTGACAACCGGAAGGAGTATGAAGATGGCAAAAAAGCGACGTGCAACGACAATCAGCCTGTTCGACCTTATGACCAGGTACCCGACCGAGCAGGACGCAATCGACTATCTGGAGCACATCCGGTGGGGAGACAAGCCGTGCTGCACTCGCTGCGGAGACCCGGGGAAAATCACGGTGCAACCGAAGCATCCAGGCCGCTATTGGTGTGGTTCGTGTCGGCATTACTTCACGGCTCGAACGGGCACTCCGCTCGAATACGCGAAGGTCGATGTCCGCAAGTGGCTGTTTGCAGGCTACCTGCTCATGACGGCCCGCAAGGGCATCAGCGCGATGCAGCTATCGAAGGAGCTCTCAGTCCAGTACAACACCGCGTGGTACATGCTCCACCGCCTCCGTATTAGCTGCGGCGGGCACATGCAGGCTCTACGTGGGACTGTGGAGATGGATGAGACCTATCTCGGCGGGAAGGAAGGGAACAAACACGCCAGCAAGCGACTGAACGTCGGCGGCGGCCCCGGCGGGAAAACCGCAGTCCTGGGGATGCGTGAGCGGGGCGGGCGCGTCAATGCCGCGCCGGTTGTCAATGCCGATAAGCCGACTGTGGCGATGGCGATCCACGACAACATTGAGCTCGGGTCTACCGTCTACACCGACGGGGCCAGGACGTACGACCACGCTGCGGGCCTGTTCTATCAGCACGACAGCGTGAACCACGGCGCGGGCGAGTACGTTCGCGGCAAGGTGCACACGAACGGCATGGAGAGCGTTTGGGCCGTGCTCAAGCGCGGCTACTACGGCGTCTACCATGGATGGAGCCGCAAGCATATGCGGGCCTACGTGGACGAATTCACCTTCCGGCTCAACGAGGGCAATTGCGAGATTGACACCGACGAGCGGCTGGTTTCACTGTTTCAAGGGATGCCCGGAAAGACCATTACCTACGCACAACTTACAGCATAAAGGAGGCCACGATGAGTAACGACGGCAAGAGCTTAACCAAGAAACAGGAGCAAGCATTGGACGAATCAACCCGGCAGATGATGGGGCTGACACCTGCTAAAGGCGGCGTTGTGAATCGTTCAGGTACCCGGAAATCTCGTCTCTTAGGACGCGCAAGCTATCAATTGACAACAGGAAGGAGTGTTTCGGTGCCCCCTCCTCGGGGTGGTCAAAATCTTGGCCCTGCCAAAGTCGTAATATCCCACCTTCCGGATGAGGTGCAATCTCAACTTCTAGAGCAGAGTAATCAAACGTGAATTCCACTTACTCCCTCGGTTTGGGTGAAATAGCCTTGAGGACCGACCCTACAATGAGCATCCCTATGCTGATGGCCAATCCAAATACCCCGAACGTCACAGCTCCAGTCATCACATCTTCTGCGTCGGGGTCGCCTGCTACTGTGCCAAGGCCCGCCACGCAGCCAACCCCGCAAGAGGTTAGACTTATAATCAGGATAGCCAAACCGCCCCACAGTAAGAATCTTGCAACCCGTTGCACGGGAGAGCCTCCGTGCAGGCATGCTAGCACCGGACTACCGCGCTTGTCAACTCTCATGCGGAATTCCCATTCGCAATGGTTCAAGTTTCGGCAATAGCTACGGTCGTCCGGCGCAATAGTTGATACTCCATTAAGGAGTTCTGCCATGCCCCAACGTCTCCTGGACCGGATCGATTCGCCGAGCGACCTCAGAACGCTGACACGCGAAGAGCTGGCCCAGGTTGCGCAAGAGGCGCGGGATGCCATCATCTCCGTGATAACGGAGCGCGGCGGACACTTGGCTTCGAATCTGGGTGTGGTCGAGCTCACGCTGGCGTTGCATCGCGTTTTCGACAGCCCCACTGACAGCTTGGTATGGGACACCACCAACCAGTTGTACACCCACAAGCTGGTGACTGGGCGGCGCGACGAGTTCCAGAACATCCGCTTGGAGGGCGGCCTGTCCGGGTTCGGAGAGCCCACCGAAAGCCCGCACGACACACTCTGCGCGGGCCACGCCGGCACAGGGCTCTCGATCGCTCTCGGCGTCGCGCAAGGAGCGGCGAACCGCCGGCTTGACTCATGGACCATCGCGATAGTCGGTGATGGGGCGATGACCTCCGGATCGAGCTTCGAAGCGCTCAACAACATCGCGCATCTCAATCCTGAGAGGTTCATCGTCGTCCTCAACGACAACGGGATGTCGATCTCAGAGAACATCGGCTTCCTCACCAACTGGCGCAAGCGTCTGATAACCCACCCCGAATTCAACGCGATGATCGGGCGAATGAAGGCCCTCTCGAAGAAGGTGCCCACCGGCGAGCTGATGTACCGCCTCGTCAGGAGGTTCAACACCGGGCTGGCTGGTTTCATCGTGCCCACGATGTTCTGGACAGAGATGGGGTTCCAATACCTGGGGCCCATCGACGGCCACGACTTCAAGCAGCTTGAACAGACTCTCCAGCAAGCCAGGACCCCCACCGGCTTGGTGCCTCTGGTCCACGTCGTGACTCACAAGGGCCACGGGTACGAGCCTGCAGAAGACGACCCGGTGAAGTTTCACCAGCCAAGCTCTCCGCTCGGGGACGGCTCAGGTGCGCCTACGTACTCGAAGGTCTTCGCACAGACTCTAGCACGCCTCATGCGTGACGACGAGTCCGTGGTCGGTATAAGCGCTGCGATGCTGGAGGGCACGGGCCTTGCGGACGTGCGGCGCGACTTCCCAGATAGAATCTTCGATGTCGGCATTGCGGAACAGCATGCCGTCAGCATGGCGGCGGGAATGGCGTCGAACGGACTCAAACCATTCGTATCGATCTACTCCACTTTCCTCCAGCGGGCGTTTGATCAGGTAGTCCACGACGTTTGCATACAGAACCTGCCGGTGACGCTGATCGCCGATCGAGCCGGGATCGTCGGGGAGGACGGCAAGACGCATCACGGCGCCTTCGACATCTCATATCTGCGGTGCCTTCCCAACGCCGTCGTCGCGGCGCCCATGGACGAAAACGAGCTGCAGCACCTCGTCTACACCGCCTATAGGCACAAGGGCCCGTTCGCCATACGCATCGCCAGGGGCGCAGCCGTCGGTACGCCGCTCGACGACGACCTCAAGGAGCTGCCGCTTGGGAAAGGCTCCGTCGTCAAGGAAGGCGGAGACGTGGTGATCTTTGCCCTTGGCAAGTCGGTCAACGCAGCCGTGCAGGCGGCGGAGAGGCTTGCCGGGCATGGCATTTCTTGCGGCGTCGTGAACCCGATCTTTGTGAAGCCACTCGACGTCGATCTGCTCCTGGAGACGGCACGCAGCGCCGGCCGTATAGTAACAGTGGAAGAAAACGTGCTCGCCGGAGGGTTCGGATCGGCTGTACTTGAAGCCCTCGCCGAGGCCCGATTGGAGAGACTGCCCGTACACCGCATCGGCATGCCGGACTCTTTCATCGAGCACGGTACGGCGGCTGATCAGAGGCACAGGCTGAAGTTGGATGCCGAGGGCATCACCCAGGAGGTACTCGGCGCCTTCTTCGCCGGAGCCTCTCCTCGAAGCAAGGCCGATCGGGAAGTGGCGGCAACAGCCTAGCACAAGCCCATCTTGATGAGCCGGGCTCCTGAGGTCGTCGAGCTTGCCTGGGAGCGCCAGGATTAGCACCCGGACAGCGGGCGTCCTTGGGACTTGGGCTGTCTCACATATCCGCGTTACCTTGGTCGCCGGTCTTTGCCGCGTTGACCATGGTAGGCCAGCCATGCGATCCACTGGACAGGTTGCACGCTGTTGTAGACTTTCCATGTGATGAGCAACCTGGATAGATATCAAGAGAAGCGAGACTTTTCGAAGACGCGTGAGCCCGCGTCCGCACCGGCCCGGCGTGAGCCCGCGAACCTCCGCTTCGTAGTCCAGAAGCACGCGGCCCGGAGGCTCCACTACGACCTTCGCCTGGAGCTGGATGGCGTGCTCAGGTCGTGGGCTGTCCCGAAGGGTCCCTCCCTAGACCCCCGGGAGAAGAGGCTGGCAGCACAGGTGGAGGACCACCCCATAGACTACGGCACGTTCGAGGGCGTGATCGCCGATGGCAACTACGGGGCCGGCCAAGTCATAGTCTGGGACGCGGGAGTCTACTCTCCGGACGAAGGTGGAGTCATGTCCTTCGGACACCGCGAGGGGGCGGAGGAACGGGTCCGCGGGGAGATAGAGGCCGGGAAGCTCTCTTTCACGCTGAAGGGCCGTAAGCTCAGAGGCTCGTGGGCCTTGGTGCGTACGACGCGGAGCCCTCAAGACTGGCTTCTGATCAAGCACCGGGATGCATACGCCAACGAGGACAGCGACGTACTGGACGAGGACCGGTCGGTCCAGTCGGGCCTCACTCTGGATGACCTGGAGAACGGACGAATGCCGGGCCGGCGTGGGCCCGAATGGCTTGGCCTCGTCGCGCGCTCAGAGGTTGTCCGGCTGCACGGTAGGCCGGCGCCCTTTCCGACAGCTCCTAAACCGATGATGGCCAGAACAACAGACCGGCCGTTTTCCGGTGACGAATGGATATTCGAGCCGAAGCTCGACGGGTACCGGATCATTGCCCTCGTACGCAACGGCCAGGTCACTCTGCTTAGCCGGAACGGCAAGGACATGACCGCGAAGATGCCAGAGATCGTCGAGGAACTGCGAGCCCTCCTCGAAAACGAGGTCGTCATAGACGGCGAGGTGGTCGCTCTCGATCAGCGAGGCTTCCCGGACTTTGGGCTGCTCCAGCGCTCCATGGATGCCGATCACTTTGTCGGCGGCAAGGTGCCCGGGAGGATCCAGCTCGTCTACTATCCCTTTGATCTACTGTACGTAACAGGCATTGATATCCGGGAAGCTCCGTTGATCGAGCGAAAGCGGCTCCTGGCGGAGGTACTGCTCCCGTCTGACCATGTCAGAGAGGTAGAGTACGTGGAGGGGGATGGCGAGTCCTTTTACCATGCCGTGACTGGCCTCGGCCTCGAAGGCATGCTGGCCAAGCGTCGTGATGGGGCCTACGAAGACGGCGCCAGGACCGCGGTGTGGCTAAAGGTCAAGGCCGTGCAGGAGCAGGACTTGGTCGTCGCCGGCTATGCCGAGGGGGACGGTGTCCGGGCAAGCACGTTCGGTTCGCTAGTCCTCGGGTATTACCAGGACGGCGTACTCCGATACGCGGGAAGAGTCGGAAGCGGGTTCGACGACGCTACTCTGGCGTCCCTGTCGGCAACGCTCTCCAGCATCGAGACCGAGACGTGCCCCTTCACCGCGCCCCCGGAGCCGGTGGGACCGAAGACTCGATGGGTCAGGCCCGATCTGGTAGCCAGGGTGAAGTTCGCCCAATGGACCGACGATGGCCGCCTTAGGGCAGCCGTGTACCTGGGACTGAGGTCCGATGTCGAGGCTGTAGAAGTGGGGCGCGACGAAGCACACATGTCGCCCGCGCCTGTCTCGGCCCGCAGACCAGCCGAACGGAGCGAGGCAACGGCCGGGGATGACGTTGCCGAAGTGCTGGAGCAACTATCGGAAGAGGGCGAGAAGCTGCTGCTGGTCGTCGGTGAGCACAAGGTCACCGTCACCAATCTCGACAAGCCTCTGTGGCCGGCGGAGACCGGCAGGCCTCCGATCACCAAACGAGATATGATCCGGTATTACGCCCGGCTGGGTCGCTTCGTCCTCCCTCACCTTCGCGACCGTCCTCTTACCCTGACCAGGTATCCAAATGGCATCCGCGGGCAGAGCTTCTATCAGAAGCACTTCGCCCAGGGTGTGCCCGAGTTCGTGGAGACCGTTCGCCTCTTCTCGTCGCACAACGAAGGCGACGTGGAGTATGTGATGATAAACAACCTTCCGACCCTGATCTGGCTTGCGCAGCTGGCCGACATCGAGCTGCATCCGTGGCAGTCACGGGTCGTCGTGGAGCCCGACGCCCGTAGGCTGCCGACGGCGTTTACCGGTTCCGGAGACGCGATCCGCGAGAGCGTCCTCAACTACCCCGACTTCATCGTCTTCGACCTGGACCCCTACATCTACTCAGGCGACGAAAAGGAGGGCGAGGAGCCGGAGCTGAACCGCGGCGCCTTCGCGAAGACGTGTGAAGTCGCCCTCGCACTCAAGGAAATACTGGACCAGCTATCGCTGTCGTCGTTCCTGAAGACATCCGGCAAGACCGGGCTGCATGTCTATGTTCCGGTTGTACGCCAGTACGACTACAAGACGACCCGCAAGACGTGCGAGATCGTGGGCCGTTTCCTGATGCGGCACCGACCGCGGGACGTGACGATGGAGTGGACGGTCAGCAAGCGCGCCGAGAAGATATTCCTGGACCACAATCAGAACGTGCGAGGCAAGAACATGGCCTCGGTCTATTCCCTGCGGCCCTTGCCGGGGGCACCTGTCTCGACGCCGCTGCGGTGGGATGAGCTGGGAAACGTCTACCCAACCGACTTCGACATCGACACGGTCCCCGTCCGCCTGGGCGAGATCGGCGACCTGTGGTCGGACGTGACCGAGGCCAAGCACGACCTGCGCCATCTCCTGGACGCGGTGGAGTAGTGCGGCACATCCTTCACGCCGACTTCGATGCCTTCTACGCCGCTGTGGAGCAGCGCGACGATCCCCGCCTGGCAGGCCGGCCTCTGGTCGTCGGTGGCAGCCCTGATGAGAGAGGAGTTGTTGCATCGGCCTCGTACGAGGCAAGACGGTTCGGCGTAGGGTCGGCGATGCCGATGCGGACGGCTTTCCAGCGCTGCCCGGGACTGGTCAGGGTCCCTCCCAGATTCGACCGGTACGGGGAGGTCTCCCGCGCCGTGATGGACATCTTCAAGCAGATCACCCAGCTCGTGGAGCCCCTCTCGCTGGACGAGGCCTACTTGGATGTCACCGACTCGGTCGATTTGGCATTGCCGCCGGAGCGGATCGCCTCCGATCTCAAGAGGAGAGTGCGAGCCGACCTGGGACTTACAATTTCGGTGGGTGTGGCTACCAGTAAGTCGGTAGCGAAGATCGCCTCCGACATGGACAAGCCGGACGGGCTCACGGTGGTCACGCCTGGCACGGAGCGCGAGTTTCTCGCCCCGCTCCTGGTAGGCAGGCTCTGGGGCGTGGGGCCGAAGACCGCCGCCCTTCTGGAGCGGCAAGGGATTCTCACCATTGGCCAGTTGGCCGCTCAGACGGACGAGTGGCTCGTCGCGCGCTTCGGGCGTATGGGCGAGCACATGAGCCGCCTGGCCAGAGGGGAGGACAGGCAGGCCGTCGAGGTCAGGAGAGCCCGGAAATCGGTCAGCGCCGAGACGACGCTGGCTCGTGATACCGGCGACCCGGAGGCCCTGGCAGAGCTGGTGAGCCGGCTGAGCCAGCGGGTAGGCGGCCATCTGGGCAGCCGGGGCCTGCAGGCCCGCACGGTCAAGCTGAAGCTGCGGCTGGCCGATTTCACCACCTTCACCCGCCAGAGAACGGTTGCGGAGGGAGTAGACAGCCCGGAGACCGTAGACACGGTTGCGAGAGCTCTACTCCGGGCGGAGCTGGCGCCGGGACGTCTCTTCCGTCTGGTCGGCGTTGGAGTCTCAGGCTTCGCCGCCGCCGATGACCCCGTTCAGCCCAGGCTCGCCGGGTTCTGACAGCGTAGACGCGGGTTGCGCGTTGGGTGCCAGGCCTACCGCTCGGGGCGCATGAACCGGGCGAACACCTCGTTGCCGAGCAGGCGCCCGCGAGCTGTCAGCTGAAGCCTGCCGTTCGTCGCTTCGAGCAGGCCGAGAGAGCCGAGTTCGTCGATTGCAACGCCGTAGACCGTGGCGGGAGACCGGCCGAAGCGTTCGGTGAACTCCTCCGCCGAGATTCCCTCGTTCAGCCGCAGCCCCATCATCATCGTCTCTGACATCTCCCGATCCACGTCCACCCTCTCTACCATATCCAGCACGGGCATGCCCTTTATGGCGTCTTCGATGGACGTCCTCTCCCGGAGTTCCGACCGTTCGCCCGCCACCCGCTCGATGTAGGTCCTCGGAGACCGCAGGTTGGAGAACCTGAGGCCCGCGAGGTACGAGTGAGCGCCCGGGCCAGCCCCGATGAATGGCCGATTGCGCCAGTACCGCAAGTTGTGCCTGCTCTCGTACCCTCGAAGCGCCCAATTGGATATCTCGTAGTGCCTGTACCCCGCGGCTAGGGCGGTCGCCTCGGCTGCTTCGTACATGTCTGCCGCCAGGTCCGGGTCCGGCGCTGGCAGCCTCCCCGAATGCACCCACTGGGCCATGGGCGTACCCTCTTCGAGAGTCAACCCATACATCGAGATGTGGGGCGGCCCCAGGCCGACGGCGCGGTCCAGCGTGTCCTGCCAATCCCTAAGGCTCTGGTAAGGGAGTCCGTATATCAGGTCTATGCTCGTGTTCTCGAACCCCGCAGCGACCGCCGTCCTGAACGCCTCGGCTGCCTCTCTCGCATCGTGTCGGCGGCCCAGCAGGCCGAGAAGCCGGTCGTCGAGACTCTGCACGCCGATGCTCAGCCGGTTGAATCCCGCCTCCAGGAGCGCCTCCAAGCGGCTGGGCGCCACGTCGCCTGGGTTCGCCTCCAGAGTAACCTCGGCTGAGGCCGACAGGTCGAACGTGTCACGTATCGTACTCATCAGCCCGGCGGTATACTCCTCCGGCAGGTACGACGGCGTGCCCCCGCCGAAGAAGACCGTGTCGACCTCCGGGTGGTCGAGTACATCCGCCCACAGCGATATCTCTCTCGACAGCGCCTCCACGTACGCAGGGACGAGATGCTCGATCCGCTCGTAGGTGTTGAAATCGCAATACGGGCATTTGGTCTCGCAGAACGGGATGTGGACGTAGAGGCCCAGAGCCTCGGACACCGCGTCCCTGCCCTCGCGGTTGCGGGTTCGAGGACCTCCCTGGACTCGATCAGACATTGAAGAGGATGTTGACGACATCTCCGTCACTGACCGTGTAGTCCCTACCCTCCTGCCGGAGGAGTCCTCTCTTTCTGGACTCGGCGATGGTTCCGCATCGTGAAAGTTCCTCGAAGTCGATAGTCTCCGCGCGGATGAAGCCTTTCTCGAAATCCGAATGTATCCGACCCGCGGCCTCAAGCACCGTCGTGCCTCGTGCGGCCGTCCACGCCCTCGCCTCGCTGGCGTTTGCGGTGAAGAACGTGACCAGGTCGAGCGCCTGGTGCGTCAGATCGATCATCTTGTCGAGGCCCGACTCCGCGAGGCCCAGCGATGCGCGGAACTCGCTCTCGTCCTCCGGGTCCATCTGGGCAAGCTCCATCTCCAACTGGCCGCATATGGCAGCCGTGTGTACCCGGCGTCCAGAGACCGCCAGGGCCAGCCGCTCCTCCAGAGCGCCCATGTCCTCGATGGCCTCCTCGCCAGCGTTCCCGACGACTATGACAGGGTTGGCCGTCAGAAGACTGAAGCCCGAAAGGGCCTTCTCCACTTCGGCGCTCAACTCCTGGTCTCTCACTGCCACGCCGTCTTCGAGCTTCAACTTAACAGAGTCGATCAGGCTGCGCTCTTTCGTCAAAATGTCCCTCTCGGCCGCCTTCGCGCCCTTGAACCCGGCCTCGACGCGGGCCAGCCTTCGCTCCAGTATCTCAAGATCGGCGAGCGTGAGCTCGTCAACTACCGCCCCGGCGTCGCGGGCGGGATCGAGTCCGTCTGGCGGAGCGGGCACAGATGGGCTTTCGAATGCCCTGACCACGACTGCCAGAACATCGGCCTGCTGGAGATGCGTGAGGCGCTCCCCCGACACTCCCGCGCCGGTCGAAGGAGTACCGGCCGGAGCGGGAAGGTCGAGGTATTTCACCTCGTTCGGGATGGTGCGCTTGGAGCCGAAAATCGAGCTGAGACGGGCCAGCCGTTCGTCCGAGACCTTGGCTACGCCCAGGTTGGGCCTGCCGTCACCGGCGTACGCTGCCACATCTGCGGCCCCGCGAGTCGCGGCGTTGAACACGGTCGTCTTGCCGCTCTGAGGGAGCCCGACTATCGCTACTTCCAAGCTGGCCTGTCTCCGGTGTGAGCTGGGGGGCTGTCCACGCTGCTCCCGAGACGTTCCGTGGAGGGTGGGACCGCCCGGTACCACCCGAGTATAGCTGACATCGCCGGAAATAGAGAACGGGGGGGCCCCTTTACGAGGCCCCCCCGTTCTCCTCGAGCTACCCCCTAGAGAGTTGCCCTACTAGGGCTTCTGCACGTACTCAGTGGAGAACCGGTTTCCGGTCTGTCCGAGACCCGTGGGCTGCGGCCACGCGCCGATCTTGGCGGGGTTGATCCCCAGCGCGCCCCATGTGCGCAGTACGGGAACGTATCCCTGGTCGTCGGCCCACCAGTCGTACATCGCGATACGGTTGTCGATGAGGCACTGATCGTCCTCGCAAGCCTCCATTGCCTTGGAGAGCATCACCGCCTGCGGTATCTCCCAACCGGTGTTGAATGCTGCCTCGGGGTTGCGGCGCAGTGCCCAAGTTTCCACTGTTGGGAAGATCGGTGACGGGGCGCTGCCATTGGTTACGAGCAGCCACCAGCCGTTCCTCTCCCTGTTCACCACGGATGGCCTGTAGCCCGTGTAGGTGAGCGCCTCTATCTTGACGTGGACCCCAATATCTTCAAGCTGAGTGGCGATCGCCTCGCCGATCTCGACGGCCTGGGGATGATGGCTCGTGGTGACCGTCATGGTCACGTCGAAGCCATTGGGGAATCCAGCCTCCGCGAGGAGGTCCTTGGCCAGGTCGACGTTGTACGAGACGTCCCAGTCCAGGCCGCGCTCTTTGGCGATGGGTCCGAGCGTATCGAGCGCCAGGCCGTACATGTACCCGGGCTTGAGGGGCAGCCGCCCGAAGCCGGAGAGGATGTTGTCGAGGATGCCCTGCCGGTCGATGGCGAGGCCGATGGCGGTGCGGACCTTTCGAGCCCTCTCCCAGTCCGGGGACTCGTAGTCGCAGCTCAGTACCCACGGCTTGGACGGGTCGTAGCCCGGCCGGTCCGGGATCGTGAGGCCCTTGTCGTCCGGTACGCCCTGGGGCCCGAAGCAGAACCTCCCCTGGGTGATTATCTCCGCGGTGCCGTCCCCGGTAAGCTTGAGCACGTTGATGCCGGCATCTTCGACACGAGGGACTTCATTGGCCGGCAGCTCCGCCACGTCGATCTCGCCCGTAATAATGGCGGCCACCTGGGTTGCGGCCTCTTTTATCTCCAGGATGCGAATGTTCTTGTACTCCGATACCTTGCGGTAGTGGTCGGGTCTGGCTTCGGTGACGATGGAGTCGCCCGGAGTCCAGCTGACAAGCTTGAAGGGGCCGGTTCCACCCGTCAGGTTGCGGTCGGCCTTCTGCTCGCCGAGTGTGTCGGACTTGTTCTTGCTGAAGATGGTGAAGCTGCCGCCGCCGCCGGGTCCCACGAATTTGTCAAGGTAGAAGATGTTAGGCTCGGTCAGGTGGAACTCGACAGTGCTGTCGTCAATTACCTTGGTCTCTTTGGTGTAGGACTTGCTGATGAAGATGTTGGAGTGGAGCGACCCTTCGCAGTGCTGGGAGTCCCAAGACCACTGCCAGTCCTCGGCGGTCACTTCGCCCCAACCGCCGTCGTACTCGACGCCCCTGCGTATCTTCCAGGTAAGGACGGTCTGCTCGGGGTTGTAGGACCAGTCCTCTCCAAGGCCGATGAGGCTGATGCCGGGATCGTCGAACCCTCGGTAGTAGACGGTGTCGAAGATGCTCCATCGGTGGACGTTGTCCTGCGGGTTATATGCGAACTTACAGGGGATCATGTTGGGGAAAGCGATGTCGGCGTCTGCGATCCTGAGCTCACCTGAAGGTCCCGCCCCGACCGGAGCGGGGGTCGGAGTGGCGACGACGATCTGAGTTGTTATGACCGGCTTCTCGACCACCACGGTCTTGCCGGGTACCTCGACCTCCTTCACCACCTCTTTGATGACCTCGATGGGCTTTTCGACCTCGATGGTCCTGACGACCTCCTTTTCGACCTCGACGATCTTCTCAACGGGTACCTCTTTGATCACCTCCTGGGTGACGATCTTCTCAACGGGTACCTCTCTGATGGTCTCGGTGGAGCAGGCCATTGAGGCCAGGACCATAGACAGTCCTATCAGTATTGCTGCGCTGATGAATCTCTTCACTATACCCCTCCCTAACACTGTATTACTCACTTGGCCGTGGGACGCCCCCATGTCGGCCCAACGATGTCGGCCCAACGATTCGGGCAAGAAGCTAGCGGCGTCTCCTGCCGCCGAACACGCGAGAGTCTAGGAGCGGTCGGCGCAGCCTGTCAACATTGTGCATATGTTCACAAGCGGTCCGGGCCTCACACCGGGCCTATGTCGACCGCCAGACTCCCCCTCATCAAGTACTCGTAGAGCGTCGGCAGGGCTACTCCGAGACAATGGGCAAGAGCGTATGCGGGTGGGCGCCATCCAGGTGCAGCGGACATTTGGCAGAAAGAGAGAACGGGGGACCTCCACGCGAGGTCCCCCGTTCTGAGCACCGTTAAGTCTAGGAAGGCTTGTCTGCCCTACCCTAAGGCTTCTGCACGTACTCCAGGCTGAACCGGTTGGCGGGATGTATTCCAATCCCCAGCGGCTGTCGCCACTCTCCCACCTTGTCGGAGAGTCCCATCGCCCCAAACGAGTTCACGATGGAGACATAGCCCTGGTCCTTGGCCCACCAGTCGAACATGGCCATCCTACCTTCGTCGATGCACTCCTGCGAATCACACTCTTCCATGGCTTTGGACAGGACGACGGCTTGAGGGAGCTCCCATCCGTTGTTGAAAGCAGCCTCTGGATTTCGGCGATGGGCCCACGTCTCCGTGGTGGGGAATGCCGCGCTTGGAGCTCCGCCGGAGTCGGCCTGTAACCACCAGTCGCCGTTCTCGCGCGCCACAACGGCCGGCCTATTCCCTGTGTAGGTCAGCGTCTCAATCTTGACGTCTATGCCGATCACCTTCAGGTCTTTGGCAATGGCCTCCGCCATTTCGATAGCGAGCGGATGATCCCCGCTCGTCACCCTCATTACGACCTCGAATCCATCGGCCCATCCAGCCTCGGCCAGAAGCGCCTTGGCGGCATCGGGGTCGTGTCTGTTCTCCCAATCGAGGCCTCGGGCCTGGGCCATAGGCAAGTATCGGTCGACCTGCTGCTTGTACATGAAGCCGGGCTTCGCTCCAGCGAACCCGAACCCGCCGAGTATGTTGTCGACGATGGACTGACGGTCTATCGCCAGGGCCACGGCGTTACGCACTTTGCGCGCGTTCTCCCACTCCTGCGATTCCGGGTCGCAACTGCCTATCCACGGCTTGGAGGGGTCGTAGCCTGGACGCTCCGGCACCGGGTTTCCATTGTCGTCCAGCACGCCCTGAGGACCGAAACAGAAACGGCCCTGCATGATTATCTGGGACGCACCGTCTCCCAGCAACTTCACAACATTGACGCCGGCGGCCTCCACGCGGGCAGCATCGATGGTCGGCATCTCGGCTACGTCCACTTCACCAGCCATCAATGCCGCTACCTGTGTGGCGGCTTCCGGAATCTCCACGATGCGTACGGTCCCGTACTCAGGCACCCTCCGGTAGTGGTCAGGCCTGGCCTCCGTGACTATCTCGTCGCCGGGGCTCCACTTGATGAACCTGAAAGGCCCTGTGCCGCCGGTCAGATTCCGGTCGGCCTTCTGCTCGCCGAGTGTGTCGGACTTGTTCTTGCTGAATATGGTGAAGCTGCCGCCGCCGCCAGGCCCGCCGAACTTCTCGAGATAGAAGATGTTAGGCCCAGTTTGGTGGAACTCGACAGTGTAGTCGTCTATTACCTTGGTCTCCTTGGTGTAGGACTTGCTGATGAAGATGCCCGAGTGGAGCGACCCTTCGCAGTGCTGGGAGTCCCAAGACCACTGCCAGTCCTCGGCAGTAACTTCGCCCCAGCCCCCGTCGAACTCGACGCCCTTCTTTGTGTTCCAAGTGAGAACCGTCTGGTCGGCGTTGTAAGACCACGACTCTCCGAGGCCGATCAGGCTGATGCCGGGCTCTTCGAAGCCGTGGTAGTAGACGGTGTCGAAGACGCTCCATCGGTGGACGTTTTGCTGGGGATTGTATGCGAATTTGCATGGGATCATGTTCGGGAAGGCTATGTCGGCGTCTGCAACAACCAGAGTACCTGAGGGCCCTGCCCCAATTGGAGCGGGGGTCGGAGTGGCGACGACGATCTGGGTCGTTATAACCGGCTTCTCGACCACCACAGTCTTGCCGGGTACCTCGACCTCCTTCACCACCTCCTTGATGACCTCAATGGGCTTTTCGATCTCGACGGTCCTGACGACTTCCTTTTCGACCTCGACGATCTTTTCTACAGGCACCTCTCTGACGACCTCCTGGGTCACGATCTTTTCTACAGGCACCTCTCTGACGGTCTCGGTGGAGCAGGCCATCAAGACCAGGACCATAGACAGTCCGATCAGTGTTGTTGCGCTACTCAGTCTCTTCACGTTTACTCTCCCTCTCACGGTCTGACTTACTTGGGGGTGGACAACGTTCCTGTGGCGGCCCGCACGATTTGGGCAGTAGGTCGCCAGCGTCTCTTACAGCCGAACGGTCGAAGTCTAGGAGCGGTCGGCGTAACCTGTCAACATTGTGCTCTTCTTCACAGACAACCACGGTACGCCCTGCTTGGCTTGGTGCCGGCGTAAATAGAGGACGGGAGGCCTCCCGTCCGTCGGCTGCGGGTACCGCGGGCAACCGGCGGATCCACCCTGTCCACCTACACTAAAGCTGCCCCTGTCCACCGGCATTCGCAGCCGGGAACAGAGGCAGCTTCGTTTCAGCTATGTCGGACAGGTCGAGGTGGACGTTAGCCTACCTGACTGCCGTGATTTGCTCAAAGTATTGCGGCCACTTTACGGGGGCCAGAGGCCAGTCCTTGACCGTATCCCTGTTCTTTCCGAAGAAGAGGGGGTTGACTGTGATCGGTACGAACATCCACTGGTCGCGCACCAACTTGGAGATCTGGGCGGAGAGCCTTGAAACCTCGGCCGGGTAAAGCGAGTCCTGCTTTGCCGTATAGAGCGCCAGCAGCTCGTCCTTCGCCGGCAGGAAGAAGTTCCACCCGTTGTCCTTGTAGAAGTTCTCCGGCCAGGCCCCAAGCGGGTTCACCCCATGCTGCTCGCCGCCGTATATGTCGTATGGGATCGCCTGCTTATCGTTGCGGTGCGGGCCGAATAGCTGGACCCTGTCGCCGAGTACGAGCTCTACGTCCAGACCGAGGTTTTGGCGCCACTGAGTGAGGATCGCCGTGTTGAGTTCCTTCATCTCAGGCACGCCGCCGAACACGACGTTGCCCTGGACGATCTTCAGCTTCTTGTCCATCGGGAAGTTGGCTTCCTCGAGGAGCTGGCGGGCCCTGGCGGGATCGTAAGGGATCGGGTCGTTTATCATTGCCTGGACTTCCGGCTCGTTCCAGCCGAGCGTGCCGGGCCCTAGGAGGGGGGCATCCTGCCGGACGACCCGGCCGTTGTAGATCCTGTCGATGATCAGGTCCCGGTCGATGGCGATGTTGAAGGCCTCACGCACTCTTATGTCGTTGAACGGCCAGTCCTTGTTGTACCCCGGGTCTTCCGGCCGGAACACGTTGACGAAGAAGTGCTGGGTCATCGATATGTTACTTTGCTCGATGATCCCAACGTGGTCTAACTTCAACGCCTGGGGCAGGGTCACGGCGGAGATGGCCGCGATGTCCGCCTGCTTCGCCGCCAGCTGGGCGACCCTGGTCGCGGATTCCGGCACCTCCAACAGGTGCAGTACCTCGAAGTCTGGCTGCCACTTCCAGTGGTCCGGCCAGGCCTCGTACTCCTTTATCTCCTGCGCCACTTCCTTGGTCGGCATGTATGCGGCGGTGAAGTTGGGGTTCTCCAGGAAATGCTTCCACCCCTGTTCAATGATCGTCTTGCTATCCCGCAATCCGCCGCTATCGACCCTCGTGGTCAGCGAGTTGACCGCGAGGCCGATCGTGGGCCCGGGGAACTGGACCGCTATGGTGTCGTCGTCGACGATCTCCCTGGAGACGGCGTCGATCCAAGGTGCGGAAACCCCCCAGCGGAGCGGGCGTCCGTCCAGCTTCTCCCCGGTGAGAGGCGCTGAGTCCATCTGGTAGAGGCCATCGAAGATGCTCCACATCAGGTCATCTATTGTGGCGTCTCTCCCGTCCCAGAACTTAATGCCCTCCTGCATATCCATAGTCCAGCTCGTCGTGTCAGCGCTGAACTCCCAGCTCTTGATGACATGAGGATGCAGGGTATACGTGCCGTCTACCAACAGGAAGTCGTCCTTGATGACGAGGCAGCCGGGACGACAACCGTACAGGGCGATCTGGGACCTGGGCTCCTTAGTAAGCTGGCCGATGGTTTCCAGCGATACGACGACCTTCGAGCCGGGTATCGTCCCTTCCTTGGACATCATCGCCATAGCGGTGGGAGTGGCGACGACGAGTTGGGTCCTTATGACCGGCCTGTCGACCTCGACAGTTCTGACGACTTCGACCTCCTTTTCGACCTCGACTGTCCTGACGACCTCCTTCTCAACCTCGACCACCACCGTCTCGCCGGGAACCCTGACCTCCTTCACCACCTCTCTGATGACTTCGACGGGCTTTTCAACCTCGACGGTCCTGACGATCTCCTTTTCGACCTCGACCACCCTCTCAACGGGTATCTCTTTCACGACCTCCTGGGTCACGATCTTCTCAACGGGTATCTCTTTAACCGTCTCGGTCGAGCAGGCCAGAGAGACCAGGACCATCGACAGGGCGATCAATATAGGTGCGCTACTCAGTCTCTTCATGTTCATCCTCCCTTTTCACGGTCTGCCTTGGTTGGCCGCGAACCGCAGGGCCTCAGACGGCAACACGATTCGTAAAAGTAGATGGGACGGCATCTCCTGCCGTAGACGCGACAGTCTAGGAGCATGCGGCGCGATCTGTCAACATTGTGCATACAGTCACAATATAGGCTCCCTCAATCACTATGCCGACTGCCGAATCCGTCTCATCGAGTACTCGTAGGTTGATCCGTTCTCGCCTGAGCCTCGTCCGTAGTACTGCCAGTTCGGGAAGTTGAAGTCAGATGTGATTGACCCGCGGCTCCAGCAGCACGGCCCGAGTCCGTGGAGAATCATGTACCGTGTATCGATGATCGTGCCATCGATGTCGAACATGATCAGCAGCTTCTCGCCAGGGTAGCGTTCCCTGGTCTTCTCGTAGTGATGCGCAAGTGCGCTCATCCAGTTGTTCATGTGGATCTTCCCTTTATTCCTGTTTAGGATTGATGTCGTCCAATAACGACTCCACCTTCTGGCGTACCGTCTCACGCATTTTCCTGATGTCGTCGATGTCCATCAAACTTGGGTCCTGCAGCTGCCAGTCCACGACCTTTTCCAGCCGGATCGACGGGCACTGCCCGGAGTCCATGGCGCAGCCCATGGTGGTTACCTCGCCGGACCTCGCGACCATGTCGTCCGTGAGCCTACTTGGCTTCGACTCCGAAATGTCAATCCCGATCTCCGACAGGATCTGCGCCACCCTCGGGTTGACACCCTCCGCCGGATCGGTGCCCGCGGATTCGGCGTGCGCCTCGAGACCTCTCTCTCGCAATCCGGTTGAAGAGCGCCTCAGCCATCTGGCTCCTGCCCGAGTTGTGCACGCACACGAACAGCACCCGGTTCATCGCGTGTCTCCTTCTTCAGAGTGGGCGGCATGAAGCCGATGGTAGAAGACCGCTCCTGCGGCCGCTCCGATGATGGGCCCGACCCAATACAGCCAATGGTGCGTCCACGTCCATCCAACGAGAGCGGGGCCGAAGGAGCGGGCGGGATTCATCGAGCCCCCGGATACCGACTCCCCCAGCATCGTGCCCAGGAAGACCGTCCCTCCGATAATCACGCCCGACACACTGCCGAGCCTGCTGGGATTCGCAACGACCGCGCTGATCACCAGGAGAAGGATAAAGGTTAGGACAATCTCCATCGACAGTGACTCCAAGTTGCCGCCCGACGGCGAGTGACCGCCCAGTCCGGCTGCGTTTCCAAGCATCAGCCGCAGTGTGCCCGCCGCGGCCGATGCGCCCGCGATCTGGGCGGCCCAGTAAGCGGGCGTGTGGCGCCAGGGCATGTGCTTGCTCAGGGCGAGGGCCAGGGTAACTGCCGGATTGATGTGTGCGCCCGAGATTGGGCCGAAGACGTAGACCATCGCCGCTACGACCAGCCCTGAGCCGAAAGAGGGCACAAGCGAGGAAACCTGATTGTTGGAGAGCTCCGTGACCATTACGGACCCGGCTGCTGCGAAGACCAGGACGAAGGTCCCGACGGCCTCGGCAGCGCTCCGTGTCAGCAGACGGGGGATGCTCATCTCGTTCTCGTCGGGAGCGGCGGCCTGCATGCGCACGCAAGCTGCCGCTCCCGACATGAGAGAAAGGCCGGCGCAGACGGGCGATGGAGGTGCAACACCGCCGTCTGCTGCCGGGCCTAACTGCCGGACTTGAAGCCCTTGACCTCTGTCAGAGCGTTCAAATAGGCGTCCGGTGGGAGGGGAACGTAGCCAACTTCACGGACGAGGTCGCGGCCGTGCTCCATGTAGAACTCCACGAATGCCTTTACCACGGGCCGCTCAAGGCTCTTGGTCGATACGTAGATGAACAGCGGCCGCGACAGCGGGGCGTACGACCCGTCCTCGATGGTCTCCGCCGTCGGAGCCACGCACCCTTCGCCATTGTCGACCGCCACCAGCTTCAGCTTGTCCTCGTTCTCGGCGTAGTATGCGTAGCCGAAGTACCCGAGGGCGTTCCGGTCGCCGGAGATGCCCTGCACCAGCACGTTGTCGTCCGCGCTCGCCGTGTAATCCGAGCGGCTCAGTCCGCTCTCACCCATGATCTCTTCGGTGAAGTAGTCGAACGTGCCGGAGTCGGTGTCGGCGCCGTATAGCCTCAAGGGCCTGTCGGGGAAGTCCGACCTAACCTGGTTCCAGTTCGAGATGGTGGACCCCGGCTCCCAGATCTTCTTGAGCTCTTCTACCGTGAGGCACTCTGCCCAGTCGTTCTGGGGGTTGACCATAACGGAGAGTCCGTCCGTCCCGACCTTGAGCTCCATGTACTGGACGCCGTTCTCCGTGGCTAAGGTAGCTTCCGAGTCCTTGATCGGCCGGGAGGCGTCCGAGATGTCGGTATCTCCGGCGGTGAACCTCTTGAAGCCGCCGCCAGTGCCGGAGACGCCCACGTTGACGCGGACGCTGGAGTTAATCTTACCGAACTCTTCAGCGACTGCCTCGGAGACCGGGAAGACGGTGCTCGAGCCGTCGATCTCAATCGTCTCTTCGTCGTCGCCGCAGGCTGCGATCGCGAAGGCAGAAAGCAGACCCAGTATCAGTGGCGCCGTATACCATGTGCGGAGTTTCCTACGCGATGAGTTCATAACTCTGAGACCTTACCTCCTTTGAGTTCTGTGTTGCCTCCAGATTAGATCAAAGGGACGCGGCAGAGGATTAACAGGCTGTTAACGCCTGTTTAGAGGAGTGTTAACGGGGAGCGTGCGGGAGAAGCGAAGAGCCCGAGGCAGCCTGTAAGCCGAGTTCTGTACCGGACCGGGCAACGGTTTACACCTGTTGGGCTTCGTCCCGATAACCGGCCGGCGGCGGCCATCTATCTAGCCCTCCCGTTGCCGGAAGGGTCGTGCGGCCAACCCGGGGACGGGCCCAGGCGCCCATGGTCCCGCTATTAGGCCTTGCTCCGGATGGGGTTTGCCTGGCCTCCGATGTCACCACCGGAGCGGTGGGCTCTTACCCCGCCTTTGCACCCTTACCCTCCCGAAATGGAAGGGCGGTATGTTTCTGTGGCACTTTCCGTCGGGTCACCCCGCCCCGCCGTTAGCGGGCATCCTGCCTGGGGGGAGCTCGGACTTTCCTCCCCGACGAGTCGGGGCGGCCGCCCGGCAACCTCGGGCCCTAATTCGATTCTAGCACCGAAGAGCCGGGGCAGTCACCCTCAGGCCACCAGCTCCACCGCATCGTCCCCGACTACTATCCGGTCGATCTGCAGTCTCAGAAAGTTCTGTCTGTCCGAGATGTCGAGAGATTCCCATTTACCAAGGGTAAGTCGTGCATTCGCTGGCGGCGAGTCGGGGTCTGGGTCGACGGCGCGCCTCAGAGCCTCAAGCTCGTCCAGGTGGACGGTTAGGTCCCTTGTCGGGGCCTCCCCAGTGGCGACCCTTCGCAGTGCACGCAGGAACCGACGCCTGGCGTTGGTGAGCCGCTGCCCCGATGCCTCCCGGAGTCTTCCCTCGCGTTCGGAGCGTCGGCGGTCGGCGTCCTCCGGCGCCTCGCCGCTCAGGAGCTCTTCGAGCATTCGCAGCGTGCGCTCCTCCAGCGCCTCCGCTCGCCAAGTGTGGTACCGGCAGACGCTGAGGTTATTACGGGACTGGCACTGGTAGTACCTGTAAATTCGGTTGTGTCGGCTGCGGTCCTTCCGTCTCCACGTCTGCCTGCGGGTCACGCCGATCATCTTATTCCCACACTCTGCGCAGTAGGCTATCCCCGATAGCAGGAAAGGCTCGGACGCCGGAGCGCTGACACGGCGCCTCCGCGCCCTGAAGACATCCTGGGCGGCACGGAACGTCTCGGGCGCGACTATCGCCTTGTGGCTCTTCGGCACTCGCAGGCCGAACCTGGTATAGGTGCCGACGTACGCGGGATTCCTCAGCATGTCCCTCAGAGTCGCGACGTTCCACCTGCCACCCCTGCGGGTCGTGAGGCCGCGCTCGTTGAGGTCGCCGGCGATGAGCCGGAGGCCTCGGCAGTCATCCGTATACAGCCTGTAAGCCAGCCTTACGACCTCCGCCTCTTCTGGATGGACTTCCAGCACGCCGTCCGGCCCGCTCCGGTACCCGTAGGGTGGGCGGCCGAGGGTGCGCCCTTCGATGGCAAGCCGGCGCATCGAGTCTCTGATCCGGTCGCTGCGGTCTCGCGAGACGTTCTCGACTCCGATGGTCGCCAGCGCGTTCTGGAGCGGGTCCGGGAGGTCCTCGTCGGCGCAGCTTACCTTTGCGCCCACGCCTTCGAGCTTGAGCACTGAGCGCGCGACAGACTCTAGGTCGGTGCCGAGGTGCTCTGCGCCTGGCACGACTATCAGGAAGTCACTGGGCGAGTCCTCCATGTACTTCACCATCCGGGCGTATTCCGGATAGGGCGGCCCGTCCCCAACGTCGACGAACATGTCGATGGGCTGATGCAGGTAGAGGTCGCAGTACTCCGAGAAGGTCTCCTGGAGCCGCTCCACAGGAACGCCAGGCTCCCGGAGCCGGTAGTAGCCTAGGGCAAGCATCGCCTGCGAGAACGCGCGGCCCGGGCCGCCCGGCACCGTGAGTTCACTGGACGAAGAGTATCCGCTGGCAGCTGTTGCACCGGACCCGCCCCGTCGATGTCTTGGCCCGCTGGACGTCGGTGCTGGGCAGAGAGAGGCGGCATCCCTGGCACATTCCTCTCTCGACCCTGGCGACGGCCTGGCCGCCCCTGCTCTTGCGTAGCGAGTCGTACAATGCCAGATCGGATGGGGAGATCAGTGCCGCGACCTCCTTTCGCTCCGCTTCCAACTCGCGCAGCTCCATGCTCAGGGCCTCCTCAGATGCGGTAAGCTCCGGCTGGGCCTGCTTTCGTCCCGTCTCTATCTCCGCGGCCAGACTCGCGGCCGCCTCCAGCTCGTTCTGGGTCTCTTCGGATGCCACCATCATCTCGAGGAGCTGGTCTTCCTCGGCCGTGTGCTGCTCCCGAAGATAGTGCTGCTGCTCCTGCTGGGCTTCCAGCTCGCGTTGATTGGTGATGGAGCCTCCGTACAGCCGCGCATCTACGGTCTTCAGCCTATCTTCGATGTCGCGAATGCGGAGCTCGACGGGCCTCCGCGCGGGGGCCTGTTCTTCCAGACGCTGGCTTAGCTCGGAGAGGCGCCTCCTGACCGCCACCAACTCGGCGTCGTCGGTAAGCTGGCGCCGCACCTCGGCCAGCGACTGCTCGCGAACGTCAATGTCCGAGTCAACCAGTTGGAGCTCGTACAGCTGTCGAATGCTCATCGACGATAGGCCACCCTAGCAGGCTGGACGGTGTACTCGCGCGGTACCGACATTGTAACCGAACCGGCCTCCACCTCCAACTCGCGGCAGTGTCTCCGTTCGGCACGCCATCCCGCATGCCGCGCTCGTTGCCGTTTCGCTGGCCCCTACATATAATGAGGCCGCCCCGAATACTGAGAGGACTGCCATGCCCGAACTTGAGCTTGACCCGCGAGCGATTCTCGACAAGCTCCACGAAAATGGAGTGACCCACGTCGTCTGGCTTCCGGACAGCGAGACCAGCTTCCTGTACGAGGAGATGATGGCCGACCCGTCGCTCCACCTCGTGCAGGTGGCGCGCGAGGGCGAGAGCATCGGAGTGGCCCTGGGCCTGTGGGTCGGCGGCAAGAAGCCCGTCGTCTTGATCCAGAACACAGGGCTCTTCGAATCGGGCGACTCAGTGCGGTCCCTTGCGGTTGACTCCTCGCTTCCCGTCGTGCTAATGGTCGGCTACCGAGGATATACCAGACATGGCGTGACGCCCGATTCGGCCGCGCGCTTCACGGAGCCGATTATTAACGCCTGGGGGCTGGAGTACTACCTGGTGGAGACGGACGAGGACGTCGACAGGATATCGCTCTGCTTTGAGCGGGCGGAAGAAACCCAGAGGCCCGTGGTCTGCCTCTTCGGCGCCGAGTGGAGGCCGGGCTAACTCCCCTGCTTCGCCTCTATCGCCAGCACCTTTTCGAGGCGCCGCCTGTGGCGCTCCTCGCCGCTGAACGTGGCTGAAACGAACGCCTGCACCGCCTCTCTCGCCACCTCTTCACCGACGATTCGCGCTCCGAGGCAGAGCACGTTCATGTCGTCATGCTCGACGCCCTGGTGGGCTGAGTAGGTATCATGACAGACCGCCGCCCGGACTCCGCGGACCTTGTTTGCGGCCACGGACGCCCCGACGCCGCTGCCGCAGACCATGACTCCCCGCTCCGCCTCGCCCGACGCCACCGTCAGGGCAAGGGCCCCGGCGAAGTCCGGGTAGTCGTCGCTTGGGTCCATATTATGGGCGCCCACGTCCACCACATCATGTCCCAGTGACCTTAGCAAATCGGCCATCGTCTTCTTGAGCGCGTAACCGTTGTGGTCTGCGCCCACGGCTAACCGCATCTTCTAACCTCCATAATGGGAGGCACTTCCCTGCCCTCTCCGCCAGAAAGTGTATGTACGCCGCAGGCCTGCGTCAACCGCGCTCGATGCCGCAACCGAAGGCACGGCGTGTGCTAGACTCCATGGTGCATGACTACTGACGGTACATCCCAGCAACCCGAAGGTGAGCTGACCTTCGAGCAGGCGCTAGCTGACCTCGACAAGACCGTCAAGGCCCTGGAGGCGGGTGGCCTTACTCTCTCCGAAGCCACCCGTCTGTTCGAGAAGGGGACGAAGCTGGCGCGCGTCTGCAGCGAGATGCTTGCAACGGCCGAGCTGCGTATCTCTCGCATTCGGACAGCCTACGGCGAGCAGATGCGCATGCTGGAAGACGATGACCGCCGGTCCTCAGGGTTTCCCGCCTGATGCGCGTTGACCTGCACATGCACACCCGCTTCTCCCCGGACTCGGAGATGTCCCCCGAAGCTCTGGTCAAGCGCTGCGTCAAGGTCGGGCTCGACTGTATAGCCGTCACCGACCACAACACGATCGAGGGCGCCAAAGAGGTCATGCGGATCGCGCCGTTCAGGGTGATCGTCGGCGAGGAGGTCGGGTCGTCGGACGGCGAGATAACAGGGCTCTTCCTGGAGGAGGCTGTCCCCCGGGGCCTCTCGCCGCTCGAGACGGTCAAGCTGATCAAGTCCCAGGGAGGCCTGGTCTCCATCCCGCACCCCTACGACCGTTTCCGCAGTTCAGTCATCACACCGCGGGGGATTGACGAGGTCCTGCCGTACGCCGACATCGTCGAGATTTTCAACTCTCGGAACAGCCTGAATGCCGACAATCGAAAGGCGGTAGAGCTCGCGGAGGAGCGCGGCCTGCTGGTCTCTGGCGTCAGCGACGCTCATACACCGATGGAGCTGGGGCGGACGTACGTCGAGATGCCCGACTTCGACGGTACACCTGAGGGCTTCAAGCGGGCGCTGGCCCAGGGGACCATAGTCGCTCGGAAGACGAGCCCCCTTATCCACGTCCTCACCACCTTGACCAAGGCGAAGAAGCGGCTGTTAGGGAGCCGCGCTCGTCTTTAGCTTAGACACGCTGACGTCAGATGTAGCACCAGCCCCTACTCAGCCCTCATGAACCTACGCCATTGGCGCTGACGAATGTCGGGCAGGAGGTGCCCACGGCCCCTGTACAGGTGCGTTGCGGCTACGATGAACGAGAGCAGCAGGCATAGCGCGATCATCTCGGTCGGCTGACCGGTAGCCATTGTCAGGACGTTAAGCGCCACGAACGCTCCGGTGATCGACCACACGACCTGACGAGTGGCCGCGAGTACCACCAGTCCGAATCCCAGGCTGACGGCCGTCATGCCCCACAGCATCGCCGCCGAGATTCCGAAGACGGCCGCGCCGCCCTTCCCTCCTCTGAACCCCAGCATCGGCGTGAAGTTATGGCCGAGAGTGACCGCCAGCGCCGCCAGGTAGACCGCGTATTCGTGGGCTCCAAGCGCTTCGGCCACGACCACGGATGCGGCGCCCTTGCCGCCGTCTACCACCAGGACGGCCAGACCGGCCTTTGCGCCCACCTGTCGGAACGTGTTCAGCGCCCCTGGGTTCCTACTCCCGTGCTCCCTGATGTCCAGGCCCGCGTATAGACGTCCCACCACGTACGCCGAAGGGAACGTTCCCATCAGGTAGGCAAGCAGAACGGCGGCTGCGGATTCGAGCATGGCGCTCGACCTGCCGCCCTATCGAGTGCTTTCGACCAGGTCCAGGAGGCCGCGGAGGGCGAGGTAGTATCCGAACAGGCCGAATCCGAACACCAACCCTTTGCAGGCGGGGGCGATCTCGGAGACGCGGCCCCGTGCGGTCGGGTTCGTAACGTGCAGCTCGATCGTTGGGAACCGGACCTGCTCGATGGCGGCAGCCAGAGCCGGATGTCCGGTGGTGTACCCGGCAGGATTGATCACAGCCGCGTCGATGTCGCCGTCGTGCGCCTCGTAGAACCTGTCGATAACGTGGCCCTCGACGTTGGAATGGAATATGTCGACCTCGATGCCGAGCTCTTCGGCGTACTCCGTGATCGCGCGGTCATAGTCTTCGAGGGTATGAGGGCCGAACCGCTCCACCTGCGCCTTTCCGCGCATGTTCATGCCCGCGCCGTGGACTACCAGCATCTTGGTCAAGGATATAGCCTCCCATAGGCCCACTCTGCCCTTGTGGAAGAGAGCCTCCCCGTACTCGATACGGGAGCTGGAGTGAGGGGACTGAGCGGACGTGTCTACATGCCCAACGCGGCGAAGGCGGCTGCGATCACGCTGTCGGCGTCGATTCCGTACTCCTTGTACAGCTCGGGCCGCGAGCCCGACTGGCCGAACTCGGTCACCCCCAGAGGGATGGTCGTGGTGCCCAGCGCGCCGCCGATCCATGCCAGAGAGTGCGGGTGCCCGTCCACGACGGTCACGACCGGCGCGCTCCGCTCCTCCGCAGGCACAACGTCCGACATGAACTCGGACATGTCCCCGATGTCGTTCACGGACGCTCTGGCTATCTCCTGGTGCTTTCTGTACAACGGCCCCGGGCCGGTCACGTTGATCACGTTGGCGAAGATACCCTCTTCCAGCAGCCGGCCGCTCGCGTCGACGACCTCAGGTATTAACGCACCGCTCGTCATGACGTGGACGACGTTCTCGCCGGGGCTATAGTCGGGCTCGCCGCTCCTGTCCACGAGCCGGTATGCACCTGCGAGCACCTGGGACCGCAGCCTCTCGAGTTCGTCTGGGTCGTCGGGCACAGGCATCAGTCCCTGGTCCACCCGGTAGCTTGTCAGCCTCAGATACGTCGACCGCTTCCGGAGCCGGATCTGCTCCATGGCGGAGAGCATGATCCACTCCAGCTCCCTGCCGAAGCAGGGCTCGTAGAAATCCAGCTCCGGCATCTCTATGCCTACGGACGGCGTGACTATCGACTGGTGGGCGCCGCCCTCCGGGCCCAGCGTAATGCCCGAAGGCGTGCCAATCACGATGAACCGCGAACCGGAGTAGACGCCGTAGAAGAAGGCGTCCAGCCCGCGGCGGATGAACGGGTCGTAGACCGTGCCGAGCGGGAACAGCAGCTCGCCGTGCATTTCGTGCGTGAGGCCGAGCTGGCCGAGCATCATGAAGAGGTTGTTCTCCGATATGCCGAGCTCGATGTGCTGCCCCTGGCGGGAAGTGTCCCACTTGAGAGCGCGGATGATCTCATCGTCGGGCAGCGGCTCCGTCTCTTCGTGGTGCCACACCCCTACCCTGTTGATCCAGCCGCCGAGGTTCGTCGAGCTTGCTACGTCCGGGCTGACAGTAACGATCCGCTTCCCCAGATCGGGGTGGCTTCTGCCGATGTCCGTGAGCACCAGTCCGAACATCTGCTGCGTCGACATCTGTCCGCGGTACGCGCGGTCGAAGGACGCAGGGACTTCGAGGCTTGCCGCTTGTGCCCCGTTCCCCTCCGGCATTCGCAGCCGCTCGGCCGTCGCGCCGCAGAGGCGGCCCGGCGCCGAATCCGGGTCGAACGCCGACCACTCATCGCCGTCTGCCACCCCCAACTGTCCCTTCAGCTCCGCCATCTGCTCTTCAGACAGGACCACCGAGTGGTTCTGCGGGTCGCCGATGGACGGCAGCATCCATCCCTTCAGCGTGTACGCGAACACTACGCACGGCCCGTCGGAGACATCCACCTGAGAGAACGCCTCCCTGAGCATCGAGAAGTCGTGCCCTCCCAGGTTGCGGATTATCTCCTGAAGCTCCCGGTCGTCCCACTGGTCTATCAGCCGCTTCATGTCCTCCGGGAACGCGCTCGTGCGCGGCAGCCACTCCCGCAGGGTCTCGGACGAGACGCGAAGCAGGCGCTGGTACACCTCATTCGACATGTCGTCGATAGCCGTGCGGAGCAGCTCGCCGTTGGGCTGCCGGAAGGCCGCCTGAAGCCTCTTTCCGTACTTTGCGTCGACGACCTTCCAGCCGTTCCCGCGGAACATCGACCGCCAGGCCTTCACCCTGATGCCCGGAATAATCCGGTCGAGGCTCTGACGGTTAAGGTCGATCACCCACAGGACGTTGGACAGGCCCGCCATCGCCGGCTCGGCGATACATTCCCAGACCGAGCCCTCGTCAAGCTCCGCGTCGCCGAGCAGGCTGATGTAGCGTCCCACGGGGGCCTCGCCCAGGTAGCCGTGGGACCTTGCGTAGTCGTCGGACAGCGCCGCGAAGTTGGGTGCGATCGAGCCTATCCCGACAGAGCCGGTGGAGAAGTCCACGGGGTCCGGGTCCTTCGTCCGGCTGGGGTAGGACTGGAGCCCGTGGAAGCCGCGCAGCGTCTTCAGGTAGGAAGGATCGAGGTTTCCGAGCAGGTACTGGATCGCGTGGAAGGTCGGGGAAGCGTGGGGCTTTATCGAAATCCGGTCCCCCGCCCGCATGAAGTCGAAGTACAGCGAGGTGAGAATCGAAGCGACCGATGAGCTGGATGCCTGGTGGCCTCCCACCTTCACGCTATCCAGGCTCGGACGCACGTTGTTGGCGTAGTAGACCATGTTCATGGCCAGCCACAGCACGCGGTCCTGGACCTCGAGGAGCGTCCTGTCTCGTTCGCTGACCTGTTCGATCTCGGTGGTGACGTTGGTCGCCATCACGCCCTCTCCAGTCCGTCATTCCGGCTTAGGCCGGAATCCAGTTTCCGGTTCGTCATTCCGGCGGAGGCCGGAATCCAGACGCCGTCAGTCCATTGACATCGGACGACCAGCGCAACGACCCCCGTGCGTACCCGCCGGATCGGCACAGTATAGCAGGGACAATCGCCGGTTACCGCGCCTTACCCCGAATCCACCGAAGGAGGGCGTCGGGTCAGTGTCCTGAAGCGGCAAGAGGGTGCCCCTGTGAATCTGGGATAATGGTTTTGAAACAGCAAAGCCGACCCCAGAACAAGGAGCACCCGATAGATGCTAGCACGCAACCATCCCGACCGCATCCGTATCGCCTTCGACGACCACCGCCTGGTGGCCAATGCTGGGCTGCTCCTCCCGGTGACCCTAGCCCAGCACCTGGGCCTGCGTGAAGTCGTCGACAGCCACGTCGACCTGGGAGACGCGCCGGGGCGAGCGAACCCAGGAGACAAGATGCTGACCCTGGTGGCCTCGGCGCTGGCTGGGGGCGACTTCATTGACGACGCCGACGTGTTGCGTACCGGCGGGACAGCTGGCGCCATCGGCTGCGTAGTCAAGGCGCCATCCACCCTGGGAACTTTCCTGCGCAGCTTCCGGTGGGGCCACGTCCGCCAGTTGGATCGGGTGAGCCGGGAGTTGCTGTCCCGGGCCTGGGCCGCTGGTGCGGGACCCGGCGAAGGGCCGTTGACCATCGACTTGGACTCCACCATGTGCGAGACCTACGGACTGGCCAAGGAGGGGGCGCGTCACCATGGTTACACTGGCCAGCGGGGCTATCACCCGCTGCTGGCCATCGCCGCCGGCACCGGCGACGTGCTGATGTCTCGGCTGCGCGAGGGCCGCGCCAACACCGTTCGGGGCGCCGCCCACTTCCTGCGGGAGACCGTGGGCCGGGTGCGCCATGCTGGGGCTACAGGACAACTCACGGTGCGGGCCGACAGCGGCTTCTATGCCCACGCCCTGGTCGTCGTCTGCCGCAAGATGGATGTCCGCTTCTCCATCACCATCCGCCAACACGCCCGCCTCAGGGAGTTGATTGAGGCGATTCCCGAGGAGGACTGGACGCCCGTCCCCTACTGGATGGACGGCGGCGCCGACGTGGCCGAGACCACCTACACTCCCTTCCAGGGTGAGCCCGAAGCCGCCCCAGTGCGGCTCATCGTCCGGCGGGTGAAGCCCACGCCCGGTTCCCAACTGGCCCTCTTCGCCAGCTACAGCTATCACGGCTTCATCACCGACCGGGACGGGGAAACCCTGGAACTGGAGGCCGACCATCGCCGCCACGCCGAGATTGAGAATGCTATCCGAGACCTCAAGCACGGCGTCGGCCTCAACCATCTCCCCTCGGGCCGCTTCCCCGCCAACGGCGCATGGCTGGCCGTCCAGGTGCTGGCCCATAACCTGGCCCGCTGGACCGCGCGCATCGGTCTGGACGAGGGGGTGGTGACCACCAAGACCCTCCGGCGGCGCTTCTTCTCCCTGGCCGGACGGCTCACCCGCTCGGCCCGCCGCCTCACTTTGCATCTGCCACAGGGCTGGCCTTGGGAAACCCAGTTCACTCGCGCCCTGGCTCGATTGCGAGCCCTGCCATTGCCTGCCTGACGGCACCGACGGCGCCTGACACGTCCACCAGACTACCCAACCGACCCACAGAGTCGCACCGGCCCGGTCCGCGATTGTCTTCCCCTGCATGCTGTCCCGCCGACCCCGCCCCAGCGCCGCTGCCCAGGACCGCCATCGGCGCCCCCAACGACAACCAAAGGCCGCCACCGGCCCCATTTATCGGAATCGAGCGCGGACCGTCGCGTCCCACGGCCCTCACCCCTTGTTCCAACCCCAAGGCCGCTCCGCATCGGTGGATTCGGGCTTACAGGCGTTTGCGAGGGGTTGTTCTCTCAGAGCCTCCTCTCCCTTGACGAGACCTTTGCACAACCGTCATACCGGCGAAGGCCGGTATCCAGAGGGGTGGGGGCTTAGCTAGGATGGTGTCGTTTACAACTCCCGACGTCGCCTCGTCCGGTAGGTTACGCAAAGGTCTCTTGACGGGAGAGGATTGAGGTGAGGGTGAAGATAGAGCTGTCGGGAACCGACCCCTCCTCGACTCTGATATTTCCCTACCACTAGGGAAGGTCCTCGAAACACCCTCTTACAGGCTGTCGAGGTACGGCCTCACCCAGTCCAGCCCCGACTCGGTCGTATCGGCTGGCTTATACTCGCAGCCTATCCAGCCCTCGTACCCCGTGCGGTCTATGAGGTCGAACAGGAAGGGGTAGTTGATTTCGCCTGTACCCGGCTCGTGGCGGCCGGGTGTGTCAGCGATCTGGAAGTGCTCTATCAGGTCCCAGGTTGCCCTCGATGGTCGGGGCGAGATCTCCCTCCATGACCTGCATGTGGTACACGTCGTACTGCAGCCCAAGGTTGTCGGAGCCCACCTCCCCGATGATCGATCGGGCCTGAGAGGTGTTAGTGAGGTAGAAGCCCGGTATGTCGCGGGTGTTTATCGGCTCTATCAGCAGCTTGATCCCGGCCTCTTGCAGCCTGGGGGCGGCGAACTTCAGGTTAGACACGAACGTCTCACGCAGCCTCTCAGGGTCGACGCCTTCGGGGGGGATCCCTGCGAGACAGTTGACCTGCGGGCACTTCAATGCCGTCGCGAACTCGATGGCCGCTCCTACGCCGTCCTGGAATTCCCCGACCCGGTCGGAATTGCAAGCGATGCCCCTCTCGCCGGCGTCCCAATCGCCTGCGGGCAGGTTGTGCAGCACCTGGGTCAGCTCGTACCAGTGCAGGCGCTCGGCCAGGTCGTCCTTGTCATAGTCGTACGGGAAGAGGTACTCGACACCCCTAAAACCCCGCGCGCGCTGCCCCGTCGAACCGGTCCAAGAATCCGACCTCGTTGAACATCATGGACAGGTTGGCTGCGAACTTGGGCATGGACGTTGGCCTCGACTACGCGGGAATGCGCCTCATTATATGTCGGCGGGGTCAAGCGTCAAGGCCGCCTCTTGCCCCTTTGCCCCCTCTCCTTGGCGGGAGAGGGCCGTGAGACACGAGAGACAATTGCGAGACAGCTATGAGTCACTTATGAGACGGTTGTGAAACAGTTCCGAGACACATGCGAGACACCTGATTGTAGCTAGTCGGGGCGGGTTTGTTCGGGCGGGGCCGCGATTTTCTGTGAAACTGTCTCATTTTCCATTGCCGGAGTGTGGGCTTCAGCCTCGGCGTCTAGGGCGACTCTTCTCATTATGCAGACTTATGTTCTGTTCGTCAAGCCTCTCCTAATATGGAACCATCTCGTTCCAGTGCCCGGATGAAGTTGCGGGCGGTTACCCCTCTGAGATGTCGAAGGATGTGGGGAGGCGGAATCATCGAGCCACAGTTACTAGGGGAGCCTCCACGATCTCAAGCCCGCGATCGGGGATGTTTCCCCCCGCATCCTCCATGTCCTCGATGTATGCATCCGCCGCGTCCTGCAACGCCAAGAGCGCTTCCTCTCGAGTGTGGCCCCAAGCAGTGCATCCCGGCAGGACATCGATCCAGGCACTAGAGAAAAATGCCTAGGGATGCTCTGAATAACCCATCAGCACGGCTTAATTCACTATGTGTGGAACTGCAGTCCACGGACTTATTCAGACCATCCCTAGGTCAGTAAACATGATCTACCCGCTCGGTGGCCTGTGGACAATAGCTGCATTAGTTTGACAATCAGAAAAGAGACTATGCCAAGAACCACGCCCTTGAATATGGAACGCAGGTGTTGTTTGTCCAAGTGACCGTCGCATTAGTCCCGTTTGCCGCTCTCTAAGACGCTCCGACGGCTACTATCACGCGGGTGCTCTCGGGTTGGATGGGACGATTGTTGGGACCGCTGCTCAGCGCCTGTAGGTCGGCAACCTGTTCCGGCGAGATAGTCTTCGGCTCTCGCAATACGTACCATTCGACCGGCTCAGAGCACGGAGGAGTCGTCAGTGAGCCGTCGTACCGGTAGTAGCCGAGCTCGCCGGGCGTGTAACCGCCTGCATTGAGGGTAGTGTTGCCGCGGACGGTACCGCCGACAGCCGGGGCGGCATCGAGAATCGCCTGCACCGTGGGGCTGGGCTCGCCCAGTCTGAACAGCAGTGCCGCTACTGCCATCTGTCCATCCGCATCCGTGTGTACCAGATGCAGCTCCGCCGCGAGGCTCACACCGTCCATTCGATGCTCCGAGGGTGAGTGAATGTGTCCCGACTTCAGCTCGAAGGTTCGCCGACCGACACTTAGAGTGCTGCCCGGCGCGTAGTCGACATACACGGCCTTGCCGTCATTGCGCACTGCTGTCGCGTCCGTGTCGTAGGAAAACGAAATGGGCTCGGCGTCTCCCTCGTCATATCCGGTGATATCGATCGGAGACTGCTGTTTGCCGTCGCCGCAGGCTGTGTACTCTTCAGACAGCGAGGCCCAATTCTGCGGCCCTAGCGGCCCGTGGTATCCCCACTCCGCCGCATAATCAGACACTGGCGATCGCTCCTCGTCTTCACAGACGACGATTGCGAACAATGTCGGACATAGCAACACTAACGTCAGACCGGCGACTCTCATCCCCATTCTACCGCCCCCGCTTGTCTCCCCACAGCAGGATGTGGAGCCGGGTCGAGAAGCGGAATCCGCGCTCGGCGCACGCCTCGGCCAGCCATGCGCCGCGCTCGTTGACGACGTCTGCCGTGGTCCCCTCCGGCATCAGGACGACGCGCTCCGATGGCAGGTCGTACCTTTCGACCAGCGCGGACACCTCGTCGAGATCGGAGGGCCCGGTGACGACGAACTTGAAGAACGCGGAGTCAATCTTGCGGAAGGCCGACAGCGCCTCCGGGACTTCGCGGCGGCCACGCGGGTTGCCCGAGTTGTCGAGCTTCGGCGACACGTTCCACTGCGACACCGCCTCGACCATCTCCGGCACCGGCGCCAGCGTTCCGTTCGTCTCCAACTCGCAGGAGAACCCCCTGCCCTTCAGCGACGTCGCCAGAGGCGCCAGGGCCGCCTGCTGAATCATGGGCTCGCCCCCGGTGATGACCAGGTGCGGGAGGTCGAAGCCAAGTATCCGGCGCTCGGCCTCCGTCTCGTCGATCAGCATCACCTGCTCGTCGTAGTCGTACGAGGCCCAGTCCCATGTGTATTTCGTGTCGCACCAGGAACAGGCGAGGTTGCACAGGCCCAGTCTCAGGAAGACCGAGGGCGTCCCCGCCGAGACGCCCTCGCCCTGGATCGACCGGAATATCTCCGGCTCACCCGAAGGCATCCGGCTCACCCGAAGCACGTTCAGGCCCTGCCGAGGCTCACGAGCAGGGGGTCGGGCATGCCGGCCTCGGCGAACCCCCTGGCTCGCAGGATGCAGCTGTCGCACGAGCCGCAGGGGACCTCGCCGCCCTCGTAGCAGCTCCAGGTTTGCTCCAGCGGCGCCCCGAGCCTTGTTCCGAGCGTCGCTATCTCGGCCTTCGTGAGGTCGATGATCGGAGTCTCGATCCTGATCGGCACCCCGTACTCGGTCCATAGCTTGCTGCCCAGCTCCATCGTCCGCCTCATGCTCTCGTAGAACTCGGGGCGGCAGTCGGGGTAGCCGCTGTAGTCGAGCGCGTTGGGGGCCACGTACACGGAGGCCGCCACTTCCGAGGCGTCGACGCTCTCGACCTCGATTGCGTACAGCACCCGGCTCTCCAGGTAGGCCGCCGCTAGCGACAGGAATATGGTGTTGCGCAAAGGGACGTAGGTTATCGGGACGCCGTGGCCGATCTCCTCGCCGGAGCGTCCCGACGGCGCCGGGAACTGGTCGGGGTTGGTCAGGGCGGAGTACCAGGCGACATCCGAGAGAAAGGAGATATCGAGGAGCTTGTGCTCGATGCCCATGATGCCCGCGATTCGTGCCGCGCAGTCGACCTCCCTGGAGTGGCTCTGGCCGTAGTGGAAGGTGATCGCCGACATGTTGTCGACGCGGTCTTTCGCGTAGGCCGCCACGGTGGTGGAGTCAAGTCCGCCGGACAGGAGAGTGACGCCGTAGCTGGGCATGGAGCGATTGTAGCAGACCGCCCAGTCCCTTCTCCCGCCAGGTAGAAGGGACTCTAGGGGCTCAACACCCTGGTATTGAAGGGTTACGAGACTATGACCTGGTAGGGGCGGGTTTCAAACCCGCCCTGTCGTTGTAGAACCCAAATCCAACCCCTCCATTACTGCCCGTCATTTCAAAGATTTCGGTACACTGAGTCCGGAGGTCTGACATGCCGAATCTCAGGGTCGCGGTTATTGGTGTCGGTCCCAGAGGCCTGAACCACCTCGCCGCCATAGACGCTTTCGACGACGTGACGCTGGCGGCGGTCTGCGATCCCGCCGACGAATCGCGCAGGGCAGCCGCGGCCAGGTACGCCCCGGAGGGGTCCTACGCCGCAGTCGACGAGATGCTCGATGCGGAGACGCTGGATGCGGTCATCGTCGCAGTGCCCCCGCACCTGAACGCCGTAGCGGCGCTGCCCTGTCTCCGCCGCGGCGTGAGCACCATGCTGGAGAAGCCGCCCGGACTCAGCACGGCAGAGACTGAGGAGCTCAGGGACGCGGCCGCCGCAACCGGCGCGCTCGGAATGGTCGCCTGGAACCGGCGCTTCCACCCCATGGTCGCCGCCGCCCGTGAGATCGTGGAGTCGAGAGGACCTATCGTGCAGATAGTCGCCGCGTTCCACAAGTCTTTGGTCCAAGTCGGGGCGCGCAGGCAATACTCACCCGATGTCATGGACAACATGCTCTATGAGTCCCCCATCCATGCCATCGACCTGGTGCGGGCGCTCGCCGCGTCCGAGGTGACCCAGGTGCACAGCGTTGTCCGCCGGAGATTCTCCGGATACAAGGACGTGCACGCTGCGCTCGTCGAGTTCGAAAGCGGATGCGTCGCCCAGATCACGGCCAACTACACCACCGGCGCCCGGCTGGAGAGGTACGAGATGCACGGTCGAGATGTCTCCGCGTACCTGGAGGGAGTACAGCGGGGGTACGTTGTCCAGGACGGTGGCCGAATCGAAATCGAAGACACCGGCTCGCACGGCACTGTGGAGCAAGCCCGGTACTTCTTCGACGCAGTCAAGGGCGGACGGCCCATAGGTCCGCCGGCCGCCGATCTGGGCCAGGCCGTCAAGACGATGGATCTGCTCGCCGCGATCATGGCCGGCCTCCGCGAATAGACGTGCCGAACCGCCGGTTGACGCGCCGATGTCCGCTGTTAGAATTGCGCCATGACTTAGCCCGAATCCACCGAAGGAGGGCGTCGGGTCAGTGTCCTGAAGCGGCAAGAGGGTGCTCCTGTGAATCTGGGATAATGGTTTTGAAACAGCAAAGCCGACCCCAGAACAAGGAGCACCCGATAGATGCTAGCACGCAACCATCCCGACCGCATCCGTATCGCCTTCGACGACCACCGCCTGGTGGCCAATGCTGGGCTGCTCCTCCCGGTGACCCTAGCCCAGCACCTGGGCCTGCGTGAAGTCGTCGACAGCCACGTCGACCTGGGAGACGCGCCGGGGCGAGCGAACCCAGGAGACAAGATGCTGACCCTGGTGGCCTCGGCGCTGGCTGGGGGCGACTTCATTGACGACGCCGACGTGTTGCGTACCGGCGGGACAGCTGGCGCCATCGGCTGCGTAGTCAAGGCGCCATCCACCCTGGGAACTTTCCTGCGCAGCTTCCGGTGGGGCCACGTCCGCCAGTTGGATCGGGTGAGCCGGGAGTTGCTGTCCCGGGCCTGGGCCGCTGGTGCGGGACCCGGCGAAGGGCCGTTGACCATCGACTTGGACTCCACCATGTGCGAGACCTACGGACTGGCCAAGGAGGGGGCGCGTCACCATGGTTACACTGGCCAGCGGGGCTATCACCCGCTGCTGGCCATCGCCGCCGGCACCGGCGACGTGCTGATGTCTCGGCTGCGCGAGGGCCGCGCCAACACCGTTCGGGGCGCCGCCCACTTCCTGCGGGAGACCGTGGGCCGGGTGCGCCATGCTGGGGCTACAGGACAACTCACGGTGCGGGCCGACAGCGGCTTCTATGCCCACGCCCTGGTCGTCGTCTGCCGCAAGATGGATGTCCGCTTCTCCATCACCATCCGCCAACACGCCCGCCTCAGGGAGTTGATTGAGGCGATTCCCGAGGAGGACTGGACGCCCGTCCCCTACTGGATGGACGGCGGCGCCGACGTGGCCGAGACCACCTACACTCCCTTCCAGGGTGAGCCCGAAGCCGCCCCAGTGCGGCTCATCGTCCGGCGGGTGAAGCCCACGCCCGGTTCCCAACTGGCCCTCTTCGCCAGCTACAGCTATCACGGCTTCATCACCGACCGGGACGGGGAAACCCTGGAACTGGAGGCCGACCATCGCCGCCACGCCGAGATTGAGAATGCTATCCGAGACCTCAAGCACGGCGTCGGCCTCAACCATCTCCCCTCGGGCCGCTTCCCCGCCAACGGCGCATGGCTGGCCGTCCAGGTGCTGGCCCATAACCTGGCCCGCTGGACCGCGCGCATCGGTCTGGACGAGGGGGTGGTGACCACCAAGACCCTCCGGCGGCGCTTCTTCTCCCTGGCCGGACGGCTCACCCGCTCGGCCCGCCGCCTCACTTTGCATCTGCCACAGGGCTGGCCTTGGGAAACCCAGTTCACTCGCGCCCTGGCTCGATTGCGAGCCCTGCCATTGCCTGCCTGACGGCACCGACGGCGCCTGACACGTCCACCAGACTACCCAACCGACCCACAGAGTCGCACCGGCCCGGTCCGCGATTGTCTTCCCCTGCATGCTGTCCCGCCGACCCCGCCCCAGCGCCGCTGCCCAGGACCGCCATCGGCGCCCCCAACGACAACCAAAGGCCGCCACCGGCCCCATTTATCGGAATCGAGCGCGGACCGTCGCGTCCCACGGCCCTCACCCCTTGTTCCAACCCCAAGGCCGCTCCGCATCGGTGGATTCGGGCTAAGACTGTGGCCTCTCGTAAGATTCGCATGGCGCAGTACGGGACCAAGCATGCCCACGCTGCCGGGGTTCTGAGCGTCATGCTGGCGAACCCGGACGTCGAGGTGGTCGGCCTCTACGAGCCGGATGTCGACAGGCGCCGCGAGCTGGAGTCGTCCGCCGAAGCTCCCTGGTCGCAGGTGCGCTGGCTGGACGACAAGGCTGAGATGCTGGAGGACGACACAGTCGTCGCGATATCCTCGGAGGGCTCCAACCTGGAGAGTCTCGACCATACCGAGGAGATCGTTGCCGCCGGAAAGCACGTCTTCTACGACAAGCCGGCCGGCGCCGACTATCCCCGATTTGAGGTGGTGGTTGCCAGCGCCCGGCAGAAGGGCCTCTTGGTCCAGCTGGGCTACATGTTCCGCTACAACGACGGCTTCACCCGGATTGCGGAATGGGCCAGGTCGGGCTTCCTCGGGGACGTGTTCGCGGTACGAGGCCACATGTCGACTAACATCCCGGTCGAGCGCCAGGACCCAAGCCGGTTGCCGGCAGGCGGGATCTTCTACGACCTGGCCCCGCACATGGTGGACCAGATCGTCTGGATACTCGGCCGGCCCTCCAGGGTGACGTCCTTCCTTCGCGAGGACGTGATCGAGACGAGAGGCTTTCCCAACAACACCCTCGGCGTGTTCGAGTACCACGGCGCCATGGCCATCGTCGACATCGCGGCGATGGAGCCGGCCCCGACGGCCAGGCGCTTCGAGGTCTACGGCTCTGTCGGCTCGGCCATAATGGAGCCCATGGAGCCGGCGGACACGCTTCGCCTCGCGCTGACGGAGCCGCGCGGGGGCTACCCGGCAGGCGTGTCGATCGTCGGTCTCGAGGCCCGCCCTAGGTACGTCGCCTCGCTTGAGGCCTTCGTGAAGGACATCCGGGGCGAGAAACAGCCCGACCGGTCCCTCGACCATGAGCTCCTCGTCCAGGAGACGATCCTGCGGGCCACCGGCCACATTCCAGGCGGCTAGTGCCCCGTGTCAGAGCATCCACTCGCGCCCTTGACAGTCCTCCCTCCCCTCGCCTATTCTGTTTTCGCGACATAACATATAAACACAGGCTGTGAACAGGAGTAGTAAGTCTCCAGCGAGGCCTCAGAGAGCCGGAAATGGTGGGATCCGGCGCTGGCGCAGAGACCAAATGGACCTGGGAGCCTCCAACCGAAAGCCCCGGCTGGCCGGGACCGTAGGCTTGGGCGGAGAGGGCCCCGTTATCTGAGCCCAGGGCATCGAGGAACCTTCAGGCTCCTTCGTGCCCCACGGAGATGCTGCCGGACGCCCCGGCGGCGAATGTAGGGTGGCACCGCGGAACTTTACCCGTCCCTTTGTGGACGGGTTTTTTTTGTGCCTTCAAAAGACAGGAAGGGAATAGGCCATGACTATCGCGGAGATGACCGAAGCTGTAGAAGCGCAACCCAGGCGGTCGCGCAGGAGGGTCTTCAGCGGCATCCAGCCGTCGGGAGACGTCCACCTGGGCAACTACCTCGGCGCCATCAAGGGCTGGGCAGAGCGCCAGGCCGAGAAGGAGAACTTCTTCTGCGTCGTTGACCTGCATGCGATCACCGTGCCTCAGGACCCTGCGGTCCTTGCGCACCAGACGAGGTCCATGTCGGCGATGCTCCTCGCCGCGGGGATCGACCCGGCGAAGAGTACCCTGTTCGTACAGAGCCACGTGACCGCCCACGCCGAGGCCTGCTGGATACTCAACTGCGTCACGCCCGTCGGCTGGCTGGAGCGCATGACCCAGTACAAGGACAAGACCGCCAGGCAGGAGAGCGTCACGACAGGATTGCTCGACTACCCGGTGCTTATGGCTGGGGACATCCTCCTGTACGACGCGGACGAGGTACCGGTCGGCGACGACCAGCGCCAGCACGTGGAGCTCGCACGAGACATCGCCCAGCGGTTCAACCACCGCTATGGCGAAACCTTCGTCGTCCCGGAGGCCATGATCCCGCAGGTGGGCGCTCGGGTAATGGGGCTGGACGACCCGACGGTGAAGATGTCCAAGAGCGAGTCGTCTGCCAGAGGACACGCTGTGCGGATGCTGGACAGCCCGGATGAGATCGAGCGGTCCATCAAGCGCGCCGTCACCGACTCCGGCAACGAGATACGCTTCTCGGACGATCCCGATAGGGCCGGCGTCAACAACCTCCTGGGAATCTACAGTGTGATCACCGGGAGGACCGAGGCAGAGACGGAGGCCGACTTCGCCGACGCCCGGGGCTACGGCGACCTCAAGTCCAGAGTCGCCGAGGTCGTGATAGAGGCCCTGATGCCGATTCAGTGCCGGTACGAGGACCTCGTGAGCGACGAGGCAGAGCTCGACCGCCTGATGGCCCGAGGTGCGGAGCAGGCGGAGGGGATGTCGCAGCCGAAGCTGGAAGAGATGAAGAGGCGCGTCGGGCTGACCCTGCCCGCGCGCCCCTGATCACGGAATGAGGCAGTCGATGTACCACCCTACCCTGGAAGAGGTCGAGCGTCTGGCGGACCGGGGCAACCTGGTGCCGGTCTACCGGGAGCTGAGCGCCGACCTCGAGACGCCCGTCTCCGCCTACCTGAAGGTCGAGCGGGGCCCCTACTCCTATCTGCTGGAGAGCGTCGAAGGGGGCGAGCGCGTCGCCCGGTACAGCTTCATCGGCACCGATCCCCAGCGGGTCGTCAAGACCGGTCCCGGCGAAGAGCTCGGAGAGGTCGATCCTCTCGGACCGGTCGAGGAGATGCTCTCGAAGTACCGGCTGGCCGACGTCGACTACCTGGAGAAGTTCAATGGCGGTGCCGTGGGCTACATCTCCTACGACGCCGTCAGGTACTTCGAGAACCTCCCGACGCCCGGCCCCGACCCGCTCGGCATTCCCGAGTCGGTCTTCATGCTGTCGACCACCTACCTCGTCTTCGACCACGTCCGGCACAAGATCAAGGTCGTCAGCCACACCGACACCACGAGCGGAGCAGCCACGGGATACAAGGAGGCGACGGAGCGGATCGACGAAATGGTAGATAGACTCCGAAGGCCGGCGGCAGTCCCTGAGCCCGATATCGGCCAGGCCACGGGAGCCGACGTGCGGTTCAACATGACACGCGAGGAGTATGACCGGATGGTCGAGAGGACCCGCGAATACATCATCGCCGGAGATGTGATCCAGACGGTCGTGGCGCAGCGCATGTCGCGCCCGACTGCCGCGCACCCGTTCCAGATATACAGGGCCCTCCGGGCCATCAACCCGTCGCCGTACATGTACTACCTCAACCTCGACGGGTTTCAGATCGTTGGGGCGTCGCCGGAGCTGCTCGTCCAGGTCGTCGATGGACAGGTCGCGGTCCACCCCATAGCCGGTACGCGGCCGCGCGGCGCGAACGAGGAAGAGGACAGGCAGCTCGAGGAGGACCTGAGAAACGACGAGAAGGAGCGCGCCGAGCACGTGATGCTGCTGGACCTCGGCCGCAACGATGTAGGGAGAGTGTCCCAGCCCGGCACGGTCGAGGTCACGCAGGCGTTGGACGTTGAGCGCTACTCCCACGTGATCCACCTCGTGTCCCACGTCACCGGGCGGCTTCGGGACGACTACAGCGCCTACGACGCGTTCCGCGCATGCTTCCCCGCGGGGACAGTCTCCGGCGCGCCGAAGATACGTGCTATGGAGATCATCGCGGAACTGGAGCCCGACCGCCGGAGCGCCTACGCCGGCGCCGTTGGCTACTTCGACTTCTCAGGCAACATGGACACCGCTATCACGATCCGCACCGTCGTAGTCAAGGACGGTGTCGCCCATGTCCAGGCCGGCGGGGGAATCGTCTACGACTCAACGCCCGACTTCGAGTTCGACGAGACACTTCACAAGGCGTCGGCAGTCCTCTCGGCCATCGACCAGGCCGAGCTGGAGATCGACGCATGAGTCCGCGGCCCGTGCACGCCGGCTAGACAGAGAGGTTGCCTTGATACTACTCATCGACAACTACGACAGCTTCACCTATAACCTCTATCAGTATCTCTGCGAGCTGGGGGCTGAGGTGGAGGTGGTCCGCAACGATCAGACCACGCTGGAGGAGATCGCGGACATGGACCCTGAGAAGATCGTCATCTCCCCCGGGCCATGCACGCCGGAGAAGGCCGGCATCTCCAACGATGTCCTGCGCCGGTTCGGCCCGACGACGCCCACATTGGGAGTCTGCCTGGGCCACCAGTGCATCGGCCACGCCTATGGCGGGACCGTCGGAGGCGCGGGCGAGATCATGCACGGGAAGACCTCGCTGATTCACCACGACGGCAAAGGGGTCTTCAAGGGTCTTCCCGACCCCTTCAAAGCCATCAGGTATCATTCCCTGGCCATTTACGACGATGATCTTCCCGATGAGCTGGAGGTGACCGCCCGGACCGACAACGGTATGATTATGGGCGTGCGGCACAGGACTCATCCGGTCGAGGGCATACAGTTCCATCCGGAGTCCATCATGACCCCGGTCGGCAAGGACCTGCTCAGCAACTTTCTGGAAATGTGAAGGAGCAAGCAATGTTCGATGTCTTGATATCGGGCGGAACGGTAGTGGACGGGAGCGGCGCGCCTGGCTTCCGGGCCGACGTAGGAATTGAGGGGGACAGCATCGAGGCTGTGGGCGACCTCTCGCGCGCCGGGGCGCGGCGCGTTGTGGATGCGACCGGGCTGGCCGTGTGCCCCGGCTTCATCGATACCCACGCGCACTCCGACGGCATCCTGCTATGGGACCCGCAGCATGCCAACGGCCTGCGCCAGGGCATAACGACCGAGATACTGGGCCAAGACGGGCTGTCGTATGCGCCGCTGTCGGCGGAGAACTACGCCACCTACAGGCGTTACCTATCGGGAATCCTCGGCGAGCCTCCCGAAGGCCTGGATATGAGCAGCGTAGCCGCCTTCCGCTCGCACTACGACGGCAAGGTATCGATCAACACCGCCTACTGCGTCGCCCACGGCGCCGTACGGCTGGAGGCCCTGGGCTTCGAGGATGAGCCGCTTGTTGGGGCGGCGCTGGAGAAGGCCAAGCGGCTCATCAAGGAAGGCATCGAGCAGGGCGCCGTTGGATTCGCGACCGGTCTCGCCTACTTCCCGCACTCGTGGAGCGACACGCGCGAGATGGTGGAGCTGTGCACGGCGACCCGTGAGGCTGGGGGCGTCTATGTGACCCATCTCCGCACCAACCACAAAGAGCGCTCCTTCGGCGGCGAGGGTGGAGTCCCCGAAGCGCTGGAGATCGGCAGGCAGTCGGGCGTCGGCGTCCATTTCTCCCACTACCGCACCGCGCCTGGCAGCCATGGGCAGGTTGCGAAGAGGATGGAGCTCATCGACAAGGCCAAGGCCGAGGGCGTCGACTGCACGCTGGAGCTCTACCCCTACCCGTCCGGATGCACCTTCGTCCTCAGCATGCTGCCGAGCTACATGCACGTCGGCGGCCCGGACGCGGCGCTGGAGAGGCTCCGCGACCCCTCGGAGAAACGGAAGCTCGTCGATCACTTCGAGAGCCGCGAGAGTCTCGGCGATGCCGTGATATCGTACTCGCCTCTCACCCCCGAGCTGGAAGGTATGAGCATCGCAGACATCGCCAAGGCCAGGGGCGTCTCCATGAGCGAGGCGGCGCTCGACTTACTGGTCGAGAACGACCTCAAGCTCGGCTATCGCGGCGCCCCGCCAGACAGCGTCGCCGTCTGGCAGCAGCTAAGCCGCGACTCCATGGACTTCCTGTCCAGGCCCGACTACATGGTCGGAAGTGACTCCATTCCCATAGGGAACATACCGCATCCGCGGGCCTACGGGACGTTCCCCCGCTTCCTGGGCCGTCTCCGCCGTCAGTTCAATGTCATGAGCCTGGAACAGACTGTCCAGAGGATGACCGACAATCCGGCCCGGCGGTTCGGCCTGACTAAACGCGGCCGCGTCGAGGTCGGCTACTTCGCCGACCTGGTCGTCTTCGACCCCGACCGGGTGATCGACAACGCGACCTACGACGATCCGACGCAGCCGCCCGCGGGCATCCCCTACGTTCTGGTGAACGGTCAGGTGGCGGTGGACAACGAGCGATGCACCGGCGTAATGGCAGGCCGCGCCGTGCCCTAACCTGCATCCGTCATTCCGGCGGAGGCCGGAATCCAGGTCTTGCAGAACCACGGAGGAACGAATGATCAGAGAAGCTATATCGACAGTCGCCGAAGGCGGCTCCCTCACCGAGGATCAGGCCGCCCAGGTGATGGACGAGATCATGAGCGGCGAGGCCACTCCCGCCCAGTTCGGGGCATTCGTTACCGCTCTCCGCGTTAAGGGCGAGACTGTCGACGAGATCGTCGGCATGGCCCGCGTGATGAGAGATAAGTCTCTCCGCGTCGAGGTTGCCGGCCCCGTCGTCGACACCTGCGGGACCGGCGGCGACTCGTCCGGCACCTTCAACGTCTCGACGACGGCCGGGTTCGTGGCGGCCGGCGCGGGGGTCAAAGTCGCCAAGCACGGCAACAGGGCCATGTCGGGAGCGTGCGGCAGCGCCGATGTCCTGGAGGGGCTGGGAGTCAATATCGATCTTGGCCCGGACAGCGTCGGGCGGTGTATCGAGGACGCGGGGCTTGGCTTCATGTTCGCCCAGAGGTACCACCCGTCGATGAGATTCGCCGCTGGCCCGAGGCGCGAGATCGGCATTCGCACGGTGTTCAACATCCTTGGTCCGCTGACCAATCCGGCGGGCGCGGACGCCCAGGTAGTCGGTGTTGCCGATCCCGCCATGGGCCGGAAGATGGCTGAGACCCTCGGCAGGCTCGGAAGCAAGAGAGCCCTTGTCGTGCACGGCAACGACGGGCTGGACGAGATCACCATCGGCGGCGAGACCAGGGTCTGGGAGTTCAATGCGGGCTCGGTTACCGAGTACGCCGTCTCGCCCGAGGACTTCGGATTCAGCCGGACATCGGCGGCGTCGGTAAAGGCGGGAAGTGTCGAGGAGAGTGTAGCCGTTCTCCGGGGAGTACTAGCAGGCGAGGCCGGCCCGGCCCGAGACATCGTGCTGATGAACGCCGCGGCCGCCCTGCTGGCCGCCGGCGCAGCTTCGTCTCTGAAGGAAGGCGCCGCCCTTGCCGCAGAGTCGATCGACAGCGGCAGGGCCGGGGCCGTCCTGGACGCCCTCGTCGAGCTAAGCCAGAGGCTGGAGTAGTCCGTCACGTGGCCGAAATCCTGACCGAAATCGTCGCGGCCAAGAAGATTGAGCTGGACCGGCTGAAGGCCGACGTGCCGCTGTCGGAGGTCGAGAGGCGAATTCGGGAGACGAAGGCGCCCCTGAACCTAGCCGGAGCGCTCTGGAGCGACTCCGTCCGCGTCATCGCGGAGGTAAAGAGGGCCTCCCCGGCCAAAGGGCTGCTCCGGGCCGACCTCGATCCGGCGGCCCTGGCCTCCTCTTACGCCGACAACGGAGCGGCCGCCGTCTCCGTGCTCACGAACAGGGACCACTTCCAGGGCAGCATCGAAGACCTGGAGGCCGTTCACGCCGTAGTCAACCCTCGCGGCATCCCGGTCCTCCGCAAGGAGTTCGTCTTCGATCCGTACCAGGTCTACGAAGCCCGCGCCCACGGCGCGGACGCGGTCCTCCTGATCGTCGCGATGCTCGACCCCGTCCTGCTCGAAGAGCTCCGCTCCCTCACGCAAGAGCTGTGGATGCAGTCGCTTGTAGAGGTGCATGACGAGGCCCAGCTCGAGCAGGCCCTCGCAGTCGACGCCGAGATCATCGGGATCAACAACCGCGACCTTCGGACCTTCAAGACCAACCTGGAGGTCACGGAGCGCCTTGCGCCCGCCGTCCCGGCCGGCAAGATCGTTGTCAGCGAGAGCGGCGTGAGCAGCCGGGAGAACATCGAACGCGTCGGGGCCGCGGGCGCCCACGCGGTCCTGGTCGGTGAGGCCCTCGTGACAGCCGCCGACCCCGGCGCAAGGCTCAGAGGTCTGGTATGACCATAATTCCCCACCTCCGTCATTCCCGCGAAAGGAGACCTTTGCGTAACCTACCGGACGGGGCGACGTCGGGAGTTGCAAACGGCACCATCCTAGCTAAGCCCCCACCCCTCTGGATACCGGCCTTAGCCGGTGCGACGGTTTGTGCAAAGGTCTCCGAAAGCGGGAATCCATCCCCATCCCCGTCATTCGGCGCACAGCCTGCCTCGTGCGCGATACGGGGCCGGAACCCATCCCCAGAATCAGGCCGTGCCAGCGCATCATGCCGTAGGGGCGGGTTTCAAACCCGCCCTTCCGCTCGTCCGAATCAGGCAGCGATTTCGACATGACGCGCTTCAAGATATGTGGACTTCGTGAGCTTGATCATGCACTGATCGCCGCCGACTCCGGGGCGAGCTTCATGGGCTTCAATTTCGTCCCCGGCGTTCGACGACAGGTGTCCCCAGGGCACGCGCGGAAGGTCATCGAGGAGTTCAGGGGGCTGAGGGCCGTCGATTTGCCTAGAGTCGTGGGGCTTTTTGCAGACCAGCCGGTCGACGAGGTCAACTCCATCGCACGCCACTGCGGGTTGGACCTCGTACAGCTGTGCGGCGACGAGCCGTCAGGGTACTGGGAGGCTGTTGAAGTCCCTATTGTCAAGATGGTCAAGGTGCGCGACGGGGGCGACAGAGAGACGACCATCGACTCGACCCGGCGGGCCGTGGCAGAGGTCGTCTCTGCCGGTCACATGGCCCTGCTCGATACTCATCGGAAGGGCTCTTTGGGCGGCACCGGACTTACCTTCGACTGGAGCATAGCTCGAGCCGTTTCCGACGCCGGCCGCTGCATGCTGGCTGGAGGGCTGACTCCGGAGAACGTGGGCCTCGCGCTTGAAACAGCCCGGCCATGGGCCGTGGATGTCTCAAGCGGCGTCGAGACCCAGGGCGTCAAAGACTCCGACAGGATCAGGGCCTTCGCGGACGAGGTCCGCCGCGCGAGCGACCGTCTCGCTGACTTGCGCCCGCGCTAGACAGGACGCCGTAATTCCGACCCCCTCTCCCCACCGAAGGGAGACCTTTGCGTAACCCCCTCTCCCTTGACGGGCTTTGCACCAAAACTGCCGGTTGAACCAAAAGTCCCGACTCTGAACCAAAAAGTCGAAGCGACTTAGACCTGCTGCTTCGCGGCCTGGGACTTCGCTGTACGGGCGCTTCGCTGGACCCCAGCGTTCCCGTGCTGGGTCGAGCGTTTGTGAGTCACAGGCTTGGATGGCTGCTGGTTACGAGGTAGAGTCGTCTCAGCTTTTAGTCATCTCTAATGGCCTTGAAGTTGGTCACGCCTTCTTTGGTGGTGTGAACAGCCACTCGGCGGTTCCAAAGCATCCCGTGATCCTCACGCAGGATGCGAGTATTGCAGACGGGCAGATCGGCAGTATTGGTCAGTGGTCTGAGGTTCCGCAACAAACCACTGAGTATACGTGATAGAGGATCATAGCTTTCGGGAGGTAGGTCAGCCATCTTCTGCCGGAAGACCGTATAAGGTAATCGAACCATCAGATTCTTTGACAGCCACCAAGGGTATACTTCCCACAGACATCGGGTAGAGATGACCTTCGACCATACGTTCACTGTGGATGTCCACCCCACCTTCTCCATCTGGAGTTATGGGTGGAAACCAGAAGGACAAGGAAGTTGGATCGAGGATCGGTGGCAGTTTCACCTGTTCGAACCCTGACCCAACAAGACCAGAGAAGGTCAGATACTCGCGGGCTATGACTGGGTCGCCTGAACCAGAGAGTCGACAAGTCAATCCGAATGTAGGCTTCTTTGGGCTGGTGAAGCGGCACAGAGCCTCAATACCGGCCTCAAGCTTGTATTCAGCAGTCGTCATGCCTCGAACTCCTTGAACTCCTTGAAGCTTTGCCGGAACCGTTCCTGTGCCTCTTCGCTGATCTGCACTGGTCCCAAAGTGTAAAGGGCGGAGTAATAATGGACCGGCGAGGCGGGGGTGAGCGTCCGGGAGTGGCGCTGCAAAACTGGACCACCCGCCGCCTTCTATAGAGTTGGAGGCAACTCGATGGAAGGTGTGAAGGATGTACAAAGTGGAACTGTACGTTCGAGTGCGCCGGGCCTGCATGGTGGAAGGGATGAGCACGCGAGAGGCTGCCCGGGTGTTCGGGCTGCACCGGGACACGGTGCGCAAGATGCTGGAGTACTCGGTGCCACCCGGGTACCGTCGACAGTCACCGCCGCGTCGCCCTAAGCTGGACCCGTACCACGGGGTGATCGACCGGATACTGGAAGAGGACCGGCGTCTTCCGAGGAAGCAGCGCCACACGGCGAAGCGGATCTATGACCGTCTGAGAGCGGAGCACGGGTTCGGTGGCAGGTACACGATAGTCAAGGACTACGTGCGCGAGCGACGGCGCCGGACACGCGAGATGTACGTTCCGCTCTCCCATCCTCCTGGTGATGCCCAGTGCGACTTCGGCCAGGCGAAGGCGGTCATCGGAGGAGTGGAGCAGACCATCCACTACTTCGTGCTGGACCTTCCCCACAGCGACGCGTGCTTCGTCAAGGCCTACCCCGCAGAGACGACCGAGGCGTTCTGCGACGGTCACGTCTCGGCGTTCTCGTTCCTGGGCGGCGTGCCGCGGAGCATCTTGTACGACAACACGAGACTGGCGGTGGCCAGGATCCTGGGAGACGGCCGGCGCCAGCGTACTCGTGTGTTCTCGGAGCTGGTGTCGCACTACCTGTTCGAGGACTGCGATGATGTGTGTGGGCCATCTCGGTTTGGGTCTGACCCGTAGTGGGACTGGCTGAGATGCCTTCCTCGTGATCTGTCGACGCGAACTGGAGATGGCCCATAAGGTGCCAACGGTTTGGGGAGCAGTGACCTCATAGGAGCTTGGCTCAAGTCCCATCGCAGTCCTGTCCGCTCACCCAGCCAGGGCGCCATCCCAGAGGAGGCCGTAGAGATGATGGGAGTTGTCGATCAAGAAGGCGGTCGTTCTGTTCAGGTGGTCATAGGAGTGGACACTCACCAGGACAAGCATGTGGCTGTGGCCATTGACCGTCAGGGTGTCCGTCTGGAAGAGCTTCGCACGGTTGCGACCACCAATGGGTATGAGGAGCTCGAGCGGTGGTCACTAGGCCTGGGAGAGATTCAGGCCTTCGGAATTGAGGGCACAGGTTCCTATGGCGCTGGAGTCACCCGCTACCTGACGCGTAGGGGACATACCGTCGTGGAGGTTAACCGGCCCGACCGGTCAACCCGCTACCGGAAGGGGAAGAGCGATCCCACTGATGCGGAGATGGCAGCGCGTGCCGTGCTTGCCGGAGTAGCCGATGCCACTCCCAAGTCAGGTGAGGGTGAAGTCGAAATGATCCGTATGCTCAAGAGCGCGAAGGACTCGGCCGTCAAGGCTCGCACCCAGGCCATCAACCAGATGAAGGCGCTGGTTGTCACGGCCCCGGCCGAGCTTCGCGAAACGCTCGATGGTCTCGCTGCCGGTGCCCTAGTCACGCGCTGCAAGAGCTTCCGCACCGGTCGTCTGGATGGTCCCCTGGCAGCGGCCAGATACACCCTGCGCTCCCTTGCCCGCCGCTACCGTCAGCTCAGCAAGGAGGTCCACGACCTGGAGGCCGAGCTCGATCGACTTACACGGACGGCAGCCCCGGCCCTGGTAGATGGCTTCGGCATAGGGCCAGACACGGCGGCGACCCTCCTCATTGCTGCCGGGAGTAACCCGGACCGTCTCCACTCCGAGGCTGCCTTCGCCTCCCTGTGCGGAGTCAATCCCATACCTGCCTCCTCTGGCAAGACCAACCGGCATCGGCTCAACCGAGGTGGGCACCGCCAGGCCAACGCCGCTCTCCATCGCATTGTTGTCGTCAGACTTCGATACGATCCGCGCACCCAGACCTACATGCGTCGTCGCACCAAAGAGGGAATGAGCAAGGCCGAGGTCATCCGTTGCCTCAAACGCTATGTGGCTCGCGAGGTCTTCTCCGTCCTACGGAATTCAGCCCTATCCCACAGCACTCCTTGACACCTATAGGAGCATCCGGTTCGGCCGTCCCGGCAAGGGTAACGACAAGGGCAAGGTCGAGGGGCTGGTGGGATATGCTCGCCGGAACTTCCTGGTGCCAGTGCCGTCGTTCCCGAGCTTCGATGCGCTCAACGCCTACCTCGAGGAGAGGTGCCTGGAACGGATGGGGAGACAGCTGCGTGGGCACAGGGAGACGATAGGCCAGCGGATGGAGCGTGACCTGGAAGCCCTGCTGGCGTTCCCCGCCGTGCCATACGACGCCAGCGACAAGCACGTGAGCCGTGTCAGCTCCCTGTCCCTGGTGCGGTACCGGACCAACGACTACTCGGTGCCCGTGGCCTACGGTCACAGGGAGGTGGTGGTGCGCGGCTATGTGGGTGACGTGGTGATCAGCTGCGGGGCAGAGGTGATAGCCCGGCATCCGCGCTCATACGAACGCGACGACTTCGTCTTCGACCCTGTCCACTACCTGCCGCTGCTGGAGCGCAAGACGGGAGCGCTGGACCAGGCTGCTCCTTTGGCCGGGTGGGAGTTGCCGGAGGAGTTCGGCATGCTGCGCAGACTGCTGGAGTCGAGGATGGGCAGGCGCGGCAAGCGTGAGTTCGTACAGGTGCTGCGGTTGGTGGAGAACTTCCGCAAGGAGGAGGTGTACGAGGCCGTGCGTGATGCCCTCAGGCTCGGCGCCATAAGCTTCGACGCCATCAAACACCTGGTGCTGTGCAGGATAGAGGGCCGTCCCCAGAGACTCGACCTGGAGCTGTACCCCTACCTGCCCAGGGTCACCGTGACGAAGACAGCAGCCAGCGACTACATGGCGCTCATGTCGGGGATCGGGCGGTGAGCGAGAGGTCTACGGTGCTGCTGGAGCATCACCTCAAGGAGCTGAAGCTGCCCACCTTCCTGAGGGAGTACTGCAAGGTGGCCGGCCAGTGCGCCGCCGAGGGCGTCGACCATCCAGGCTACCTGCTGAGGCTCTCTGAGCTTGAGCTGATAGACCGCCATCATCGGATGGTTGACCGCAGGATCAAGGCGGCACGCTTCCCCGCCACCAAGAGCCTCGACACCTTCGACTTCCTGGCCATGCCGTCGGTGAACAAGCACCTGGCCATGCAGCTGGCACGCTGCGAGTACGTAGACCGGCGGGAGAACGTCATCGCCATAGGCAACAGCGGCACCGGCAAGACCCATGTGGCCCTCGGTCTGGGGCTCGCCGCCTGCCAGAGGGGACTGTCGGTCGGCTTCACCACGGCCGCCTCGCTGGTCCACGAGCTGATCGAGGCCAGGGACGAGCGGCGACTGCTCAACCTCCAGAAGAAGCTGGCCCGACTCAAGCTGCTTATCGTCGACGAGCTTGGCTTCGTACCACTTTCCAAGACCGGCGCTGAGCTCCTCTTCGAGGTCTTCAGCCAGAGATACGAGAGGGGGTCGGTACTGGTCACCACCAACCTGCCCTTCGACGAGTGGACCGAGGTCTTCGGCTCGGAGAGACTGACCGGCGCCCTGCTGGACCGCCTCACTCACAGAGTTCACATCCTGGAGATGAACGGCGAAAGCTACCGCCTCAAGCAGAGCCGGCAGGCCGTCACCACGCGCTCAGCCAGCGATTCCCCTGACGCATAGGCTCCACCAACCTCGCTGCGACTAAGGGCTCCCGACGACACCCGTCGTAGGCGGACATTTTCGCTGAACATCGCCGCTCAAGTGGTACACTTTTGCTCCGCCACACGGCCTGATTTCTCTCCGCCCTTGACATCCCAAAGCCTTCTCTCGCCGGACGATTGCTTCCGCTAAGCCCATACTCAGTATCTTCGCTCTCTCTAAAGAAAGGCGCACAGTCACAAGAGGCGTTGACTCATTGACAGAGTCTTCCTCAGGATGTGGGACGGATAGAAGAAAGGTGATGTGGGCAGCATCACTTGAGACAGACATGATGAAGCCATCTGGGTGAACATCGCCTAGCTGTGCCATCTCCACGAGAAATGCCCTCCTTGGAGGTAGCGTGCGACTAGGAGCCTGTCCGAGGATTCGTTCCTGGAGACGAAACCCGCCACGCAATAACCTGCTTACAGCAATCTGGACTTTGTCGTGGAGTAAATAGCATCTTTACACTCCACTAATGACGCATATCGTTTAGAACATTGTTTCTCGGACAGACTCCTAGTCCGCCACCCCATACCCCCCCTCATCCCCATCATGTCCATCACACGAATCACAGTTCAGACCCCTTGACACATCCGCTATAATAGAACTGATGTTTCCTGCAACCCAGACCGCACCCCTACACACCGGCGCCGTCGGCCCATCACTCGCCGACATCGTCCACGAGCAGACCCAGGGCGGAAGGCTCATCGTCGACTTCCTCGCCCAGGCCATGCTCGGCGATCTCCCCGACTTCAAGCCCCACCACCGGCTCCAGGCCTCCGACCGGCTCATCAAGCTCGATTCTAGCCCCGAATTCACCGGCATGGTCCGAGAGCACACGCGCGGCGGAGACCTCATCTCCCAGTTCCTCATCAACGCCGTCACGGGCCGGCTGCCCGACTTCCAACCCTGCCACCGCATGGAGGCCACGCGTCAGCTCGCCATCATCAACCCCAAGATGGCGCGAGCCCTCGCCGAAGACAACACCCCCCGTCGTTCCCGCGAAGGCGCTCCCCTACCCACCGGCGCCGTGGGCGCCGCCGTGGATGCCGCCGCCCAGCAGCTCGCCGACATCATCCAACAGGAGACCAACGACGGCAGAGACATCGCACGGTTCTTCATCGACGTCATGCAGGGCACACGCACAGGCTTCAACCAGCACTTCAGGTTCTCGGCCGCGGAGGTGCTCATCAACCGGGGCTACGACGTTGTCAAAGCCCTCTGCCCCGACCCCGCGGCCCACGCGCCCAAGCCGCAGCCCGCCCCCTACCGCGACACGGACGCACATACCGGCGCCGTGGGCGCCGACCCGGTGCCCGAGACCACCTGGAAGTGGAAGTCCGAGTGGACGCACTTCGAGTACCCCGAAGACCGCACCTACGACTTCTCCATCTACGGCGAAGACGAGTACGACCGCGACACGTACGGCCACAAAGCCCTCGTGCACATATTCGGAGACGACGAGACCAAGAGCGCCTCCAACCAGGCTGTCTTGGACTACAAAGTCGACCAGATAGAGGCTCAGAGGGCCGCCGTCCACTCCGAGGACGATACCTGCCAGCCCTCCGATCCCTGCCCGAGCTGTCGGGTCCCCGATCCCCCCGACGACGACGCCTTCGGACAGCACACCTACGGCTACAACGCCCTCGTCTACATATACGGCGACAAGGCCGCAGCCAGGGCAGGCTACACAGCGGCAATGATCCACAAGAAGGGGCTAGCCCTCCTCTCCGCCGGTCCCGATCCCCCTCTCCCTTGACGAGACCTTTGCACAACCGTCATACCGGCGAAGGCCGGTATCCAGAGGGTGGGGGTTTAGCCAGGGTGGTGTCGTCAACAACTCCCGATGTCGCCTCGTCCGGCAGGTTACGCAAAGGTCCCTTGACGGGAGAGGGTTGGGGTGAGGGTGACTGTTCCATGCCCCCTACGTACCGGCGCCGTGGGCGCCACTTGACAACCACGCACATCCGTTCGTATAATACACCCGAGAGGGACGGACCCCGAGGGGCTCCAAGACGCCCCGAAACCGAGGTTGGGATGATGCTCAATACATGCCCGGCAGCCAAACGGCCCGCCCCGATCCCGAAGGCCACACGGACCCCGTCATCTTCGTGCGCGATACCCTCTCCGAGAAGCCCTACCACAAGCAGACGGACATCCTGAACGCCGTCGCCAGGTCCCGACGAGTCTCCGTCGTCGGATGCCACGGCTCGGGCAAGGACTGGGCCGCCGCACGAGCCGTCCTCTGGTGGCTCCACTCACGCTCCCCCGCCAAGGCCATAGTCACCGGCCCGACCACGCGCCAGGTCGACGACATCCTGTGGAGGGAGATCAGGACCGCCCACGCACGCGCCCCACACCGCCTGCGGAGTCGCGTCTTCCGGACCTCCCGGTACGAAATCGATGACCAGACCTTCGCCATCGGATTCGCCACCAGCTCCCCCTACAACCTCCAGGGCTTCCACTCCCCCAACCTGATGGTCGTCGTCACCGAGGCCCACGCCGTCCCCGGGACGGACATCGACGCCCTCAGACGCCTCAATCCCGCTCTGACCCTCATGACCGGCAACCCCCTCGTGTCGGCCGGACCCTTCTACGACTCCCACCACTCGAAGCGGGACATGTACGACACTGTCAGGATCGGCGCGGGCGACACGCCCAACCTCGTCGCCGACCGCCTCGCCGTCCCTGGCATGGTCGCCCCGGACCACGTCACCGACCGCAAAGCCGACTGGGGCCGGAACGACCCCATGTACGTCGGCGGCGTGCTCGGCAGGTTCCCGGACAACCTCGACGACGCCGTCGTCACCCTCCGCCACGCGACCGGCGCAGCCGAGAGGAGCCTCCAGCCAGCGGGAGACGTGGTCGTCGCGTGCGACGTATCCCGCTTCGGACAGGCGAAGACCGTCGTCGTCAGGCGGCAGGGCCCGGTCGCCAGAATCGTCTGGAGGGTGCGCGGCCGCGACACCATGAGCACCGCCGAGTTCCTCGAGTCTTACTGCGACAGGCACAGCGTCGACACCCTCGTTGTCGACGACTCCGGCGTCGGCGGAGGGGTCGTCGACAGGCTCAGGCAGCTCCGACTCCCCCACACCAGGCTCGTGCCCTTCGTCGGCGGCAAGAAGGCCAGGAACCCCGACCGCTTCGCCAACCTCATCACCGAGGCCTGGTGGGCCATGAAGAGCAGATACGAGGAGGGAACGCTCGACACCGACGACGACCCCGCCCTCATCGCCCAGGTGTCCACCCGGAGGTGCCACCATCCGCGCGGCGGGGCTATAGCGCTCGAAAGCAAGGACGGCAAGCGCGATTCGCCCGACGAGGCCGACGCCCTCGCCATGACCTTCGCCGTGTCCAGAGGAGGCTTCAAGATATGGATCTGAACCCAAACCCCCTCTCCCTCGACGGGAGAGGGCCTGCCCCGTACTCGATACGGGGGCCGGGGTGAGGGTGACTTTCTTCCCTTGTGGGCGCCCAGGATGGGGATGTCGGCCAGGGACAGCCACAAGGGTCTGCCCCTACGATGAGGCACAACGACGATCGTGTGGCGAGAAGGGATTCTTACCCCCTCTCCCTCGACGGGAGAGGGCTGGGGTGAGGGTGACTTCTCCCCCTACACACCGGCGCCGTGGGCGCCGCCTTGACAGCCTTCCGCCCATCTCATAGGCTACGCCGTAGCAATCCAGACCCCAGAGGAGAAGAAGGCCGTGCTTTATCGCGTCAACCACGTTCACATCAAGTCCCCCGATCCGAAAGAGACCGCGGACTGGTTCGTAAGGGCCTTCAACTTCAAGATAGTGAGCGACACCGTCCGTAAATTTGGAGACCGGTTCATCGGCTGCGCCGATCCGTCCGGCTTCACGGTGAACATCTCAGGGGCACGGACCGGAGAGACACTTGGGCCCGGAGACGCCGACGCACACCACGGACTTGAGCACTTCGGCGTCGACGTCGAGGACATCGATGCCGAGATTGCCCGGCTCGTAGGTCTCGGCGCCGAGCTCAAGGAGGGACCGATAGACGTGCCGGGGGGCCCGCTGATCGCATTCCTGAAGTGTCCTCCGGAGACCAGGGTCGAGCTGATCCAGACCCGGTAGCCGGCGCCCTGACTAACAAGCCGCAAGTCTCCGGCCTGGGTTCGCTGCTCCGGCGGAAAGCGGGTCCGGCTCTTCTTTCGCTGGCACGGCGAACGATTGGCGCGGCCCTGCTTGACGGCAAAGTATACGAACACTTCAGCCGAGAGCGGGGGACCGGACTCCAGGCCATAGCCGTGCTGGTGGCAGTTGTAGCTGCCAGGGGTGTAGGAAAACTGGGTGTCGAGGGAGGCGGATGGGTTACATTCCTGCTGGGGGTCTTCCTTGCACTGGTCTGGTGGACCGTATTCACGCTGGTGGGCTACATCGTAGCGGCCATGATTCAACCCTCGGAGTCCCGGCCCCGGCAGGCCCAGATGGCCCGACTGATCGCCTTCGCTCAGGCCCCCGGTGTACTCTGGGTACTTGGATTAATTCCGAGATTCGGGTTCCCAATCGTCAACGCCGTCGTCGTCTGGCAGCTTGTGGCCACGGCGTTCGCCTTCCAGCATGCTCTCGGCGACAGATCTTCCCAGGGAGTACTGAAGTCCATCGGCATCACGGTGGCAGGGCTGGTAGTATGGGTGATGATACAGGTCGTATTCCGGCTGTAGCTTAGCCGCGGAGGAGGGACCTATTTTGATTCGAGACTGTACCTTCTGCAGGATAGGCACAGGTGACCTAACCGCCGACCTCCTCTATAGAAACGAGTACTGCTTCGCCATCAGGGACACCGCTCCAAAGGCCCCGGTCCATCTGCTCATCATCCCGAACCAGCATGTCACATACCTGAGCAGCCTGTCTCCCAGCTTCTACACCGTCCTCGGCGAGATGTTCTCGGCGGCCAGGACTCTTGCCGAGACACAGGGCGTCATCGGCTCCGGATACAGGCTGGTCATCAATCAGGGGAAGGACTCCGGTCAGCAGGTCGCTCACCTTCACCTTCACCTTATGGCGGGACGACCCCTTGAGGCCATGGGCTGAACACAAGGGAGCTGCCCTCCGGCGTCGAGAGACGGCTGCGATTCCTACCGAAAGGCCTGAGAGAGCATGTCGAACGCAGCCGCAGAGTCGCAAAGAAGCTGGCGCGGCTTCACCGGATCGATCCCAATCTCGTTGACCTCGGCATAGCTGCCCACGACCTGGCTCGGGCGCTCGACGGCGAGTCGATCCTCGCCGAGGCCTATTCCTACGGGATCGTCCCCAGCATGGTCGAGCTCCGAAGCCCCTCCCTGCTCCACGGCCCGCTGGCGGCCGCCTGGATCGAGAGCGACGGCGTCTACGATCCTCAGGTCCTCGAGGCGGTCCGGTACCACACTACCGGCAGGACGGGGATGGGCCAGGTAGCCAAGGTGGTATACCTGGCCGATAAGCTGGACCCGGCGAAGATCAAGAGACGTCCCGCACTGGAGGAGGTCGAGGCTCTGGCCAACGAGGACATCGACAGGGCTCTGCTCAGGTGCCTCGACCACCGGATTGCGCACCTGATCGCTAAACGACGGACGATCCACCCGGCGTCGATCGACTTCAGGAACGAGCTGCTGACGAAGGAGCCGGTCCTCAACTAGACTGGCATAGCCCGCTTGGTGTACTCCCGACCTCTTGTGGCGGCGGCCTCGCCTCGCTCCCCGGAAGACCCGATCATCACGCCCTCGTCAATCATCTGGCAGACGTCCTCTTCCTGGACTCCGTTCAGGAAGAGGATACCCGCGCTCTTGCAGGCCGAGAGGACTCGGGCGCGTGCGGCCTCCAAGTCCTCTGGGAAGGGAGCTACTGGCCTGGTGTCGTAACCCAGTGACATGCTCATGTCGCCGGGGCCCCACTCCGCGAAGGCGACACCTGGGACGTGGGTGGTTACGTCGGCGTAGAGCAGCGCTCGCTGGTTCTCGATCTTGAGGCCAAGGAGCAGCTCGCCCTGCGGATTCAGAGGCCATGGGTCTGCCTTCTCGATGTACTCCTGGTCCGAGATCCCCCAGGCCGCCGCGGCGTAGCCCTGTCCTCCGGCGCCCCTTCTCCCCTGCCCCAGCCACTCCCCAACCCCGGCGCGGGCGGACGGGTACCTGCAGGACTCCACGAAGGCCCGAACCGCGCCCGCTGTCTCCGCATGGCACAGGAGAACGCCATGGACTCCTCTCGCCAGGACCTGCTTGCACATCCAGGCGTTGGCGCGAACAACCGCCTCGTCGGTGCCGTCCGTGGGTACGGTCGTAATCACCGTGGGAGTCCTATGGCCGCTCCTGGTGGGGCCACCGTCCGCAAGTCCGCGCATGAAATCGTCAAGCCCCGGGAGGTCCCACGCACCGTGCTCAAGGTCAACGGCCAGATAGTCCGCCCATGTGCCGGCCTGGGCTCTGCCATTCTCGTAGGTCAGCTCGCCGGCATGTGTGTAGTAGATTGGCTGTCCCTGCTCCAGGAGCTCGATGGCTCTGTTGATCCGGTTCGGCATCCTTACACCTCATTTCGCAGTTTGCGGCGTTCCTCCGCCGCTTCGATTACCTGTATCTCGGCCGTCGCCATGCCCCCTTCGACGGTTACGACAGCGATTGTCGCCGGCACCATGAACGACCGGTACCCCTGGCCGGGGCTGACGAAGAGCACATCGTCGCGCATCTCGTCGCATGTCTCGTGCAGATGCCCGAACAGGACCACGTCCAGGGGACTCTCGAAGTCCTGGAGAAGCTCGTCGAGCCCGAATGGCGGTCCGCCCCATGCCGGATGCGTGGCGCCGATGCGCACGCCGTCCACTTGAAAGACCTCGAACGGCGGCAATGCCCTTCGGACTTCAACCGGGTCCGAGTTGCCGTGGACCAGCACCGCGCGGCGGGCTCCGCGGCGCATACCCTCCACCACGCTCATCTTGGTGAAGTCACCACAGTGGACGGCGATATCGGCCTCCGAGATCGCGGCCCTGATACCCGGATGGACCTCTTCCCACTCCAAGCAGTGGGTATCCGAAACGACGGCTATCGTGGTCGTCATGCTCGCCGGATTCTAGCACACGGCACCAGGACCCAGGGCAATCGCATTTTAAGTAGAGAGGTCCTTGAGCAAGTAGTCATAGTCCCATCCGGCCTTCTTCCGCTTGGCCTTGATACCGACCTTTGCGGTTGTTTCCTGTTTGAGCATGTTCACCGCCATATGCCTGACGACCGCCAAATTCTGGTCCGCATTGCCAGTCCTGACCCCTGCTCCGGTCCTCATCGAAGGCCATGTCCAAGACCCAATGGAGGCTGTTCTCGGTCCTCGATCACAGTTCAGACATTTGACAGACCCGCACACATGTGCTACGGTCCTCCCTATGCCAACCACCGACGCTCTCTCTGCGCTCTCTGCGTACTCTGCGGTTGGACCATCACCGTACCTGTCGGCAACACTGTCTCACAGGTGTCTCACAAGTGTCTCGCGAACGTCTCGCAAGTGTCTCGCCAAATCTCGACGCCCAGCTATGAAATCACCATAAATGATAACAAGTGAGACACATCTGGAGAATTTTCCGTCGAGCAGCGCCAGGCACTGCCTCACCTCGCCGTCTCCGGCTCGCTCACCGAAGGCGAGCCAATGTCAAAATGCGATTGCCCTGCACCAGGACCGACACGACCTTGCCTAACCGGAGCCCCAGACCTATAATCGCGTCCGGCCCAACAGGAGGAGGTCCCCATTGCCCCCGACGATACACGTGATGGCGTCGAGCGAAAGCGAACTGGAGGCCTACCGCGGGGACGCGCCGGACGGCGTCCGCGTGGCGTGGGTCGATTCCAACGCCTCCCTGGAAGACCAGGCAGCGCAGATCGCGGGAGCCGTCGCTCTCATCGCTCCGTCCTATCCGGTCCCGAGGGAGCTGGTGGAGGCCGCGGGAAGCCTCAGGCTCGTACAGGTCACCGGAGCCGGAACCGATCGGATGAACCTCGGGGAGCTGACCTCCCTGGGTGTAATGGTGGCGAACCACGGCGGCGGCAAGGCCGACGCGGTTGCGGAGCACACCATCGCCCTCATGCTCAGCGTCTATCGCAAGCTCCACCTGCTGTTTTACTCGGTTCGTGCTGGAGGTTGGGGCAGAGACATCGAGCAGGACATGCCCTACACCGCGCATGAGCTCACTGGCAAGACGATTGGTATCGTCGGGTTGGGCTACATCGGCAAGCGGGTTGGGCTACATCGGCAAGGAGGTCGCCCGCCGGCTGCAAGGCTGGAAGTGCGACCTGCTATACCACGACGTGGTCGCTGCCCCGCCCGGGATGGAGCGGGAGTGGGGTCTCAAAAGGGTCACGCTGGACGAGCTTCTTGGCTCCTCCGACGTCGTCGCGCTTCTCGTACCGCTCATGGACAGCACCCGACGCATGATCGGCGAGCGGGAGCTTGGCCTGATGAAGCCGTCTGCTATCCTCATCAACACATGCCGTGGGCCCGTGGTAGACGAGCCTGCCCTGGTGACCGCCCTCCGGGACGGTGCGATCATGGCCGCCGGGCTGGATGTCACTGACCCCGAGCCGCCAGACGCCGGCAACCCGCTTCTCCGGATGGACAACGTGGTCATCACGCCACACCGCTCGTCGGCGGTCCCGGAGGCCGGGGAGAAGTCTCGCGCATTCGCGGTACAGAACGCGGCCAGAGTCGCGATGGGAGGGGAGCCCTTGTCGGTGGTGCCGGTCGACTAGTGTGTTCCGCGCGCGCTGGTGCGGAAAAACGTCTCAGTAGATGACCTTCTCAGCCATCAGGCGGCTGATCTCCTCTTCGTCCAGTCCCAGCAGGTCCCTGAAGACATAGCCGTTGTGCTGGCCCAGTAGAGGCGCCGGGAACCACGCCGGGTCCGGGATGGCGCTGAACTTCGCCGGGAGCCCGGCGACCGCGCGCCTACCGACCTCTGGATGGTCGAGCTCGATGACGAATCCCCGTTCGATGAAGTGCGGGTCTCCGAGCAGGTCGAACGTGCTCATAACCGGTCCTGCGGCAACGCCTGCTCCCTGCAGGATGTGCATTATCCGGTCGGGCGGATGATTGGCTGTCCATTCTCCAATGAGGCGGTCGAGCTCTTTCTCGTTCCGCTTCCTGTCATCGAGCGTGGCGAACCTTGGGTCGGAGAGCCACTCGGGGTGGGCTGCCGCCTCGCACATGGCGCGCCACTCCTCGTCGTTCGCGACGGCGATCGCCACCCACTGGTCGTGGCCCTCTGCCGGATAGACGGCGTGAGGCGACATCTCGGAAACGTGATTGCCCATTCGCCCAGCCTCGCGCCCGTTCATGACGAAATCCATGAACGTTTCCGGAATGAAGGTGCTCACCGCCTCGGCCATCGACATCTCGATGAACTGTCCCTGGCCAGTCCGGCGACGATGCGATATGGCGCTCAGCACGTGGAAGGCCATAATCGTGCCGATTACATAGTCCGGCAGGTTGCCTCCGGCTTGCACGGGCGCGCCGCCCTCGTACCCCGTCAGCCAGGTCAGGCCGCCGTACGATAGCGTGTTGGGGCCCCATCCTGTCGCCTTGAAGTCTGGCCCGTCGGCGCCCAGCGTGGTACCGCTGAGATAGATGATGCTCGGATTCGCCTCCCTAATCGCCTCGTATCCCAGGCCAAGCCTGTTCATCACGCCTGGCGCGAAGTTCTCGGCTACTACGTCGCACTTCGCGGCCAGATCCATGACCAGATCGACCGCTCTGGGCTCCTTGAGGTTGAGCGTCAGCCCGAGCTTGCTGTAGTTGTTCCCGTTCCAGGCCCCGGCGCGGTTGACCCCGCCGATGCCGTCGGTGCTGGCCCGATCCCCCGTGCGGCCTGCCTCCATGTGGGCGTTTGACGCGACTCGAAGTACCTCGGCTCCCATGCTGCCCAGCCACTGAGTGCAGTGCGGCACCGACAGTATCCATCCGAAGTCGAGGACTCTGATGCCCTCCAGAGGTCTGTTTCGTGGCCCGTCGGGGTCGCGCTCCGGGCGGACGGCCTCTGAGGGTCGGACTCCGGAGTCTCTGAACACCTCCTCGGTATGCTGTCCGAGCAATGGCGCGGGCCGCTCCAGGCTCCACGGAGTTCCCCGCATTCCGACTGGCGGGCCAGGCTGCAAGACGTCCCCGACCACCGGGTGGCGCTGCAGGGCGAAGAACTCTCTCTCGGCGTAATGCTCAGAGGCCATAACTTCCCCGACGGTGTAGACAGGGAAGCACGGCACCTCTCTCGCCTGGAGCATGTCGAACAGCTCCCGGCGGGTGTACTGCCTGAACCACTTTGCGACCAGCGGTGCGGCGTCGTCAGCCCTGGCGACGAGCTCTTTCGCGTCGGCGTACTCTTCGCTCGCGGTCCAATCGGGGTTTCCCATCAGCTCCTTCAGAGCGTCCCACCAGTTCTGCAGAACGAACGACATCGACACGTAGCCGTCTCCGCACTCCCATATCCATGGGAGGTTGCTCTTCAATCGACTCTCCGGCAACTCCGAGATTTCGTGGGAGAACAGAGCGAAGTTGGCCCTGATGTGGTCGGAGACGGCCTCCAGGGCGGACACGTCCACCATCTGTCCGCAGCCGTAGGCGTCCTTGTAGAACACCGCGATCATCGTGGCCAGTGCCGCTGACCAGCCGGCTAGGTACTCCGATTGGTACCCACCCGCCCGCAACGGGTACTCGCTCTCCGGGTCGGTCACCGAGAACCACGGTGTCTCGTATCCAAGCCCGCCCATGTGGTAGGTGACCAGGTCCGGCCCCTTGTAGTCTCGGTACGGCCCGGTCAGGCCGAACGGGGTTATGTAGGCAGCTACCAGGCCGGGATGCGCGGGACCCAGAGTCTCGTAACTCAGCCCCAGCTCGATGGCGCGAAGCCTCGAGAGATCAGTTACGAACACGTCCGCGGAAGCCAGCAGCCGGGCCAGTCTCTCCCTGTCCTGGGCAGAAGTCAGGTCCAGTACGACGCCGCGTTTGTTGGCGTTGAGGTATATGAACCGGCCGCCGGACTCTATGTTGGGCCGGTCTCCGGGAAAAGGCCCGAAGAGCCGGGTCGGATCCCCCTCCGGCGGCTCCACCTTGATGACGTTCGCTCCGAGGTCGCCGAATGCCTTGGCGCATAAAGCGCCCGCAACTCCGCAGCTGTACTCGACAACCGTGAGATTAGACAGCGCTCGACCGGTCAAACGGCCACCCCCGCAGACTCGGCGGCATTGTACTCAAGCGCCGAAGGCGGATACAAGGCCTAAAGATGCCCCAGATCCGCCGCCTGATCAGGACAGGCAGCGCGGCAGACTGCATATGAGGCCATGAGGGCACCTTGCCGGTGATGGATTCCCGCTTTCGCGGGAATGACGAAGGCGGGGACAACCGTGAGATTAGACAGCGCTCGACCGGTCAAACGGCCACCCCCGCATGCACGGGCGGCATTGTACTCAAGCGCCGAAGGCGGATACAAGACTCAGAGTTGCCCCAGACCCGCCTGATCAGGACAGGCGGTGTGGCAGACTGCATATGAGGCCATGAAGGCACCTTGCCGGTGCGGCCGCTACTCCATGCGCTCTAGCTTGTAGAAGACGGGCCTGAAACCGTCCGTGCAGGCGGTTATGAATACGCCGGGCTTGACGCCGACCATGTTGCCGCCCCTTGCCAGGGTCATGACGTACTTCTGTATGTCGGCCCAGGCCCAATCGCTGAACCCTTCAGGCATGTGGCCGTCGCTGATGAACTCCTGGCCGACCTCGAAATCGTGGCAGCACCCCCTGGGCTCCCACTTGACGCCCTCGGTGTACTGATCGACGAAGTCCTGGTTGAAGGTCTTCTTGATAACCGTGATCCTAACCGGTTTGGGATGGGTCATGACCTGCCTCCCAGGTTGTTCGATTCGACGTGCGTGCGCCGCCTTCGAGAGCAAATCGGCTCTTCCTTAGGAAGGGGAGAGCTTATGTGCCTGAGGGGTATCCTCGGACTCCCGGCAAAGGGGCCCTGCCCCTCTGCACACCCCGTTCTTGGGCCTGGCAGGCCTCTGGTCCCAAGTAGGCTCTGCGAAGAACGTCAGGCTATCGCGGCCTCTATGCGGCTCTTCAGCGTCGACTTGGGGACCGCGCCGACGACCTGGTCGACGGGCTGCCCGCCCTTGAAGATCAGCAGAGTGGGAATGCCTCTCACGCCGTACGTCATCGGCGCCTTCGGGTTGGAATCGACGTCGAGCTTGGCGAACTTCACCTGACCGTCGTACTCCTCTGCCAGCTGGTCGACGATGGGCGCGATCATCTTGCACGGCGCGCACCAATCGGCCCAGAAGTCCACCAGGACGGGCGTATCGGCGTTCAGTACCTGGTCTTCGAAATCGGAATCGGTCACTTCCTGCGGGTGTGCCACTTGTCCCTCCGTCAAGTATTGGGGTTTGCTCTCTCTAACTCCGGGTGGCTGCGTCCCCGCGGCCCGCCACTACGGTCCCTACCTCGACTAGCGGTTTCTCTGATAGTCGACGAAGTCAAGCGAGACCGTGTCCGTCTGTTCCCACCATAGTGTGCCAAGGATCAAGCCCTTAGGGACATCGAATATGAAGGCGCCCTCTATCTGGCGGTCTTTCTCGAGCTCCACCAGCCCCCACAGGAACTGACCATCGAGCACGAGGGCTCCCCTCTCGTCGCCATCGGCCGGGGAGGCCGACTCGAAGGGGTTGATAGGCTCGATCCTGTCACTGCGGCGGTCGCCCAGCAGTGCGGCGGACTCGTTGAGCAGCAAGGAGGCCACGGTCGTGGAGAAGTTTGCGATCGTCAGCTCGACGACGGCTATCTGCCGGTTCGACGCCTTCGGCCTGATTACCCACCGGTTGTCGTTCCCGTCGGTGAATATTACCTTCTCGGCGACTCTTGGCTGCTCGGCGATGAAGTGCAGCTGCCTGCCCTTGGCAACTGATCGGTCGTCGTCGCCTCCGCACGCGGCCGTCAGCAAGGACAGCGCGATCGCAAGCATAGTCCACACGCCAAAAAGAGAGGCGCGTTTGAGCGACCTGATGTTGGATGGTCCAGATTTCATGGTTTCCCCTACCCCACAGCCGAGAGTGACGGCATCGCCCGGAGCTTGCCAACGATTTCCGGAAGCACCGAGAGCAGATAGTCGGCGTCATCCTCGGTGTTGTCACGCCCGAGAGTAATCCTGAGACTTCCCTGCGCTACGTCAGCGGACCTGCCGATCGCCAGCAATACGTGGGAGGGCTCCAGGGAGGCCGACGAGCAGGCGCTGCCGCTGGAGGCGCTGATCCCGGCAAAGTCCAGTCCGAGGAGCACTGGCTCGCCCTCGACGCCTTTGAAGGAGACATTGACATTGTTCGGGAGCCGGTGGGTGGGGTGACCGTTGAAGTAGACATCCTCTACAGCCTGCCCTATCCCGGCTGCGATCTTATCTCGAAGGCCTGCCAAGCGCTTTGACTCGCTCTCCCTGTCTTCGGCCGCCAGTCTCAGGGCCTCTGCCATTCCGACAATGCCCGGCACGTTCTCCGTGCCTGATCGGCGCTGTCGCTCCTGTCCGCCGCCGATCTGCAGGGGCTCGAACGGCGTCCCGCGTCGGACGTAGAGTGCCCCCACCCCTTTTGGGCCGTAGAACTTGTGCGCGGAGAGGCTGAGCATGTCCACTCCCAGGACCTTGACGTCCAGGTCCAGGAAGGTGCCGCCCTGTACAGCGTCTGTGTGCATGGTGATCGTCTGCCCGCGCCTGGCCGCCTCGGCCTTCACGACCCGCGATATGTCGGAAATCGGCTGGACTGTGCCGATTTCGTTGTTGGCGAGCATCACGCTTACCAGCACGGTCTGATCTGTGATCGCGCGTCCGACGTCGTCCGGGTCCACGAGGCCGTACTCATCCACTGGAAGGTATGTGACGTCGAAGCCGAACTGCTCCAGCTGGTGGCATGCGTGCAGGACCGCGTGGTGCTCCACGGCGGTGGTGATGACGTGTTTGCCGACGTTCCGCATCGCGAAGGCGACGCCCTTTACGGCGGCGTTGTCGGACTCGGTCCCGCCGCTGGTGAACACGACCTCGCTCATGCGGGCACTCAGGCACCGCGCAACTGCCTCGCGGGAGTCGTCGACAGCCTTGCGCGCCTCCTGCGCAACGGTGTACAGACCCGACGGATTGCCGAACGCACCTGAAAAGTAGGGAAGCATCGCCGACAGGACCTCTTCACGCACCGGCGTAGTGGCGGCGTGGTCCACGTAGATCAGTTTCTCAGAGGCGGATATGGCCATGTCGGTTTTCCGGGTCTCTCGTCCGTTCGAATACTGCCGAATCATATCTTAGCATGCCGAAACCTGTACTATGAAGGTTGGATCGAGCCAGCTGGGTGCCTGGGGTTTCGCCGAAATTGATGCAAACTGTTGCATTTTGTGGGACCCCATAGCTGGAGGTTCAGAATTGGTCAACGGGTTTTCGACACCTCTGCAAGAGAGATGCGGCAGAAACGCGATGGTCCCGCAGCAATATTGCGACAGGCGCGCGCCCACTGTCCTGTGGGTCCCGACAGGGAAAAGAGGCTTCCATCCGTCCATTGGAGCGGGAAGGACTGGGGTGAGAGTGACACCGGCGAGACGCCTCCGGGACACGCAACGGAGATTCTGGGACGGATAAGGAACGAACTCGGACGATTGTGGGACACTAGATTCGTAGCTAATCCGGGCCGGTTTATTCGGGGCGGAGCCGCGACCTTCTGGGAAACTGCCTCATTTTGTGCCATTTGTCTCATTCCCCATTCCCGGGTTCGGGCTTCAGCCTCGGCGCCTGGATTGGCTCCCATTATGCGGACAGGCGTTCTGTTTGTCAAGCCTCTGTCCGTCTGTCCCACTCACCTTCTCGGGAGAAGAATGAGGAAGATTTCTAAGTGAGGGACACCCTCACACACGCGGCACCCCGTTCGAGGTCTTTACTGGAAGTCTTTACGAAGCGGGTGAGGCTTATTGCCATTGCCAATGTCGCCGTAGCCTCTTGTTGACGGGGCCGATGGGCGAAGACCCTATGTCGCAGGTGTGGGATTTTGGAGGTACCCAACAGCTTGAACCCGCTGTGGCGATGGGTTAGAATCTCACCGGCAGTCCTCTCACGGGACTGTTGCCTTTGCGAATCTATTGGTCTTTCCTAACGTTAATGTAGAGGAACACGTTACTGGGATTAGGCTGTGTGGTCTAATCCCGGTTTGCTGACTGAGGCATGATCGAGCTAGAGAACGTTACCAAGAACTTCGGCGACTTCCCGGCGATCACCGGCATCTCTTTCCGCGTGGAGCCGGGCGAGGTCTTGGGATTCCTCGGTCCCAACGGGGCCGGGAAGACCACGACGATGAAGATTATCACCGGATACATGCCGCCGAGCAGCGGCAAGGTGACAGTCGCGGGGTACGACATAGTTTCCCAGTCCCTCGTGGCCCGCAGGCACATAGGCTACCTCCCGGAGACCGTCCCCCTCTACACCGACATGACTGTCGAGGAGTATCTCGGCTTCATGGGCACCATCAGAGGGATGACACGCGACCGGATACGATCGCGCGTTGGTGATGTGATCGACATCTGCCGGCTGGAGGAGTACCAGAGCAGCCACATCAGCAAGCTGTCTAAGGGCTTCCGCCAGCGCGTCGGGATCGCCCAGGCGATCCTGCACGAGCCCGAAGTCCTGATCCTCGACGAGCCCACCATAGGAATCGACCCCATCCAGGTGGTGGAGACCCGCCAGCTGATCAAGAACCTTGCGGGCGACCATACGGTGATCGTAAGCACGCACATACTTCCCGAAGTCAGCACGTTGTGCCAGCGGGTCATCATCATTCACGAGGGCGAGATCGTAGCCGTCGATGCCCCCGAGAACCTCAGCACCCGTCTCCGGGGTTCGGAGCGCATCGAGCTGGAGATAAGGGCGCCACAGGACGAAGCGGTGCGAATCATCGAATCGATCGAGGACGTCACCGGCGTAATGACCAGGACGCCCGCGGATCCGGGCTTCCTCTCCTTCCACGTGGACACCTTGGCCGGCTCCGACGCAAGGGCGGAGATTGCTTCCACCGTGGTGGGCCGCGGCTGGGACCTCCTGACCATCCGCTCGATCGGCATGACCCTCGAAGAGATATTCCTGAACCTCACGATGAGCGAAGAGCTGGAGACAGCATGAAGAACACGGCCGCAATCGCCTGGAAGGAGTCCAAGGCCTTCTTTACGACTCCGACCGCGTACATCGTCAGCGCCATGTTCCTGGTGCTGACCGGCATCTTCTTCGTCAACGACATCACGGCCCCGTTCGCCGAGGCCAGCGTCCGCGGCTTCATAAACTGGGCCAGCTTCTTCACGCTGTTCCTGGCTCCCCTTCTCACGATGAGGCTGCTCGCGGAGGAGCAGAAGCTCGGTACGCTGGAGTTGCTGCTGACCGCTCCAGTTCGAGACTGGGAGGTCGTGATCGGTAAGTATCTGGCCGTTCTGGGGCTCTATGTAGTCATCATGGCGCTCACGCTGTACTACGTGATCCTGCTCTTCTGGTTTGGGGACCCCGACACCGGCCCCATATTCAGCGCGTACATCGGAGTGCTCCTGCATGGGTCCGCCGCTCTGGCAGTAGGCCTCCTGGCCTCGTCGCTTACCGGCAACCAGATCGTGTCGGCCGCCGTGGGCACCGCCGCACTGCTGACGTTCTCCTTCATAGACGAGGTGGCAGACCTCGTCTCCGGGATCACCCAGGAAGTGCTTCTTGGATTCTCGATGAACGACCACCTGCTCGACTTCCAGCGGGGTGTCATCGACACAAGCAACGTGGCCTACTACGTAAGTATCGCGGCGGTGTTCCTGTTCCTGACGGCGCGGTCTCTCGAATCTCGAAGGTGGCGCTAGCATGGCAGCACCATCGCCGGGCACAGGACTCATCGACGCGCTGAAGGGGTCTGCACGCTCCCCGGCTTTCTGGAGCTTCGTGGCCGCCGTCGCCGGCGTCGCGGCGACGATAATTGGTGCACTGGGCTACTTCCTGATAGACCGGCTTACCGGTCCGGGGCTTTCGCTGCTGGTCGCCGGCCTGATCCTTCTGTTCGTCGCCCTCGTCCTCGCGCCCCGGGAGATAGCAAGCTTCATCGCGGGGCGGCAGGGGCGGTACGGCTTGAACATCGTCATCATGACGGTAGCCTTCTTCATCATCGTGATCCTGATCAACTTCCTCTTCTTCCGGAGCCCGACACGCATTGACGTGACGGCGACGCGGGTCTTCAATCTGGCGCCCCAGACGGTCAATGTGCTGAGGGACCTGGATGGTCCCGTTCGGGCCAACGCCTTCTTCACTCCGGCCGACGCCAATCGCGAGCAGGCGGAAGACCTCCTCAACGAGTTCAGCCGACGCACCAACAACTTCCAATACCGCTTCATAGACCCGGAATTGAACCGGTCGCTCGCGGTCCAGTACGACGTGTTGCAGTACCCCGCCATCGTCTTCGAGGACAGGACTACCGAGTCCCGGGAGGACGTTACCGTATTCACTGAGCAGGACTTCGTAACCGGGATACTGGTGGCGACCGGCATTGCTCAGAAGCATGTGGCATTCCTGACGGGTCACAAGGAGCCCGGGGAGACGCGGGACCTCCTTTCCGGAGAAGTGGAGGAGGGGGGCTTCGACTTCGCGGTCGAGGGACTCCGACGCGACAACTACCTGGTCGGCCCTCTCAACCTGAGCCAGTTCGGCAGCGTGCCCGACGACGTGGCCGTCCTGCTCATCGTAAGTCCCCAGCAGGACCTTTCTGAGGACGAGGCGGCGGCATTGACGGGATACCTCAGGCGCGGCGGAAACGTCGTGGCCCTGCTGGACCCTAACCCGCCCCAGTCTTTCGTCGACCTCCTTGCACCGTGGGGTGTGTTGGTCGGTTCTCACGGAATCGCCGACGCCATCAGCAATGTGGCGGGCCAGCAGCTCACGCCGCTGGTGCAGAGGGCAAACGGTCAGTTCCTATCCCTCGTAGACTTCGGGATAAGCGATCTTGTGGATAACGTCTTCTTCCCGGACGTCACCGCGATAACCGCGACGCTGCCCGCGGCGGACATGCCGAGTCACGTGAGGTTCTCCGTGCTGGCAAGAACGACCCCGGCAAGCTGGCTGGAAACCGATCCCGAAAGGGTGGAGTTCCAGCCGGGCATCGAGCAGATCGGGCCCTTCCCGGTCGCCGGACTGTTGCAGGCAAACGGCACCGTCGAGCAGCCCAATTTCGCGGGCCCGCCGGCGAAGGTCATAGTGTTCGGAGATTCGGACTTCGCGCGCAATAAGTTCTTCTTCAGCAACGACAACGCGGACTTCTTCCTGAACTCGGTCAACTGGCTGGCGGGGGACATCCCTCTGATCTCGATCCGGCCGAAGGTCATCCCGTTCCGGGAGCTGGTGGTCAACACGAGAGAGCGGGACTTCATCAAGTGGTCCAGCTGGCTGGTCCCGCCCTTTCTGATGATCCTGGCGGGCGCGTACGTGTGGTGGAGGAGACGCTGAGGTCGGGGGGTGTCAGTATGAGCTCGAAGGCCGCGGGAGAGCTTCGAGATGGAGCAGGCGTGCGCATCCTGCTGGAGGCGGCGGTATGAACTGGAAGGTTACCGCTGGGCTCGTGGTGGTCGCGCTGCTCGCGACGTGGGTCTTCTTCGACACCGTCCGCGGCTCCGATGTCATATTCGTTCTGGTCCCCAACCCGTTTGCCAGCGAGGAAGCCCCCGAGGAAAAGCCGCCCTGGTTCTACCAGGTGTCGATGGACGACATCGTCGATATCTCGGTGCAGCACCGAGGCGACGAGGTGGGGTTCTATCGAACGGACCAGAACTGGTGGTCGCTCGTTGACCCGCCCAAAATCCCGCCGGACCTTCGCCGCTGGGGCGGTATAGTCCTTCTGCTCAGCGGGCCTCAGACCCGCAGGGACCTCACGCTCACCGGCATCAAGATTGACGATCCGGCAGAGTTCGGACTCGACGACCCTCAGACCGTGGTGGACATTGGGCTCCGCGGCGGCAGGTTCATACAGTTCCGCCTGGGGGAAAAGACCACCGACGGCGGGAGCTACTACGCCCAGGTCGAGGGATTCGACGAGATGTTCCTCATAGTCGATAGCTGGGGCGACGTGATATCGAGACTGGCACAGGACCCTCCAATCCCCAAGTGGTACCCCAAGCGGCGCATAGAGGATATGAAGGTGTTTAACGTCGTCCATGACAACCCCGCCGACCCGGAGACTCCCGCGGCCCTATTCAGGCCCCTGGAGGACCAGAGCGGGTGGGGAGTGCGGTGGCTGCGCGACCCGGACAAGGAGGCTGTTCCGGTCGACCCCGAGCTGTGGAAGGAGATCGCGCCGCTCATAGGCGGCCCTCCGGGAGTGATCGTGGAAGGTCCCCTGGTAGAGGGCGGAGATTTCAGCGCCTGGGGCATCGACGAGGAGTCTGCTGCGTTCGAGTTCCGGTTCCTCGGCGTGACGGACTACGGCACCGAGTTCCTGGACGGCTACCTCCTCAGGATTGGCGACAAGTCGCCCGACGGTCGCTACTACTATGGAAAGCCCGAGGACCCCGTGAGGCCCGAAACCAACCAGGAGTGGCGTCTGCCCCTGCTCCTGCTCGACGCGGAGTGGACGGAGACCCTGCTAGACTTGGCCGTAAACGTCCCGAGCTCTTCTGAGCCCGAGGACTCCTCACCCTAAGTCCCCAGCCTCCTCCTTAGACTCCCGGCTTACAGGCGATAACCTCGCCGAAAGCGAACGCCCCACACGCTCCCGTCTGGTCGCTCCATTCGTCGAGGCCCTGGCGCCACTCATCGAACTGCTGGTGAGTCGCCAACCCATACGTGGTGGCCGCCTCTATGACCCTGGGTGAATAGAACCAATCGAGTATGAAGGCATGCAGGAAGGCAACATCTTCGGCCGCTCCGAAGAAATCGAAGGATGCGCCCGTCCGAACCTCTGAGAAGCCGGCCTCGAGGAACCTGCTCTTGAGCTCCTTCCCCATCTGGGGATGGCCGCCGTTGGCAGCGAGAAGGTTCGAGAACGTGGCCCACGCTGAGTCCACGGCCTCGTTGCTGGGCTCCAGGAACGAGGATTCGACGAACATTTCCCGGCTGGCGACGATACCGCCGGGCTTAAGGACGCGCTTCACCTCGGACAGCACCGCCTCGGTGTCGGGAACGTGCATGAGAACGGCGTGGCAGTGGGCGACGTCGAAGTAGTCGTCCTCGAAGGGAAGATCGGTCACGTCGCCGACGTGGAAGGTCGTGTTGGCATGTCCGCCCGCCTCAGCGGCGGACCGGGCCAGATCGATCTGTGACTCCTCCATGTCGATGCCGTGAAGCTCTCCTGGCTCTACTGCCCTTGCGAGGCCGACCGATATGGTGCCCGGCCCGCAGCCGAAGTCGAGGACGCGAAGGCCCGGCCTGAGATGTGGCAGCATGTAGGCGGCATTTCTATCCGCATTGCGTCTATGGAGAAGCTGTAGAAACTCCTCGCTGTAGCCCATCGTGTAGCTGGATTCCGCCGATCCCTGGTCAGCCATTGTCACCCTCCTTATCGCCGTATCCGCTTAATTATAGTCCTACTAGGAGCCTGTCCGAGGATTCGTTCCGGGAGACGAAACCCGCCACGCAATAACCTGCTTACAGCAATCTGGACCTTGTCGTGGAGTAATTAGCATCTTTACACTCCACTAATGACGCATATCGTTTAGAACATTGTTTCTCGGACAGACTCCTAGGGAACCTCTGAACAACTTCGTGTAAGCCGTATGGGGTGTACAGAAGGGATATTGACGGGGATGTCCGCTCTTTTATTGCATGCCGATTGATGCTGCCATCGCCCTAAAACGGCTCTGCCGGGATGTCTCGTCGCCCAGTTCTTTAGTTTTGGGCGCACTTCACCTCCATCAGGCCACCAGGTAACGCTCTGTCGTTATCAGGTTGGTCAGCCCAAGCAGCAACATCAGTCGTTGCGTGTTCTTAGCCAGCCCTCGGTACCGGACCTTGGCGTACCCAAAGTGCCGCTTCACGTACAGGAACGGATGCTCCACCTTCGCCCTGATCGATGCTTTGTGCTTCTCCGCAAGCGCCTCACAGCTCCCTTGCCCCAGTTGCCGTCGCCGGCCGGGCCTCATCGCTACCTGCCAGTCCACACCCAACTCACGGTTCTCCGCACGCTTGTCGACTCCCTGATACCCCGCATCGCCCCACACCCGTTTCTCTCCGCCGTGAAGCAGCCGGTGCGCCTCTGTCACGTCATGCACGTTCGCCGATGTCGTAGATATGCTATGCACTACTCCCGTCTCAGCGTCCGCACCGATGTGTACCTTCATCCCAAAGTGCCACTCGTTCCCCTTCTTCGTCTGACGCATCTCAGGGTCGCGATCACCAGCACGATTCTTCGTCGATGACGGCGCCTCGATGATGCTCGCGTCCACGATCGTCCCCTCCCGAAGCCGCAGTCCCTGGGATTCGAGATGACGGTTGATCTCCTCGAACAGACTCTGCCCCAACTCGTGCTCTTCCAACAGATGACGGAAGTTCAGGATCGTCGTCTCGTCCGGCAGCGGGCCTGACAGCCTCAGACCTACGAACCGTCTCACCGACTCGACCTCGTAGAGCATGTCCTCCATACCAGGGTCACTCAGGTTGTAGAACAACTGCACGCAGTGTATCCGCAGCATCACCGACAACTCATACGGTCTTCGGCCTCGGCCCGCCTTGGGATAGAAGGGGCGGATACGCTCTTCTATCTGATCCCACGGGATCAGACTATCCATGCGCTCCAGGAATATCTCCCGGCGGGTCTTGCGCTTCTTGCCGTCGTATTCCAGATCCGCAAATGTTGGCTGGTCCATAGCATCGTTCACCCCAAACATCCTCTCTCTTCTCGGTGACATGGTACTATGACATCCCAACAGACTTGCTCAGAGTATCCCTAGATTGAGGAAGAGCTCGTCCGGGCCTTTTTCCCGCCCCCTTCCCATCTAGGAAGGGGAGAGATCATGGAGCCTGAGGGACACCCTTAGACTCCCGGCAAAGGGGCTCCGCCTCTCTGCACACGCCGTTCCTCAGCAGCCTGCTAATGCGGGGCTGAAGCTGTGTGGAGGAGACGTGTGCTACTATGCCCCAGCCACATCACGTTGCGGAGACCTGCCTATGCCGGACCAGCCGAACTTCCTCGTGATCATGTCCGACGAGCATGGGCCCATGTGGTCTGGCGCCTACGGGCACCCATTTGTCCGGACGCCCAACATGGAGCGCCTGGCCGCAGCCGGCGCCACCTTCGACGCCGCGTATTGCAACGCGCCTCTCTGCGTCCCGTCGCGTCTGTCCTTCCTGACGGGAAGATACGTCTCCAACTGCGAGGGTTGGGACAACGAGAAGCCTCTTCCGACCGACGTTCCGACTTGGCCTTACGCGCTGCGGTCGATAGGCTACGACAGCGTGCTGTCGGGAAAGATGCACCTGATTGGCCTGGACAACCTTCACGGCTTCCGAGAGCAGATCGCGGTGGACCCGAGGCGGGGAGGCCCCCTCGGAAAGGCCGTCTACGGCGGGACGCCGATGCACCTGTGGGAAGACGGCGTCCCAACGGCGGACGAGCCGTGGGGCAAAGTGCAAGAGGCGGGGTCCGGCTCCAGCCATCATATAGAGAACGACGACGCAATGGAGACCGCCGCACTCGCCTACCTGCGCGACCCGTCGCGGCGCGACCAGCCGTGGGCGCTGTGCGTGGGATTCCATCTTCCCCACTTCCCCCTCATCACGCCGGAGCCGCACTTCTCGATGTACTACCCGGAGCACGCCGACCTTCCCAACAATCCGCCGGGCCACCTGGAGAACCTGCCTCCTGCCGCCAGCAGGCTCAGGCAGGCATTCGGATTCTGGGGCTATACGGACGAAGAGATACGCCGTGCCAGGGCTTCCTACTATGGCCTAATCAGCTACCTGGACGACAAGATCGGCCGGCTCCTGGACACACTGGACGAACAGGGACTGGCGGAGAACACCGTCGTCATCTACACGGCTGACCACGGCGAGTCGCTTGGCGAGCACGGCCTGTGGCGCAAGATGAACTTCTACGAGCAGGCCGCGAGGGTCCCACTGCACGTCGTCTGGCCCGGAGTCATCGAGGGTGGTCAACGATTTGGAGGCGCTGTCACCCTGGTCGACGTCGTTGCCACAATGCTGGAGATGGCCGGGATGGACGCCGGACAGACCTCCTTCATGGACCTGGACGGCGCGTCACTCCTGCCTCTGTTGAACGGGGAGTCTGTCAACGAGCGGGACGAGGCCTTCGTCGAGCACCTGGCACATGGGACCGACCGGCCGAGGGCGATGCTCCGGCAGGGACGGTGGAAGCTGTGCTACAGCCACGGCCACCCGCCCGAGCTCGAGCTATACGACCTCGAAATGGACCCCGGTGAGTTCAATAATCTGGCCGGAGACCCCGCGTACAGAGTAGAGCAGCAGCGTCTTATAGACAGGGTGATGGAGCTCTGGTGCGACCCTGACAGGCTGGAGACCCGAGTCAGAAACAGCCAGCGCTCCCGCCAACTGATCCGCCAGGTAGTAGGCGAAGACTACCTCTTCTAAGCCGCCGCCCTAGGACGTTTCTCCCTGGTTGTCCTCCATGCGTCTCTCCAGCCGCTGAAGGGCTTCTTGAGTGGCCCGGATCTCGCGCAGGAGCTCTTCCCTTGACACGGGGCGCTCCAGGTCGCGGAGACGTTCGAGCTTCGCCTCATCCAGATTGTTGATGATGATGGCGATGAACAGATTGATCACCACGAACGTGCCGACTATCACGAAGCTGACGAAGTAAGCCCACGCCAGCGGGTGGAGGTCCATCGCGGTGAACATGACCACAGTCCACCCTTCCAGCGTGATGACGTTAAACAGCGTCAGGGTGGCAACCCCCAAGTTTCGCCAGTTCTCGGGGTCGTGCTCGCTGAAGAGGTGGTAGCCGAAGATGGCGTAGATATACACGATGATGCTCATCAGCATGATGACGTGTCCTACGCTGGGAATCGAACGGACGAGCGCGGTCACGATCAACCGCAGGTCTCTGATCGTCGATACGAGCCGCAGCACCCGCAGCAGCCGCGCAAGCCGGGCGATCAGCGCGAACTGTCCGGTCGCCGGGATCAGCGCGAACACTATGACAAGGAAGTCGAACACGTTCCAGCCATCTTTGAAGTACCCTGCGACGCGCGGCGATGACGCCGTCATCTTGAGCAGCGCCTCCACGATGAATATGGCTAGCGCTAGCTGGTATCCGATACTTATCCAGGTTCCGTACCCCCGGTCCAGCGTGGGGGAAGTACCGACTCCAAGCAGCAGGGCATTGATAATGATGATCGCGACTATGCCGAGCTCGAAGGCGGGCGCTTCGGTCAGTCGCCGTGATAGTTGTGTCAACCTTTCCATTGCGAGCGTCGTTGCCTTTCTTGCAGTCTCGTGGATTTGCGTCGTCGTGTGGCCGAGTTTCCAGGGGTAAGCACCCTGGCCCCGGTCTTTGTACCATCTGCCGCATCAGTCCGACAAGCGCCGGGAGGATCGGTGCAGTCTCAATAATCCAGGCGGACGCGGCGGCTCCCCTTCCCTGATAGAATCGGAGGCCGTTCGGCCCCGGCGGTCAGGCTATGAAGAGTCGAACAGGAGGACCCCATTGAGTATCAGACTGCGACCGGAGCATCTTAGCACCCTGAGGTGGCGCTCGATCGGGCCGCACAGAGGAGGGCGCGTCGTGGCGGTGGCTGGCGACCCCGAGGAGCGTCAGACCTTCTATTTCGGGGCGTGCGCGGGCGGCGTCTGGAAGTCGACGGACGGAGGCACGTACTGGCGCAACATCTCGGACGGCTTCTTCGGATCATCTTCCGTGGGCGCCCTCGCCGTGGCGGACGCCGATCCCTCGGTCATATATGCGGGAACAGGAGAAGCGTGCATTCGCAGCAACGTCTCACACGGCGATGGCATATACCGGTCAACAGATGCAGGCGCGACGTGGAGGCATATCGGCCTGGACGACACGCGGCACGTCTCGCGGGTCCGGGTCGATCCACGAGACCCCGACCGGCTCTACGTCGCGGCGCTGGGCCACGCCTTCGGCCCGAATGCGCAGCGTGGAGTCTTCCGCTCCAAGAACGGCGGCGGCACGTGGGAGCGCGTCCTCTTCAAGAGCGAGAGGGCTGGCGCGATCGACCTGTCCATGGACCCACGCAACCCTCGGGTCCTGTACGCGGCGATATGGCAGGCGCTGCGTACGCCGTGGAGCCTTGTCGGGGCCGGGCCGGAGAGCGGCCTGTGGCGGTCCACGGACGGCGGCGACACATGGCACGATCTGACTGACCGGCCCGGCATGCCGGAGGGAATCAAGGGCCGGATAGGGGTAGCGGCGTCGCCGGCCCGCTTCGGGCGTGTCTGGGCGATCGTCGAGGCCGAGGACGGCGTCCTGCTGCTCTCGGACGATGGCGGCGACACCTGGGAGCGCGTCAACGACAGCACGATAGTCAGGCAGCGCCCCTTCTATCACCACCACATCTTCGCTCACCCGACCAGGGAGGACACCATGTGGACTCTCCCGATACAGGCGTGGAGGTCGGACGACGGCGGGCGCACTTTCTCGATGATGACGACGCCGCACAGCGACAACCACGACCTGTGGATCGACCCCCGCGATCCTCGGAGGATGATCGAAGGGAACGATGGCGGCGCGTGCGTCTCCTTCGACAGCGGCGAGACGTGGTCGACCATATACAACCAGCCGACGGCCCAGTTCTACCATGCCGCCGTCGACACTCGGCACCCGTACCGAGTCTACGGCACCCAGCAGGACAACAGCGCAATCAGCACTCCCAGCAGGTCGATAAAGGGCGCCATCCCCTTCTCCGACAGCTACGCCGTCGGGCCTTCGGAAAGCGGGTACGTCGCGGTGCGACCCGACAACCCCGACATCGTCTACTCCGGGGCGATCGGCAGCGCGCCTGGAGGCGGGGGCGCCCTCGTCAGGTATAACCACGCCACCGGAGAGTCGCGCATCATCACCGTGTGGCCGGAGATGTCGTACGGTCTGGGCGCGCGGGACATGAAGTACCGCTTCCAATGGACCTTCCCGATAGTCATATCGCCTCACGATCCCAACGTCCTCTACGCCGCCGCCAACAGAGTCTTCCGCTCGACGGACGAGGGGACGAGCTGGGAGGCGGTGTCTCCTGACCTCACGCGAAACGACCCGGACAAGGGCGAACCGGGCGGCGGGCCGATCAGCCGCGACGTGTCGGGCGCGGAGGTCTACTGCACCATATTCTCGTTCGCCGAGTCGCCCCACGAGCCCGGCGTATTCTGGGCTGGCACCGACGATGGCCTCGTCCATGTCTCGAGAGACGGTGGCGCGACCTGGGACGCCGTGACGCCGCCGGGCCTCCCTGAGTGGGCGACGGTGAGCATGATCGAGCTGTCTCTCCACGAACCGGACACGGCCTGGCTCGCGGCGTGGAACTACAAGCTCGACGACTATTCGGCGTACCTGTACCGCACGCGGGACGGCGGGAGGAGCTGGGAGTCGATAGCCGACGGGATACCGGAGGGGGAGTTCGTGCGCGTCGTCCGGGAAGACCCGGTGAGGGCCGGCCTGATATACGTCGGTACCGAGACGGGCGTCTATGTGTCGCCGGACTCGGGGGCCTCGTGGCAATCGCTGCGACTGAACCTGCCTGTGACACCCATTCACGACCTGCTCGTCAAGGATGCAGACCTGGTGGTCGCTACCCACGGGAGGTCGTTCTGGATACTCGACGACGTGACGCCGCTCCGTGTGATTTCGAAGGAGGCGCTAGAGGACGAGGTCCGTCTGTTCGAGCCCCGGCCGGCCTTCCGCGCGCTGAACATTCTCGGCAAGCTCGGCCCGGAGCGGTTCGGTCCGGGGAAGAACTACTGGGTCGCCATAGGAGCCGCCGCGACCTTCGAAGAGACGGAGAATCCGGATGGCGCGAAGGACCGCGTCTTTCTGGATGCGGGCAAGAATCCTCCAGAGGGGGCGATAATCACGTACCACCTGCGGGAGCGGTCGGCGGACGGGGCGGCGCTCACGTTCCTCGATGCGGAGGGGCGCGAGGTGAGTAGGTTTAGCGGGCTCCCGGCGGAAGCCGGTATGAACCGGTTCGTGTGGGACATGCGCCACAAGGGTCCCCGTGAAGCCCCCGGGGACGACGACTCGCGTCTCATTGCCGGTCCGAGTCCGAATGGGCCGGCGGCGGTGCCGGGCGCCTGCACCGTGAGGCTGGAAGCGTCCGGTCAGACCCGCGAGCGGCGCTTGAACATAGTGAAGGACCCCCGGTCCGAGGCGTCGGACGCTGATCTGGCCGACCAGCTCGATCTGCTGCTTAGGATACGGGACAGGCTCTCGGAGACGAACGACGCCACCAACCAGCTGCGACGGGTGAGGCGGCAGGTGCGCGAGTGGATAAGCCGTGCCGGCGGAACGCCGCGAGCGGGCGAGGTTGAGACAGCGGGCGGAGCGGTAGTCGAGAGATTGGACGACATCGAGAGCAGGCTCGTTTCGACCTGGCGCACCACCGAACGGGGCCAGATGGGCACGCCGCTTCCGAAGCTGGCGGAGGCCATCGCCACCCTGGTCAGCGTCGTCGAGAGCGCGGACTCGGCCCCTACCAGAAGCTCGTACGAGGTGTTCGATCTCCTGACGGGGCGGATAGGCCGGGAGATCGAAGCGCTGCGTGGCGTTATCGATCGGGATGTCGCGGCGTTCGTAGCCCTGGTGCGTGACGCCGGGATCCCCTACTTAGCCCGAATCCACCGATGCGGAGCGGCCTTGGGGTTGGAACAAGGGGTGAGGGCCGTGGGACGCGACGGTCCGCGCTCGATTCCGATAAATGGGGCCGGTGGCGGCCTTTGGTTGTCGTTGGGGGCGCCGATGGCGGTCCTGGGCAGCGGCGCTGGGGCGGGGTCGGCGGGACAGCATGCAGGGGAAGACAATCGCGGACCGGGCCGGTGCGACTCTGTGGGTCGGTTGGGTAGTCTGGTGGACGTGTCAGGCGCCGTCGGTGCCGTCAGGCAGGCAATGGCAGGGCTCGCAATCGAGCCAGGGCGCGAGTGAACTGGGTTTCCCAAGGCCAGCCCTGTGGCAGATGCAAAGTGAGGCGGCGGGCCGAGCGGGTGAGCCGTCCGGCCAGGGAGAAGAAGCGCCGCCGGAGGGTCTTGGTGGTCACCACCCCCTCGTCCAGACCGATGCGCGCGGTCCAGCGGGCCAGGTTATGGGCCAGCACCTGGACGGCCAGCCATGCGCCGTTGGCGGGGAAGCGGCCCGAGGGGAGATGGTTGAGGCCGACGCCGTGCTTGAGGTCTCGGATAGCATTCTCAATCTCGGCGTGGCGGCGATGGTCGGCCTCCAGTTCCAGGGTTTCCCCGTCCCGGTCGGTGATGAAGCCGTGATAGCTGTAGCTGGCGAAGAGGGCCAGTTGGGAACCGGGCGTGGGCTTCACCCGCCGGACGATGAGCCGCACTGGGGCGGCTTCGGGCTCACCCTGGAAGGGAGTGTAGGTGGTCTCGGCCACGTCGGCGCCGCCGTCCATCCAGTAGGGGACGGGCGTCCAGTCCTCCTCGGGAATCGCCTCAATCAACTCCCTGAGGCGGGCGTGTTGGCGGATGGTGATGGAGAAGCGGACATCCATCTTGCGGCAGACGACGACCAGGGCGTGGGCATAGAAGCCGCTGTCGGCCCGCACCGTGAGTTGTCCTGTAGCCCCAGCATGGCGCACCCGGCCCACGGTCTCCCGCAGGAAGTGGGCGGCGCCCCGAACGGTGTTGGCGCGGCCCTCGCGCAGCCGAGACATCAGCACGTCGCCGGTGCCGGCGGCGATGGCCAGCAGCGGGTGATAGCCCCGCTGGCCAGTGTAACCATGGTGACGCGCCCCCTCCTTGGCCAGTCCGTAGGTCTCGCACATGGTGGAGTCCAAGTCGATGGTCAACGGCCCTTCGCCGGGTCCCGCACCAGCGGCCCAGGCCCGGGACAGCAACTCCCGGCTCACCCGATCCAACTGGCGGACGTGGCCCCACCGGAAGCTGCGCAGGAAAGTTCCCAGGGTGGATGGCGCCTTGACTACGCAGCCGATGGCGCCAGCTGTCCCGCCGGTACGCAACACGTCGGCGTCGTCAATGAAGTCGCCCCCAGCCAGCGCCGAGGCCACCAGGGTCAGCATCTTGTCTCCTGGGTTCGCTCGCCCCGGCGCGTCTCCCAGGTCGACGTGGCTGTCGACGACTTCACGCAGGCCCAGGTGCTGGGCTAGGGTCACCGGGAGGAGCAGCCCAGCATTGGCCACCAGGCGGTGGTCGTCGAAGGCGATACGGATGCGGTCGGGATGGTTGCGTGCTAGCATCTATCGGGTGCTCCTTGTTCTGGGGTCGGCTTTGCTGTTTCAAAACCATTATCCCAGATTCACAGGAGCACCCTCTTGCCGCTTCAGGACACTGACCCGACGCCCTCCTTCGGTGGATTCGGGCTTAGGAACACAGTAGGTCCGCAGCTTACAGTGAGGAGGAGGATCAAGCGTGACATCCTATGAAGAGTCTTCATCAATGTCGGGTCCTTTCGGTGTGTGACGGGCCTGACAGTCGTCACCGGCTTGATGGTCTCCCCAAGTAGGAAGCAGCATGGGAGGATCGAACAATGGTCAACAATTTCCAAAGGCTCGGCTCAACCTCGAACTCTCAAGTAGGTCGAGATTTTGAGACTGCGGCCCAAGACTACTTTCGCCAGAAGGGTATCCCGCTCCAAAAAGGCCATAGTGTACAGATCGGTGTCTCCAGCAAGAAAGACAGGAAGTTCGACCTTGGCTCTGACGATCCGCCTGTGTTAGTTGAATGCAAATCCCACACATGGACACGCGGCGGCAATGTTCCGAGTGCGAAGATCACCGTATGGAACGAGGCAATGTATTTGTTTCTGTTGGCTCCGCAGCGGTTCCAGAAAGTCCTGTTCGTGTTGCGTGATTTCAACGAAAGACGGAGTGAAAGCCTAGCCGAGTACTATGTAAGGAACTACAGTCATCTGATACCGGATGACGTGGAAATCTGGGAATACGATGAGTTCAACTCTTCCATTGCAAATGTCACTGGGGCATCGGACCGATAGGAAATCCAGACAACCCTCCCCAAAGAAGTCAACCAATGCAGACCCAAGTACTGAACGACCATTACGTAGCTTGTCCTTTCCAGATTCAAATGTGCGACCTGCAAGGAGGCTTCAGCCTAACGCCGCAGTGCCTCACCGAGCCTGATTGCCCGTCATGTGCCCCTGACCTATAATCTGGGAACTTCGGAGTATTGCGACCCAACGGTCTGAGGAGTGGATAAATGGGACTTGAGACGATTGCGATCCTGAGCCCTGGAGACATGGGCCACGGTGTCGGGAAGGTGCTCGTGGCGGGCGGGTACGACGTGATCACGTGCCTCGCGGGCAGGAGCCAGCGGACCAAGGACCTGGCGGCGGCAGCGGGGTTCCACGACGTTCGCTCGCTGGAGGACATGACCCTGCAGGCCGATCTCATCGTGTCGATCCTGGTCCCCGCCCAGGCCGTGGGCGTGGCGAGGGAGGTGGCGGACGCGATGCGGGACGCCGGAGTATCGCGGCCGTTCGCGGACTGCAACGCCGTTTCGCCCAGGTCGGCGTCCGCGATGGCCTCTATCATCAGCGCGGCAGGCGGAGACTACATCGACGGTGGGATCATAGGCGGCTCGCCGGCGAAAGGAGCGGTGCCCCGAATCTACACGTCAGGCCCTCGGGCTGACCTCATGGACGAGCTTGACGGCAAGGGCATAGCTGTCAAGAACCTCGGACCCGGCATCGACAGAGCGTCAGGCATCAAGATGTGCTACGCGTCCATGACGAAGGGGACGAACGCCCTGCGGGTGGCGATGCTGACCGCCGCGGACTCACTTGGCCTGTACGACGAGCTTATCGAGGAGCTCGAGTACAGCCAGGGTGAGGCTCTCTCGGCCATGGAGTCCCAATTACCCGGACTGCCCGCCAACGCGGGCCGCTGGATCGGGGAGATGGAAGAGATCGCGGAGACTTTCGAGGCGGTTGGAGTGACGCCCCACTTCCACGAGGGTGCGGCGGACGTTTTCAGGCTGCTGGACTCCACGTCGTTCGCGGGCGAGAGTCCGGAGACTATCGACCGCAGCAGGACCCTCAAGGACACGATCGAGGAGACTGCGAGGCGGCTTCCGGGGAGAACCGGGGTCGCCGACTGAGGGTGCTTTCTCGCTAATCGACGTCGACAGGCACAGCGCCAAGTTCAGGTCTCACACGGTCAAGTACAGTGGACTTCCAACCCGTCATCATCGCCGTCTTCGGCGCACGCCGGATGCGGGAGATGTCGGACTACGTCCTCGCGGGTCGGCGGATGAGCAGCCTCACGTCGGCAGGCACTGAGCGCCAGCTCGTCCACCACCAGCAGCTGGACGATGCTCGTGTTCCCCGCCCTGGCCTTTCTCGGAAGGGACTGTGCACCTGTGGACGATGGTGGGCATCGTCGTGGGTTCATGGTTCGCCTGGACCTTCCTGGCGAAGCGGCTGCGCCGCTACACCGTAGCGGAAGAGTCGCTCACGCTGCCGGACTTCTTCGAGAAGCGCTTCGCGGACAGGACGGGAACGCTGCGGACAGTCGCGGTGGTCCTGACGATCTTCTTCATCATGCTCTACGTCAACTCCGGGCTAATAGGCGGGGCCAAGCTGCTGGAGACGATCTTCGGACGGGAGCACAACCCGAGCGTGGTGATCACCCTCGTAGCGGTCGCGTCCTACACGTTCATCGGCGGATTCATGGCCGTCTCCCGGACGGACGTGTTCCAGTCTATGGTGATGCTCGTGGCCTTCATCATCCTCCCGCTGACCCTGATCTTCTCCACCGCGGAGCCGTTCAGCGGCGTCGGGCAACCCGGGGGCTTCTTCAATCCATTCACTGACGCCGGAGGGGGAACGATCAACGCTATATTCGTGCTCTCTACCGCCGGTTGGGGGCTGGGAGCCTTAGGGCCTCAGCGCGTGCTTCAGCGGTTTATGGCGATAGAGAGCGAAGATAAGATCAAACGCAGCCGTAACATAGGTATCGTGTGGATCATCCTGATCTTCTCGTTCGGATTCCTGCTCGGGCTGGTGGCGCGTCCCGCCATCATGGAGATGGGCCTCATGGGCGAGCTGACGGGGGACGAGGGCCTCTTCGACCCGGAGCGAGTGTACTTCGTGACCTCGGAGGCGTTCTTCCTGCCCATCTTCACCGGCCTGCTGCTCACCGGGGTGGTCGCGGCGATACCCGCGGCGATCATCGTCACGCTGCTCACGTCTCCGCCGTCGGCCGAGGTGACGGCGCAGTTCGACCGGGTCAACGAGAGGGCGCTGGCAGCGGCGTAGTTCGCATCCTCATTGCCGGGCGCGACAGAGGGACTGGGCTCGCGCTATCGGGGCCGCTCCTCGCAGGGGTCCGCTGGGCTACACCGGCTCTAGCTCGGTTGCGCCTTTCTCCTCGCCTCCCACTCCTCGCGGAGAATGCCGTATTGGACCTGGTCCACCCTACCCTCACGACCGATGCTGTGCTTCCGCAGGAATGCCTCACGTGTCATGCCCACCTTCTCCATAACACGTTGGGAGTTCGTGTTCAGACTCTCGGCCCCAGCATAGATCTTCGCTAGACCCAGCTCCCCGAATCCCCAGTCGAGCATCGCGTTCGCCGCCTCCGGGACCAGTCCCTTGCCCCAGTAGTCCCTGCCCAATGCATAGGCCATCGAGGCTCTCTGGTCTTTCCACTCCAAGTTAAACTTTATCCAGCCCACCACCGTTCCCTCGAATTCGATGGCGAACATGGGCGTCGTGTCCCAGGGGGTCAGCACCTGGCGGGACACATACTTCTCCGCATCGAGTCGGGTGTACGGCTGAGGCCAATCGGGAAGGTGCCTGGCCCACTCAGGGTCAGAGGCATATGCCAGTGCGTCGTCGACGTCGCCCGTGTTGAACGGGCGCAAGATCAACCGGCCGGTCCTTAGCACAACTCGTCCGTGGTCCTTTGTCATGGCCGCTGATCCTACGGTACTTTCTACATAGTTTCATCGGGGTAAATCACGCCGGCGCCTAAGGGGTCCCTGGACCTCACGCTCGCAGCGGTGCGCTAACGTGGTGCAGGTACTGCAGTATCTCTCGCTGCGATTGAATCACGCCCGTTTCGTAGTACGAGATCAAATGCTCTCCGCAGAAGGGCCTGATGATCTTTTGCGCTTCCTTCAACCGGTTCCGTGGCATGCTCGGGAACAGATGGTGCTCGATCTGGTAATTCAGCCCGCCGTACAGGAGGTCATTTACAGGACTCGACTTCACATTCCTGGAAGTAAGCACCTGCCTCCTTAGGAAGTCGAGCTGCAGCTTCCCATCGAGCATCAGCATGCCCTTGTGGTTGGGGGCGAACGTCGAGCCAATGTACAGCCCTATTAGCAATTGATTGACTGCGATGAACAACAATCCCTGCCAGAACGGCAAGGACAAGAACACCAGACCAGTATAGACACCGATGTGGCCAGCCATCATTATCGGCTCGGCGATGGGGAACTTCAGCCTGTTTGTGAACATGTACCGGATACCCGAGAATTTGAGCACGACTCCTTCGAAACAGACCAGTGCATAGAAGAGAAAGGCCTGGTACCGGACGATTAGCCGGGCGACTCCCTTCATGCCGCGAGCCTGGTCTTCCGAAAACGCGACCACTGGGATTTCGATGTCAGGATCCATGTCCAGATCATTGGGATTACTGTGGTGCTCGTTATGCTTCTCGACCCACCAGGTGCGGTTGACGCCGATTAAGAAGCTCACGAACAGGCCGAGAAGATCGTTATTTCGGCTTGAGCGGAACACCTGTTTGTGGCCCAAATCGTGTCCAGTAAAGCTCAACTGCACGATGACGAATGCTAGAAGAGCTGCGTTCAACATTTGCGGCCAAACGCCGTCCACAAGCGTGAGGACCGCGACACTCAGCGCCAGCAAGCTCATGTTCACAGTCAACTTTACGGCGTAATGCCCTGGGTTCTTCTCTAATAGTCCCGCTTCTTTGACAAGCCGCTTCAGATGCGCATATTCGTTTGGCTCCACCTCTTGCGTCGCAGCGCCAACCGGCGCACCGGACATCTCGTCAGTTGCCGCTATTGCCATTCCGTTAGCCACCTCTCGATTTAGACTTATTTCACACGGAGATGTCCGCCGATCTCGGCGGCCGCCTCTACAGGGTCGGCTGGGGTGCCAGAACTTGAACCTAGAATCCTTACGTCCCGAACATAGCGCACTATCGGGCTGGGGAGGGATAGGACGCGCCGGGGGGACGTACTTGGTTGAAACGACGTTTTCGTATGGATGAAGTCAGATTTGGTGTCCCGGCGAATGATTCAGATGAGGGACATGCGGGCTCGGAAGCCTGGTCAGGCCATCTTGGGCGCACTTTGCCACTCGCAGATCACACCGACTGAACGGCTCGGGTCGGCTGACACAACAACAGGTCCGCCATCGGCGCCAAGTTGTGGGCCGTAGCAATAACGTACCCTGCCAGCCCAGTGCGCTTCACGCCCGATACCGTGTCCGGCGGAATTCGTCCACCGCCTTCATCCGCCCGAATACCTCCTCCACCTGCTGTCTCCTCCAACATGCCGCGGGAAAACCCGTTCGGTTATTTCACCAAAGTCCTTCCGAACCGTGGCGGGGAGGAAATTCATAGCCAAGGGGCCCCTCGGATTCCCGGGGAATGGGCCTACGGCCCTCCGCAGGCTCGTACTTCCGCAGCCTGCTAAAGGGCGCCACGCCAGAATCCCCCCCCCCCCCGTATTGTACGGGAAGTTGCCCATTGGTACTAGCGACCGGCGAGGCGTACGCGGAGATCGCTACGGCGCTGGTCACAATGAGCGACACAACAGGAACGGCAGGGTAGAGTCCCCTAAATGAAACAATCGACGAGAAATGCCCCGGGTAAACCAAGAGCCAAACCCGGAGTAGGCCGACCATCACTCGCCCACACCAAAGAGTCACCACTCCCCGTAATCCACCACCGACTCCACGTCGGTAGGGGTCATGTCCGGGATGCTGTGCGGATTCCGATGCCGCAAATTGACCCTGCGTTGCCCCTTCGAGACTCGTTCAGGTTCCAGCGTGTTTCGGCATCCTCGACCAGGCCCTCAACCGGAAGGCGTAGAGGCGGGACCCTCAGGGTGTCGTCAGGAGATGAGGGATTGCGGCGGTTGGCGGCTCTAGGGTGTGAGAACGTCCCCTGGAAGGTTCTCCCGGAGATTCCCCCACCACCCGCGGTCCACCCCGTAAAGGACCACGTATCCCCCGTCCTCATGCTCCGCGATCCGTCCGGCTATTCGGATCCCTCCGCCCACGGAAACCTGCTTGAAGACCTCCGCCGGTGCACGGACCCTCACCCACTGCACGTACTCCCCGCGGTCCATCTCCACCACCAGCTCGCCGACGTCGTGCGACACCACCTCCCCGTCAACGCTCACGCACTCATCCAGGAACGCGTCAAGCGCCACGCCCAGCAGCCCGGGTGGCGGGATACCCGGAGAGTCCGCCGGACACGGGTCGACAGCCGGTGAAGCCAGGTTGATGCCGAGCAGGACCGCCACGACCAGCGCGCTTATGCCGAGCAGACGGACCACCCACATGAAGCACCCACCGCACCCCCGTCCGTCCTTCTTCTCCTCCGCCTGCCCCGGAGACCGGTACTTCCGAAAGTCCTGCGGCGAACTCGGGGGATTTGCCGTTGTTTCCCCTCGCGCCTCCGTCTCAGGCGTGACGCCCTCAGTTTGTGGTCTCTCATACGCCGTTCCGACACCGCCTTCGCTCTTCGCCGTCCCTTCAGCCTGCTCGGTGTTCCGCAGCCCCAATTCGATCTGTTCCGACTCTTTCAGCCAGGAAGCCGCGTCCGCCGCCTTATCCCGAATCCACCGAAGGAGGGCGTCGGGTCAGTGTCCTGAAGCGGCAAGAGGGTGCTCCTGTGAATCTGGGATAATGGTTTTGAAACAGCAAAGCCGACCCCAGAACAAGGAGCACCCGATAGATGCTAGCACGCAACCATCCCGACCGCATCCGTATCGCCTTCGACGACCACCGCCTGGTGGCCAATGCTGGGCTGCTCCTCCCGGTGACCCTAGCCCAGCACCTGGGCCTGCGTGAAGTCGTCGACAGCCACGTCGACCTGGGAGACGCGCCGGGGCGAGCGAACCCAGGAGACAAGATGCTGACCCTGGTGGCCTCGGCGCTGGCTGGGGGCGACTTCATTGACGACGCCGACGTGTTGCGTACCGGCGGGACAGCTGGCGCCATCGGCTGCGTAGTCAAGGCGCCATCCACCCTGGGAACTTTCCTGCGCAGCTTCCGGTGGGGCCACGTCCGCCAGTTGGATCGGGTGAGCCGGGAGTTGCTGTCCCGGGCCTGGGCCGCTGGTGCGGGACCCGGCGAAGGGCCGTTGACCATCGACTTGGACTCCACCATGTGCGAGACCTACGGACTGGCCAAGGAAGGGGCGCGTCACCATGGTTACACTGGCCAGCGGGGCTATCACCCGCTGCTGGCCATCGCCGCCGGCACCGGCGACGTGCTGATGTCTCGGCTGCGCGAGGGCCGCGCCAACACCGTTCGGGGCGCCGCCCACTTCCTGCGGGAGACCGTGGGGCGGGTGCGCCATGCTGGGGCTACAGGACAACTCACGGTGCGGGCCGACAGCGGCTTCTATGCCCACGCCCTGGTCGTCGTCTGCCGCAAGATGGATGTCCGCTTCTCCATCACCATCCGCCAACACGCCCGCCTCAGGGAGTTGATTGAGGCGATTCCCGAGGAGGACTGGACGCCCGTCCCCTACTGGATGGACGGCGGCGCCGACGTGGCCGAGACCACCTACACTCCCTTCCAGGGTGAGCCCGAAGCCGCCCCAGTGCGGCTCATCGTCCGGCGGGTGAAGCCCACGCCCGGTTCCCAACTGGCCCTCTTCGCCAGCTACAGCTATCACGGCTTCATCACCGACCGGGACGGGGAAACCCTGGAACTGGAGGCCGACCATCGCCGCCACGCCGAGATTGAGAATGCTATCCGAGACCTCAAGCACGGCGTCGGCCTCAACCATCTCCCCTCGGGCCGCTTCCCCGCCAACGGCGCATGGCTGGCCGTCCAGGTGCTGGCCCATAACCTGGCCCGCTGGACCGCGCGCATCGGTCTGGACGAGGGGGTGGTGACCACCAAGACCCTCCGGCGGCGCTTCTTCTCCCTGGCCGGACGGCTCACCCGCTCGGCCCGCCGCCTCACTTTGCATCTGCCACAGGGCTGGCCTTGGGAAACCCAGTTCACTCGCGCCCTGGCTCGATTGCGAGCCCTGCCATTGCCTGCCTGACGGCACCGACGGCGCCTGACACGTCCACCAGACTACCCAACCGACCCACAGAGTCGCACCGGCCCGGTCCGCGATTGTCTTCCCCTGCATGCTGTCCCGCCGACCCCGCCCCAGCGCCGCTGCCCAGGACCGCCATCGGCGCCCCCAACGACAACCAAAGGCCGCCACCGGCCCCATTTATCGGAATCGAGCGCGGACCGTCGCGTCCCACGGCCCTCACCCCTTGTTCCAACCCCAAGGCCGCTCCGCATCGGTGGATTCGGGCTTATCAGACCGGCCGCTCAGGTACCACTCTACCGAGTGCATAAAGCCGTGATAGGCTGCGTCCAGGTCGGGACCCCGAAGGGAGGATGCCTGGCCGGAGCCGAACCACAGCGGAGCCGAGACCGAGACGTCCAGCCATGGCTGGGCCACATTCAGCCCTACGGCATAGGCCAACATGGAATCGGGTTGGTCCCGGGGGGAAGGCGAGTCGGATCCGGCAAGGGACTTTTTCCAGCCAAGCCACTGACCTTTTTCGTGTGCACCCCTCTGTGTCGGCGGCACCATACCCGTCTGCACCGACGGCGCAAACAGCATGTACATGAAGCCTATGAACGCGCCGCCCAGGGCGTTCGCCCACCATTGGGACAGCCATAGAGCCAGCCAGAGCCCGCTGCCGACGCCCATCAAAGCCCCCGGCCAACATTCCCCATTCGACTGCATCCCCGGAGTTTTCCCGCCTTACACGCACCGGGTTGTCATCGAAAAGGCCCTGGTGTTGCAGGAACTCTCCCAACTTGTCGCCGATGGCATCCTCGTGCTTCTTCAACCGGTCATGCAACGCCTCGACCGTTGTGGGGCCCGGCGGCAGGTTGTTGCATATGAGCCGCTCCCAGTCATACACGACGGGACCCTGCTGAGACAGCCGGTATAGGAAGCCGCTCCCCGTTCTGACGCCCTCCAACCGGAGCGTGCCGCGCTGGCACATCTCGATGACGGAGGCCAACAGAGTATTGCTCAATATCCAATGGCCTTCCAGCGCCGATACCGCTGCCGCCGGCAGTGAACCGGACTGCGGGGTTGCCGGGTACGATGAGCGCCAATGCGCCTCGGTCCCTGCGGGGGCCGGTACTTGGGCCACAGCCACAGCACAAGAAAGAGCAGCAGCCCGACGCCGACGCCTATTGTCCGGAAGCCCCAGGCCGTGAGCTGCGTCCAATCCATTTCCCGGTAATCGGGGAAGCCACTCTCGGCGATGGCCCCGCCAGGGTCCAGCGCGAACAACAGACCAATGACGACAAGGGCCGCCAGCGTTGCCAAGACACTATCCGTAGGTCCCCTTCCTACCTCTCTCAGGTCTCCCTGCGCCACGTCCGGCTTGTACCACCTGCGCTCGACCGTGTAGGGAATCCCGCTGCTCTACGCAGCCAACTGGAACCCTGCCGCTGGCTCCAACAGCACTGTCGCCAGAAGTCTCTCAGGGAAAGAGCAAGATCGCCATGCTTAACTGAACCGCAGCAAGAAGGGCCTCGATTTTGTCCAAGATGGCGGCAGGCACCTCCGATAGGCCTACGGCGACCTCGGCAGAACTGCCGTAGGCTCACGTCGCGCCTCCGTCTTGGAGGTGGTCGTTCGATGAGAGGGAGACACGGTCCGCAGGTAACGATGCTGGCGTTGGTGGGCTCGGCAGGGTTCGAACCTGCGACCAATCGGTTATGAGCCGACCGCTCTGCCACTGAGCTACGAGCCCCACGGGGGTACGGTTCAAGCGTACTGAAAGCCGCATTGGAGTGTCAAGGCGACTGCGAGGGCCTGACGCTTCTCGGCGGGTGGGCTACAGGTCCACTCTTCGCGGGGGCGACCGACGCCGTTCGCGCTCGACGATGGATTCGATCTCGCGGATTGTGTCGTCGATCCGTCCGGTGGCGTTAACCACCACGTAGTCGAACTCGCCGGCACGCTCCATCTCCCTCTCGGCTGTCTTCAACCTGATATCCAGGTCGTGCTGCGTCTCGCTACTGCGCCCCTCGAGGCGCCGTACCAGCTCGTCGATAGTCGGGGGGCTGAGGAAGATGGACACCGCTTCGCCGGCGATTTGCCGGATCGTGGCTGCGCCCTGGACGTCGATTTTCAGGATGACGTCCAGCCCACGCTCCATCGCATCTGTGACCTGCGCTCTAGGCACGCCGTAGAGGTGGCCATGGACCTCCGCCCACTCGATGAGCTCGCCGCGCTCGATCATCTCTCTGAAGCCCTGGTCGGAATGGAAGATGTAGTCCACGCCGTCCCGCTCCGTGGGGCGTCTGCGGCGGGTCGTGGCCGTCACGGTGAAATGGAAACCCCTGCCCTGCTCCTTCATCCGGGAGAGGACCGCGTCCTTTCCCACGCCGGACGGACCGGACAAGACGATGAGCAGCGGGCCGGACCCTGGGGCGTGCGGCTCCATGCCGGCCATCCTACCGACTGCGAGCGGAGAGCTCTTCCAGGGTAGACCAGAACTTCGGGTATGAGACGGCTGCCGCCTCGGCACCCGTCACCACTGTCTCACCCTCTGCCAGCAGCCCGGCGACTCCCATGGTCATGGCGATCCGGTGGTCGCCGAAGCTGTCACACTCCGCTCCGGCGAGAGGTCTCCCACCCTCGATCACCATGCCGTCGGGCAACTCCTCGACTCGGGCCCCCAGCCTGGAGAGGCCGTCGACGGTGGCCGAGATACGGTCCGACTCCTTCACTCGAAGCTCCCCCGCGTCCCTGATGACGGTCTGTCCGCGGGCGAAGCAGGCGGCCAGGGCGAGGACTGGAATCTCGTCTATCGTCCTGGGGACTATGTCGCCCGATATCTCGACCGCCGACAGGTCGCTCGACTCCGCGACCAGATCGGCCGACGGCTCGCCGGCGTCCTCGCGCACGTTCTCGATCCGTACCCGCGCGCCCATTGCCCTCAGGACGTCCAGCATGCCGGTGCGGGTGGGATTGATCCCGACGCCTTCGAGAACGACTCGGGCGTCGGGGTGGCAGGCGGCCGCGACGAGCCAGAAGGCGGCGGCGCTGGTGTCGCCCGGCACCCGGACGTCCATCGATCGGAGCTCCGAGCGCCGCACCGTGGCCTCGAGGCCGTTCACGACCATGTCCGCGCCCATCGCCATCATAATCCGCTCCGTGTGGTCGCGGGACTCCGATGGCTGGCGCACGGTCGTTGCCCCGTCGGCGTGCAGCCCTGCCAGCAGGATGCACGACTTGACCTGCGCGCTGGACTCGGCGGGCTCGTGGACTATTCCGCGGAGCTCGCCGCCGCGGATGGCGAGCGGGGCGAGGGAGCCGTCGCTACGGCCGGATACCTCGGCGCCCATCTCAGCAAGCGGAGTGACGATCCGGCCCATCGGCCTCGACCTGAGGGAGCGGTCGCCGCTGATGACGCTGAAGAAGGGCTGGGCCGCCAGCAGGCCCGCGGTCAGTCGAAGGGTCGTGCCGCTGTTGCCGGCGTTCAGCACCCCGGCCGGTTCATCGAATCCGACAGAACCGCGGCCGTGGACCTTGAAGCACTCGTCCGCTCCCGTGACGTCGCAGCCGGAGTGCTTGACGATGCGGGTCCCCAGCCCCCGGAGACATCGCAGCATCGAGGCCCGGTCGTCTCCCTGGCAAAGGTTGGATACGTGAGCGGAGCCGTGCGCGAGAGCATTCAGGAGAAGGGCGCGGTGCGATACGGACTTGTCTCCGTGGAGCGCCACGGCGCCTTCGAGCCGCGCGGGCCGGCCGACGGTCCTCCTCATCGGATGGTCCTAGCGCTTCCTCTTGTACTTCCCGGTGTCGGACTTCTGCTCGTTAGAAGTCAACTGACGGTACCGGCTGGCTAGCTTGTCACCGAGAAGCGTGGAGGCCAGAGTCTGGCTAGACGTCGGCATCTCCGGCCCGTCGCTTTGCACCAGGGTCCCAGCTTCCCAACGCGCGCACACCTCCCAGGCTTGGATGAGCTTGTCCAGGAACTCCGTGCCGTCCGAAGCGATCCCGTCGCGGTAGGTCTGCAGCTCGGCGATGACCTGGTCGATCCAGTGGGTTACGCCCTCCGGGTTGGAGCGTACGGCCGCCTCGGTCTCCACCGGGTCTTCCGAGGCAAGCCTCGAAAGGGCGGCGAACTCGGACGACGCGGCCCTGTGCATCTCCCGCCAGCCGTGGCTGTCGGCCATCGCGGTCACGAATGCGGCTGAGAGCACTATCGGAAGATGGGCCATAGCCGCTGTGTAGCTGTCGTGCTCGTGCGGGTCGAGGAACAGAGGCTTGGCCCCTATAGCCTCTACCATGCTGGTGACGACTCCGACAGACGAGGGCGTTGCCGACGGCGTCGGGATCACGCAGTACTCGATTTCCTGGAAGATCGCCGCGTCCGGTCCCTCGGACTCGTTGAGGTCCTTCTTGAACAGAGGTCGGCCCGAGACGAAGCCGATATTGCGCGGCAGCAACTCTTCCGCCCAGCGCAGCGCCTGCACCTTCGTGTTGCCCGTATCGGTCACGACGGCGTCGTCATCGAGGTTGGGGCCGATCGCCCTGAGTATGTCCCTCAGCTCCGTGGTGGGCTCGGTAATCACCACAAGCCGGGCGGTTTCGACTGCCGACCTGATGCTTCGCGTCGTGTCGTCGACCGCCCCGGCTTTCGACGCGGTCGAGAGCCTGTCACGGTTCCCGTCGGTCCCGACTATCTCGGTGTTTGTCAGGTCGGACTTCTTGAGTGCCAGCGCGAGCGATGCCCCGATCTGGCCCATCCCGACTATAGCTATTCGGTCCAAGTCTCATACCTCCTGTCCCGGTCCCTGCCCAAGGGTCTATTCATAGCAGACTCGCCAGCCTAGTGTCCAACAACATCAAAGGGAGACTGCCGTATCGGAGGGGACGATAGTGGAAGGTAAACACAAAGGGGGGACGAGTTGACTCGTCCCCCGGAAGGTCGCTGGTTGGTCTAGTGGCCGCCGCAGCCGCACCCGCCGCCGCCTCCACCGCCGCATCCGCCTCCACCGCCGCCGCCACCGCAGCCGCCGCCACCGCACGCACATCCGCCGCCACCCGCGGGCTGGTTCGGATTGCTGATGGTGAACCCGCTCCGCATCAGCCCGTCGACGTAGTCGATCTGGGCTCCCTCAACCAGTGGGGCGCTCTCGGGGTCTATCAGCACGCGAATATTCTCGGCCTCGATCACCAAGTCGTCGGCCTGAGCCTCCGACTCGACTCCCATCGAGTACTGAATACCTCCGTGAGGACTGGGCATGACCATGACGCGGAGCATCGAGCCTTCGCCGCCCTGCTCCTTGAGAATGGCGTCCAGCCGCTCGGCGGCCTGGGGGGTGACCTCTACGATCTGAGCAGTCGTCAAGTCCTCACCTCCGAAACGGGTAGGGTTTCGTATCTATACACCTTGCGTCATACTAGCATCGGCCCCGCGAGAGCGTCAAGGCGCCCACTACGCCGGCAGGTTTGGCGTGAAGCCGGTGAAATCTGTTGCAAACTGTGGGATTTTGTTGCATGTCGTAGCTGGGGCGACTCCGTCTTGCGACGGGGCTGCAACGTCTATGCAGCACAAATCCAGCAGGAGTACGGCAACTCCGCGACGATTCTGCGACAGGGTTATCCTCAACTCCTTGCTCCACCATGCCAGCATCATCCTGTCTCGTTTTGGAGCATTCAGCTTTGAATTGCGCTTCCGAGTGAGACACGGACGCGACGTTGAGGAGACGGTTTCGGACGAGAATGGGACAGTATGCGACGCGCCGCCCGCAGGCGCTCCCGCGTGTAGAGGCATGGAGCTACCTGCGGCGCGGTGTGGGCGGGCGGTCAGGGTCATAGGGAGACGGTAGCACGGATGTGCGGCTTCGTCAAGCGCTCGGAGGGCCTGCACGCGCTGTACTGCGAATTTTAGAGGAATCCTATAAGGGCCCTCATATGACCCGCCTTTATTAGGACAAACTGGGTGGTAGGCTAACAGGCCGTTCCGAAGGGTTTGACATTTCCGATGATCAGGCCGAACCGGTTTTAACTCTTGGTCTTACCCGACGATTACTCAACCTATGGGCGGGAAGTACGGTCTGGCGTAACCATGCCGCCATCCCACCACTGGCACTGACGTTTGTCCCGGTGCCCAGGGGTTGCGTAAGGAATGGTGACAGGTTCATTATGGATACGAGATGTGTGGTAGAAATAGTCTGATAGCGGACTTGGGAGAGCTTGCGCAGCGGTTCGGGTTCGAGGGCGACTGGCTGACATTCGACTCGGCGTACAACGTAGCCCCTACCCAAGGAGTCCTGACCGTCGTGGGTGGCGAGTCTAGGCGCGGCAGGTTCATGCGCTGGGGGTTGATTCCGCACTGGCAAAGAACGCCTCCAACGGGAGCCGGATGATCAACGCCAGTGCGGAGACGGTCGCCGAGCTTCCCGTTGGCTTCGGATGCCGAGTGGCGGGATATAGCTTCATATGGACAATCCGAGTAGCGACGGGTGAAGTGGGAGGATAGAGAACTCTATGGCTGACCATCCACACATTGAGGAGCCCGCTACAACGATCTCCGTACTGACTATTGCTGACCTCGACGCTGTCGACGAACTGATGAAGCGTTACGCCACCACACTTGGCTTTCTTCCACGCGCCGCCCTCGAAGACTATCTTCAAAAGGAAGGCGTGCTGGGAGCCAAGGCTCAGGACGGTCGACTCGTCGGTTACCTCATGTATGCAGCTAATCGTGACCGTTTCCGCATTGCGCAACTCTGCGTATCGGAGGTCCGCAGGGGTCAGGGCGTCGCAAGGAAGCTTTTGGAAGCTCTGAAGGCGTCCGCAGGAACCCAGAAAGTCATAACGCTTAGGTGTCGTAACGATTTCTTAGCCCGAATCCACCGATGCGGAGCGGCCTTGGGGTTGGAACAAGGGGTGAGGGCCGTGGGACGCGACGGTCCGCGCTCGATTCCGATAAATGGGGCCGGTGGCGGCCTTTGGTTGTCGTTGGGGGCGCCGATGGCGGTCCTGGGCAGCGGCGCTGGGGCGGGGTCGGCGGGACAGCATGCAGGGGAAGACAATCGCGGACCGGGCCGGTGCGACTCTGTGGGTCGGTTGGGTAGTCTGGTGGACGTGTCAGGCGCCGTCGGTGCCGTCAGGCAGGCAATGGCAGGGCTCGCAATCGAGCCAGGGCGCGAGTGAACTGGGTTTCCCAAGGCCAGCCCTGTGGCAGATGCAAAGTGAGGCGGCGGGCCGAGCGGGTGAGCCGTCCGGCCAGGGAGAAGAAGCGCCGCCGGAGGGTCTTGGTGGTCACCACCCCCTCGTCCAGACCGATGCGCGCGGTCCAGCGGGCCAGGTTATGGGCCAGCACCTGGACGGCCAGCCATGCGCCGTTGGCGGGGAAGCGGCCCGAGGGGAGATGGTTGAGGCCGACGCCGTGCTTGAGGTCTCGGATAGCATTCTCAATCTCGGCGTGGCGGCGATGGTCGGCCTCCAGTTCCAGGGTTTCCCCGTCCCGGTCGGTGATGAAGCCGTGATAGCTGTAGCTGGCGAAGAGGGCCAGTTGGGAACCGGGCGTGGGCTTCACCCGCCGGACGATGAGCCGCACTGGGGCGGCTTCGGGCTCACCCTGGAAGGGAGTGTAGGTGGTCTCGGCCACGTCGGCGCCGCCGTCCATCCAGTAGGGGACGGGCGTCCAGTCCTCCTCGGGAATCGCCTCAATCAACTCCCTGAGGCGGGCGTGTTGGCGGATGGTGATGGAGAAGCGGACATCCATCTTGCGGCAGACGACGACCAGGGCGTGGGCATAGAAGCCGCTGTCGGCCCGCACCGTGAGTTGTCCTGTAGCCCCAGCATGGCGCACCCGCCCCACGGTCTCCCGCAGGAAGTGGGCGGCGCCCCGAACGGTGTTGGCACGGCCCTCGCGCAGCCGAGACATCAGCACGTCGCCGGTGCCGGCGGCGATGGCCAGCAGCGGGTGATAGCCCCGCTGGCCAGTGTAACCATGGTGACGCGCCCCCTCCTTGGCCAGTCCGTAGGTCTCGCACATGGTGGAGTCCAAGTCGATGGTCAACGGCCCTTCGCCGGGTCCCGCACCAGCGGCCCAGGCCCGGGACAGCAACTCCCGGCTCACCCGATCCAACTGGCGGACGTGGCCCCACCGGAAGCTGCGCAGGAAAGTTCCCAGGGTGGATGGCGCCTTGACTACGCAGCCGATGGCGCCAGCTGTCCCGCCGGTACGCAACACGTCGGCGTCGTCAATGAAGTCGCCCCCAGCCAGCGCCGAGGCCACCAGGGTCAGCATCTTGTCTCCTGGGTTCGCTCGCCCCGGCGCGTCTCCCAGGTCGACGTGGCTGTCGACGACTTCACGCAGGCCCAGGTGCTGGGCTAGGGTCACCGGGAGGAGCAGCCCAGCATTGGCCACCAGGCGGTGGTCGTCGAAGGCGATACGGATGCGGTCGGGATGGTTGCGTGCTAGCATCTATCGGGTGCTCCTTGTTCTGGGGTCGGCTTTGCTGTTTCAAAACCATTATCCCAGATTCACAGGAGCACCCTCTTGCCGCTTCAGGACACTGACCCGACGCCCTCCTTCGGTGGATTCGGGCTTAGCCCACGGGATGTGGCCGAAGCTAGGGTTCGTGCCGATAGATGAAAGCCCCGGACGGTCGAAGGAAGGTCACCTTCTAACTCTCTGGCGTCTTCAATTGGCGCGTCACGATCAATTGGAGCTCTTCCGAGCTAATATGTCTGATGACGTCCTCGATGCTGTTATCGACGCGCAGGTTTTCTTCGACTTTGATAAACCAGATAGCGACGTCACACAGCCATCGAAGGCCCTGATTTCAGACCTTTTCATCGATTCGGTGAATCTCTGGTTCACCGATGAGCTCCTCAGTGAAATTAATCGGAGCAGTAGCGCATCTGAACGGGAAGAGGCGAGAACACGAGCCAGACAGTTTCTTGAGGTGAAGCATCATCCACTCTTGGTCGATAGCTTTGTGGCAAAGCTCAAGCAGGTCTTGCCTAGCCGGAATGCGAATCAGCTATCGGACATCATGCATCTGGCGAAGACCGCCGCCTCAGAGATCGATATTTTTGTAACCAGAGACCGAGGGCTCCTGAACAAAGCCCCACAGATCGATGAGGTGGTAAATGTGCGCGTAAAATCCCCGATTGGGCTGATCGTAAAGCTACGTGAACTCTCCGAGACACAGCCATATGTGCCCGACTATGTGTCTGGCCCCGGTCTGTCGTGGCGCCGCCTGACCTCCGAAGAGCTCTTGGCCTTTCCATTCGACCGCTTTCTCCAACATGGAGAACGCCCGAGAGTACTCCAAACGAAAGTCGACTCACTTCTTTCGGATACCCCTAGGGCTGAAGTTGAAGTCCTCTGGTCCAGTGGCGAGCCAATCGCTCTTAGAGGTCTTGCGTATGGCTCGCCAAGGGCCCTCACCGTATCTATATGCAGGGTGACCAGCTCTGTTCGATCCTCTGCGATTAGACGCTTTCCAGTGTCGGACGTCATCAACAGGGCCGTCACGGAGGGCGTCGATATGGTGAAGGTGGAGGAAGCCGCCGTCCCGCTCGATCTTTTGCCCGCCCTTTCGGAAACGGGATTCACGCGATGCGGCGGCGGTTTCGTCCGATTTTGCTTTCCGCGCTATTTGGGACAAGAAGCAGCGTTGTCCAGGATCGCCGGATTGGTGGCAGATTACGCGGACAACTACGAGGATATGTCGGGACTTGAGCTTGAACGGTCATGTTCGCCTCTGATTTCCGACTCGGCCCAGAGCTACTTCTTGATATCGATCAAGCCAAGCTACGCCCGCAACCTCGTCGACAGGCGTCTATCGTCATCCGATATGTTCGGAGGAGACCCAGACGTGCTCCTTCGTTGGAGAAAAGTGTACTATCGAGCGGCGACTCAGCACAAAATGCTAACGGCACCCGGGCGAATACTGTGGTATGTCAGCGGAGATTCAAAGGAGATTGCGGCCGTTTCTCATCTTGACGAAGTTGTGCTCGATAGGCCTAAGGAGCTTTTCCGGAGATTTAGGAGGTACGGAACGTTCGGGTGGGGGGACCTCTACGAGACATGCGGTGGCGACATATCGAAGAAGGTCATGGCCCTGCTATTTTCGCATACCTTTGCTCTTCGGAGGCGGATCCCGCTGGAGGAAATTTGGAAGGTGTTCGACGAGGACGGAGTTGCGCGAACGCTGCAATCGCCCAGGAAAATACAACCTGGCACGTTTCGGAAGCTATTCAGACTAGGATACCCGGAGCAATCATGAGTGAGTCACTGAAACCCCTGCTTCTCTCACTGAAACCCCGCTACGCAGATCTGATATTTGAGGGCGTTAAGAAAGCCGAGCTCCGGAGGCGAGCTCTGGCGCAGATGGAGGGCGCGACGTGTTCGTCTACGTTACCAGTCCGATCATGGAGTTGCGAGGCGGGTTCCGCGTCGGAGAGGTATGGACAGGGACGCCGCAGGACATCTGGAAGAAGGTTTCCGAATGGGCTGGCGTCAACAAAGATGACTTCGACGCCTACTACACAGGACAGTCTATAGCGTATGCTCTGGAGATCACCGATGTCTGGGAGTTCGCAAACCCGCCGGGACTTAGCATGTTGAGGAGCCGGTTTGACAATTTCATCGTCCCACAGTCCTGGCGGTACGTAAAACCCGAAGAGCATCAATCTTTCCGAAAGATGGAGCGTGCAATAGAATCCGAGAACTGTGGCCGAGAGCCTGACGGCACTCGTCGTGAGCAAGCTCCACCACTCGCACCACTTCTGTCCGGATAGTCTGTGTGCGAGAGTTTAGAAACGCCGCAAGCGGCGGGAGGATCGTGCCTGGACCGACGGGTAGTCTCCACCAAGTCCGGTGTCTTTCAGGAAGGCACCGGACTACTGTGATTTCACGTGCCCAAGCGGTGCCATTGCCGGAGAACGGTCACCTATTGGGGACGACCTCCGGAGAGGCAGGTTGGGCTCAGCGCCCCTGGTTGCCTCCCCACTCTAGGAAGAAAGGCCAAGTATCACGGCCCTTGCGAATCACCTCTAGATGATTCGATCTGCACCGTCTCCATCCCACGAGACGTGAACCACTCATCAGGGTCGTGATGCCGAGAGGGGAGACGACGGGTCCTCGTCAAGGGAGATAGCACCCCTCACGAATGGTGTCGTCCGAGTACGTGCTGGCTTAGGGTCCACCGCCCATGAGTACCTGAGTATTTCGTGTCTTTTGTGAACTGCGAATGTTTTGGCGGGAGGTCTTAATGACCGGAGCCCGCCAAGCCTTTACGCGCACGACGCCTGCGTAATAACCTGTGCGTCGAACCTTGGACTAAGAAAGGCACGGTATCAGGATGGAACACAGAAGGATGGGACGGACGGGGCTTGACGTTTCGGTGTTGAGCCTGGGCACGGGCGGCGCGAGGCAGCTGGGCCAGAAAGCTGGAATGAGCCAGACCGAGCAGACCCGATTCGTCAGGCGCGCGCTCGACCTGGGCGTCAACTTCATAGATACCTCCTCCGACTATGGCGAGAGCGAGGTCATACTGGACAAGGCCCTGAAGGGTGTGCCCCGAGACTCGTACTATCTCTGCACGAAGTGGCCTCCCTTCGAGGGGATGGACTTCACCACAAACGCCGAGCTGCTCGTCGAGTCGGTCGAGAGCAGCCTTCGGAGGCTCGACACCGATTACGTGGAGGTGATGATGTTCCACGGCCCCCTCGCCTCTCACTACCCCGACATCATGGAGCACCTGTACCCGACCATGGAGCGGCTGCGGGAGCAGGGCAAGTTCGGTTTCATCGGCCTGAGCGCTCAGTATGCCTCTGAACCCGAGCAGGCGGTGGCTGAGGCCTGCGTGAAACGCGACCCGGCCCTCTGGGACGTGCTGATGGTGAAGTACGGTCTCCTGAACCAGTCGCTGGCGAAAGAGGTGCTGCCGCTCGCGATTCAGCACGATATCGGCATCATGAACATGGCCGCCATTCGAGTGAAACTGCCCGACCCTGCCCTCCTCGAGGAGCTGATGCGCGAGTGGGCCGAGAGTGGCTACGTCGCTGAGGGCGAGCTGTCCGAGGAGGACCCGCTGGACTGGCTTGTACACGACGACGTGACATCGGTGGTCGCGGCGGGCTACAAGTTCGCGGCAGACCATCCTGCCATATCCACCGTAGTCACCGGGACATCCAACTTCGACCACCTCGAGGAAAACGCCGCCGCGCTCGAAAAGCCGTACCTGCCGGCCGAGGACACGCGGAGGGTGAAGGAGCTTTTCGGCGACATTGTGGAGTATGTATAGCCGCTCTCTTATGATTCTGGCTGATTGCCCAAAGAACGCTCTCACCCTCACCCCAGCCCTCTCCCGTCGAGGGAGAGGGGGCAAGCGAGTCCGGTGAAGATCGCCGACGTTAGGGCTGTCTATCCGAAGTGGCGCGTGCTGCCCGCCGGGGCGTGGCAGTCGCACTTCTGGCAGATCGTGGTCGAGGTCCGGACCGACACCGGAGCGGTCGGCTATGGCTACGGCGGCGGGGGAGCGCCCGCGGTGGAAATCGTCAACTCCCACTTTCGCGAGCTGCTGGTGGGCAGGCCGATCGACAGCGCCGATGACATCAGGGAGACCTGGAACCTGCTCTATCTCAAGTCCCTGCCCTACGGCCGGAAGGGGATACCGATCATGGCGCTCAGCGGCTTGGACCTGGCGCTGTGGGACCTGCTGGCGAAGTCGGAGGGCAGGCCGGTCTACGACCTGCTTGGGGGCCTGAAGAAACCGAGCGTCAGGGCCTACGCATCCACTCACGAGATCGAGCGCGACCGAGATGCTGGGTTCACCGCTGTGAAGCTCTCGTCGCACTGGACCGAGAGGGAGAGCGACTACGACGACACGGTCGAGATGGCGGCCAGGGCCAGAGAGGCTTTCGGTCCCGACGCGCTTGTCATGACGGACTGCTATATGTCCTGGGACTCCGTGGTGACGAGGGAGATGGCTCGTCTGCTAGCGCCCTACGGCCTCTACTGGTTCGAAGACGTCCTCACTCCCGATGACCTGCCGGAGATCGCGGACTTGAGGCCCGTCGTCAAACCTGTCCTCCTGGCCGGGGGGGAGCATGAGTTCACCCGCCGCGGCTTCGAGGATGTGGCGCGGACCGGGGCGCTGGACGTCTGGCAGCCCGACATCACCTGGTGCGGCGGGATAACGGCCGGGCTGCGAATCCTCGATCTTGCCGAGCAGACCGGAGCCAAGGTCGTCCCCCACCGGGGGGGCGAGATATGGGGGCTGCACTTCATAGCGGCCACGACTTGCGAAGACCTAGCCGAGACCCATCCCGACAGGTGGCAGGACGGCGCCGATACGCTCTGGCTCGACGAGCCCCGCGCGGTGGATGGGCGCATCGCTACCACAGACCGGCCCGGCTTCGGTGTGACCCTGAACGAGGCTATGCTGTAGGGTCACCCTCACCTCAGCCCTCTTCCGTCAAGGGAGAGGAGCTGGCGCGGTATCAGTAGCTCTGGAACAGCCTGCCCCACCCCGTCTTCATGGCCGCGCGGACGCGCCTGCGCCCTATGAGCCTGAGCCAGTACTGGTTGTGATACAGGTTGGACGCCAGGAACGCCCACGGGACGATAGGCGACCTGAGCAGAAGCCTCTCAAGCGGCTTCAGGGGTCCCCAGTAGATCAGGTGCTGGCCCTTGCTGGCCAGGGTGCTCTCGCTTGCCTTGAAGCGCCAGTTGATCTCTGAGATGTCCTCCCCGACCACATCGATCTCCGACGGATCGCCGCAGCCCAGCCCGGCCTCGTGGGCGAGGCGTATGAACTTTATCGACATGGGGTCGAGGCCCATGAGCCTGGCCGCCACGGCGTCGATGGCGACCTGGTCGGCGCTCGCGAGAATCACGTTCTTCTCATGCCACCTCATAGCGCGGGGACCGGGTCCGTCGCCCGCGAAGGTGCCGTCCGTCACGGCGAAGATCCCGGGGTGTATCTCCTTCTGGATGGTCAGCAGGTCCACCAGGGTCTCGTGTATCACCGAGTGCGTCCAGTGGCGCTGGAAGTTCAGCAGGCCGCCAAAGGCGTTCTTCATCGCCCCGGTGAGGGTGGTGAATACGTGGGTCTTCAGGGTGGGCAGGTGGACTATGTTCTTCCCGATAAGCATCTCCGGGACTTGGAACCCGTCGGGGTATACCTGGTCCAGGACGAGCATCTTCGACTTGGGCTTGAAGTCGATCCACCGGGCGTCCTCCAGGTAGACGCTGTCCAGGCCGTATTTGGCTTCGACGACCGTGTGCTTGTTGTTGACCGCGCCCTCGCGGGCGTCCACCACGACCGTGCCGTTGTGCGTCGGGATGAGCCGGTCGTATCCGGCGGCCTGGAGCGCCCTGACAACGCCCTCAAGCTGCCAAGGCGTGGTCGAGCAGGCCGGGTAGTAGTGCTGCCAGGAGATGTTTATCTTGAGGAGCGTCTCCGGTCCGCTCGGCAGGTGGTCAGTGTAGCCAGCGAGCCGCATCGCCCGTGCCGTATCGTCCAGGACGGTGTCCGGGGTGGCATAGACGACGGCCACCGTGGGCCGCGTCGGGGTCGGCCGGCTGCCGTCGGCGGGCTCACGTGCAGCGCTCGGGGTAAACGTCATATACGGTTGGGGAGGCCCTACTCGAGGAAGTCTCGGAGCTTCCTCGACCGGCTGGGCTGGCGGAGCTTCCGCAGGGCCTTGGCCTCGATCTGCCGGATACGCTCCCTGGTCACGCCGAAGTCCCGGCCAACCTCTTCGAGGGTCCTGCCCCGGCCGTCCTCCAGACCGAACCTGAGCTGGAGGACGCGGGCCTCGCGGTCGCTCAGCGAGTGGAGCACGTCGTGGACCTGCTCCTTGAGGAGCTGGTAGGAGGCCGCCTCGGCTGGCGCCAGGGCGCTCCGGTCCTCGATGAAATCTCCGAGGTGGCTGTCCTCCTCCTCGCCGATCGGCGTCTCCAGCGAGACGGGCTCCTGCGAAATCTTGAGTATCTCTCTGACCCTTTCGGGGGGCACCTCCATCCCGGAGCCGATCTCCTCGCTGGTGGGCTCGCGTCCGTACTCCTGGACGAGCCTCCGCGTTATCCTCAGGAGCTTGTTGATCGTCTCCACCATGTGCACAGGGATGCGGATGGTGCGGGCCTGGTCGGCGATGGCCCTGGTGATGGCCTGCCTGATCCACCAGGTCGCGTAGGTGCTGAACTTGTACCCCTTGCGATAGTCGAACTTCTCCACGGCGCGGATCAGGCCTATGTTGCCTTCCTGTATGAGGTCGAGGAGCGACATGCCCCTGCCGATGTACTTCTTGGCGACGCTCACGACCAGGCGCAGGTTGGCCTCTGCGAGGTGCAGCTGGGCGTCCGTGCCTTCCAGCCTGACCCTCTCGAGGTGACGGTGGAACACGAACTCGTAAGTTTCCACCTTCTCTATGAAGTGGGAGTCCAGACAGTGCTCCCGGAGGTTCGGTATCGGCGTCGAGACGCCGAGGATCCCGATCATGTCGTCATTCAGGAGCCGCGTATCGAGCGCGAGCTGCTTGAGCCGGTCCTTGACGTCGTCGGGTTCCTGGTTGAGCACGTCGGCCAGGAAGTGGAGCAGCTCTTCGGGGAGCTCTCCATCCAGTACCTCCCGCACGGGCGGGTCGGCAACCAGCTCCTGAACTGTGGGGTTTTCCTGGAGGGACATGTGGCGGGAGAGAGCGTCCACGAGGTCCTCCGCATCGCAGATGCGGGTCAGCATCTCCATCATGCATGCCCATGCCCGGGGCGACCGTCCGTGCAGGGACGACAGCTCCTCGGACAGCTTCTGGACGTATTTGTAAGCCTCAAGCCTACGGGCCAGCTTGCGCTCGTCCGCAGCTTTCAGCAGGCTGACCCTGCCTATCTCGCGCAGGTACAGCCGCACCGGATCGTCGATCATCTCGACGCTGCTGATCTCCTGCTTCCAGCTGCTGTCTGTTCTTTTCCGGCTCCCAAGCTGTACGGGGCCGTCCCCTACGGACGGGCGGTCGGCGTCCGTGGCAAGGGGGTCCTTTTCGTCCTCCGGCCGGAAACCGTCCTCGCGGTTCTTGGTGAGGCCGATCAGGTCTGCCGCCGTGGCCCTGGTGGTCAGACCCCTCAGAGCGGAGTCTGAGCCGTCTCCGTCGGACGCTGAGTTTATGCTGTCGATGTCTCCGTCAATCAAGGGCTTCTCCTCACAGGACTCTTTTCGAGAACAGCTCTTTCAAGCGGGAGTTTACGGCCTCTATCTCCGGGCGCAACTCCTTCGGCGGCGGGGAGCCAGCCTCTTCTGACGCGAGCAGACTCCCTTGAAGCTCCTGCAGGTGCCGTCTCTCCAGCCGATGCAGGCACTGCTCCAGCGCCACCTCGCTTTCCCTCAAGTTGCCCGAAAACGCCTCGGCCCTCAGAAGGTCGTCGACACGTTGATGGAGCGATTCGTCGAGGGAATCGTGCAATTCGTCCATTGTAGGGCAGGTTAGCCAGTGCGTAAACACCTCACGGTATTCGCTTTGGTGGAAGTTCTCGGGGTTGAACTCGCCGACCTTCTCCCTGAGCTCCGGTCTTTTCAGCAGCAAGGAGAGAACATACGCTTCAACCGAGTCCTGCGATCTGGACCGGAGGGACGCCGTCCCGATGTCGCCTGACGGCTGCGATCCGGGGGTGCGCTCTCTTCTCCTTGCTCCTCTCGTCAGCACCGTTCCGATGTTGGCTTTGACCGCTCTCTCGTCCGCGGATATCGCGACCGCCAGCTTGCCAATGTAGCCGTCCTGCTCGATAGGCTCGACCGCCGCTATGAGCGGCGCGACGACCTCCAGCGCTTGCGCCTTGCCCTGCCCCGTGCTTACGTCGAACCGGGCCGCCAGTGCCGGAATGAGGAAATCGAGCAGGGGCGTGGCCCCGGAGGTCAGGCGCCCCCACCCCGACGCGTCGTTCCTGATCAGGTCGTCCGGGTCCTTGCCCTCCGGCAGTGCGGCTATGGAAATGCTGACGGGCTCTCGCTGGTGGAGGACTCCCACCGACGAGCCCATCATCGCCGTTCTCCTCTGGCCGATCTGGTGCCAGGCCGATTCGAGGCTGCGGAGCGTCGCCTCCTGTCCCGCAGCGTCGGGGTCGAGCGCGAGCACGAAGCTGGGAGCCATCGGCCTGAGCATTGCCACCTGCTGCTCGGTCAGCGCCGTACCCATAGAGGCGACCACGTTCTTGTAGCCGAACTGGTGGGCGGCTATCGTGTCCATGTACCCCTCTACTACGATCCCGCGCCGTTCCGAGCGGATGCTCTCGCCCGCCAGGTGCAGTGCGTAGAGCGTGGCCCGCTTGTCGAATATCGAGGTCGCCGGGGTGTTCAGGTACTTGGGATTGGAGTTGTCCATCGCCCTAGCGCCGAAGCCAGCGACCCGCCCCCTCCGGTCGTGTATCGGGAACATGAGCCGTCCCCAGAAGAAGTCTCTCGTCCGGCCGCTGTCGTCCCGGTGGAGCACGCCGGCGCTGACCGCCTCGTCCTCGGAGATACCGAGGGCCAGGAGGTGGGACTTGAGAGTGTTGCCGCCGGTTTGACTGAATCCAAGCTGGAACTTCTTCCGCGCATCCTCGGACACGCCGCGCTCGCCAAGGTAGTCGAGGGCGCGCCTGCCCTGCGGTCCCTCGAGCGCGTCCATGTAGAATCTCGCAGCGAGCTGGTTCACCCGGTAGAGGGGCTCGCTGCGCGCCCGGTCGGGGCGGTCGGACAGCTCGACCCCCGTGCGCTGAGCGAGCAGGCGCAGGGTGTCGCCGAAGTCGAGCCGCTCGGCCCGGGCGACGAAGGACAGGACATCGCCGCCCGTCGCGCACGCCCCGAAGCATCTCCAGCTCTGCCGTTCGGGGCTGACGATGAAGGACGGCGTCTTCTCGGTATGGAATGGGCAGAGCGCCTTTAGATACCTTCCCGACCTCTTCAAGGCCGCGTAGGAGGACACGGTATCGACGATGTCGAGGCGCGCCTTGATGTGGTCGACGACGCTCAATCGCCCTCTCCGCTCTGGTCCGAGCTTTCGTATGCAAAGGCCGCGATGCGGTCGAGCGGCCCGCGGATGCTGTTGACGTGCCAGGCCATATGATCAATTCCCGCCTTTAGGTCGGCCATCCGGTCTCCGATCTCGCCCCAGTCGGAAGGCGCACTGAGGAACAGGTCGAGCTGCTCGGTCAGCCTCATGTTCGCGGCCCAGAGGTCTCCCAGATCGGTGCTGAGACTGGCGAGATCTTCGTCGAGGCCCTGCGGAAGTCCCATCTCCTTGAGCTTGATGACGACGGCGTGGGCCTTGATCGCGTTGCGCCGCGCCTGGGCCAGGTCCGGCTCGGGTGCTCGGTGATCAACCGGCTCATTCGACAAGAGTACCCCCTTGATTCGCCCTCCGGCGTATGCCGGGAGCCAGACCTGTTCTCCTGGATCCCGGTCGTCGTTGCAGTGACGACGAGAAGGCCAGCCCTAGTTGGAGCCGCGCATCCCGTAGTGTGTAATGTAAGTCGTCCAGGGCTCGCGTATAGTCTCCAGCGTGCCCCGCTGAGCCTGCTCCGCCATGAGGCTGATCTGCTCGAAGACCCTCTTCCAGAGATCGTCCACCTCCCTCTTCCACGGCAGGTATTCGAGCCCGTGCACGTCCCTCTGCATCGACTCTAGGTGCTCGCTGATCAGGCGCAGGTGGTTGTCTACCGTCCGAACGCGCATCCTGTCGGCAGGCGTCATGTCTGCCATTATAGCAACCTCGACTTGAAGGCCTCGCCGGCCCCCGGCTCGATACGTTCCGCGGCCCGGATCGCGAAGTGGTCGGTCATCCCCGCTATGTAGTCCGGGACGGCCCTGTCATACTCCTCGCCGTCCAGGTGGTATTCCGAGGGAATCTCATCCTCGTGCTGGCCGTAGTAGTCGTACAGAAGCTCCACGATATGCGCAGCCGCCGCCGACTCGGCGCCCTGGCCTTCGGAGAGGTAGACCCGCTCGAACATGAACTCGCGCAGGGCGTAGACGGCCTCCCTGACGCGGTGGCTCATGGAGATGGCGGCCGGGTCATCCGATCTTGCGGCTTCCCACGAGCTTTCGACTATATCGCCGACCATCGTATCAATCCGCCTGGAGTGACGGTCGCCGAGCGTGGAGACGACGGTCTCCGGTAGGCCGTCCTGCGAGAGTATTCCGGCTCGGAAGGCGTCGTCCACGTCGTGGTTCAGGTAGGCCACCGCGTCCGACACCCTGACGACCTGCCCTTCCAGGCTGAGGTTGTCCCCCGCACCGTTGTCCATGAACTCCCCTCTTGGCTTGGAGTGCGACACGATGCCCTGCCTGACCTCCCACGTGAGGTTGAGGCCTTCCCCGCCCTTTTCCAGGCGCTCGACGGTCCGCAGGCTCTGCCGGGCGTGGCGGAACCCTCGCGGATCGAGCCGGTCCAGCGCCTCCTCCCCGACGTGGCCGAAGGGCGTGTGACCGAGGTCATGGCCCAGGGCGATGGCCTCGGTCAGGTCCTCGTTGAGCTCGAGCGCTCTGGAGATAGTGCGCGAAATATGGGCGACCTCGAGCGTGTGGGTCAGGCGGGTGACGTAGTGGTCGCCCATAGGGGCGATGAAGACCTGTGTCTTGTGCTTCAGCCGTCTGAAGGCCTTCGAGTGAATGATCCTGTCCCGGTCCCTCTGGTACTCGGTCCTGAGTGGGGACGGCTCCTCCGGATCCGCCCTGCCCCGTCCGAGTGCCGATCTCGCTGCCCGGGGCGCCAGCAGCTCCTCGCGGTGCTCCAGGCGGAGCCTCACCCTGTCGAGGCTACTCACCGGCGGACTCTTCGATTATCTCGAAGGTGCTGCTGATCTCGGCCCGCCCGGCGAGCGTCGCCCCGACCGAGCAGTATTTGGTCTCCGACAGGTGGATGGCACGCTCGACGGCCGACCTCTTAAGGCCGGCTCCGCGGATCTTGTACACCAGCCGGATGTGCGTCCACGTCCAGGGCGGGTCCGGGAGCTGGGAGCCGTCGACCTCTATGGACAGCCCGGTGACGGCCTGCCTCTGTCGCTTCAGGATGTTCACGACGTCGATTCCGCTGCATGCGGCAAGGCTCGTCAGCAGCAGATGCCCGGGCATCATGCCCTCGTACGGCTCGCCTTCGACAGCGGGCGCATCGACGGTAACCGTGTGCCCGTTCGCGTCGGTGGACCTGAACCTCATGCCGCCGAGCCAGCCAACCTCGACCTGTGACATGGGTCTTCTCCTCCTGGGTACTGCCATCCTGGGCCGCGCCGATTATACACCCGCGCCAACCTCAGAGAGTGCCCGGCGACAAGCCGGGACGAGTGGCGCTGTCAGGGTGGCTAGAGGGGCTTGGCAGCCCTCACCCTGTACTGGCCGTTAGCAGCCCGGAACGGCCAGGCGCACTCCAGGCCTGCCCCCGTGAGATGATCGTACGTCTCCTCGCCAGGCACCCGGTCGGTCCACTGGACGATCATCGCGCAGCCTCCTGGTTTGAGCAGCCGAGCCAAGTCGGCGGCCAGGGCCTGCCTCTCACGCCGCGACTCCTTGTAGTGGAATACCAGCGTGCACGTGACCACGTCGGCCACACCATCCGGCAATGGGGCCTCAGGTCCATCGTTCAGCAGCACCGTCAGGTTGGCGAGCCCTGCCTCGGCTGCCCTCGATCCGACCAGCGAGACCATGCCCTCATGGATGTCCAGCGCGTACACCTTGCCGGCAGTGCCCACCGCCTCTGCGGC
>CBDCXW010000002.1:0-369254 GCA_965223945.1 Dehalococcoidia bacterium | reverse complement strand
CCGCTCGCGCGACGGGTGATCTGTCACCGATGCCGGGGCCTATCACAGCACCGAACGTTGGAGGTTCCGGCCTGTCCCTACAGCTCTGAGAGCTGCCTGAGGACCAACGAGACCGGGGGCCGGTCACCGATGTCGCTGGCTATGTACCTCCACCTGATTACGCCGTACTTGTCCAGGACGAAGGTAGCCGGCGCGGCGAGGTTCCTCTCCAGGAGCTCGAACACCTCATACGAACGCGGCACAGTCCCCGAAGGGTCGTAGAGGACGGGGAACGGGATGTTCAGGTCCTGCACGATCCCGGACGCGTTGCTCAGGTCGTCGACGCTGATCGCCAGCACCTCCGCGTTCAGGTTCTCGATCTGGTTGTATACCCCTGCCAGCTCGCCGAGCTGCCTGCGGCAGAAGGTTCACCAGAACGCCCGGTAGAAGACGACCACCACGTTCTTTTCGCCCCGGTAGGACTCCAGCGACTGGCCGGAGCCCGTGGCGGCGGCGAGCATGAAGCCGGGGGCTACGTCGCCAACCAGGGTCCCAGCGTTCTCTGGGACGCTGGTCGGCGTGGCGGTCGGTGGCACCGGCGTCGGCGGGACCGGCGTCGGTGTGGCGGTCGGCGGGACCGGCGTCGGTGTGGCGGTCGGCGGGACCGGCGTCGGTGTGGCGGTCGGCGGCACCGACGTCGGCGTGGCCGTGGGCGGCACCGGCGTCGGCGTGGCGGCCGACGGGACCGGCGTCGGAGTTGGGTCTGGCGAGGCCTCCGTCGACCTTGGGGCCGCCGCGGCCGTGGTGGGCGTGGCAGTGGGCGGCACCGGCGTCGGCGTTGAGGTTGGCGGGACCGGCGTCGGTATCGCTGTCGGCGGAGCGGTCGGCGGGGCCTCTGTCGGGGCAGCCATGGCGGTGCGGTCGAGCATTGCGAGCTGATCGAGGACCCGGGAAGAAGGAGGCCGGTCGCTTACCGAACCGGCCACATACTTCCACCGGATCACACCCTCCCTGTCCACGACGAAGGTAGACGGCGTGGCCAGCTTGTCCCCAAGAAGACCGAACACCCCGTACAGCCGCGGGACTTCACGGGACGGGTCATACAGGATTGGGAACGGTATGTTCAGGTCCTGTACGACCTTCGTCGCTCCGCTCAGGTCGTCGACGCTGATCGCCAAGACCTCCGCATCCAGGCCCTGTATCTCCTCGTACACCCTTGTCAGCTCGCCGAGCTGCCCCCGACAGACCGGTCACCAGAAGGCCCTGTAGAAGACCACCACCACGTTCTTGTCGCCCCGGTAGGACGCGAGCGACATGTCGGACCCGGAGGCGGCGGCGAGCTCAAAATCCGGAGCAGGGTCTCCAACCTCCGGAGCGGCAACCGCCGCTTCGTCCGGCTCGGGGGCGCTGGTGGCGGTCGGCGAGGGCTGTGACGGCGCTGGAGTCGATGTGGGTGGAGGAGGCGTCGGCGTGGATGTGGACGCAGGCTTGGTTGCGGCTGGAGTCGTCGGCGCGACCTTGGAGTCGTCGGTACTCGAGCTGTCGCCGCACGCCGCGACAAGCAAGAGGGCAACCGTGCCCGCCCAGAGTATGGCTCCTCTCAGCATGATTTCAGTTTACCACAACCTACGACGACGACGAGGTAGCCGGCTTGATTAGGAACGCGCACTGACTGGATGCTGACGACCCTTGGGCATCCATATCCGTTTGCCTGCCAACCCATCCTTGATGTAGTCTCAGCGTGACGGTGCGGGAGGAAGGTCGTGACAACCGGGGACTGGAAGAACACCCTCTACTTCGGCGACAACCTCGACATCCTCCGCGACCACGTCCCCGACCAGAGCGTCGACCTAATCTACCTCGACCCGCCCTTCAACTCCAACGCCACCTACAACGTCCTCTTCAAGGAAGCCAGCGGTGAGGGCTCAGCCGCGCAGATACAGGCATTCGACGACACCTGGCACTGGAGCATCGACGCCGAGTACGCCTACAGCGAGGTTGTCACCGGCGGCCCGAAGAGGCTCGCGGACATGCTCCAGGCCATGCGCGGCTTCCTCGGCCAGAACGACATGATGGCCTACCTGACCATGATGGCGCAGCGCATGGCCGAGCTGCACCGCGTGCTCAAGCCGACCGGCAGCATCTATCTCCACTGCGACCCGACCGCCAGCCACTACCTGAAGCTGCTGATGGACGCGACCTTCGGCCCGGAGAACTTTCTGAATGAAGTCATCTGGTACTACCGAGGGGCTGGAGTTCCCAGAGAGTCCCGCGCAAGGCGTCACGACGTTCTCTTGTGGTATGCCAGGCAGAGGGGACGCCACTATTTCGATCCGGACCCCATCCGGCAGCCATATGCGAAAGCGACTGTGGAACGCTTTGATCACTACATTGGGAATGTTCGAGGAGATCAAGATTATGGGGAACAGCAGCTAAACCCAATGGGGAAACACCCCGACGACGTAGTAACGCACGTACAACCGATTGCGCCCTCGGCAAAGGAGCGACTCGGTTATCCGACGCAGAAGCCCGAACCCCTCTTGAATGACATAATCAACTCTAGCAGCCGCGAGGGCGACATCGTCCTCGACCCGTTCTGCGGCTGCGGGACCGCCATCGCAGCCGCAGAACGCCTCAACCGCAGGTGGATCGGCATTGATGTTACCCACCTTGCCGTCTCGCTCATGAAGCACCGCCTGCACGACACCTTCGGGGAGCAGCTCTCGTCATACGATGTCGTGGGCGTGCCCCAGGACGTGGCAAGCGCAAGAGTATTGGCTGCCCAGGACCGGTACCAGTTCGAGTGGTGGGCGCTGGGCTTGGTGGACGCGAGGCCAGCCCAGGACAAGAGGCGGGGGGCGGACTCTGGCGTAGACGGCTACGTCAACTTCTTCGACGACAACAGCGGCAAGGCCAAGCGCGTCATCGTGCAGGTAAAGAGCGGGCATGTGTCCGTGGCCCAGATAAGGGATCTGAAGGGCGTCCTCAACCGAGAGAACGCCCAGATCGGCGTGTTCATCACCCTGAACCCCCCTACTCGTCCCATGACCCAGGAGGCGGCGTCAACGGGCTTCTATGTGCCCGATCACTTCCCGAACCTCAGGCTCCCCCGCCTGCAGATCCTCACCATCGAGGAGTTGTTCTCGGGCAGGGAGGCCCTGTACCCACGCGGCGGGCCGCAGGCCACCTTCAAGCAGGCCCCGCGTCTCCGGCGGTCTGGCGAAGGACAAGTGCCCATGGACATGTAGGCGGGGCTCCCCGACTTCCGGGTGGCTGCTTGACCGGCCAATGTCCCGACCATACACTTGGCTCATTCCAGCCGAGGTCTCCCGTCCCTTGCCTCGTCCCACTCCGTCCCCCGCCCTCTTCACCGATCTCTACGAGCTCACGATGGCCCAGGCCTACTGGCAAAGCGGTCGGACGGCCGAGGCAACCTTCAGCCTCTTCATACGAAGCTACCCCCCCGACCGGGCCTACTGGGTATGCGCCGGGCTTCAGGACGCCCTGAGCGACATCGAAGGTCTGGGCTTCACCGAGGACGACATCGCGGCGCTGAGAGACATGGGCCGGTTCGATCCTGGGTTCCTCGACTACCTAGGGGGGCTCGAGTTCACGGGAAGCGCGCGGGCTATGCCGGAGGGCACCGTCTTCTTCGCCGGCGAGCCGGTTATCGAGGTCACGGCACCCATCATCGAAGCCCAGCTCCTGGAGACCATCCTCATCAACAGGATCAACCTCCAGACCATCCTGGCTACCAAGGCGTCCCGGGTCGTCCACGCGGCGAACGGACGGTCGGTCGTCGATTTCGCGGCCAGGCGCGCCCAGGGGATAGAGGCAGCCGACAGGCTCGCCAGGGCGAGCTACATCGCGGGATACGCGGGCACCTCCAACGTGGCCGCGGGTGTCCGGTACGGCATTCCCACCGTCGGCACCATGGCCCACTCCTTCGTCATGTGCTTCGAGAGCGAGCTCGAGGCTTTTCAGGCCTATGCCTCGTCGTTCCCCGGCTCGAGCACATTCCTGGTAGATACCTACGACACCCTGGAAGGCGTCAGGGCGGCCATCGCCGTAGCTGGGGAGATGAGGGAAGCGGGACAGGCGCTCAGGGCCATCCGCATCGACAGCGGCGACTTCGCCCGCCTCTCCGCCCAGGCCAGGGCCATGCTCGACGGAGCCGGTCTGCGGGAGGTCGAGATCTTCGTGAGCGGCGGCCTGGACGAGTTCGAGGTCGACTCGCTCGTCCGCGCCGGGGCGCCGATAGACGGCTTTGGCGTCGGGACGAAGGCCGGTGTATCGGCGGACGCCCCATGGACGGACTGCGCCTACAAGCTGGTCGAATACGCCAGCAGACCCCTCCTCAAGCTCAGCACGGGCAAGGCATCCCTGCCTGGCAGGAAGCAGGTCTACAGGTCCCGGGACGACGAGGGACGCTTCCTCCGGGACACGATAGCCCTGGACGAAGAGCCGCCGCCCGATGGGGCCACCCCGCTTCTCGAAGAGGTCATGCCTCGTGGCCAGGCCGTCGCGCCGTCCCCGCCCCTGCCCAACATACGCGCGCGGCTTGCCGGGGAGCTCGCCTCTCTCCCGTCGCCCCACAAGGCCCTCAGGTCGCCGGCCCGGTACGATGTGCGGGTCAGCGACAGGCTCGACGCCCTCCGAGCCCGGCTCACCCGTTCGGCCAATCAAGAGGTCCCACCGCCCGCACAGAATCTCCATTGAAAGGAAGTGACCAATGGCCCGGCTCCCATACGTGGAACGCGAAGACCTGAGCGAAGACAAGAGGCACATCTACGACCGCATCGCCGAGACCAGGAGAGGCGACAAGGCCGTGTCCGAGATACCTCGCGTCTTCAAGCTCGTCCTGAACAGCCCCGACACCGCCAGCGCCGTTGCCGCGCTCGGAGAGTACGTGCGCTTCGGCTCCTCTCTCGACCCTGTCGCGCGAGAGATCGCCATTCTCAGCACGGCCCGCGAGCTGCACAGCCAGTACGAGTGGACCCACCATGAGCCGATCGCCCGGCGGGTCGGTGTACGCGATCAGGTCATCGAAGCCATCCGGACCGGCAGGGCCCCGATGGGCCTCCCGCCCAAGGAGGGAGTCTTCGCCCAGGTGCCGAAGGAGATGGTCACCGGAAATGGCCTCACCGACCGCACCTTCCAGGCCATAGAGCACCTCCTGGGACCCGCGCTGGCCGTCGAGCTGATAGTCCTCGTTGGCTACTACTCCATGCTCGGCAGGGTGATGCAAGCCCTGGGGATAGAGCTCGAAGCCGGAGTCGAGCCCGGCCTGCCAGAGCCGGACGCATCTTGACATCACTATAGTGAGGCACTATGATGCCGCCATGAGGACTACACTGACCCTCGACGACGACATAGCCGACTCCCTGAAGGAGCGGGCCCGGCTTCTCGATCTGCCTTTCAAGCAGGTCGTGAACGACGTCCTTCGCCGCGGGATGTCACCCGTCATAAGGGAGACTCCGGCCGAATACCGGGTTACCCCAAACCACAGCGGGCTCGCACCCGGCGTCGATCCCCTCAAACTGAACCAGCTTAACGATCAGCTCGAGGCCGAGGACTTCGCCGCGCAGAGCTCAGGGTGATAGTCCCCGACCTCAATCTGCTCGTCTATGCCTACAACGACGGGGCGCCGCACCACGAGCCCGCCAGGCGCTGGTGGGAAGACCTGGTAAACGGCACGGAAAGAGTCGGCGTTCCGTGGGTCGTGTCTACCGGCTTCGTCAGATTGATGACTCACCCCAGCGTGCTCGTCCGTCCGGCAGCCGCCACAAAGGCGGTCGACTACGTGCGCGAATGGTTCCGTTTCCCCCACGTCGCGCCGGTCAACCCGGGTGCCGAGCATCTGGCCCTCTTCCGGCGGAACCTGGCCGCCGCGGGCGTCGGCGCCAATCTGGTGACCGACTCGCACATCGCCGCCGTCGCGATGGAGTACCAGGCCGAGGTCCACTCCAACGACACCGACTTCAGCCGCTTCCCCGGCCTGCGGTGGCGGAACCCTCTCTGACTGCGACCGGGCCCCCGCTCCGCTCTCCGCTACACCCCAGCGCACATACTGTCGGCCCCGGCCCCAAGCTTACCGGCTGGACCAGTGGGTTTGACTTGAGGACAAGGCGTGTGTAATGTACATACACATACCTATGCAGGAGGCGTAAAGGCGCGTTGGCCAGAGTTCAATTGGTGATCCCCGATGCGGACCGTGACCGCTTCGTCCATCAGGCGCGGCGAGAGGGCATGACCTTGAGCGCGTGGCTGAGGACCGCCGCCCGCAAGCGTCTCGAAGAACAGCAGCGGTACGAGCCATTCGAGTACCCGGAGGACCTCGAAGCGTTTTTCGACAGATGCGATGCGTTGGAAGGTCCCACGTCAGAGCCGGACTGGGGGGAGCATCTGGACGTCATCAGCGAGTCGCGAAGCCAGGGAGCGTCAAACACTTGATCTTCGTAGACACCAACGTCTTCATGTACGCAGTCGGACGACCGCATCCACTGAGAGCTCCCGCCCGGGAGTTCTTCGTCGAATCCAACCGGACTCGTACCCATATGTTCACGTCCGCGGAGGTCCTGCAGGAGATGGTCCACGCGTACCTGCCGGTCGGGAGGCTGGAGACGCTGGATGCGGCAATGTCGCTGGTCGTCAGGTCTCGTGTGGAAGTATGGCCGCTGGAAGAAGAGGATGCCACGCTGGCCCGTCAGCTGCATGAACAGCATCCCACGCTGGGGGCGAGGGACCTCTGCCACCTTGCGAGCTGCCACAGGCGTGGCGTGAGCAAGCTCAAGACGTTCGATCAGGCCCTCCACGGCGTCACCGCTTGAGTGCCGGCAAATCAGCTGGTCGAGTCGGAGTAGCTGGGCTTCGTTGACACTCCCCGGTCGATGACATAGTCTCTCCGCCAACCACTCCCCCATGAAGGAGAGCAATTTGTACGCAGCGCCAGCCGAAGTCATCGAAGGGCTGAAGGAGTTCGACTCCGCCACCGTCTTCAACGCCGTCGTCGAGTCCATAGGCGGCTCCCAGGGCGGCCTGGAGCTGGAGGGCAAGGGCGGCGTGCCTGAAAACTACACCGGCCCGGGGATCCGGTGTCTGCTGCCAGAGCTGGGCGCCGCCGTCGGCTACGCCGTCACCTCGGAGGTCACCACGAACGACCCGGACTCGGAGCCGGCATCGTGGGAGGACTACTACGACCTGCTCGACAAGACCCCGTCGCCCATCGTCGCCGTGATGAAGGACGTCGACACCCGGCCGGGCCGGGGCGCCTCGTTCGGCGATGGGATGGCCGTCCTGCACAGGATCCTCGGCGCAACTGGCGCGATCGTGGATGGTTCTGTGAGAGACCTCGCGGGCATCAGGGAGGCAGGCCTGCCGATGTGGGGCTCCGGACTGGTCCCGGGCCACGGCGTCTTCCACATCGTGAGGATGCAGTCGTCGGTCACCGTGGCGGGCCTGCGCATCCTGCCCGGCGAGCTGCTGATCGCCGACGAAGACGGGTGCACCAAGATCCCCCAAGGCCACGACCCGGCTGTCGTCCTCGAAACGGCGAGAGAGATCAGGGCCAGGGAGCAGAAGAACAGGGTCTTCTTCACCAGCCCGACCTTCAGCATCGAGGAGTGGAGGCGGCGCCGGCGAGAGGGCTAGCTCCTGAGCCTGGACATCGCGGGATCGTACAGCGGCTCCTCGCTGACCGTGGCCGGGTAGCGCCTGCCGAAGTACTCGATCTCTAACCTGCCCCCAACCTCGGCACGCTCAACCGGCAGGTACCCGTAGGCGATGCTCTTGCCGACCGTGTAGCCGAAGTTGGCACTGGTCACGTAGCCGACGCGCTCCGCGCCGTCCAGGATCGGCTCCTTGCCCATCACCACGTGCGAAGGGTCGTCGAGTACAAGGCACGACAGCCTTCGGGTGATCCCCTCTTCCAGGGCCTGGATCAGCGCGGCCCGGCCGATGAAGTCGCCCTTGTCGAGGCGGACCGCGAAGTCGAGCCCGGCTTCGAGCGGACTGTACTCGGTGTGGATGTCGTTGCCCCAGAGACGGTATCCCTTTTCGAGGCGGAGCGAGTCGAAGGCGCCCCCGCCCGCCGCCGCCAGGCCGAGCGGCCGACCGGCCTCCCAGAGTATGTCCCACAGGCGAGACCCGAACTCCGTGGGGGCGTAAAGCTCCCAGCCAAGCTCGCCGACGTACGAGATGCGTATCGCCAGTACCGGCACCTCCTCGACGTCGATCTGCCTGGCCGACATGTACCGGAAGTCCGACCTGCCCACGCCGGACGTCGTGACCCTCTCCAGCAGGTCCCTTGAGCGCGGGCCCCAGAGACCGATGCAGCAGAGGCTGGACGATATATCGGCCAGGGCGACCGACCCGTCGCCTGGAAGGTTCTGGCGCATCCAGTGAAGGTCGAGCGGACCGGTCCCGCCGCCTGTCACGACCAGGAACCTGTCCGGCCCCAGCCGTGTGACCGTGAGGTCGCACCTGATCCCGCCGCGCTCGTTCAGCATGGAGGTATACGTCGTTCGTCCCACGGGCCTGTCCATCTGGTTGGACGTGGTGCGCTGGAGGTACTCCAGCGCGCCGGGGCCCGACACCTCGATCTTGGCGAAGGGCGTCATGTCGAATACGGCCACGCTCTCCCTGGCGGCCCGGTGCTCGGCAGCGGTGATCGGCGACCACTCGCGGGCCTCCCACCCGGAGCGGTCCGGGAAACCGGGCATGGGCAACCCGGCGTTGGCCTCGTACCACTGCGGGCGCTCCCAGCCCGCGTTCTCGAAGAAGACCCCGCCCAGCTCCACCTGCCTGGCGTGGAACGGCGTGACGCGGAGGCCGCGCGGGCTGTTCATCTGCTGGAGCGGGTGCTTGATGTCATAGACCTCGCGGTACTGCTGTGCCGCCCTTGCCCGGAGGTACGGCCGCGACGAGGCGTGAGGGTGGAACCGGGCAATGTCCGACTCGCGCATGTCCATGGAGGGGTAGCCTGTATCCATCCACTCAGCCATGGTCCTGGCGACCCCTCCGGCGTGAGTTATCCACACGGCCTGCGCCGACCAGAAGCCCTTAACGTCGGGCGACTCGCCCATCACGGGGAAGGCGTCGGGCGTGAACGAGAACATGCCGTTGTAGACGTCGACCAGCTCGACCCCTTCCAGCCTGGGAAGCACCTCGGCAGTCACTTCAAGTGCCCTCTCGAAGTGCTCCGGCGTCCAGGGAACGATGGAGGGCATCCTGGGAGCTTCGTCGTGCGGAAGGATCTTGTCGGCCTCGACCAGGAGCGGCTCGTGCTGGTATGACCCTATGGCGTACCCCTCGCCGCGCTGGCGGAAGTACATCGCCTCGTCCTGGTGGCGCAGAATGGGATGAGAAGCCTCGGCCGTCTCACCCCGCAGCTCCGGCAGAGGCGCGGTCCAGGCCAGCAGGTGTTGCATCGGGTACAGGGGGATATCGACGCCCGCCATTTTGCCGATGAGCGGACCCCATATTCCCCCCGCGGCGAGCACCATGTCGGTCTCGATGCGACCCTTGTCCGTCCGGACGGCGCAGACTCTGCCTCTCTCAACCTCGATGTCCGTGACCGTCGTGTGCGCGTGGAAGCTCACGCCGCTCTTCCGGGACTCGCGGGACATCGCCTCGCACGCCTTCGGCGCCTTGGCCAGCCCGTCCGTAGGCGTCCACATCGAGCCGAGTATCCGATCGCTAAGGAAGGGCAGCCGCCGTATCGACTCCTCCGTGTCTATCACCTCGGCCTCGATCCCCCAGGTCTTGGCGAGGCCAACCTTCCGCTTGAGGTCTTCGAGTCGCTCGGGCGTCCAGGCAACCTCAAGACTGCCCACGGAAGTCCAGCATGGCTCCCCGTCGAGCTCGAAGGAGGAGTACATGTCCACGGTCTGTTTGGCGAACTCGGCCATCACCCTCGATGGGTTGATCTGGAAGACGAGACCCGGGGCGTGGGTGGTCGAGCCGCCAGTCTCGAACAGCGGTCCCTGCTCCAAGACGACGATGTCCCGCCAGCCGCGTCTGCTCAGGTAGTACGCGACCCCGCAGCCGACGATGCCCGCGCCGATGATGACCAGTCCTGCCCTGTTCTGCATATCTACACCTGCTGTGTCGTGGTAAGGGCCAGAGTATACCAATCCCCGAAACTGAGGCCAGACCCGCGCTCTGAGCGCCACAAGGCATTGGCAGACATGAACGGTTGCTGAACAGCCGCCTGGCTGGATCGGGCGGTGAATTGGGGCATCGTAGCCGCTTGTGTTCACTGCTGCATCGGCGTATTGTTCAGCACCAAATTGCGGGAGGAACGCCGGTGAAGAGCGGGATACTGGAACGGCTTTCTGAAGATGTCGTCCTGGGGGACGGAGGCTACATAGTCGAGCTGGAGCAGCGTGGGTACGTGGTGGCCGGCGCATTCACGCCTGAGCTTGCCATCACCCACCCTGAGGCCATCGCTGAGCTGCACCGAGAGATGCGGAACGCGGGATCCGAGGTCCTGCAGGTCATGGCCTTCTACGGCAGCCGCGAAAAGCTCGCCACCGTCGGCTACGCCGACCGGACCATCGAGATCAACCAGGCTGCCACCCGTATCGCCAGAGAGGTCGCAGGAGACGACCTGCTAGTCGCCGGCGACCTGAGCACGACGTGGAAGTGGAAGCCCGACGACGCCGACTCAGAACGGCTCGCCGCGGACATGTTCGACGAGCAGATCGAGGCCCAGGCCGGCGTGGACTTCATCATCGGCGAGCTCTTCTTCAACCTCGGCGAGGCCATGCTCTGCCTGGACCGGATCAAGAGGCGTACGAGCCTCCCGGCGATGATTACGATGTCCTTCCGGGCCAGCAACGCTACGGACGACGGCTTCACCGCGGCCGAGTGCGCCCGGATGCTGGACGACGCGGGCGCCGATATCCTCGGCCTCAACTGCATGAACGACCCTGAGCGCATGTACCCTCACATAGAGGAGATGCGGGCGGCATTCGACGGCTACCTCGCCGCCCAGCCGGTCGCCTTCCGCTGTACCGACGAGACGCCCTGGTTCAGCGGCCGACCCTCGTTCCCCGACCGGCTGGAGCCCACGCAGCTCACCCGGTACGAGCTGGGCGAGTTCGCGGCGCGGGCGAAGGAGATGGGCGTCAACTACGTCGGAGGTTGCTGCGGCTGCAAGGCGACCCATATGCGGGAGATGGCGAAGGCGCTGGGAAAGTACACGGAGGAGCGGTACTGGCAGGCGCGGCTCGACTCGCCGATGAGCGAGACAGAGCACAGCTGGGACCACCGGCAGGAGGCTGGGCGAGCCTGATCCCGTCGGCGGCTCCTGTCCCTATGAAGTAAGCGCGCTCGCGCAAACCACCACTCTGGAGACCAGAATGAAGATCGGCCTGTTCATGATGCCGCTGCATCCGCCGGGAAGACTCCAGGCGGATACCTATGACGAAGACCTTGAGCTGGTCCGCCGGGCGGACAGGCTCGGCTTCAGCGAAATATGGATTGGCGAGCACATGCAGTTGCCCTGGGAGAACATGCCCTCGCCGGAGCTGTTCATCGCCCGCGCTCTGGGCGAGACCGAACGGATCGTGTTCGGCACTGGGGTCGTTCTGCTGCACCTCCACGATCCTGTCCAGGCGGCACACCGGATTGCCATGCTCGACCACCTCGCGAAGGGCCGCTTCATGTTCGGCGTCGGATCGGGCGGGACTCCCAGCGACGGAGAGGTGCTGGGACTCGACAGCGATCCCGGCGCCATGAGAGAGAGGATGACGGAAGCCATCGACCTGGTCCTGAGGCTGTGGGACGAGGGGCCCTTCGACTACGAGGGGCGCTTCTACAGCATGAGCAGGCCACAGGACCGCTCCGAGATGGAGATCGGCTTCCACATGCGGCCCTACCAGCAGCCGCACCCTCCCATAGCGGTCGCCGGTGGCAGCGTCCGCTCCTCCACCCTGGAGCTGGCGGGCGAGAGGGGCTGGCTGCCGCTCAGCGCCAGCCTGGTGCACTCCTCACAGCTCCATTTCAACTGGGACTCGATAGAGGCCGGAGCCAGGCGGTCGGGGCGGACACCGTCGAGGGCCGACTGGCGGCTCGGGAAGCAGGTGTACGTCGCCGAAACGACGCAGAAGGCCAGGGAGGAGGCGCTCGCCGGCGCGATGGGCCGCGACTTCTCCGAGTACTGGACCAGGCTGATCGGAAAAGGCCCGCGCGGTCTCGCCACGTTCAAGTTCGAACCTGACACGCCCGACGAGGACGTAACACCGGAGTATATGCTGGACAACTACTGGATCGTGGGAGACCCCGACCACTGCATCCACGAGATCAGGAAGCTCTACGAACAGGCCGGGGGCTTCGGCACGCTTCTCGTGCAGACCGACGATTGGGGCAACGGGAACAGCCAGTTCCTCCGCTCGATGGAGCTCCTGGCGGCCGAGGTCATGCCTGCCCTCGAGGACCTGGAGCCGTAGCCGGGACCGCCATCCGCCACGGCTTGATTGACATAGCCGGGCTCCCGGCGTAGTCTCGCACCCGCACGACCGATTGAAAAACGGCAGGAGGCCACCATGTCAGACGGCTCAATGGGCGTATACGAGGAGTTGGGCGTCCGGCCTGTCATCAACGCGCAGGGCAACAGAACGGTCATCGGAGGGTCGTCCATCTCGAGGGCGATAGCAGAGGCCAGGGACGAGGCCAACGAGCGCTACGTCCCGATGGAGGAGCTCCTCCAGAAGTCCGGGGAGTACATCGCGCAGCTCGTCGGCACCGAGGCCGCCTACGTGACCTCGGGTTGCTGCGCCGCCCTCGCACTGAGCGCATGCGCATGCCTGGCAGGCGACGACGCTGAGAAGATGGCCCAGCTGCCCGACACATCGGGGATGGCGAACGAGATCATCGTTATGCAGTCCCAGCGCTACTCATACGACCGGTGCTACACGGTCAGCGGGGCCCGGCTCGTCCCGGTCGGCGACGACCAGGGCTGCTCCGCGGACCAGATCGAGGCCGCCATCGGTCCCAAGACGGCCGCCATCGCATACCTGATCAACTCCGACGCGAATAGCGGATGCGTCTCGCTAGAGGAAGCCGTCGAAGTCGCCCACCGGAACGGGCTTCCAGCAATCGCCGACGCCGCGGCCCAGCTCTATCCCCTCGACTTCTTCATGCGGAACGCGCAGGCAGCCGACCTCGTCTGCTTCGGGGGCAAGTACGTCGGCGCGCCTCACTCCACTGGCTTCCTGTGCGGCAAAAGCGACCTGGTGAAGTCGGCCTCGGACCAGGGCTTCATCGGCTTCCAGACAGGTGGAGGCCAGGCGCTGGGCCGCGCCATGAAAGTGGACCGGCAGGACGTCGTCGCCCTGGTGGCGGCGCTAAGGACGTGGCTGACGATGAACCACGAGGACCGCCTGATGGAGTACGACTCCAGGCTGTCGGTCGTCCAGCGCACACTCAGGAGCATCCCGGGCGTGGAGGCAAGGATAGCCCGCGTCAGCCAGTACTTCGGCCTGTCCCTCAAGGTCTCGCTCGACGTGGAGAAGATCGGCAAGACGGCCCACCGCGTGGCGCGGGATCTCGACGAAGGGGAGCCGCGTATCTGGGTGATGACCGACGACTCGTCAGACACCTTCACGGTCAACGCCCACGCCCTGAACGAGGGCGAGGACAAGATCGTGGCCGAACGCCTCAGCGAGGCGCTGAAGGGCTGATCTCCCAACTCTGAGGTTGTTCGTCGATATTGGAGGATACGGGCGACGGACCGGATAGGCCGCTGGAATTGCCACGGCTGCAGGCCCATCATTAATGCCCTGTCAGATACGACCTTCCAGTCTATATGCGGCAGAGAATCCATATTACGGGGGCTTCCGGTTCGGGCACAACTACACTCGGCGCAGCGCTTGCTGAGCGATTGAGCGTACCTCATTTCGACACTGACGATTTCTATTGGTACCCGTCGCGTCCAGAGTTTGAGAGGAAGCGTCCGGTGAAAGAACGAATTCGCCTGTTGCGCGCTGCGTTGCTCGGTGTGCCCGGCTGGGTGCTCTCCGGTTCCCTGAATCCATGGGGCAACGAGCTTGCGTCCGAGTTTGATCAAGTTGTGTTCTTGTATGTCCCACCTGAACAGAGGCTAAGGCGGTCTCTGGAGCGGGAACGAAAGCGCTACGGCGACACTATAGATCCTGGTGGAAGTAAATATGCGAAACACATCGCGTTTATGAGTTGGTCTAGTAGATACGATGTGGTGAACACTAAAGGGCGAAGTCTTACCGGGCATAGAGCCTGGCTCGCAACCTTACCCAGCCAGGTGGTAGAAATCTACGGTACCCCAACGCTGGAGCAAAGCGTTGAGGCCGTCCTCAGCGCCATGTGCTGGAGAAGTCGATTAGAATTCCCTCCTCGCTCTGCAGATGGGCGCGCGTAGCGGCGGGCGCGTGGATTATCACTCTCTACCCTAGTGCTGGAGCGTATCGGCGGGCTCCATCCAGCACTAGGGTAGAGAGTATACTCAGGAACGCTAACATGAAACGGCTGCTCACCAAGGTGCCTCACCTGATTGTCCTATTGCTCCTCGCTTATGCTGTGGTAAGTCTTGTACCGCCATCATTCTGGAATGAGAACCGGATTGCTGCCGCGCTGTTCCTGGGCATCATCGTCATCGCGCTCATTCTGTACTTCAAGCGACTCAGGAACAGGCTTTACTTCCTCAACAACTGGCCGACTCCGGCCACCAATTCCAGGATTCGTCACTTTCTGAGGATTCTGCTCTTGCTCGATTATTCCCCAAGGAAGGCCCGCACCCTGGAACAAGTGCTTATTTCTCTGCTAGTCCCCTTCTTGACTCTCCTGCTGGTCATAGTGGCAGGAATCAGCGCTTCTTTATTCTTCCCCGTTTCTGACAGCTTCCGCGACATAGTATTCAGGTCCGGATTGCCACTTCTGTTGGGGCTCGTATTCCTGAATCCGGTGCTTCACGGCCTGGTGTTCAGGTTGAGGACCAAGTACGACCTGAAAAACGCCCTTATATCCATCGTTATATACCTGCCGATGTTCACTTTTGCGATCATCGCGTTGCTGCATTTTGCTAGGTTCGCGCTTGAAGGCGAGACGCAATTTCTTGCCATCTCATGGTTCGAAGTCATGCTTGCGTCATACTTCGGCTCAATTGCATGCATATTGCTTGTCCTAACGCATCGAGTTGGCTTGGACCCAGCCCCAGCGCCCGTGATAACCACTCACCGCTTCTACCAGCCTACTGAGATAGCAATATCTCTGGGTTCCCTCGTCGCCATTGCGACAATGGTCCTCTTAGCATCGGTTCGTTCCGTCTAAGGGTGTGGCGGTCCCGGCGCCGCAAGACCGGTGCCGATGCCGGGTAGCACCGGCGGCGAGCGGCCTCCGAGAATCAAGCCAACGGTTCGGTGTCATGCCTCCGTTCGATCACGGGCGCGAACGAGATCTGAAGTACGCCGCGCCGAGTCCATTGAGCAGACCGCCCAGACAAGGCCGGCTTCTGCATTCGGTGCAAGACCGACCTGCCGGCCAACCCAACTCAGCCGTACTGCAAGCGCTGCTACGCGAGTTGGAAGCGGTACGAGAACAAGACGTACGAGGAAAAGCATTGCCATACCTGTGGCAAGGAGCATAAGGCGACCCTGCTCAAGCCCTTGTGCTCCGCCTGCTATAGTAAGTACAAGGACGTCCTGGAGTTCGCAGTCGGCTAGGGTTGAATCGGTAACGGAGAGGACGGCAGCCAGGTCTCGCCGGCGGTAGGAGGGGGTCGTCCAATGAGGCTCACAATTGGGGGCAGGTTGGTCGTAGTTGCGGCCTTGGCGGCCTGTCTCATGCAGGCCTCGGTAGCGCTGGCGAAGGGCACGGTCGAAATGATAGCCGTATCCGGTCCGGGCCTGGACAAACCCGTAGAGATCACCGACCGCAACTCCTTGGAACCGTTTTTGCCGTGGAGCAGGGGCTTCATCGACTGGGGCCGAGGCATCATGCCCGACCACGACCCAAGCCTGCAGACCTATGAGGTGCAATTCTACCTGGACCGTGACGAGTCGCCCATCGCCGTGATCGACTATTCGCCTGAGCCACACGGCGGGCCTGGCTACGTGCATATTCCGCCCTCGGACCTGAACGCGGGTCAGGGCGACAGCGACTACTGGGACCCCACTGGAAAATGGCACCACGCGACGAGGGCCTGGGGCCTGCTGATGCAGAAGGCGTTGGAGGGCATGCCCGCCGCGGGCCAGCCGGACGGCAGCCAAATCGACAGGGTCACGCTCGCCGGGCCCGGCCTGCCAGGGTCAATCGAGGTCGCCGATCCCACGCCCCTTGCTCAGTTCGTGCTGGGCAACGGCCGGATGGTCGACTGGCAGTGGTCCGGAAACGTCAATTATGGCGAAGGCATCACAGTCCAGTTCCTCACCGATCGCCCACAGCCGGACGAGATCTACGAGGTGGTGTCGCACGTCCGGCGGGACGACGGCTCTCCCGAGATCCACAAGGTGCTCTACTACCCACACCAGTCGGGATGGGGGTACATCTTCCGTGACGATATCGCCCTGGACCCAAGCGGAGGCGGCACGTGGGTAAAGGCGACGGGTGACCTGAACAGGGCGCTGGAGCGCGTACTGCAAGAGAGCACCGGCTCCTTGGCGTCGAAGACCGCAGAACCGGAAGACTCCGACGCGGCCAGCCCAGGTTCGGCCTCGCCCGACAGCGACTCCGGCGGCTCTGTCAGATGGCTGCTCGCCCTGCCCGCGCTGGGATTGGCAACAGGAGCCGCGTGGCTACTCTGGCTTGGTCTGCGGTCGAAGGCGCGGCGTCCGCGCGCCTCATAACACCGTCGTTGAAAATAGGCATTTTCATTGCTCGTTGTGCAGGCGCCAATCTGCATCGGTCGTTCAGCCGAAGGCCGGTACCCAGTAGCTGCTCTGGCTCGGCCTGAGGTACTCACAGTCCGCATTTTTCCTGCCTCTGTCAGCCCCTGATGGATGAAGGTTAGAGCCTGCCCAACCTCGACCCGGGGGATGAGGGGGGGACAAACGGCGGACGGGTACTTGAGAAACAGAACATCGATCAACCCGCTCTGGCTGAACCGCCAGATTGAAGCCGAAATTGAGCAGTTGCTGTGCCTGGCATGGCGCCGGGGTGACCCGCTAACATGGTCTCCCTCTCGGTAACCGCAATTATGAGGTACATTCCCTCCTACGGTAACCATAATTTTGATGTCATGCGGACATTTGACAGACCCGCACACCCGTGCTAATCTTTCCTTATGCCAACTACCAGTCCCCTTCCACGCTCCCACGCCGCAGCCTGCCCCGGACCCCGATCCAGGGGCTCCCACTCTGCGCTCTCCGCGCCCTCTGCGGCTAGACCATCCCTAACCGCCGCCATGTCTCACAATGTCTCCGTAATGGCGCTAAATGTCGCTCCAATGTCCCTCAATGTCGCGCTCATGTCGCAGTCCATACGGTAGTCCCCAAAGCTGAAAGTCCCTAAATGTCTCACAATGCCGCAGATATAGAGGAGTTCGACCCCACAGACGAGCCGTCCGATGACGATTCGTTCACCCTCACAGGCTACCCCACCGCCATCCCTTATGTGGCCTTCAAGTCCATGGTGGTCAGGGGTTAGAAGGCAAGTGTGTCCGTAGACCGCTCCGAGTTCCTGAACCGGCCGTTTGCCGCCGGGCACGTGGGGAGCCTGCCCAGGCCGCAGGCCGTGCAGGACATGCTCCCCGAGCACCCCGGCTCGGATTCGGCGGCGGCGGCCCGCTCGAAGCAGATGGACGCGGCAGTCGGCTACGCTATCGCGCTGCAGGAGACGGCTGGCCTCGATCTCGTCAGCGACGGCGAGTGGCGCCGCCACGCCTACACCCACGTCATCGCCGACATCGCCTCCGGCTTCTCTCCCGACCCGAGGCCCGGACGCTGGGGCATCACCGTCACCGAGCCGCTCCAGGTCGTGCGGCCCGGACTGATCGCCGAGGAGGCCCGCTTCCTGGTTGACGCGACGGACCGCGCTACCAAGGTGTGCATACCGTCCCCGTATCTACTGGGAGTGCGGTTGTGGGACGCGGAGCTGTCCGCCGCCGCCTACCCTTCCCGCGACTCGTTCATCGACGCTCTGGTGCCGGTCCTGCGCCAGGAAGTCGAATTGCTGGCCGGCACCGGCGTTTCCGTAGTCCAGATAGACGAGCCGCACCTGTGCGTGCTGGTCGATCCCGGCGTTAGGGCAACCTTCGAAGACCCGCAGTACGAGATGGACCTCGCGGCGGCCAAGATCAACGAGGTGCTGCACGGCGTCAAGGGGCCGCGCACCGCGCTGCATCTGTGCCGGAGGAACTGGGGCCGTGCCGGGTGGGGAGCAGAGGGCGGGTACGGCCCCATCATCGAATCGATGAAGCGAATCGAGGTCGACCAGTACGTCATGGAGTTCAGTATTCCAGCCGCCGGAGACCTCGCGATCCTGAAGGAGATGCCTGAGGAGTCGCTGATCGGGCTGGGGTGCGTCGAGTGCCGCTTCGAGAAGATCGACACACCGGAGGAGATAGTCGCAAGGGTCGAAGAGGCACTGAAGTACGTCGAGCCTGAGCGCCTCAGCCTGAACCCCGATTGCGGATTCTCTCCCGGCCGCGCATCCCAGGTCCCGCTGGAGGAGGCCTACCTGAAGCTGCGGAACGAGGTCGAGGCCGCCAGTAGGCTTCGCGAGAAGTATGCGTAGCGCTCGAAGGCGTATCGCTGCCGGACGTAGCCCGGCTCACCAGGGTTCAGAGCGTCGGGACCGACAGCAGCTGCGCTCCCACCTTGTCCGACGTCGACCCTCGTCCTGCCCGACCATCCGCCGGCGATAGCTGCCTGATTCCCCGCCGCAGCATGTTCCGCAGCTGCGGCTTGTCGAGGAGCCGCAGCGCTCCCCTCCCATCTATCCAACACCGCAGGCGCGCGTCTTCCTGCCAGACAGGGTCGGAACGCTCCACTTCCATGAGCAGCACCGTGACGTCCAGTGCAGCGCCGCGTTTGGAGTCCAGGTACCGTCCCAGCGGAGGACCGATGATCCTCCCATGCAGGCCCGCTTCCTCGCGGGCCTCCTTCAACGCAGCTTCATGAAGGCTCTCGTCGCCATCGATGGTCCCTTTGGGGAAGATCCATAGTCGCTTCCTGAGCGACGTTATCAGGCAAAACGCGGTGCCATCACCAAAGCGGCGAAACGGAACGACGCACACCTGAGGGACCCTCGCGGACTTAAGGGACCGGTCTTTGCTCATCCTCTTCAGACTCTGGGCGCGCTCTTCATGAGGACGGGAGTCGTCCTGGTCCACCAAGGCGTGCGAGGACGGCCTTTCGACCACCCCTACGATCGAACTTCCTCCAGGCCCGGGGGAAGCCGGCGCGCCGTACCGCCGCCTGGCGGTTCTGGCCGCTGATCAGCTGACCGAGGGCTATGAGCTGGCCTCGGTTGCGGGTCCGCATCGGAACGCCCTCGGCGTACTGACGAAGCTGCTCCGTGGCGACGCAGGCGTCCTGGAATTCCCCCAGCACATCCTGGAGCTTCCTTAGCCTCTTGATCTCAGGTTTCAGCTCGCTCCCGTAGATCGGGGCAAAGAACTCGAACAGGTAGCGCAGCCGTTTGCATTGAATCCTGACGGCGTGGAGCGACTCGCTCGGAGAGGCGGGAGTGATCACGCGGCCATCACGGCGCAGGGTCTTGTACCGTTTGCCTATGAGCTGCTGAGCGGCCTCCGCAATGGTGACGCCACCAAACGCTTTCATGGCCCTCCTCGACGGGCCGCGCATGAGGAAGCGGGCAAAGCGGTCCTTCAAACGCTCGTACCGACGGCTCGTCAGACAGGCCACCAGCCGTCTCCTCGCCTTTCGCCACTGATCATCCAGGTGCCGTTCATAGTCGCCGGCGTGCGCGGTATCCGCCGCGGCAACCTCTGCCGCGTAGTGGTCGAGATTGTCCCTGTACACATCCAGGTCGCGGACCTTGCCGAGCAGGGCCGCGACCCACTTGAACTCGCGGTTGAACGAACCCACTGCATTGGCGGGCAGCACATATCTGAAGGCTCGGAACGCGGCCCGGAGGCGGCGAGTGCACACGCGCATCTGGTGCACGCCCTCCGGGTCCAGCCCCTCCCAAGCCTTCGGCTCCTGGACGAGCATCTCCTCGAACTGCTCGATCAGGCAGCGGTAGGCCAGGTGTACCGCCGGGTCGGCCGCTGACAACTCCTGTTCATGCAGTCGCCGCACGTAGGGTGTGCCCCGGAGCGGCCACGACTGCTGAGTCGCCCGCGGGGCCGACAGGCCCGCGGCCTGCAGTCCACGGTCAAACTTGCTCAGGCGCGAGGGCAGGAGCCCGAATCGCCGCTCTAGCGTCGTCGCCAGGTGCAGCAACGATTCCTCTCGACCGTCCTCCAGCTCCACCTCCACCTCCAAGAACGACATGCGGCCCGGGGCGAGCTTGGGTACCGGCAGTTTGGTCGTGATGGTTGCCTGATCGACCGCTATCTGGACCAGCGAGCCATCGGGGACGCGGACGCCGAAGAGTCGGCGGTAGTTGTGCACCCGGAACAGCTCATGCAGCTCTCCTGACCCGGCTCCGTTAAGGTGCTCAGCCACCCGTCCCACAATGCGAGAATGGCCGTTGTGTCCGGGGAAGGCGGCAACCTGCTCCTCCACCTCCAGCCGCTTGTGTACTGCGCCGTTGCCCATCTCGAGGGACTTCAGGGTCAGGGTCTTGTCACCGGAGGCGTCGCGCCATCTGTAGGCCCACCCCGCATTGAACAGGTGCCAGTCGGGCGTATCCCAGTAGCTGTCGACGACATCCACGGCCGAGGCCGACTGCACGTCGTACGATTGAAGGGCATCGATCAGCGCGTTGACCTGCTCGGCGTCTTCGATCAGGTACTTCGCCTCGATCTCCACCCGGGCCCCCTCGGGCAGGAACCCCAAGCTCCGTGTATCAGGCACCTCCCGCTGCAGTACAGGGGCCGATGCCGGTGGTGACACCATGGTGTAGTCCATCCTGGGTGAGAAGCCTGCTGGGGTTCAAAAGGGTAAGGGGCCGCGACACCTCATTATATGACCGACGCCAAGGAGGTGTAGCAATGACTTATTCGCCCTCGTTTTGCGCAATGTTGTATAACGGTGCCGCAGTCTGGCCTGGAGGAATTGCTGGTGGCTGAGAGAGAGCCGATCGAAGCGGTGAAGAATAGGACCTACCGGCTAATAGAGCGGGTAGAGGCGGCACTGGAAGCCGGAGACATCGACGAGGCTGAGTGGCACCGCCGGATAGACGCCGTCATCACACCCGCTTACCTGGCCGCCGAAACACCGTGGGGCCAGTCCGGGAGAAGCGGGGATGAGCGTGGATGGACCTACGCGCGAAACCTTATCTGCGACGCCGTAGAGAGGGATGGCTCTTTCCTGGACATCGGCTGCGCCAACGGTTTCCTGATGGAGTGCATGAAGAAATGGGCGGCTGAGCGCGGGCGACGGATCGAGCCTCACGGGCTCGACATCTCGCCGGAGCTGGCGGACCTCGCCCGGAACCGGCTAGCTGGCTGGGCCGACAGGATCTACACCGGGAACGTAATGACGTGGTCGCCGCCTCAGCGATTCGATTTCGTACGGACCGGCCTGGAGTACGTGCCGGATCGCCGCAGGCGCGACCTCGTACATCGGATTCTCGATGACCTCGTGGCTGAAAACGGTCGGCTCATCGTTGGAACCTACAGTGGAGAGCGTATCGGGCCGGACCCACTGGAGCGGGAAATATCGTCCTGGGGATTCGACGTGGCCGGCCACACGAGCCGGCCTCATCGCGACGGCCGCCTCTGCTACCGCGTATTGTGGATAGACGCCTAGAAGTACGGCTAGCCGAGTCGCGTCCGCCGACCGCCAGCGAGATCAGAACTCGATGATCGCCCGGCCGAGGACCGCACCGGCCTCCAGGTCGTCGCAGGCCTCGCTGGCCTGGTCGAGGGAGTAACGACGGGTCACCAGCTTGTCAAGAGGGAACCTCCCCTCCTGGTGCCAGCGCAGGAACATGGGGAAGTCTCTCTCGGGATGGGCCGCGCCGAGGCTTCCTCTGTAGCGGCGCTGGTAGACCAGGAACAGCGCCGGGTCCACGGTCATAAGCTCCTTGGGCACTCCGACCAGGACGGCCAAGCCGCCGTGGTTGTCGGCGCCCGGGCCGCCGCCGCGCGTCGCGGGCAGTATCTGCTCGTTCGTCGCCCGCACGCCGATGGTGTCGAATGCGTAGTCGGCGCCCCCGTTCGTCAGGTCCACGATGGCCTCTACCGGGTCTTCTTTCGAGGCGTTGATCGTGTGCGTCGCGCCGAACTCCCGGGCGAACTCCAGCTTGTCGTCCGCCAGGTCCACCGCGACTACCGGGTGAGCCCCGACGATGGAGGCGGCGCACACCGCCGAAAGGCCCACTCCACCGACGCCGAACACGGCCACTGACTCTCCGGGGCGGACGCCCGCCGTATTCAGGACCGCTCCGGCCCCGGTCAGAACCGCGCAGCCGACTATGCAGGTGACATCCGTGGGGTGGTCCTTCGACATCTTGACCACCAGATCTGAGCCGGTGAGCAGGTCCTCCGACCACGTGTAGAGGTTGGCGTGGAGCAGCTCTTCCCGGTAGGTCGCGCCTGTGGGCACCAGTTTGGGCTTTCCCGTGATGGGCAGCCTCGGCACCCAGGTCACGATCACGTGGTCGCCCTCCTCTACGTGGTCGACGCCCCGGCCGGCATGCGTGACGACTCCGGCACCCTCATGGCCGAGTCCCAGGGGACGCCCGAGACCTTCCGAATGAAGCTGGTTGAGCTGCGAGTGGCAGACGCCGCTCGAGAACATCTTGACGATCACCTGGCCGGGCCCCGGGTCCGGGACCTCGATCTCGTCAACGACCGGCAGCTCGTGTACCGCCAGCTGAATGGCCGCGCGGGTCTTGATCATGACATGCGGTAGACTTGGTCTTTCCCTACGCTTTCAGCCGGAACGTCACTATGTGTCGTTGGGAATGGGGAGCCGTAGGTCGAGAACACCGAACCGGTGGCACTCCACACTACGGAAGTGACCGGGCTCTTTGCATGTTCCAGAGCCGCCGTGCGTATATAGCCTGAGACGGTTGCGCCTTGTTCGCGGGCCTTTGCCGAGACCAGCTCGAAGTCCGCCGACGGAAAAGCCACTGAAACAATCGCCCTCGGCTTCTTCGTCGGTTGTCTCACCACAAGGCTATCGTCGTCCCAGGACTCAGGGTCCATCAACTCTTCCTCTTCCTTGTCCTCAGGCCTGCTACTTCTCATAGTCCTCTCTCAAGCGCGCCGGAGTACAGTCAGCTCGGACTGCTTGCACGGCCACGCCGTTACAGGTCGCCACACTTCTTGAGCATGGGTTGGCTCGATAGGAATGGTTATGCATGAGCCTCCGTCTGTCAATCCGATCACCTGGTATGTTGCCCGGTGTCCGCGCCGGTTCCGCCTAACGACGTGGGTGTTCCCAACAATCTGCAGGACCTCGGAAGAGGAGACCCCGTGTAAGCCGAACTTCCTATCGTTATCGTCATCAATTAAGAGCGCGGAGTTTACCGGGCTTGACATAGTAAAGTTTTGTCGCTACTCTCACACTACAAGATAACTACAGGAGACCTACATGTCAACCCAGAACGACCTGGACCTCGTCATGGAGGAGTCCAGGGTCGAGTGGCTGATACTCGCCGACGAGGCCGAGGTAGTCAACGGCAAGCTGTACATGATGGGAGGGGGCTGGGACCGTCTGACCGCTCAGAGCCTGCCATGGCGGCAGCACATGGCGATCGCGGTCGCCATCCGGGTGCCCTGGATGGACACCAACCGGCAGACCCAGGTGGAGATCGACCTTCAGGACGGGAGTGGGAATTCATTAGCCAAGGTCGACGGCCAATTCGTCGTCGGCCGCCCGGCCCAATCGGTGCCGGGACAACCCCTTCGCACCCAGATCGCCATTAAGATGGACGCGAAGTTCCAGAAGCTCGGGACCTATGTGGTCGTCTGCCGTCTGCACGGTGCGGAGACCACCTTCCCGTTCAGCGTCGTCGCGAGTCCGCAGCTGGTCTCCCAGCTTCAAGACCAGGCCGGCGGCGGCCCGGCACAGCCTGGGTAGCAAGCGTGGGAATTCCGCCAGAGGAGCACATGCGGCACAGGATCCGGGCGGCGGCGATAGTGGTCGAAGGCGATTCGGTACTCCTGGTCCAGCACCAGCACGACGAGATCCAGGGAGGGCAGTCCTGGTGGGTGCCGCCGGGAGTTGGTGTCGAGGGCGAGGAGTCGCTCTTCGAATGCGCCAAGAGGGAAACCCTCGAGGAAACGGGGCTTTCGGTCGAGCTCTGCAGGATCGCCTACATCCGGGAGTTCGTTGAGCCGGGCTATCACCACTGCGAGGTGTTTCTGGTCGCGGCGTCCTATTCGGGGACACTGATAACGGGAAGCAATCCCGGGACAGGCATCTTCGACGTGGACCACATAATCAAGGACGTGAGGTTCGTCCGTAGGGACGAGATGGCCGGGATGACCATCTACCCGGAGGAGATCAAGACGTCTCTCTGGGACGACCTTGCCAACGGGTTCCCTGAGACCAAGTACCTGGGAGTGCAGAATTCGGAGGCGAAGACGTACCTCGACATCCAAGCGGGGCTTGTCTGACGTGCGGTGAGGACCAACGCAGGACCGGCCTGTCCGCTCGTTGCAAACTTCGGTGCCGGGGCATAGACTCTAGCCCTCAAAGCACCGTCCCAGCAGGAGAAAGCAATGTTGATCATCGACGGCGACTACCCCATGGCCGGAGGCGCGATCCGGTCTCAGCGAGACCTGACGCTGCCTGTCGAGCAGGCGCGGCAGGCCGGGCCCGATTTCCAAGGGTCTCCGGGGCGGCCGGACAGCGGCATCATGGCCACGATCCCGGAGATGCGGAAGGCAGAGGTGGCGGTGGCTATCGTCAAGGTCCTCGGCTGCATCCTTCGCGACGGGCACCCGCACGGCGACGTGAGGACGGACGAACTCTCCTACGCGGCCGCGCAGGGCCAGCTGGCCTACTACCGAATTTTAGAGGCCAGGGGCGCGTCCAGGATGCTCAAGACTCAAGGCGACTTCATCGACCACATGAACGCATGGTCGGAGACCGACAATTACGATGACCTGCCCGTCGGCATGGTCCTGGGCATGGAGGGCGCCGACCCTATCCTGTGGCCGGAGCAGGTCCACGAGTGGTACGCCGAAGGCCTCAGAGTGGTCAGCCTCTCCCACTACGGTGTGAGCCGTTACTCGCACGGGACCGCGACCGGCACCGAGGGCGGTCTGCTGGACGGGGCCCTAGATCTGCTGAAACACATGGACTCCCTCGGCATGATCCTCGATGTGTCCCACACCTCGGACGAATCGATCAGGCAGGAGCTGGACAACTTCTCAGGCCCGGTCCTTTCCTCTCACCAGAACTGCCGCGCCATAACGCCGGGAGAACGGCAGATCCCTGACGATCTGCTGCAGAGGATCATCGACCGGGGCGCCGTGATCGGGCACTCGATGGACACGTGGATGATCTACAGAGAGGGCGTGGACTGGGCCAACATCCCGCCGCGGCGCGACGTCTTCGCTCGGGAAGCAGTAACCCTTGAGGACTACTGCGACCATATTGACCACGTGTGCCAGATGGCCGGGAACTCCCTTCACTCGGCCATCGGCGGCGACACCGACGGCCAGGGCGGCGCCGATGGAGCGCCCTACGAGGTGGACACGGTTTCCGACTACCAGAAGGTCGGCGAAATCCTCGACCGGCGGGGGTACAAGCAAGAGGATATCGAGAACGTCATGTTCCGCAACTGGCAGCGCTTCTTCGAGAAGTGGCTGCCTGAGTAGCTCTGCTACCGGGGCAGCGGCTCCACGATAAGGACGCCTAGGTTACCATGTACTCAGCCTATTGAAACCGAATCAACAATCTTCGCTTCACTGGTAAGGCCCTACTAATTGTCGTCGGCGAGTCACTCTTCACCGTAGGCCCTGTCTCCGATGGGATCGTACTCAGCCTCATCATCGTCCTGCTCGGTCGTCAGACCAGCCGAGTCCAATGCATTGTCGAACACTTGGCGGCCGTCAACAATTGGCTTTCCCATCGTCCCATTGACCAGGTCCAGCATCGCCTGACCTCGCTTCACGAAGCATTCGCCGAATTGATCCGTCTCCAGCAAGCAGGGGGCGATCCAATGCGATTCAAGAATGCGATTCAGCTTCTGTTCGTCGATGTCCTGGCGCAAACGAGGCAAGTAGATGGAGGGAGCTCGGCCGCCGATTATGCGGTTGGTCCAAGCGTCGATAGGCGTCTTGTTGATTGTAGAATCGTACAGCGCACTGGGTATCGCCCGGTCTTTCTCCCTGCACCAAGCGACCGGGAAGATGTGATGAATGTCGATGTTCTCGTCATGCCATGTAGCGATGGTCAGGGGTTCAGCGCTGCGCCAATCTGCCGCGCCGCTCTTCATCTGCAACGCGTACAAGCCCTTGTAGGCGGCGCTGTTACGTGTCCTCAACGATAACAGCCGCTCCGGAATGAAACTTGCCTGGGTTACCAGTGTCGGCTCGGCACCGCCTCGGATGTAGTCGGCGCCCTGGGCGAGGTCCAGAGCGAACTGTGACTCGGTGGCGCCGCCATAGGCTTCGCTGAAGATGCCGCACCAGAACCAGCGATTCAGCTTCTCCAGCGCGTTGGGCGGTTGCCAACTCCTTGCCCAGATCCACGTACAACGCTGCCAGGGGCACCAACTGGGTGTTGTAGGGTACGTTGTATGCGGTGAACACTAACTGGCCGTGCAGGAACTTTGCGGCGGCCCTGAATCCCGCTTCCACCCTGTCGGCCCATTCCTGATATTCACTGAGGCTCAGATTGAGAATGTCTGCTCTTTTGCAGCCGATGCCGGGAGTTTGATTCGACGGCATGTTTTCAGAAATGGCCTTCCTGCGCCGCGCCTGGGTTGCCAGTAGTGCCACTGCTTGCAAGAATTGATCACCGCCGACGCCTTGAAGTACGCCGAACTCAGAATGTAGACGCTTTCCGCGCCCTGCCCAGTCGTCCCGCAGTAAGAAATTGTCGGCGGCGAAGGAGGCGGTCACCAGCTCGAACACATTCAGGACTACGCCGCCCATGTTGACCTTTTCGAAGACCGTGCACACGGCTTCTTTGGGAGTCTCCTTTCCCAGATTGATTACCGGCAATTGGTACTGGGTGAAGTTATTCAGCATGACATCACTGAATTGTTCGAAGAAATTGAACGGGTCACCATTGGGATGTCCGCCGCGCTTCTGCCAGTACTGGGCATATTTGAACCCCCACGCCATGCCGTCCATGACTTTCTCGGTGGGTATCATGTGATTCTCGAATTCGAGGTTCTGGGAGGATAAGTTCAGAACCTCGTCGCGCCCGAAATTCGACCTGACCACTCGGTCTTCGGGAACGCTTCTGATCGTGTCATCGCGGTCAACCAACGGGTCCAACGTCTTCTGGATGTCGACATAATACCACCGCTTGATGACCTTCTTACCGCCGGGCCGATGGCTGGTCTCCACAGGTCCCTCATACAGCAGTGCCTGATACAGGGACGTAAGCCGCTGTTGGCCATCCAGCAGATACTGTTCACTGAGGCCATTGCCGTTGGAAGCCACTCCCTCAATGAGGCGACTTTGGAACCGCACGGCTCCGCCGGCATCGAGTGTCATCACAGCACCGACGGGGAAGCCGCGCGAGATGCTGACCAGCAAGCCCTTGATTCGGTCGTCGTCCCACACCCAGCCACGCTGAAAATCCGGGAGTTGGATCTTGCCGCTCCGAACATTTTCGAGCAGCGTCTTCAGTGAGACAGGGATAGCGGTAAACGTTGACATGCTCTTCCTCCGTTGACCCTTCCGGCTTCCGACCTCAGTGGTTCCGTGGCAATTCACGCGACGTAATGAAAGATCATAGAAGACAAGGTGGATACGGTCAACGCCTACTTCCGTGAACTGGAATCTGAGCCAATTGAGGACACTCACTTACAGGACGGGCTGGATCGGAAACAGAAGCTGAACCTTCCAGAGCAATACTCGGCCGCATCAGAGTGAAATGGGCTCGAGTGCTCCCGCAGCCGAGCGGACCGCCGGGGCGAAGGCGCGGGCTCTAAGAGCGTCCATCAGGTCGGCTTCGCTCCGCACCTCGCCGTCGAAGACCGTCACGCAGCGCCCGAGGCCGTGCGGCGAGTGGGCGTCGCTGCCTCCGGTTCCCTTCAGCCCCAGCTCGCGGGCAACTTCCACGGCGAAAGCGTTCTCGCCATCCGTGTTGCCGCCGTTCGCCACCTCCATCTCGTCGACGACGGAGAAAAGCGGGTGGCGCGACGCGTCACGAGCCACATCCGGCCTGTCCCGGGAATCGGGATAGAGCAGGTTCACGCCGTTCGGGTTCGAGTTGAAGAGGTTGCGGAAAGGGTGAGCGGACACGATCACCGCCCCTGCCCTGTCCGCGGCCCTTCGGAGGCCCGCGATGGTGTGCATGCCCTCCACGTATGATCGCATCCCGTAGACCAGCACGTGCCCCGCGTCGGTGGCTGCCTCTATGCCACCGACCACGGTGAGACCTGAGGCCGAGAAGGCCCTGTCGATCTCCGGCCCGTTCCAGCCTCCGCCATGTTCGGTCAGGCACACCCCATCCAGGCCGATCTCCAGGGCGCGGTCTATCAGCTGCTCAGGAGTCAGGCCGCTGTCACTGCTGCCCCTCGTCGTATGTACGTGCAGGTCGAACACGCTCACCGAGTCCGTCTCCCACTATTTACGCAAAGTACGGCAGCATCCAGCCAAAAACGCCCGCGGACGCCGCGGCTATGGCGATGATTCCAATCAGGACCTGCCTCAGGAGAACCGCGATTGGAGCCGCCATCGTCACCGTGACCACGAGCACTCCAACGGTGAAGACCTCGTTCGGGCTGCCGAGTCCTCCTCCGGGGGCCTGCTCGACGCTCACGACGTACAGGATGCCCATGATCGCCCCGATAATGCCCCAGATTGGGTACGCAAGCGCCACGATCGACAGCATCACCTTCTGGGGAGGGAATCGGTCGAAGATACGCTCGAAGACCGGCGTCGGCTTTTGCACGAGCGAGAACAGCATGAAGGATGCGGCGCAAATGAAGATGGACGCCATCAGCATTCCGCCGGCGGTCCCGGCCAGGATCGCGCTCAACCCGCGTGCGCTCCCGGAGGTCTCCACGCGGGCACAAGGCGCGCGTCCCACCCGTGCCGGTGCCTAAGCAAAAGCTCCAGGGCGGTCCCCGTCTCCTTCCTGCCGACCGGCGTGAAGATAGAGGGCCCGCTGCCGGCAAGGTGTATCTCCCTCGCACCGAGCGACCGCATCGTCTCCCAATAGGCCTCCAGGCCCGGATAGAGCTCGAAGGCCATTCCGTCGAAGGTGTTGAACAGGAGCTCCGGGGGCACGTCGCCCTTTGTGCGTATTCGCGCTTCCAGCTTCCTGGAGAGAGCGCCGCGTGTCATGTTGGCCGCTCCGATGGCCTTGTACGCCGCGGCGGTCTTTTGCGGGGTTCGGACATCGGGCGTAACGATGACAAACCAATCGAGGTCCGCGGGAGGAAGCGGACGTACTCGCTCTCCCCGACCGTACAGCATCGCCGTGCCGCTGTGAAGAAAGAACGGGACATCCGAGCCCAGAGACGCGGCGATTTCCGACAGCCGGGCCATGCCGAGGTCCAGGTCCCACAGGCGGTCGAGAGCCAGGAGTGTTGCGGCTGCATCGCTGCTTCCTCCCCCTAAACCGGCCGCTTCCGGGATGCCCTTCTCCAGGCGTATTCGCGCAGCCCGTCCGGGCGCGTGCCGGTCGATGAGCGCCGACGCGGCCCGCCAGACGAGATTGTCTTCGGACTGGAGTCCTGGAACGTCGCACTCCAGGCTCAGCGTGTCCGACGGCGCAAAGGCCAGCGTGTCGTGTATGCCCACCGTCTGCGCGATCGACACGATGTCGTGATAACCGTCGTCACGGCGCCGGATGACCTCCAGGGTCAGATTGAGCTTGGCGTAGGCCCGTACAGTTTCCATGCCGCAAAACGCTCCGGCGAGGCTACCGCCGGAGGTAAGCCTCCTCGTACACCCTGCCCCACTCTTCCAGTGAAAGGGTCCGGGGCCGCCTGGTGGGATCGATGCCCGCCGCCGACAGTACTTCGTCGGCCTGGCCGGATTCCAGCGCCAGTCCCTGTTTCAGCGTATTGCGGAGCTGCTTCCTCGGTGCGCTGAACCCCCCGCGCACGACCTCGAAGAAGCCCGCCTCGGACCGCAATTCGAGGAGCGGCCGTGGGCGGACGTCTACTCGCACGACGGTGGAAGATACCTTGGGCCGGGGCCTGAACGCGCCCGGCGGCACCTGGCACACCACCCTCGGCTCGCCGTAGAGCTGGACGCCAACGGACAGGAGGCTCATGTGGCCGGGAGCGGCGGTCATCCGCTCCGCGACCTCCCTCTGCACCATGAAGACCATGACGTCCGGCGAGTGCTCGGATTCGAGGAAGCGCCGCACGATGATCGACGCCGCGTAGTAAGGCAGGTTGGCCACCAGCTTGTAGGACGCGCCCGGCCCGACGAGCGAATCGATATCTATGTCCCTCGCATCGGCGGACACGACGGAAACGTGCGGCAGGTCCCGGTAGCGTGCTTCGAGAGCCGCCGCCAGCTCGCCGTCCAGCTCGACCGCGGCCACCCTGCCCGCTCTGGCCGCAAGCTGGTCGGTCAGCAGCCCCCTGCCCGGCCCCACCTCCACGACGGTATCGCCCTCCGACAGCTCGGCCGCGGCGACGATGCGGGAGAGCACGCGCCTATCGACCAGGAAGTGCTGCCCGAGTGACTTCTTCGGGCGGCGCACACGAGCCCTCGGCTCTCGTGTGAGGAGTCCGGGATGCGGGGGCTCGTCGCGACTGGATGAGGACACGGGTGCGTTCATAGGGTCTACCCCAAGAGGTGGGCGGGTCTTGCGACCCGCCCGGTTCGGCGTATGGGGCCAAAAGGCCGTGCACCTCCGGTTCGATCACTTCCGAAGACGTACCCCAGACTCTCGGCTCGAGCCGGGCTTCCCCACAACACCCGAAGGGACACCGCTTACCGCTGCTTCCTTCCGGACCTGACGGAGTTCACGGGCCTTCGCCGCGTGGGACCCGACTCTCAACACCAAAGGCCAAGGGCAGAGGCCTCGAAAGGAGGACCTCCGGGAGGAATCGAGCCTCGCTAGAGCGGATTGCGAGTACAAGGCACCGCTAGAGCCCCGCCTGGCACGGCCAGACCCATGGTAGCGAGGCAAGCCGATCTCTGTCAATGAGACGGTTTGCCCCAGATTCCCCACCTGACATGGTTGGGGGCTGCTTGGTGTGCTTTCAGGGGGTGTCCGGGTGTCGACCAGGGGTGACGCATGACATGATCGGGCATCGGACAGGGTCTCGGGTGCCGTCTTTGAGGGTATCGGCAGCGGTTCGCTGCCAATTGTGGCTGTTCTCAGGCCGAAGAAGGCATGGCCCGGCCTGGCAACTCGGCAGAGTCGCCTACAAACCGATGCTCCAGGCAGGGTCGCCCTACGCTCGATACGGCTCGGCAGCCAGCGCCAATATCCTCTGCCGCGCCCTGAGCAGCAACTCGTATGAGGGATGGCCACGGGCAAGACGGATGATCAACCTCCTGGCGTGACGCATCACACGGCCCGGTAGGGCGATCAGGGCGAAGCGCACCGCCTTCAGACGCTTGCCCACCCACTGTCCGCCCAAGACCTGCCGCTTCATGGCAGAGTTCAGGTTGAAGGCCAGCACCGATATGGCCCACCATGCGGCGTTGGCCCCGAACAGCCCCGACGGCAGCCGGCCCCCAGCCAAGTCACTCTTCAGAACGCTGTGGACCTCCTCGCCCTTACCGCACCTCTGTCTCGACCACCAGATCAACTCATCTGCCGCAATGCTCCGGTTGGTCACCACTCCGAAGACCTTGTACCAGCCTCTGTTGGACAGCTCCATCGCGGGGAACGGAAGCTCCATCTGCCCCTCCATTCCCGGCAGAGGCTGTTCGATCAACCGCTCCCTGGTAGCTATGAACCGATACTCAGGGCTGTTCTTGGAGTGCCCTATCCAGTTGGGCACGAAGTTCACCTCAGTCCACTGCTGGCCCGTGTCCACACGATGCTCCCCAACCTTGCGGTACAGCGTCTGCCAGTCTTGCTCGGCGACCTCGGACACCGCACGGCGGAACTCCGCCGTCACGTCGACCCCAACCGCAAACTCGATCACCCCGAACCGCTCGTCTCTAACCCTCCGCGCAGTACCGCAGCAACTCCCGCTGGTACCCCGCCGTGTCAGACCGCAGCATCACCTTTTCCACCCGTGTAGACAGATGCTCCAGTGCTTCAACCAACACTCGCAACTGCTGATGGCCCGCAGGTACGTTGCCGTCCCTAAACTCCGAATGCACGATCAACTCGGCCTCTGACCAGTAGGTGATCAGCGGCTGGTACGCCCTGTACTTCTTGTAGCTGGGGAGCGCCTCGTGCTTGCGCGTCTCCACCAGTGTGGCATCCATGTCCAGAGTGGCCTCGGTCTGAGGCGAACGGCTCTGCACGAAGCCCACTAGGTCGGCGTTCACCTTGCGCAGACCCTTCATAGCTCCATTGGGAGCAGGTATGAATGCTCTGTGAGCTTCCCGCTTCGCCTCCTCGCCCGTGTCATGGAACCTCTCCAGATACCGGAACACCGCAGACTCCGACGGCACGCTCCGACGACGCTCGACTCGCCATCTCTTCTCCAACGCCCTGCGCTCGCTGAGACGCATACCACAGGTCTCGAATTCTCGAAGCATCCTGCACAACCCTCTGTCCTTCTCAAGGAGATCAAGGTCGGACACCGACTCGCCGCCTGCCAAGTTCAGCAGCATCAGCGAGATGATCATCTGGCTGTCCGTCCAGCCCTGACCTCTCTCCCGCAGTCTCATGTGGCGCTCTACCGATGACCTCAAACCCGCTGCTTGCATCAACTCCACGTACGTCATCAGGCCGGACAGTCCCGTCATACCTGTCGAGCCCTGCTCCTGTTCGTACTGGAATGCCAGTAAGCCTTGCTTCTTAATAGCTGCACCTCGTTGGTGATCGTTTCTCTTGGTCAAGAAACATCTTAGCCCCCTTCGTGGCGGGCGCCAACGAGGTCCTTCTCTTATCTAGGTGGGGAATCTGGGTTGCCCGTAACTGTTCAGTCTTCATGAGTCGAATCTTGAGGACCCCCGAATTGTCATTACTATAAAAATAGCCAGCGTCGCTAGGTCGTGCCGTAGGGGCGGGTTTGAAACCCGCCCTGTCCCCTTGCCGTGGGCCGCAACCGCCATTTTCATCCCCTTGTGCGACCTTCACAAGGCCATAGTCATTCCGAACGTAGCACCCCCGGCGGAGTGAGCAATCTAAGGCCCGCAATTGGGGCAGTGTTTTCCTCGACATCTACACTTCCTGCGGAGGCAGGAACCCACTCCCCAGCCCTTAAAGGACCTGTCTCGATTTCGGCCGACTCCGCCCCGCTTCCGTTTGCATACGCTCCAAAAGCGCTCCGATTCCGGTCCCAAAAACGGGACGGCTAGCTACGACGTGGAGCAATTTGGAACAGTTTGGGGCAAATTTTTCGGCGAGACCTCTTGCCACCCCCAATCTCGCCCATAGGGGCCGTGCTGCGCTCGGAACCAGACTCCGACAGGCATCCCATCCCACGCCGCTGGACGCCTGAGGAGCACAAGCCCCTTGACAGTCTGCCAGCAGGACCATATCATCGCGTCCGGCAATAACATAAGAATCACAGTCCGTTCAGGTGCCCACCCAGGGAGAATAGGGAAGGCGGTGAAAATCCGCCGCGGTAGCGCCACTGTAAGCGGGATCTGGAGCCGGGGTCCACTGTCGTAAACTCGATGGGAAGGGCCCGGCGGACGAAGTCGACCCGCAAGCCAGGAGACCTGCCTGAACGGAAGGTGACCACTCTCCGCACCAGAGAGGGTCCCTCGGCTATCGGGCAGAAGTCCCGGGCAGAGTGAAACAAACGACCTTCGGCGGAGAGCTGCCGGAGGTCATTTTCGTTGAGGGCTGCGGGGCTCACTAAGCTGCGAAGCTATCGTCAATCTGGCGTGACGGCCCGATTGACGGTCGGCTGCTCCATCCTTGTTCTCCTGATCCTGACGACAGCCCTCGTCTCACTAAGCCTCGGACCCGTCAACATACCCTTCAGCCACGTCGCGGCGATTGCGCTGTCGTTTCTCGGACTCGACCTCGCCGACGTGGGGCGCACCGAGCAGCTGGTCATCGAGCAGATCAGGCTTCCCAGGATCGTGGTGGGAGCTTCCGTCGGCGCAGCTCTCGGAGTCGCCGGGGCTACGATGCAGGGACTGTTCCGCAACCCGATGGCCGACCCAGGGATTATCGGCGTCTCAGCCGGAGGCGCCGTAGGCGCTGTCGTGGCCATCGCCACGGGAATGGCGGGCCTCTTCTTCCTCGCACTCCCGGCATTCGCGTTCGTGGGCGCCATAGCGTCCACATTCCTGGTCTACGGCATAGCCGCGGTCGGAGGACGCTTCTCGATGCCTACCCTGCTGCTTGCAGGCGTCGCAGTGAACGCCTTCCTCGGCGCCGTCATCTCCGCAATCATCATCGCCCTGCCCGATAACGCGGCGCTTCGAGAGGTCCTGTTCTGGCTCGCGGGGGGACTGGACTCCCGTTCCTGGGAGCACGTCAGGATTTCCACGCCCCTGATTGCCGGCGGCATCGCCGTGATTCTGCTGATGTCCCGCGACCTGAACCTGCTGATGCTGGGCGACGACGAGGCCCGTTCGATGGGGGTCCGCGTGGGTGCGGCGCGTCCGATCATCCTGGCGGCAGCTGCGCTGGCCACCGGCGCCGCCGTGGCAGTGAGCGGGACCATCGCCTTCGTCGGCCTCGTGACGCCGCACATCCTCCGGCTGATGCTCGGTCCCGACCATCGCGTGCTGATTCCAATGAGCGCCGCAGGGGGCGCTGTCTTCGTCATCGCCGCCGATACGGTTGCCAGGACCATCATCCAGCCGGCCGAGTTTCGCGTCGGGGTCCTCACCGCATTCGTCGGCGCGCCGTTCTTCATTTTCCTGTTGATCAAGAACAAGCGTCAGGCCTACTCACTGTGAGACGAGGCCTTTGAAAGGAGTCTCGATGTCGTTCCGCCAGCTTAGCTCCGTGATTGTCCCTCTTGTCGTCCTCCTCGCATTCGCGCTGATGGCGTGCTCGTCGGATACGCCAGCCCCGACCGTTGCGCCCACTATCCCTCCAACGGTTGTACCGACACCAACCGTAGCACCCACCGCAACACCCGAGCCTGCGATGAAGTTGTTCGAGGCCGTCCGTGGAATCGTCGATCCAGCCAACTTCGGCTGGCCCCGGGAAGTCGAGGGACTGAACGGACTTGTGAGCATACCGTCAAAGCCGCGGCGCATCGTTACCGCTTCCATCGGCCACGACGAGATTACCCTGGCGCTCGTCCCGCGGGACCGGCTCGTAGGTGTCGGGGGCGTGACGAAGAACTCAACCTACTCCAACGTAGCCTCACTGGTCCAGGACATAGCCGAAATCTCACGCGACCCGGAAACGATCATCGCCCAGGCGCCGGATGTCATCGTGACCAGTCCTTTCTTCCCGGCGGAGGCGGTCGAAGCCCTGTCGAAGATCGGGATTCCGGTAGTCCAGACGGAGCTGAAACACGACCCTGAGGCACGCATCGACAGCATTCTGTTCATGGGTTACATCTACGGTGAGGAGGACCGCGCCCTTGAGTTCGCGGCAGAGGTAAGCGATCGATACGACTCCCTTGTAGCTGTGACCGGCGAGGCAGAGCCTCGGCCTCGGGTGCTCGCGCTCACGCAGTACTCGGACAAGCTGTGGGTCGCGGGCGGCAACTCCACCGAGGGCGGCGTCATTGATGCCGCCGGCGGCATCAATGCGGCCGAAGAAGCGGGCGTCGAGGAGAACCAGACCACCAGCCTCGAAGGGGTCATCGCGATGGCCCCTGAGGTCATCATCATCGCCCAGCCGGTCGAGTTCGGGGCTGAGGAGTTCCGGCAGAGCCTTCTAGACAACGAGGCGCTTGCCGAGGTTCCGGCAATCAAGAACGGCCGGATTCACGTGGTTGAGAGCAAGCACTTCACCACGCTCTCCTACTGGACCATCCGCGGGGTGGAAGACCTGGCCCGCATACTGTGGCCTGATGACTTCCCCAACCCAGCCACCACTCCCTTCAGCCTGGCCGAGTAGCAGAAGATGAACGGCGACAGGCCTCAGGCAATAAGCGCGCAGAATCTCTCCTACCAGATTCAGGCGGAGACACTCCTTGATAGTGTGGACCTGCACGCGGATCAAGGTCAGCTCGTTGGCCTGATCGGTCCCAATGGCGCCGGGAAGTCGACGCTGCTTAGAGCGATATCGGGCATCCTCAACTACAGGGAGGGCACGGTCCGGCTGGACGGCGACGACCTCAAGTCCCTCTCATCCAGGGACATCGCAGCGGGCCTCGCGCTCATCCCGCAGATTGCGCCCTACACTCACGGCTTCACCTCCATGGAGCTAGTGTTGATGGGCAGGTATCCCCACCTGGGGCGGTTCCAGATCGAGGGCAAGGAAGACGACCGTATCGCCAGAGACGCAATGCGGCTGACGAGAACGGAGCAGTTCGCCGACAGGACGCTCGACACCCTGTCCGGGGGTGAGCGCCAGCGCGTGTTCGTGTCCCGCGCATTGGCTCAGCAGCCCCGCGTCCTCTTGTTGGACGAGCCAACGTCGAACCTGGATGTCCTTCACCAACTCAAGGTGCTCGACCTGGTGCGACAGCTGATTGACGATGGCTTGACGGCTGTCGCGGCCATTCACGACCTGAACATGGCGGCGCGTTATTGCGACCGGCTGGTGCTGTTGAAGAACGGGCGGGTGCTCGCCGAGGGGTCTCCTGAGGAGGTCCTGGTACCGGAGACGATACGGTCCGCCTTCGGTGTAAGGGCCGCCGTATATCGAGACCCGATGACCGACTCGCTGGCGATCAGCGTGATCGGCCCGGCGGACGAATAAACGGGCTGAGTGCCAATGTGGTCTGTGGAAGGGCAGCGGTTCCGGGAGAGACGGAGCTACGGGCTCATCGGGGAGGTTACTCATGAACGAACGGGATGCCAGGGAAAGGCCCGCGGGGTTGGCAAAGCGCCGTCGTGTCCGACACGGTCTGGTCATCGTGAATACCGGCGAAGGGAAGGGAAAGACGACCGCCGTGCTGGGAGTGATTTTCCGGGCCTGGGGCAGAGACTTCCGGGTCAGGATGTTTCAGTTCATCAAGCATACGGGCGCACGATTCGGAGAGCAGCGAGCGGCCAAAAGGCTGGACATACCGATCGAGGCACTGGGCGACGGCTTTACCTGGCTCTCGAAGGACATGGACCGAACGACTGCCCTTGCGGTGGAACAGTGGAAGCGCTGCAAGGACGCGATACTGAATGGAGAGGAGGACATCATCGTTCTGGATGAGTTCACCTACGCCATGCACTACGGCTGGGTCCCGGTAGCCGACGTCGTGGACACCCTGAAGCGGAGGCGCGACACACTGCACGTGATCATCACCGGCCGATATGCTCCCCAGGAGTTGATCGACTGCGCCGATCTCGTCACTGAAATGAAGCTGATCAAACACCCCTATGAGGAGAAGGGCATCAAGGCGCAGCAGGGGATAGAGTTCCAGTGCTGGCCCTCGACGATGTAGTCGGGCGTATCGGCCCGGCTGATCCCCAGGCAAAGCGCGCGGCTGAGACTAGGCAGAGTCGTTTGACCAAACCGCCCGGGAGCCTGGGCCGACTTGAGGAGCTCTCCCTCCAGCTGGCGGGAGTATTCCGGACCGAGCGGCCAGCACCGCAGGGCAAGGCGGTCATCGTGGCCGCCGCTGATCACGGAGTGGTCGCGCAGGGCGTCACCGGCTATCCCCAGGATGTTACGGCACAGATGGTGCTCAACTTCCTGGCGGGTGGCGCGGCGGTCAACGTCATGGCGCGCAAGGCGGGGGTGGAGCTTGTGATTGTCGACGCCGGCGTGGCCACGCCTCTGCCTGAGCATCCCAATCTGCGGGTAGTCGCAGTGCGGCGCGGCACTGCCGACATTGCGCAGGGGCCGGCCATGACCAGGGAGCAGGCTGAGGCGTGCGTGAACGCAGGTGTCGACCTTGCGCTCGAGGCCGGCGAGAGCGGGGCTGACATCGTCGGCACCGGCGACATGGGTATAGGCAACACTACGGCGTCGAGCGCCATAGCCGCGGCGTTGACTGGCAGACCGCCAAGTGAGACGACGGGGAGAGGGACGGGAAGAAACGACCGGGAGCTGGCGCACAAGGTTGCCGTCGTCGAGCGCGCCCTCCGCGTGAATCGACCCGATCCGAGCGACGGTCTTGATGTCCTGGCCAAAGTCGGCGGGCTCGATGGTTTCATTTCCAGCGCCGCGGGTTTGATCGCGTCCAGTCTATGTCCGAACGTCAGAGACTATGTCGTTGCCGCTCACATGTCGGCCGAGGCGGGGCATCGAATCGTGCTCTCGCACATGGGGCTGCGGCCCCTCCTGGACCTGGACATGAGGCTGGGCGAGGGTACCGGCGCGGTGCTGGCGATGGGATGCTCCTATAGATGTCAAACCGCGCTGTCGGGCATTTTGAAAGCGTTCTGCAAAGCCGAAAAGACTTCACGGGCAACATAGCGTTTAAGGCAACGGATGACCTCAGCCTTGCTCATTCCCTCCCTGGTGCGACGCTGCATGTAGCCCTTGGTCCGTTCGTCATAACGAAGTCTAACCAGGACGATACGATGGAGAGCTGCGTTGGCCTGGCGGTCGCCACCGCGGTTCAGTCGATGCCGGTTGGTCTTGCCGGAGGACGCAGGAATCGGATTCACCCCGCACAGCGAAGCGAAGGCAGCCTCGGAGCGCAGGCGTTGTGGGTTGCTGCCAGCAGAGATCAGCAGAGTTGCCGCCGTGTCGAGTCCGACGCCAAAGATGCTGACCAGGGCTGGATTTGCCATCCCTGCGAGTCGTTCTAGTTGGACCTGCAGTTCGTGGATCTCCTTGCTTAGTTGGAGGTAGCGGCAGGCAAGGGATCGAAGAGTGTACTTGGCCGCTGCCATGGGGTTTACGAGACGCCCCGGGCGGAAGCTCTTGCATCGCGCAGCGAGAGCGGTGGCAGTCAGGCCGTCCAGCGTTTCTCGAAGTGCGGCCGGTGCGGTGACCACTAGGGCCCTCATCTGGTTGACCGCCTGGGTACGAGCCTTCACTGCCGAGTCCTTGGCGCTCTTGAGCATACGGAGCATTTCGACCTCGCCTTCGCCTGACTTGGGAGTGGCGTCGGCAACTCCGGCAATCACCGCACGCGCTGCCATCTCGGCATCGGTGGGGTCGCTCTTCCCCTTCCGGTAGCGGACTGACCGGTCAGGCCGGTTGACCTCGAAGACGGTAAAGCCTCGACCAGTCAGGAATCGGGCCAGCCCGGCGCCGTACGAACCTGTGCCTTCGACCCCAAAGGCGCGAACCTCTCCCAGGTTTTGGGACCACCGTTCCAGTTCCCCATATCCGGAACTGGTTGCTGGCGCATGGTGCTCGGCGAGACGCACGCCCTGCTGATCAATGGCTATTGCCACATGCTGGTCTTGGTGAGTGTCAACTCCGATCACCACCTGAACCGCGCGAATGAGTTCGCGACTTGCTGCTGCTGTCATTTCTGCCTCCTGAAAGATGGCGGGTCGGTCAGGTGAGCGGACAAGACTGCGAAGGGACTTGAGGTCAGGCTCCTATGAGGTCAGGCTCCTATAAGGTCACTGCTCCCATGGCCGTTGGCGCCGTATCGACCATCTCGGGATCGAGTCGACAAATCCCAAAGAAGGCATTACAGCCAGTCTGATAGAGGGTCAGACCCGATCCGAGATGGCAGGGAATATCATCGCAGTCTGATAGAAGCAGCCGCTGGGTGCCTGTCGGACATGGCGACCTTTGCCGAGGCAGGGGTCTCCGACAGGGAATCGGACAGTGCTGGCCAGCGCTGATGCTGAAGGACCTGCGACTCGCCATCGGCTTCTTGACGGTCTTTCCCCTCGCGCCCGGCGGCGCGGCGCAGATGGGACCGGCGCGGGCCTACTTCCCTCTCATAGGCCTGGTGCTGGGAGCCACTCTTGCGGGGCTGGACTTCGCGGCGAGACAGGCCCTGCCGCCGCAGGTAGTCGGCGCCCTTCTGGTCGCGGCGCTACTGGTTCTGACGCGGGCCATACACACGGAAGGGTTCCTGGATACCTGCGACGGGCTGTTCGGCGGGTACTCTCGAGAGAAGCGGCTGGAGATCCTCCGGGACACGCATGTTGGTGCGTTCGCCGTAGTTGGCGGCATCGCCCTGCTGCTCTTGAAGTGGACTCTCCTGGCAGGCATCCCCAACGAGGTACGCGCCAGCCTGCTGATCGTGTTCCCATGCCTCTCCCGTTTCGGAATGCTGTCTACGATGGCCACCTTCTCCTACGTGAGGAAGGAGGGCTTGGGGACGGCGTTCCAGGCGGGTACCAGCCGGTGGCAGGTCGCATTCGGACTCGCTACTGCAGTGGCGGCGGGCGGTCTGCTTCTTGGAAACACCGGGGTGCTCCTGCTCGGTGGGGCTGTCACCGCGTCCCTGGGGCTGGGCTGGTGAATTACCGGGATGCTGGGAGGGATGACAGGGGACACATACGGAGCTGTGAACGAGGTCGCGGAAGTGACCGTACTGGTGATGGGGATCGCCCTGTTCCGTGCGATTCCCGAACTATACCAAACACCCTTGTGGTAGGCCGTTCAACCAGCCACCTGACGCTGGCTGCGTGCGGGAGAGAAGCATGAGCAAGAGACTGACGTTCGTCTTGGGAGGCGTGCGAGCGGGAAAGAGCAGCTACGCCCAGCGGCTGGCGGCAGACGGCGGGCAGGTACTCTTCCTGGCCACTGCGGAAGCAGGAGACCGGGAGATGGAGCAGCGCATCAGGTCTCACCGAGAGCGTCGTCCAGCCGACTGGGACACCCTCGAGGAGCCCATAGACCTGGTGGCAGGACTGACACCGCTGCTGCATAACTACGATACGGTGCTGCTCGACTGTCTAACGCTCTGGGTCAGCAACCTACTGTTGCGGGGCCCGGATATTGCGTCGGCGCGGAAGGACATCCTCTCGGAAGCGCGGAGGCTGCTGGACCTGTACCGGAACGGTGCCGCCTCCTGGATCGTCGTCAGCAACGAGGTGGGTCTAGGCGTCGTGCCTCCAACCGAGCTGGGCCGCATATACGCTGACGAGCTTGGCCGTGTGAACCAGCTCGTGGCCGCGGAGGCCGACGACGTGTACTTCGTGGCCGCCGGGTTGCCGCTGAAGGTGAAGGCAGGCAAGGGCAGCGGAGGTAGCAACGGGGGAATGAGGTCGTAATGCTCGACCTACCCTGATACGAGACTCCGAACGATCTCGACGGCTCGCTCGGTATCCACCTCAACTGCCACGTTGACTGGACCGCTCCCGTAGCTTGCGACGGTGCGTCCCCGTTCGCGCCCGTCCGTCACGACCGATACCTGCGCACGGCGGCACGTCAGGATGTCCGGCTCGATTGCCGCGGCCACGGCCAGAGGATCGTGCAGATGGAACTCCTGCGCGTCTTCCAGCTCCCGGAACCGGTCGTCCAGGATGCGGTTGCCCAGCTGGGCGGACCCGGACTTGCCCTCGAACCAGCGCGGCCCGTCCCGCCGGTGCATGAAGGTCTGATGAGTCACGTCGAGGCCGACGAGCGTCACCGGAACGCCCGAAGCGAACACGGCGTTGGCGGCCCAGGGGTCCTCGTGGATGTTGAACTCGGCGTAGGGGGTGATGTTGCCCGGGACCCCAACCGCCCCACCCATGACAACTATCTCGGAGACTGCGTTCGCGATGTCATGGCGATTGACCAACGCGGCGGCCACGTTGGTCAGCGGGCCGATCGCGATGATCGTCAGCTGTCCCGGAGACCTGGCGACGCGGTCCTGTATGAACTCGACCGCGTTCAACCGATCCGGCTTCAGCGTCGGTTCGGGCAAGCGAACGCCGAGTCCCTCCGAGCCGTGAACGTGGTAGGCATGGGTGAACGAGCCCCGCATTGGCCGGCCGGCGCCGACGGCGATCGGCAATCTGCTCTGCTTCCCGTTGAGGTGCTCGACCAGCCGGAGCGCGTTGTCGGTCGTCTCGGACAGCGTCGCATTGCCGCCAACCGTGGTGAGGCCCTCTACGAGCAGGTCGGGAGAGTTCAACGCCATCATGAGCGCCAGGGCGTCGTCGGCGCCGGGGTCGGTGTCGATTATGACGATGCGCATACGCTAGCTAGGCCGCTGATGCGTGGGGATGCGAGTCCAGCGCGATCGGAGGCGAAGGGCAGAGGCGCGCTGACGCGTCGACGATCACCTGGGCAGACCATGCTCGTCATACAGGAAATCGCCGTGATCGACGGCGGATGGCCCCTCGCGCATCAACTTGGCTCAGCGCTCTGCGATGGCGCGAATCTCCCGAAGCCGGGCCTCGACGGTGCGCTCACGTTTCTCACGCTCCAGACGCTCCCTGAGCGCGACTGTGATCGCGCCAGTCATCGTTTCGCCGGTAAGGCGGGCCAGCTCACCGGCCAGCCGACAGGTGTCTTGGTTCTTGATGTTGAGGCTAATCGGAGATCCGATAGGGTAGAGCTACAATGAATGTATCTACAATATGCCGTCCCGACGCCTCGCGCAACGTCGACCGGGCGTACACTCGGAGCCCCTTTTCAATGCCCCCACTTGGCATTGCCGCTTGGCTGCTCCAAGTAGATGGTATTGCTTTCGGGGTCCTCGAAACCGGCTATCTTCGCGCCCCAGTGGCCTTCCTCAAGCGGATGTGTTACTACCAGCTCAGCTTCAGCCACGGCCCGCAGGCTGCGGTCAATGTCGCCGCAGGCGAAAACCAAAGAGACGCCCGACGCAGCGTTGTCGGCGACGGTAAGAACCAGGTCTGCCCCTCCCGTCTTGAATCCCGCGCCCCAACCCGGATCGGAGAAGCTTTCATCGAAGCCCAGAACGTCTCGATAGAAGGTCCTCATCTCCTCAAGGTTCTCGACCTCGACGAACACCTCGTCAAGTCCATCAACGGTCTTGGCAAACATCACTCCTCCTCGCTGTCGCCGCTGGGTTCCTGCCTTCGCTGGAATTCCGAGCGCAGCCGAGGAATCTGAGGCGTTACCGTTGTCGTCATGAGTTCGGTCAAGCTGCGGAAAAAGTCCTGGATGACGAGGACTTAGATTCCTCACTTCGCCTCGCTACGTTCGGAAAGACATGTGCCGAGGTTATGCAAGGTTCTCTCGGCCGGAGAGGAAATCCCTTCCCACGCCAATCCGCTCGCCGAAGGGTCTGAGATATCCTCTCAGGTCGACAGCGCCCTTAGTAATCGACGCAGTGCTGTTTGCCGAAGCCGTAGTGGTCCAGGACGTGCTCGACGCCGTACCTGCCGGGGACCGAGTCCTGCTCACCGTACCAGTCCTGGGGCGCTCCCTTGAAGCTTCCAAGCACACGCTCCACGGGAGGGAACGGTCCGGCGGCGCCGGTCCCGGTGCTCACGACGCCCTCCATCACGGCGGGGTGGTACAGGAAGGGCGGGACGTTGCCGTTCTCGTTGTCCTCTTCCTCACTGACCCAGACGGTCTTGATGCCCACGTCCTCGATGGCCTCTATGGTGCGCGCCGAGGATACGAACTGGAGTCCCCTCACCTCGTTGGTGACGATGGCTCCCGAGGCGCCGACCTGCTTTGCGGCCTCCGCAGCGCGATAGCCCACGAACTGCATCTGCTCTTCGCTGTACCACGGCTCTCTCAGGATGATGCAGCTCAGGAAATTGAGGCTCTTGCCGTGGCGGCGGCTCATCCCCATGACGATCGGGTTGTTGCTCAAGGCCCACGAGCCGTGCCCGCGTCCGCCGCCGGTGATCGCGCCGTCCATGACCTCCGTAGGCCACAGGAGCCACGGCGCCGAGAGGCGGGTGTGACCGTAGACCCCGGAGCCGTGTATAGACTGCGGTCCGTGGGAGCCCTCGGGGCTCGACAGCAACCAGACGAAGACCACGCCCGGGAGCGAGGGGTCCCTGACGCCCATGTCGAAGACCTCCATCTCCGGCGGCTCCAGGTCGCGGACCGTCTCGGCCAGCGTGTCCTGCAGCTTCAGCCCGACGCCGTTGCTGACGCTGGCCTTGTTCTGTATGTCCAGGCCGTCCTCCAGCGACATGCTGAGGCAGAGATTTATGGTCGAAGCGAAGGGCAGCACCGCGCCCGGCCCTGACATGTCGATGAAGTGGTGGTTGCTCCAGACCTGGCGCCTGTCTGCCCTCGGCATCTCGACGAGTCCGTGCGTTTCGAACCACTTGGGGGCCTTCGGGGAGGTCAGGTACCCGGCCGGGGCGTTGCTGCCCCAGCGGTCGTAGGCCCCGTCGTAGGACACGACGAGCGTCATGCCTCCCAGGCGGTGCGTCCGTCCCTGCCCCACCGTCTCCACGGGCCGACCCGCCCGGCCCGGATAGACCGTCCCGGGCCCGCTCACCTTGACCTTCGGCTCAAGTATGTCGAAGTGGTTGATTATGCGGACCGACTCGCCCGGTTTGGCTATTTCCAGCCCGGCGTCGCGGACGCTGGGCTCGGCCAGGATGGGGGCAAGAATCCCGCCCTCGTCGAGCTCCAGGACGCCATCCTTCCAGGCCGTCTCGGAGCCGAAGACGACGTCCTCTACGGGAAAGTTGCCCAGCTCAAGACGCATGTACGAGCTCCCTCTCCGGCTCCTCGGTAGGCTTGAACAGCGTGGGCTCGTCTACAGGGGTCCGAAGCGAATCGAGGGCGGCCTCGGTGATCCGCATCATCAGCGCGTTGTCCCTGTCCTTGCTCAACATGGGGTCTCCGCAGACGTGCTGCAGGCTGACGCCCTCGACGACGCGGTGCGCCCCGACCGAGATCGGGACCATGGGTATGGCGCTCACCAGCGCTACGGGGATACCGACCTTGGCGAGCTCTTTGCTGATCGTTGCTCCGCAACGATTGCAGCTCCCTCAGGTCGCGACCAGCAGGACCGCTTCGACCCCCGCGTCCGCCAGCTCCTCGGCTATCTCTTCGCCAATGCGCGTGGCGGCCTTCACGGCCATGCCGTTCCCCGCGGTGGAGAAGAAGTAGGGATAGATCCCGCCGATCTCTCCCCTCGCCTCCAGGTCGCGAAGGGAGCGCAGGGGCATCAGGTAGTTGGTGTCGGTCTCGTTTGGAACGTTCCCCTGGGTGGTGTGAATCGTCTCCCACTCCGTGATGGTGAACTCCTTGAGCTCGGACACATCGTACCGGCCGGCGAACTCGGTGGTCCGCCCCTGTTCCAGGTGGTCGGGGTTGCCCATCGGCACCAGGCCGCCCGTGCTGACGAGGGCGAGCGTGACACCGGAGAGGTCCTCGATCGGATCGGGGACGGGAATGGGGTCGTAGTCGCGGCGGTAGACCTCGGAGACGAACGTCTTTCCGGTCACGCGCGCCTCCAGCATGTCTATGGCGGCCTCGGCGCCGGTCTTGTCCCGCATAGCCGACTTTCGGAAGCCGCGCGGGATGTAGTCGTCCTCCGTCGCCGGCCCCAGCTCCTGTCCGCTGGCGACCTTGAGGCCGAGCCGAGCCATCCTGGCGATGATCGACCGCATCTGTGTAACGTCGATGCCGGTCGGAACGGCCAGAAGCTCCTTGCGATGGGTGAGGACGCCCGGATTCTCGGGGTGCATGGAGGTCACGGCCGGGATGCCGCGCGACTGCGCCTCGACGCAGACGGCCGCACAGGCCAGCCCGTACCTGCCCGCGTCGAAGGCGGGGCCCGCCACGACGAGCCCGGGCTGGAAGGTCGCGATGGCCTCTCCAACGGCCTTGATGGCCTCGTCCTCGTGCTCCACCATGTAGTTGTCGCCGCCGATCACGGTGGCGACAATCGTGCCCGCGTCTCCAAGGGCAAGCTGAAGCGCGCGCCCGGGGCCGACGGCCTCCTCGCGCACCTCCACGCCCACATTGGCGTGCTCCTCTCCTCCGATCCCTCCAAAGAACTGGTTGATGAAGTGGAGTACCCGGATGGGCTCAGCCATGTCTCACCTCCTGAATTTCAGCAGGCGAATTCGCCCTGACGGCCTGCCGACGATGCACATATTATGTCGAGAGGCCGCGAGTGTCAAAGCCCTTTCCCCTGGAAAGGGCTTATCTGAGGGACACCCTCAGACTCCCGGCGAGGGGCTCCGCCCCTCCGCACCCCACTCGAGCATGCGGTCTTGGGAGGGAGGCTATAGGCGCGTCGTCTGAACGCCCGGCCGAACCGAGGCCATCGCGGGCCGAGCTGAGAGGGTTGGCTCTGCGGTGGGTCCCGCTGGACACGCCACTGAATCGGGCTGTCGAGGTCCAGCGGAGGAGGTTGGCCCTGCCGCCGCTTCGCGGGGCACGCCGCTGGACTGGGTCTTCGAGGGCCGAGCTATCGACTACCTGGTGCGGGGGTTGAGGACGTCTACCAGGGCGTCTCCGAGCAGGGTCCACGCGAGGATTATCAGCCAGACCACGGCGGAGGGGAACAGGAGCATCCACCACTCGTTCTGGAGAGTGCCGATGTTGCCGCCCTCCAGCAGCATTACGCCGAGGCTGGGCCGCGGCGGCTGTATGCCAAGGCCCAGGAAGCTCAGGATGATCTCCGCGAAGACGAGCGAGCCCATGCCGGAGCTGACCACGACGACGATGATGCTGATGGCGTTGGGCAACAGGTGGCTGAACAATATCCTCGGGGTCGAAGCCCCGAGCGCCCTCGCGGCTTCGACATACTGCGTCTCCTTGAGGACCAGCACCTGCCCCCGCACGAGCCTCGCCATGCCGAACCACGAGAATGCCACCAGAGCGATCGAGATGGTGATGTAGTCCTGTATCCCCGTCCTCACCAGGTTATCGAGGAACGTGTTGTCCTCCAGCCACCTCACCCACACCAGCAGCCTGGGCTTAATCGTGGCGGCGATCATTATCATGAGCAGCACTTCGGGGAAGGCTGCGGAGAACTCCCCGACGCGGCTGATGAGAGAGTCCACCCGGCCCCCAAAGTACCCCGACACCAGGCCCAGCGTCACGCCCAGCACCAGCCCGCCGGACGCCATGGAGATGACCGTGATTATGACCGTGTTCTGGATGCCCCACATGATCCGGGAGAGCATGTCCCGTCCGCCCTGGCGGTCGGTGCCGAACGGGTGGGCGAGGCTGGGGGGCTTTCTGATCTCTGTGTAGTGCGGCTTGGTGTACTCGTAGGGGGCCAGGAAGTTCGCGAATATGCCGGAACCGTACAGGACGACTATTGCTATCACGCACGCGATGGCTAGCTTCTTGCGCAAGAGGCGCGACCAGGCCCGGGCCAGGTGTCCCTTGCTCCGGGACTCGACCGGCGTGCCTAGCGTGCGGTCGATGTACGCCACTAGCCCGCCTCGCTCGTATCATAGCGAATCCGCGGGTCGACGTAGGCGTAGGCCACGTCGGCGGCCAGAATGGACAGCACGAAGGCGGTGGTAAGGATGATGGTCATCCCCATCATGACAGGGTAGTCCCTGTTGAACAGGGAGTCGATGGCGAAGCTGCCTATCCCCGGTATCCCGAAGATCCGCTCGGCGACGAAGCTCGTGGTCAGCATCCCGGAGAGGGAGAACGCCAGGACGGTGACTATCGGGATGAGCGCGTTCCTCAGCACGTGCTTGTAGTCGATGGCGAGCGAGGACATGCCCTTGGAGTGGGCCGTGCGTATGAAGTCCTGTCCCAATACGTCCAGGGTGCTGGCGCGCATTATCCGAATGAACCCCGCGATGCCAGGGACGCCCATGGCCAGCATGACGGCCAGTATGCGCATGTCGAAGAGGCCACCCCATCCGGAGCAAGGCAGCAGGTCGAGCTTAAGGCACCCCGCCCAGAGGATGGCGGGCGCGGTGACCATGATGGGGAGAGAGGCCAGAATGACAGCCAGGGCAACCGTGATCGGGTCCAGAGAGGTGCCCTGTCTGTGCGCCACCCAGAAGCCCAGCGGCAGGCCGAGGCCGAGCGCGACGACGATGCCCGCCATGTTGACCTGGAAGGAGACCCACATCTTGGTCCGCATCAGCGGCCCGACGGGCCTGCCGCGGAAGCGGAAGCTCTCCCCAAAGTCGAGCCCCAGGAACGGCACCTTGATCTCCGTCCCCGGCTCCTCGCCGATCCGCACGGTGTGTATCTTGGGCCTGATCACGCCCCACATGTAGGAGGCGTACTGGACGACGAAGGGCTTGTCCAGACTCAGGGCCTCGCGCAGCCTGGCGGCAGTCGCCTCGTTGTACCTTGCCCCCAGCATAACCGTCACCGGGTCGCCCGGAACGATCCTGAACAGGGCGAACGTGACCGCAGAGACCATGAACAGCATGATGGGGAGCCAGACCAGACGCCGTGCTATGTACACCCACATCGCTGGATCCTCCAGGTCACGGCCCGCTAGAGCCCAAGGATAGTTGCGGGTATTCGGAAAGGCAAGCTGCCCCGATCAGGTGACCGGGGCAGCAATGCGATGAGGCCCTGAAGCGCCGATTTCGTGTCGGGCGCTACTGGACGTAAATCTCCCTCAGCTTGGGAATGATCATCGGGGTCGGCTGGAAGTTCTGCACGTGGCCCTTGATCAGGAAGTACTGTTCGCCGGTGTACCACAGCGGAACCCAGGCGGCGTCGGCTACGATCAGCTCCTCGGCCTCCCGGTAGAGCTCGATCCGGCGTGCCACGTCGGTCTCGACGCGGGCCTCTTCCAGTATGTTGTCGACCTCGGCGTTCGAGTAGAGCCCATGGTTGATGCCGCTCTCCGAGTGGAACAGGATGTCGAGGAAGTCCTGCGGGTCGGGGTAGTCGGCCTCCCAGCCGAGTCCGGCGAATGCCTGGAATTTGCCGTCGTTCAGATCGTCGAGGTAGGTCGCCCATTCAACCTGCTGCACCTCGACTTCCACGTCCAGCACCTCCCTCCACATCTCGATGATCACCTCGAGGTAGAGGCCGATCGTGCCGCCGGTGCCCGGAACGGTTATGACTATCCGCTGGTCTTCGGGCGACAGCGCCGGGTAGTCGGACTCGGCGAGTAGCTGCTGGGCGAGATCGCGGTCGAACCTCAATCCCTCCAGACTCTCGTTGTATGCCGGGAAACCCGGAGGCAGCGGCCCGTAGGCCGGTACCACCAGATCGGATAGCACCTCCGTGGCGATCAGCTCCTTGTCGATAGCGTGATTAAGGGCCTGCCGGAACTTGGGGTCCTTGAAGGGGTGCATCGTCGCGTTGAAGCCGATGTAGGAGACGCTGAAGCTCGGAGGAGCAATGACGAGCTGCTTGTTCAGCTCCTCGTTCGGGTCCAGGACACGCTCCAAGTCGAAGAGGCCGACTCCTACTATGTCGATTTCGTCGTTCTCGTACATGGCCATGGACTGGCCGCCCGCAAGGTTCATCAGTATCGTGTCGACGTTGGCGGGAGTGCGATAGAAGTTCTCGTTTCGCTCGAGAACGATTCGCTCTCCCACACTGTACTCCTTCAGCTTGAACGGGCCGCTGCCATTGGGAGTGTCGGTCCACAGCCTGCCGCCCTCCTCGACGTTGTCCCTGTCCAGGACGTAGGCGGTTGGGTAGGTGAGCTTTGCCAGGAAGTAGGCCTTCGGCGCGTCAATGTCGATCTGCAGCGTGTGGTCGTCGATGACCTTGATGCCGCTGATGTCGGTGGCCCGACCCTCCAGCACGTCCTCGACGCCTATGATGTCGTTTAGGTAAGTGTCCGCGACGGGCGAGCCGGTATCGGGATGGGCCGCCCTCTCGATAGACCACTTGAAGTCTTGGGCGGTGATCGCCTTGCCGTCGTGGAATTTGGCGTACGGCCTGAGGTAGAAGGTATACCGCAACCCGTCGGGACTGACCTCCCACCGCTCAGAGATGTCCGGGATCAGCCTCAGGTCCGTATCGAGAGCCACCAGCCCGCTGAACACCTCGACGACTACGCCCGCGGATGTGGTATCTGTAACGAGCGCGGGGTCCAGGGTCGGCGGGTCCGACCACATGCGGCGGAAGGTCCCGCCCTGGGGGGCGTCGGAAACGGGAACTTGGCCCGCCTGCGGTTGGCTGGCCGACTCCTCGGCCGCCGCCCCTTCGGTCGTAGAGCTCTCGGCGGCTACGGCCGTCGGCTCAGTCGTCGGGGTCGGGGTCGGCGTCTCCTCGGCGTCGCCGCCGCACGCGACGGCTGCCATTGCCATAAGGGCCACGATTACGATTAAGAGTCTTCGCATTTCAACACCTCTCCCAGTCTGCGTCTGTTATCGCTCGATGCCTGTCTCGTCGTGACGATGGCCTCGCCTAGGCGGTCCGGTCGTTCGATTTGCCGACGGCGCTCGTGAGGCAGGCCTTGATCAGATCGTCCAGCCCACCGTCGAGGACCGCGGACGCGTCCGCGGTCTCGTAGTCGGTCCTGTGGTCCTTGACCATCTTATAGGGATGCAGAACGTAGCTTCTTATCTGGTTGCTCCACTGCGGCGATATGTGCTCACCCTTGAGCACCGCGATCTCTTCCGCACGCTGTGCCAGCTCCTGCTCGGCCAGCCTGGCGGTGAGGATGCGCATCGCTATCTCCTTGTTCTGATGCTGCGACCTCTCATTCTGGCAACTCGCCTTTATTCCGGTCGGCAGGTGCGTGATGCGCACCGCGGTCGAGTTCTTTTGGACGCTCTGGCCGCCCGCGCCACCGGCCTTGAAGGCCTCTATCTTCAGGTCGTCGGGATTGATCTGGATGTCCGTCCCTTCCTCGGTCTCTGGGAGCACCTCGGCAAGCGCGAAGGACGTGTGCCGCGCATGGTCCCTGTCGAAGGGGGACAGACGCACCAGTCTGTGTGTCCCTCGCTCGCCCTTCAGGTATCCATAGGCGTGGGGACCCGATATCTGGATCACCGAGCTCTTGATGCCCGCCTCTTCGCCCAGGGATGTGTCGAACACTTCGCACGCGTATCCACGGTCATCCGCCCATCGGAGGTACATGCGCATGAGCATCGCCGCCCAGTCCTGGGCCTCGACGCCGCCCGCGCCGGCGTGAAGGGCCAGTATCGCGTTTCGGTTATCGTATGCGCCCGACAGGAAGAGCTTCAGCTCCTTGTTCTCGAGGTCCGAGGTGATATCCCGCAGGTCATCCGACACGGGCTCCAAGAGGGTGTCGTCTCTCTCTTCGAGGGCCAGGGTCACCAGCTCGTCCAGGGCGGCCACGCGGGACTCCAGGTCCCGCCACTCCCCTATCTCTTGCCTCAGGGTCGACATCCTCTGCATCCGCTTCGCGGCGTTCGGGCTGCTCCAGAACGTGGGCGCGGCGGCCTTGGCCTCTATCGTTGCTATCTCTCTCTCCTTGTCAGCCAGGTCAAAGACGCACCATGAGACCGGAAAGCCGGTCCCTTATGGTTGCGAGTGTTCCTGAAAGGTCCTTCATGTCTCAACTCCCGTAGCTCACGTCCTGCAATTTCTATAACGAAGCCAAACAACGCTGGTTAGCCGGATCCCATAGAGGGCCAGGTCTTCCGCCGTCATGATCGCGCCCGCGGGTGCGGCGAGTCCGGTCAGGTTTCCCTGGCGGAGAGCACGACGCAGGACGCGCGGTCACGGTCGTGGTACACGGACTGAGCGGCTCGCTCATAGGAGCCGTGGATGCCGAGGGGACCGCCTGTATTGGGGTTGACGTCGAATCTGGGCCAGTTGCTGCTGCTGATGTCGAGCCTTATACGGTGTCCCTCGCGGAATATGGTCGAGGTCGGGTAGAGCTGGAACACTATCTCGTACGGCCGACCGGGCTCCATCGGCACGCCCCTGTCCCAGCCGTCGCGGTAGCGGCCGCGGATGATCGAGTCGGTAATGTTGATTGCGAGCCCGTCGGGATAGTCCGAGGACGGGGGCACGACGTCGAGGAGCTTCGCCGTGAAATCGGTATCCACAGCCGACGTGGACGCCCACAGCCGCACCTCGACCGGCCCCGTTATCTCCACCGGGGTGTCGAGTGGGCCGGTCTGGAACGAGAGCACGTCGGGCCTGGTGTTCAGCGGCTCTGTGTCACGGCAGCCGTGGAAGTCGGGCCTGCCCCTCTGGTCGAACGCTCCGGGCACCATGATGTTGTCTGCGGCGGAGATCCCTCCGCCCATGGTGGGCACCGGGTCCTTCGGATCGTACGTGAAGGTGCTGGGTGAATCCGGCGCGGCGGGGGGCTCCGTCGAGAGCTCCCCTCCCGAGTGCAGGAAGTAGCTGGTCGGCTTGACGCCGGGCGGCGGCCAGTCGCCCTCGTCGCGCCAGAAGCCGCCGCTGAAGATGCGTCCGTTGTCGTCCCTATGAACTCTTCCAGACCCCATCGTGAATATCCGGACGGGAGGCCAGCCGGCGACCTCTGTATTCATTCCCTTCAGATAGTGGTCGAACCAGGCCAGGCGCATGTCGTTGTGATGGAGATGCGACTCGACACCGAAGTCGACGTCGCCAGAGTAGGTGACCTCCCATCCCCCGTGGGTCCAAGGCCCCATCAGCAGCCGCTGGGGAGTGCGCTTCATCCGGCTGAGCTTCATGAAGCTCTCGCAGGTGTTCCGAGCGTAGGAGTCGTACCATCCGCCCAGGTAGAGCGTTGGAACGTCGGCGTGCTCCTCGTAGTACTCGGAGATGGCGTAGCCGCGTTGCTTCCAGTAGTCGTCGTAGTCGCTGTGCCGGGCGATGTCGGTCGCCCACTGCTCGTACGACGGCAGCCCGCTCAGGGGCGTCGCTCCCTTCTTGAGAGGGAAGTTGTCGACCATCTGGGGCATCCGGTTTTCGAACGCATCCCGTATAGCCGCCTTGAGGGCAGGATCGGCGGCGGCCTCCTTGCTCGTCGCCGCCATCCTGAAGGCGTAAATCTGGAACCGCTGCTCGACCGCGCCGTTCTGCCGCATCGAGCCGTGATAGTAGTTCGAGGCGCCGACACCCACGATCATCGTCGACAGGTGGGGCGGGTTGAGAGTGGCGGCGGCGGACTGGTCGCTGCCGGCGTATGAGCTGCCCATCGTGCCGACCTTCCCGTCGCTCCAGTCCTGTGCAGCGAGCCACTCTATGGTGTCGTAGCCGTCGGGTGCCTCCTTCGCGAACGCATACCATTCCCCCTCGGACTCGAAACGGCCCCGGACGTCCTGGATGACGCAGACGTACCCTCTTCGGGCAAAGTACTTCGCGTTGGTCACGGCGGTCGGGGAGGAGTTGTCGTAGGGCGTGCGTTCGAGCACAGTGGGGAAACGCCCGCCGGCCCGGCGCCCGCCGACGGCCGGGAAGTATATGTCCGCCGACAGCCGCACCCCATCGCGCATCGGCACTCCGACATCCGGCTCGCACACCACGTCGTACTGCTGATGCGAGCCCTGGTAGACGCTCATATGTCAACTCCTCAACGCATACAGGCTCCGCTTATTGCGTGCCAGTCCATACCATATCCACTGACCATGGGCTTGACAACATGCAAGCGCCTGCAAACGAGACGGGTTTGCTGAAAGACTCGACGCTTGAGACCGTCCGCACACGAGGGTGGCCCGAATCTGAGCAGGAATTATGGAAATAAACCGTTGCACGGTGTGGGGCGACTGGGTAGAATGCGGCCGAATGGGAGTTCGCCCGCTTTCGCCGGAGTCTATACGCGAGGCAGATGATGGCCGCACAAGACCTCTCTCTTACAGCCCACCTCATGCGCCGAGCCGGGTTCGGAGCCACAAGGTCCGAGCTTGAGGAGCTGGCGCGGAAGCCCTACGAGGAGTTGGTCGAGGACCTGCTCCATCCCGAGCGCTCCCCCGGCATAGAAAGGGACCTGCTCGACAGGTACCTGTCCGAACGCCACGCGAATCTTCCCGTCGCCGTCGGCATATGGATATACCGGATGGTCAACACCCGGAGGCCGCTGGAGGAGAAGATGACCCTCTTCTGGCATCACGTCTTCGCCACCGGCTTCTCCAAGATCCAAAACCCGACCGCCATGGTGGCGCAGGTCGAGTCGTTCCGGTTGCACGCCCTCTCGAACCTCGGCGACATCCTGCTCGCCCTGTCGAAAGACCCGGCGATGATCTTCTGGCTGGACAACTCGGAGAACCATCGCGACGAGATAAACGAGAACTACGGCCGTGAGCTGCTCGAGCTGTTCTCGATGGGCGTCGGCAACTACTCCGAAGACGATATCAAGAGTTGCGCACGGGCATTCACCGGCTGGACATTCGCCCAGCCCATTCCCATATACCCGCAGGGCGAATTCCCAACAGACTTCGAGTACAGGTCGGACGACCACGATGACAGCGTCAAGACCTTCCTGGGCGAGACGGGGCGGTTCGACGGCGAGGACATCATCGACATCATCGTGAGGCAGTCGGCCACGGCCCGGTTCGTGTCGCGCCACCTCTACAGCTTCTTCGTCGCCGACGAGGCCCAGGTTCCCGCCTGGAGCGAGTTGCCCCCACGGAACCCGGACGCGGTCGACACGCTCACCAAGGCCTTCCAGGCCTCGAACGGCGATATCCGCTCAGTCCTGAGGGTGCTCTTCAACTCCGACTTCTTCAAGGAGGCCCTCTACAAAAGGGTGAAGTGCCCGGCCGAGCTGGTGGCCGGAGTCCTCAAGCTGTCCGGTACTCACAGGGAGCCGAACACCGGCCTCCAGGCCATAGGCGTCGCCGCGGCCGCCATGGGCCAGGACCTCTACGATCCGCCGACGGTCGAAGGCTGGCACACCGGCAGGGAGTGGATCGACGGCGGGGCGTTGAACGAGCGCGTGAACTTCTCCGTCGACGAGTTGGCGGATGTCACGAAGCCCGGCATACAGGACATCGTGAGGAGGCTTGCCGCCGACGGCGGGTCGCTCGCCCCCGATCGTCTCGTCGAACAGTGCGTCGAGCTGGCGGGACCGGTACAGGTCAGCGACGCTACCAAAGCGGCCATGCTCCGGTTCGCCGAGTCTGGCGGCGACCTCAGTTTCGACACGGAAGAAGCGAGTGACGAGAGCTCCAGGCGGGTGGGACGCCTGCTCCAGTTCATCGTCGCGTCTCGGGAGTACCAGTTCGCATAAGTCATCGGGAGGTGCCTCAATGGCAGGGAACGGGAAGAAGCCGGTACTGGTAGTAGTCCAGCTCTCCGGCGGGAACGACTTCTTGAACACGCTGATCCCCTACACTGACCCGGTCTACTACGACTCTCGGAAGACCGTCGGCGTCCCGGAGGGCAAGGCGCTGCCGATCAACGACACCCTGGCATTTCATCCGCAGGCCGGCCCGCTCAAGGAGATGTACGAGCAGGGCGACGTCGCCGTAGTACAGGGCATCGGCTACGAGAACTCGAGCCGGTCCCACTTCAGGGCCATGGACATCTGGCACACCTGCGAGCCCGACAAGGTCGGGACCGAGGGCTGGCTCGGCAGAGCGATCCGCGAGCTCGACCCCCAGAAGGAGAACGTTCTAACTGCGGTCAACTTCGGCCGCGGGCTGCCCCGCGCGCTGTCCGCGCTGGGCGTGCCCGTAACCTCCGTCGGCGACCTCGATAACTACGGGCTCATGAGCGGCATCGACGACGAGCACCGTCTGGAGGCCCTGGACATCTTCAAGGAGATGTACGCTCCGGCCATCGGCTCCGGCCCGGTCATGGACTACCTCTCCCAGACCGGAATGGACGTGCTCAAGGGCGCAGACATACTCAAACAGGCGCCCGCAATGTACTCGTCCGACGTCGAATACGCGGACAACTCCATCGCCAAGAGCCTCAAGGATGTCGCCCGCGTGCATCTCGCCGGCCTGGGCACCCGCATCTTCTACGCCAACCACGGCGGCTACGACAACCACGCCAACGAGTACCCCGACCACCCGAGGCTCATGACGGAGCTGTCCGGCGCCATCATGGACTTCTTCCAGGACCTCCGGGACCACGATGCCTCGGAGAACGTGTCGATGCTCGTGTTCACCGAGTTCGGCAGGCGCATGAGGGACAACGGCAGCGGCACGGACCACGGCTCGGGCGGCGGTGCCTTCATGATCGGCGACCCGATAGACGGAGGGCTGTACGCCGAGTACCCGTCCATCAGGCCGGAGGACTGGCTCTACGGCGAGGATATGAAGCACACCTACGACTACCGGGGCCTCTACGCCACGGTGCTGGAGCGGTGGCTCGGCATAGGCGCGCCCGAAATCGTCGGCGGGACATACGAGCAGCTCCCGGTCTTCCGGTAGACACGGAGGCGTCCAGAGGCGGGCTCCGGCAAATCGAGCCAAGCTGCGCACACCTTTATAGAGGGAGCACCGATGGCCAGACCCTACGCTCTTCTGCGGGCAGGATTCCCATACGTAAAGACCCTGGGCATGAGGCGGGTCACGAACGACCCCATCGATGTCGCGCTTGACGACGGCATGTACTACGTCCTCAACCGCACAGGCATCATCGCCAGGCTCCAGTGGGACGACGACGGCTCCTGGGACGTCGGGAACCTGACGCCCATCGCCGGGGCTGGGACTGACGACGGAAAGTTCACCTGGCCGGTCACGATACTCATCGACCGCGAACGGACCCTCTGGGTGTCCGATGAGAACACCCACCGGATCACCAACATAACCCGCGAAGGCGAGTTCATATCCAAGTGGGGCGAGCACGGAGACGGCGAAGGCCAGTTCGACGGCCCGTCCGGCATGGCGTTCGATTCCGAGGAGAACGTCTACGTTTCGGACACCCGCAACCACCGGGTCCAGAAGCACACGAAGGACGGCAGGTTCATCCTCCAGTGGGGCGGCTTCGGCAGCGGCGACGGGCAGTTGAACATGCCCTGGGGACTTGCCACGGACGAGTTTGGCGACGTCTACGTATCAGACTGGCGCAACGACCGCATCCAGAAGTTCACGGCCGAAGGCGCTTTCATATTCGCGCTGGGCCAGTCCGGCTCTGGAGAGGGCGAGTTCAACAGGCCGACCGGGGTCAGCGTTGACGGCCACGGCGACATCTACGTGGCAGACGCGGGGAACAACCGGGTTCAGCTCTTCTCCGAAAACGGCAGATACGTCGAGAAGTTCGTCGGCGACGCCTCCCTGTCCAAGATGGCGCGCGACTATATGCTCACCAACGCGGGCCCCCTCCGGCAGCGCGAGATGGCCAAGCTCGAGCCACAAAGGCGGTTCCGCAGGCCGCGGTCGGTCAGGATCGACGATCAGTTCCGCATGTTCGTGACCGACATGGGATCGATGCGCGTGCAGGTGTACCAGAAAGACGCCGAGCCGCTGACCCCCGACCTCATTCTCCCACCCCCCAGGTCCCCTTCCCTGGTCACCAACTAGGGAGGGCCTCTCCGTCATTCCCGCGCACGCGGGATGTCGGATCAGAGGCTGGCTACTTATCTTGCCCGTCGCGCAGGTCGTTTATGAGCGTGTCCAGAATCGCCTGATCGGTGGTGTTCAGCACGAGGATGATGTTGCCTTCGGCATGGACGAGGTTATACTCCGCCCGGTACGCGGCCGCCTGTTCCTCTATCTTGGCCCGGTCCTTGTAGACGTAGATTTCGATGATGTGGTCGCTGGTGAAGACGCCGGCGATTGGCGTGCTGGAGTTCAGGCGGTAGTTCCTGAAGTCGTAGGCCTGGATCACGGGGGTGAGCTGAACGCCGCCCTTCTGGGTGACGTAGGGGTTGGTCGGCCTGAGGATCTGACGGGTGAGCTCGTGCTTGTCGAGGGCCTGGGTCACGGCCCTGACGTTCTGGAACTCCTGGCCAGCTCCACCCTTGCTTGGGGGCGCAGGCTCGTTCCCGCCGACGGCGCCAAACCCTGCCTGACCGGACGTCTCGCCGCCTCCGCAGCCGAACACGATGAGCAGGGACCCTATGAAAAGTGCGACCGCTGCCAACTTCATAACAGCACACCTCCATGTTCAAAAGGGAGCGGAATTTCTGGGAGAGTATATCAATCGGCGCCGCCGCGCGCTAACGGAGGGGCCACAGCCTGGGAAATGACTTGAAGCATGATTCATCAAGTCCCTCGCACTCTCTGGATTCCCACCTTCAGAGACCCCTTGCGTAACTCTTCGGACGAGGCGACATCAGGCGCTGTAAACGACACCATCTTTGCTAAGCCCCCGCCCCTCTGGATACCGGCCTTCGCCGGTATGACGGTTGTGCAAAGGTCTCCCTTCGCGGGAATGACGGGACGGTTTCACATTCCCGCCGCGAGTCTAGTAGAGCTTGCCCCTGAGCTTGGGGTCCATATAGTCGCGAAGGGCGTCGCCTATCAGGACGACCGACAGCACCGTGAGGGTGAGGAAGAGGCCGGGGAAGAAGGAGACCCAGAAGGCGACCTGGACGTAGCCCTGGCCGCCGGCGACGATGTTGCCCCAGCTGGGGATGTGTTCCGGGACGCCGACTCCGAGATAGCTCAGGCTGGCCTCGGCGAGGATCGTCCCTGCCAGTGTGAAGGTCGCCTGCACCATGAGCACGGCAAAGGTGTTGGGCGCAATGTGCAGGTAGAGTATCCGCCATACGGGGGCGCCGATGGCCCGCGCCGCGTCGACGAACTGCACTTCGCGCAGAGTCAGGACCTGCCCTCTCACGAGACGCACCTTGCCCGCGGTGCCCGTGACGACCAGCGCCAGTATGACGTTGTTCAGGCTCGCTCCGAAGACGGCGATAATGGCCAGGGCCAGCAGGATGGTCGGGAAGGCCAGCATCCCGTCTACGAACCGCATGATGATGTTGTCGAGCAGGCGCGTGTATCCGGCGATCAGCCCAACGCTCAGGCCCACGAGGACCGTGATCGCGGTCACGGTGAAACCGACGTATAGGGATATCCGACTTCCGATGATGGTCCTGTTGAACACGTCGCGGCCGGACCGGTCGGTGCCGAACCAGTGGTCCGCAGAGGGAGCCAGGAAGCCAAATCGAGGATTCACGCGCTGGTACTCCTCGGTCACGATCACGTGAGCGAAGAGAGCGACGAGTGTGATGAAGGCTATGATGACGACGCCTATCAGCAGGGGTGGGTTCGAGCGCATGGCCTGACCGCTCAGGACCCCGAACCGCCTGACCTTCGTGCCAAGCGTCGGCGCCAGCCTGAACTCTCTTTTTCGCCCTGCCGTTGCCATCAGTACCGTATCCTCGGATCGATATAGGCGTAGATGATATCTACGACGAAGTTTATCAGTACGAACCCGGTGGCCACCACGATCAGAATACCCTGTATCACGGCGTAGTCCCGGTGGGTTATCGCGTCAAGCAGCATCTTGGAGAGACCGGGAATTGCGAAGACCGACTCGGTCACCACGAAGCCTGTGACCAGACCCGGAATAGTCCCGCCGATGATGGTTACGACGGGGATGGACGCGTTTCTGAACGCGTGTCGGACGTAGACGCTGAGCTCGGCCAGCCCTTTCGCGCGGGCCGTCCGAATATAGTCCTCTCGGAGGATTTCCAACATTGCCGAGCGAGTGAGCCTCGATATGAACGTGGCGCCCAACACGCCGTTGACGATGACGGCCAGCGCCAGGCTGTGGAAGTGCTCCAACACTCCGTCCTGAATCCTGGTGTAGCCCGTAACTCCAAACCATCCCAGGTTCACGGCGAAGCCCCAGATGAGCAGGAACGCGAGGTAGAACCCGGGCACGGAGAAGCCGATAACGGAGATCAGGCGCAGTATCTGGTCGAGCGGACGGCCGGCCTGCCAGGCCGAGACCACCCCCAGCGATATGCCGAGCAGCGAGCTGATGACGACCGTCTGGATTGCCAGGGAGATCGTCGGTTGGATCCGCGGTTTCGCCTCCTCCCATATCGACCGCTTGGAGAAGACCGACGTGCCGAGGTCGCCCTGCGCGAGCTTCCCGACCCAACTCACGAACTGGATGGGCAGAGGCTGGTCGAGGCCCATATACTCGCGCAGCTCTCTGAGGCTGTCGGGAGTGGCGTCGTTTCCGAGGATTATCGAGGCCGGATCGCCGGGCGCGACGTGGACCAGGGAGAAGGTGATTATCCCGACGACCGCGACCACCGGGATCGCGGTCATCACCCTCAATACGATGTACCGCCACATCTCCTACCCTCTTTTCGGGTTAGACATCCCTTACGGCGTTGGATGCGCCGAGCCTCCGAGTGACTGACTCCTGCCGTTGGGAAAGGGCGCCCATCAGGGAAAGAGTCGCGCCTTCCCTGGAGGCCGTAGCACGAAACCGTACGCGGATGCCAGCCGGGACTCCGGCTGGCATCCGCGCAACAACCAGGCCGAATGACTCCTGGTCGGCTCTAGTTCTTGAAGTACTTGTTGGCGGGCTTGTTCCCGCCGGGCCCGGAGTAGAGCCCGCCTACTGCCGAGCTTGCCGCCTGCTGGGAGAAGAACTCCCCAACGATCAGCATTATGGCATCCTCGTACAGGAAGGCCTGGAACTCCTCGACGATCGACCGGAGCTCCTCCTCTTCCGTCGCCCTGACCCAGCGTCCGAATATCTCGCGCTGCGTGCCGGTCGTGTCCTGGTAGAGGTTGACGTAGCCCTCGTACTGGTACTCGGAGTAGGTCATGGCGCTGAGCGGCGTGCCCGAGCCGCCCCACGTGTGGAAGATGTTCCACAGGTCGGGGTCCGCGCGCACGGCGGACTGAGTGGCCCAGTCCATAACCTGGAAGTCGACGTCGAAGCCCAGGTCCTCGAGGACCTCTCTGCTGACGGTGGCGGCCGCGTGGGCGGGCTGCCTGTCGGTCGGGTCGGTCAGGACGACCTTGTGGCCGTAGAGGCCGGCGTCCTTGAGTTTCTGGATGGCGCCTTCGTAGTCCCGCGCGTGGTAGCGGCCCTCGGAGCCTGCCGTGGACTCCCAGGTGGTCCCGCACCTGATAAGCGAGGGGCAGAGTCGCCAGAATGCGTCGTCTCCGGTCGCAAGCTGCAGGGCCTTCTCATTCTCGTAGGCCATCACGAAGGCCTGACGCGCCTCCCTGTTGTTGAAGGGCGGCAGCGTGTGGTTGAAGTGGCCGATCAGCCGGGCCGGTGGGTTGTCGATGAACTGGATACCCTCGTCCCGCCGCAGCCGGTCGAGAAGCTCCGCGGGGAACTCCTGCACGTAGTCGACCTCACCCACCTGCATCGCTGCCACTCTGGTGGTCTGGTCGTCGATCTGCTGCCACTGCACCTCTTCGAAGTAGGCGATCTGAGCGCCGGAAGTGCCGTCCGTGGCATGCGTGCTCGGCACGTAGTCCACGAACCTCTCGGCAGTCCACCCGGCTCCCGGGGTCCACGACTTGAACATGAACGGGCCATGCCCGACAGGCTTGCCGGCGCCCGATTCCTCAACAGGGGTCTCCTGCCAGGCCTTGTGGACGACCAGGGGCGCGAAGCCCTGCTGGTTCGAGATGCTGTCCATGGCGAACACCGTCGGCGAATCCAGGTGCATCGTGAAGGTCGTGTCGTCTCCGGTCTTGATGAAGTCCGAGAACTCCTCGGGACCGAACTCGCCCCAGACCAGCCGCAGCGCGACGCCTCTGTTGCGCTGCCGGTTCAGGGTGCCGACCACGTCGGCGCTCGTAAGAGGCACGCCGTCGTGGAAGGTCAGGCCGTCCCGTATCGTCATGGTCCACGTCAGGAGGTCGTCGCTCGCCTCCCACTTATCGACCGTCTGCGGACCCTTGCCGTAGTCGACCCTGATGCCGATCAGCCCCTCCAGTATGGTGTCGGCCACCTGCCCCGTGCCGGATGCCGTCGTCCACAGTGGGTCGAAGGACTTCAGGCCGCCGGAGCCGACGATCTTGAAGACGCCGCCGAACTTCTCGCCGGTGAACATGGCCATCTTCTCGTCGTCCATCGCCTCATCGTCCATCTCCTCCGGTTCGGGAGAAGGCGTCTCGAAGCCTGAAGCAAGCGGCGCGGTGGTGGCCGTAGCCGTCGGCGCAGCCGTAGTCTCCGGCTCCTCGTCGCCGCCGCACGCCGCCATCACAAGCGCAATGGCCAGCGCCGACATCAGCAATGCTATATTCTGATACTTGGTCATCCGCACACCTCCACGGTTTCCATACCGTTCATGTTACTGGCCGCAGCCAGTCGGGTAAGCAAGGAGAGCCAGACCGCTCAGGCTTGTCAACTTTTGCGATACGTCAAGCAAGGCGTTTTGGATTCATGCGAAGGCTGCCTTCCGCGCCCTGGACTCCGGCCCCATATCGAGTACGGGACAGGCTTTCCGCCGGAGAGACGATGAGCCTCACCCCGGCCCTCTTCCGTCAAGAGACCTTTGCATAACTGCGCCATTCCGGCGAAAGCCGGAATCTAGGACCCGCCTGAACATAGGAGCCAGCATACTGGCATTTCACCCTCACCCCAACCCTCTCCCGTCAAGAGAGAGGGGGTCGGGTTCCCGCCTTCGCGGGAACGACGGTGGTCGGCCCCGGTCCTCTCCCGTCAAGGGAGAGGGGGTTACGCAAAGGTCTCCTTTCGCCGGTATGACGGTTGTGTGGTGAAGGGCGCTCTCACCCTCACCCCGACCCTCTCCCGTCGAGGGAGAGGGGGCGGGCACCCCTCGCCCCGGTCCTCTTCCCGTCAGGAGAGAGGGGGCTCTAACCGTCAGGGAGGCCAAAGTGGACGAGCACCCTGGGCTTGGGCGGCGGAGGGTCTGGGCCGTTGTCGAGGTGGTCGGGGGGTTGGTCGGCGGCGGCGATGAGGGCGAGCCTCTGCTTCTCCTTGTGGTCCATAGCCCCCATGTAGCCTACCCTGGCCGTCGCCTTGTCGCTGTATATGTAGACGAGGGCGTTGTAGCCGTAGGTGTGCTGTCCGAAGGAGTCGTCGTCGGGAGGATCGGGTACCCGACAGCTCTGGCAGGGATCGTAGGGCTGGCAGGTATCGTGGTCGGAGTGGACGGCGGCCCTCTGAGCCTCTATCTGGTCGACTTTGTAGTCCAGGACAGCTTGGTTGGCGGCGCTCTTGGCCTCGTCGTCTCCGAATATGTGCTGGAGGGCCTTGTCGCCGTAGCGGTCGCGTCGGTAGTCCTCTTCGCCGTAGCTGTCGAAGTCGTAGGTGTTGTCTTCGGGATACTCGAAGTACTTCCACTCCGGCTTCCGCGGCGTCTTCCAGGGCGTGGCCGCGGACACCGTGTCGTGGTCGGAAGCGGGCTGGCGCGCGGCAGGCTGCGGCGCGGGCACGCAGGGTGTGTGGTCGGAGGAGAGGCTCACGAGCTTATCGGCAGCGTCCATCCTCTGGTGCGTCTTGAAGTCGGTGAGGACGCCGCGCATGACGTCGGCGTAGAAGCGGACGATGTCCCTGCCGTCGTTGGTCTCCTGCCGGACGATCTCATCGAGCGCGGGGCCCACGCCGGCGCCCACGGCGCCGGTGTGTAGGGGAGCACCTGTGGCGTGCAGGGAGTGGGATGGGGCGCCCACGGCGCCGGTATGTAGGGGACGGGAACGACGGGGGGTGCTGTCTTCGGCGAGGGTGCTCGCCATTTTTGGGTCGAGCCTGGCGAGCTGCTTTCCGGCTTCGTTCCTGTGATGCTGCCTGGCTCCTTCGATCTCCCCCATCATGACGGAGAAGAGGAAGCTGATGATGCGGTCCCCGTCGTCGGTCTCGTCGCGGACTACATCGGAGAAGGAGCTGTTGTGCTGGAGGATGACGAGCTGCTTCGCGGCGTCGACGCGGTGGTGGACCCTGGCATCTTCGAACTCTCCCTCCATGGTGGAGAGAAAGAAACGGACGATGAGCCTTCCGCCCTGGGTCTTCTCGCGGACGATGTCAGCGAGGGAGGGGACGGCGGCGGGTGGCGCCAGTGCTGTTTGGGCTTCAGGGAACATTAGTTCCATTATAGCGGGTTTGTCAAGGGGCGATGTCTGAACTGTGATTCGTTTGATGGACGTGATGGGGATGATGGCGTGGCGAACTGCCTCATGGGTCATGGATACGCACCCCGCCGGGCATGGATTCCCGCCTTCGGAGACTCTTGCATACCTGGGGCATTCCGGCGAAAGCCGGAATCCAGGCCCCGCCTGAACATAGAAGCCAGCTTGCGGATACTGGCATTTCACCCTCACCCCAACCCTCTCCCGTTGTATAGACCGGGGACATAGGTTACACATGTTCGGAGACATGGGTTACACCATTAGGCATGGTAATTCTGTTCAGGAGGATGCCCATGCCATGGAGGGTGGAAACTGTCATGTCTCAACGCAAAGAGTTCGTCGCTCTGGCGCGGTCCGAGGGAGTGATCATGAGCGAACTGTGTTTGCGCAGTGGGATCAGCCGCAAGACTGGCTACAAGTGGCTGAGACGATACCTTGAAGGCGGAGAGCAGCGTCTGGATGATCTCCCGAAGCGCCCTCATCACTCCCCGAACCGGACGAGCGACGACATGGAGCAGCTCGTCGTAGACCTTCGCCGGGAGCATCCCACTAAGGGAGGACACGTGCTGGCCAGGATACTCAAGGATCGTGGACACAACAGTGTGCCGTCCAAGAGCACGATCACGGCCATCCTCAGACGACATCAACTTATCGAGCCATCTGAGAGTCTCAAGCACAAGCCGTATAAGCGCTTCGAGCACGAGCGGCCCAACCAGCTGTGGCAGATGGACTTCAAGGGGCATATCCCTGTCGTCAGCGGTGGACGTTGCCACCCGCTGACGGTCCTGGACGACCATTCGAGGTTCTCCCTGGGTGTGAGGGCTTGTGCAGACGAGAGGACTCAGACCGTCCATGACCATCTTACGTCCATCTTCAGCCACTACGGCATGCCCAATACGATACTGGTTGACAACGGCTCTCCCTGGGGCAGCGACGTTGACCACCCCTTCACCCCACTGACAGTCTGGCTGGTCCAACTGGGAGTCAGAGTGGTCCACAGTAGGCCATACCACCCCCAGACCCTAGGCAAGCTCGAGCGCTTCCACAGGTCCCTCAAGACTGAGCTGCTCCAGGGAAGCAGATACACCGACCTGTCCCACTGCCAGAGCAGCTTCGATGGATGGCGAGACTTCTACAACCTCCAGCGTCCTCATCACGCCCTGGACCTCAATACGCCTGCCAGCCGATACACCGTCAGCCCTCGGCCTTTCCCGGAGACGCTTCCGACCGTCGACTACGACACTGACGACCAGGTACGCTCTGTAGATGTCAACGGCCGAATATCCTTCCTGGGCAGATCATTCCCCGTCGGTAAAGCCTTCAGAGGCAAGAGGGTCGCTCTAAGGCCCACACCCACTGACGGCACATGGAAGGTCTTTTTCTCCGTCCAGTCCATCGCTACCATAGATCTCAATCAATAGAATGTGTAACCCATGTCCCCGAACAACTGTTACCCATCTCTCCGGTCTGTACACCCGTCAAGGGAGAGGGGGTTACGCAAGGGTCTCCCTTCGCGGGAACGACGGTGGTGGCGCGGGAACGACGGTGGAAAGCTGGGTACACGTGAGGGCGATGAGACTGTTGCGCCGTACGGCCCGCCCACATATCATTGGGGCCGCCCACTTCACCCAATGATCGCGAAGCAGACTACAGCCGACCGCGTGACCCACACCTCCGCCGAGGAGAACGTCGCCCACCTGAGGCGTAGGCAGGACCGCTTCCTCCCCAAGATGATGCGGCTCTGCGCCGCCGCGCACCCTTACTATGCCCCGCTCATGAAGAAGCTCGGGCTCACACCGGACGACTTCAGAACGGTCGAGGACCTGAGGAAGCTGCCGCCCCTGCCGAAGAAGGAGTACGCGAACGACCCCGAGGCGTTCCGGCTGGACCTGGAGGGCGTGCCCGGCCTGTCGCCGGAGGAGACGACGCTGGCGGACATAGTCTACACGGCCGGGTCGACCAGCAAGCCCGCCCCGTTCTACGACACCGTCCACGATCGATTCGCGCGAGTCCAGCTGATGGGAAGAGCGGCCGCCATCGGCGGCGTGGGACCCGACGATACGGTGATGAACCTCTTCCCGCTCTCGTCCGTCCCGCACCAGGGCTTTCTGAGCGCGTCGTGGGGGGCCATGGCGTCGGGCGCGAAGCTCCTGACAGGGCTGACAGGACGGGCCTACGCCGAGATCCCTGTCCACCACCGCATGGACGAGGCTATCGAGGTCGCCGAACGGCAGAGGGCAACCGTCCTCTGGGGTATCACGACCTATATACGACGCTTCGTGATGCGCGCCCAGGAGCTTGGCAAGGACTTCAGCTCCGTTCGTATCGCGATGGTCATGGGCGAGCCGTGCCCACCCTTCATGCGGGAGGACATCCGTACGCGGCTGATGGCGATGGGCAGCGAGGCCCCGACCACCAACAACGGCTACGGCCTGACCGAGACCCAGGGCCCCGCGATGGAGTGCGTGGAGCTCGGCGGGATGCACCAGGCCTCCCCGGAGCAGTTCTTCTTCGAGGTGATCGACAGGGACACGGGCGAGCCGTTGCCGGACGGCGAGCCGGGCATGATGCTGGTCAGCCACCTCAACCGACGTGGTACCGTGATGCTACGTTACGTCGGCGGCGACGTGGTCACGCTGTCCCACGAGACCTGCCCGCACTGCGGACGCAGCGAGCCAAGATTCCTGGGCTCGCCCCGCCGAGCGGACGGATTCACGAAGGTCAAGGGGACCCTCATCAACATCGGGGCTCTCCAGGACGAGCTCGCGGCCCTCATGAGACGCGGCGTATCCGAGTACCAACTGGTGCTGACCACCGAAGACCGCTCCGACCCGCTCTCGCCGGACGCCATGCTGCTGCGGATCGCCTGCGCTCCCGAGGACCGGCAGAGGATCGACCGGGAAACCAAGGCCGTGGTCAGAGGCGCCGTGGAGATCACGCCGGGCATCGAGTTCCTCCCGAAGGACGCTTTCGCTGAGATCGCCGGCGGCTACAAGTTCAAGCGCGTAGTCGACGAGCGGGGACGGTAGCACCGTGACCGACGCCAGGACTACCGACCTGCTGGAGGCGGGCGGCGAACTGGAGCCGCTGGAGTTTCACGTGACCCGCGAGTTCAACGAAAACTACCTGCACGCGGTGGAGGACTTCCACCCGAGGTACTTGGAGGCTGCCGGGGACAACGCGCCGCTCGTACACACCGCCCTGCTGGTCAACTACAGCAACCTCACGCGGAGTCCGTCCTTCAGGCTTCCGGAAGGGGTCTCCGCCATACACACCCACGAGGAGATAGACTTCGTGGGGACGGGCCGGGTGGGCGAGACATGCCGCGTGACCTGGAAGGTGACCGGAACCTATGAACGCCGCGGGAGGCGTTACCAGGTGATGGAGGCAGCCGTCACCGGACCGGACGGCCGTCCGGTCCTCCGCCGCGTCAGCGTCAACACCTTCACCGGCGGGCCGTATCGGGGCGTAGACGCGGCATGAAGGCGCCCACGGTGCACGGCTATTCAGGGATGCGCGAGCCATTGAGGGTACAGAAGGAACTATGAAGGCAAGTCACGTCCAGATCGGGCATGAGGTCACAGGCCCACAGAAGTACGTCACGTCGTACAGGACGTGGCTGTTCTCCGGCGGATGGCCCAGGTTCGATGGCTGGCCCGCGAAGAACGTCCACACCAACCCGGAGTTCGCGCTGGCTTGCGGCCTACCCGCGAGAGGGGCCTCCGCCGCCACGGTCATAGCCTATCTGTCCGAGATGATGGTGGACCTATTCGGCGAAGAGTGGCTCTCCACAGGCAGGCTCGAGCTGAAGTTCCTCAGGCTGATCGAGGTCGACGACCGCATAGTGACCCGCGGAACAGTCACGTCCGTACACGACGACGGCTCCGCCGACGTGGAGCTGTGGTGCGAGAACCAGCGCGGCGAAAGGGTCTGCGCCGGAACGGGAAGAGCCTCCGCCGGAACCCAGTCCTCTAGAGGAAAAAGGTGACAGTCTAACGAGTTGCCGAAACACGGGGTGTGCAGAGGGGCAGAGCCCCTCGCCGGGAGTATGAGGGTGTCCCTCATATAGCTATAATCCCCCTTCCTGGGCAGGGAAGGCGGATACAAGAAATTCTCCACAGTCTGCAAAAGGAGAGGCGACAAAATGACCATAGACTATGGCGACATCAACTACATTGCGGTGCTCGTGGGCATAATCATCAACATGGCCCTCGGAGCCCTCTGGTACTCGGGGATCGCGTTCGGCAAGCAGTGGATGGCTCTGAACGGCTTCACCCAGGAGGACATAGAAGAGCGCCGAGGCGAGACAAGGCTGAGCTACGCCGTCAGCGTGGTCGCCTCGATCGTGATAGTGTTCGTGCTGGCCGCCGTCGTACAGTTGACGGGGGCCAACTCACCTGTGGAAGGGCTGATACTCGGCCTCTACGCCGGCATCGGCTTCGTCGCCGCCACACAGTCCACCAGCTACACCTTCGAGAGCAGGCCCGTCAGGCTGTTCCTCATCAACATCGGGTACTCTGTCGTGGGATTCGCGATCGTCGGGACGCTCCTGGCATCGTGGAGCTGAACACCAGCCACATGCTTCGGGGGGGAGACAAACGGCGGAGGGACTTGACAAACAGAACATCAGTCCGCATAGTTAGAGTCTTCCCAAGCGCCGAGGCTGAAGCCCCGCATCCCGATAATGGGGAATGAGACACTGAGACACTTTCACAGAAAATCGCGGCCCCGCCCCGAACAAACCGGCCCGGATTAGCTACGAACCAAGTGTTGCGCAAGTGTCGCATAAGTGTTGCGCAAGTGTTGCGGGGGCGTGTCGCCGTTCACAAGCCAAGCGCCGAATAGTGAAAGACTACAGGAGGGGAGACGAATGAACTCATACCAGCCCATAGACCTGTCAGAGTCCTACAATGCCGGCCCCGATGTACTGCCGGCCGGATCGGAGCTCGAGACCGGCGCGGTAACCATGCGAGGGCTGCCGTTCCAGATTGGCGGCGCCGACAACAGGTGCTTCATCGCGCTCGACGGGTCCTCCGCGTCGGTGACCATCCCAGTTGGTGGAAGCGCACGCCGGGTGGTCTTCGCCCACGCCCTTCTCGAGACCTCGGTGCCGAACGGAGGCCCCCTCGGCATCCCGGTGGCCGACTACGTTTTCCACCTGTCGGGCGGACGCGAGGAGCGCGTGCCGATACGCGAGAGATTCGAGATCGCGTCTGTGCCGATCCCGGGAGCGGTCCCTGGCGTGCCCAGCCGTCCGTTCCGGGCCGTGACGGACGACCAGCACCGGCTCTTACCTCGCCGCGAGGGGCCATGGGAGGACCTGGGCCGCCGCCAGACAGAGGTGATACAGGAGACGCTCAAGCTCTACCACCTCTGGGCGTGGAGGAACCCCGAGCCGGACGCGGCCGTAGAGTCGATCGAGATCGTACCCCGCGGGCCTCGCTTCATCGTCGCCGCAATCACGCTTGGACAGCTTGACGAGTACCCCTTCGTCAAGCAGAGGCGTCGCCCGGTCAAGCTGACCCTCGACGGCGAGGCCGCCGAGGAGCCGTTCGACCTTGATGTAGAGGTCGACCGGGGAAACGCCACTTACGCATTCGCTCTCCCGGACACCTCCGACGAGGAGTTCCTGTCGGACTCCTTCAAGGGATGGGGACAGGAGCAGAACGAAAAGGCCAGCCCGTCCTATGTGGAGGTGGCCGCTACCCCCTCGGCCACAGTCACCGTCAAGCAGGACGGCCGGGAAGTGGCTGAGGCCGAGTGGGGGGAAGTCGAGGAGAAGGGGGTAGTCGAGACTCCCGGCGCGAGATTCGAGCTGCTCGACAGGGGACGGAACTGGGTCAACGTCACCGTGCTGGACGACGATACGGGGAAGCCCGTGCCGTGCAGGGTACACTTCCGCTCCCCCGAAGGAGTCCCCTACCAGCCGCACGGCCACCACAACCAGGTCAACTCCAACCTCGGAAGCTGGCACCTCGACGTCGGGGGCGACCTCAGACTCGGACAGATCACCTACGCCTACATCGACGGGACGTGCCAGGGATGGCTGCCTCGCGGCGATGTCATAGTCGACGTCGCCCGCGGCTTCGAGTACGAGCCAGTCCGCGCCAGGGTCCGCATCGAGCCCGGCCAGCGCGAGCTCACCCTGCGGCTGAAGCGGTGGACCAACATGAACCAGCAACGCTGGTTCAGCGGCGACTCGCACGTCCACTTCCTGTCCACCCAGGGCAGCCACACCGAGTCACAGGCCGAGGACCTGAACGTCGTCAACCTGCTCCAGTCGCAGTGGGGCAGCCTCTTCACGAACACGGAGGAATTCACCGGGGCCCCGAGCGTATCGCGGAAGGGCGACAACATCGTGTACGTCTCCCAGGAGAACAGGCAGCACTTCCTGGGACACATGATCCTGTGGGGGCTGAAGCGTCCTGTAATGCCCTGGTGCAGCGACGGCCCGAGCGAGGCCGAGCTGGGAGGCGCGATGGAGACGACCCTGAGCCACTGGGCCGACGAGGCCCACGCGCAGGGCGGATACGTGGTCAGCCCGCACTTCCCGAACCCCAACGGCGAGCCCGCCACCCTTGTCGCCACTGGCAGGCTCGACGGGGTCGAGATGATCAGGACGACCGAGCACAACCATACCGAGTACTACCGTTACCTCAATTGCGGCTACAGGCTGCCTCTGATCGGCGGAACCGACAAGATGAGCAGCGACGTGGCCGTCGGCATGTACCGCACCTACGTGAACATCCCCGACGACCAGGAGTTCAACTACGACAACTGGTGCCGCAGCGCCGCGGCGGGCAGGACCTTCCTGAGCGGAGGCCCCATCATGGGCTTCTCGGTAGACGGCAGGCAGATCGGCGATACGGTCGATATGTCAGGCCCCGGCACGGTGGAGGTGGAGGCATGGGCCGAGAGCATCCTGCCGATTCACAGCCTGGAGATCGTTCTTAACGGGCGCGTAGTCGCCTCTACGACGGACTCGAACGGCGCACGGAGACTGGCCCTGAAGGAGTCAATAAAGGTCGACGGACACTCGTGGCTGGCGGCCCGCTGCGGCGGCCCCAGCTACTACGACATGACCCCGCACCACGACATGTGGCGGCGCGGCATGTTCGGGCACACATCGCCGATATACGTCGCCTGCGGCGGGGAGTGGTCGATGTTCGACGAGGCGGTGGCACGCGACATGCTGACCCTGATCGACGGCAGCCTCATCTACATCGGAGAGACGGCCCCGCTGGACGCGCCCGGTACGGCCACACACCACCACGGCGAGCCCGACCACCTGGCCTATCTACAGCGGCCCTTCCTGGAGGCAAGAGACGCCGTGCACAGACGCATGGACGCCCTGGGAATCCCGCACTAGGGAGGTCGCTAATTCCGGCGAAGGCCGGAATCCAGTGCCCGGGACTCTTTCCCCTCTCCCCTTTGCGGGTGTACAGACCGGAGAGATGGGTAACAGTTGTTCGGGGACATGGGTTACACATTCTATTGATTGAGATCTATGGTAGCGATGGACTGGACGGAGAAAAAGACCTTCCATGTGCCGTCAGTGGGTGTGGGCCTTAGAGCGACCCTCTTGCCTCTGAAGGCTTTACCGACGGGGAATGATCTGCCCAGGAAGGATATTCGGCCGTTGACATCTACAGAGCGTACCTGGTCGTCAGTGTCGTAGTCGACGGTCGGAAGCGTCTCCGGGAAAGGCCGAGGGCTGACGGTGTATCGGCTGGCAGGCGTATTGAGGTCCAGGGCGTGATGAGGACGCTGGAGGTTGTAGAAGTCTCGCCATCCATCGAAGCTGCTCTGGCAGTGGGACAGGTCGGTGTATCTGCTTCCCTGGAGCAGCTCAGTCTTGAGGGACCTGTGGAAGCGCTCGAGCTTGCCTAGGGTCTGGGGGTGGTATGGCCTACTGTGGACCACTCTGACTCCCAGTTGGACCAGCCAGACTGTCAGTGGGGTGAAGGGGTGGTCAACGTCGCTGCCCCAGGGAGAGCCGTTGTCAACCAGTATCGTATTGGGCATGCCGTAGTGGCTGAAGATGGACGTAAGATGGTCATGGACGGTCTGAGTCCTCTCGTCTGCACAAGCCCTCACACCCAGGGAGAACCTCGAATGGTCGTCCAGGACCGTCAGCGGGTGGCAACGTCCACCGCTGACGACAGGGATATGCCCCTTGAAGTCCATCTGCCACAGCTGGTTGGGCCGCTCGTGCTCGAAGCGCTTATACGGCTTGTGCTTGAGACTCTCAGATGGCTCGATAAGTTGATGTCGTCTGAGGATGGCCGTGATCGTGCTCTTGGACGGCACACTGTTGTGTCCACGATCCTTGAGTATCCTGGCCAGCACGTGTCCTCCCTTAGTGGGATGCTCCCGGCGAAGGTCTACGACGAGCTGCTCCATGTCGTCGCTCGTCCGGTTCGGGGAGTGATGAGGGCGCTTCGGGAGATCATCCAGACGCTGCTCTCCGCCTTCAAGGTATCGTCTCAGCCACTTGTAGCCAGTCTTGCGGCTGATCCCACTGCGCAAACACAGTTCGCTCATGATCACTCCCTCGGACCGCGCCAGAGCGACGAACTCTTTGCGTTGAGACATGACAGTTTCCACCCTCCATGGCATGGGCATCCTCCTGAACAGAATTACCATGCCTAATGGTGTAACCCATGTCTCCGAACATGTGTAACCTATGTCCCCGGTCTATACATGCGGGAGAGGGTTAGGTGAGGGGGCTGGCGCCGCGCCGGTGCGCAGCGTCACTCCTTCAGGAAGTCGCGTACGATCCGGCCCCAGTTCTCCGTCATGTCAGACTCGACGTAGTAGGCGCCCAGATACTCGACCGGCGTGAAGTCGGAGAGGTCGTAGACGGGCGAGGGGTTGAACTGCACGACGCCGTCGCCCGCCCGGCATACGTGGATCACACTGTCGGAGCTGACGTCCGCGCCGTCTATCAGTTGCATCACATCGAGGCCTTCACCGTCGGCGCGGGGAATCACCTTCAGACGCCACGAGTGTCCGCCGCCGGGAATCTCGTCGGGCGCGGCCTCGCGGTGCATCGTCGACCGGATACTCATGATCGACGTCCCGGCGACGTATGTGTTCGTGTACATGACCCGCTCGGCGAAGCCGATCTCGAAGTCGGCCCAGACCTTCGGGGTGCCGTAGATCTCCCGGCCCGCCGGGATGCTCGACTTGGAGTTGAGGAAGGCCACCGGCGCGAACCAGCCCTCCTCGCCCTCGTATACGCACTTGACCGACAGCACGCTCTCGTCGAAGGCACCGTAGTTCGCGGACCACGGGACCGTCAGCCCGGTCGCCACGCAGATGGGATCGTCCGGCAGGTCGAAGCACCCCGGCAGGACCCGATCGATGGCCGACTCCGCAGCCCGGAAGTAAACGGTCTGCGACCTGGTGTTCCGATAGCGCGCGGGCGGCATCGGGAAGTACGGCGAGAACGCCGGCATGGACTTGATGCTGTCGAGCAGGACCGTCATCGGAGGTTCTGCTCTGACAGTTCGGTAACAACTCCAAGATGATCTAACAGCTTGCTCTCCCCGGCACGCCTGTTAGGTTGTGACAGGAATCTTCAATGTCACGTAGGCCACCATTTCCAAGTCCCCCAGGACCACGTCTTCTATGGCGCTTGGCGGTGGGATAGCCTGGCCATCCTCCTCCAGCGCCATCACGAACTCTGCAAGCGCAGTCTCGGCGTTCTGCAACGCCTCGTCAACTGTGCCCCCCATAGCGCAGCAAGCCCCAGGCATATCGGGTATGACGACTCCGTAGGCGCCTCTCTCGCCGTCTATGACTGCGGGATATTGATTCACCACTAACCCCTCCTATCCCCATCCGGCCACCTCTGCAATCCTGCGAGCTACTCCAATGGAGACCGTTCTGTGACGGGGCAGTTGAATCCGAGCCTTTTTGCCCGGATGCGCGTAGATTTCGTGGCCTGCACCCTGCCGAGCCAAATACCAGCCACTTCGCTCGAGTCTCCTCTTTATTCGGTCCCTATTGGTCTCCACCGCCCCTCAGACCGCAACCGGCGCCTTCGTCAGGCCCATCTCCGCCGCCCTTCGGAGACACTCGGCCCGCTGCTCGGGGGTCATCGGCAGGAGCGGCAGGCGCGGGTCGCCGCAGTCGACTCCCAGGCGCTCGCCGAGCACCGCCTTGGGCGTGGACGGGTTGCCGAACTCGATCATGAAATCGGTGATCTCCGCCCCGCGGGCTTGGGCCTTCTCGGCCCTGACCATGTCGCCGTCCTGGAACGCGTCGTATATCTCGACCCACACGTCCGGGGCCATCTGAGGCGAGGAGTCGACGCATCCGGCCCCGCCGAGGAGAGACGCCGGCAGCATCATGTAGGCGCTGCCGGTGAAACACGCCAGACCCATGCGGCTGAAGACCCAGATGTTCTCGGTCAACCCCGACGAGTGCTTGAGTCCGGCAAGCTGGGGCACCCTGTCCTGTATCCTCTTCATAAGGTCGACGGTTATCTCGACGCCGGTGGAGCCCGGCAGGTTGTACAGGAACAGCGGCAGGTCGGCGGCGGCCCCGACGGCCCTGTAGTGTTCGATCACGCCTTCGTCGCCCGGCCTGTAGAAGAACGGCGGAACGGCGCACACGGCGTCCACTCCGGCCTTCGCCGCGTGCTCGGCCATCGCTATGGCGCGCCGCGTGTTGGGGGCCCCGACGTGCATGATGTTCTTTATCCTGCCCCGGGCCTGGTCGGCCGCCCACTCCGCGATGCGATTGTTCTCATCGTCGTCCAGCAGTATGCTCTCGCCGGTCCCGCCGGCAACCCAGAAGCCGTGGACGCCGGACTGGATATTGAACTCCATGACCTCTCTGAACGCCTCCTCGCTGACATCTCCGTCCGAGGTCATCGGGGTTACGATAGCCGGGAATACACCTCTGTAATCGGTCACGGTAGCCTCCTAAACACTGTTATGGGCAGAAGATGGGCGCATTCTACCACGCCCCGTGGGGCTGCCGGGCCGCCCCCGTTCGGATGGGGTTTGACTCATTGTGTATGAGTCAATAGACTCCTGTAATGGATAAACGACTCCAAGTTCTTCTGGGTGAGGAGAGTACATCGATATTCAAGGCGCTTCCCGTCGGCAGCGTATGACAGTCGCCGAATGACCAATGACCAGCAGCGGCGAAAGATCGGCAGTTCCGAACACTGGAGGCTCACCATGAAGGCCCTTGTCTACCACGGCAACCGTGACCTGAGGCTCGAGTCCGTGCCAGACCCAGAGCCCGGCGCGGGCGAGATCCGCCTACGCATGGACTACTGCGGCATCTGCGCCACCGACGTCGAGGAGTACGTCTACGGACCTAAGTTCATCTTCCACCACGAGCCCAACCCGCTGACGGGGAAGAAGACTCCGATGATCACCGGGCACGAGATCACCGGCACGGTCGAGAAGCTCGGCGCCGGCGTCTCCGACCTTTCAGTCGGCGACCGTGTCGTCCTCGACACGATACTCACATGCGGGGAGTGCTGGTGGTGCCTGGCCGGACGGAGGTACCAGTGCGATCGGATGGCGGTGGCCGGGTTCGGAGTGGACGGCGGGCTGGCCGAGTACCTGGTCTGGCCCGCGTCTCACGCGATCACGCTGCCGGACACCGTCAGCAGCGAAGAGGCCGCGCTGGTCGAGCCGGGGTCCGTCGCACTCCATGCCGTGCGGCGGGGCATGATAGAGCCAGGCCAGACGGTCGCGGTCCTCGGGGTAGGTACGGTCGGCATGCTGACAATGCAGGCGGCGAAGTCGCGGGGAGCCCGCGTAATAGCCGTCGATACGCGGCGGATGAGCCTCGACCTGGCGGTGGAGCTCGGCGCGGACTCCACGGTGGACGCGAGTTCCGACGACGCCCTGGACGCCCTGCTCGACGAGACCGGCGGCGTGGGGCCCGACGTGGTGATAGATGCGGCCGGCGGGGAAAAGACCGCCGAGACGGCCATCCGGTGGGTCCGCCGCGGAGGCCGCGTCGTGCTGGTGGCAATCTACACGGCGACGCCGCCGTTCGACTTCAACGACATAGTGGGCCGTGAGGTGGACGTGACAGGCTCGCTGGCCTGCGAGCGGCGGGACGTGGAAGAGATCGTCGGCCTGATCGCAAAGGGAGCCGTCAGGACCAGGCCCCTGATATCGGACACCATCAGGCTCGACGAGGTGCTGGAAAAGGGCTTCGACCGGATGATGGCGCCGACCAAGGACATCTTCCGGGTGCTCGTCTCACCGTCTAGCTAGGCCCGCCCGTATTCCGTCTGCGCCTCGGCGGCAGGCCGTCGGGCAGCGCCCCTGGCTATGCTATAGTTGCCCATGCGCGTGCCGTGTGGCGCCGGAGGGCCCTTGAACATACCCACCGTCCTGAGGCCGCTGGTGTCTACGCCCCGGAAGCGCAGCGTCCTGCTGGGGCTTTCTGCGGCATACATGCTGGTCCAGATATCCAGCCTGCCCATCGCGCTGTCGCTCCCGTCGCTCGCGGGCTACTTCGACACCGGCCTCGACGACGCGGCCTGGATCATAATCGCGTACCTCGTGATGGTCGGGAGCCTGGTGCTGCTGGCGGCCCGGCTGGGCGACCGGTTCGGCCACATCAACGTCTTTTTCGCGGGCATGGTGGTGGCGTTCGTGGCGTCGGCCCCGATGGCCCTATCCCAAGAGCTCTGGCAGCTCGTCGTCTGGAGGGGGCTGACCGGCGTTGGCGCCGCCCTCATCATGGGAAACGCGAACGCCGTTCTGGCCGCGACCTTCTCACCTGACCAGCGCGGGAGGGCGTTCTCCATACCGATAATCGGCGCCCGGTTCGGCACACTTATCGGGCTGGCCCTCTTCGCCGTGTTCCTGCACTTCTTCAGCTGGCGCCTGGTCTTTGCCGCGTACGTCCCAATCGGACTGGTCGCGATGATCGTGACGCTGCCGATGCTCAAGTACCGGGAACGGGGCCTGACCCGCGAGAGCCGCGGAGGCGTCGATTGGCCGGGGGGCCTTCTGCTCGCGTCCGCGGCCATCGCACTGGTGCTGTCCGGGACCCACGTCCACGGTGGGGAGGAGTCTTTCACTTCGGATGAGGGCCTCCAGTACCACCTTCCCATGCACGGGCTCTTCCTCGTGCTTCTTGCCCTCTTCGTATTCGTCGAGACGAGGGTCAGCAATCCCGTCGTGGCGATGAACCACTTCCGGCAGAAGTACTTCTCGATGTCCCTGGCCTCGAACGTCACGTACCACTTCTCTATGGTCGCGACCATGACGCTGGTCCCCATCGTCGTCGAGGAGGGCTTCGGCATGTCCCCCCTGTACGTGCCCATCGTGCTGCTGCCAAGCCAGGCATTGGGCCTCTTCGTGCCGGTCATCGCGGGGTGGATATACGACCGGTACCAGCCCCGGATGCTGCGGCCCATCACCATGACTCTCATCGCGGGCGGATTCCTGGTCCTGGGCCTGTCGACCGCACACGTCTCCTTCTGGATGCTGCCGCTGCTGATGCTGCCCATATCGATCGGCACCAACATGTTCAACCCGATCAACAACGCCACGGTCATGAACTCGCTGCCGCTGGAGCACCGCGGGGTGGCGTCGGGAATGCTGGAGACGACCCGAGAGATGGGCCACGCCCTGGGAGCCACCGCCGCCGCGAGCGCGCTGGCGCTCGTCCTGCCAGCCGGGATCGAGCTGCTCTCCGGCGAGGCGGCCGAGCCCTTCTATATTCAGGGCTTCCGTGGAGCCAGCCTGATGGTCGTGTTCACGCTGATGGCCGGCGCCTCGTTCGCCTATTTCCACAAGGGGTCTCTCCTGCCGCGCATGTCGAACCCGCCACGCCAGCCCAGCTCCAAGGCCTGACACCGCTTCCGGTGAAGACGAGCGACTTCGACTACCGGCTCCCTGAGGAGCTGATAGCCCAGACGCCCGCGGAGCCGCGGGACCACTCCCGGCTTCTCGTGCTTTCCCGCGGCACCGGCCGGATGGAGCACCGCCCCTTCTACGACCTGACCGAGTGGCTCCGAGCGGGCGACGTCATGGTCTTCAACGACAGCCGCGTGTTTCCGGCCCGGCTCCACGGTAGGAAGACCGACACCGGCACCCGGGTGGAGCTTCTCCTGCTGCATCGCCGAGGGCCCTCCACGTGGAAGGCCTTGGTAAGGCCCGGACGACGCATGAGGGCCGGCGCGGCGTTCGAAGTGGCGGGCGCCGGCGGAACGACGCTCTCCGGGGAGGTTGTCAACGTAGAGCCCGACGGTTCAAGGGTCGTCCGCCTGTCGGACGACGACCGGGCGCACCGGCTCGGCGTCGTGCCGCTGCCGCCCTACATCCGCGAGCCGCTGGCCGACGCCGAGCGCTATCAGACGGTCTACAGCCGGATCGCAGGGAGCGTCGCCGCCCCGACCGCCGGGCTGCACTTCACCGAGGGGCTGCTCGACCGGATCAGGGGGCTCGGAGTCGAGACGGTCTTCGTGACCCTGCACGTCGGCTGGGACTCGTTCCGGCCCGTGCAGCACGAGGACCCGTCGAGACACGAGCTCCACTCGGAGCACTGGGACCTGAGCCCCGAGGCGGCCTTGGAGATCAACCGGGCGAAGACGGAAGGCAGGCGCGTCGTCTCTGTCGGCACGACGGCGGTGCGGCTGCTGGAGCACGCCGCGACGCTCGGCGGCGACCCCCTCAGGGCCGGGTCCGGCTGGGCTGACCTCATGATACTGCCCGGCCCTCGCTTTCGGGTGGTCGACGCCCTCGTAACGAACTTCCACCTGCCCCGATCGACCCTCCTGATGCTCACGTCCGCCCTCGCGGGCCGCGAGCTGGTCCTGAGCGCCTACCGCGAGGCCGTCCGCCTCCGGTACCGGTTCTACAGCTTCGGGGACGCGATGCTGATAGTGTGTGTGACTCCGGCGAGACGCCACTGGGGAAGCGCAAGAGAGACTTGTGCAACACTTACGCACCACTTTTGCGCTACCTGCGCAACACTTACGCGACGTTTGTGCGACACTTATTCAACACTTCTGCGACACCTGATTCGTAGCTAATCCGGTCCGGTTTGTTCGGGGCGGAGCCGCGATTTTCTGTGAAACTGTCGCATTCTGTCGGACTTCCCCATTGTTGGGGTACGGGCTCAGCCTGGGCGCCCTGGGGTGAGTCTTTCCATTATGCGTACCGATGTTCGGTTTGTCAAATCCTATCCCCGGGTATAATTACCGGGCCTTGACTACGTCCCGGAGGTCGCCTTGCTGAAGATTCTGCAGAGCCACGTCGACGAGATGGTGGCCCACGCCCTGGAGGAGTACCCGAACGAGTGCTGTGGCCTCCTTGCGGGAGAGGACGGCGTGGGCAAGCGGCTCTACCGCACCACCAACATCGTGAGAAGCCCTGTGCGCTACCAGATCGACCCTCGGGAGCAGCTCGCCGCCGAGGTCGACGCCGAGAAGAACGGCTGGGAGTACCTGGCCTTCTACCACTCCCACACCAGGGGGCACGTCGGCCTGTCGACCACCGACGTGAGGATGGCCCTCGACAGCGGCTGGCTCGACGTTTACTACCTTCTTGTGCTGCTCCATCATACCGACGACCCCCGCCTGGCCGCCTACCGCATCTCGGAGGACGGCCAGGTCGTCGAGGCGCCGTTCGAGGTCATATAGCCCCGCCCGGAAATCCGGGGAGGTCTTGTACGCCGTAGTCTCTATTGACCCCCTTGTTGGGCGGCGTTCGGTTCGCGGCAGCGACGAGATGCTAACTGGGCGCCGCCTTCTTCGTTTGTATTAGCCCGAATCCACCGAAGGAGGGCGTCGGGTCAGTGTCCTGAAGCGGCAAGAGGGTGCTCCTGTGAATCTGGGATAATGGTTTTGAAACAGCAAAGCCGACCCCAGAACAAGGAGCACCCGATAGATGCTAGCACGCAACCATCCCGACCGCATCCGTATCGCCTTCGACGACCACCGCCTGGTGGCCAATGCTGGGCTGCTCCTCCCGGTGACCCTAGCCCAGCACCTGGGCCTGCGTGAAGTCGTCGACAGCCACGTCGACCTGGGAGACGCGCCGGGGCGGGCGAACCCAGGAGACAAGATGCTGACCCTGGTGGCCTCGGCGCTGGCTGGGGGCGACTTCATTGACGACGCCGACGTGTTGCGTACCGGCGGGACAGCTGGCGCCATCGGCTGCGTAGTCAAGGCGCCATCCACCCTGGGAACTTTCCTGCGCAGCTTCCGGTGGGGCCACGTCCGCCAGTTGGATCGGGTGAGCCGGGAGTTGCTGTCCCGGGCCTGGGCCGCTGGTGCGGGACCCGGCGAAGGGCCGTTGACCATCGACTTGGACTCCACCATGTGCGAGACCTACGGACTGGCCAAGGAGGGGGCGCGTCACCATGGTTACACTGGCCAGCGGGGCTATCACCCGCTGCTGGCCATCGCCGCCGGCACCGGCGACGTGCTGATGTCTCGGCTGCGCGAGGGCCGCGCCAACACCGTTCGGGGCGCCGCCCACTTCCTGCGGGAGACCGTGGGCCGGGTGCGCCATGCTGGGGCTACAGGACAACTCACGGTGCGGGCCGACAGCGGCTTCTATGCCCACGCCCTGGTCGTCGTCTGCCGCAAGATGGATGTCCGCTTCTCCATCACCATCCGCCAACACGCCCGCCTCAGGGAGTTGATTGAGGCGATTCCCGAGGAGGACTGGACGCCCGTCCCCTACTGGATGGACGGCGGCGCCGACGTGGCCGAGACCACCTACACTCCCTTCCAGGGTGAGCCCGAAGCCGCCCCAGTGCGGCTCATCGTCCGGCGGGTGAAGCCCACGCCCGGTTCCCAACTGGCCCTCTTCGCCAGCTACAGCTATCACGGCTTCATCACCGACCGGGACGGGGAAACCCTGGAACTGGAGGCCGACCATCGCCGCCACGCCGAGATTGAGAATGCTATCCGAGACCTCAAGCACGGCGTCGGCCTCAACCATCTCCCCTCGGGCCGCTTCCCCGCCAACGGCGCATGGCTGGCCGTCCAGGTGCTGGCCCATAACCTGGCCCGCTGGACCGCGCGCATCGGTCTGGACGAGGGGGTGGTGACCACCAAGACCCTCCGGCGGCGCTTCTTCTCCCTGGCCGGACGGCTCACCCGCTCGGCCCGCCGCCTCACTTTGCATCTGCCACAGGGCTGGCCTTGGGAAACCCAGTTCACTCGCGCCCTGGCTCGATTGCGAGCCCTGCCATTGCCTGCCTGACGGCACCGACGGCGCCTGACACGTCCACCAGACTACCCAACCGACCCACAGAGTCGCACCGGCCCGGTCCGCGATTGTCTTCCCCTGCATGCTGTCCCGCCGACCCCGCCCCAGCGCCGCTGCCCAGGACCGCCATCGGCGCCCCCAACGACAACCAAAGGCCGCCACCGGCCCCATTTATCGGAATCGAGCGCGGACCGTCGCGTCCCACGGCCCTCACCCCTTGTTCCAACCCCAAGGCCGCTCCGCATCGGTGGATTCGGGATTAGTGAAGTCCCAACGAGTGGAGACGCCTCCACCTCAATGTGTAGATTGCGCCGCGGTCAGGGAGCGGCGCGGCGTGATCGTCTCCGGCCACGCGAACGGAAGCGACGGTACGGAGGCAGGGGCCCCGGCAGCAGCCGGGGCCCCTTTTTGCGCAACGTCCGGGACGACCTGCCATCCACCCCCGTTTAGTATGTCCGCGCCCTCTCCTGAAGGGCTATGATAGACTCTCCCGTGGATCGCTTGTGGGCCGCCCGGCGCGTGGCCGCGACGCGAGAGCCGCCGTCCTGGAGGGCACAATGAACTGGCTTGACATCGTCATCCTGATAACGATCGTCGTGGGCGTCTGGAGGGGCGTGAAGACCGGGATCATCGGCACCGCCATCATCGCCGTCGGCGGCCTCGTGGGATGGATGGTCGCGGGCCGGGTCAGCGACGACATCGGCGGGATATTCGATAGCGTGGCGAGCGATACGATCGTGACGACGGTCTCATACGTGGTCATCATCGCGGCCGCCATCCTCGCGTCGATCTACATAGCCAAGATCGTGCGTCCCGCGCTGACGGCGGCCACGCTCGGCCTGTCGGCAGCCGTCGACAAGATCGGGGGCCTTGTCCTTGGCCTGCTGTGCGGCCTGGTCGTGTCCGCGACGCTGATCGTCGCCATGGCCCGGCTGACGTACGACTTCGAGCCGCCCGACGCGGGGCCGGTCCCCACGTCCGGAGTGCCGGTCGATGCGAGGAGGCAGGTCCTGGAGGATACGCTGGTGGAGTCAGCCGTCGCCCCGGCGTTCGTGGACGTCCTGGACGTGCTGCCGGGCAACGCCCTCGGCTTCGTGCCTTCCGACTTCAAAGCCTCGCTTGATATACTCGATGCAAGAATAGACCAGGAGTAGCAGTGGCAGCGACCGACACCCTGGCTCCCCCCGCGCACAACGGGAAGGGGCAGGCCCTGGCCTCGCCGGTACTGGTGCTGAACCAGAACTACCAGCCGTTGAACGTATGCAACGGCCGCCGAGCGGTGCTGCTTCTCTTCCGGGGCAAGGCCGAGCTCCTGGCCAACGGCAGGGGCGAGGTGCGCAGCGTCTCCGGCACGGTCCCCTACCCGTCCGTGATTCGGCTGGTGTACTTGGTCAAGCGGCCCCTGATGCGCCGGAGGCTGTCCCGGAGGGCCGTCTTCTACCGCGACGGGTTCAGCTGCCAGTACTGTGGAGTGGAGTCGGGCGACCTGACGCTGGACCACATCTTCCCGCGCTCCAAGGGCGGCACCCACGTGTGGGAGAACATCGTTAGCTGCTGCATTCCCTGCAACCACAAGAAGGCGGGGCTGACGCTGAGAGAGGCCGACATGAGGCTAAAGCGCAAGCCCACCGCCCCGCGCCCCAACCCCTACTACCTGTTCCATCACAGGACGATCCTGGAGGAATGGCGCCCGTTCATGCCTTGGGTGGAGTAGGCAGGGCTTCTGCATCCGGGCGCTCGGGCTGAATCTATGTAGCCCGTAGGAGTAGACAGCGTCGCTCGCGGCTCCACGCGTCTCCGAGGAGGCATCAGCGGGGTCCTTCCCCAACAATTGACGTCAGCTGCTCGACCAGGGGCGGCAGATCACTCTGCACAATGTCCCGGAGGATGCTCAGGCTGACGATGTCGTAGCCGTGAACCAGCCGGTTGCGCGCTCCGATGATCTGAGGCCATGCGATTTCAGGGTGGCGCTGCTGTGTCGTCGGAGAGACCCTGTGGGCGGCCTCGCCCACGACCTCCACCAGCTTTCGCAGGGCAAGTTCAGTTACACGGTCGATCGTCAGGTCATTCGAGCTCGTGTTCTCCAATAACTCGACGGCCTCACGGGCATGGTTCAGCATGTCCACGAGGAACACCCTGTCATCGCGCCTGGTCATACACCACCTCTGCCGAATCGAGTATTTCCGCTCTGAGCAGCCAGTTGCGGCTTTCTTCGACTCCCTCGAAGGTGTTCATGTCAACTCGCCGTCCGAGTATTCTCGACAGCTCGTCTTCCACGGTGATGAACGCAAAGCCCACACGTGCACCAGGCTCGAACTCGACGAGGACGTCCACATCGCTTTCGGGTGTGAAGTCGTCGCGCAGCACCGAGCCGAACAGGGCAAGACGGCGGATACGGTTGCGTTGACAGAATTCAGCGACCCTGCCTATCGGAATCTCGATCCTAGGATTCAAGGGTGGGCTCCGGTGAACATTCGCGCCTTGAAGGCCTGCTCCACGGCTTGACGGCGGGTATGCAGGAGTCCCCATCGACGTAGCAAGGGACTGTGACATCCCCAAAAGTGTTGCAAACTGTTGCAGTCTTGTGGGATCTCATAGCTGGAGGGCCTCATCCAAAACATCCGAATCACAACACTTTTGCCACTGGGCCCCTACGGGTATGCGGTAGTCCCGCAACGATGTTGCAACGGGTGCCAACGGCCGTACGAAGGGGCATGGGTTCCCGCCTCCGGAGACCCTTGCGTAACCTACCGGACGAGGCGATGTCGGGAGTTGTAAACGACACCATCCTAGCTAAACCCCCACCCCTCTGGATACCGGCCTTCGCCGGTATGACGGTTGTGCAACGGTCTCCCTCCGCGGGAACGACGGGGGGATAGGCGGCGGTTGGCAGGCGCTGGGATCATGGGGACATTATGCGCACATGGGTTCTGTCTGTCAATAGGACCGCGATTGTCATCGTCCCGTCTCTGCTCAAGGTGACTTTCATAAGTGGGCCACGCGAGATGCCCGCCCGGAACGACTGATCCCCCGCGGGATGAGGAGTATGGGCCTGTGGGTACGCTGGCGATCTCACCGAGGCGTCCGCCGTCCTTGAAAACGATCACCCACTCAGCAGCGACCGCCAAAAGCGTTGCGCTCTTTCGAGGTTCTCACGTGTCATGTCCTTCGGCGGCGACACTACGAAATTGGGTCCGTCAGCATCCCATTGGAAGTCGACCGGCTCGATTGTCGCAGTGACGAGCTCGGCATAGAGACGGACACGTTCGGCGCGGCGCCGCTCCCAGTAGCAGCGCATGAACAGGTCCATGTAGCCTGCGTCGGAGGACTGCCAATAGCGGATGGCCTCCTTTTCGCCTCGCCAGGGCAGGCCGCGAAGGTTGAAGTAGTCGACCATGAGGTCGGAAAGCTGGTACAGCATCCTCAGGTCGACGGCCTGCTGGTAGACGGAATCCGGGGAACCTGACATGCGCTGGGTCTGTGCGAGATTGTAGAGAGCATCGTCCGACCGCTTGACCGACTCGCCTTCGGTGAGCTTCGGGCTCGAACCATGTCGCCGCAGTGCGTTGCGCAGCGATTCGAGACATCCACATCTGTCAAAGGCGATAGTGCCTGACGGGACCCAATTGAAGAAGCTTGCCCTGGAGTCTGACAGAGAGATCGAGCCTGGTTCGGCTGTGGTCAGGTCCTGGACCTGTTGTCGAGTCGCAAAAACCAGATCAACCAGAACGTCATCGCAAAAGACCGCGCCGTTGGTGATTGATGGATCACACTCATCCAGAACGATGAGCAGGTCGCGATCGCTAGAGGCATTGAGGGTTGACTGCCCGGTCGAGCCCAGAAGCAGCAGGCCATCCACCTCAGGACTCTCCTTCAGGCGCTCGACCAGAGACTCGAAATCCATCTCTCAGAGTTCCTCAGTGAACGTGACTGTGCCAGGTCAGGCTCGCCCGGGTTGTGCACAATTTGCAAGTGGTACTTTCATATTGTGCATTGAGGGTCGACTGCCCAGTCGAGCCCAGGAGCAACAGGCCGTCCACCTTGGAGACAATGTCCCTACCCGCCGCTCGACGGCCTTTCCCTACTCCGCCGAGAGGCTGTGGCGGGGGTTGGGGTGCTCCAGGACGGCCGGGTTTACGAGGTTGTCGGGCATATTGCCCTGCAGGACGCTCGCGACCTCTCCTGCGGCCCGCCGCTCGAGCTCCAGGGTCGCCTCCTGTGAGTAGAAGGCCGTGTGGGGCGTGACGAGCAGGTTGTCGAGCGCGAACAGGCGGTCGCCGGGCGGAGGGGCCAGGTCGGTGAGCACGTCCACCCCCGCACCGGCGATCCGGCCCGACGACAGGGCGTCGTAGAGAGCATCCTCGTCTATCAGGGAGCCCCGGGCGCAGTTGATCAGGAAGGCATCCGGCTTCATCAAGTCAAGCTCGGCCCTGCCGATAAGGCCCACCGTCGCCGGCGTGCCGGGCGCGTGGAGGCTCATAAAGTCGGACTCGCGCATCAGCGTGGCCAGATCGACAAGGCGCACCCCCTCCTCTTCAGCCTCCCTGGCGTCCATGGTGGGATCGGAGACGATGATCTCGAACCCGAAGGCCTGGGCCTTGACGGCCACGGCCCGCCCGATGCGCCCGTAGCCGACGATCCCCAGCGTCTTGCCTCGCAACCGCATCATGCGCATCGTCAGCGGCACGCTGCCCCAGCCGGTGGTCCTCACGGAGCGGTCGAGCTCCACGATTCGGCGGTTCCACGCGAGCAGCAGGGCCATCGCGTGGTCGGAGACCTCGTCCACGCAGTAGTCGGGCACGTAAGTGACGGCAATGCCGAGCTCTGTCGCCGTATCGACCGCGATGTTGTCGACTCCCACGCCGTAGCGCCCTATGACGACGCAGCTCTCGGCCGCCCTGACGACGTTCTCGGTGACCTTCGCGAAGCAGGTGAGAATGGCGTCGACTCCGCGCGCCATGGAGACGAGCGTGGCCTCGTCGCCGTCTGGCGCCGGGACGAGCTCCGCGCCAATCGCGGCCAGCACCTCGCGCTCAGGCTCCAGCGACGGCCATACGTAGTCGGTTACGAGTACTTTGTAGGACATATACGGATGCTCCTATAGATGTCAAGGAGTGCTGTGGGATAGGGCTGAGTTCCGTAGGACGGAGAAGACCTCGCGAGCGACATAGCGTTTGAGGCAGCGGATCACCTCAGCCTTGCTCATTCCCTCGGTGGTGCGACGACGCATGTATGCCTGGGTCCGCTCATCATGACGAAGTCTGACGACAACAATGCGATGGAGTGCCGCGTTGGCCTGGCGGTGGCCGCCTCGGTTGAGCCGATGCCTGGTGGTCTTGCCGGAGGAAGCAGGGATGGGATTGACACCGCACAGGGAGGCGAAGGCAGCCTCGGAGTGGAGGCGGTCCGGGTTACTCCCTGCAGCAATGAGGAGGGTCGCCGCCGTGTCTGGTCCTATGCCGAAGCCATCCACCAGGGCTGGGGCTGCCGTCCGTGTGAGTCTTTGGATCTCGGCCTCCAGGTCCTGTATCTCATTACCGAGTTGACGGTAGCGACGGGCAAGGGAGCGAAGAGCATACTTGGCCGCCGCGGTGGGACCCTCCATACGACCAGGCCGGAAGCTCTTGGACCGGGTGACAAGGGCAGCAGCGGTGAGGCCAGTGAGGTGCTCACGAAGCCGGGCCGGGGCCGTGACAACCAGGGCCTTCATCTGGTTGATTGCCTGGGTGCGAGCCTTGACGGCCGAGTCCTTGGTGCTCTTGAACATACGGATCATTTCGACTTCACCCTCACCTGACTTGGGAGTGGCATCGGCTACTCCGGCAAGCACAGCACGCGCTGCCATCTCCGCATCAGTGGAATCGCTCTTCCCCTTCCGATAGCGGGTTGACCGGTCGGGCCGGTTGACCTCCACTACGGTATGGCCCCTACTGGTCAGGAATCGGGCGACTCCGGCACCGTAGGAACCGGTGCCTTCAATCCCGAAGGCATGAATCTCTCCCAGGCCCCGGGACCACCGTTCGAGCTCCTCATACCCATGGGTGGTCGCCACTGTGTGAAGCTCCCCCAGGCGGACCCCCTGACGGTCAATGGCCACCGCCACATGCTCATCCTGGTGGGTGTCGACTCCGACGACCAGCTCAACACCACGACTACCTTCATGACCGACGACTCCTGTCATTTCTACCTCCCGGAGGATTGCGCGCCGGCCAGGTGAGCGGACAAGACTGCGATGGGGCGTGGGGCCAGGCTCCTATAAGGTCACTGCTCGCCTTGCCAAAGGCACTTCGGCTGCCACCTCGACTCGAGTCGACAGATCAGGCTGAAGGCATGATGCCAGTCTCAGAAAGGGTCAGGCCCGAGCCGAGGTGGCCCAGGATTCATCATCGCAGTCCTCGGATGGGATGGGGTCTGCCTGGTTAAAGTTACTACAAGCCGTGGGCCCTGACCACTCGCCTACGACAGAGCCATCGGGTTGAACATGCAGCCCTCCACGAATATGTCGAAGAAGTCGGGAGTGGTCTCAAGCTCGACGTGCTCGATTCGCCTCGACATCTCCTCAGCCGTCCGCCGCATCTCCCTGGAGACGAGCATCAGGGTGGCCCCCTCCAGGGACGCGTTGCCGGCCTTGACGACCCTCTCAGGCGCCACTGAGGCGATGAACCCGATGCCGACGGCGTTCTCGACGTCGACGTAGTTGGCGAAGCCGCCCGCGAGGTACAGCCCGGACACCTCGTCGATGGTCACGCCGTACCTGCGCAGCACGATGTACTGGCCGGAGTAGTTGGCCGACTTGGCCTGTGCGAGCGCGCTGATGTCCGCCCTGGACAGCGACATCCGGTGCTCCGGCGCAAAGAAGAACTCGCGGTCGCCGTTCGGGAAGACGCCGAGGTGGGTCATCCGGCCGGTGCGCCTGAGCTCGGCCAGCAGATCGACGAGCCCCGAGCCGCAGATGCCCACGGGCTCGACGCCCCCTATAGTCCGGCATTCAGGCGTGCCGTTGGAGAGACTGACCGACTCGATGGCCCCGTCGTAACCCGGCATGCCGTAGGTGACCTGGCCGCCCTCGAAGGCGGGCCCAGCGGGACACGAGGCGGCCATCATCCTGTGCCGGTTGCCTACCACGACCTCGGTGTTGGTGCCGACGTCGACGAGCATGACGACCTCTTCCCGGCGGTCCATGCCGATCGCGAGCAGGTCCGCGGCCACGTCGGCCCCGACGTGGGAGCCCACCAGCGGCCCGCCGTAGACGTTGGCCCCAGGGAAGACCCGAAGCCCCAGGTCGGCGGCCTTTACGTTGAGAGTGGTCGAGTCGCGTAGACCGTCCAGCATCTCCAGCTCGGTGACCGACTTGTATGGCCTCTGCCCTATCGACTGGACGTCGAGGCCGAAGATCAGGTCGCGCATCGTGGCGTTGCCAACGATCACGACCTCGTAGATCCGCCGCCTGTGGATGCCAAGCGCCCGGCTCATCTCCCCGATCTCAAAGTTGAAGGCGGAGAGCATGACCTGCTGCAGCTCGCCCTGGAACTCCCCGCCGTCGTAGGAGATGCGGTGCATGATGTCGCTGCCGCCGAACCTCTGCGGGTTCTCGAAGGAAGCCGTGTGGAGCACGGCACCCGACTCGAGGTCCACAAGGTTCATCACCACGGTCGTCGTGCCCGCGTCGATGGCCAGGCCCAGAATCCGGCCCCTGTAAGCGTCGATCCGTTCGCCGTCGAAGTACACGTCGTCGCCTCGGCGCACGGTGAGCGGTTTGAGCTCCACATCTCGCTCGATGGACCGGGTGAGGATGCGCGGCTGCCGGCGCAGGACAGCGAACTCTATGTCGGCGCCGGGGTCGATCACGAGAGCCTGGCAGGCCAGCCGGTAGCTGTCCCTCAGGAAGGCCTCCGCCTCGGTGAGCCCGCACAGCGCGCTCATGCCGCGCCGCACGTCCACGATGCATTCGTGGCACTCGCCGGTGCGGCCGCACGATGTCGGGACCCTGACCTTCAGGGCGTCGGCATAGTCGAAGATGCTCTCCCCGGCGGCCAGGTCGAGCTCACGTCCCTCGTATCGGAGCGGGGCCATGCCGGTATTCTACCACCGGGCAGGCCTCCTCAGACCTCCCAGGCGGAGCGGTAGTCGAGCTTGTCGCTGCCGGTGCAGATGGGGAGCTCGCCGGCTATGTTGGTGCGCAGCTGGTTGCGGCAGCCGAACCGCGCGGTGCACCGGTCTTGGACGTTCTTGTAGGGGCAGCGCCAAGTCGACACCTCGTTGACGGTACGGGAGATGTCGGTGAAGATCGCGTGGAGCCGCTCCATACTGGCCTGGTAGCGCTCCCTGTCGACCCCGCGTTCCAAGGCGGTCAGCCTACGGACACGGGCTCAGGCTCGGATGTCAGCCCGACAAGCTCCTTGGCCTTCTCGACGCACGCGATGGCGTCCTTACCGTAGCCGTCGGCGCCCATATCGTCGGCGAACTCCTGGGTCACCGGAGCTCCGCCGACCATGATCTTCACCATCTCGCGCAGGCCCACCTCCTCGAAGGCGTCGATCGTCCTCCCCATGTTGGGCATCGTGGTAGTCAGCAACGCCGACATGCCCAGGACCTTCGCGTCGTGCTCGACCACGGCGTCGATGAACTCATCCGGCTTGGTGTCCACTCCCAGGTCGTGTACCACGAAACCGGAGCCCCTCAGCATCATGATGCACAGGTTCTTTCCGATGTCGTGGAGGTCGCCCTTCACTGTGCCCATGATGACCGTGCCCACGGGCTCGATACCCGACGCGGACAGGATGGGCTCGAGGTGGAACATCCCGGCCTTCATGGCGCGGGCGGCCACCAGCACCTCCGGGACGAAAATGATGTTGTCTCGGAATTTCACGCCGACGATTGCCATGCCGGCGATGAGGCCGTCGTCGAGGACTGTGTTCGCTTCGAATCCGGCGTCCAGGGCCTGCCTGGTCAGCCGGTCCACCGCGTGCTGGTCGCCGGTGATCAGCGCGTACGCCGTCTCCTGCATCAGCGGGTCGGTGTTCTCGAAGAGCCCCTTGATGTGGTTGAGCTCGAAGGGCTTCTCGACGTACCCGAGCTCGCTGATGATACCTTCGTTCACGATTGGCATGCGGAAGACGGCTCCCTCCAGAGTGCAGACGGGATATTATTCGGGCCACAGCCGCGCGTTGTCAAATGGCGGGACGCTAAGCCCCGGCGAGCCTGCCGTCCCGGTAGGCCTGTATGTAGTTCATGCAGAAGTCGTCGCGCCCCAGCAGCATGTCGATGGTCAGCCCGACGGCCTCCGAGCTGGTGTCCAGCTCCAGCGCGGACGCGATATCGGTCTGCAGCGGGTCGATTATGCCGCTGTCGATCCCGGCCTCGAGCGCCAGGTGAATGAACGCCTTGTTGATGAGCCTGCGCTTGGGCATCCCGAAGGAGACGTTGCTGAGCCCACCCCCGATGTGCAGCTCGGTGCCGTATATCTCCCTGAGCTTCCGGACCGCGTTGAAGTAGTGGTTGCAGTACTGCGAGTCGACGGAGATCAGGAAGACGATGCCGTCCACGAACACGTCGGCGAGCGACACGCCCCTCGCCTGTACGTGCTCCATGATGCCCCTGACGTTCTCGACCCGCTCCGCGTCGTCGTCCGGCATACCGTCGGGGCTCGTGGCCATCACCATGATCCGGGCGTTGTGGTCCACGGCCATGCCCAGGCAGTCCAGCCGCTCGAAGGCCACCGAGTTGACCAGAGGCCTGCCCGCCCTGCCGTCGTAGGCCTCGAGGCCCACTTCGATGATCTCCGCCAGCGACGAGTCGATGCACGGCGGGACGGGTGAGACCTCCTGGACAGTCTCGACCGTCCACCGCATCGCCCGCTTCTGCACCTCCACGTCGTAGTGGACCTCGTCGACGTTGATGTCGAGATAGGCGGCCCCTTTGGCGGTCTGGCGCGCGACCTCGGCCCGGATGTAGGCGGCCCCCTGCTCCCGCTCGGCGGGGTCGTCCCCGATCCCCTTCATCATGGCGATCAGGAAGTGCTTGATCTGCCCCTGGTCGTAGGGCTGGGTCTGCTTGAACCAGTCCGGGACCGTGAGGAGGCGCTGTTCGCCATCGTCGGCCTTGAACGGCACGGCCTCCGTGCCGTCCTCGAGCGTGATCGCGCGGCGGCCGCTCCGGAGCACGACCCTGGTGGCGTGTATGTTCTCCCCGACGATGGTGAACTGGCCGGGCGAATCGATGACTCTCGGCATCAGTCGTAGTTCTCGTCGCACCAGGCCCTGACGGCCCTCGGTATTTCGATCAGGTTCTCAAGCTTCGTCGCCAGCGGTATGGCGCACTCGGGGGCGATCATGTCCACCCCGGCGTCCATGCACTTGTAGACGGCCTCGCGGACCTCCTCGGGGCCCCTGGCATACAGCAGCTCCGGGTTGTTCAGGTTGCCCACCAGCCTGATCCGCCCGCCCGCGACATCCATCGCCTCCTGGGGTTCGTTACGGGAGTCGAAGTGGAAGCAGGCCATCCCCGTCTGCGCGATGTAGTCGATCCGGTCGAGCGTCTTCCCGCAGATGTGCAGGATCAGGGGAACCTTGAGCCGCTCGGCCATCTCCTGGTGGAGCTCCATCAGGAAGTCCCTGTAGTACGCCCCGCTGACCAGGTCGCCGGTCGCGTGGTCCGGGAAGGTGAGGACGTCGGCCCCGGCGTCTATCTGGGCCTCGCCGAACAGGACCGATATCTCCTTCATCTTGTGCATTGCCCGCTTCACCATGTCCGGATCGTCGACGGTCATCAGGAGGAAGTGCTCGACTCCGAAGACGTGGTACGCGAGCGTCCACGGGCCCATCGTCTTGCCTATCACCGCAACCTCGTCGCCGAACTCCTCCTTGAGGAGGCTGATCGACTTCGTGACGGTGACGTTGTCGGGGTGCTCCAGGAAGCCGGGCGGTATCTCGATGTCGTCGAGGCCCTTCCAGATGGGGTTGTACATCCGGACGGTGGGCCAGTTGTCCTTGCCCTCCCACTGCATCTCGCAGCCGAGGGCAGACGACTCCTGGATGATCGAGAAGTAGGGCATCACAGCGTCGAAGCCGAGCTCGGTGCGTCCCGTGGCGGCCAGCCGCGCGGCCAGGTACGGATCGCGGCAGGCGTCGGGAAAGGGGGCGTCCACCAGGTCCATCAGCTCGACCGTGCCGACGTTGGTCGGGTTGGCCACGGGCGGCCGGTCGACGGGCTTGCCCGCCAGTGCGTTCATGACGCGCTCGCGAGGTGTCATCGTCTCCTGTAGCGGCATGGCGTTTCTCCTTTGCGATTGGTGTTAACGCGGACTATGTCTCCAGCGGGCCGTCCCTCCCCTATGTCGGCGGGGTGAAGCCCAGCGTGTTGGTCGTCATCTGGCCGCGGAGCGACTCGGCCTCCATCATGCTCTCGACGGCGCTGACGTTGCGCGAGTACGGCAGCAGCAGACGCATCAGCCGGTCGTGCCGGCTGCCGCAAGGGAACGTGACCGCGGTGTTCCCGGCCTTCTCCATCTCCCCGTAGCGGAGGAATCCCGCGACTACCATGCGCAGACGCATGGCCGGGTTCTTCGCCTCGCCCTCCGCCATGACCTCGTAGACCCACCTGCCATCCTTCTCGCCGCCCGACAGGCTGAGGATGAGGTCGGTCTTGGAGTCCTTGATCGACATGTCGCCGCTCGGAGTCGCGTAGTCCCTCGCCTTACCGACCGCCTGGGCCATGAGGAACCTGACCGGCCTGACGTGCAGGTAGCCGCAGGGAAAATACGCCTGGTTGCCGGTGCCCTCGACGGGCGCCATGTCCCCGAGGCTGACCAGCCGGTCCCTGATCTGCGTCATGCGCTCGTCGGCACCGGGCTTGCGGCTGAAGGTCCACACCGTGCAGGTGCCGTCCTTCACGTACAGACCGACGCTGATGTCGTGGAAGCTCGGGTCCGTGGGGACCAGCTCCAGGCACCTGCCGTACCTGTCTAGTATGTCGGTCACCCTTGTTCGCGCTCTCGTCTCCGTCATCTTCTCGCCAGCTCCGTTTCTAGCCCTTCAGGGCCTCATGCAGGACGCGGATGTGCTCCGGGCCCGTCCCGCAGCACCCTCCGATGATGTTGACGCCGAGGTCGTATAGCTTGGCGAACCCTTCGACCATGAATTCGGGCGTCTCGGGGTATACGATCTCGCCGCTCTCAATCCGCGGGATGCCGGCGTTCGAGTGGACCAGCAGGTAGTGGTCGGTGTGCGCCCGCATCTGCTCGGCCAGCTCCACCATGAGCCCGATGCGGTTTCCGCAGTTGGTGCCGACCACGTCCGCTCCCCCCTCGATCATTCCGTCGAGTCCCGCCTCCGGGGTGACGCCCATCATAGTGAAGTAGCCGCGCGGACCCTTGTCGAACACCATGGTGGCCATCACGGTCAGGTCCGTGTTCTCCTTGGCCGCCTTGATGGCCAGAGTCACCTCTTCCAGCGCCGTCTTGGTCTCGACGATCACGCCGTCCGCGCCGCCGTCGGCCAGCGCGGTGATCTGGTCGGCGAAGGCGTCGTACATCTCGGACGTCGACACCGTGCCGAGCGGCTCCAGGAACTCGCCGGTTGGACCCACCGAGCCTACGACGTAGCGGCCTGGGGGTGCCTGGCTGCGGGCGTGCTCGGCGGCCAGCAGGTTGAACTCGCGCACGCTCTCCCCGTGGCCGTACTTGCCCAGCATGAAGATGCTGCCGCCGAACGAGTTCGTGAGCACCATGTCCGAGCCGGCCTCGAAGTACCCTCGCGCCATCCCCCTGACCACCTCGGGATTGCTGACGTTGAACTCCTCCGGGCAGCCCCCGGGCTCCAGGCCGTGCTGCTGCAGATAGGTTCCGGTGCCGCCGTCGGAGACGAGTACGTCGCCTGCGGCAAGGCGGTCCAGTATGGTGGGTGCCGTTTCTGTGATCGTAGTAGTCATATCCTTACCTCATCCAGTGGTCTACCGCGCCCGGGCGCGAGTCCCTGTCCCCGGAGCGGTGCAGGTCGCGGATCCTCGCCACGAAGTCCTGAGGGAACCCGCGGTTGAGGCACCCCGCCAGCCCGTCCGCGGCCTCCGCCACCGGACCTTCGACCTCCGCGTACTCCCCCCACTCCCACGCGTCCAGGTACTCGTCCGAACCGCCGCTCCCGTCGAACATGGAGATTGCGTCCACGCCTTCCTGGAACCGGTCGTCGAGCTGCCTGGAGACGACACCCGAGTCGTCCAGGGCCTGCACCTGGACCGGGATCTCCTTCCAATACATCGTTCTCACCTTGGCCAACGGCGTCCTCCGGGCTTGGTCGTTGGTATGAAAGCGCTCTTGTCCGTCGTTCCGGCCTCCGCCGGGACCCAGTGTCCTTCACCAGCAGGAATGGGTTACTCCGCCGAGTGAGCCGCCACCATGCTCAACCTGTGGGCAAGCCGGTTCTCAGCGGCCTCCAGATCATACTGGCTTTGCAGCCCCATCCAAAACTCAGCGGAATCTCCGAAGAAGCGGGCAAGTAGCAGGGCCGTCTCTGGCGTGATGGACCGTTGTCCGTGGACGATGGAATGAATCCGGCGCGCGTCCACGCCAATAGCCTCGGCAAGCCCGTACTGAGTGATGTTCATCGGTCGGAGAAACTCCTCGTTGAGGATCCCTCCCGGGTGTATTGGAGGCTGCCTGTCCGGGCTGTGTGCCATCTGCGGTCATGGCCGCCTCTCCTCCTGGTTCGTACTCAATGATACACTATCGGTGTCAATTGCTAGGAGCCTGTCCGAGGATTCGTTCCGGGAGACGAAACCCGCCACGCAATAACCTGCTTACAGCAATCTGGACCTTGTCGTGGAGTAATTAGCATCTTTACACTCCACTAATGACGCATATCGTTTAGAACATTGTTTCTCGGACAGACTCCTAGTACCGGTTCCATGTGTATTTGGCAAGTATAAGAAATAGGTTAGTCTTATGTATGATCCTATAGAGAGGACATACGAAGACATGGCTGCTCTCAAGTACAAGGTGGAGTTGAACGAGTCGGAACGGACACATCTCAAGCAGATGGCGAGTCGTGGCGAGACTTCGGCCCGTAAGGTCAAGCGAGCGCTGGTGTTGCTGAAGGCGGACGAAGGCATGACCGACCGTGACATCGCCAGCGGCCTATTGATAAGCGCATCCACGGTGGGACGTGTGCGCACGCGGTTTGTGAAGGAGGAACTCGACAGCGCACTCAATGAGCGCCCTCGACCGGGACAGAAGCGCAAGTTGGACGGCAGACAGGAAGCACATCTGATAGCCATCGCGTGCAGCGACGCACCCGAAGGACACGCGGATTGGACGATCCAACTGCTTGCCGACAAGGTGGTGGCGATGGGGTTTGCCGAGAGCATCTCCCTCGAGACGGTGCGCCAGATACTCAAAAAAACGAACTCAAGCCGTGGAAGAAGAAGGAGTGGTGCATCCCGGAGGTGAGCGGGGAGTTCGTGGCTCGAATGGAGGACGTGCTGGACCTCTACCACGCAGACTACGACCCGGACCATCCCGTGGTCTGTTTCGACGAGACATCCAGGCAACTGGTGGCCGATAAGAGACCGGTCATCGGGGCCAAGCCGGGTCGGGTGGAACGATATGACTACGAGTACAAGCGAAACGGCACTCGAAACCTGTTCATGTTCTGTGAGCCGAAAGCTGGCTGGCGGCATGTCGAGGTGACCGAGCGGCGCACTGCTGTGGACTTCGCTCATCAGATGAGGTGGCTGGTTGATGATGCATACCCTCACACAGAGACGATACGGTTGGTGCTGGACAACCTCAACACTCACAAGCTGGGCTCGTTGTACGATGCCTTCAAGCCAGCCGAAGCGCGGCGCATCGCCAAGCGCCTGGAGTTCCACTACACTCCCCTACACGGCAGTTGGCTGAACATGGCTGAGATAGAGTTGAGCGTATTTAGCAACCAGTGTCTCAACCGTCGAATCAGCGACGAGGTGATACTGAAGCGAGAGGTCTCGGCGCTGGAACGTAAGCGCAATGAGGCTGTCGCCGTCATAGACTGGCGCTTCTCCACTCAGGACGCTCGTACTAAACTTCAACACATCTATCCATCATATTCAGATTGAAACGGTACTAGGATCGTCCCTAACCCACCACCGTCATTCCAGCGGAGACCGGAATCCAGTCCCCAGCCGCGTCGACAAGACCGTTTGACCGCTCACGCTCACGGTGTTTGACTTAGCTTAGCTTAGCTAATAGGTGACTCTGATGCAGGTCAACATGCACGAAGCAAAATCGCAGCTCTCCCGGCTCGGCGAGCTAGCCTGGCAGGGCGAGGAGGTCATCATCGCCAAAGCCGGCAAGCCGTTCCTGAACCTCGTGCCTTACCGTGAAGAGAGGAAGCCGCGCAGGCTGGGGTCGTTGAAGGGCAAGATATGGGTGGCGCCCGACTTCGACGAGACGCTGCCGGAGTTCGATGAGGCAGTCATAGCGTCGTCGGGCTGGCCCGGGTAAGCAAGGATGCAGCGGTTGCTGCTAGACACCCACGTTCTGATATGGGCCGTCGAGAACAGCCCTCGCCTGGGCGCGGGTACCCGTGAAAGTATCACCAACCCGGAGAACGAAGTTTTCGTCAGCGCCGCGACTATCGGGGAGATCGCGATCAAGCGGGCGCTGGGAAAGCTGAGCTTTCCGGGCGACGTGGGAGGGACGGTCAGGAGGGATGGCTTCAAGGAGCTTCCCGTGACGTTCCATCACGCTGAGCAGCCGGGAGGCCTCCCGCGACACCACGGCGACCTCTTCGACAGGATGCTCGTGGCCCAGGCCCAGGCCGAGGGCCTCATCATCGTCACAGAGGACCCCGACATCCCCAGATACGGCGTCCGCACCATCAGGGCAGGATAGGCTTCAGTGCCGCCCACTCCGCAACGCCAGCCCAGGATGGGATTCGACGACCCCGAGTCCCTGACACGCGACGCGGGCCTGTCGGTCGTACGCGCCCGGGCAGAGCACACAGAGCCCTTCGACATCAACCTCTTCGCCGGCTTCAAGTCCATGAAGGCGCTGACCTACACGGCCAGCATACGAATGATCGTCGGCCTTCTGCGCGATTTCGAGTATGAGGACTTCGAATGCGTCTTCGGACACCAGGGCATCGTGCGGCCGGACCTCGGCGACGTTCTCGCCTTTCAGACAACCGTTGACGAGCAGCTAAGTAAGGCGTTCGTGGGAGTTACGACTTCCGACGGGCGTCGTCAGGCCTTGTTCGACCGCGTCGCCGCCAACAAGGCGCGCTTCTTCGTCGTTAAGGACAAGATCGCCCACGCCAAGATATACCTCCTCGAACGGGACGACATGCGCCGCGTGATCGTCGGCTCGGCCAACCTGTCCGAGACCGCCTTCTCAGGCCGTCAGGCGGAGACGCTCATCGTGTTCGACAACGATGACACCGCATGGAGTCACTACGTCGCGCAATACGAGGCCGTTCGCAGCGTGGCTGCGAGCCGCTTGACGCCGCGAAGCAAGCCCATACCGGCGGAGCGCATCCCTGTTGAGGAGATACCGGCGCTCAAGCAGGTCGAAGAGAGCGGGCAGGACCTCCGCATCTACGTGCCCGCTGAGAGCGAGGAAGAGGCCGAGGTCTCGCTGCCCCGAGTGCTCGAAACGGTCGTCAAGGTAGCGGCTCCGCTGAGGCGCGTGCTGGCGGAGGTCAGACCCGACAGGAACGGGCACGTCTCGATCACACCCAGGATAGTCAAGGAATCGATCACCATATCCCGGTCTCGCCCCAGCGAGGACGACAGGCCCAACATGTTTCTCTCGCACGACGGGCGCCAGTTCGTCCTGTCGGGCGAGGTCATGAGTCTCGAAGCAGATCCCGAGGACATTCGACGAGATGCCGGACGCTGGATGGAGTTCTTCGGCAACTACGAGAACGGGTTCAAAGGCGACGTGCCCAGGCTTCAACGGGACTACTTCACCTTCATGTGCTGGTTCTACTTCTCGCCCCTGCTCTGCGACCTGCGCAACTTCGCTCTCCGATCGAACGCCTTCAGCTTCGAGCAGCCCATGTTCGCCGTGCTGTACGGCTCGAGCAACTGCGGCAAGACAAGCCTCCTCGAGATCCTAATGACATCGATGTTCTCCCACCCTCGGATAGTCAGCACGGAGCAGTTCACCCGCACCAACCTGCGGGCCCTTCAGGGCACTTTCAAGCGGTTCCCCGTCGTCTTCGACGACGTGACGAGAGACCGGTTCAACCGCCATGCCGAGGAGGTCATAAAACAGGACTACATCACGGACCCCGAGCATCCGTGCTTCGCCCTGTCGATGAACGCGGAGACGCGCAACTTCAAGGACGAGATCGTCAAACGGTGCCTGATGATTTACACCCGCACCTCTCTGCCCGGCGATCAGACGGTGGCCCGGAACAGGCTCCAGCGTTCCATCGCCCGCATACGCGACGGGATGACGACGGCCCTGTACCGGGAATATCTGAAGAGGTGTGTTGAGAAGATCGACGACCTGAGGGCGTCTGATCAGCGGTCGCTGGCGGACGCCGACGTGCTGCACCTCTCGTCGACGGTCCTCTGCGAGGTCTTTCGCGAGCATCTGCCGGAGGGCGTTGCGATGCCCGGCTGGTGCAGCACGATGACGCTGGAGGAGTACCAGCAGCGCGCATGGGACAGGCCGCGACAGGTCCTCAACAATCTGCTGAGCCGCGACAGGTACACGAAAGACCGCAAGCCGCCCGAGGGGGCCTGGACAGTTTCAGGCGACATGATCATCGTAGGGACGGCGCAGATGGGAGCGTCCCGGACGCGCAGCGAGATTCCCGATTGGATTCTCGACGATACGGCGTCGGTCGCCAGTCAGATCGGCCTGAAGCTGAGCGAGGTCGAGGAGTTCCTGGGACACAGGCTGCGCAGGCGGCGATTCCTGCCCTGGGGCTAACGCCCCCCTACACCGCCCACTTCTCTACGGCGTACGGGTCAAGCTCCAGGCCAAGCCCCAGCCTGTCCGGGTAAGGCGACCACATCCCGTTTTCCTGCCTCGGGAAGTCCGTGTACCACATCGCGTCCGTCTCCAGCGACGTGTTCATGTACTCGACCACCTTGAGATTGGGAGTCGCGCAAGCCAGGTGCAGGTGGACGAGCTGGACGGCGTGAGGGGCTACCGGCAGGTTGAAGGCCTGGGCCATGTGGGCCACCTTCATCCACTCGGTCACCCCCCCTACCCGTCCGACGTCGGGCTGGACGATGTCCGTGCCGCCCGCGGCGATCAGCTCCTTGAATCCCAGCTTCGTATACTCGTGTTCGCCGGTGGCCACCGGGATATTCGTGCTCCTCCTGACCTCGGCCAGACCCGCGATGTCGTCCGCCAGGACCGGCTCCTCGAACCAGCCCACCTGGTACTGCTCGAACTCCCTGGCCATGTAGACGGCCTGCTTGGCGTAGTAGCCGTTGTTGGCGTCGATATAGATCGCCACGTCGTCGCCGACGGCCTGGCGCACCGCAGCTAGCCTCCGAATATCCTCGCGCTCGGACCTCCCGAAGTCCTTTCCGACCTTCATCTTGACCCGCGGTATGCCCTGCTCGACGTAGCCCCTCATCTCCCCCACCAGCTCGGCCTCGGAGAAGTTGGTCCAGCCGCCGCTGCCGTACACGGGCACCGAATCGGCGTACGGGCCCAGCAGCCGGTAGAGCGGCACTCCCAGCGCCTTGGCCTTGAGGTCCCACAGACCGATGTCCACGCCTGATATGGCCAGGAAGGCGATTCCCTTGCGTCCGTAGCCCCGCACATGCCAGAACATGTCCTCCCACAGCCGCTCTATGCAGAACGGGTCCTTGCCGATGAGGACGCCCTTGAGCCCGGACTCCACAACCTGCCGGACTCCTGGGGACGACTGGCAGATGCCCAGCCCTTCGAAACCCTCGTCCGTGTGCAGGTGGATGAACAGCTGGCCCCTGCCGCTGGTCGGGGCCGGCACCGTGGAGTCCTGCGTCGGCTGGGCGTCGGGGTAGTAGAGCTCAGTAGTGGTGACGTCAGTTATCTTCAAAGATGGCACCCCGGGGCGGATTCGCGTCCCATGGGGACCCAGAACGCGCCGCCAGTATATTTGCCGCCCCAATAGTGGTCAACGCCATCTCGGACTCACGCGTATCCACTTTTGACTTCCAGGTATCGAGTACGCGGCTTGGGGTTCGCAGCCTTCGCCGAAAACTGCTGAAACTGTCCACTTTCGTACAATCTCATAGCTGGAGGCTCCCACTCGGACGTCAGATACTGGACACTTCCTGGACACAAACTGAACAGAATCTGGACAGTTACTGGGCACTTACTGGACATTTACTTGACAGTCCGGGAGGCAGGCTCCCGTATGAAGTACGGATCGGGCTCTGCACTGCAATGCTGGAAGGGGATCGGGACATAAGAACATCATGCGGACAGGCGTTCTGTTTGTCAAGACCCGAAGATTCGTGTGATGTGAGGATTGCCCCTTACAAAGTGGGTACGCCTGGGCCGTCTCGGAGCCCTTCCAGCCTGTCCAGAAGCGCCTCAAGCGGCACCTCCGCGAGTGAGCCGAGTCGCACGTCGGCCAGTCCGAAGTCCATGTCCAGGGTCATCTCGTTGGGGACCGCGACGCAGAGGAGCCCGGCCCGCTTGGCAGCGGTGACGCCGTTGAAGGAGTCCTCTACCGCTAACGCGCTGGCCGGTTCCGACCCGACCCGCGCGACGGCGGTCGTGTACAAGGCCGGATCGGGCTTCACCTTGGAAACGTCGTCCCGCGTCACGATCGCTGCGAAGTATTCCAGGAGACCTCGCTCTGCCAGGTGGCCCTCGACCCAGTCCCGCGAGGAGCTGGACGCGACGGCCAGCTTCATACCAAGCCTGCGAGCGTCGAAGAGATAGTCCACCACCCCGGGCAACACGGCACTCTCGGCAATCATCTCATGCGTGCGCTCATTCTTTCTCCTGCGGACATCCTCTCGGTCAGGCAGCGGCCCAACGATGCTTTCGAGGTGCGCCATCGTGTCGAAGAGCTTCTCGCCGCCGCCTATGATCTCAGACCAGAGAGCCCTGTCCACGGACTGACCGAACGACTCGAAGACCTCCTGCCAGGCATTGTAGGTAGGCACCTCCGTGTCGATGATCACGCCGTCGAAGTCGAACACCAGCGTGTCTATGACTGGTTTCACCAAGCTGCACCCCTTCCGTCATTACTGGGAAAAAGATAGCAACACCACTCATGCTGCGGGGCGGGTTTGAAACCCGCCTACCCCCTTGCAGCAGGCCGCCGTCGCCGTTCTTCATCCATCTGTGTGACCTTCACGAGGCCATTGTGTTTCCAGTGTTAGAGCCTGCCCGGACCCCTGAGGGGAAATCGGGGCTTGACTAACAGAACGGTAGTACGTGTAATTCCGATAGTCAGCATCGTCACCCGTGACGAACCTGGACCCCCCTTCAGGTTAAAGGGGAAGTGGAACAGTTTGGAACAAAATGGAACATTCTCACGGAAAATCGCGGCCCCGCCCCGAACAAACCGGCTTGGATTAGCTACAAATCAACTGTCCCACAATCGCCCGAAATTGCCCGGAACCGCACCTTAACCGTCCGCAGGTGTTCCCAACCTGCCCCGCCACTGCTCCGGCGACAGCCTGACCCCAGTCCCCGACCTACACGACGAATAGAGGGTCGTCGCGGGTGATGACCCGGGTCTCGGCCTCCAGGCCGCGGCGCAGGTACCGGGGCAGCGCGAACATCCCAAGGTGCGTGGTACCGTCGTAGAACCGCAGGTCAGACCCGCAGCGCTCCGCCAGCCGCCGGTCGACCTCGGCGGGAGTCTTCGATAGCGGGTCTGCCCCCAGCGAGCCGAGCGCGAAGCCCCAAGTGGTGCCGAAGGCCGGTATGAAGGCCTCGCTCGCTCTCACCGTCGGGAACACCGAGGCGATGGTGTTTACCACCGCCGAGAAGTAGGTCTTGTAGAGGGCGGGCCCGGTCGGCCCGGCCTGAACGGCGAGCAGCCCATCCGCGGTCAATCGCTCGCGCACCAGGCCGTAGAACTCCTGTGTATAGAGCTGGTAAGCAGGCCCTCCTTCCAGAGGGTCAGGGGCATCGACGATAACCACGTCGAAAGCCTGTTCGCAGTCGCGGAGGTACTCGAAGGCGTCCTGGTGATGCAGCTCCATCCGCCGGTCGTCGAAGGCGCCCCTGTGGTGATTGGGCAGGAACCTCCTGCAGATATCGACCACCTCTTCGTCCAGATCGACCATCACGACCCTCTCGACCGTTCGATGCGATAGCACCTCGCGGGCAGTCGCGCCCTCTCCCCCGCCGGCGATGAAGACCGTACGCGGTCCGGGGTGCGTGACCATCGCGGGCTGGACGAGGGCTTCATGATAGACGAACTCGTCAGCCTCGCTCGACTGTGTCTTGCCGTCCAGGACCAGCTCGCGGCCAAAGCAGGCCGAGTCGACTATCATCACCTCCTGGTACCGGGTCTTCGAGGAGTGCAGCACGCGGTCTACACGCTTGGCCTGCACCAGGTCCGGGGCAATATTCTCGTAGCGCCACCGCCCGCGAGGCGGTTGCATCCAAGGATTGGTCATCGAAGGCTGGCCGCGACCGTCTCGCCGACCATGCCTCTGCGGACCTCTGTCACGACGGCCTCCGCGCACTCCAAGCCCTCGATGATCAGGTCGGCGGCGAGTCGGGGCTTCAGGCTCGGCCCGCACGTCAGGATGTCCACGGCGGCCTGGGCATGGACCGGCCATGTGTGCACGCTCACGTGAGACTCGGCGATTGCGACGACGCCTGTCACGCCCCCAGCCTCGACTCTGTGGAAGCTGTCTCCCACGATTGTCGCGCCCGCCGCCAGGGCCGCGTCTATCAGGGTGCTCCTGACGAACTCCAAATTGTCCAGCAGCTTCGGATTGCAGCACTTCAGATCAAGCAGCAGTTGGGTTCCCAGGTAGGCCAAGCAGAGATCTCCGGTCAAACATGCCGAGCGGCGGACGCGAATTATACATCAGATGCGGGACACCGTCTTTGTCGGTATACTCACGGGGTCTGAGGCCATGGCAACAACACGCACCGAACATATCGCCTACGGCGACGAGACCATCGCCGTCCAGCTCCCGGAGCGGACGCGCACGATCACCGCGAAGCGGCCCCGTCCGGCCGTCCCCGACATTAAATCGGCGGTGCGCGACGCCATAGAGAACCCGATAGCGCACGAGCCTCTCCGCAAGCTCGTCGGGCCGAAGGCCAAAGTCACCATCGCGTTCGACGACGCGTCGGGCTCCTACTTCCAAACGCGCCGCACCGACTTCCGACGCGTGGCCATCGAGCTGATCGTCGACGAGCTTCTCGCGGCGGGCGTCGACCGCCAGGATATCCGCCTCCTGTGCGCCCAGGGACTGCACCGGAAGCTGAGCCGCACCGAGATCGAGACCTTCCTGGGCCGCGATCTCGTGCTCAGGTTCGGCTACAACCACCTCTACTGCCACGACGCCGAGGACCCTGAGCAGCTCGTTCACCTGGGCTACACCAGGCGCGGCTTCGACGTCGAGGTGAACCGGGCGGTCATCGACTCCGACCAGTTCATCTACCTGAACACGATGTGGGCCCCGTTCAACGGCGGGTGGAAGTCCACGGCTGTGGGCCTCGGCACCTTCCGGAGCATCCGCCACCACCATCGGCCCTGGCCGGCCGCGTCGGGCCAGTCCGTCGACGACCCGAAGAGCTCCGCCTTCAAGAAGCTGGTCTGGGAGCAGGGCAAGCTGATAGAGAAGGCGCTCGAAGAGAAGGGCCGCAGGCTTTTCACGGTCGAAACGGTCTACGACAACTCCGAACCGGAGAAGGACCTGATCGCCGTCAACGCGGGCCACCCGACCGAGGTGCACCCGCACACGCTCGAGGCAATTCAGGACCAGCTCGTGGTCGACGTCGAGGGCCAGTCGGACATCCTGATAGCCGGAATCGCAAACAGCGCCGAGTGCTACTCGAAGTTCTCGACCATCAACCCCATCCTGGTCGCCAACCAGGCCATGGCCAACACGGTCATGCAGTTCCAGGGCGCCCCGGTCGTGCGGGAAGGCGGCATCGCGATTCTCGCCCATCCCTTGGAGGCAACGTTCGACGAGCGCAGGTTCGCCCCCTACAGGGAGTTCTACGACAGGCTGCTCGCCGAGGATACCGACCCCTACCTGCTGTGGGAGAACTACGTGGAGGAGTTCGCCAACAGGCCGGAGTACATCTTCGGATACCGGCACGGGTACGCCTACCACGGCTCGCACCCGTTCTTCATGTGGAACAGCACGACCGTACCCCGGAGGTACCTGGGCGCGATCTACTTCGCCGGCGTGAAGGACCCGGAGGTCGCCAGGCGCTGCGGGTTCGAGGCCTTCAGGACCGTCGAAGAGGCGGTGGCGGCCGCGGAGTCCGAGTTGGGAAGCTCGTCCTCCATCACGCTGCTAAAGCGCCCTCCTCAGTTCATCCCCAGGGTATCCGCCGGGTAAGACGTGCCCTTTGCATAACCGTCATCCGACGAAAGGCGGGATCCAGAGCCCTGGATACGCGTTGTTTCGCCCAGGGAATGAGCGTAAACTCGCGTGCAAGTCGGCGATGGAGGGGTTAGGTGGCCAAGCCCGTAAGCCACACCGTAACGAGACCCGGCAGGAAAGACGGAGACGATGAGGTAGAGATCCCGGTCGCCGAGGACCTCGCCACGGTCCCTGGCGTCCCTCAGAACCCGGTGGACGTGGCCTTCTACAGCAGGGAGCACCCGCTGGAGACGCAGTCCATAGATAAGTCTGCCGACCGTCAGTGGGCATGGACGGCTCAGGCGGACGACCTCACCGAGTTCCGCGAAGCGCAGGAAGAGCGCATGGAGCCCCTGTACGAGGCCGCTCTCGTCTCCGGTGACGTCGAGCCTACCGGAACGCCCGTGCCCGGCGAAGACCTCACGAACGACATCCGGCGACTCGCGCGGGAGATAGGCTTCGGGGAGATCGGTTTCACGAGGTACGACCGCCACTACACCTTCAAGGGCAAGAAGCGCTGGGCCAAGTATCAACACGCCATCTGTCTGGCGGTGGAGCAGGACTACCGCAAGACCCAGACCGGCCCCGGCCTGGAGGCCGATCTAGCGCGGTTCGAGACCTATGAAATCCAGATGAACATGTGCCTGGGGCTCGCCGACTACGTGAGGACAAGGGGGTGCCACGCCCAGGTCCACGATGGGAGCGACAACGGCGGGCCGTACATCCCCCTGTTCGTCGCCGCCGGGCTGGGGCAGCTGGGCGCCAACGGCCAGCTCCTGTCGCCTCACTTCGGGTCCCGGTCGCGGCTGATGCTCGTCACGACCGATGCGCCGGTGACCTACGACAAGCCGGAGGACTACGGCATCCACAAGTTCTGCCAGAAGTGCCAGGTCTGCGTCAACCGATGCCCGGGCCGGGCAATCAGCCGCGACAAGGTGTGGTGGCGAGGGGTCGAGAAGAATAAGCTCATATACGACCGTTGCAGGCCCATCTTCGTTACCTACCACGGATGCGCGGTCTGCATGATAGTCTGCCCGATCCAGCGGTACGGCATGAAACCGGTAATGGAGCACTACGTACAGACGGGAGAGGTGCTCGGCAAGGGGACCGAGAACCTGGAGGGCTACTCGATGGCGGGGAAGGGCCACTTCGGCCCGGGTGAGCTGCCGCAGTTCGACCGGGACCTGTTCGAGTTCCCGCACGGCCGGGAGGAAGACTGGCTGTTTCAGAAGTTTAAGGAGAGGCTCAACTCGACGGGCGTACCCGATGAGTCCGAGCTTGTGGAGTTCGCGACCGATGTCAAGCGAGTACTGGACAAGGGCGAGACGACCGTCGACATCGCCTGAACATCGAAGGAGTGTCACGCTTCATATGGCCCAGGACTGCGACCACAGTCCAAACCAAGTCGATAACTAAAGGAGATTCATAGTTGGCTCAGACTCTAGTAATCGAAGGTCTCAAACGGCGCCGACTTCCGATCAATCTGCGGCAGAGCGGCAACAGCGACGCCCAGATGCTGATCTCCACCCGCGTTCGGAAGTCCCCCTGGTGGCACCTGTCGAAGGCGGCCGGCTGCTGGGCCTATACGACGTACAACCATCAGTACCACCCACGGGCGTACATCAGACCCGAAGATGGCGGCCTGATGGCGGAGTACAAGTACCTCACCGAGCATGTCAGCATGTGGGACGTGGCGGTCGAGCGCCAGATCAGGATCAAGGGCCCTGACGCGGCGGATTTCGTGAACATGCTGATCACCCGCGACGTACACGCCGTGGTGCCTACGATGCAGGCCCGGTACGTAATACTCTGCAATCAGTACGGCGGCGTCATCAACGATCCGGTACTGCTTCGAGTGGCCGACGACGAGTTCTGGTTCAGCATCTCCGACTCCGACCTGCTTCTGTGGGCCCAGGGCGTCAACTCCTCCGGCAAGTTCAACGTGGACATCCACGAGATGGACGTGTCTCCTGTCCAAATTCAGGGGCCCAAGTCGGCAATGCTGATGGAGAAGATGTTCGGCCCTCGCATAAGGGAAGTCCCGTACTACCACCTAATTCACGACACCCTGAACGGCCATGCAGTCACCATTTCGCGCACAGGATTCTCCGCCGAGGTCGGCTTCGAGATATACCTGCACGACGCCATGCTCAATGCGGACGACGTTTGGCCGTACATCCTGGAGCAAGGGGAGGAGTTCAACCTGGGTGTTATCGCCCCCAGCCACATCCGTCGACTGGAGGCCGGAATCCTGTCCTACGGCCAGGACATGGACATCGAGAACAATCCGTACGAGGTCCGGCTTGGCTGGCAGGTGGACCTGAACAAGGGGGATTTCATAGGCAAAGAGGCCCTGGGCAGGATCAAGGAAGAGGGAGTCCAGCAGCGCCTGGTCGGCCTGAGGGTCGGCGGCGAGCCGATCGTCTGGTACAACGAAGATTTCTACCTGGTCAAGGACAGCGCCTCCGGCGACGACGTCGGCTACGTGACCAGCGCCTTCTGGTCGCCGATTCAGGGGTCGAACATAGCGCTGGCCGTCATGCCTCGATCTCACTGGAGACAGGGGACTCGCGTGAAAGTCCAGCTGCCAAAGGACGGCATTGTGGATGCCGAGGTAGTGCGGGTGCCATTCGTCGACCCGACCAAGGAGCTTCCCAAGACGAACCTGTGAAGTAAGTCGTTCTTCGGGGTTTTCCGACTCCCAGCTCGCGGGGAAGTCGCGTTGACTTCGCCTCCCGCCGGTGTTACGTTAGGCTTCCCCGGCGTGGAAAAGGAGGATCTCATGATTCCACCGCAGTTTGAGTACTTCGCCCCGGAAACGCTGGATGAAGCGATTTCCCTGCTTGAAGAACACGGCGCCGAAGCCAAAGTTCTGGCCGGGGGCCAAAGCCTGATTCCGCTGATGAAGCTGCATCTGGCCACACCTGCGTATATCGTGGATATTAACCGGGTTCCAGGGCTGGATGACATCAGTGAAGACAACGGCTCCCTTCGCATCGGAAGCCTCACCCGGGAGTCCGACCTGGACACTTCGGAAATCGTCCGGGCCAAGTACCCCATCCTCCACGACACGACATCCGTTATAGCCGATCCGTTGGTCCGCAATATGGCTACGGTAGGCGGCAACCTGGCCCACGGAGACCCTGGCAACGATCACCCGGCCACGATGCTGGCTCTGGGAGCGGAAGTGGTCGCTAGAGGGGCCTCCGGGGAGCGGGTAATCCCGGTGTCTGACTTTTTCGAGGGCCCTCTCACCACTGCGCTCAATCAAGGCGAAATCCTCACCGAAATCAGGGTCCCCACACCCCCGCCAGGCAGCGGCGGCGCTTACCTAAAGCTGGAGAGAAAAGTGGGCGATTACGCTACCGCAGGGGTCGCCGTCGCGATCACCGTTGCCGACGGAGTGTGCCAGCAGGCAGGCATCGGCCTCACCAACTCCGGCTCGGTGCCCATCAAGGCCGAAAACGCCGAGTCCTTCCTGGTAGGCAAAATGCTGGACGACGAGACCATTCGCGAAGCCGCACGGCTGGCTTCGGAGGAAGCTGAGCCGATCGCGGACCTGCGAGGCTCCGAAGACTACAAGCGCGACATGGTTAGAGTACTGGCCGGTCGGGCGCTCCGTACCGCTTTAGAGCGAGTCAGCTAGTGGCGCGGGCAGCCTCGCCCGCCCCGGGAGATTGAACATGTCCACAGTCCAGATCAAGGTTACGGTTAACGGAGAGGAACAGGCTGGAGAGGTGGAGCCCAGGCTCCTGCTGGTCCATTTCATCCGCGAGACGCTGAGCCTTACTGGTACTCACATCGGTTGCGACACGACGCACTGTGGAGCTTGCACCGTCATTCTGGACGGAAGGCCCGTCAAGTCGTGCACCGTCTTTGCCGTCCAGGCCAATGGCCGAGAGGTCATGACCGTGGAGGGTCTGAACCAGGACGGGAATCTTCACCCCATCCAGGAAGCCTTCACCGAAGAACACGGCCTGCAATGCGGTTTCTGCACCCCTGGAATGATGATGACCGGCATCGCGTTCTTGCGAGACAATCCCAGTCCGTCCGATGTTGAGATTCGGAAGGCCATATCCGGCAACTTGTGCCGCTGCACCGGGTACGTAAACATCGTCAAAGCCTACCAGTCTGCTGCTGAGAAGCTACGTGAGGGGAGTGCGTAATGACTATGCGAACACCGCCGGAAATCGGTGGCATGGGACACTCGGTCCGCCGTAAGGAGGACGCCCGTTTCATCCAGGGCAAGGGCAACTACGTAGATGATTTCAAGCTCCCGGGGATGCTCCACCTGGACATCGTGCGCAGTCCAATGGCTCACGCGCGGATCAAGAGCATCAACACCGACGCGGCCCTGGCTATCCCAGGTGTCTTGGCCGTCTTAACCGGAAAGGACCTGGAACAGTACAACCTGGCCTGGATGCCCACCTTGATGGGGGATACCCAGATGGTCCTGCCGGTGGATACCGTCAAGTTCGACGGGCAGGAGGTGGACGCCGTGCTGGCCACCGACCGGTACACCGCCGCCGACGGCGTTAACGCCGTGGAGGTGGACTACGATCCTCTGCCAGTGGTGGTCGATCCTTTCGCGGCCCTGGAGCCGGATGCTCCCATCGTCAGGGAAGACAAGGAGGAAAAAAGCAACCACATCTGGCACTGGGAGGCCGGTGACCGGAGCAGCACTGACAGGGCCTTCCGCCAGAGCGACATCACGGTCAAAGAGGATATCTACATACCTCGCATACACGTCTCCTCCATTGAGACCTGTGGCTGTGTGGCCCAGTGGGACCCTGTCCAAGAGAAACTGACCGTTTGGATGACCTCACAGGCCCCTCACGCCATCCGGACCGTCATAGCCCTGGTAGCCGGGCACCTGGGACTGGCCGAGCACAAGATCAGGGTCATATCTCCGGACATTGGCGGCGGCTTCGGCGGAAAGGTGCCGGTCTACCCCGGCTACGTGCTGGCCATCGCCGCCTCCTTCCTCACCGGCCATCCCGTGAAGTGGGTCGAGGACCGCATGGAGAACCTCATATCCGACTCCTTCGCCCGGGACTACCACATCTCCGCCGAAGTCGCCGCGCGACAGGACGGAACGATGGAAGCCCTGCGAATCAAGACTGTGGCCGACCACGGCTATACCGACGCGGCGGCCAACCCATCCAAGTTCCCGGCCGGCCTCTTCCACATATGCACCGGCTCGTACGATTTCAAGGACGCCTTTGTCGAGGTGGACGGCGTATACACCAACAAGCCTCCCGGCGGAATCGCCTACCGCTGCTCCTTCCGCGTGACCGAAGCGGTGTACGCGGTGGAGCGGATGGCGGACATCGTGGCCCACGAGCTGGGGATCGACCCGGCCGAGTTCCGCATGAAGAACTTCGTGAAGCCAGATGCCTTTCCCTATAGATCGGCTTTGGGCTGGGAGTACGACAGCGGTGACTACCAGGGGCGTTGGAAAAGGCGATGGAGATCATCGACTACGCCGACCTGCGCCGCGAGCAGGCCGAGAAGCGGGCACAGGGCGATCTGATGGGTATCGGCATATCGAGCTTCACCGAGATCGTGGGAGCCGGGCCTTCCCGTCACTTCGACATCCTGGGCATCAAGATGTTTGACAGCGCCGACATTCGGATACACCCCACCGGCAAGGCCATGGCCCGGTTCGGCACGCGCTCACAGGGACAGGGGCACGAGACCACCTACGCCCAGATCATCGCGGAGGAGCTCGGCATTCCCGTAGGCGACATCACCGTGGAGGAAGGCGATACGGATACGGCACCCTACGGCTTGGGGACCTATGCCAGCCGAAGCACTCCCACCGCCGGAGCGGCCGGGGCCGTTGCGTCCCGGAAGATCCTGGCCAAGGCCAAGGCCATCGCCAGCTATCTCCTCGACGTGGGTGAGGAGGACCTGGAGTGGGAACCCGGAAAATTCTTCGTGCGGGGCGCCCCAGATCGAGCCAAGACCATCCAGGAGATCGCCTTTGCCGCCTATACGGACCACCCGCCAGGAATGGAGGCCGGGTTGGAGGCACACTCTTCGTACGATCCCCCTAACCTCACATCCCCCTTCGGCAGCTATATCTGCGTCGTCGATATCGACAAGGGCACGGGCGAGGTCAAGATACGCCGCTTCGTGGCTGTGGACGACTGCGGCAACGTCATCAACCCGATGATCGTGGAGGGACAGGTGCACGGCGGCTTGACGATGGGTCTGGCTCCCGCCCTTCTGGAGGAGATCGTATACGACGAGAACGGCCAGAACCTCACCAGCACCTTCATGGACTACCTGCTGCCCACCGCCGTGGAGACCCCGGAGTGGGAGACTGACATGACCTGCACACCTTCTCCCCATCATCCGCTCGGGGCCAAGGGTATCGGTGAGTCGGCTACCGTGGGTGCTCCGGCGGCCATCGCGAACGCCGTTGTCGACGCTCTCTGGCATCTGGGGGTACGCAACATCGACATCCCCATCACCTCCGCCAAGGTGTGGAAGATCCTGCGTGACAACGGGGTGACCGAGTAGCGGCGGGTCCAAAGATGTTCGACGACCTGTTGGAACAGGTCACCGTTCTGAAGGGACGTGGCAAGCCCTTCGTTCTTGCGACCGTTGTGGCCTGTAAGCCGCCTACCTCGGCAAAAGCAGGGGCCAAGGCGGTCGTCCAGCCGGACGGAAGTTTCCACGGTTGGGTTGGCGGAAGCTGCGCCCAGCCGCTGGTTACTCAGGAGTCGCTGAAGGCGCTGCAGGACGGCCAGACCCGGCTGGTGCTCCTGGCACCCCGCCCTGAAGAGGTGGACGTCGGGCTGGAAGGGACCGTTCTGATCCCGATGACGTGTCAGAGCGAGGGCACCCTGGCTATCTATCTGGAGCCTTTTCTGCCGCGACGCGACCTGGTGGTGGTCGGTCAGTCGCCCACGGCCCGCAGCCTGGCTGCGCTGGGCGGCAGCCTGGGGTTCAGAGTCTGCGTCTGCGACCCGTCCGCCACCGAAGAGCTGTTCCCCAACGCCGAGGCCCTGGTCCAAGAGCTGGAAGCAATTCGCGGAACGATCGGACCTCGAAGCTACGTCGTGGTAGCGACCATGGGCCATTACGACGAGGAGGCGCTTGAGGCGGCACTCAGCGGTCAGGCCAGCTATGTGGGACTGGTTGCCAGCCCCAGAAGAGGACGAGCGGTCATCGACTATCTCAGAGCGAAGGGGGTCTCTTCTGAGGCGCTTAAGGGCGTCAAGTATCCGGCTGGCCTGGACATAGGGGCCAAGACGCCGGAAGAGGTCGCGCTAAGCATACTTTCCGAGATAGTCCAGCAAATCCGTGCCGACGGGGAAGGGGTCGCGCTGGAGCCTGCGGGTCAGGCCGCCGAGGCTGAGGCAACAGACCCCATCTGTAACATGACGGTCAACGTGGTCGGCGCTCGGTACCTTTCCAGCCACAACGGGACCACCTTCTACTTCTGCTGCCCGAGCTGCAAGCAAAGGTTCGAGCAGGAGCCCCACCGGTACTCCCACCAACCGGCCACATAGACGCCTCAGGCCCGGTCGTACTGTACGGCCAACACCTCGGCGAGAATGGCCACGGCGACTTCGGCGGGAGTACGAGACCCAATATCCAGGCCGATGGGCGACCGGATGCGGGCAAGGTCGGCATCACTGAAGCCCTGCTGTCTCAGTTGCTGCTTTCGTCCCTCATGGGTGACCCGACTTCCCTGGGCGCCGATATAGCGGGTCTCGGAACGCAGAGCGCACGCCAGGGCAGGCACATCGAACTTCGGGTCATGGGTCAGAACTACCAAGTAAGAGTAGCTGTCCAGCGGCACCTGAGCAAGAGCCTCCTCAGGCCAGGCGCGAATTAGCCGTCCGGCATCCGGGAAGCGCTCCGGCGTTGCCAGCGCGCTGCGGGCGTCAATGACGGAAACCTGAAAGCCCACTTCCGTGGCCAGGCGGCACAGAGAGATGGCAGTGTGGGTAGCCCCGACAATCAGGAGGCTGGGCGGCGGACGGAACGCTTCGAGAAATATGCTCGCCTGCTCTCCGTGCCAGAGCAGCGTGACTACCTTCGTCCCGCCGATTTTCAGAAGTTGGTCGCTCTTCCTGGCTATGTGGCCGTCAAGAGACGGGTCTATGGAGCCGACGGACCGGCCCTCGAACAGCCGGGTCAACTTGCGCCCGAGCAGGGCCGGTGGGGAAAGGCCGACAGCGTAGACGACCCCCTCACGGTGCTCCACAGACCGGCGTAAGGCGTCCCACTCACCATCGACGACGTAGGGCTCTATTAGAACATCGATCGACCCGCCGCAGCTCAGCCCTACCTGAAACCCCAGTTCATCGGCTATTCCGTAGCTAACGACCTCTGGAGTACGAGTGTCCAGGACTTGCATCGCCCGCACCAAGACATCGGCCTCGACACAGCCGCCGCTCACCGAACCGGACATGCGTCCACTGCGCGTTGCGCACAGGCGCGCTCCCGGGGGTCTTGGGGCTGAACGCTGGACCCGAACCACGGTCGCCAGAGCGATCTCCTCGCCTTGGCCCTGCCAGAGGTCCAGATCAGGAAGGATGTCCTTCACTCCAACCGATCTCCTCGGCTACATTCGGTGGAAGCTCAAGAGCAGCAGACGGCTTCGAGCGTTAGGGAGGAAGATGGCTAAGCAACCGCCGGACGCCAGCGGTCCAGTGCTGACAGGCCCTTGCCAGCGAGTTAGCCTGCTCGGCGGCCTCGCTAGGCGGTTTCCTCGGCCTCCAGAGCCCTGATCTCCGCCTCCACCGTGCCCACCTTAACGTACTCCTCTTGCACGAGGTGGAAGGACCGCTTTAGGAAGAGGCCGGTCAGCCGCTCGCCACGGTTTCCGCCCAACTTTGCGGCATTGACGATCTTGGCTACCTGGTAGCTCTCCGATAGCTGTCTGCTGAGCACCCTGATGTCCGACTCCGCCTCTCGCGCGAGTGCACTCTCGCCGCCCTCCATGGCATAGCGCAGCTTCCCCACCAGCTTTGTCAGCTCGCTCAGCTTCTCGCTGTCGCTCATCAGCTCATACATGACCTCGGAGACGCTGAAGCCTTTCAGCTCCTCCTCGTCGTGTGGCTCGGCTTCCGGCTCCGCCATGGGCACCAGCCTAGCGTACAGGTCTGCGTAGGACTGCACAGCCTCGCCGACGCGCATCATCATAGAGGCCACGTTGGTAACGTTGAGGGACCCGCAGAACAGCAGGTCGTCACCCCGGACCTCCGCAAGGCGCTGCAGCCTTTCATGCCCATCGAACTTCTCGGGCACAGGTGGAAATGCGAAGGCCGACAGGTCCTTGGGACTCAGGTCGGCCACCTGTCCCATCAAGAACGGCGGGACGTACTTGGAGACGTCCACGTTGATGGGGAGCATTACTAGATAGCAAGCCCATACCTCTTTGGGGTCGGAGGAGCTTCTGAAGAAGATAAAGGCGTGACCGCGAGGGGAGTCGCTGCTCCCTCTGTCGAATACCATGTCCATAGGTCGAATCTTATCACACCACGCCCCGGCGTGTGGGGCTCAGTCGCGGACGCCGCCAGCACATTCTAAGGCCCGCGTTGCCGGGCAAGGGTCCTGATATAATCGGCCAGAGTCGCCTATGCTCTCCCGCACGGTCATCGTTGATTCATAGCCCGGCCTTCTACCGGTCCGTCGTCAGGCCGTTGCTCTTCGCACTGCCGCCGGAGCGCGCGCAGTCGGTCGCCGACCTGGCCCTAAGATACCCCAGGCTATGGAAGGCTCTTGCCGGAATGTTCGAGGTCCGGGACGACCGGCTCGCCGTCGAGTTGGCCGGTATGAAGCTCGCCAATCCGGTCGGGCTGGCTGCCGGGTACGACAAGAACTGCGAGGTTCTGCCCGCGCTCGCCTCCCTCGGTTTCGGGTACGTCTCGTGCGGCACGGTCGTCGCGCTTCCTCAGCCGGGCAACCCCCAGCCCAGGGTTCTCCGCGACAAGAATAGGGAGTCCCTGATCAACTCGCTCGGCTTCCCGAGCAAGGGCCTCGACTACGCGGTAGAGCGGCTACAGTCGGGAGGCAGACCATCGAGCGTACCGGTAATCGGAAGCGTCTCCGGCGTGATCCTGGACGACGTACTCAGGTGCCACCGGGGGATCGAGCCGCTCGTGGACGCCGTCGAGCTGAACATCAGCTCGCCCAACACGTCCGGCCTCCGCGTATTTCAGGAGCCCCCTGCCCTGTCGGAGCTTCTGGGACGCCTCAACGAGGACAGGAAGAGGCCGCTCTTGGTGAAGCTCCCTCCGTACGACGTAGGAGGCGAGCTCTCCGAGCGCCGCGAGCGCGTCATGGACCTTGCAGACGTGTGCGTCCGACGCGGAGTGGACGGGCTGACGGTCGCCAACACGCACCCGATGGAGGACGCCAGGCTGGCCGTTGGCAAGGGCGGCCTCAGCGGCAGGGCCATATTCGAGCGTACGGTCGCAATGGTGGCCGACGTCAGAGCCGAGATAGGCGGCAGTGCCGCGATAAACGCCAGCGGCGGCATATTCACTGGCGAGGACGCCTGGAGGGCGATCAAGGCGGGAGCGACCACCGTTCAGCTGCTGACTGGCTTCGTATACCGAGGCCCTGGAATCGCCCGGGCGATCAACAGGGAATTGCTGCGCGAGATGGACAGGGAAGGCGTCGCGTCTCTGGCTTCAGTCCGCCGCCAGTAGGGCCTCCACCTGCGCCCTGTACGGCATGGCCGCCTGGGCTCCGGCCCTGGTGACGGCCAGCGCGCCCGCGGCGCATCCAAACCTCACCGCCGCCTCCAGCGGGCTTCCCTCTCCGAGGGCCACGGCAAGCCCGGCCCCGAAGGCGTCCCCGGCAGCAACGGTGTCCACAGGCTCTACCTGGAACGACGGCACGTGGCCGGACCCGTTCGCTGTCGCGTAGCAGGCCCCCAGCTCACCCAGTTTGACTATCGCCGTCGGTATCCCCTCCTCCACCAGGGCCACGGCCGCCCTCTTCGCTGAATCTATGTCGACCACCTCGATTCCGCAGAGCGCCCTGACCTCCGTCTGGTTAGGGGTCAGGATGTCGACATCGGAGTACGCCTCGATAGGCAGGTCGCGGACGGGGGCAGGGTCCCATACAACCCTGACTCCCTTATTCCGAGCGTACTCTGCCGCCGCCAGCGACAGCTCGACGTTGGTCTCCTGCTGCAGCAGCAGCGCGTCGGCTCCGTCCATGGCCAGACAGGCGGCCCGCAGCTGCTCCTCGTCGCAGGCCGCGTTGGCGCCGTAGACCGCGACGATGCGGTTCTGCCGGTCCGAGTCGAGCAGGATGAACGCTACGCCGGACGCGCGGTCGGGGTCCACCGCCACCCCGCTCACGTCGACGCCGTCCTTGCGAAGGTCGTCGAGAAGGCCGGGACCAAAGATGTCCCCGCCGACCCTTCCGACCATCGAGACCTGTGCGCCGAGCCTCGCGGCCGCCACAGCCTGGTTCCCGCCCTTCCCGCCGGGTGTCGTATAGAAGTCGTCGCCGGGGACCGTCTCTCCGGGCTCCGGGAGCCTGGGCGTCAGGGCTATCAGATCGATGTTGATGCCCCCGAGCACGACTATTCTAGGCCTGCGGGTCATTGGAACCTCACCGGTTGTTCGGCGCCGATATGAGGCCCGCCTCCAGCAGCTCATCGAGCACCCGGGCCACACCGTCTTCTTCAATGGAGCGAGCCACGCGGTCGGAGGCGGACAGCGCATCGGGGACGCCGCCTCCGACCGACACGCCCAGGCCAGCCCAAGCCAGCATGGGCACGTCGTTGTAGCCGTTCCCAAACACCACGACCTCCTCCCGACGCGAACCCAGCAGGGAGCACATCCTCTCCAGCGCCTTCTCCTTCCCACTCTCCGGGTGCAGTATCTCGCAAAACGTGGCCAGGGACCTCGTAACATAGAGCCGGGATCTAAACCGCACCTGCAACTCAAGCTCCAGAGCGCGAGTCGCGTCTTCTTCCCCAAAAGCCACAAGGCGGGTGGGTTGCTGCACAGCGGTCTCTCGCAGGTCGTCGACCAGGTACACGTTGACGCCGTTTCTGGCCGCGTAAGACTGAGCCCGGGGTGTCATCCCGGTGGCGTAGATGTCGTCACCCACGTAGGACAGTACCTCGTGGGCCGAGCCTTCCAGGGCCTCGAGGGCCGACAGCGTCATCCTCTCCGTAAGCGGACGGTGCCACAGCACCTCTCCCGTGGACGGATCACCGATGTGCGCCCCCTGGAACGAGGCTATCGGCGACCGCAGGTCAAGCTCCGCGCTGGCCCGGCGCGCCGACTGGAACATCCGGCCCGTCGCCACCGTGACCACCGCTCCGGCGTCGCGGACGCGGTCAATCGTCAGCCGGGTCCGATCGGACAGCGGGTACTCGGGGCTGCGGATCGTACCGTCTATGTCCAGCGCGATCAGCGTGTACGGCATTGCGGACTCCAACCACGAACGCAGCTTCAGACTTGGTGTCTGCCGGCCATGCCGATGATAGGATTAGGGCCAGCCACACGTCAGTGATGTGAGAATGAAGCTTAACCCCCGACTCATACTATGGGCAATAGTCCTCGTGATCTTCGCGACCGTGGTCGTGCTGTCGCTAGGCGAGTGACGGTCCCATCCATCGGGTAGAATACGGCCATCCTGACCGGAGGCATCCCCAGATGGCAAACGTATTCATCCTCGGCGCCGGAACCCCTACACCCACGACCACCAGGTTCGGGACATCCTACATCCTGCAGGTCGGCGACGACCAGATCATGTTCGACTGCGGTCCGGCGGCCACCGACAAGCTGGTCAAGTCCGGCCTCTTCCCGACCAAGGTCACGCACCTGTTCTTCACACACCACCACTTCGATCACGACGTCGACTATCCGTGCTTCCTCCTGTGCCGGTGGGATCAGAGCATCGGAGTCGAGAAGGAGCTGCAGGTCTTCGGCCCGACGCTCACGGAGCAGCTCACCCACCGTATCCTCGACGAGAACGAGGGCGCCTTTGCCCACGACTGGATAGCCCGGGTGAACCATCCGGGAAGCCAGCGCGTATACGAGCTGCGGGGCGGGAAGGGGAAGAGGCCGCCGCCGTCGGTGACGGCCAAGGACATCGCACCCGGCAAGGTCTACTCAGGCTCCACGTGGGAGGTCACCGCCGGCGTCGCGGAGCACGCCCAGCCGTGGCTCGACTCCCTCGCTTACAGGGTCGATACACCCGACGGAAGCATCGTGTTCACCGGAGACACCAAGAGGTGCCAGAGCGTCGCCGACCTCGCCAAGGATGCCGACGTGATGCTCGTCTCGTGCTGGGACGACCAGGAGCGCATGGACCGGGAGGAGGACGGGCTGACCGGCATATGCGGGACTGTAGATGCCGCCGAGCTCGCCAGCGACGCGGGAGTCAAGAAGCTGGTCCTGACGCACATCGGGCCGGGCCTCGCGGTGCACGGCGCCATGGAGAAGGGGATCGGCGACGTGAGCAAGGTCTACGACGGCGAGGTCGTCTTCGCCGAGGAGCTCATGTCGTTCCCCATGGGCGGCTGACAGATAGGGGCCACCCTCACCCGGAGACCGCGGCGAACACGTCGATCTCGAAGTCCAGCTCCGGGTTGGCCAGCGCCTTCGCGACGATTCCGGTGGACGTCTGGTGTACCCCTCTGAGATGCCTGCCCATGACCGGGTACACAAGCTCCCTTGTTGAGTGCTCCTTGACGTAGGTCGTGACCTTGCAGATGTCCTCCATGCGGGCTCCGGCCTCCTCCAGCAGCACCCGCACGTTGCTCATCGCCGTCTCGGCCTGCGCCGCAGGATCGCCTCTACCCACCAGTCCGCTCCCGTCGAGTGCAAGCCCTGTCTGGCCCTGGAGAAATACGAAGCGCCCGGCGCGGACGGCCTTGCTCAGCGGATAGTCAAGGACCGGCAGGTAGTTCGGAGCGGAGAGACGGAAACGCTCGTGTCCATCCGATGCGTCCTCCGGGACCATCGCGAAGACATCGATCGCGAAGTCCAGATCGGACGTGGCCAGACCCTCCATCACGATACCCGTCGAGACCGGATGCACCCCTTCGAGGTGCCGCGCGAGTACCGGGTAGACGAGCTCACGCGCCGCGGGGTCCGTAATATAGGTCGTGACCTTGCAGATGTCCTCCATCCGGGCACCGGCCTCCTGCAAAAGCACACGCACGTTGCTCATCGCCGTCTCGGCCTGCGCCGCAGGATCGCCCTTGCCGGTCAGGCCGCTACCGTCGAGTGCGAGCCCGGTCTGGCTCTGGAGAAATACGTGGTTGTTGGCCCGCACGGCTCTTGACGCGCCGCCCAGGAGAAGACGCTCGTGTCCTCTCTCGCGGTCGGCGGGGATCACCGCCCAGATGTCGATCTCGAAGTCGATGTACGACTCCGCCAGAGACTTAACGACCAGCTCTGTCGAGACCGGGTTCACACCCTCCAGGTGACGCTCTATGACCGGGCGGACCTCCGCCAGGTGGGAGCGCTCCGTGACGTACACGTTCGTCATGCAGATGTCCTCGACCCCGGCGCCCGCTTCCTGAAGGAGCACCCTGGCGTTCCGCATAGCGGTTTCAGCCTGCGCCGCCGGGTCGCCCCGTCCGTCGAACCCCTGAGAGTCGAGAGTCAAGCCGGTCACCCCTACAAGGAAGACCTGGTCACCGGCAACGACGCCCTGGCCCCCGCTATAGTCCATGTCGGGCCAGAGGTAGCTCCCTCTGGTATTGCCTGTCCTGATTCGCCTGTGGGCCATCTCGGCCTCCGCATCTTTCCCGTGCGAACTGCCCCATAGGTACTTGCCGGACATTTGCTGGACGTTTGCTGGACACTTGCTGGACACCTGATTCGTAGCTAATCCGGGCCGGTTTGTTCGGGCGGGACCGCGATTTTCCGTGAAAAGTGTCAATCCTGTCGAATTCCCATTATGGGGTACGGGGGTTCAGGCTCGGCGCCTAGGGTGACACTTCCCATTATGCGGACTGATGTTCGGTTCGTCAAGCCCTTCTGATCTTCGCCGGAGTGACGATACGATAGCGCATAGCCGCCGGTCGCGGGCGGCTATGCTACAATTGCTCCCCGCTTCACATCTCGCTCCTGACCCGATATCACCCTCATTGGAGGCCGCATGGCGACCGCAACCGAGACCCCCAAGAGCTACAAAGTGGTCGGCTCTCGTCCGATCAGGCACGACGGAGTGGACAAGGTCACCGGCAAGGCGCTCTACGGCGCCGACGTGCGGCTCCAGGGGATGCTGCACGGCAAGGTGCTGCGCAGCCCCCACGCCCACGCCCGCATCAGGTCCATCGACACCAGCAAGGCCGAGGCCCACCCGGATGTCCGGGCGGTCGCCACCGCGGCCGACCTGGCAGAGGTGGCCGATACGCTGGCGGAGGTCGGCGAGGATATCTTCACCAGCATGAAGTACGTCCGCGACAACGTCCTCGCCTCGGACAAGGTCCTGTACAAGGGCCACGCCGTCGCCACCGTCGCCGCCTCCAGTCCCCACGTGGCCGAAGAGGCCCTGTCGCTGATAGAGGTGAGCTACGACGTTCTGCCGGCCGTGACGGACGTGGAGTCGGCCATGGCGCCGGACGCGCCCGTCCTCCACGACCACATCACCACCTCCGGCCTCGACGGCGAGTCGCCGAAGGGCACCAACGTAGCCGCCCATCACCAGTTCCAGCTGGGAGACATTGAACAAGGTTTCGCGGAGGCGGGCATCGTCGTGGAGCGCGAGTTCCGCACCAGGACAGTCCACCAGGGCTACATAGAGCCCCAGAACGGCACCGCTTGGTGGACTCCTGACGGCAACGTCACCGTCTGGTGCAGCAGCCAGGGCCACTTCGGGATCAGGGACTCGGTGTCGAAGGTGCTCGGCCTGCCGGTCTCCCGCGTCAAGGTGGTCCCGATGGAAATCGGCGGCGGGTTCGGCGGGAAGCTGTCGGCGTATTTGGAGCCCGTGGCCGCCATCCTGTCGCGGAAGTGCGGAGCCCCCGTGACGATGGCCATGTCCAGGTCCGAGGTGCTGGAGGCGACCGGCCCGACGTGCGGCGGCCTCGTCCGGATGAAGATCGGCGTCACGGGCGATGGGCGCATCACGGCGGCCCAGGGATACCTTGCCTTCGAGGCGGGCGCCTATCCCGGCTCGTCACTCCTGGGAGCCATCGCCTGCATGCTCTCCCCCTACGACATCGAGAACCTGCTGCTCGACGGCTACGATGTCGTCGACAACAAGCCCAAGACCAGCGCATACCGAGCGCCTGGGGCTCCTATTGGCGCATTTGCCGTCGAGTCGGTCCTCGACGAGATCGCCGGCATGCTAGACATAGACCCGGTCGATCTTCGTCTCCTCAACGCGGCCCGCGAAGGCACCCGGCGCGCCGACGGCGTCACCAACAGCCGCATTGGAATGGTCGAGACGACTGAGGCGGTGAGAGACCACCCGCACTACTCCACTCCCCTGGATGGTCCCAATCGCGGCCGCGGAATCGCGATGGGCTTCTGGCGCAATAACACCGGTCCTTCCAGCCTGGTGGCGAGCGTCCAGGCGGACGGTACGGTGATGCTGGTGGAGGGATCGGTGGACATCGGAGGCAGCCGGACAGTAGTGTCGCAGCAGCTCGCCGAGGTCCTTGGCATCCCCGTCGAGGACGTCAAGCCCCAGGTCGCCGACACGGACACCATCGGCATAACCTCGAACACGGGCGGCAGCGGCGTCGCGTTCAAGACCGGGATCGCGGCCTGCGAGGCGGCGCGCGACATACAGGAGCAGATGGTGGAGCGGGCGGCTCTGATCTGGGAGACCTCGCCCGACCGGGTCGAGTACCGGGACGGAGTGCTCTACCACATCTCCGACCCCGAGCTCCGCATGAGCTTCAAGGAGCTGGCGGAGCAGCTCACCCAAACCGGCGGACCCGTCGCCGGAAGCGCCAACGTGAACCCGCGTGGCGTCGGCGGGTCCTACGCGGCCAACATCGTCGACGTGGAGGTCGACCCCGAGACCGGCAAGGTGACCATACTCCGCTTCACCGCCTTCCAGGACGCGGGCACCGCCATACACCCCTCATATGTCGAGGGCCAGATACAGGGCGGGTCGGTCCAGGGCATCGGGTGGGCGCTGAACGAGGAGTACTACATGAGCGACGACGGGCGGCTGCTCAACTCCAGCTTCCTCGACTACCGCATGCCCACCAGCCTGGACGTGCCGATGATCGACGCCGAGGTGATCGAGGTGCCCAATCCGGGCCACCCGTTCGGCGTGCGAGGTGTCGGCGAGGCGTCGATCGTGCCACCTCTCGCCGCCATCGCCAATGCGGTCCACGACGCCGTCGGCGTGAGAATGCGCGACCTCCCCATGTCACCAGGCGCCCTCCTGAAGGCCATGCAGAAGGAGGTTCTCGAACGGCATCAGTAGTAGCTCTGGCCCTGGTGGGGTGGCTGCTTCAAGTGCATCCATGATCAAGGTGCTGCAATCGGGGACGTTCAGACGCTGGCTTCGCGGCCTGCGGGACAGAAATGCAGTGCGCCGGATCGTTGCTCGATTGGTAGCCATTAGCGAGGGACACTTTGGGGATGTGCGTGGGGTAGGCGAAGGTGTGTCCGAGATGCGCATCCACTACGGGCCGGGGTATCGTCTATACTTCATCCGACGGGAGCAATGAGGTGATTGTACTCCTGTGCGGTGGAGACAAGGACAGCCAGGAGCGAGATATCGAGCGAGCCAAGCGGATGGCCGCAGAGCAGAATGAGGGGATTTGAATGCCTGAGACCTACAGTGTGTTCAATGCGGCGGAGTACATAGAGACCGAGGAGGATGCCCAGGAAATCCTCCGGCTGTCCGCGGAGCAAGACCCCGGCGATGGCAGCGTCATACGCGTTGCCCTGAATACTGTGGCACGCGCCCAGAGCATGAGCGCCTCGGCCTATGACGCCGGGCTGGACATAGGCAACCTCTACGAGACGCTGTCCGAGGACGGAAACCCAACCTCTGGCCACGCTGCTGAAGGTCACCCACGCCCTAGGGCTGCGGCTGCGCCTGGAGCCTGTCGAAAAGGTCACAGGGAGCACCGCACGTCCCGCGCCCTAGGAAAGCCAGCCGCGGAGTAACGCTATACGAGATGCGCCAGGCAGAACGTCCATGAGATACAGCGTCATCATCGAAAACCGGTAGTTGAGGGATGCCGGTAATATGGAGAGACGGACCATATCGGTTCTTCTTCTACGCGAGCGATCGAACAGAGCCACGACACGTACATGTCGCGCGCGACAATCTGGTAGCCAAGTTCTGGTTGAATCCTATTAGGTTGCAGAATGGTGGGGGATTCGCAAGATCTGAATTACGTCGTGTGGAGAGGATAGTGGAACGGCATAGCGTACGTTTCCTGGAGGAATGGGATGGCTACTTCAACGGTTGAAATGGAAGTCCCCATGGCTCGGAGTATCACGACCACTGACAAGGGTCTAACAGTTGACCTCAGCGACGGCCGGAGCATCTCCGTGCCGCTGTCATGGTATCCCAGACTTGTCCACGCCACCCCGGATGAACGCGACAACTGGGAAATGATTGGCGACGGTCAGGGGTTTCGATGGGAAGACCTAGACGAGGATATTAGCGTAGAAGGTATCCTGGTTGGACGTCCATCAGGAGAGAGCAGAAAGTCCTTCGAGCGGTGGCTTGCGGCTAGAAGAGCCGGCCGTGGCGTAACGCTGTACGAGATTCGCCAAGAAGAACGTCCATAAGGATACAACGTCGTCATCGAAAAGACCGATAACGGCTACTCGGCCTATGTGCCGGATCTTCCGGGATGCATCGCCGCCGCGGATACGCGGGCCGAAGTGGACGAGCTGATTCGAGACGCCGTGGTCGGCCATGTAGAAATGGTGCGTCAGTACGGCGAGGAAGTCCCGGAGCCTCAGGCCTCAACCGGTCTGGTCGAGGTGTGAGGACAGCCAACGTGCCGTCCTGTCACGGCGCCGCGAACGTCAGCCGCATCGTCTCCCCGGTTCAGTAGCCTGCACCTGGTAGGCCTCGTCGTTAACCCGCACGTCGTACACGGCGCACTCCTCAATGGGCTGCTTCAGCGGTACCCGGGTCTCCTCGGTCAGGTATATCTCGGCGCAGGCGAAGTTGCCGCCTGACTTGAGGTTGATCACCTCGACGACGATTACGGCCGTGGACTCGTCGACGCTGTATCTGCCGAGGTCGTAGCAGGCATTGGGCAGACCGGTTAAAAGAACGAGGTCGGCGTCGGAGTCCTGCCCGCCGCTTAGGACGATCTCCACGCTCTCGACCGGGGCCGGGGCCTCAACCTGCCCAGGCCCGGCCGGCTGGATGGTCGGGGCCGCTTGGAAAGTTGGTGCGGCTTGCACGGTCGGGGCTGCCCGAACTGTTGGAGCCGCCTGGATGGTTGGGCCCGCCCTGACGGTCGGGGCTGCCCGGGGTAAGCCTGAGTCCGGGGACTCCGCCAATTCGCAGGCCGCCGCCGTCAAGCCGAGCGCCGCGGCAACCGCGATCAAGGCGACTATTGACCTCAATTCAACCTCCTTCAGATTCGTTGCTTCAGATACACAATGCCGCTAGCCGACGCGGGCCCGTTCCAGACTGTGCGAAATCCTCGAGCAGGTCAAGCTATGACCGGAGGAGACTTCGGGCGATAGACAGGGCCGTCCCCCAGGCTTGCGCCAACACTAACCGATCCGGACGCCGTCCGTTCTTACTAGTGGCGGCGACACCTAAATTGGTATAATGCCCTCGTCTCCCCGGCGGAGACGCGCCTAACCAATATGCCACAACCTGAAACCAGCACCATAGACAACACAGCGGCAGCAGCCGCTCCAGACGGCAATCTAACCCTGAAGGCCCGGGGCGTCATAAAGCGTTTCGGCTCCAGGACGGCCGTCGACAACCTCTCCTTCGACGTCAGGAGGGGCGAGGTCGTCGGGTTCCTCGGCCCCAACGGGGCCGGCAAGACCACGACCATGCGCATGCTGACCTCGTTCTACACGCCGGACGACGGGACGCTGCTCGTCAACGGCGTCGATACCCAGGAAAGCGACATCGAGACCCGCCGCAGCATCGGCTACCTGCCCGAGAACAACCCCCTCTACGCCGACCTGCTGGTGAAGGAGTACCTCTCCTTCGTCGCCGACCTCCGCCGAATGCCGATGAGTGAAAGGCGGGAGAACACCGAGCGCACGGTCGAAGAAACAGGCCTCGAGGAGGTCTTCTACCGACCGATCAACCAGCTCTCCAAGGGCTATCGGCAGAGGGTCGGGTTGGCGCAGGCGATACTCCACCGCCCCTCGATCCTGATAATGGACGAGCCGACAGAGGGGCTGGACCCCAACCAGCGCATCACCATCCGGGAGTTGATCAGGTCGCTGGGCCAGGAGCGGACGGTGATGCTCAGCACCCATGTCATGCAGGAGGTCCAGGCCTCCTGCGAGCGGGTGCTGATGATCGCCCGCGGGCGCCTGGTGGCCGACAGCCTCGTCGCCGACCTGCTCAAGCAGACGACCGGCGCCAAGAGGGTGCACGTGGAGGTTGAGGGCGACAGGATCGAGTCCGGGCTGAACAACCTGAACGGCGTCGCCTCCATCGAGAGAGAGGGGTCTGCCGACGGACGTAAGAGGTACGTGCTGTCAGTGGACCAGGACGCCGATCCCAGACCAGAGATATTCGAGTTGGCCAAGAGACGCGGATGGGTGCTCTGGGAGCTGCACGAGGACGCCGTCGATCTGGAGGATGTCTTCCACGAGCTGACGACAGAAGGGCCCGGCGAGTAATCGTATGAGGTCACCAGCCCTCGCACTCATAAGGAAGGATATAAAGGGGTACTTCGACCAGCCGACAGGCTACATTCTCCTGGTCCTGTTTACCGCCTGGCTCTCCTACGGGTTCTTCAGGTCCACATTCGACACGTTCGAGGCCTCCCTTCGGCCTCTCTTCACCACCGAACTCACGCCTGAGCGGCTCTCCCTTCCCTGGCTGCTCGCCCTGTTCGTGCCGGCTGCCACGATGCGCCTATTGGCTGAGGAGCAGAGGGACGGCACGCTGGAGACCCTGTTCACGCAGCCCATCAAGGCATGGGTCGTTCTGGGCGCGAAGTTCGCGGCCGGCCTGCTGTTCGTCGCGGTGGCGATCCTGGCAACGATCGGCATCCCGATCGCGCTGGGCACACCTGTTCTGACATTCTTTACCTTTCCCGCGGCCGGAGATATGGACGTTGGCGCCGTCGTGGCGCAGTACGTTGGCAGCCTCTTCCTGGCCGCCTCGTTCGTCGCAATCGGGCTGTTCACGTCCAGCATATCGCGCAACCAGATCGTCGCCTTCATCGTGGGCTTCTTCTTCATTCTAATTCTCATGTCGGCGGGACTCGACCAGGTCGCCGTCACCCTTCCCACCGGGATCGCCAGCGTCCTCCAGACGCTCAGCCCGGTCACCCACTTCTCGACGATAGCCCGAGGCGTCATCGATCTGCGCGACGTCCTCTACTTCGCCGCGCTCATATCGACCTTCCTGAGCGCCACGTTCCTGATGCTGCGGCGCAAGAGCCTCAGCCACTTCTCGCCGCAGTACCGCAACCTGCAGGTCGGCGTGGCGGCGTTCATCGTGCTCAGCCTGCTGGTTGGCTGGTACGGCAACTCCATCGGGGGACGGCTCGACCTGACCGAGGACAAGACATTCACCCTGAGCGAAGGCACCTCTCGCCTCCTCGCTCAGCTCGACGACATCCTGACAATCAAGCTCTACGAGTCCAAGGACCCGCCGCCGCAGATAACCCTGGTGGCCCGGGATGTCAACGACTTCCTCAAGGACTTCTCATCATCGCGTGACGACGTGAAGTTCATCCGCACGTTCCCCGACGATGACGAGGACGTGGCCCGCCAGGCCCAGATGGCCGGGGTCCCGGCGGTCCAGTTCAACGTCTTCGGACAGACAGAGGTCAGCACGAAGCTGGGCTACCTGGGCATGACCATCACCTATGCCGACCGCCGGGAGGTCATCCGTTACATCCCCTCGGTCGATGGGTTCGAGTACAGCCTCGCCAGCCTGGTCAACAAGATGCTGCTCAACGATCCCAAGACTGTAGGCTTCCTGACGGGCCATGGGGAGAAGTCTATCCAGCAGGAGATCAACGGCTTCGCCAGCCAGCTCGTCCAGGCCTACGACGTAGTCGAGGTGTCAGCCGACAGCGACGGCGTCCTCGACCTGTCGGAGATCGACGTGCTGGTAATCGCCGGGCCGACCGAGGCTATGCCCGCCGCGGAGCAGGAGGCGCTCAGGAGCTACCTGACCGGCGGCGGCAAGGCGATGATCCTGCTGGACGCGATTCTCATAGACCAGGGTCGGCTCATCGCCGTTCCCAACCAAAACAGCCTCGCTGAGCTTGTCGAGCCCTTCGGCGTTCTTCTCGAGAACAACATCGTCCTCGATCCCCAGTACCACGAGAGTCTCTCATTCAATGTGGGGTACGGCAGCGTAATGCTGGGCTATCCCTTCTGGGCCCACGTCCCAACCGTCGACCACAAGGTCACCGGCGAGGTCCAGCAGACCGTCATGCCCTGGGTAAGCTCCCTGGGCATAACGGACGCCGAGGTGGGAGAGGTCGAGGTGGTCAACCTGCTCCGTACCCAGAACACGGCAGCCGTCGACTACTCCTACGGCGACCTCTCGCCCGACCCTGAGTCGCCAGCTTATGACCTGAGTGACAAGCAGCAGTTCGAGAGCGACATCGCCGTTGCCGTGACCGGTCCTGCGACAGACGGCAGCGGCTCGGAGTTCCGCATCGTCGTCGCAGGCGACTCGGACTGGATAGCGGACCAGCTCGTGTCCAGGTCAGGCGAGAACCTGGCCCTTGGCCTCAACCTGATCGACTGGCTCGCACAGGAAGACGCGCTGGCCGCGATCCGCTCCAAGATAGTAGCCTCCAGGCAGCTGGAGTTCTCCTCTCCGACCCATCAAAACGTCGTCCAGTACGTAAACATCATCGGCATTCCCTTCGTGTTCGTGCTGATAGGCATCGTCACCTCGCTGAGGCGGCGCAGACAGACCATGCAGGTTTATCGCCGTGAAGGGTAAGCAGGTCCGGGTAGTCCTCGCCGCACTCCTGATCGTAGGGCTCGCCGGCCTCGTGTTCCGCATCGTCTCATCCTCGGAGAACGAGGTGGTCCTCTCGGGCCTGTCACCGCTGGAGAGGGAATTCATAGACAGGGTTGTTATCACATCGCCGGAGTCGGAGGCCGTCGTCGAAGGCAAGGTGATCGGAAACCAGAAGATCTGGTTCGTCAACGTCACGGACCCCGTGTTCGTTCCGAAGATAGACCAGTTCTGGAGCGCCATGGCCGAGATCGACGAGGCCGGGCTGATCGCTCTCAACGTCGACAACCACGAGAGGATGGGGGTCGACGAGGCCTCCGGCACCCTCGTGGAGTTCTACTTGGGAGGCGCTGTCCAGGAGCAGCTCATCATAGGCAGCTGGGACCAGGACGTCCGGCTGTGCTACGTCCGGCGCAGCGGCCAGGACGCCGTCTACGGGATCGAGTGTCCGGTGCCCGCGGCCTCCATATTCGACCCGACTGCGGACGGCTGGCGCAATCCGATCATCGCCTCTATCCCCGCCCAGGAAGTGGAGTCTATCGTCTTCTCATACCCCGACCAGCAGTTCGCCGTCTCCCTTGTCGAGACCGAAGCCGGGTACGCCTGGATGGCGTCCAGGCCCATCGAAGAGTCACCAGGTGTGGAGGAGGTGGAGGCCAACCCGTACATCGTGCAGAACCTGCTCAATACCTTCCAGGGCCTGCTGGCGACCGGCTTCGCGGATGACGACGAGGCCGACGAGCTCATCTTCGACGCCGCCACCCCGTCCATCCGCATCCAAACGGTCGAGGGCTCCACGAGCCCCACGATTCGGCTCAGGTTCCTGCCCCGTGACGAGGAGACCTCATACGTAAAGACCGGCTCGCAGCCCACCGTCTTTGTCATCCCCCGCGGCCTCGCAGAGCTCCTGCTGATACGCCAGGAGGTCTTCGGCCTCGGTCTTGAGGAAGAGTCGGACGGGTAATCGAAGGTCAAAGAACGGCCCCATGAGGCTGCCCCTGACGGCCCTCGCCCTAATAGGCGTCGTCTCGGTGTTCGCCTTCGTCGGCTGCCTTACCGGCTCCGAGTCCGGCGAGCACGGCATAGGGTCGGAGTCTCGCGAACACGAAACCGGGTCCGAGCATGACGAGGGCGGCGAAGAGTCAGGCACCCAGTTCGCGAAGAGCGAGACCTTCGACGAAGTGCGGGTTGGTGCTCGTCTGATACTATCGTACGACTCGGCCGCCAATGCATTCGCGGGCACAGTGGAAAACACCACCGGCAGCACGCTGAGCCGAGTCAGGGTCGAGATCCACCTCTCCAACGGAATCGAGCTGGGCCCGACGACTCCTGTTGACATGGCTCCCGGTGAGATTGTCGACATCACTCTCCCAGCGGGCAGCCAACCCTTCACTTCATGGAGCGCCCACCCGGAAGTCGGCTGATTCTTCGGGTTGTCGAACCTCCATTCCCCCCGCCGGGCCGCGCCTTGCGGCGCCAGTCTGGCGGTAACGTCGCAGGCCTCTCCATGCCGCCCTACTTACCCTACTACAAGAGCGTCAATTGCCTTGCGGCGTCTGACCCGAACCGCTATCCTGATGTCACTTGAAAAGGCCCCGAAGTGGTGCGCTTCTGTCTCCCCTTCTACCCCGATGGGTGAGGATTGAGATGACAGTGACCCCTTCTGGCGCCGAGGAGGTGTGATCGTGGTTACGGCCTACATCCTGATCGAGATGGTCGCCGGTCACTCCAACAAGCTGGTGGCGACACTCAGGGACCGGCCTGAGGTCAGACAGGTCTCCAGGATCACGGGGCCCTTCGACGTGATCGCCTTTATCGAGGGCGAAGACCTGAACGCCATAAGCGACGCGGTAGCCGCCGGCATTCACTCCCAGCCCGGCGTCCTCAGGACCACCACCTGCGTCCGCCTGGAGTGAATCGCCCTGCGCCGCTCCCTCTCTAAAGGCCGGAGCGGTTGGGCACCTGCTCAGAGTCGGAAACATCCTCCTCAGAGACCTCCACGAAGTCCTGGCCCCGCCTGATGCGAAGATTGCTCTTGATCGCCCGGGCCAGCACCATCGCGAAGAGCGCCCCTACCCCCAGCGTAAGTGACAGGTTGGCCTCGTAAGGGAACAGGCCAAGCTCATAGGCGAACCCGAGGACCGCAAGTGTGATGTACCCAGAGAGAGTGCCCACGAGCGACGTGACGGGTGTCTTCTGAGCTACAAGCGTGACCGCCGAAGCCGCCGCCACCGCAATGAACCCGGGAATCAGAAACAGCGCGATCGTGATGCCGCCGAGGGTGGCCAGTCCGTCACCGCCGCGGAACCCCGTGAACACCGAGTGCCAGTGACCGACCACCGCCGCCATTCCCACGAGGATGATCCACGAATCGTCCACGCCCAGAAGCCGCCCGCAGACGATCGCCATGATCCCCTTCCCCATGTCACCGAGGAGGACCACCGCCCCCGCGTATGAGTTGAGCACCCGCCGCACGTTCGTCGCGCCAGCCAGCCCGGTCCCCTCCGCGAAGATATCGACACCTTGGATGCGGCCGATTCGGTATGCCACGGGAAGCGCCCCGAACATGTAGCCGACGACCATCGAGATGACGAGGACCAGCGCCGATTCGAGCAACGGTGTGTACCTTGGGGACGGTTGTTAGCCAGCATTATATTCAAAAAAGGGGCCAGTTGGAACGGAAACGCGGCCTGATTCTCCACGTCTTGAGGGGTGCGCCTGCGCCGGCACCCTGTCCCTGCCCACACACACTCAATTGAACCGGTTCATCGCCTCTGTGACGCCGTCGGAGAGTATGACCTTCACCGCCTCTGCCGCCCGGCCCAGCGCCGCATCCAGCACCTGCCGCTCAGCCTCGTCCGGCACGCCGAGGACGTAGTCGATCTGGTCATCGGCGTCCTCCGGTCTGCCCACGCCGACGCGCAGCCTTGGGAAGTCCCTGCTACCCAGGGCGTCGGTGACAGACCTCACTCCGTTGTGGCTGCCGGGATTTCCACTGGGCCGGAGCCTGATCTTGCCCGTGGGCAGGTCCAAGTCGTCATACACCAGCAGAAGCCTGTCCGGCGTCGACCCAAATCGCGTGAGCAGGTAGCGCGCCGCCGCGCCGCTGTTGTTCACGTAGGTGCGAGGCTTGGCTAGCACGACCCTCCGCCCATCGATGCCGCCCGTCCCCATCATGACCGAGCGGTGACTTCTTGAGACCCTAACGTCGTACTCGGACGCCAGCACATCGATGAACCGGAACCCGACGTTGTGGCGTGTTCTGGCATAGTCCGGCCCGGGGTTGCCCAGCCCCACGACGATAAGGTCAGGAGGCTCCTGCCTGCCGCGCAGCGGGCTAAGGACGACGTCAACCAGGGACCATCTACGTCTTCCCATCAGGGTCAGCCTGCGTCGAAGCCGGGGCCCGTCCGCTGCACGGTCGCGGGCCTACTCTTCCAAGACCAGGTCGCCACTCTTGCCGCCCGTCTTCCTCACCAGCCGGACCGCCTCTATCCGCATCGACCTGTCCGCCGACTTGCACATATCGTAGATCGTAAGCGCGGCGACGCTTACCGCGGTCATCGCCTCCATCTCCACACCCGTCCTGGCCGAGGTCTTCGCGGTCGCCTCGATGTTGACGCAGTCCTCACCCAGATCGAAGTCTACCGTAACGACGTCCAGGGGCAGCGGGTGACAGAGCGGTATGAGCTGGGCGGTGCTCTTGGCGGCCATCACTCCTGCCACGCGCGCCACACCGAGCACGTCTCCCTTTTCGAAGCCGTTCGAGCGTATCAGGGCGAGAGTCTCCGGCCTCATGGTCACCACGCCTCTGGCCACCGCGGCGCGGCCGGTGACCGGCTTCGCCCCCACGTCGACCATCCTCGCGGTCCCCGACTCGTCGAGATGAGTGAGCCGTTTCTCCCGCGAGTCAGCGTCGGTCATGCCTCTTGGCCTCCGCGCGGGCCAGCCGGTCCGCCTGTTCGTTCAACGGGTGACCGTTGTGGCCGCGTACCCACTCCCAGCGAACCTGCCGCCTGCCGGCCTCGGTGTCCAGCATCTCCCATATGTCCTGGTTCTTCCTGCGCTTCCAGTTGCGGGTCATGGTGTTGACCACGTACTCGCTGTCACTGAAGACCGTGACGCTCGCCGCGTGGGGTATGGCCCTCAAACCGTTTACGGCGGCGAGCATCTCCATTCGGTTGTTCGTCGTGCTGGGATCGCCCCCAACAAGCTCACGCGTCGAACCGTTCTCGACGACTATCGCCGCCCAGCCGCCGGGACCGCCGGGATTGGCCAGACAGGAGCCGTCCGTGTATATCTCGATCATGCCTCAGCCACCGATGTGGTACATCTCGACCTTCTCGCGCGGCTCGGTCATCGACGCCCGTTGTTCCGAGTAGCGGTCTTCTCTGACGCTCCAGACTCCCCGGATCAGCCGCTCCAGATCGGCGTCTGACGCGCCGGAACGTACCGGGCCGCGCAGGTCCGTCCCAAGCGTCGCGAACAGGCACGTGACGAGACGGCCCTCGGGCGACAGGCGAAGGCGGGTGCAGTCCCCGCAGAACGGCCTGGTCACCGACGCGATGACACCGACCTCGCCGCCGCCGTCCCTGTACCGGTATCTCAAGGCCACCTCGCCCCGGTAGCCGCTCTCCACCGGCTCCAGGGGCATCTCGGCGTCGATGCGGGCGACGATCTCATCGGCAGGCGTCACCTCGTCGAGCCTCCAGCCGTTGCGAGTGCCCACGTCCATGTATTCGATGAAGCGCATGACATGGCCGCGGTCCCTGAAGTAGCGCGCCATATCTAAGATCGTGTGGTCGTTGACCCCTCGCTGGACGACCGCGTTTATCTTCAGGGGGCTGAAACCGGCGTTCTCGGCCGCCGATATGCCTTCGAGGACCTTGTCCACACCGAATCCTCGACCATTCATCTTCTTGAAGACCTCTTCGTCAAGCGAGTCCAGGCTGATGCTGAGCCGGTGCAGCCCCGCCTCCTTCAGGCCCTCGGCCTTCCGGGGCAGCAGGTATCCGTTGGTGGTCATCGTCAGGTCTTCGATTCCGTCCAGCCGTGCCAGCATCGCAACCAGCTTCTCTATGTCGCTTCTCACCAGCGGCTCGCCGCCCGTGACCCGCACCTTGACCGCGCCCAGGCGGGCCATGATCCCGGCAAGCCGCTCGATCTCCTCGAAGGTGAGAAGGTCGTCCCTCGGCAGGAACTGGTACCGGTCGCCGTATATCTCGGCAGGCATGCAGTAGGGACAGCGGAAGTTGCAGCGGTCCGTCACCGAGACTCGCAGATCTCTGAAAGGCCGGCCGAGCCGGTCCGTAATCCTGGCTCTGTCGGTAATCATCATCACAGGTACCTCAACCTCAGCGCCGCCGCCGCTTTCCTGACCGCCATTCCCCTGTGGCTGACGCGGTTCTTCTCGGCCGGAGACAACTCGGCCATCGTCCTGCCGAGGTCCGGGATGAGAAACACCGGATCGTAGCCGAACCCGTTCGAGCCGCGCGGCGTGTCGATAACCATTCCCTCGCAGACCCCCGCGTGAAGCTCCACGTCATCGTGACGCCACGCGATTGCGATCACGCACCTGAAGCGCGCCCGCCAGGGGCCTCTACCTTCATTTTGGAGCCTTCCGAGCAAAAAGGCAACGCGGTCCGCGTCGGTCGCATCGTCGCCCGCGTACCGTGACGAACGGACGCCGGGCTCGCCGCCCAGAGCGTCGACCTCCAGCCCGGAGTCGTCCGCCAGCGTTGGAAGTCCTGAGAGCCGCGCATAGGTCGAGGCCTTCAGGGTTGAGTTGGCTTCGAACGTCTCGCCCGTCTCATCCACCTCCCGATCGACCCCGACGTCTGCGAGCGAGACGGTCTGAATGGGCGCTCCGGCGATCAATCTGGAGATCTCTTCGAGCTTGCCCGCGTTGCGGGTGGCGATCAGCAGGGTGGCCATAAGAGAGTCAGCATACCGGCAGCGAGGCGTCTCAGGCTGCGCCTGCCTCCGAGACCCAGCCTCCGCTTCCTAGGCCGCTGCCTCTTCCATTTCAGGGGTGTACTCGCCGCGCCGCGCTGCCGACGTGACCTTCGCGCGGTGGTAGTAAGCATCCTGCGCCGCCGGAATGTTCTCGGACTTGCCGTCCCACGCCTTCAGCGGGGCAGCCTGGAGGCCTCGGCCATAGGAGAAGCTGAGCTCCCACGGCGCACCCACGGACGCCGCGTGACGGTTGATGGCGTCGAGGTTGATAGTCGCCTCGTCGTCCGACTGCCCACCGGACAGGAATACAAGGCCGGGCACGGCGGCCGGCACCGTGTTCTTGAAGCATCTCACCGTCGCCTCAGCGACCTGCTCGGCGCCGGCCCGGTCGGAGGCGTCCTTGCCGGACAGGACCATGTTGGGCTTGAGAAGCGTGCCTTCAAGGGCCACGCGCTGGATCCCCAGCTCGTAGTACACCTCGCGCAGCGTGGCCGTCGTGATCTCGTAGCAGGTCTCGATGCTGTGGCCGCCGTCCATCAGCACCTCCGGCTCTATTATGGGCACGAGGCCCGCCTCCTGGCTCAGCGCCGTGAACCGGGCGAGCGCCTGGGCGTTGGCCTCGATGCAATAGCGGCTCGGAATGTGGTCTCCGATCGTGATGACGGCCCGCCACTTGGTGAACTTCGCCCCAAGCTCGACGTATTCGGCCAGACGGTCGCGCAGACCGTCGAGACCCTCGGCGATCAATTCATCGCCGGCTCCCGCCAGCGGCTTCGTGCTCTTGTCGACCTTTATACCAGGGATGATGCCCTGGTCGGTCAGGACCTTGACCAGCGGGGTACCATCGGCCCCGTCTTGTCTAAGAGTTTCATCGAACAGAATGATCCCGCTGATGAACTCGGACGCGCCCTCGGTCCTGAACAGGGCCTCCCGGTAGTCGCGGCGGTTCTCGAACGTAGACTCGACTCCAATCGAGTCGAACCGCTTCTGTATCGTGCTGTCGCTCTCGTCGGCCGCCAGGATGCCCCTGCCGGGCGCGACGATAGCCTGCGCTACGTCGATCATCGCCTGAAGGCTCATGCTTGCCCCTCTCTGGCTGATATGGTCAGGAGTTGAGAATCGAAACCGTCTTCTCCACCACCTCGGCCGGGCCCAGCATCAGAGGTGTTCGTTGGTGGAGCTTCTCGGGCTGGATATCCAGGATCCGCTGGCTGCCAGACGAAGCCGACCCTCCAGCTTGTTCGGCCACAAATCCCAAAGGATTCGCCTCGTACATCAACCGGAGCTTGCCGCTGGGACTCTTGCTATCGGCAGGGTACCAGAATGTGCCTCCCTTTAGCAGGTTGCGGTGGAAGTCCGCGACGAGCGAACCGACGTACCGCAGCGAGTAGCCGTCCCTCAGCATGGTCGCTGCCGCGCGGGTCGGCTCGTCCCAGTTCTTGTAGTAGCCGTCCGGCACACTGTAATACTGGCACTTCGCGGGGAAGCGAATATCGGGGTGGGTCAGCTCGTATTCGCCGCTTGATGGGTCTAGAGTGAAGCCCTGCACGCTGCCCGCCGTGGCCACGACCAGCACCGTACTGGAGCCGTAGACGGAGTAGACTGCGGCTACCTGCCCGCTGCCTGGACGAAGCATCGTATCGGGGGTGACCGGCGTATCCGGTGTGCGGCCCCAGATGCCGAAAATCGAGCCGATGCTCACCGCCACGTCGATATTGGACGAGCCGTCGAGCGGGTCCATCAGCACCACGTACCGGTGGCGCGGACTGTCCCCGACCACGACGCCCTCTGCGATCTCCTCTGAGCCTATTGCCGCGACGGAGCCACACTCACTGAGCACCTCGACGAAGGTGTCCGAGCCCTGCTGGTCGAGAATCTGGACGACCTCGCCCTGAACATTTACGTCGCCGGTTGTCCCGAGAACATCGGCGAGGGCTGCCGCCTGGACCTGGGCCTGCACCCGCCGCGTTCCGTCGGCGATGGCCTCTACGACGACGCCCAGCCCTTCGAGGGCACGGTCGCCGGCCCATGCGGAGTCGACGTACTCAGCTAGCGTGGGGCGTGGAGAAGCCATAGCACTCAGTCGGACGCGAATATCTCGCCAAGCGGGATCGCAAGTCCCGGCATGAGAGGGGACTCCACCTGCCCCGACGTGTACCTGCGGGCGCTCACAAAACCGGCGTCCTCAAGGGCCATAACCTCGACCGAGCTGTCCTCCGGGTCTACTATCCAGTACTCGCGGACTCCGTACCTCGCATAGAGCGTCCGCTTGAGCTCCCTGTCTCGCTCCGCCGTGCTCGGAGACAGTATCTCCACCACGAGATCGGGCGCCCCCGAGACGTTGTCCTCGGTAATGATGCCGCGGCGCTCGTTGGAGACGAACAGGATGTCCGGCTGCACCACGCTCTCCCGGGACAGCACCACGTCGGTAGGCGCCGAGACAACCTGGCCGAGAGTCTTTCCGCGAACGAATTCCCAGAGCAGCATCCCAAGGTTCCTAGAAATGATCTGATGCCTGAATTTGGGCGCGGGTACCACGTAGAAGTCTCCTTCGATGAGCTCGCGCCTGTCACCCTCGGGCAGCAGAAGGTAGTCTCTGTACGTGAACCTGAGCCTTGTGCTCTGCATCTTATCGACCGGCCGCTCCAGTGTCCGTGCTCCAGGCCCTAGTGTATCAATCGAGACGCCCCGCCTTCAACGGACGAGCAGGTCTGTACCCGCCGTTCCTGCGCCAGCAGGAATCCAGCCCTCGAACCCTACTCCAGGAGGCGCTCGTGCACGTACCGGCCAACGTCCCGGTTCTCGGCGAACGTGAAGCCATCGAAGTCGCCGTTGTAGCCGATTATGGGCACCCGCCTCTCGTGGGCGGAGCCGTGAGAGCGCAGCCCCCGGGGCATCGCGACCTCCGACGGGTCTCCGAAAACGGTCACGGGATCGCCCGTTACGACCACGTCGCCGATCCTGCCGGCGTGCAGTCTGAACAGCGACGCCGCCTCTTCCCTCGCCAGTACAAGCTCGACCCCCGGCACCTCGCGCAGAGCGCCGACGGCCTCCACTCGCATCTCCGGCCGGTCGAGGTATATGAAGATGCAGCCGCCCAGGTTCGAGTGGTGAACGGTATACCTGTCCTTGATGATGGGTACCGGATTGCCTCCGATGCCTCGGCGTGCAAGCTCCGCTCCCAGGTCGACCATTCGCGTCTTCTGCGACATGCCGTGGTCGGCGGTAATCAGCACCGTGGCGTCAGGGTGGGCCTCCGCCAAACGGCCTATCGCGTCGTCCAGGATGGTCATGTGCCGCTGCGATTCGGGCTCGTGGGGAGCGAAGGTGTGCATCGCGTAGTCGGTGGTCGCGGCGTAGACCACGTCCAGGCCCTCGTCCTCATCCATCAGATGGGAGGCCGCCCGTATCACCCAGCCGTTGACCTCGAGCGAGTATATCTCCGGCGGCGGCCCTACCGCCTCGACGACCGATCGGGGCGGCCGCTCCGAAGAGACGGCGCTGGTCACTCCGTCGGACAGAAGCGTCCGCAGCTTGTCCTTGGCGGTGATCAGCGCCGAGCGCATCCCCAACGAGGCCGCCTTCTGAAAGAGGGTCCTGGAGAGGATGTACTCACCCGACTCCATGTAGACCTCCTCGCCGGTCTCGCGCACCAGCCGGTAGTTGGAGCTGATGCCGTGCGACTCGGGGTAGAGGCCGGTGACCACCGACACGTTGTTGACGTTGGTCACCGAGGGCATCATGCACCTGCCCACCGTGGAGAATCCACGGCGGCCGAGGTCGTCCAGATTCGGCGTCTCGCAGGCGGCCAGGTATTCAGGGCCCAGCCCGTCTACGCAGATAACTACCGTTGTCATGTCAATGCACTCCCGTACCGGAGAGGTACCTTGCGGCGGCTTGCCCCACAGACTACCATGACCCAGTCATGGCGCAGCCGCAAAATGAGCTATCCAACCTGACGGAGTTGAGACCCGAAGCCCTGGGCGAACCTGGGCAGCGCACCTTTAGAGTCATGGCTGACGGCGAAGCGCGATCAGCGGTCGTGTGGCTGGAGAAGGAGCAGCTGTTTCAGCTCTCGCTGGGGATTCAGCAGCTTATGGCGGCAACCTCCGAGCGGGAATCGACGCTCCCCGCCCCCGAATCTGGGTCCATCAGTCGCATACCCCTGGAGTTCAAGGCCGGGAAGATGGCCGTCGGCCACGACCCCAGGCGCCAGATGTTCATCATCGAGGCCCATGACGTAGAGGAGGAAGACGAGCAGACCGCCTCCCTGAGGTTGTGGGCGACGCGTGGCCAGGCGTCGACATTCGCCGAGGAGGGACTGCGTGTATGTGCGGCCGGACGGCCCCTGTGCCCGCTGTGCGCAGCGCCGATGGACACCGGTGGCCACGTGTGCCCGAAGATGAACGGCCACGCCCCACTGGGCGGAGACGGGACGTAGCCGGAGCGATGCCGTGGCCTCTCCTAACCAGCCCGGCGATGCGGTAGGCGTACCCGTTCACCCGGGCGACGAAGACGCCGCCGAGCTTCTCGAAGCGGGCGAGATAATCGGCGGACGGCGGATCGCGTGGAGCTCCAATCATGCCTTCCTGGTCCACGTCCGCGCCGGACGCGACGAGTACGTACGCGCCATCTACAAGCCCCGCGACGGTGAGCGCCCTCTCTACGACTTCCCCAGGGGAACGCTCTACGGGCGGGAGTATGCCGCGTTCGTCGTCAGCCGGGCCCTGGGGTGGCCGCGCGTCCCCGTCACAGTGATCAGGGACGGACCCCTGGGTCCGGGCTCGATGCAGCTTTTCGTCGACAGCGACCCGAACGTGACGTACTTCGAACTGGCCGGCGAGCGGCGCGAGGAGCTCTACGAGCTGGCGGTATTCGACCTGCTGGTCAACAACGCGGACCGCAAGGCGGGGCACTGCCTGATGGACTCCGACGGCGCGATCTGGAGCATAGACCACGGGCTGACCTTCCACTCGGAATTCAAGGTCAGGACGGTCATGTTAGACCTCTGGGGCAGTCCCTTCCCCCGGTCGCTTCACTAGAGCCTGCAGGCCCTGGCTCCTGAGCTGGAGGCCGGAGGCTGCCTGGCCGAGCGCCTCTCGGATGTGCTGCTGCCGGAAGAGATAGCCAGCCTCGCAAGCAGACTGGAGTCCATGCTGGGCGACCCGATGCTCCCCCACCTCGACCCCTACCGCAACGTCCCCTGGCCGCTCGTCTAGCCCGTTCATTCAGTAACTATGTCGACTGCGTTCCCGTAAAGTTTGTTAAGAACCTTCGACGGTAAACCTCCATCAAGTGAGGGCATCCTTGGCCAGTCGCCAAGAGAGTGCCCGCTAGGCCGCCCGTCGTGGTGAACTCAAGCTCAAGCTGTGAGTCTTCCCCAGGATCTCCAAAGTCGTACTTGCGGGCATTAAGGCGAATCCAGTCGACAAGCCCCGCAAATGGGGCTAGATCATGCTGAATGCGATCCCGATTGAGGGGATTCCGGACCTCAACCACCAGGTTCTGGGTGAACAGCCAGATTGTAGTGTAATGCGGCCCACCCTCACCAGAGACAGAGCTACTGAACGCCTCTTCGGGTTGCTCGGGCAGGTTCGCACTTACCGTCGCTATGACCTTCTGCATCCTCTCCCTTATTGGAGCCTCTATGTACTCCGGCAACTCCATAACCACTAGCTGGTCCTCCCCTGATTACGAGCCGTCACAATCATTCCCTCCAGATAGTGAAGAGTGCTTCCGAGGTAGTTGACTGAGAATGCGGGGCTCTGGTGATCCCATTCCCAATCGAGAGGACGCCCCGTCAACCGCCAGTTCTCATAGACACCGTGGAGCATCTTGCTTATTGTGGCCTGAATAGTGGTGGTTACCTGCACTTCAAGTCGGACCTGTACAGAAACGGGATCCCTGTTTTCGTAGTCGAATGTATCCAACTCGTGATAGACCCACAGGTGGGCAGCATGATAGCCATCAAGAGAGGCTAGGAACCGAAGCTTCGGGGTCGCTGAACTGGTTTTTTCGGCAAGTTCCCTAACTTTTTCCGCTAAGTATCCGACTCCATCGAAGTAGGTGGTGGTCAGACGTACGCGGAAGATGTCCGGGAAGTCGGCTAGCCAGTTATTAGGACCGAACCACAACTGTGGGTCGTCAGAGTCGCGTTCTCCTAACCCCGACGCAGTACTCGGTGATTCGCTTGGTGGGTCGGGCCAGTCGCTATTCTCAAGCACATTCCATCTGAAGGCCTTGTTAACCACTGACTCGAAGAATTTCTTCTCAATCCGCTGCGGCTGCTGGGCCACCACCAACAGCGGGTACCCTTCGTGGCCTGCCCTAAAGGAGGCGTCCCAAGCGGGCAGGCCTGTCCGTAGTTGCTGCCAGAAATCAGACGCCTCCAACTTTCGGATGCCAGAGTCGGTGACAATCTCGTACCATTGTTCGGCTCTGCCAGCCGCAATATCCTCCTGAAACCGCTTGCTATACCATTCGGCGTAGTCCTCATAAGACGGCTTATCGAAGCTGAAATCACTAGGCACGGCTATCGCCAACCTTCAGAGTGTTGCCTACTCTTCATCGTCCAACCTCCATCTGGTCGGCATCGACTGATCGCTCTATCGTGGGCCAACTCAAGGGGTTGTGACCAGCACCTAGTACCGGTTCCATGTGTATTTGGCAAGTATAAGAAATAGGTTAGTCTTATGTATGATCCTATAGAGAGGACATACGAAGACATGGCTGCTCTCAAGTACAAGGTGGAGTTGAACGAGTCGGAACGGACACATCTCAAGCAGATGGCGAGTCGTGGCGAGACTTCGGCCCGTAAGGTCAAGCGAGCGCTGGTGTTGCTGAAGGCGGACGAAGGCATGACCGACCGTGACATCGCCAGCGGCCTATTGATAAGCGCATCCACGGTGGGACGTGTGCGCACGCGGTTTGTGAAGGAGGAACTCGACAGCGCACTCAATGAGCGCCCTCGACCGGGACAGAAGCGTAAGTTGGACGGCAGACAGGAAGCACATCTGATAGCCATCGCGTGCAGCGACGCACCCGAAGGACACGCGGATTGGACGATCCAACTGCTTGCCGACAAGGTGGTGGCGATGGGGTTTGCCGAGAGCATCTCCCTCGAGACGGTGCGCCAGATACTCAAAAAAACGAACTCAAGCCGTGGAAGAAGAAGGAGTGGTGCATCCCGGAGGTGAGCGGGGAGTTCGTGGCTCGAATGGAGGACGTGCTGGACCTGTACCACGCAGACTACGACCCGGACCATCCCGTGGTCTGTTTCGACGAGACATCCAGGCAACTGGTGGCCGATAAGAGACCGGTCATCGAGGCCAAGCCGGGTCGGGTGGAACGATATGACTACGAGTACAAGCGAAACGGCACTCGAAACCTGTTCATGTTCTGTGAGCCGAAAGCTGGCTGGCGGCATGTCGAGGTGACCGAGCGGCGCACTGCTGTGGACTTCGCTCATCAGATGAGGTGGCTGGTTGATGATGCATACCCTCACACAGAGACGATACGGTTGGTGCTGGACAACCTCAACACTCACAAGCTGGGCTCGTTGTACGATGCCTTCAAGCCAACCGAAGCGCGGCGCATCGCCAAGCGCCTGGAGTTCCACTACACTCCTCTACACGGCAGTTGGCTGAACATGGCTGAGATAGAGTTGAGCGTATTTAGCAACCAGTGTCTCAACCGTCGAATCAGCGACGAGGTGATACTGAAGCGAGAGGTCTCGGCGCTGGAACGTAAGCGCAATGAGGCTGTCGCCGTCATAGACTGGCGCTTCTCCACTCAGGACGCTCGTACTAAACTTCAACACATCTATCCATCATAGTCAGATTGAAACGGTACTAGTCTTTTGTACCACCTTCCATCATAGTCCGACAAGCGCTGGGATAGAAGTCTAGTGCAGCACTGCACCTCCATGGTGAGTCGTCGTCATTCGCAAGCGTCTCTAGTGGCCTTTTATCTCTACGTCCTCTGCGCGCTCAGCGTTGGTCAGATAATATGATCCAGCCCTCCCCAAAATTGACTTCGCCAATCTTTGTGATATACTACACAAACTTCGGAGGCGCCTGTGGATTCCCCCATATTCGGGAAGGCTCTCCGGCTCGTGGGAATCGGCTGGTACGTCGCCATCTGCATTTTAGGCGGCGCAGTCGGAGGGCTCTGGATAGACAGTAGGTTAGACCTCAGCCCCGTTTTTACGATCATCGGGCTGGGTCTGGGGATCGCACTGGCAATTATCGGGATGTTCCGGATGCTCATGGCCGTGCTATCGGACACCTCCGACCCCGGCGACGACCGGGAGGGATAGTGTCCAAGCTCTTCAAGAGTCCCAAGGCCCTGGCCATCATCACGGCCGTGGTCGTCCTTTTCGCCGTCAGCCTGGCTGGGGGCGCGCTCGGCAACGAGTTCGGCGGCGGATTCCTGGCCGCCCCGATCGCTCACATCCAGCTTCCCGCGGAGCCCGTATTCGCGGACGATCTCTTCCCCGGGTTCAAGCTCACCAACACCATGGTCGCCACCTTCCTCACTCTCATCGTGTTGACGGTGCTCTCCTACCTGGCGACCCACCGGATGACCGAAGTGCCGACAGGACTCCAGAACCTCTTCGAGGCGGTCATCGAGTTCTTCTCCGACCTCGCCACGAGCATAGCCGGCCCCGAAAACGGCAGGCGGTTCCTCCCGCTGGCGCTGACCATCTTCATATTCATCGTCACGTCGAACTGGCTGGGCATTCTGCCGGGCTTTGGCACCATAGGCAGGATCGAGACCCCGGAGGAGGTCATCCATCACGCGGAGGACGCGGGGACTGACCTGTCCGAGGTACACCTCCAGATCTTCGACGGCGACGGCGCCGTTGGAGTCCTCTCGCCGGGCTCGCTGGACCACGACATAACGGCCAAGGAGTACAAGGAAGCCGAGGAAGAGGGCCTCCACCCCGTCGAGGACGGCAAGCAGGCCGGTATCCTCGTCCCAATCCTCAGGAGCGCCAATACGGAGGTCAACACGACCCTGGCCATAGCGATCGTGGCCATGGTCACGGTCCACTTCTGGGCATTCCGCAGCCTCGGAATAGCGGGCCACGTCGGGAAGTTCCTGAACTTCAAGGGCGGGCCCATCGCGCTCTTCGTAGGACTGCTCGAGTTGGTGGGAGAGCTGGCCCGCCTCATCAGCTTTACCTTCCGTCTCTTCGGCAACATCTTCGCCGGAGAGGTGCTGCTGATCGCGATGGCGTTCCTCCTGCCGTTGATAGGAATCTTCCCCTTCCTCGGGCTCGAGCTGTTCGTGGGCTTGATTCAGGCCTTCATATTCTCGATACTCACCTTGGTGTTTGCCGGGCTGGCTGTCACGAGCCACGACGCCGAGCACCACTAGACGTAATCTGCGCGGACACGGTAATAGCAAAAGTAAGGAGAGACCTGGATGATCGAAGGTAGCGTAAGTGACCTGGGAGCCGGAATCGCGATTGGACTGGGCGGCCTTGGCCCGGGCTTGGGCATCGGCTGGCTCGCGTCGAAGGCGATGGAGTCCCTCGGCCGGAATCCGGAGGCCGCGAGACCGATTCAGCAGAACATGATCCTGTCGATAGCGTTCGCTGAGGCCATCGCTATCTACGCCCTCGTAGTGGCAATCATCATCAAGTTCGTCTGAGACGGGAAGGGGCGGTGCCCCGCATAGATGAAGGCCGCAGAACCCGCCGGAACGTTCGAAAAGAGCGCCCCCGGCCTGTGCCCCGTCCTGTGGACGCTTCACTGAACCGTCGAGACGGGCGGCGAACGACCCGAAACGAAGTGAGAAGGATGATCGTGGGCCATGTTTAGTGCGTTAGGAATCAGCCTCCCTGGGCTAATCACGCAGCTTGTCTGTTTCATAGCCCTCTTTGCGATCTTGTACGCCCTGCTGTACAAGCCCATCCTGCGAATGATGGACCAGAGGTCCGCTCGGATTCGCGAGAGCCTCGAGGCCGCCGAGCGTGTCAAGGCGGAGTCCCAGAAGTCGCAGGAAGAGATGCGGAAGCAGATCGAGGCTGCGCGGACCGAGGGCCAGCAACTCGTGGCCCAGGCCAGAGAGGTTGCGGACCGCTTCCGCGAGGAGGAGATGACAAGGGCGAAGGCCGAGATCGAGGCCGAGAGGGCCAGGGCCGAGCAGAATATACATAGGGAGAGGGACGCGGCGATCGAGGACCTGCGACGAGAGTTCGCGGGTCTGGCCATCACGGCCGCCGAAAGGGTCGTCAAGCGTTCTCTCGACGAAGGGGCGCACCGCGAGCTGATCGGGGAGGTCCTCCGAGAGGCCTCCGCGCTCAGGCGGAACTAGCCCGCGATATAACTCCATGCCGTCAGGAGCTTCGGCAAAACGATACGCGCGGGCGGTCTTCGAAATAGCGCGGGAGAACGGCATAGCGCGGGAGAACGGCGAGATCGAAGGCTGGCTCGACGATCTGGGCTTTCTCGTTCGAGAGGTCGACAACGCTGACATCGCCGCCTACCTCGACGCTCCGCAGGTCTCGATAGAGGGCAAGGCCGAGCTTGTCAGGGGCGCCTTCGGGGACGCCGTTGGGCCGCTGGCCGTCAACCTGTTGCTCGTCCTCTCCTCCAGAGGAAACGCCTCGCTCATTCGCGGCGTCGCGGAGGAGTACCAGCAGATCGTCGATGCCGACAGGGGCATCGAGAGGGCCGAGGTGGTATCGGCAGTGCAGCTCGACAGGCAGCAACTTGACGATATCTCCAGCCTGCTCAGGAGAGTCTCGGGCAAGGAAGTGACCGTCGCCGACCGGGTCGAGCCGGATATCCTGGGCGGCCTCATCGTCAGGGTGGGAGACAGGGTGATGGACGGCAGCACCAGGACCAGGCTCCAGAAAATGCGAAAGAGCCTGGCATAGCTAAGAGGACACGGACATGACTGTACGCGGACAAGACATAGCCTCCGTCATAAAGCGCCAGATACAGGAGTTCGGCGCCGAGTTGGGCATGGTCGACTCGGGCGTCGTGGTGGAGGTCGGGGACGGCATCGCGCGCATCCACGGCCTCTCGGGCGTCGCATACAGCGAGCTCCTGGAGTTCGAAGGAGGCGTCATGGGCATGGCGCTCAACCTGGAAGAAGACAGCGTGGGCGCCGTTATACTCGGCGACCCCAGGCCCGTAATCGAAGGCACCGAGGTCCGGGGCACGGGCCGAATCGTAGAAGTGCCTGTGGGCGAAGGCCTGATAGGCCGCGTCGTCGACTCGCTCGGCCAGCCGCTTGACGGCAAAGGCCCCCTCCAGAGCAGTGAGACAAGGCCCGTGGAGGTGATCGCGCCCAACGTATCCATACGCAAGGGCGTCGACACGCCGGTGCAGACGGGCATAAAGGCCATAGACGCCATGATCCCCATAGGCCGCGGCCAGCGAGAGCTGATCATCGGCGACCGCTCGACCGGCAAGTCGATGATCGCGCTCGACGCCATCATCAACCAGAAGGGCGGCGACCTCATATGCATTTACGTCGCCGTAGGCCAGAAGGTCGGAAAGGTGGCCCAGGCCGTCGCCATGCTGGAAGCCCACGGCGCGATGGAGCACACCATCGTCGTCGCGGGCAACGCCTCCGACACCGCGCCCATACAGTACTTGGCGCCGTACACAGGGTGCGCGATGGGCGAGTATTTCTTGCACCAAGGCAAGGACGCTCTGATCGTCTACGACGATCTCTCCAAGCACGCCTGGGCGTACAGGCAGATGTCGCTGCTGCTCCGCCGTCCGCCGGGTCGCGAAGCCTACCCAGGCGATGTCTTCTATCTGCACAGCCGCCTGCTGGAGCGCGCCGCGAAGCTGGACGACGATCACGGCGGCGGCTCGCTGACGGCCCTCCCAATCATCGAGACACAGGCGGGCGATGTCTCCGCCTACATCCCGACCAACGTGATCTCCATCACCGACGGTCAGATATACCTTGAGCCGGAGCTGTTCTACTCGGGCATAAGGCCGGCCGTCAACGCCGGCCTATCCGTCTCGCGCGTGGGAGGAGCGGCCCAGACGAAGGCGATCCGGTCCGTCGCCGGACGCATGCGCCTGGATCTCGCCCAGTACCGCGAGCTGGTTACGTTCGCCCAGTTCGGCACCGAGGACCTCGACGCAGCGACGCGCGCCCAGCTGGAGCGCGGGCAAAGGGCCACCGAGATACTGAAGCAGGACCAGAACAAGCCCCTCTCGATGGAGAGCCAGGCGGCGATCATGTACGCGCTCGTGAACGGCTATCTCGACGACGTCGAGGTCTCCAGGGTCGGCGCATTCGAGAGCGCCTTCCACGACTTCATGGGCTCCAACCATCCCGCGGTCCTGAAGAGCATCGCCCAGGAGAAGGCCATAACCGACGACATAGGGGCTTCCCTCAAGGCGGCGGCTGAGGAGTTCAAGGCCAACGTACCCTACTAAGCCCTCGTCATTCCGGCGGAAGCCGGAATCCAGGATGAGGAGAACCACCACCAAAGAATGCCAAGCGTTAGACAGATAAAACGACGCATCCGCAGCGTCGAGAACACGGCCAAGATCACCAAGGCGATGTCCATGATAGCGGCGTCGAAGATGCGCCGCGCCCAGGAGGCCGCCATCAGCGGCCGGCCCTACGCCGACCTCATGAGAAGCCTCCTGGCCGACTTGGCCGCCCAGCCCCAGGATGACGAGTTGCTGCACGGCCTGCTCACTCAGCGGAAGGTCAACAACGTCGAGATCGTCCACATCACGCCGGACAGGGGACTCACGGGAGGGCTCAACTCGAACGTCAACAGGGCCGCCGGCCAGTTCATGCTCAAGCAGGAGGCTGGCACGACCGTCGTCGCCGTCGGCAAGAAGGGCGGCAGCTTCATGACCAGGTCCGGCGCCAGCGTCAAGGCCATATTCACCGGCATCGGCGACAGGCCGACCCTGGCGGACGTTACGCCGATAGCCCGCATAGTGATCGACGACTATATGCAGGAAAAGGTCGACGCCGTCTACGTCTCCTACGCCGACTTCGTGAGCACGACCGTCCAGCGGCCCGTCGTCCAGAAGCTGCTGCCGGTCGAGCCAGCCGATCTACCGTCCCAGTACTCGTTCGGATACATCTACGAGCCCGACAGCCTCACCGTGCTCTCGGCGCTGCTTCCCAGGTTCGTTGAGATGCAGCTCTACCACTTCGCGCTGGAGAACGTGGCCAGCGAGCAGTCGGCCCGCATGGTCGCCATGCGCAACGCGACCGACAACGCCAACGAGATGGCCGCAGACCTCACCCTGCTCATGAACAAGGTGCGGCAGGAGACCATCACACGAGATCTGCTGGACATAGTCGGAGGCGCCTCCGCAGTAGGCGCGTGACCGGCAAGCCAAGTGCGCAGGGGAGCGCAACCCATAGGAAACACAGGACACTGAACATACGGGGTGTGCAGAGGGGAATAGCCCCCTTGCCGGGAGTCTGAGGGTGTCCCTCTACTCCCCCTTCCTTTCCAGGAACGACCTTGGCGGACTCAGGGGTACACAGAGAGCGGACAACGGAAACACAGGACACTGAACATACGAGGTGTGCAGAGGGTCGAAGCCCCTTTGCCGGGAGTCTGAGGGTGTCCCTCAGAGCACAACTACTCCTCCTTCCTGTCCAGGAAGGGGGCGGGGAGAAGAAAAAATGGCCAACGGCAAAATAACCCAGGTGATCGGCACGGTCGTGGACGTGCAGTTCCCGTCGGACTCCATGCCGACGGTCTACAACGCCCTGGAGACCGCGATCGCCGGAGAGAAGCTCGTCCTCGAGGTCGAGCAGCATATCGGAAACAACTGGGTCCGATGCCTGGCGCTCGGCCCGACGGAGGGACTCATCAGAGGCGTCGAGGTGATAGACACCGGCGCGCCGATAACCGTTCCAGTCGGCGAGCCCACGCTCGGCCGCCTGTTCAACGTCCTCGGCGAACCCCTCGACAACCTGGAGGAGATCGACTCCGAGGAGAGCTGGCCTATACACCGGAAGCCGCCGTCCTTCGAGGAGCAGTCGACGACCATCGAAATCCTGGAGACCGGCGTGAAGGTCATGGACCTCATCACCCCATTCACCAAGGGCGGCAAGGTCGGCGCCTACGGCGGCGCCGGAGTGGGCAAGACGGTCATCATCCAGGAGCTCATACGTAACATTGGCACCGTCCACAAGGGCGTTTCCGTCTTCGCCGGAGTGGGCGAGCGGTCCCGCGAAGGGAACGACCTCTGGCACGAGATGCAGGAGTCCGGCGTCCTCAGCAACACCGTCCTCGTCTTCGGGCAGATGAACGAGCCACCCGGCGTCCGGGCGCGCGTCGGCCTCACCGGCCTCACCATGGCCGAGTACTTCAAGGAGACCCGGAACCAGGACGTGCTGCTGTTCATCGACAACATATACCGCTACATTCTGGCCGGGATGGAGGTCTCGGCCCTCCTCGGACGCATGCCCTCGGCCGTGGGATACCAGCCCACCCTGGGCACCGAGATGGGCGACCTGGAGGAGCGCATCACCTCCTCCAAGGACGGCTCCATCACGTCGTTCCAGGCAATCTACGTCCCCGCCGACGACTACACCGATCCCGGAATCGTGACCACCTTCGGCCACCTCGACGCGGTCGTGGCCCTGGAACGCTCCATTGCCGACCAGGGACTCTACCCCGCGGTCGACCCATTGGCCTCGATATCCAACATTCTCGAGCCCTCCGTCGTAGGGCGGGACCACTACGAGGTGGCGCGCGGCGTCCAGCAGGTCCTCCAGCGATACCGCGACCTCCAGGACATCATCGCCATCCTCGGCATCGAGGAGCTCTCTGAGGACGATCGTCAGACCGTCAGCAGAGCGCGCAAGATACAGCGCCTCCTATCCCAGCCGATGTTCGTGGCGGAGGTGTTCACCGGCCAGGAGGGCCGGTACGTCTCGATAAGGGACACCGTCCGGGGGTTCCAGGAGGTCCTGGACGGCAAGCACGACGACCTGCCTGAGCAGGCCTTCTACATGGTAGGCCCCATCGAGGAGGCCGTGGAGAAGGCCGAGCGCATGAAGGTCGAGGCATCATAGGGACAGCTCTATTGGCTACCATGCGATTGGACATAGTCACCGCGGAGCGGTTGGTGTCGTCCGAAGAGGTCGACTGGCTCGTCGCTCCCGGAGTTGACGGGGAGCTGGGAATCCTGCCGCGTCATGCGCCGCTTCTTACGGCGCTCGCGCCGGGGGAGATCCGCGTCGTCAAGGACGGCGAGGAGAGCTTCATCGCCATCGGCGGCGGCTTCATGGAGGTCATCGGCAACAAGGTCACCATCCTCGCCGACACGGCCGAGCGTGCCGACGAGATAGACGCCGAGAGGGCCGAGGCCGCGCTGGTCAGGGCCCGGGAGCAGATAGACACCCGGGCGTCCGACATGGACCTCGAGCGCGCCATGGCCGACATCAGGAGGTCCCAGGCCAGGCTCAAGGTGGCCCGCCGGAGACGTCCCAGGCGAGACCCCGGAGCGCCCCCCACAGCCTAGCCACCCACCCAGCGCCGTTACAGACCCCGTCGGCTTGCCTTTCGTGCTCCCCATCGTCGGGTTGATGCGAGAGCGCCCTCTGTCCATCACTCTGGCGCAGACCGTAACCTGAGTGCCCCCTGTCCGTCGTTCCGGCGCAGGCCGGAACCCAGGAGGGCGAGGGCTGATGGGCCTCTTGCCCCCTCTCCCCTCGCGGGAGAGGGCTGGGGTGAGGGGGATGACGGCGATACCCACAACCTCCATACAAGAAAAGGCGCCCCCGGAACATTCCGGGAGCGCCTCTTTCATGCCATGTATTCTGCCGGTCCGTTACCGGCAGCTGAAAGCCTAAGTTGACTGCCTACGGCTTCTGCAGGTACTCGACTGAGAACATGTTGGCCAGGGTCGGAATCCCGGTCGGCTGCGGCCACAGCCCTACCTTGTCTGGATTGACGCCGATGGCGCCCCACGACCATATCACCGGGGTCATCTGATGCTCGTTGGCCCACCACGCGTACATGGCCTGCCTGCCCTGGTCCAGACATTCCTGGTCCAGGCCGCAGGCGTCAAGCGCCTTCGCGAGATCGATGGCCACCGGGATCTCGAAGCCAGGGTTGAAGGCCGCCCCTGGCACGCGCCGGATCTTGCCGGACTCAGGCCTCGGGTAAGCAAGGCTCGGCGCGCCCGTGCGCTCGACCCACAGCCACCAGTCGCTGTGCGCCCTCTCCACCACTTTGACCCGATTGGCCGCATACGCGATGGGCTCAAGCTGAACATTGACGCCTATCGTCTTGAGGTCTTTGGCGATAGCCCCGCCTATCTCGACGGCACTCGGATGATGGTCCGTGGTTATCCGCATCTTCACGTCGAAGCCATTGGGCCACCCTGCCTCCGCCAGCAGCTGTCGTGCCATGTCACGGTTGGCCTCCACGTTGGTCGGCCATGCCCAGTCCGGGTTCAGCGGCGCGAACTGGTCCATAGCAGCGCCCAAGAGCCAAGTGGACTTCGTGGGCATTCTGCCGAGTCCGGCCAGTATGTTGAGCAGGATGGACTGCCTGTCTATAGCCAGACTGACCGCCTCGCGGACCTTGCGCGCGTTCTCCGACGATGCCTCATCCGTGCAGTCGCCGATCCACGGTCTCTCGGGCTCGTAGCCGGCCCTGTCAGGCACCGGGTTGCCCTTCCCGTCGTTCGCGCCCAGGGGCCCGTAGCAGAACCTGCCTTGGAACACGATGTGTGCAGGGCCGTCGCCCTTTAGCACCAAGACCTTCATACCCCTGTCCCGGATGCGCTCGATCTCGTTGGTCGGAATCACCGTGGCGTCCACCTCTCCGGTCATCAGGGCCGCCACTTGAACCGCCGCCTCCGGGATCTCCAGCACGTTGACCAGCTTGTACTCGCCCCTCTTCCTGTAATGCTCCGGAGCCGCCTCGACCACCAGCTTGTTTCCAGTATCGAAGGTGACGAACTTGTACGGGCCATGCCCTCCGGACATGTCGGTCTCGGCCTTGTCGCCGAGCGTGTCTATCCTGTTCCTGCTGAATATCGTAAACGCGCCGCATCCGCCGGCGCCGATGAACTTGTCCAGGTACAGGTCGTTCACGTCGGTAAGCTCGTGGCGCACAGTCATCGGGTCCACTACCACGACATCTTTCGTGAACTCCTTGCTCACGAAGATGTTGGAGTGCAGCGACCCGTCGATGTGCTGCTGGTCCCATGACCACTTCCAGTCCTCCGCCGTCACGGTGCCCCAGTTGCTATGGTACGAAACGCCGTCCCTGATCCTGAAGGTCAGGTTCTTCCGGCTGGCATCGTACTCCCACGACTCGGCGATGCCGATGGATTCGATTGAGGGGGAGTCGAAGCCATAGTAGAGCGTCGTGTCGTAGACGCTCCATTGGTGGAGTGCGTCCTGAGGTATGCAGCCCAGCTTCCCCGGAGCCATGATGGGAAAGCCGATGCTCGCCATTGCGATGTTTATACTGCCGAACTGCGGAGCAGGCGTCGGAGTCGCCACCACCGTCACGATGACCTGCTTCTCCACCTCCACGGTCTTGCCGGGCACCATCACCTCACGCACCACCTCCTTCTCGACCACGATCGTCTCGCCGGGCACCTGCACCTCACGCACCACCTCCTTCTCCACGACGACCGTCTCGCCGGGGACCTGCACCTCCTTCACAACCTCCTTGACGACCTCAACGGGCCTTTCGACCTCGACGGTCCTGATCGTCTCCTTCTCCACCTCGACGATCTTCTCTACAGGTACCTCTCTGACCACCTCTTGGGTAACCACCTCTGTGACAGGTACCTCTTTGATCACCTCTTGCGTACACGCCAGAGCCGCCAGGAGTACCAGCGCCCCTATTGCCACCGCAGTCAATTGCAATCCGACCTTCTCCATTGAAACCCTCCGACCTTCCTGTTTATGTACAGAACCAAACAGCCTCTCAAGAACCGGGATGGCATCGTAGCCACGAACGGCCGGGCTGTCAACTTCAGTCCTCTCTTGGACTGACATTTTCATTGACCATCTACACTTCAGTCCCTCAGCGTTGACATCCCAGAACGCAGGTACTAGACTCGACCCACCAGACACCCCTGCCCCAAGCGGCTTCCCAAGGAGACGACTCGTGGGGACTTCAGACCGCGCGCTCATCGCCCACCTGATGCGCCGCGCCGGCTTCGGCGTCACAGGCGAAGAGCTCGAGACACTGTCGCTCCGGCCATACGAGGACATCGTAGAGGACCTCCTTCACCCGGAGAGGTTCGAGCCGGTCGACGAGGCCGTCCTCTCCCGCTACTACGGCACCCTCTGGGAGGACCCGATAACAGCCGCCGCGGTCTGGCTGTACCGCATGGCTAATACCAGGCGCCCCCTGGAGGAGAAGACCGCCCTCTTCTGGCACCACGTCTTCGCGACCGGCAACCTGAAGTGCGAGCATCCGGTGTCCATGATCAACCAGATCGAGATGTTCAGGCGGTTCGGACTGTCCGACATGCGAACGCTCCTCGTCGAGCTGTCCAAAGACCCGGCCATGATCTACTGGCTGGACAACAACGAGAACCACAAGGGCGAGCCCAACGAGAACTACGGACGCGAGCTCCTCGAGCTGTTCTCAATGGGCGTGGGGAACTACACGGAGACGGACATCAAGATGGCAGCCCGAGCCTTCACCGGCTGGACCTTCACGCAGCCGGTCCCGCTATATCCGCACGGGCGCTATCCATCCGAGTTTGCATACCGCGAGGAGGACCACGACGATAGCGTGAAGGAGTTCCTGGGCGAAACAGGCCGCCTGAACGGCGAGGACATAGTCGACATCATCGTCGGGCAGCCCGCCACTGCCAGGTTCATTTCGAGGCACATGTACAACTTCTTCGTCGCCGACGAGCCGCAGGTGCCCGCGTGGGACGCCATCCCGCCTCAGGACCCGGCCGCGGTCGACGCGCTGATTCAAGCCTATCGGGACTCGAACGGGGACATCCGCGCCGTGCTCAGGGTGCTCTTCAACTCGGACTTCTTTAAGGAGGCCCGGTACCGTCGCGTCAAGTGCCCGGCCGAGCTGGTGGCCGGGCTCGTCAAGCTGACCGGCATCTACCGCTTCCCCGACCTCGGCATCCAGAGACTTGCCAATGCCACGACCGTGATGGGCCAGACCCTTATGAATCCGCCCACCGTCGAGGGGTGGCACACCGGCCGCGAGTGGATCGACGGCGGCACCCTCACGGAGCGTGTCAATTTCTCCGCCGACTTGGTCGGTGACGCCTCGAAGCCGGGAATAGCCGCCCTCATTGATCGGATCGGCTCTAGCGGGAGGCTGTCGCCGGAAGAGGCTGTCGACCGGTGCCTGGAAGAGCTCGGGCCCGTAGAGCTGAGCGACCAGACCAGGGCTGCCCTGCTTCGACACGCAGAGGAGGCCGGCCAAATCACCTTCGATACCGAAGCCGACCGCGAGGCCGTATCTGCCAGAGTGGCTAGGATCCTCCAGCTCATCGTAGCCACGAAGGAATACCAGTTCGCCTAGAGTGTCCCTCCCGCCTTTTCGAGCAGGGCCCAGCCCAGCCGACCCCGAGGTGAGTAATTGACAAGACCGTACGGCCTCCTGAGGGCCGGATTCCCATTCGTGAAGACCCTGGGCATGAGGCGCGTGACGAACTCGCCGATGGATGTCGCCGTCGGCGCGGACGGCTCCATATTCGTCCTCGGACGCGCCGGTACCATCAACAGGCTCCCCTGGAACGACCTCGGCACCGACTGGGGCAGCTACACGACCGGGCCCGCCATCCAGAGGTCCGCGCTTGGGCCCAACACACTCGGCGGTCCGGGGACGGACGAGGGCAAGTTCACCTGGCCCGTCTCAATGGCCATTGACCGCGAGCAGAACCTGTGGGTCTCCGACGAGGCAAGTCACCGGATCACCGCTATCACGACCCAGGACGAGGTGGTCGCCAGCTGGGGCGAGCACGGCGAAGACGAGGGCCAGCTGAACAGACCGGCGGGCATCGCCTTCGACTCGGACGGCAACATCCTCGTCGTGGACGCCCTGAACCATAGAGTCCAGAGGTTCACTCCCGAAGGGGCCCTCCTCTCCGCGTGGGGAGCCCGTGGCAGCGGCGACGGTGAGCTCGACATGCCCTGGGGCATAGCAGTGGACGAGAAGGACGATGTCTACGTCTCCGACTGGCGCAACGACAGGGTCCAGAAGTTCAGCGCCGACGGGGAGTTCATCATGGGATTCGGCAGGTCCGGATCGGGCAAGGGCGAGTTCAACGGCCCCGCGGGGCTGGCTGTCGACAAGGACGGTGACATCTACGCGGCCGACCCCGACAACAACCGGGTGCAGCTGTTCGACCAGAACGGGCGCTACGTCGAGACGTTTATCGGCGACGCCACCCTGTCCAACATGGCTCGCGAGTATATGCTGACCAACGCCTACCCGAACCGGCTGCGGGAGATGGCCGACCTTGAGCCTCAGAAGCGGCTGAGGAGCCCGCGGGCTGTGACCGTCGTCGACGACGGGCGCATGTTCATCCCGGACTTTGCGTCGTTCAGAGTCCAAGTCTATCAGAAGGAGGCCATCCCACTGACCGCGGGCCAGATCTCGCCCCCGGTCCGCTCCCCCGCCCTCCAGACGACGTAGAGACTATCCCCTCTCCCTCGGACGGGAGAAGGCTAGGGTGAGGGTGATCCGCTGGCCTCCAGGCTGTCCCGCAGATAGAAGGTCATCGACTGCAGGGACAGCACCGGGTCGATGTTGCGTATGACCGTTCCCGGAGGCACCTTGGGTGCGACCGGCGCGTAGTTGAGGATGCCCCGCACCCCGTCCGACATCAGACGCTCGATGACACCCTGGGCCTGGCTCGCCGGGACCGCGACTATGCCGATTGAGATGCCCCGACTTTCCACCGTGCCGCTGAGCTCCGACATCGCTTGGACTTTAAGGTCGCCGACCTCTGTCCCCACCCGTTCCGCGTCGTGATCGAAGGCGGCCACGATGCTGAATGCCTCAGGCGCGAACCCGGGGTAGTTTATGATCGCCCGGCCAAGTCTGCCCACGCCCACCAGGCAGGCCCGCCACTCAAGATCCAACGCCAGGATGCTCCTCAATTCGTGGAGCAGAAACTGGATGTTGTATCCCCGGCCCTGCTTCCCGAACCTGCCGAAGTAGCTCAGGTCTTTCCTAATCTGGGCTGGCGTCATGAGGAGACGGCTTCCAAGCTGTTGTGAGCTGACAACCTCGGAGCCTTCGGCCAGCAGGGTGGTCAGTGCGCGCACGTAAAGCGGCAGCCTGACCACCACAACCTCTGGCACTTCGAAACTCGACATACAGACTCCCGGTAAAGGCGCGGGAACTTCGAGCCGCTGGCCATCCCGCGACCAGAAAACGTAGCTATTCTAGCCACCGGCGATACTACCGTCAACGCCTTGTGAACGATTGCACTATCGGAAACGGGCGCCTGGACCTATCGCCCCCTAAAGATCGGGGCACGCTTCTCGTGGAAAGCCGCGAGCCCCTCCCGGGCGTCCTCGCTGTCCTGAAGCCGGTCGTATATCCTCGTAGCGACCTCGAGCCGCTCCTTCAGTGGCAGCTCCAGACCGCGGATCGCCGCCTCCTTCATGCCGCGGACTGCAAGCGGGGCGTTCTCCATGATCCTGTGCGCCAAATCTTCCGTCTTCTTCATGACCTGATCGCCGGGAACAACGTAGTTCACAAGCCCCATCTGCAGGGCTTCCCCGGCATCGATGAAGTCGCCCGTAAGCAGTATCTCGAGAGCCTTGCCGATCGGCACTCTTTGGCTGAGTATTACGGGGCCGCTGATAGAGGAAATCCCCCGCTTCACCTGCGGCCAACCGAACCGGGCGGAGTCCGCTGCGACCCTTATGTCGGCGCCCAGAGCCACGCCCGCGCCCTGGGCGAGGCAGATGCCGTTCACCGCGGCGATTATCGGCTTCCATATCTCGGTTGCCATGAAGTGGTAGAGCTCGTCTGTCGAGCCGGGTGTGTCTGCCATCTTCCCCCCGGCGCTCATCTCCACCAGGTCGTGGCCGACCGAGAACGCCCTGCCGTTCCCCGTCACGATGCCGAGCCACACGTCCGGGTCGTCGCGCAGGCTCGTAAAGGCCTTCCAGAGCCCATTGAGCATTTCATGGGTCATCGCATTCAGCTTGTCCGGCCTGTTCATCGTGATGTAAGCGATGCGGTCGCGGACCTCGTACACAACCTGGGGCATTTGGCATCCTCCGTCACAAGTCTCGATATAGATTATCAGAACAAGCGCCGCTCCGGGCGGCGGTTGCCACTGTCAGAGCATCCCGTCACCGGTCTGACGGATGTCACAGCCTCGGCTTGAACTGGCGTCAGACGTGAACTTTACACGAGGTCGTTTTTCTTGCTACAATGCCTTCTTGTTAGGTGAATTCGAAGCGATATAGGCTTGCATTCTCGAGGCGCTGGTCGCCTCTGCAAGCCTGATAATTCGCCGAAAAGAGAGGAGCGAAATGCCTACGTTCGATTTGGTTCCGAAACCCGAAGCAGAGCTGAAGACTGCGAGTGGCAAACGGGCCATGATAATCAAAGAGTATGTTGAGTATCTCAACCAGCTTCAGGACGGACATGCCGGACGCCTCCAGACCGTGGGAGGCGAGGGCATCATGACGGTCAGGAGACGGATAGGAGCGGCCGCGAAAGCGGTCGGGAAGGACCTCGTAATAAAGCGCTCCGGGGACGCCATATACTTCTGGACTGCCGATGCCCCCCGGCGACGAAGAGGCAGGCCCAGGAAGAACCCTGAAGCCTGACCTGCGCTAGCCGGACACGCCGGCTCGCTATCGAACAGTAGACACGACCCTCCAGCCAGGGGCTGGAGGGTTTGGTTGTGTCGTTCTGTCCCATTCGTGTCGCCGCCCACATGGGTGCCTGTCGCCGCTACACCGGCACGCAGCCCTGAAGGGCGGCTTCGAGTCGGTCGGAGTCTATGTTGCCCCCCGAGACGATGCAGGCGACCTTGCCGTGGCCTGCCTTGCCGGATATGGCCGCCGCGACAGAGGCCGCTCCCGCGCCCTCGGAAACCACCCGGTTGCGCTCGACCATCAGCTTGACCGCGTCCGCGACCTCCTTCAGCGTCGACACCAGCGCCCCGTCCATCAAGCCGCTGGCGAGAGGCCACATCTCCTCGAAGACCATCGTCCCGCTGATGCCGTCGACAAAGGTCGGTGTGTGCTCTACAACGACCGGCCTGCCGGCGGCCATGGAGGCCGCGAACGGCGCGCCGTTCTCCACCTCGGCGGAGTACAGCCTCACACCGTCTCCCCTGGCCCCTCGAATCGCGGAGCCCACGCCGCAGCTCAGCCCGCCACCGGCATAGGCGATCACCACGGCGTCGACGTCGGGAAGGTCTTCGAGAATCTCGAGGCCAATCGTGCCGTTCCCGGCCATGACCGCTCTGTCGCTGAACGGATGAATCAGGCGGCCGGAGATGCCATCCCGCCGTCGCGTCTTAAATGTCTCCTCAAATTCGTGGAACGGGACCTTGACGTACTTTGCACCCAGGCGGGTGACGTTGGCGAGCTTCGTCTCGGGCGCCTGCTCGGGCACCACCACGGTGCAGGGAATGCCGCGCTCCCTGGCGCACCAGGCGAGCCCCTGAGCCATGTTGCCCGCGCTGACCGTCCATACCCCGTCCGCCAGGTCCTCCGGGGCAAGCTGGGCCATCGCGTTGTACGCGCCCCGGATCTTGAACGACCCGACTGGCTGGAGGTTTTCGAGCTTTAGATAGATCTCGGCCGGCAGGTCGTCGGCGCTCAGCCGGACCAGCGGCGTGCGGACGACCGCCCCGGCAATCCGGTCCCTGGCCGCCTCGATCTCCTCCAGTGGGATCGGGTCATGCGGTCTCACGTCGCCTCCCTACCCTCCCCTTGGTCTGGCCGTAGCTTACCACCGGACGCCTCTCCAAACACCCTCTTTCGGTCGCGGCGGCGGAGACCGGACGGAGCCAACCTTGACACTCGCTGCGATGCAAACCTAGACTACGCCAACCCACTCCGAGGAGGACTGCCCAATGCCACGCCGGACGCTGGGCAAACCCACTGGCTCTTCCTACTCCGCCGGCGTCTCCGTTCCCGCCGGTCGGCTCGTCTTCATATCGGGTATCGTCGCCATGGACGAAAGCGGCGAGGTTATTGCGCCGGGCGACATGGAGGCGCAGACACGGCACGTCTTCGACCGCATGGGCGAGCTGCTTCTGGAGGCTGGTGCGGGTTTCCAGGACGTCGTCAAGATTACGACCTTTGTGACCGACATGAGCAAGTACGCCGGCTTCTCAAAGGTCCGAGGCGAGGTATTCCGGGACGGCTACCCCGCCAGCGCGACCGTCGGCGCAAATGCCCTGGTAAAGGAAGGCCTCCTGGTCGAGGTAGAGGCCATAGCGGTTGTGGAGTAGCCCCCTGGACGCGCAGAGACCGACCGCCCCCGTCACTCCCGGTCTCGCCCCAATCCAGCAGCACACACGACCACGGGGAGGGACAAGTTGGGGAGAATAGCGCCCTCCGAGGCTTCGAAGGCCCCCCAATATCTTCCGGGCGGCACCTACGCGACCATCGCCCACAATGTGGACTCGGCGCCTGAGTTCCTTTTCTCTCATGGTAGCGGGGCCTACCTCCATACGACCGACGGACGCCGCTTCCTCGACGTGATGCTCGGCCACGGCTCGCTTCTTCTGGGCCACTGCCACCCTGCGGTGGTCGAGGCGGTGAAGCGGCAGGCCGAGCTTGGAAACACCTTCACCCACGTCACCGGGCCCGCCATAGAGCTGGCGGAGATGATCGTCGAGGACATCCCCTGCGCCGACAGCGTCCGCCTCGTCAACTCCGGCACCGAGGCTGTGATGCTCGCCCTGCGGCTCGTCAGGGCCTACACCGGCAAGGACAGGGTCCTGAAGTTCGAGGGAGCCTACCACGGATTCGCGGACGGCCTCCTGTTCAGCACGAACTACGGCCAACCCGAAAGGTGGCCCGACCATCCACGCCCCGATCCCGACACCCTTGGCATCCCCTCCGGCTATCAGGAGAGCGTCCTCATAGCCCCCTGGAACGACCTCGACCGCACCCGCCAAATCGTCGCCGATAACCTCGACGACTTGGCCGGGATCATCGTCGAGCCGGTCATGCGCGGCCTCTCATCCGTCCCCGGCTTCCTGGAAGGCGTCAGGGAGCTTTCAACCGAAAGTGGAGTCCCGCTCATCTTCGACGAGGTCGGCACGGGCTTCAGGCTCGCTCTCGGAGGCGCTCAGGAATACTACGGCGTGACGCCCGACCTCGCCACCTTGGGCAAGGGCCTCGGCTCCGGATACCCGATCGGCGCCATCGCCGGACGCGCCGAATTCATGGCATACCTCGACCCCGCTTCACCTGATGACGAGCGAATCTTTTCGCTCGGAAGCTTCCACGGAAACGCCGTGTCGGCGGCAGCAGCAGTCGCCACGATTGAGGTTCTGCGCGAACCCGGCGTCTACGAGCACCTTAGCTCCTACGGGGACAGGCTCCGGGACGGGCTGGAGGAGCTGTTCCACCGGTTCGACCTTCCCGTGCGGATGACCGGGGAGGCCAACATCGTCGAGTGGCTCTTCACGACAGAGCCAGTCACCGATTACCGCGGCTCTCTTGCAACCAACCGCGCGCTCAAGGACCGAATCGGCGCTGAGATGCGCCACCACGATGTATTCGGCGGAGGCGGACGCCTCAACTCCTCCACCGTCCACAGCGAGACCGAGCTGGGACTTACTCTCGAAGCGATGGAGGCCAGCCTGACGGCCCTTCGCGATGCCGGTAGGCTGCATGATTAGGCCTGCGGCTGTCCAAGACATCCTGGCTCATAGGCCGTTCGCCTACGTAACGGGGGCCGACTTCATAGTGCGGTCCGCCTACCAGATGGGCAAGACCCCCCTGCTGCCAATCTTCGCGGCCACCCTGGGCGCCGAGGGCGCCCTGCTGGGCTTCATAGTCTCGGTCTCGACGCTGACGGGCATGGTGCTCAAACCCTTCGTTGGCGTCCTGTCTGACCGGTGGGGAAGACGCTGCTGGCTCATCGCCGGCACCGCCTTCTTCGTCCTCATGCCCTTCGTATACAGGTTCGTCTCCACGCCCGAGCAGCTATTCGCCGTTCGGGTCATCCACGGCATGGCGACCGCCATATACGGTCCCGTCACCCTCGCCTACGTTGCCGAGCTCTCGAAGCACCGCCGCGCCGAGCGCCTGGGCTGGTTCGGCATGGCCAGGAAGGGAGGGTACATCGTAGGCCCCGCCGTCGCGGGATGGATGCTCCTGTTCGTTGACCCCGTTTCCGTGTTCACGGTAATCGGTCTCATAAGCTCGTTGGCCCTTCTGCCGGTGCTCCTGCTGCCCGAACGCTCCCGTAGTGATCCGCAACGTCGAATACCCCTGGTGCCTCACGCCGTCTCATCGCTGGTCTCCGGCGCGCGGACTCCCTCGGTCTGGCTCGCGGGCGGCATGGAGGGCGGGATGTACATCGCCCTCTACGCTGTAAAGGCCTTCCTGCCGCTGTTCGCCCTGTCGACCGGGTTCAACGTCCTCGTGGTAGGCACCTTCTTCTCCGTCCAGGAAGGCGTACACATGGTGTTGAGTCCGATAGGAGGGCGCCTCGGCGACCGGATCGGACACCTCGCCGCCATCCCCATGGGCATGATCGTCGCAGGAGTCGCGCTGTCCCTGCTGACGGTGAACGGCGGCGTCGCCTTCCTAATGGGGCTGGCAGCGCTCATAGGCGTCGCGCAGGCCCTGGCATTCCCATCAACACTGGCGATGGTGTCCAGCTCGGTCGGCGAACGTCACCTAGCCACCGGCCTGGGGCTCGTCGGCACCCTGAAGAACGCCGGAAAGGTGGCCGGACCGACACTCGCGGGACTCATGATCGCCCGGCTGGACTACGAGCTGACCTTCATCCTTATGGGCGCGGGTCTGCTGGCGGGCGCCGCTCTTCTGGTGGCCGCTCTCCTCGTCAGACAGCACCCTCTACTCACCCGCAAACGGCGGCAGGCCGGCGCCTCGGCCTCTCAGAACCGGCTTTGACCGCTCCTCAGGCCCGATGCTAGAATCGGACTAGCTCGTAGGCGGAGCACGGAACGATGTCCGGACACTCCAAATGGTCCACGATAAAGCACGGCAAGGCGGCCTCCGACGCTCGTCGGGGGAAGCTCTTCACCAGGCTAGCGCGGGAGATAATCGCCGCCGCCAGCCAGGGCGGTGGCGACCCGGAGGCCAACTTCCGCCTCAGAATGGCCGTCCAGCGGGCCAAAGACAACAACATGCCCGCCCAGAACATAGATAGGGCCATCAAGCGGGCCACCGGCGAAGGCGCCGACGGGGTTCAGCTCGTCGAGGCCACCTACGAGGGCTACGGCCCCGGCGGCACCGCCATACTCCTCCAGGCGCTCACCGACAACCGTAACCGGACCGTGTCGGAGGTCAGATCTACCTTTTCGAAGGGCGGCGGCAACCTGTCGGAGGCGGGCTCGGTGGCATGGCAGTTCCAGCAGCGCGGCGTCATCACCGTCGAGGCCGACGAGGACCAGGCCGACGATCTGGCCCTCGCCTCCATAGACGCGGGCGCCGAGGACTTTGAGACCTTCGACTCTGTGCTGAGCGTCTACTCGCCCATTGAGTCGCTGGAGCGCCTCCGCATAGCCCTGGCCGAGGCGGGCGCGACCATCAAGACCTCGGAGCTGTCGATGATGGCGACCAACACCGTGCCCCTCGACGAACGGTCCGCCATGAGCACCCTCAGGCTCCTGGACAAGCTCGAAGACCTCGACGATGTGCAGAAGGTCTTCTCCAACGCCGACTTCCCCGACGAGGTCCTGGAGCGCTACCAGAACGAGAGCGGCTAGGCCACCCAATGCGCATCCTGGGCATTGACCCCGGCACCTACAACATGGGCGTCGGAGTAGTCGATTCCCGCGGCTCCGAGCTCGACCTCGTGCACGTATCGGTGCTAACGCCGAGGAGATCGGACCCGCTCCCGGCCAGGCTGAACGCTATGCGCCTGGAGTTGGATGACCTGCTCTCCCGCTTGATGCCAGGCTCGGCGGCCATCGAGGAGCCGTTCGTCGGGCGAAACGTCCGGGCCGCGATAGCAGTTGGGCAGGCACAGGCCGTCGCGCTGATGACGTGCGCCGCCCACGGCCTGGACGTCAAGGGTTATACTCCAAGGCAGGTCAAGCTGGCGGTCACAGACTACGGAGGAAGCTCAAAAGAGCAGGTCCAGGAGATGGTCAGAGCCCTGCTGGAGGTCGACGAGATACCTGGGCCCTCAGACGCCGCGGATGCGCTGGCCGTGGCCATCTGCCACGCGAACGCCAGCCGAGCCCTGGAGCTCGATATCCGCGAGTAGCCGACACTCACGCAGGAGGCCCGATTGGTCTCGACTCTCGTTTCGTCCGTCAGAGGCATACTGGAAGGCGTCGGTCCCGACTGGGCCGATGTCGACATCGGAGGCATCACGCTGCGCGTCAGCGCGCCCGACTCCACGCTGCGCTCAATCGGAGCGGCGGGAAGCCAGGTGCGGCTCCTCACGTCGCTGCAGGTTCGAGAAGACAACCTCACCCTGTTCGGCTTCGGGACCGAAGAGGAGCGGTCGATCTTCGAGGCCCTGATTTCGATCAGCGGCGTGGGGCCTCGGCTGGCGCTCGGCGTCCTCTCCCGGCTGAGCCCCGAATCCCTGGCCGCCGCCGTCCACGCGGGCGACACCAACGCCATTGCGACAGTCCACGGCGTGGGCAGGAAGACGGCCGGCCGCATCGTGCTGGAGCTCAAGGGCAAGCTGCCCGAAGACTCGTCGTCGGCTCAGCCAAGCTATCAGGACGACGATGTCCTCGATGCCCTCACCTCTCTCGGATACAGCGCCATTGAGGTCCGGAAGGCCGTCGCCGAAATAGCCGACGGAGCCTCGCTCACCACCGAGGAGAAGGTGCGCCGCGTCCTCGAACGGATGGCGGGCGACTAGCGCGATGGAGTCCATTTACGACCAGTGGGCCGGTATCTACGACTCCGTCTACTCCCACGTCCGCGATGACATCCCCTTCTACGTCGAGGAAGCCCGGCGGGCCGGCGGGCCTGTCCTGGAGTTAGGGTGCGGCACAGGCCGTGTCACCCTCCCGGTTGCCCAGGCAGGCATTGACATCGTGGGCGTCGACTCATCCCCCCGCATGCTGGATGTCGCGCGCGGAAAGGCATCCACGCTGAGCGAGTCCAGCGGCACGGTGACCCTCGTCGAGGCCGACATGCGGGACGTCGACCTGCCCCCCGGCGGCTTCAACCTGGTAACCATACCGTTTCGCAGTTTCCTCTCGCTCCTGTCGGTTCCTGACCAGATGCAGACTCTGGACAACATCAGGGGCCTCCTCGCCCCCGGAGGTCGGCTCGTCTTCAACATATTCGTCCCCGATTTGAACATGCTGGTCTCCCCCGGTGACACCCCCTACCACTACAGGGACGTGACCGATCCCGCAACCGACAGCAGGTGGGTGCTATGGCATCAAAGCAGCTATGACAACTACAATCAGGTCATCGACTGCAGGCAGATTGCGGAGGAGCTGGACGACGACGGCGTGGTCATCAGGAAGATATACCGCGACTTCCAGCTCCGCTACATTCACGTCTGGGAGATGCGCCACCTGCTGGCCAGGTGCGGCTACCAGGTGCTGGACCTGTTCGGAGACTTCGACCGCGCCCCCTTCGAAGAGACCAGCAACGAGATGGTCTGGATAACGGCCCCCGAAGAATAGCGAAAGGAAAAAGGACCACGTGAGCATGAGCCCGTCCGACCTGTCACGCCTCGAGACCTTTCTCAAGCCCTCCCGCATAGTCATCGTCGCCACCATCGGCAGCGACGGCGCGCCCCACCTGACGCCAAACTGGTACGTCTTCGAGGACGGCCGGCTGTCGATCTCGACCACCAAGGAGCGCGTGAAGTACCGCAACCTGTCGCGCGACGAGCGCGTCTCCCTGTGCATCTGCTCCGAGCCGCTGGCCGGCGACTACGTGACCATATGGGGGCGCGCCAAGATATCCGACGACGAGTCGATCTGGCCGGTGACCCGGCGTATATCGGAGCGGTACGTCCCGCCCGGCGAGATTGATGACTGGATGGCGATGCTGCGCACCCAGCCGCGCGTCCTCATCAGCGTGACCCCCGACAAGGTAATGTTCAAAGACTAAGAGTCCCCTCTCCCTTGACGGCAGTGCGTTGGAGTGAGAGTCTAGCAGCCCCCTCTCCCTTGACGGGAGAGGGTTGGGGTGAGGGTGATCTCCTGCCCCGGAAGCACACACCATGACCACCGCGACACAGCTGGCCGGCGAGTTCAGAATAGCCGCCGACTTCCGGCCTACCGGAGACCAGCCCCAGGCAATCGACTTGGTCGTCGAAGGCATCGAGAAGGGCATGCGGCACCAGACCCTCATGGGCGTGACCGGCAGCGGGAAGACCTTCACAATGGCCTGCGCCGTCGAACGGATACAGCGCCCCACGCTGGTCATTGCCCACAACAAGACCCTCGCAGCCCAGCTCGCCACCGAGTTCAAGGACTTCCTGCCCGACAACGCCGTCGAGTACTTCGTCAGCTACTACGACTACTACCAGCCCGAGGCCTACCTGCCCCGCACCGACACCTACATCGAGAAGGACTCCGATGTCAACGAGGAGCTGGACAAGCTCCGCCACTCGGCCACCAGGTCCCTGCTCACCCGCCGGGATGTCCTCATAGTGGCCTCCGTGTCCTGCATCTTCGGCCTCGGCTCCCCCGAGGAGTACCAGAGCTTCGTCTCGTACGTGCGCAAGGGAGAGACCCGCAGCCGAAACCGGCTCGTCCGGGAGCTCGTCAACATGCAGTATGAGCGCAACGACTTCGACCTCGCCCGGGGCAGGTTCCGCGTCCGCGGCGACACGCTGGAGGTGCTCCCGGCATACGAGGAGATCGGCGTGCGGATCGAGTACTGGGGCGACGAAGTCGAGCGCATCGTTCTGCTCGACCCTCTCACGGGCGAGATCCTCGGCGACCGCGACGAGATCGAGATATACCCCGCCAAGCACTTCGTCACATCCGAGGAGAAGCTCCTCGCCGCCATCGAGACGATCCAGGAGGAGCTTGCCGGGCAGCTGGCGTTGCTGAAGACCGAAGGGAAGCTGCTGGAGGCCCAGCGCCTCGAGTCGCGCACCAACTACGACATCGAGATGATGCGCGAGACCGGGTACTGCGCAGGCGTCGAGAACTACTCCCGCCACCTAAGCGGCCGAGCTCAGGGCACCTCGCCCTACACCCTTCTCGACTACTTCCCCGAGGACTACCTGCTGTTCGTGGACGAGTCGCACATGACCCTCCCGCAGATCAGGGGCATGTACTTCGGCGACAGGTCCCGCAAAGAGGTGCTCGTCGACTACGGCTTCCGCCTGCCCTCGGCCCTCGACAACCGTCCGCTGGACTTCCAGGAGTTTGAGGAGCGCGTCAACCAGGCCGTCTACGTATCCGCCACGCCGGGCCCCTATGAAGGCCAACACAGCACGCAGGTAGTCGAACAGGTCATCAGGCCCACGGGTCTGGTCGACCCGGTCGTGGAGGTGAAGCCGACCGAGGGGCAGATTGACGACCTCATGCAGCGCATCGCCGAGCGAGTGGGCCGGGGAGAACGCTGCCTCGTAACCACTCTGACCAAGCGGATGGCCGAGGAGCTCGCCGACTACCTTAGAGAGATGGGAGTCAAGACCCAGCATCTGCACTCGGAGATCGACACGCTGGAGCGCAGCGAGATCCTGCGAGACCTGCGCCTGGGCGTCTACGACGTCGTCGTCGGCATCAACCTGCTCAGGGAGGGGCTCGATCTGCCGGAGGTAAGCCTCGTCGCAGTCCTCGATGCCGACAAGGAGGGGTACCTCCGCTCGCGGACGTCGCTAATCCAGACGATCGGGCGGGCCGCGAGACACATTGACGGCCAGGTGATCATGTACGCCGACACCGTCACCAACTCCATGCGGCAGGCCCTGGACGAGACCGAGCGCCGCCGCACCCTCCAGGAGGCTTACAACGAGGAGAACGGGATCACGCCGCAGAGCATCCGGAAGACGGTGCGCGACATCACCGAGCGCGTCAAGGCCGTCGCCGAGACACGCGCCGAGTACGTGACACACGGCGAGATCCCCAAGGAAGACCTCCTGCGGCTTATCAAGGAGCTGGAGGCCCAGATGAAGACCGCGGCCCGCAACCTCGAGTTCGAAAAGGCCGCCCTCCTCAGAGACCAGATAGTAGACCTACGCAAGGTAGCCGCGGACTAGCCACTACCACCCAGCGGCAGGGCAGGCGCTCTATGGCGCCGCACAGTCCTCCAGCCCCAGATCGTCCAGGTCGTTGTCCGGCACCGCCGCCAAGCCTGCGGGTACGCACCCCGTGAACCCGTTGCCACTGAGACGCAGGCGGGTCAGCGTATCGGCCAGATCGCCCAACTCCTCCGGTATCGCACCGCTTAGATCGTTTCCACTCAGCCACAGGTTAGTCAGCGAGGTAAGGCCACCCAACTCTACCGGTATCTCTCCAGTCAGCTCATTTCGGTGCAGGTACAGCCGTTGCAGACTCCCCAGACCCCCAAGCTCGACAGCTATCCCGCCACTCAGATCGTTGTCGTAGAGAGACAGCCACTCCAGGTTGCTCAGGCCGCCCAGCTCTGCAGAGACGACTCCGGTCAGATCGTTACGATGGAGCAGCAGGTGGGTGAGGATGGACATGCCGCCCAGCTCTCCAGGTATCCCACCGCTCAAACTGTTCTCGTGGATGTACAGCCGCCTCAGCCTCTTGAGACTTCCCAGCTCGACCGGTATCTCCCCGCTCAGTTGGTTCCTGTAGAGAGTCAGCCAGTCCAGGTTGGGTATGCTGCCCAGACCCGCCGGTATCTCGCCGCTCAGATCGTTCCGGTGGGCGAACAGACGACGCAGGCTGGCAAGGCCAGCACCTAGATCACCCGATATACCCGTTAGATCGTTGTCATACAGATACAGCCACTCGAGCCTGGCCAGCCTGTCCAGCGCGGCCGGTATCTCACCGGTCAAGTCGTTGCGATGGAGGTACAGCCACCGCAGCTCGGACAAGTCGCCCAGATCGGCAGGTATCGTTCCGCTCAACCCCCTACCATGGAGATAGAGCCTCGTCACGCGCTGTGGTGTCCCCTCCAGCGACGGGTACCTTCCTCCCATCCTGATGCCGTCCCACTCCTCGATAGGCGTACGCGCCGACCAGTTCAGCGTCGCGCTCCCCGCCAACTCGTCGCGTCCCTCCAAGAGCGCCTCGCAGTCGGACACCAGCCCGACTTTCGTCGCATCCGCGACCGCGCCTCCAGTGACACACGCACTCGGCGTCCCAGGCGTTCCCACGAACGTCTCCGACCACGGACCCGTCCCGGCGCCATGGGCCGCCCGTACCTGCAGGTCGTACGGTGTGTCGCCCTTCAGCCCGGCGATGGTGTATCTCAGCGGGCCGCCCGGCCACGCGTCAGTGGCTACAGACCAGCTGGCGTCGGACTTGTCGGCTGAGGCGCTTCCGATGTGCCGCACGTCGTAGGAGGCGATGTCGGCTCCCCCGGTTTCCCTCGGCGGGGTCCAGGATACCGCTAGAGACCCCTTTCCCGGCGCCGTATTTATTACGGCTGGAGCCCCCGGCAGGCTCGCACGGTTTACCCGGATCGTGTAGATGTGCGTCGCCAGGTCGTCCTCCGAGACGAGCCTTATGTTGATAGCGGTGACCCCGGCGCTCAGGTCGACCTGGTGGCCCGCGACCGAGTCGTTGGCGTCCGGAATCTCGTTGCCGTGTTGGTCGAGGATCTGCAATGTGGAGTCGTGGCCACTGGTGGCATCGATAGTAATCTGTGACTCGCCCAACACCGCCGCATAGTCGGTGTGTTCGGGATGGAACGGCGGGACCAGAGATCCCGGACTTATGGTCAACCCGCTCAACAGAACGTCACAGTACGGCAGTCCGACCTCTTCGAGATCGTTGTCCGCCACGCCCCGCAATCCCTCGGGGATGCACCCGGTCAGCTGGTTACTCGACAGCCGCAGCTGTTGCAAGTCGGCGAGGTCGCCCAGTTGGGACGGGACCTGTCCCGACAATCGGTTGCCCGAAAGGAGCAGCCGCCGCAGGTCGGCAAGGTCGCCGAGAGAAGTCGGTATTGGGCCAGACAACCGGTTCCCCTGCAGGGACAGCTCCTGCAGGTTGGGAAGACTTCCCAGTTCAACAGGTATCGGCCCGGTCAACCGGTTCTGCGACAGCACCAGCCATCGCAGCCCGGTCAGGCTGCCCAGCTCAGGGGGTATCGCGCCGGTCAACCGGTTCTCGGCAAGATCCAGCCTCACGATGCGCTGCGGCTCCCCGTCGACGGTCACGCCGTCCCAGTCTGCGATGGGAGTACTCGCCGACCAATTCAGCCCCGCGCTCCCCGACAGCGCCTCCCCCGACGCCAGGAGCGCGTTGCAGTCGGACACCAGCCCCGGATTGCTGGCCGCGTCGGCCACCGCGGACCCCGTGGCACAGGCGTTCGTCCTTATCCGTGACGGTGTTCCACTGACAGTCTTGGACCAGGGGCCGGCGATCGAGTCTCTGACCGCACGCACCTGAACGTCGTACTCCGCGCCGCCGACCAGCCCGGCGATCGTGTACTCAAGGTCGCCCCTCGTGGCGGAGGTCCAGGCGTCCTCCACCAACGTCCAGTTCGAGTCCTCCGTCTCGTCGACAACGGTCAGGACGTATCGAAGATCGTAGGCGGTGACAGTTCCCCTCGTGGTCTGTTCAGGAGCCGTCCAGGCTACCACGAGCGAACCCGGCCCGGCCGCAGCCGAGTCCACGGTGGGAGGGCCTGGCGTAGCTTCGTGTCCGTATACCTTGAGGCTCCACGATCTCAGGGTTCCGCCGATGACCGGAATCCGGTCGGTGACGCGTAGCTGCCACTCGCCGTTGGGGTCTTCGCCCAGGTGTCTAGCCGAACCGAAGCGGAAGCCGCCATGCAGGCGTATCAGGCCCAGCTCGTTCGCACGTGTATCGAAGCTCTCGACGAGCCTCGAGGCCGCCCCGGATGGGGACACCAGCTCTATCTCGAGGTCTCTGAAAGAAAAGTGAGCGAAGTCGACCTTAACCTCGACAAACTCCGTGAATCCTATTGGAGAGTCCAGCGCGAGGGTCCTGGTGATCGTGGTCGGATTCCCGACCTGCGGAGCGTCGGGAATCGCCTGGCTGATCCTCCCGGACGTCACACTCGAGCTCTGCAGAGGTGGCGCGCTAGTCCATCCCTTCGCCATATCGACCGCGGCCCCGGCGTCGACCACTCCGAAGCCGTACTCGTGGTTGAAGTGATAGCGGTCCTCGTAGCTGCCCCTGTACTTGCGCGCGCCGTCCGCCCATCCAGGGTTGCCGGCGTCGTTCTTCCGAGCGGATGCCGCAAGGATCAGCTTCACGTCGCGCCACGTAAGGTCCGGATTGGCGCTGCGCATAAGCGCCGCCACGCCCGCGACGACCGGAGTTGCCGCGGACGTTCCTCCGAACTCCTCGTAGTAGCGGTCGGAGTTGTCCGTGGTGACTATGCCCTGATGGAGGTCTGTGAGGTCATCTGAAGGGGCCATACCCACAGGTTCGCGCCCATCTCCGAGAAGCCGCTCCTGGCGTCGTGGTCGTTCACCGCACAGACGGCGGTGACGCCGTAGAAGTTGGCGATCTCGTCGAGGTTCGAGTTGTCTCCGAATTCATGCCCGTTGCCGCCTGCAAAGGCATAGAAGACCCCCTTGCCGCCGTATCCCGTGTTGAGACCGGTCCTCACCGCCTGCTCCCAGAACGTGCCGGCGCGGCCCAGCCCGGGGTTGTCAACAGGCCCCCAGCTGTTGTTGGATACCGCGGTCAGCACCCGGTTGCGGGTCATGGCGTCCGCTCTGTTCAATACCGTGGTCTCACCGGCCAGGAAGTTGTAGCCGTAGACGGTCGCTCTCGGTGCCACGCCGCGTACTCCGATACCGTTGTCCCGGCCCGCGATTATGCCGGCAACGTGCGTGCCGTGGTGCTCCAGCGGGGTGTATATGCTGCCGCTGCCCGTGTAGTCGTGATTGCGGGATGTGTCTACGTTGTCCTTGAGGTCCTCATGGGTGAAGTACATACCGTCGTCCACGATGGCGACGTTGACGCCATCTCCCGTGATGCCTTCCGACCAGGCGGCTTCTGCGTTGATGGCCCCTCCGACAAGACTGTTCAGGTGCCACTGGCATGCGTACAGCGGGTCGCTGATCTCAGGGTCGTTCAACGACCGAGTCCTGGCTCCGCACTCGTCTATGAATTCCGTGTACTCCGTGTCCTCGTAGGCGTGGACCGTATAGGGAAGGGGGGGAGGCCTGACATCCGGAGGAGTGGTGACCTTGAAATAGTAAGTGCCCGGTCCGAAGTCGTCCCGAATGAAGAAGCCAGCCGGCTGACGGTTCCCATCGACTCTGGCAGTTATTTCGTAGACATTCACAGAAATCTCTGCGCCGTTGGCGTCGAGCACCTCTACAGTCAGAGGCGCAATTGGCAGAAGGCCAAGCCTCTCGACGCCGGTTCTGTAAACGATGAACAGATTAATTGCTCGGACGATCAGGTTCGTGGCTTGGGAGAAGTCCATCCTGAAGTAGTCCGAGTCGCCTGCCGCGCCAATATTCCCCGGCGCCAGGGAATCGACACCCAGGTCCACGGCCGTGCCGATGGTGCTGCCGGGGTCAGGCGCGGCCTGGGCGTACAGCCGGTAGTCCCCGATTGCCCTTTGGCCGGTGGTGCTGTCGCGCTGGCCGCGGAGAGCGATGTAGTAGACCCCTCTTGGTAGGACCCTCCTCAGATGAGAGTTCGTCCACTGGTCTCCTATGAAACCATTGTCATTGGCTACTATCAGGTTGGCGCTGCTGTTGTAGAGCCACGCGACAGTATCCAGGTCGCCGGTGGTGTAGATCCAGACATCGGTGGAGCCTGAGCGATCCGATAGGTCCAGCCTGAAGAAGTCCCTGTCGTCGCTGGGGTCGATGCGTCCGGCCATCGAGGAGCCAAGCGCCAGGGGCGTTGCCGTTTCGATGAAGTCGCCGTGGTCGTCAGTCGTCTGACCCCGGACGGTGCCCGCGCCCGTCGCTACCCACAACACGACCGCGGCCGCCAGAAGGGTCAGCCTCCCAGATAGGCTCAGCAACCAAGTTCGCCCCTGGTACAAATGTGGCCCATGAACCGAGTATATAGCGTGTCAGTCGCCGGTCAAAATCCAGAGAAGTAAGCGGATTCAAAAACGCATGCTCAACATACGCCCGCACATTTCCCTCTGACGGTACGCACCTCAGCAACAGTTCAGTCTAGGTGGGAAATGCAGGAATCGTCCTGTCCCGTTGTCATTACTATGAAAATAGCCAGTGTCGCGAGGTCTTGCCGTAGGGGCGGGTTTCAAACCCGCCCTGTACCCTTGCCGTGGGCAGCCTCCGCCATTTCATCCCCTTATGTGGCCTTCACGAGGCCATAGTGATTCTGAGGAGTGCAGCGACGAAGAATCTAAGACCTCCGCACACACGCCGGGCCATCGAGGAAGACCGGCTCCAATTGCAAGCCTTAGATTCCTCACACCGCTGGCGCTACGTTCGGAATGACATTCGAGGATCCTCAAGGTTCGACTCATGAAGACTGAACAGGTACTCACCTCAGTCGGCCCTTGATTTGGTAGCACGTCTGTGCTATCCTTCCTTCATGTCCTACACCACCCAGCCGAATCGTGCATCATACTCAACACACGAATCACCGTTCAGACGCCACAGCGCCCACCGGCCCTCCCTTTGTGCTGCGTCACACAATGTCTCAGTAATGGCACTAAATGTCTCGCCAATGTCACCTCGATGTCGCGTCAATGTCACAATCGGCAGGCCCGTCCCAAAGCTAAAGGTCTCGAAATGTCTCACATTGCCGCGTGCGCCGAGGAGTTCTACTCCACAGACGAGCCGTCCGTGCACGACCCGCTAGCTCCCTGTCCAGATTGACCTTCCAACTCCCCGCCTCTACAATGAAATCGACGGCACGGCCAACAACCGACTGAGAGACGGGAGGACTTGTACATGGCTGAGACTGAGACGCTGACGCGCGACGAGGTCCTGGAGGCCCTGAAGGATGTCTACGACCCGGAGATACCCGTAAACGTCGTTGACCTCGGCCTCGTGTATGACCTTCAGGTTGACGAGGGCGACGTCGACATCACGATGACGCTCACCTTCGCGGGCTGCGGCATGGGGCCGTACATAGCCCAGCAGGCCGAGTGGCGGATCGCCGAGCTCGACGGCGTCGAGGACGTGAACGTCGAGATGGTCTACGATCCACCCTGGACGCCCGACCTCATATCCGAGGACGGCAAGAAGCTCCTCGGCCTCGACTAGAATGTCCCCATCGTCCTTCCGGCGGAGGCCGGAGTCCATCCACGTATCTCCCAGGGGTGTACCCTGAGGCGCAGCCGAGGACGATTAGAGGGACCCAGCCCCCCCTCTCCCTTGACGGGAGAGGGCCAGAGCCTGCCCCGTACTCGATACGAGGGTGAGGGTGTTCCTCAGAACATCCGAGTCCCGCCGTGCAAAAGTGACCAAGGATGATAGATGACCCAGCCGCAACCCGCTAACCCCCAAGCCGCCCAGGCGCGCGCCAAGATCGAGGCGATGAAACGCCAGTTCGAGCAGAAGCGCGCCATCACTGACGCCCTTTCCAAAATATCCCACAAGATCGGCGTCTACAGCGGCAAGGGCGGCGTCGGCAAGACCACCGTCGCCGTCAACCTCGCCGTCACGCTGGCAAGCGAGGGCCACCGCGTCGGCATCCTCGACGTCGATATAGACTGCCCGAATGTCGTCCGGGCCATGAGGGTCGCCCAGCAACCGTTGGCCACCGAGGACCGCAAGATGGTCCCGCCGGAACGGTTCGGCGTAAAGGTCATGTCCATGGGCTTCTTCCAGGAAAACGAGGAGGAGGCCATCATCTGGCGCGGGCCCATGGTCCACAACGCCATCAACCAGCTCCTCCAGTCCACCGAATGGGACGAGCTCGACTACCTTATCGTCGACCTGCCCCCCGGAACGTCCGACTCCCCCCTCACGGTGATGCAGACCCTCGACCTCGACGGCTTCGTGGTAGTGACAACGCCGCAGGAGCTCGCCAAGATCGACGCCAAACGCTCCATCAACATGATCCGCAAGCTGAAGCTCAACGTCCTCGGGGTGGTCGAGAACCTCTCCGGCGATGTCTTCGGCTCCGGTGCCGGCGAGGAGCTGGCCAGAGAGATGGACCTGAAGTTCCTCGGCCGCATCAACCTGCGAGGCGACTACCGCGACACCTCCAGGCCGACCGTGCTGAGCAGCAAGAAAGTGCGCGAAGAGTACGCTTCCATCGCGCGGGCGGCGAAGGGATCCCTGGAAGCCATGGCCGCCGCGGCCGGATAGGGACCGACCCATCCCACGTCGGCGCGAGATGTCAGGCGATGACTGAGCGAAGACTCGAAACCGCCTTCTCAATCGACACCTCCGGCATCAAGTTCGGGCCGGGCGTCACCCGCGAGGTCGGCTTCGAAGCGCGCCGCCTAGGCGCGCGGCGCGTGATGGTCGTCACCGACCCCAACCTCGCCGACAGTCAGCCCGTATCCACCGCCCTCGAGTCCCTGAGAGACGAGGGCATCGACGCTGTCCTCTTCGACCAGGTCCACGTCGAGCCTACCGATCTCTCCTTCAAAGAGGCGATAGCTTTCGCCGTCGACGGCGGCTTCGACGGGTATGTTGCCGTGGGCGGCGGCTCCAGCATGGACACGGCCAAGGCCGCGGACCTCTACGCCACTCACCCCGCCGACTTCCTAGACTACGTAAACGCCCCTGTCGGACGAGGCCTGCCGGTCCCCGGCCCCATCAAGCCCCTGATTGCCGTCCCCACGACATCCGGGACGGGCAGCGAGACAACCGGCGTGTCCATATTCGACTTCGTCGAAATGAAGACCAAGACAGGCATCGCCCACAAGCTGCTGCGGCCCAGCGTCGGGATCGTCGACCCTGACAACACCCGCACCCTCCCCAGGATGGTGACCGTCAGCAGCGGGTTCGATGTCCTCAGCCACGCCCTCGAGTCATTCACCGCCCTGCCTTTCCACCAGCGCGAGGCCCCGGACACACCCCTGCTCCGCCCCGCTTACCAGGGCTCCAACCCGATCAGCGACATATGGGCCACGAAGTCCATCGAGATGGTCTCCGGCAACCTCGTGCGGGCGGTCAACGACCCGGGCGACACCCAGGCCCGGAGCGAGATGCTGATGGCGGCAACCTTCGCCGGCGTCGGCTTCGGAAACGCGGGCTGCCACCTGCCCCACGGCATGTCATACCCCGTCTCCGGAATGGCGCACGACCTCGACTTCACGGTCGAGGGCTACCCTGCCGGCGTGTCCATGTGCCCGCACGGCATGTCGGTCATCCTGCACGCCCCTGCCGTGTTCCGCTTCACGGCCCCCACCGATCCGGGCAGGCACCTGCACGCCGCGCGGCTGATGGGTGCCGACGTATCCGGGGCAGGCCCCGAAGACGCGGGAGACCTACTTGCCGACGCGATCATCGCCCTCATGCGCCAGCTCGACATACCAAACGGATTGGAGGCCCTGGGCTACACTGACGACGACTTGGACGACCTGGTAGCCGGAGCCCTGCCCCAACACCGCGTGCTGAAGCTGTCCCCGCGACCCGTAGGAGCACCCGAGCTCAGACAGCTCTTCGTCGACTCGATGAAGCTCTGGTAGCCCACCCCTGGCAGCGCGGGCGTCTCGCCCGCACCCGTTCCGCCTGAGCCGGTCCGTCGAGCCGCCTGCCAAGCTGAGAGTTGACTCCCAAGAACACCCGTGCGATTATGTTTAGACACCCGTAACCCCTACCCACCATGCCTGCATACCCCCACATAGAGCGCTACCAGTCCGAGTTGAACCGGCTCCTGGAGTATGGCGGCTCCGACAGCGAGCTGAGCATCAGGCCGGCATTCCAAGGCTGCCTCGACGCATACTGCCGCGAGCACAGGGAGAAGCTCGCCCTGGTCCCCGAGCTGCGCGCCCTCTCCGGAGTCGTGCCGGACGGCACCGTAAAGGACACCCTGCGCATGGCACGGGGATACTGGGAGGCCAAGGACTCCCACGACGACCTCGACGCCGAAATCACGCGCAAGTTCGACCGCGGATACCCGCGAGACAACATCATCTTCGAGGACTCGCGGACCGCCGTCCTCATTCAGAACCGCGAAGAGGCCATGCGGGCCGACATGTCCCGCCCGGGCGACCTTCACCGCCTCATCCGCCGCTTCCTCGACTACGAGCTCCCGCAGATCGAGGAGTTCAGACAGGCGCAGTCCCAGTTCAAGGCAGACCTGCCCGCCGTTCTCGAAAACCTGCGTCAGGCCGTCGAGGAGGCCGAGGGCGAGAACGAGAGCTACAGGGCCGCCGCCGCCGACTTCCTCGACCTGTGCCGCCAGAGCATCAGCCCGGAGGTCTCCGAGGCAGACGTGCGCGAGATGCTGCTCCAGCACATCCTCACCAAGGACATATTCCTCCGGGTGTTCGCCGAGGACCAGTTCCACCGCGAGAACGACGTCGCCCAGCGGCTCGACGCCCTGGAGCACACCTTCTTCACAGGCGGCGTGCGGCGGCAGGCCATCGACCGACTCCGCGCCTACTACGGCGCAATCGGCAGGGCAGCCGACGAGATCGCCGACTACGCCGAGAAGCAGCACTTCCTGAAGGCCGTCTACGAGGACTTCTACAAGGCCTACAACCCTGGGGCCGCCGACCGCCTGGGCGTGGTCTATACGCCCAACGAGGTCGTCGACTTCATAATCCGCGGGACCGACTACCTCCTGAAGAAGCACTTCGGGCGCACCCTGGCCGACGACAACGTCCAGATCCTCGACCCCGCGACCGGCACGGGCACCTTCATCACCAGCCTGATCGACTACCTGCCCACGGACCGGCTGGAGTACAAGTACCTCAACGAGATACACGCCAACGAGGTGGCGATCCTGCCCTACTACATCGCCAACCTCAACATCGAGTACACCTACAAGGAGAAGACCGGCCGCTACCTGGAGTTCCCAAACCTCTGCTTCGTCGACACCCTGGACAACATGGACTGGCAGCAGACCGGCGCGACCGGCGGCGCCGTCACAAGGCAGAGCGCGTTCAACCTGGGCGGACTCTCCGTGGAAAACTGGATGCGCGTCCAGCTCCAGAATGAGAAGACCATCAGCGTCATCATCGGCAACCCGCCGTACAACGCCAATCAGCAGAACGAGAACGACAACAACAGGAATCGCGAGTACCCGGAGATCGACCGCCGCATCAAGGAGACCTACATAGAGGCCAGTCCGGCGCAGAAGACCAAGCAGTACGACATGTACAAGCGGTTCATCCGCTGGGCTTCCGACCGGCTGGCTGACGACGGGATTGTCGCGTTCATTACGAACCGCAAGTATCTCGACGCCCGGCAGGATGACGGTTTCCGCAAGGTTGCTGCCGATGAGTTCAGCGACATATACGTGCTTGACCTGGGTTCAGACGTGCGTCGGAACCCGAAGATTTCCGGCACGACCCACAACGTCTTTGGTATACAGACCGGCGTTGCCATCGGCTTCTTCGTACGGGACAAGTCGAAGCTGGATGATTGCAACTTACACTATGCCCGGCGCGAGGACGCCGAGCTTGCGGTAGAAAAGCTGGAATACCTGCGCACAGCCGAGCTGGACAAGGTCGCCTTCGAAGGCATTACATCCGACTTGAGAAACAACTGGCTCAGCCAATCTAACCCTGACTTCGAGAAGTTGATGCCCATCGCGAACCGGCAGACCAAGCTAGCCAAGAGAATCGAAGATGAACAGGCGGTATTCGGCTTGTACTCTCTGGGGGTCGTGACAAACCGAGATGAGTGGGTGTACGACTTCGATGAACACCATCTGCTTAGCAAGATTGAATGGCTTGTCGACAAGTACGAGCAGTCGCGCGCTCAGTACGGGGGTAGAGTGGTAGACGACCGTACTCTGGGAACTGACATCAAATGGACCCGAGATCTCAAGCGGCAACTCCGACTGAACCTGCCAAACACGGTCCGCAAGTCTGATATTCGCGCGACCACCTATCGACCGTTCACCACCAAATACCTGTATTACAACCAGAACGTTAACGAAATGCAGTATCAGATGCCCCAGATATTCCCACACCATCGGCCAGACGAAAACAAAGTGATATGCTTCTTGGGCTCAGGTGCTAGACGACCGTTCGCCGCAATCGCTACTAACAAGCTTCCTTCCTTGGCGATGTTTATCGACGGTACGCAGTGCCTCCCCTTCTACCGCTACACCTCTGAAGGCGAGCGCGTCAGCAACATCACCGACTGGGGCGTCCGGCGCATCAACGACCACTACCGCGAGGAGTGGGGCAAGGACTTCGACAGCATCTACCCGGACGGAATCAACGCTGAGGAGATCTTCGCCTATACCTACGCCGTGCTGCACGACCCGGTATACCGCCACGACTACGCCGCCGACCTGCTCCGCGAGTTCCCACGCCTGCCCCTCTACCACGAGTTCGACATCTGGGCGCGGATGGGCCGCGAGCTCCTCGACCTACACCTCGGCTTCGAGTCCATTGAGCCCTACCCGCTCAAGCGCGTCGAGAAGTCATCCCCGTCCCAGCCTTCCTCCATCAAGGAGAACGTGGCAGGTCAGGTTACATACGTCACCGAAGCTGCCCAACCTCCTCCTTCTAAGGAGAGGATACCTGCCCCCTCTCCCTCGATGGGAGAGAGCCTACCCCGTACTCGATACGGGGGCCGGGGTAAGGGTGAACGGTCTCCTCGCGCCAGGCTGCGGGCCGACAAGGAGCGCGGCATCATCGTTCTGGACGATCAGACCAGCCTGACAGGCGTGCCGCCGGAGGCGTGGCGCTACCGCCTCGGAAACCGCTCCGCCCTCGAATGGGTCCTCGACCAGTACAAGGAGAAGAAGCCTCGCGACCCGACCATCCGCGAGCGCTTTAACACGTACCGCTTCGCCGACCACAAGGAGCGCGTCATCGAACTGCTCCAGCGCGTATGCGCCGTGAGCGTCAAAACAATGGACATAGTGGACGGCATGGCCTATTGGGACGACGGCAAGCTGGTGGTGTTCGGCGACCGCGACAAGCACGAATGGGGAATGATGGGCCTCGCACATTGGTCCAGCGAACCTGAAGATGAGGAGTGGCTGAAGTCGTGGTTGGAGACGTAGTCCTGGCTCCGTTCCCATTCACCGACTTGTCCGACGTAAAGATCCGGCCAGCCGTGGTAGTCGCGGACGTGGGAATGCAGGACTGGGTCCTCTGCGAAATAACCAGCAGCCCACAAGTGCGAGACCGATATATCTCAATCGGGCGCAACGACATGGAAACAGGAACCCTGAAGGTCCGGAGTTGGGCGAGGCCGGATCGGCTGACCACCTTGAACGATTCTGTATTCGAAAGAAGAGTGGGCCGTCTTTCAGCCGCCAAGCACGCTGAAATCGCAGCCGCCGTCCGCAGCCTCTTCTAGCAAGGCTCGCAGTCCAGTTGGAGCGCTCCCCCTGCTACCGGCGCCGTGGGCGCCTACCAGCCGAGGCCGGATCGGAACCGCTCCTCTTTCCACGGGTCGCCCGCCATGTGATAGCCCCGTGCCTCCCAGAAACCGGGCGCGTCCTCGGTCAACAGCTCCAGCCCGTTGGCCCACTTCGCGCTCTTCCAGCCATACCGCTTCGGCACGACCAGCCGCAGCGGGCCTCCATGGTCGGGCGGAAGCGGTGCGCCGTCGTGCCGGTAGGCGAACAGCACGTCGTCGTCCTGAAGGACATCGAGGGCGACGTTGGTTGTGTAGCCGCCGTAGCAGTGCACCATGGCGTACTTCGCCTCGAACTTCGGGCGGACCGCGTCGAGCACAGCGCTGAACGGCACGCCCTCCCAGGTGTTTTCCAGGCGGCTCCACTGAGTCACGCAGTGGAACTCGGCGTTTAGGGTCACCTTCTCCAGGCCCGTAAACTCCTCCCAGTCGAAGGAGACCTCCTCCTCGACCAGGCCGAACACCCTGAAGCGCCACGTTTTCAGGTCCACCCTCGGAGTCGGCCCGAACGTCAGCACCGGGAACTTCTCCGTTACGTACTGACCCGGCGGCGCGTCGTCCCGCACTCGGTCCGGCCTTATCTTCGTTATGTTGCCCAGCTTCTTAAGCCCGAATCCACCGATGCGGAGCGGCCTTGGGGTTGGAACAAGGGGTGAGGGCCGTGGGACGCGACGGTCCGCGCTCGATTCCGATAAATGGGGCCGGTGGCGGCCTTTGGTTGTCGTTGGGGGCGCCGATGGCGGTCCTGGGCAGCGGCGCTGGGGCGGGGTCGGCGGGACAGCATGCAGGGGAAGACAATCGCGGACCGGGCCGGTGCGACTCTGTGGGTCGGTTGGGTAGTCTGGTGGACGTGTCAGGCGCCGTCGGTGCCGTCAGGCAGGCAATGGCAGGGCTCGCAATCGAGCCAGGGCGCGAGTGAACTGGGTTTCCCAAGGCCAGCCCTGTGGCAGATGCAAAGTGAGGCGGCGGGCCGAGCGGGTGAGCCGTCCGGCCAGGGAGAAGAAGCGCCGCCGGAGGGTCTTGGTGGTCACCACCCCCTCGTCCAGACCGATGCGCGCGGTCCAGCGGGCCAGGTTATGGGCCAGCACCTGGACGGCCAGCCATGCGCCGTTGGCGGGGAAGCGGCCCGAGGGGAGATGGTTGAGGCCGACGCCGTGCTTGAGGTCTCGGATAGCATTCTCAATCTCGGCGTGGCGGCGATGGTCGGCCTCCAGTTCCAGGGTTTCCCCGTCCCGGTCGGTGATGAAGCCGTGATAGCTGTAGCTGGCGAAGAGGGCCAGTTGGGAACCGGGCGTGGGCTTCACCCGCCGGACGATGAGCCGCACTGGGGCGGCTTCGGGCTCACCCTGGAAGGGAGTGTAGGTGGTCTCGGCCACGTCGGCGCCGCCGTCCATCCAGTAGGGGACGGGCGTCCAGTCCTCCTCGGGAATCGCCTCAATCAACTCCCTGAGGCGGGCGTGTTGGCGGATGGTGATGGAGAAGCGGACATCCATCTTGCGGCAGACGACGACCAGGGCGTGGGCATAGAAGCCGCTGTCGGCCCGCACCGTGAGTTGTCCTGTAGCCCCAGCATGGCGCACCCGGCCCACGGTCTCCCGCAGGAAGTGGGCGGCGCCCCGAACGGTGTTGGCGCGGCCCTCGCGCAGCCGAGACATCAGCACGTCGCCGGTGCCGGCGGCGATGGCCAGCAGCGGGTGATAGCCCCGCTGGCCAGTGTAACCATGGTGACGCGCCCCCTCCTTGGCCAGTCCGTAGGTCTCGCACATGGTGGAGTCCAAGTCGATGGTCAACGGCCCTTCGCCGGGTCCCGCACCAGCGGCCCAGGCCCGGGACAGCAACTCCCGGCTCACCCGATCCAACTGGCGGACGTGGCCCCACCGGAAGCTGCGCAGGAAAGTTCCCAGGGTGGATGGCGCCTTGACTACGCAGCCGATGGCGCCAGCTGTCCCGCCGGTACGCAACACGTCGGCGTCGTCAATGAAGTCGCCCCCAGCCAGCGCCGAGGCCACCAGGGTCAGCATCTTGTCTCCTGGGTTCGCTCGCCCCGGCGCGTCTCCCAGGTCGACGTGGCTGTCGACGACTTCACGCAGGCCCAGGTGCTGGGCTAGGGTCACCGGGAGGAGCAGCCCAGCATTGGCCACCAGGCGGTGGTCGTCGAAGGCGATACGGATGCGGTCGGGATGGTTGCGTGCTAGCATCTATCGGGTGCTCCTTGTTCTGGGGTCGGCTTTGCTGTTTCAAAACCATTATCCCAGATTCACAGGAGCACCCTCTTGCCGCTTCAGGACACTGACCCGACGCCCTCCTTCGGTGGATTCGGGTTAAGCAATGTGCCTCCCTTGCGCTCTTCAGTGTTGACGTACCCTGCATTGTACAACGGTCAACTACCCCCTCGAGTTTGTCCCTCACAACCCCCTGTGCTAACCTCTTCACCAGTGGGAGGGCGAAGGGCAGAGACTCTTTCCCCTCTCCTTCGCATGGGAGAGGGTTAGGGTGAGGGTACTCCTCAGCACTGTCCTGGGAAGCCCACCACCTTTTCATCTGAGTGAGCTTGCCGATGAGAAACTCCGACGTAGAGGAACTCCTCACAGGTTCCTTCGATCTCCACGTCCACGCCAGCCCCGACCCGGGCCGCGAGCGGCGAATGGACGCCATGGACGCCGCCCGCGCCGCCTACGAGGCGGAGATGAAGGGCTTCGTCCTGAAGTCCCACGACTATCCCACTGCCTCGCTCGCCTACGCCCTCAACCGGATGTATCCCGGCCTCGAAGTCGCGGGCGCCATCGTCCTGAACGACGCTGTAGGCGGCTTGAACCCCAGCGCCGTCCAAGCCGCTGCCGACCTGAACGCAAGGGTCGTCTGGATGCCGACCTTCTCGGCCGACTTCTACCGCGCCAGCCACGGCCAGGGATCGGGCATCAGCCTTTGGACCCGGCCGGGCGCCCTGAGGACCGAGGTGACCGAAGTCCTTGACATCGTCGCGGAAAGTGGCATGGTCCTGGCCTCCGGCCACGTGTCCCCGGAAGAGACTATCGAGCTCTTCAACCGCGCCGCTGAGCGGGGCGTCTCCCGCATGGTCGCGACACACCCGGCGGGGATAGCAACCGACGGGCAAATCCGGGAGATGGCGTCCCTCGGTGCCTATATCGAGTACACCTTCCTGGCCTGCATGCCGTCCCGGATGACCATGACCGTCGCGGAGCTGGCCGACGCCATCCGCGAGACCGGCCCAGACCACTGTGTCCTCACCACCGACTTCGGCCAGCCGGAGAACCCGCCGCCTGCCGAAGGCATGAGAATGGCCATCGCATCGCTACTCCAGGCAGGCCTGACCTCCGAAGAGGTCGCGAAGGTGGTCAAGGACAACCCGCTGCGGCTCGTGGCCAGGCGTGACGTGAGCTGACCCTCACGGTCAGTAGTAGACTGTGCCCATGCGCACGCGACTGCCATCTAGAGCGAAAATTGGGGCGGCGCAACTCTGCAAGAGCAAGGCCATCGTGGCCGTCGTGCTGCTTGCGGCGCTCATGGCTTGCGGCGGCGGCTCGCCCGGTTCCGACGAGGCGACCGCGCCAGTAGCTCAAGAGGATGCCGCCACTTCCGCGCCGGCATCACCGACCCCACTCCCCACGCCATCCGCGTCACCGCACCCCCTGCCCGCCACGCCCTTTGCGCCCATAGAGCCAACCACGCCCGCCCCTCTCACGGAGCTAGCCGTAGAGCCCGCCTTCCCTGCGCTGTCGCTCTCTCGCATGGTCGGCATGACCTACCCTCCAGACGGCTCTGACCGGCTCTACGTCGTCCTCCAGCCGGGCCGGATCGTCTTCTTTCCAAACGACCGCGAGGTCGACTCAGCCGAGCTGTTCCTGGACATAAGGGATCGGGTGAATGACCGGGGAGAGGAGGAGGGCCTCCTCGGCCTCGCGTTCGATCCCCAGTACGCGGACAACGGCCATTTCTACGTCTACTACTCCGCATCGGGGCCTAGGCGCTCGGTTGTCTCGCGTTTCTCGGCGAGCGCCGACGGCCGCGCCGGTCCTGGCAGCGAGCGGATTCTCCTTGAGGTCCCCCAGCCCTTTTCGAACCACAACGGCGGCCAGATCGCCTTCGGGCCGGACGGCTACCTGTACATCGCCCTGGGCGACGGCGGGAGCAGAGGAGACCCGCAGGGCAACGGCCAGGACCTGGGCACCCTGCTGGGCTCGATCCTTCGGATCGACGTAAGCACCGTCGACTCCACGGGAGCCTACGCTGTCCCCGCCGACAACCCGTTCGTTGGACATAGCGGCGCGCGACCAGAGATATGGGCCTATGGCCTCCGCAACCCCTGGCGATTCTCATTCGACCGCGCCACTGGCGACCTCTGGACCGCCGACGTCGGCCAGAACAGGTTCGAGGAGGTCGACATCATCCGACCCGGCCTGAACTACGGATGGAATATCATGGAGGGCGAAGAGTGCTTCGCTCGCTCAGACTGCGATCGAACAGGTCTGGAGATTCCCGTCGCCGAGTACGGACGCGAAGACGGATGCTCCGTCACCGGAGGGTACGTCTACCGGGGCTCAAGTCTCCCATCCCTCTACGGAGCCTACGTCTACGGCGACTACTGCTCCGGCAGGATATGGGCGCTCAGACACGATGGCGATGAGGTGACCGAGCGCATGCAGATCGTGGACTCCGGCTTGCGAATCCCCTCGTTCGGCGAGGACGCCGGCGGAGAGCTGTATGTCCTCTCCTTCGACGGCACGATCTATCGGCTCGTCGCACCTTGACGGGTCGGGACGGCGAGCGCGACAATCCCTACTGAACGGAGCGAATGCATGCCCGGTGACTTCAAGGACACCCTATTCGATCTGACCGCCTCTGAGGCGGCATCCCTCGTCCGGTCGAGGTCGCTCTCCCCGGTCGACCTGATGGAGTCTCTCCTCACACGGACCGCGGCCCTGGAGCCCGCACTGCGCGTCTGGGCCGCGTTTGACCCCGACTCGGCTATGGCCCAGGCCCGCGATGCCGAGCGCAGGCTCGAGAATGGCAGGCCAATTGGTCCGCTTCACGGCGTGCCCATAGGCGTCAAGGACATCTTCTACGTGGAAGGCGTCACCAACGCTGCCGGCTCTCCCATCCTCGCGGACTTCGTGCCGGACTACGACTCTACACCGGTCTCTCTTCTCAAGGCGGCCGGAGCGCTCATCATGGGCAAGACCGTCACCACCGAGTTTGCCCTCGGCGACCCGTCGCCAACGCGGAACCCATGGAACGCGGTCCACACGCCGGGCGGATCCAGCAGCGGGTCGGCTGTCGGTGTCGCCGCCCGATTCTTCCCGGCGGCCTTGGGCTCGCAGACGGCCGGATCGGTGATCAGGCCCGCCTCCTTCAATGGCGTCGTCGGCATGAAGCCGACCTTCAGCCGCATCAGCCGTCGCGGCGTGGTACCGGTCTCCTGTTCGCTCGACACCGTCGGATTCTTTACACGAAGCGTCGAAGACGCCGCGCTGCTCCTGGGCGTTCTGGCTGGACACGACGTCGACGACCCATCCTCGTCGGCCAGCCCGGTCCCGGACTACATGTACGGCCTGGGAGACGCATCTCCTCCGAGGATTGGACTGGTGCGATGGTACTTCCTGGAGACCTGTTCGGACGACGCCAGGGCCGCGACTCTCGACGCGGTCGACAAGCTGACCGGTGCGGGGGCCGAAATCGAAGAGGTTGAGATCGACTTCGACGCCGAAGCGGCCCTGGAGGCCCACCGCATCCTGATGGCCGTCGAGACGGCGAGTGTCCACAGGTCGACCTTCCAACGAAGGCCCGACGACTACTCGCCGTTCGTTCGGTCCGTGATCGAGGCGGGGCTTCTCACCTCCGCGGTACTCTACGTGCAGGCGCAGAGGGTGCGCCGGGAGTTCTGCCGGGCGGTAGGAAAAGCCCTCGAGGGCTTCGATCTGCTTCTCACGACCGCGGCCGACGCCCCGGCGCCGCCGCGCAGTCTCGCCACCACCGGTAACCCGACCTACCAGGCCCCCTGGACGATGGTTGGCGTACCCGTCATCACCCTGCCGTGCGGGCTCAACCCGGCAGGCCTGCCGTTGGGTGTGCAGCTCGTCGGTCGACCCTTCGCCGAGCAGGGGCTCCTGAGCGCCGCCCGCTGGAGCGAGGCTGTCCTGGACATCGGCCTGTCCCCTAACGTGCCGTCAGAGTAGACCCCGCCCGAGCCGATAAGGCTAACCGCTCTCCTCGGCAGCGACATACTTCGAGGGGCATTTCACTATGACGTTGTGGCTCTGGAACACGCCGTCCTGTCCGTAGCTCCCCTCCAGGATTATCTCCGAGTGCTCATTGAAGAAGAGGTTAGGCAGGATGCCGTCGTGGGCTGCGCTCAAGGTATCCGAACCGTCCGTAAGGGAGAAGCGGGCCAGGGTCGACGTGTCTATCCGCTCGAACGAGTCCTCGACCAGCTTCCCGTTGACTCGCACCATTCTTCCCTCCGGGGTCGGTCCCAGCTCCCGGAGCTCACCAACGGTATAGTAGTAAACGGTCGCACTCTGGAACGCCATGGACGCCAGGTACCCGAACGCGCCTATCAGCACTACGAGCGCAATGAGCAGCTTGCCCCGGTTGGAGGAGAGAAGCCCTCCTTCGGAGACGACCGGTTCTGGGCCGTCCTGTTCCCGATGGGTCATCCTGAACCCTCCCTACCAGCCTTGCCTTCTTCTGCCTCCCGATGAGCCAGCGCCCTGCGCAGCGCGTCAATCTCACGCCTCATCTCACGCTGGCGCCTCGACATCACGAACACATAGCCGAAGAAGGCCGCCCACGTGATGAAGAAGACCGCGAACAGCCACGGCAGCTCGGACTCGCCCTCCAGATCGCCGTCCGTCTGCGGAGGCGGGAGCGCAGCTTGCGCGCCGGTCTCCGTAGGTACGCTCTCAGCCGCCTCGGCAGGTCCGGAATACGCGACCAGCACGACTCCCGCCGCCAGGGCCAGCGCTATTGCGAGAAGGCTAGACCGCATCGCGATGAATCTCATCCAGGGATACCTCCGTGCGCCGCAGCGAAAATCGCTCAACCATCAGGTATGCGTACAGGAACGTGAACGAGACCACAGACAGCAGCAGGGTCGCGTAAATCCCGCTCGAGCCGAGGGCGTCCGACTCCTCAGCAATTGGGCCAATGTTCAACTCCGGGTGGGCCGTCCGCCACCAAACAGTAGTCAGGTAGATTATCGGAGCGTCGATTGCGCCGAACAGGGCCACGACCGCTCCGAATCTGGCTCCCTGGGATCCTCTGGGAGCATACGCCCTCACCATTAGGTAGCTGACGTATATGAACCAGAGTACCAGGGTCGTCGTCAGCTTGGCGTCCCACGTCCACCACCAACCCAGGTCCGCTTTGGCCCATATCACGCCGGTCACGAGGATCAGGCTGGCAAAGACGACGCCCAGCTCGGCCGCCGCATATGCCAGGGCGTCCCATCCTTCCCTGCCGGTAATCAGGTAGACGATGGACGCGACGGCCACGACCACCACGGAGACCATCCCGATCCAACCCAGGGGGACGTGGAAGTAGAAGATGCGCTGTGATACGCCGAGATTCAGCTCCGTCGGGACCCAGAAGAAGACCGCGTAGAGCGTGACGCCCATCAGCGCGGCGCTGGCGTAGAGAAGCCCGCGACGCCACACCCAGAACCCTGATCCTTCCCCCGTATCGCTGCTGGAAACCCCGGCCAGCTCAGTCATATGTGCAATATATCACAAACTTCGAATGGCTGAACAGCGTCGCCAGTCACCGCTGGGCTGGCGAAAGGGTAGTTTCGTCAAGGAGTTGTCTTTGACACGCCTATTCCTCAGCGTAATAATAGACGAACCACGAGCGACAGGGAGCGTCAGAGTCAGCGGCCCTGCGACCGGAGACGGAGTGCTCCGACGGCCCCATCAAGGAGGCCGCCAAGTTGATGGAGAGCCTCGTCATGAACCATCCCTTCGTGGACGGCAACAAGCGGGTGGCCTTCTTCAAGCGGCTGTTCGCATGCTATGCCTAAAGTGCGGGATGCGATCCGATTGGTTGAAGGGGATGGCTGGCGACAGGTAAGGACCCGTGGCAGCCACCGCCAATACCATCACTCAGTGAAGCCAGGAACCGTAACAATCGCCGGGAAACCCAGCACTGACATACCCATCGGGACATGGAACAACATTCTGAAGCAAGCAAGGATCGAAAAGGGGGGAGGCTCGATGAAGTACACCGTCATCGTTGAGAGGGGTCCCACCAGTTACGGCGCCTATATCCCAGACCTACCTGGGTGTGTAGCGGCGGGAGAAACCAGAAGGGAGGTCATTTCGCTAATCACGGAGGCGGTGGTAGACCATGTAGAATTGATGGCTGAACATGGGGAACCCATCCCCGAACCCACCAGCACGGCCATCGAGGTGGAAGTCGAGCGTCCTGGTGCCAGAGAGGAACTCGCAGTTGAAACCAGTAGCTAGAGGAGTTTGCTGCTGACCTCGCCTCGGTCTATCCCGGGGCTGATCCCCTCGCCAGCATGCGGAGCCTGTCGGAGTCCGTGAGAAGTGGATGCACCAGCCGCAGGAACTCGTGCATCGTCTGTGCCACGGTGTCGGTGGACGTATCGAGGGTCATCCTGCGGACTATCAGGGTCTCCTCGTACTGCTCGTCGAAGAGCTCAATGGACCGCTCCACGTCCTCTTCCTTCATGATCGCATGCCGGCGCGGGCTCTCCCTCATGCGCCGCCTGATCACCTCCGGGGAAGCCTTCAGCAGGACGAGGATCGTGTCCGGGGCCTTCTCCAGCAGCTCCCTCTCGACGGACCTTGCCAGCGTCGAACGGTAGGCATACTCGCCCTTCCCCCCGTACCCCCAGTACATCGGGGCGTAAACCGCCTCCTCGATATGGAACCCGACCAGCAGGTGATCGGGGGAGTTCATGAAGGAGGGCGACAGGTGGTAGGAGATGACGTACCGGAGGAACTCCTCCTTGAGGGCCGGACTGAGGGCCAGCACCTGCTGCACCTCTTCGTCGGTCAGCTCTCTATGCGCCAGGTTCGGGATGGTGAAGTGGTCGTGCACGCCCGGCTGCCCACCCATCGTGTCCGATATCCACTGCCGTATCTTGGAGACCAGGGTGGTCTTTCCCGCGTACTCACATCCGGCGATGACTAGCTTCATTGCCTTCCCTCCCGACTCGATTCGACGCCTATCGGTTTATGAGCAGTCCCGGCTGGCAGGTGCGACAGTAGCTCGTAATGCGCCTGTTGGCCGTTAGCTGGCTGATCATGGCCCCGCACCTCGGACAGGGCTGCCCTCCCCTGTTGTGGACCTTCAGAAAGTCCCGCACCTTCTTGTGCATCCGGTCCCCCATACGCTCTCTCAGGACCGGTACCGCCTCCTCGACAACCTCCCGCGACTTCTCGAATATCCGGCGCTGCTCATCAACCGTCAACGCCTTCCGCTTGCGGAACGGGTAGACTTGAGCGGCGAATAGCACCTCGTCGGCATAAGCGTTCCCAATGCCGGCGATGACGCGGCCCCTGGTCAGAATCCCCTTTATCTCGCCCGGCGACCGCCGTAGGCGCTCCTGGAATGACTCGAAGGAAAAGCTGTCCAGTACGTCGGGGCCCTGTTCCGACAGCCTCGGCACATCGTCCAGTCCGTCCTCCGCGACATAGTACACCATGCCCATCTGACGATCATCGACGTAGCGCAGGTCCCACCCATCGGCCAGCTCGAAGACTACGCACGTCCGCTTGAACACCCGCTCACCTCGCGGACAGTGCTGCAGCCCGCCGGTAAGCATCGGGTTGATGGCCAACACGCGTCCGCCCGACAAACGGAGCAGGAGCCACTTCCCACGCCGCTCTACTGCATCGAACCTGCACCCGGCGACATCGTCCTCCAGGTTCCCGGCAAGCGACCGGACGACGCTCGGCCTCAGAACGCGAGACGACTTGACGACCTTTTCCACCACCCGCTCGGCAAGCAGCTCCCGTATGACTACCAGGTCAGGCGCCTCAGGCATTCTCCCTCCTCGATAGACGGGACGCTCCACCCATGCGTCCCGGTCCCTTCAATGGGACGCATTACCATAGAATATACACCTCCAATTCAGGGCAATGGCATTCTTAGCCTCAACAGGCCGCCGTCCATCGTGGCTCCGGGGCGGGGACAAGCAAAGTTCTTCCAGAGTTTGCTCCCAGTACAATGCGATTGCCCCGCTGGGACGCGCGGCTGCCCTTGACAGAGCGAACTCTTGTTCGTATGCTTCTCAAGAGTCGCAAAGTCACCGGGAGCGCGGGCGTCTCGCCCGCATCCCCGTCGCCGCAGAGAGGCTGAATCCAACAAAATCCAGCAGAATGCAGCACTTTCCAGAGAATCGCGCGCCCCGGCCCGTATGGACCGGCTCCGGATAGCTACGAATCAGGTGTTGCAAAAGTGTTGCATGGATGTTGTAAAGTGTGGCGAAAGTGTGGCAGGAGCGTCGCGGGACCGTAGTACCGGTTCCTGCGCCGCCTGGTACCAAAACACTACCAGGCGGGTGGAAGAACGGCGACTGCCTCTTGGCATAAGTTGATTAAGGAGTGAAGGATTGACCCGTATCTTTGAAGACCTCGATGTCAGACCGGTGCTGAACGCGCACGGGAACAGGACTGCGCTCGGCGGCAACACACCCTCTGCCGCCGTTCGAGCCCTGATGGACGAGATGGACGAGTACTACGTCGATATGGGCGACCTCGTCGACAGGGTCGGAGAGAGGATAGCCGACATGCTGGGAGTCGAGGCCGCGCTCGTGACCAGCGGATGCGCCGCAGCGCTCGCCATCGGCGCGGCGGCCTGCATGACCGGCGACAACCCCGACAAGATGGAGCAGATACCCAACACGACCGGAATGCCCAACGAGTTCATCATACAGAGGCAGCTCCGTGTCAGGTACGACCGCTCCATGACGATCCCGGGCGGGACCCTGGTGGTGATCGGGGACGAGGACCGGACGACGCCGGAACAGCTCGAAGAAGCGATAGGCGCAGCCACGGCCGGCATACACTACCTCGCTCCCGGCGACCACCCAGGAGCACTGCCGATGGAAGAGGTCATCAGGATCGGCCACTCCCGCAACGTGCCGATCATCGTCGACGCCGCAGGACAGGTCTACCCGACTGAAAACCTGAGCAAGTACGTCAAGATGGGTGCTGACCTCGTCGCGTACGGGGCCAAGTACTTCGGCTCCGTCAACTCCAGCGGGCTCCTGACCGGCAGGAAAGACCTGGTGTCGATCGCGCGCACCCACAGCTCCATCGGCTTCGAGTCTACTCCCGTCAAGTCGTTCGGCAGGCCCATGAAGCTGGACCGCCAGGAGGTCGTCGCCGTCTACGCGGCGCTCCGCGAGTGGCTGACCATGAACCACGAGGACAGGTTCGCCGGGTACGAGGCCCGCATCTCCCTCTTCAAGACCGAGCTCAGCGGCATTCCGGGCATTGAGCTCTTCGAGACGCCGGGTGACGGGCCTCCCGACGGCCTGGGCGTCCGGATCGACCCGGCCGTGACAGGCAAGACGGCCGAAGAGGCCGGCGAGGAGTTGAAGGCCGGCAACCCCAGCATATGGGCCAGGCAGCCCGTCGGCCCCGACGAGATAGTATTCCGCATCCCGACGCTGAAAGAAGGCGGCGAGAAGATCATCGCTGAAAGGCTCCGGCAGATTCTCGCCGGTCCCAGTTGATCGACATCAACCTGATACGTGACGACCCAGGCCTCGTGCATGAGGCGGCGAAGTCGCGGGGTGACGATGTACCGGTCGACCGCATCCTGGGGCTAGACTCGCGCCGGAGGGAGTTGATCGCCGAAACGGACGGGCTCCGAGCTCGGCGCAACGACGTCAGCCGACAACTCGCGCAAACACGCGAGAAGCCTCCAGAGGTCTTGGCGGAAATGCGCCAGGTCGGCGCTGCCATAAAGACGCTGGAAGCTGAGGCCAGAACGAACGACGAAGAGCTCCGCGCCCTGCTGCTCTCGGTTCCCAACATCCCCGACCCGGATGTGCCGTTCGGCAAGGACGACTCCGAGAACGTTGTCGTCCGTACCTTAGGCCTGAAGCCAAGCTTCGACTTCGATCCCCTACCCCACTGGGAGCTTGGCGAGCGGCTCGGCATCATCGACTTCGAAGCCGGCGCAAGGTTGGCCGGCTCCCGCTTCTACGTTCTCAGAGGCAAGGGCGCCACCCTCCAGAGAGCGCTCATCTCCTGGCTTCTCACGGTCCACGTCCAGGAGCACGGGTACGAAGAGTTGTACCTGCCGTACCTCGTCAAAAGGGAGACGGCCACAGGCAGCGGCCAGCTCCCGAAATTCGCCGACACCATGTACCACGACGACGAGGACGACCTGTGGATGGTGCCCACCGCAGAGGTGCCTATCACCAGCATGCACGGCGGAGAGATACTGCCGCCCGGTAGCCTGCCGCTGAGCTACGTCGCGCACACGCCATGCTTCAGGCGGGAGAAGGCGGCTGCGGGCCGGGACACGCGCGGCATCAAGCGCCTCCACCAGTTCGAGAAGGTCGAGATGTACAAGTTCGTGGAGCCTGGCAACGCTCCGGCGGCGCTCGACCGGCTGGTCGCCGACGCCGAAGACCTCTGCGTCAGGCTGGGCATCCCGCACCAGGTCAAGCTCCAGTGCACCGGAGACATGGGGTTCTCCGTGGTCAAGACCTACGACGTGGAGCTATGGGCGCCGGGCTGCGGAGAGTGGCTCGAGGTAAGCTCGTGTTCGAGCTGTGCCGACTTCCAGGCCAGGCGGGCCAACGTCCGATACAGGCCCGAAGAGGGCGCCAGGCCCAAGTTCGCCCACACGCTCAACGGCTCCGGCCTGGGCATCCCCCGCACGATGATCGCCATCATGGAGCACTACCAGCAGCCCGACGGCTCGATTGCAGTCCCGGAGGTCCTCCGCCCCTACACCGGCTTCGACCGGATCGACTGAGAACCCGGACATAGGACCGAAGATCCACCGGCCACGTTGGGCAGTGTCTGGCCTACAGCTCCTCTCGACCGATGCGGCCAGACGCTCCCACTGCTGTGATAGACTTCCACGCCGAAGGGCACAGCACACAGAACGATGTGTGGCCCGATGAGGTGACCGGTTGAGCGAAGGCGATCGCCTGAGAGCGGAGAATGAGACTCTACGATCTCGTCTCATCAAGCTAACCGAGGCCATCCTACGTATCAGCGTAGACCTCGACCTCGATACCGTCCTGCAGCAGGTCGTGGACAGTGCCCGCTCGCTGGTCGGTGCCCGGTACGGCGCCATCCTGACTTTCGACGAAACCGGGCGTGTACTGGACTTCATCACGTCCGGCATAACTCCGGAAGAGCGCCGACGGGTGGGCAATTGGCCCAAGGGCTTGGGGATGCTGGGATACCTGAACGAGGTCGATGGGCCGGTGAGGCTTTCGGATGTCTCCGGCCACCCCAAGTCTGTAGGCGTCCCCAAGGACCACCCGCCTATCAGGACCTTCCTGGGCACGCAGATCCGTGATCGTGACAAGAGTAGCGGCAACATATATCTCGCCGGGAAGGAGGACGGCCTCGAGTTCACACGCGAAGATGAAGAGACCCTCGAAATGTTCGCCACGCAGGCGGCCATGGCCATTACAAACGCCCGCAGGTACGGAGAGGAAAGACGGACCAAGGCCGATCTGGAGGCTCTGGTCAACACCTCTCCGGTCGGCGTTCTCGTATTAGACGCAAGAACAAGGGAGGTCGTGAAGTTCAATCAGGAGGCGCGTCGAATCATCAGTGGGACACGGGAACAGGACCTCCCATTCGAGCAGCTCTGCAGCATGATGACCTTCCGGCGCATGGATGGGCAGGAGATCCCCCGCGATGAGCTTCCGCTGGAGCGTTCGATAAAGAGCGGTGAGACGGTCCGCGCCGAAGAGGTCGTCATACACCTCCCGACTGGTGAGAGAGTGAGTACTCTCATCAACACCACGCCGATCTACTCAGAAGACGGCCAGACTGCGTCCGTCGTCACAACCATCCAAGACATCACGCCGCTGGAAGAGCTGGAGCGGCTGCGGGCCGAGTTCCTGGGCATGGTGAGCCACGAGTTGCGTGGACCGCTGACGTCGATCAAGGGCTCCGCCGCGACGGCACTGCGCCCCTCATCCCCGCTTGATCCTGCAGAGAGCCGCCAGTTCTTCCGCATAATCGAAGAACAGGCGGACCACATGCGCGATCTGATCAGTAACCTCCTCGATCTGACGCGGATCGAGACGGGTACCCTGTCAGTAGCTCCCGAACAGACGGATATAGTGGCGGTGATTGACCAGGCAAGGAATGCTTTCCTGAGCAGCGGTTACAGGAATAGCGTTGAGGTAGACCTGATACCAGATCTACCGCCAGTCAGGGCGGATGGCCAGCGGGTTGTCCAGGTCTTGCACAACCTCTTCGCCAACGCCGCCAAGTACTCACGGGAGTGGTCGCCCATCAGGGTGACCGCGTCGCTGGAGGATCCATATGTTGCAGTTTCCGTTACGGACGAGGGCAGAGGAGTATCCGCCGACCGTCTGCCGCACCTGTTCAGCAAGTTTTCTCGGATCGATGGGGACGATAGCCGTCAGATAGAAGGATACGGTCTTGGCTTGGCAATCTGCCGTGGGATAGTCGAGGCGCACGGTGGCCGCATATGGGCGGAAAGCCATGGGGAGGGGCTCGGCACGCGATTCACATTCACTATTCCTACCCTCGATGAGACCGCTAGTGGTGCGGCGATCTATCCCACTCCTGTCTCCGCCGATCGACGAGGTGCTTCGACAGAGTCAGAGCGCATTCTCGCGATCGACGACGACCCCCAAGTTTTGCGGTACGTTCGAAACACGCTCCTGCAAGCCGGGTATACGCCAATCCTGACCAGTGATCCGGACGAGATGGACCACCTCATAGAGACTCAGAAGCCCGACCTCGTCCTGTTGAACCTCGTGCTGCCAGGGACGGACGGGTTCGAGCTGATGAAGCGCATCCCCGATATCTCCAAGGTACCGGTCATCGTGCTATCAGGGCGGGGCACGGGCCAGGACATTGCCAGGGCCTTCGAGATTGGAGCCGCCGACTACGTCGTCAAGCCATTCTCACCCACCGAGCTGGTGGCTAGGATCAGGGCGGCCCTGCGCAAGCGGGCGATGTACGAACAGACTAGGGTGTTGGCACCCTACCAGGTCGGAGACCTGACTATCGACTATATGGAACGTAGCGTCTCGGTGGCAGGCAGCCCGGCACAGCTCACGCCGACCGAGTACAAGCTGCTGTTCGAGCTTTCCACCAATGCCGGAATCGTGCTGACCCACGACCAGCTGCTGGAACGGGTCTGGAGCGAGGACGGCCCGCGCGACCATCGCCTCCGTCTCCTTCGCTCTTTCGTAAAGAGCCTTCGTCGCAAGCTGGGCGACGACGCCAGGAACCCGTCCTACATCTTCACTGAGCCGGGTGTCGGCTACCGTCTGGCACAGGCTTAGTTGCACAGTCTGTGCCGCGTCCCCAACCTGAGCCTGCCGGAGTGCTCGCCAGCTTGCCTCGGCACTGAAGCCTCTCAGCCTCCCGTTGCTCAGCCGCCCCCACAGAGTCGAGGGCTTCTGCTGGTTCAGCCGTGACGGACACCGTGTAGCGGGTGGATGAGCCTCTGAACGGCGCTCGCGCTGTTCTCAGCGAACGCTCTCGCATCGCGGACAATCGGCTCGGCCATGCTCGGCACTGCGGCGTCGCTCAATTTCGACACCCCGTGCCTCTCCCGATAGGGCGTCGGTATGTCATCCGTCAACTCCAACCCGCTCATTACACCATAGGCCGCCGTCCAGGCACGCGCTACAGCCTGCATGTCATATCCACCGCCGCCCAGCGCCAGCCACTTTCCAGGAGACAGACGCGCGAGCTCGCGGACAGTCCGACCGAATCCCTGGACAGTGAGACACAGGTGCGTAATCGGGTCCATGACGTGCGAGTCAATGCCCAGCTGGGTAACCAGCGCGTCGGGCCTGAACGCCTCCACCAGTCGGGGCACGGTCTCGTCGAAGGTCCAGTGGTACACGTCGTCAGACGTGTACGGGTAGAGAGGCACGTTCACCGAGTACCCCCTGCCCCGCCCGGCGCCGATCTCCTGCGTATGGCCAGTCCCAGGGAAGAGGAACGCTCCCGACTCGTGCATCGATATCGTGAGTACGGCATCGGTATCGTAGAAGGCGTGTTGGACTCCATCGCCATGATGGCAGTCCACGTCCACGTAGGCCACTCGCATCCCGGCGCCGAGGAACCTGTTGATTGCTATGACGGGATCGTTGAATACGCAGAAGCCATAGGCATACCCAGGCATGGCGTGATGGAGTCCGCCGGAGATGCTGAACGCGGCTTCGACCTCGCCGGCGATGAGCATCTCCGCAGCGACCAGCGATGCCCCGGTCGACCATAGCGCCGCCTCGTACATCCCCTCGTAGTGCGGATTGTCACCTGGGCCGAGGTTGAACACCGATGCTGCGACGGACGTGTCGCCCGCTCCCAGGCGGCGCACGGCATCCAGGTATTCGGCCGTGTGAAAGGCCAGGAGCTCTTCTTCCGAGGCCTGCCTGGGACCGACCAGAAGGGAGCTCACGGGATCGAAGGCGCCGTAGGCCTCCAGAAGGTCGTAGGTGTACCTTAGCCGAACGGGCTTTAGGGGATGAGTGTCGTTCAGGACATGGCGCGTCAGCAGATCGTCGTATACGAACGCGGCCCGCCTGGTCATCGCGCCTCCAGATCGAAGGTCATGCCCGGCGCGGTGACGACAATCTCGTGGTCGAGTTCGCGGGATACTTCGACCAATTCACGACGTACCGCCTGCTCCCACTGAGGGTTTATGTGTGTGACCAGTACCCTCGGAAGGTAGCCATGCATATCGCTGAAGTCCCGCAGGGCCTCCTTCAGCAAGTCCGGTGTCTGGTGACCCGCCACGAGGGCGTGAGCGCGGTTGTCGTTACCGTGGCTGCATTCCGTCAGCAGCACATCGGGGGATACGTGTGCCCAAGCACCGTTCAGGCCTGGACCGGCGTCGCCTGTGTAGAAGAGCTTGACGGCCCCGGAGTCGACCTGGATTCCCGCGGCTGGTACGGCATGCGGCACAGGGACAGCGGTGATCGCATAGCCAAGCACATCCACCTCTTCAAATGGGTCGACTACATTGAGTCTAAGCGGCCCCTCCTTTCCGTCAGGCGTGTCCAAAGCCTTTGGGACGAGGGGGCCGAGCAGCTCGGCCCGCAGGAAGTCGATGGTGTCCTGGATTCCGTAGACCTCGACTGGCTCCCACCCACTCGCCACGCTGTTCATGCTGAGAGGTACGAGGTCCAGAGTGTGATCAAGATGCCTGTGGGATAGAGCCACGGCGCGTATTCCTGCCTGCTCATCGAACGAGAGGGCGTGAGCGAGTCCTCCCGCGTCCAGCGCGAAGATGTCGTCGATCAGGTAAGCCGGATACTTAGTATCGCGGCTCAGCATGTTGTTGATACCGAGAATGCGCAGCTTCATACGAAACCTCTAGAACAAGGCGCTGCTTAGGGCAGCGCGGAATTTCCTGGTGAGCTCGTGATCGTTGCCGAGCAGATTGAAGACAGCGACACAGGCCTTGCGCGAGCCGTCGTCATCGTACTTGCGGTCCTTTCGGACCACGCCTATGAATCCCTCAAGGGCCGCCTCGAAGTCACCGTCTCGGGCGCTGTGGACGGCCTGCAGATAGCGCTCCTTCACTGGTCTCTCCGGCAGTAGCCGTGGATCGTCTAAGGTGGCGAACGTTAGACACAGCGTCCTGATCGCGTCGGCCTCGGCAAAGTGCGGCGATCCTAGCTGTACCGAACTGACGATTGCCGCCGCCTCGTTCGCGTCGGAGTATAGAATTGCTCTGGCCATGACGACCAACGCTTCGTGGTTGTCCGGCTCCGCAGCGACGAGGGGCCGCAGTATCTCCAGCGCCGGGCCCGCCCCGTTGTCGGACAGCACCCGTCTCGCCTCCGCCAATTGTGACCGGAAGCGGCTTGGCAGGACCTTGTCAAGCCACCCGACTACCCTGGCCTCGGGAAGGGCGCCTACGAACTCGTCGCTGACCTGGCCGTCTACGAACAGCTTTACGTTGGGGATGCTGCGGACTCCGTACCGGGCCGCAACCTGCGGGTGGGCCTCGGTGTCCAGCTTGACGAACGCCCATTGGTCCGAGTGCTCCCCGGCCAGCCTTTCGAGGATCGGTCCCAGCACCCTGCACGGACCGCACCACTCGGCCCAGAAATCGACCAGGACGGGAATAGTCCAGCTGCGCTCGACTACGTCCCTATCGAAGTTGTTGGTGTCGTAGGTCACTCGCCTATCCCGGAAGGCTTACTGCGTCATGGCGCCGTCACCTGCCATTGTTGGTTAATTCGGGAGATTTCCGACGCTCTCGTCGGCTGGCCTCTTGTCCCTAGAAGACGGCGATGGGGTTGACCGGCGAGCCCGTACCTCCGGGAACCACCAGCGGGTTTATTGTCAGCATGAACTCGTAGCGGCCCTCATCTGCACACGCGTACGCCAGGGGCTCAAGCAGCGCGTTGTCTAGCAGTACGACCCCGAATGAACTGATGGCCGCGTGGACGGTCACGTCGGTCCCGTAGTGTGGAGGGGCAGCCTCGAGCATGTCCCAGCCCAGCACCGCGACATCGTTGTCGCGAATGAAGGTCAGGCACGACGGGTGCAGACCCGGTTTGTCCCAGGGCCCACCCCACGTGCCGTGATTCTCGGTCGCATACACCTCGCGGCCGCTGTACACCATGACGGCATCGCCGGGACATAGTTCCAAGCCCTCGGCCTCTGCAATCTCCTGAAGCTCCCAGCCGTGCACGGGCTGATCCTGCGTAACATACGCCTGTCCCCGGTGCTTCGGCACGTCGAGGAGCACACCTCGAGTCATCAGGCCAGCGTGCCAAGCGTCCACCGACCCGTGCTTTACTCCATCGTAGGCGATCGCTTCGGTGGGGTCGTGTCCTCCCCACATCCCATCCTCGTCCCAGAAGTGGCAGAGCGAGTCGACGTGCGTCACCGAGTGGCCGTGGTATGCGACCGACAGGTAGTCCAGTGCGCCGCCACCGGTCTTGTTGCCTGCCGACATCACATAGAGAGAGGCCGGGTCCGGGTTCTCCGGGGTGGGCTCGGTAGGCCACGGCCTGGCGAGCGAGACGGCGCGTCCGGTCCGGACCAACAGGGCTGCGGAGGCCCGCTTCGCCGGCGTTATCAGGTTCGCCGTACCGGCCTCCGGGTTGCTGGGCCACCTCGCCCAGTTCCGGCGCTCCCTGAGATAGACCTTCAGCTCTTCCTTGCTCGGCACGTACCGCTCGGTCATAGACTCTGCTCCCACTTCACTCACCACTCAGCTCGTAGTCGAGCTGCCAGTTGATCCCGAACTTGTCCCTGCAGGAGCCGAAGTATGCGCCCCAGAACATCTCCTCCATAGGCATAGTCACAGTGCCGCCTTCCGATATCTTGGCGAACATCTCATCAGCCTCCTCCCTGCTTCGCGGCGAATAGGACAACGAGAAGTTATTGCCCGCCACCGGGGAAGGGCCGAAGTTCGAGGGCATGTCACTCCCCATCAGCTCGCCGTCCCCGATAGATAGGGACGCGTGCATGATCTTATCGTGGTCCGACTCGGGAACCCCCATATCTGGTGGACCGGCGGCGAAGGTAGAGACCATCAGGTACTCTCCGCCGAAGACGGAGCGATAGAAGTCGAATGCCTCCCGACAGTTACCGTTGAAGTGGAGATAGGTGACGAGTGGAATGGCAGACCTCCCATATCCGATTTCGCTCAGCGTGTTCGGAGAATGAGCATACGGCGCACGGCCTGCGCCGTCAACACAGACGCCGCCGGTCCGAAGAGGCCTGTTCATTTTGATAGGTACCGCCGCCTGGGAGCGCGAGCGAGACGCCCGCATCAGTAGGGTGTTGCCCGGTCAAACCGTCCAAACGGGAGCCGGGTTTGGAACAGCAGGGCAATCGCATTTTGACATTGGCTCGCCTCCGGTGAGCGAGCCGGAGACGGCGAGGTGAGGCAGGGCCTGGCGCTGCTCGACGGAAAATTCTCCAGATGTGTCTCACTTGTTATCATTTGAGCCTGATGCTCCTATAGATGTCAAGGAGTGCTGTGGGATAGGGCTGAGTTCCGTAGGACGGAGAAGACCTCGCGAGCGACATAGCGTTTGAGGCAGCGGATCACCTCAGCCTTGCTCATTCCCTCGGTGGTGCGACGACGCATGTATGCCTGGGTCCGCTCATCATGACGAAGTCTGACGACAACAATGCGATGGAGTGCCGCGTTGGCCTGGCGGTGGCCGCCTCGGTTGAGCCGATGCCTGGTGGTCTTGCCGGAGGAAGCAGGGATGGGATTGACACCGCACAGGGAGGCGAAGGCAGCCTCGGAGTGGAGGCGGTCCGGGTTACTCCCTGCAGCAATGAGGAGGGTCGCCGCCGTGTCTGGTCCTATGCCGAAGCCATCCACCAGGGCTGGGGATATGGTACGGGTGAGTCGTTCCAGCTCCCCCTCCAGGTCATGTATCTCCTTGCTGAGTTGACGGTAGCGGCGGGCAAGGGAGCGCAGGGTGTACTTGCCCGCCGCCGTGGGATCGTCCAGACGACCAGGCCGGAAGCTCTTGCACAGGTTGATCAGAGCACCGGCGGTGAGTCCAACGAGGGTCTCGCGAAGCTCAGCCGGGGCTGTGACAATCAGGGCCTTCATCTGATTGAAGGCCTGGGTGCGAGCCTTGACGGCCGAGTCTTTGGCGCTCTTGAGCATGCGAATCATCTCCACCTCTCCCTCCCCCGACTTGGGTGTGGCTTCGGCCACTCCCGCCAATACTGATCGAGCTGCCATCTCCGCATCGGTGGGGTCGCTCTTCCCTTTCCTGTAGCGGGTTGACCGGTCGGGCCTATTCACTTCCACAACGGTATGTCCCCTACGGGTCAGGTAGCGAGCCACTCCGGCCCCGTAGGAACCCGTGCCTTCAATCCCGAAGGCATGAATCTCTCCCAGGCCCCGGGACCACCGTTCGAGCTCCTCATACCCATGGGTGGTCGCCACTGTGTGAAGCTCCCCCAGGCGGACCCCCTGACGGTCAATGGCCACCGCCACATGCTCATCCTGGTGGGTGTCGACTCCGACGACCAGCTCAACACCACGACTACCTTCATGACCGACGACTCCTGTCATTTCTACCTCCCGGAGGATTGCGCGCCGGCCAGGTGAGCGGACAAGACTGCGATGGGGCGTGGGGCCAGGCTCCTATAAGGTCACTGCTCGCCTTGCCAAAGGCACTTCGGGTGCCACCTCGACTCGAGTCGACAGATCAGGCTGAAGGCATGATGCCAGTCTCAGAAAGGGTCAGGCCCGAGCCGAGGTGGCCCAGGATTCATCATCGCAGTCTCAGAAGGGGATTTGTAGACAGGTTCACTCTGACACGAGGGTCTGATTTTAGACGATAGGGTGAAGGGTCGCCGTCAATTGCCTCAGTTCACGAGACAGCACAAGGCTTCGGACCGTGAAACGGATGGCTGAAGGAGCGTGAGGAGCTCCACACTCGCCAGAGAGTGCGCAGGTTGAAGGCGGTGGCCAACATGGTCCACTCGGCTGCCACGTTGACGAGGCCGCGTAGCAGGAACCTCCGTGCCCCCTGTTGCTCCTTGATGATTCCGAAGGCCGGCTCGACCAGCTGCTTTCTCAGCCTGTAAGCCTCTTGAGCTACTGAGGTGGACATCCAGGAGCGATGGCGACGTAGCACTTCATCGTGCGGCCCTATGGCCAGGCTTCGCCCAATCTCTTTGGCTCTGGTACAGGCTCTGAAGGCCGGGCATGCTTGACAGACAGCACCTGCAGCCCGGTACAGTCGCAACGGGACTCCGTTCGCATGCTGTATGCGAACGAACGCAAGCGTCCGTCCCTGGGGACACCTGAAGCTGTCGCTGTGTTCGTCATAGGTGAATCTGTCCTTGTGATATGGGTCTTCGAGGAACCGTTGTCGTGCCTCTGACACCACCACCTTCTGACCTCGACGGTCGCACTCCGCTAGGTGACTGGCGGCGAAGTATCCGGCGTCGGCCAATGTCATCTGCGACTTCGTCCCCGTAGTCTCCTCGGCCTGCTCCATCATCGGCACCAGCAGGGCATTGTCATTGGCCGCATCAACCACGTCCACGGCTGTGACCAGCATGCTTGTCGCTCCCCCATCGGTCTCCATGGGTGAGACCATAGCCTGGGCGTTGTAGCCAGCCACAATGCCCTGCCTGCCCTTCATCAGCCGGGCCTCCGGGTCGGTCAGGTTGATACGCCTGTGGCGCTTTTGACTCGCAAGATCGGCCATCGCATGCTTCACCTGCTCTCTCAAGACCTCCTTGTCCGCCAACTTCTGAGGCAGACGGGCAACGGCGGCCTCTTCTCCCGCCTCGTTCTGTGCCTCAAGGTCGGTTATCGCCCGCTCCAACCGATCCAATAGCCCTCTCAGCCCCTCGGCATCGTAGCTCCTGTTCACTGACGCGTTGGCGACCACCTTCGTACCATCCACCGCCTGAACCGCCAGATCCACCAACTTCATGGCCACCGCCGTACGCACGGTACGCTCGAACAGCTTCCTCATGGCCTGCCGATGCCCTTTGTAGAACCGCCACAGGGTATTGTGGTCGGGATGCTGCCACCCGGTCAGCCACAGGTACGGTATCTGGTCCCGGCAAGCCGCCTCCAGCTTTCGGCACGAGCGCACACCGGTCATGAAGCCATACAGCCACACGCTCAACAATGCACGAGGATGGTAGGCTGGCGCTCCCATCGAGTCACCTTCTATGTCGACGCCAAGCTCCGCCCATGCATCTCGATCCAGAGCATCGACGAACTCGGCGACGAACCGCGCCGGATGATCCAGCGGCAACAACTCGTCAAGCGTCGGCGGCAACATCCACATCTGCTCTCGGCCCATCGGTCGAAGCGGCATCTCAATATCTCCCACCTTGATGTCGCTTCAAACGTACACCTGACCCATACTCAACGCCAACCCAGACTTGTGAGACAGGCTCATTTATGGTGATTTCATAGCTGGGCGTCGAGATTTGGCGAGACACTTGCGAGACGTTCGCGAGACACTTGTGAGACAGTGTCGCCGACAGGTACGGGGATGGTCCAACCGCAGAGTACGCAGAGAGCGCAGAGGGAGCGTCGGTGGTTGGCATATGGGAGACTGTAGCACATGTGTGCGGGTTCGTCAAATGTCTGAACTGTGATCGAGGACCGAGAACAGCCTGCCTTGGGTCTTGGACATGGCCTTCCATGAGGACCGCAGTAGGGTCAGGACTGGCAATGCGGACCAGAACTTGGCGGTCGTCAGGCATATGGCGGTGAACATGCTCAAACAGGAAACAACCGCAAAGGTCGGCATCAAGGCCAAGCGGAAGAAGGCCGGATGGGACTATGAATACTTGCTCAAGGTCCTCTCTACTTAAAATGCGATTGCCCCTGGTGGGAACAGACTTGCTGCTTGACGGCAGCATATGCATCAGGTAACATGTTGGTTCGTCCGCACCTTAACAACTGGATAGTGGAAGGAAACCGTTACAGTTCGTAGAGTTTGATCCTGGCTCAGGACGAACGCTGGCGGTGCGCCTAATGCATGCAAGTCGAACGCTTGAGCCCGATTCGTCGGGCAAGAGAGTGGCAGACGGCTGAGTAACACGTTGGTGACCTGTCCTGAAGCGGGGGATAATCCCGAGAAATCGGGCCTAATACCCCGTAAGTCTGTCCGGTCGCGGCCGGGCAGGGAAAGGCTCCCCCTTCGGGGGGCGTCGCTTTAGGAGGGGCCCACGGCCTATCAGGTAGTTGGCGGGGTAATAGCCCACCAAGCCTAAGACGGGTAGCCGGTGTGAGAGCACGATCGGCCAGAGGGGGACTGAGACACGGCCCCCACTCCTACGGGAGGCAGCAGCAGGGAATCTTGCGCAATGGGCGAAAGCCTGACGCAGCGACACCGCGTGGGGGAAGAAGGCCTTTGGGTTGTAAACCCCTTTTCTCGGGGAAGAGAGAGGACGGTACCCGAGGAATAAGGTTCGGCTAACTACGTGCCAGCAGCCGCGGTAATACGTAGGAACCGAGCGTTGTCCGGAATTACTGGGCGTAAAGAGCGCGTAGGCGGCTCGTCAAGTCTCATGTGAAATCTCCTGGCTCAACTGGGAGGGGTCATGGGAAACTGGCGGGCTAGAGGGCAGTAGAGGAAAGTGGAATTCCCGGAGTAGTGGTGGAATGCGTAGATACCGGGAGGAACACCAGTGGCGAAGGCGGCTTTCTGGGCTGCCCCTGACGCTGAGGCGCGAGAGCGTGGGGAGCGAACCGGATTAGATACCCGGGTAGTCCACGCCCTAAACGATGGATACTAGGTATAGGGGGTATCGACCCCCCCTGTGTCGAAGCTAACGCGATAAGTATCCCGCCTGGGGAGTACGGCCGCAAGGCTAAAACTCAAAGGAATTGACGGGGACCCGCACAAGCAGCGGAGCGTGTGGTTTAATTCGATGCAAAGCGAAGAACCTTACCAGGGCTTGACCTGCTTCTGCTACCCCGCGAAAGCGGGGGTTCCTTCGGGACAGATGCACAGATGATGCATGGCTGTCGTCAGCTCGTGCCGTGAGGTGTTGGGTTAAGTCCCGCAACGAGCGCAACCCCTGTCGTTAGTTGTTTTCTCTAGCGATACTGCCTGTAACAAACAGGAGGAAGGCGGGGATGAGGTCAAGTCAGCATGTCTCTTACGCCCTGGGCTACACACACGCTACAATGGCCAGTACAGAGGGTCGCGAAAGGGCGACCTGGAGCTAATCCCCTAAAGCTGGCCCCAGTTGGGATTGCAGGCTGCAACCCGCCTGCATGAACGTGGAGTTGCTAGTAACCGCAGGTCAGCACACTGCGGTGAATACGTTCTCGGGTCTTGTACACACCGCCCGTCAAGTGATGGAAGTCGGCAACACTTGAAGTCGCTGGGCCAACCCCTTATGGGGAGGTAGGCGCCGAGGGTGGGGCCGGTGACTGGCACTAAGTCGTAACAAGGTAGCTGTACCGGAAGGTGCGGCTGGATCACCTCCTTTCTAGGGAGTATCCTCCCGTTCGTCGGGAGGATAGGTCGGTCGGCGGGATGAGAGGCCTCCGCCATAAATGGGTCGAGCCGGATCCTTCCCCACTGTGGGAAGGAAGAGCTCCCCTGGAGTGGCGCGCTTCTCCGATAGACAGTCCCGCCGTGACGTTTTTTGAAATTCGAATCGGCTTCCTTCCACTATCCAGCGGTTAAGGCGCGAGCATTAAAGGGCCAGCAATGGCCCTTTTTGCTTCCCGGGAACCGCTAGCCGACCGGGACAGCCCATCCCGCCAATCCGTGGGGCTGTAGCTCAGTTGGGAGAGCGCCTGCTTTGCACGCAGGAGGTCAGGGGTTCGACTCCCCTCAGCTCCACCACTCTCCGCGGTCCAGCTTGGGGCGGAAAGTGTCCCGGACCCCTACTACCATGCCTCGAGTCTGATGAGTCAAATGGCCTCGTCGGCTTTCCAGAGGCGTGCCAACTGGGTCTGCTGGCCCACCGGTCATCGGTTAGTAGGAATCGAGCGGCGGCGCGATGTGTCCGGTTCCTCTCGCCCTCGTTGAAGCTCGACAGTATTTCCCATTGCGAAAGTTCTTGGTATAGTGCCGCCAGTCCAACCGCATCAGCAAATGCCGATACAACCACTGTTGAGGTATGGCCATTGGCTGTGGCACACGAGAACGAAAACGTCCGCTACGAACCGAATGAGGACCCACCCTCCTTACTAGCCGTTGGCACTAGCCGTTGGCGCTGGCTTCCAGGCCGCCTTGATCATCGTGGCCCCGGTGGTCTTGACCGTCGTCATCGTGGCCAGGATTGCCGATCAGTCGGACTCCTACATGTCGTGGGGCGTCTTTGCGGCCCTCATAGTCAGCGGCGCCACTACGATTCTCCAAGCTGTCCGGGTTGGACGCGTGGGTGCCGGGCACGTACTCATCATGGGCACCTCGGGGGCGTTCATCGCAGTGTGCGTGGCTGCCTTGGTGAAGGGCGGCCCGGCCATGATGGCAAGCCTCATAGTCGTATCGTCGCTGTTCCAGTTCGCGCTGGCGGCCCGGCTCTCGCTGCTGCGGCGAATATTCACCCCGGTCGTTTCCGGCACCGTCATCATGCTGATAGCTGCAACGGTCATGCCGATCGTGTTCGGCTCTCTGACGGACGTGCCGGAAGGCGCTTCCCAAACTGCGGCGCCGGCAGCGGCCCTGGCTACTCTGGCGACTGTCGCAGCCCTCGTGCTGCACGCCCCGTCGGCATGGCGGCTGTGGTCACCCGTAGTCGGCATTGCGGTGGGTTGCGCGGTGTCAGCACCCTTCGGACTGTTCGATGTACAGCCGGTACTGGATGCGCCTTGGGTCGGCGCACCTCTGAGCTCGTGGCCGGGGTTCGATGTGAGCCCGGGGGTAGAGTTCTGGGCCCTGCTGCCAGCATTCGTAGTGGTTACCCTGGTGGGCGCTATTGAGACCATAGGCGACGGCGTAGCCATCCAGCGGGTCTCCCAACGCAAGCCACGGGCCACCGATTTCCGGGTGGTGCAAGGAGCTCTCAACGCCGACGGCGTGGGGAACCTGCTGTCAGGCATCACCGGAACCCTGCCGAACACGACCTGCTCTTCCAGTATTTCTCTTGCCGAGGTCACGGGAATCGCCGCTCGGCGTGTGGGCGTTATCATCGGCGCCATCTTCTTGGTGCTGGCCTTCTTCCCCAAGGTTGCGGCCCTGCTCATCGCCATACCCGCCCCCGTGGCGGCCGCCTATATTACCGTCCTTCTGGGGCTGCTATTCGTCCAGGGCATGAAGATCGTCATCCAGGACGGTGTGGACCACCGGAAAGCGGCTGTTGCCGGACTGGCGTTCTGGATCGGCGTCGGCTTCCAGAACCAATGGGTTTTCCCAGACCTGCTGGGAGAAGGGTTCCTGAGCGTACTGCTTGGCAACGGCATGACTTCAGGGGCTCTGGTTGCAGTTATCATGATGGTGTTCATGGAGCTGACCGGGCCCAGGCGCAGGCGCCTGGAGATCCCATTGGACGCCGACGCTCTGCCGAAGTTGGGAGAATTCCTTCGAGGGTTCGCGTTGAGAGCGCGGTGGGACCCCGCTTCGACCGAGCGCTTGGTCCTGGTAGGGGAGGAGACGCTATCGAGCCTGTCCTCGGAAGAGGGCGATGAGTCCGAAAGGGGCAGGTCCCGGCGCCTGGTCGTCACGGCCCGCACAGACCGCGGCGGAGCGGAGCTGGAGTTCGTGTCGGGGACCGAGGGTGAGAACCTTGAGGACCGGCTGTCGTATCTGGGGGAAACGCCGGATATTCCGGACGGCCGGGAGATATCGTTCCGCCTGCTACGTCACTACTCGTCGTCCGTACGACACCAGAAGTATCACGGCGTAGACATCGTCACAGTGAGCGTCGAGGGCCGGCGCTGACACGGCGCCTCAAGAAGCTTGGTGGTCAAGCCTTAGGCCGGTCCGACTCCGGCTTCCAACACCATCGCCGAGAGCACCATATGTCTCCCGCCGATGGCGTGTGGAGAGATCACCTGGTCGGCTCCTGCCCTCAGCAGCTTGTCCTCAGCATCGGGGCGGGAAGCTCGTGCTACGATACGGAGACTGGGATTCAGGCTGCGGGCCGTCAGCGTTATATACACGTTGTCGCTGTCATTACCCGTCGCGGCCACCAGACCAAGCGCCTCCCTGACGTGAGCAGCCTGTAGATCGTCATCCCTGGTCGGATCGCCGTGCATACACAGGCCGACAGCGCGAGCAGGCTTCTGGCCAGCTGCGTCTCGAATAGCCGCACTATGCCCACTAGTCCACGCCGGTCCGGTCTACAGATCGTCCAGAGCGTCCAGGATATCCGACACCATGGCGCGGTCACCTATGTCTCCACCGACATGGCGCCAGCCGATGCCCCCGTCGCTCTTGATTATGAAGGTCGCGGGCGTGGCCACGCCGTCGCCGAGAAGATTGAACACACCGTAGCTGCGGGCGGTCGCACCGTCCGGGTCCGCCAGGATCGGGAATCGGGCGCCCGTCAGTAGCGTCATCCGCAGGGCGTCATCCACCGTGTCGGTACTGACGGCCACCAGCTCGACATCGCGTGCCGTGAACTCGGGGTACGCACTCTGCAGCTGGACCAGCTGCTGTCGGCAGATACCTCAGAAGAACCCACGGTAGAAGACGACCACCATAGCCTCGTGATCTTCCAGCAGCTCGTCGAGCGTCACACGGTTTCCCAACCCAGACATCAGGGAGAACCCGGGCGCCTTGGGCCCATCCTCGGCTGAGGCCGACGTACCACTGGGCGAGGGAACCGGGGCGACGGCCGTAGGCGTTGGCAAGGAAACCGGAGTGTCTGACGCAGGTGTTGGCGTACTGTCCTGCGCGCCACCAGGAGAGCGCTCCGCCAGAGAAGGCTCCTGCGGAACGTCCTCTGGGCGAGCCCCTCCGCCGCACGCGGAAAGCGCAATCAGCAGGGCCGCAAGACCCAGGAGAGTCAGCCCTGCTCTCGAGTAGGCTGGGTCTGATCAAGAAGGAAACGGTGAGTGAACCTCTCGTAGACTGCCGCGACTGCAAAACAGGACCGCAGGCGCGCAGGCTCTCTATAGAGACTATCAGGGTCAGTACACCGATGCTATCCCATCTCGGAAGCCCACTGCGTGTCCGCCGGCGCCAGTGGGACTGACCGGATGGTGCCGCCGGACACGCGATCGACCGCCGGCCCCCGAGACTACGTTTCAATCTCTGTTGACCTCGACGACAGGCGAACAATACACTTCAACTGCACATTCTTGACCCACCAAAGGACCACTCGTACCACACTTGAGCATAAATATGAACGAGCAAATCAATAGCCGCCGTGTGTGGACGACGATCGTGGCGCTCCTGCTTCTTGGGTCTCCGGGCGCCCTACTCCGATTCTCCGGTATTGACGTCGACCCAATAGTCGCGGCGGCGGTCTACGGCCTGGGTATCATCGCTGGGGCGTTCCTCCTCTCTTGGGCCGCCGAGGTTGCGGAGTTGGACGTGTCCGCCTCACTCGCCATTGCGGTGCTGGCCCTGATCGCAATTCTCCCGGAATACGCCATCGAAGCAGTGTTGGCGTGGGACGCCGGATCGTCGTTCGACACAGGGACCAAGGCGGTCACGGACGAGACGTCACGGGTAGCCGCCAATGTCACAGGATCGAACCGACTGCTGATCGGCCTGGGATGGTCTGCGGTCATCCTCATCTACTGGGTGAAACGCAAGCGAGTGCTGGACATGCGCGGCGAGATGGGCTTGGAGATAACCATGCTCACAATCGCCACTCTTGTGACGCTCCTTATCTTCTTCATGCAACAGGTACACCTCGTGCTGGCGATGGGCCTGATCGGCCTATACGGCGCGTATCTCTGGATCAGCTCCACCAGAGAGGCGGAAGAGCCCGAGCTGATTGGTGCAGCGGCGCTGATCGGCTCGCTGCCCGTAAAGTGGCGCCGGACGATGGTCGTGTTCCTCTTCGTGTTCGCCGCGGGCGTCATCCTGATAGCGGCGGAGCCCTTCGTTGATGGCTTGGTAGAGACCGGAGAGAGCTTCGGGATCGACGAGTTCCTCCTGATCCAGTGGGTCGCGCCTCTGGCTTCAGAGTCACCAGAGATCATCGTAGCGGTGCTGTTCAGCCTGAGAGCGAATCCGGTAGCCGGACTGACGGCGTTGATCTCGTCTTCAGTTAACCAGCTCACGCTGCTTGTCGGAAGCATGGTCGTGGTGTTCAGCGCGGCGGCAGGCGAGGTTCTCAGCTTCCCCCTCGACGAGAGGCAGACCATCGAATTCCTGCTGACGACGTCAGTGTCTGCCGCGGCACTGATACTGGTGGCTAGGCGCGTGATCAGCTGGAATGCCGGCGCGATCCTGTTGCTGCTGTTCGTGGCACACCTGTTCTTTACCGATACGGAGGACAGATTGCGATTCTCTTTCCTCTACTTCGGAATCGCGCTGGGAATTATCGCGATGGACTGGCTCAGGGTGAAGCTCCTGTTCCGCGAGGACCCAAGCGACCTCGAAGCCTCCCATTAGATCGACATAGGCTCGCGCGGGCTGGAGGAAAAACCATGCGAATGTTGTCCAGGGAGCGGACTCTCGTTTTCTGTGTGGTGTCAATTCTGGTGGTGGCAGCACTGGCTTGCGGCAGTGGTGCCGGACAGCAGGCGGACCCGTTCAGGATCGGCGTGATGGAATCGCTGACGGGCCCCGGCGAGACTTACGGCACGGTGGCCAACAAGGCGAAGCAGATGGCCGCGGACGAGATCAATGAGACGGGCGGCATCAATGGACACAGGCTGGAGCTCATCGTCGAGGACTCCCAATGCAGCGCCAAGGACGCGATCGCAGCCTACAACAAGCTGACCGACGTGGACGGCGTCAAGATCATCCTGGGGACCTCGTGCAGCAGTGCCATGCTTGGCGCTGCCCCGCTGGCGGAGGCGGATGGGATAGTCCTGTTCTCAGGACTGGCAAGCAACCCGGACATCGCCAACGCCGGCGACTACATCTTCCGCACCCAGATCAGCGACATACAGGTGGGCATCGACACGGGGAACGTTCTGTGGGCGGACGGGATCCGCACGCTGGCTACCATCACGGAGGCCTCTGACTACGCAGAAGGCGCGAGGCGTACCTCTGTAGCTCAGTTCGAGAAACGCGGCGGCCGCGTCGTGGCCGAGGAGAGGTACACATCCGATGTCACCGACTTCAGGTCTCAGCTGGGGAAGCTGTTCGCCGAGAATCCAGACGCGCTCCACCTGTCACCGCAGTCCGAATTCGCGGCGGGCACCATCATCAAGCAGGCGAGGGAGTTGGGCTTCGAGGGCCCGATCTACGCCGAAACCGTGTCGGTAGGAACGACCGCCCTCGAAATCGCGGGCGACGCGGCGACCGGCATGAAAGCCATCACGGCTGATCTCGACCCCGACAACCAGAAAGCACAGGAGGTCCTCGCCGACTTCAGGGAACGCTACGAGTACGTCACGCTGCCGTGGCATCTGGGGTCCGCATACGACGATGTCTACATCGCTGCCGAGTGCCTCAAACAGACCAACGACGATCAGGATGCCGACGGCTTCCGAGACTGCATGTACGGCATCATCTGGAGCGGCGCGATTGGCAACAACTACAGCTTCGACGAAAAAGGCGAGGTCGTAGGTCTATCCAGGGTGGTCGTGGAGGTCTTGCCGACAGCCGAGCGAACTGCGGACAGAAAATACAAGGTGCTCGGACCGGCCTTGGAAGCCCCCTAGACGACACGCTCTGTCGGAGCTACCGACGCGATTCACGCGATGGCAGTCTCCAGAGTGCTAGACGGGGCGCTCGCGGACTGAGGTGACATCGGCGGCGAGGGCAGTCTTCTCGAGAGTGACATCGAGCGTGTCCCCCACCCTGAACGTGGCGGGAGGCCCGGAAACCGCTCCATCCCCGCGACGCTGGACGATAGCGTAACCCCGTCGCAGGATGGCATACGGGCTGAGCGCCGTCAGCCTACCGGAGAGCGACCCCAGTCGCTCCCGCCTGATCTCTATGTAGTGCGTTTGATGGGTCGCCGCCAGGTCCAGCAGTTCATCGACGTCCCGTCGGAGGGTGTCGATATCGGGAGCCGACGACAGGAGCCGATCCTCAGTATCCCGAACGGCTTCAGCACGCGAGGTTAAATGGGATGCGACCGCACCCGTGACCGACCCATGCATGGCCGAAACCATCCTGGCGAGCTCGACCACGTCGGGGACTGCCATCTCAGCCGCAGCCGAGGGCGTCGGCGCACGGACGTCGGCCACCAGATCGGCGATCGTGACGTCCGTCTCGTGACCCACGGCGCTCACGACAGGAACGCGGCTGGAGTACACGGCCCGTGCGACCGACTCTTCATTGAACGGCCACAGGTCCTCAAGTGACCCGCCTCCGCGGGCGACTATAACTACGTCGACATCGGCTTCGCCCACTGCCCGCAGGCCCTCGACGATTCCCGGCGCGGCGTCTTCGCCCTGGACGGGCGTGGGTGCCATCACTAGCTCCACCAGCGGGTACCTTCGCCCAACGACGTTCTGGATGTCCTGCCAGACAGCCCCGGTTGGAGACGTGACCACCGCGACCCGCCGCGGGAAAGGAGGCAGGGGCCGCTTTCTCGACCGCTCGAACAGCCCCTCTCTTTCCAGCTTCACCTTGAGTTCCTCCAGCCGAAGCTGGAGCTCACCGACGCCCTCCGGCTGCACCAGATCGACGATCAGCTGGAGGTCCCCGCTCCTCTCATATATAGAGATGCGCCCGTGGGCGATGACGGCGGCTCCGGACGCCAGCCGCTCGGAGCCACCGTAACTGAGGAACAGGACGCACCTGAGCGACCCCGTGTCGTCTCTGAGCGTAAAGTAGGAGTGGCCTGTCCCGGAGCGCCGAAGGTTGGCAACTTCTCCGCTCACCCAGACATCTTGGAGCACCGGGTCATACTCCAGGCGCTCCCGTAAATACGCGGTGATCAGGGAGACCGAATAAACGGCCAACTCAGCCTCTGGAAAGGTACTCGCCGCTGCGGGTGTCCACCTTGATCGTTTCGCCCGCGTCGATGAAGAGAGGGACCTGGACGACTAGTCCAGTCTCCAGGGTGACGGGCTTGGTGCCACCTTGGGCGGTGTCGCCTTTGAAGCCCGGCGGGGCCTCGACGACCTTGAGCTCTACCGCCGTCGGAAGCTCCAGGGTCACGGGATTGTCCTGGAAGAACACCAGGTCGACGGTGGTCTGCTCCACGAGGTATCGCAGCTCGTCCTCGATCTGGTCACGTGACAGAGGGAACTGATCGAAGGTGTCTTTGTCCATGAAGTAGTACATGTCGTCTTCGCTGTAGATGTACTGAGTCTTCCGGCGCTCCACCGAGGCCGGCGTGAGCTTCACGTCGAACCCCTGAAACGTGCGCTCGACCAGCCTCCCCGTCTTGAGCTCCCGGAACTTGATGCGCATCACGGGCGCTCGCTTCTGCATCTTGGAGCGTTCATATTCGGCGACGATATAGGGCTGGCCATCAAGCTCAATCGCCATGCCCTTCCGAAGGTCTCCGTAGCCTATGGTCATGTAAGGCGGCCTCTCTTCAAGTGTTAGGACAGTTCAAGCTTCCGGGCCTTGCTGAGTACGCGGGCTCGACCGTTCTCGAGGACCGCCATGTCCTCGATGCGTACGCCTCCCCAGCCTGAGATGTATATGCCGGGCTCTATGGTGAAGACCATCCCATCCTCTATGGGGTCTTCTCCCCGCGGACCCACAGTGGGTAGCTCGTGAACGGCAAGTCCGACGCCATGCCCCAAGCTGTGGCCGAACTCGTCCCCATGCCCCGCGTCGGCGATCAGCGTCCGTGCCACGTCGTCCAGCTCGCCGCCCGTCATTCCGCATGAAGCCATCTCTTCGGCCTGCAGCTGCGCGCGCAGAACGGTGTCGTAGACCTCCCTGAAGGTGTCGTCTGGCTTCCCGACGAAGATCGTGCGGGAGAGATCACTGCAGTACCCCTCGTAGCTCGCTCCCATGTCTATGACAATGGGATCGCCGTCCGAGATGATGCGCTCCCCTGCCCTGTGATGCGGCAGCGCGCCGTTCGGGCCTGAGCCTACAATGATGTCGAAGGACAAGCCGTCGGCCCCAGCATCGCGCATGGACTTCTCCAGCTCCCAGGCAACCTGCCTCTCGGACATGCCCGGAACGATTCCGGGGGCCACGCTGTCAAATGCCTGATCGGCCAGCTCGACCGCGCGGGTGATGAGCTCCAGCTCGCGCGGCTCCTTCACCGCTCTCAGGCGCTCAACTATGCCCTGTGTAGGCACCAGCTGCGGCCGATGCGGCTGCTCCATCTCATCGACAGCGTTCCGCAGGGCCGTGTGCAGGGCGTACGTCACATCCCTACTCTCGAACCCCACGCGCCTCAGACCGTGCTCCGCGGCCAGCTCCGTGAACCAGTCAAGACCGGACGAAATCCGTACGACGTAGAAATCTGGGGCCTGGCTCCCGGCCTGTTCTACATAGCGGAAATCGGTTGCAAGCACTGCGACATCTTCCGAGATCAGGAGGTAGCCGGCAGACCCGGCGAAGCCCGATAGATAGCGCCGGTTTTCGGGGGTAGAGACCAGTAGCGCGTCGACTTCGCTCCCCGGGAGCGCGTCCCGAAGCCTCCGCAGCCGGGTTGCCGAGCTCAATTCGAGCCGTCCTCTCTCTGTCGACCGACCAGGAACTCGAGGGCGAACAGGTAACCACGCCAGCCGAGTCCCGCTATCTGGCCGGCTGCGATGTCGGCGATGACCGACCTGTGACGGAACTCTTCTCGGGCGTGGATGTTCGACATGTGGACTTCAACTATGGGCAAGCGCGAGTCCACTAGGGCGTCCCTCATCGACAGCCCATAGTGGGTCAGGGCGCCGGCGTTAATCACCACGCCCGACGCGCCAGCCGCTGAGGTCTGGAGGTACTCGACGATGCCTCCCTCGTGGTTCGACTGGAACAGATCGACCTCGACACCCAGAGTCTCAGCCTTTTCGGTTATGAGGTGCTCGATGTCGTCGAGCGTCATCGTGCCGTACTTGGACGGATCACGGGAGCCGAGCATGTTGAGATTCGGGCCGTTGATTACGAGGATCTTGATGGTGGTCCTCCACGCAGGGCTCGTAAGGCCGGGCCGTGCGGAGAGATATTGTAGCCGAACGCGTGGCTGGATTCACCCCGTCAAGCCCGCGGGTGCGAGCTCATGTAGACGGCCCTGGCCTGGGAGCCGGTTACGTGGGTGTAAATCTGCGTTGTGGCCGGGCTGGCGTGGCCCAGCAGCTCCTGGACCACTCTGAGGTCCGCTCCGCCTTCAAGCAGGTGGGTAGCGAATGAGTGCCGCAGCGTGTGAGTGTGCACGGCAGAGCCGAGCCCTACCCTGCCCGCGTACTTCCGCACCTTCTGTTGGATGCTCCGCTGGCTGAGCCGCCCGCCGAGCCGGTTGAGGAACAGGGCCATGCCGCTGTCCCGGCACGCCAGCGTCGGACGCACGTCCTTGAGGTAGAGCGCAATCGCGTCCCTGGCCGCCTCTCCAATGAGGACTACGCGCTGCTTGGACCCCTTGCCTGTCACCCGCAACTCCCTGGTGTGAAGGTTGACCTCTGACACGTTGATGTCGCGGGCTTCGCTGACTCTGAGTCCGGCAGAGTAGATGAGCTCCAGCAGGGCCGCGTCCCGCAAGCCAAGAGGGTCCGATCTATCGGGCGCCTCCACCAGCCGCGCGGCCTCGTCCTGCGCGAGGAACCTTGGCAGCCGTCTGTCCAGCTTCATGACGCCTCGTTTTGGCAATGGGTCGGCCTCCAGGACTCCTAGACGAACAAGCCATGCCAGTAGCGTACGGAGTGAGCTGAGCTTCCGGGCTACACTAGCGCGAACGTAGCCGAGGTCGATCAGCCAGGCTAGATACCCCCTCAGCACCGTGCGGTCGAGCCCGGAGAGCTCCGAAATCCGGGAGCGGGCCATGTAGTCGTACAGAGGCCGGACATCCGCCAGGTAGTTTCGGACGGTGAGCGGCGCGAGCGATCTCTCGACGACCAGGTGCTCCTCAAACCGGTCCATGAGCGCCTTCCAAGCCTTATCGTCCATGTAGATACAATAGCGCGGCCCGCAACAAGACTCCAAGCCTGTAGTGGACTACGATTTGGGGTCTTTGGATCGAGCGGGGCGGCTCTTCCCAGGGTAGGCCGGCCTAGACCGCCGCCTCTACGGGCTCCTCTTTACTCACCGGTCCCTTGAAGTCGCAGGAGGAGCAGCGGGCGTTGGAGCGGCCCGAGGCAAGGAGCATCTCGCCGCACTCCGGGCAGGGCTGCGGAAGCGGCCGGGAGTTGGTAGCAAAGTCGCAGGCCGGGTAGCCGGTGCACCCGTAGAATAGCCTGCCGCCCTTGCCCTTGCCCTTGCTTCGACGCTCTACGAGGTCGTTGCCGCACTTCGGACAGTCGACGCCGACCCTGCTGAGCAGAGGCCGCGAGTTCCTGCACTCGGGGAACCCGCTGCAAGACAGGAATCTCCCGAAGCGCCCCGACTTTATGACCATCGGGCGCTCGCACTTCTCGCACACCTCGTCGGACTCTTCGTCGATCTGGTCGCGCGGGACCCTCTCCGCCTTCTCCATAGCGAGCTCCAGGGCCTCGTCAAACGGGCCGTAGAACTCCTTCAGCATCGGCTCCCAGGCCTTCTCGCCGTTGGCGATGTCATCGAGCTCATCTTCGATCCGGGCCGTGAAGCCGACTTCCATTATGTTGGCGAAGTGCGCCGTCAGCAGGCGGGTGACGGCCGTGCCAAGCTTGGTCGGGACGAATCGGCCCGTTTCCTTGCGGACGTAGTCCCTGTCCAGAATCGTCGCGATTATCGGGGCGTAGGTGCTGGGACGGCCGATGCCGTTCTCTTCGAGCGCCTTTATGACCGAGGCCTCCGAGAACCTGGGCGGAGGCTGCGTGAAGTGCTGCTCGGGCTTGAGCTTCTTGCACTCCAGGATATCCCCGTTCGCCAGATCGGGAAGCGGCGCCGTTTCCTGGTCAGACTCATCGGCATCGTCCCTGTCCTCCATGTATACCGTCCTGAACCCTTTGAACTTTAGGACGGAGCCGGTGGCACGGAACAGGTACACGGTGTCCACCCTCGCGCACTTGGCGGCAATGTCGACGGTCGTGGCGTCAAACAGCGCATCGGACATCTGGCTTGCCAGCATCCGCTTCCAGATGAGGTCATAGAGCCGGAACTGCTCGTTGGTCAGATGAGACCTCAACGCGGCGGGCTCACGTCCGATGGAGGTCGGCCTGATGGCCTCGTGCGCCTCCTGGGCGCCCTTGACCTTCCGCTTGTACCGCCGGGGCGACTTCGGGGCGTACTCCGGGCCGAACCTGCGTTTGATGTACGCCGCGGCCTCCGACAGCGCCGAGGAGGCTACGTTCGTCGAGTCGGTCCTCATGTAGGTGATCAGCCCCGTGGGACCCTCGTCTCCCAGCGGAAGGCCTTCGTAGAGCTGCTGTGCTACCTGCATGGTCCTGCGGGCCGTAAATCGGAGCTTTCGGGCGGCCTCCTGCTGAAGCGTGCTCGTGATAAACGGGGGAGCAGGCCGGCTTCGTGCCTCTCGTTTTTTGACCAATTCCACCGAATACCCGGCCCCGTCGAGGTCTTTCAATTTCGCGGCCGCTGCCGCCTCATCACCCATCTCGATCGTGCCCCTCTTGCCCTTGACCGAGCGCAGCCTGGCCTTGAATCCGGCGCTGCCCTTGGTCAGCGCGGCGTCGATCGTCCAGTACTCTACCGGGACGAACCGGGCTACCTCCTCCTCGCGGTCGACTATCAGGCGGAGGGCGACCGATTGAACGCGTCCCGCCGACAGCCCGCGCCTCACCTTGCGCCAGAGCAGTGGGCTCAGCTTGTACCCGACCAGCCTGTCCAGGACTCGCCGGGCCTGCTGGGCATCTATGAGGTTCTCGTCGAGGTCGCGGGGGTGCCTGAAGGCCTCCTCGATCGCGTCGCGCGTGATCTCATGGAACACGACACGCTTGGTCTTGGAAGGGTCGATGCTGGACGCCTCCAAAAGGTGCCACGATATGGCCTCGCCTTCTCGGTCCGGGTCGGTGGCGAGATATATCGTCGAGGCCTCCTTCGCGGCCCGGGCCAGCTCGGAGACGATCTTGCGCTTGTCGGGGAGCACCTTGTAGACCGGCTTAAAGCGGCCGTCGGTGATCTCCACGCCCAAGTCCTTCTGGGGAAGGTCTCTCACATGCCCCATGGACGCCTCGGCCCTATAGTCTTTGCCGAGGAAGCGACCGACGGTGCGCGCCTTCGCGGGGGACTCCACTATTACCAGGTTCTTTGCCATCTATCCTCACACTGTCCGATACTCGGCGGACATTTCCTTCAGCCGGATGTAGTTCATTCCGCCCACCTGCTTTACCAACGATCTGAGCTCCATCATAGCGAGGGCGCTGCTCACCGTCGATATCTCGAGACCTGAACTGCGGATGATCTCGTCTATATGTACGGGGTCGTAGGTGACCCAGCGCAGCACCTCTGACTCGTTCTGGTCCTGCGGGAAGACCGCGGCCAGGTCCATCTGCCGGTCCACCCACGAAAGGTTCAGCTCCTCCAGGATGTCCCGGTGGTCCATGACCAGCTTGGCCGCGGAGTCTCGTATGAGGCCGTTGGCGCCCCGCGAGGACGGCGAGAATACGTTGCCCGGAACGGCGAACACCTCCCTGTTCTGCTCGAGGGCGTGGCGGGCCGTTATGAGAGCGCCGCTGTTCACGTCGGCCTCGATGACGACGGTCCCCATGGTCATGCCGCTCATGATCCGGTTCCGGCGGGGGAAGTTGCGCGCGTCCGGCCGGATACCCAATGGGTGCTCCGATACGACCGCGCCGGTTTTGGCGACCTCTGCCGCAAGGTCCTTGTGCTCGGGTGGATAGACCACGTCCGGACCGCTCCCCATTACCGCAATCGTGCGCCCCTCCGCCTCGAGCGCCGCCCTGTGGACGACGCCGTCTATGCCTCGGGCCAGGCCGCTGACGACGGTGACCCCGGCATCGGCGAGGTCGAATGCCATCCGATGGGCAGCCTCTCGTCCGTAGGCGGTAGGCCGCCGCGTCCCGACCAACGAAACAGACCTCTCGTCCCCGGGCTCGATATGTCCGCGGACATAGATGACCGGCGGGAGGTCGTAGACCTCCTTGAGGCGAGCCGGGTACTCGTCATCGTGCCATGTCAATGCACGGGCTCCGGCCTTCTCCAGTGCGAGCATCTCAGCGTCGGGATCGATAGATGCCCGGCTGGCGGTCATCTTCTGCGCCGCCCCGGCGTCCAAGCCCGCGGCGACGAGGTCAGATTGCGACGCCGTCCACGCATTAGCCAACGAGCCGAATCTCTTCTCCAGAAGCTGAAATCTAGCCCGTCCGGTCCCCCGGACGCGATTGAAGCCCACCCAGTACTTTAGTTGATCGACTTCCATGCTGAAGCCTGAAACCTACCCTTGAGACGCAGCGATGCCCCCGACATGGTCAGGAAATGTTGACTCGAACCGGAAACCGGCCCACAGAACGACGGGAATTCTACCATATGGCAGGCGGGATATGACGCGCGACCGGCCGGGGCCAGTCAGAGCAGCCAACCCGATCTGGGGCTTGGCCAAGAGCTAGGGCAGACGCCGCTCGCCCAGTATCGACTCTACCGAGTACGCCCTGAAGCTGTTCCGCATAGAAGGGCTCCGTATCTCCGCCTTCCAGACCTCGTTACCGTCCCCATCCACCTCGACCATGACGCGGGGCGGGTCAGACTCGTTCGACTCTGTATTGATGATGGTGTTGCCGTTCTCCAGTCGGAAAGCGCTGCTCCGGCCGCGCGCGAACAGGTCCGGGTCGTGCCGGTACTCCCAGACCTTTGTCACGCCGAGGTCGTAGGTGTTCAGCGCCAGCTCGAGCGCCCTGGAGTACGGCCCGCCCTCCTCGTCGGGGCGTCCGCTCCCGTTGTCGTACACCAGGATGTTCCCGTTGGAGAGCTCCGAGGCGGTGTGCTGGCCGTAGAATCGGTCGGCGGGGTCGAGGAAGTGGTAGTCGGTGTCCGGCCCGCCCAGCTGCCACTCTATCGACTGGCCGTCCGGGGATATGGAGATGACCTGGTCCCAGTTCGCGAGAGAGACGACGTAGTTGCCGCGGACGCCCATTGCGAGCGAGTTGGCCCTCTGCCACGATATCGGCGGCCTGTCCGCATTCCAGTCGACCCTCTGGTCCAGCGAGAAGTGGTCAAGGGCGCTCCAGACCTCCCGCGTCGTATCGTTCGTCTGGTCCCATACCCTGATCGAGTCGACCAGCACCTGAGTCCCGGGCTCGCCGCCATTCTCAGTGTCGTCTATCTCTATGACCTCATGCGCCAGGTAGAGGACCTCGGTATCGGACAGTATCAGGAAGTCGCGGTTGACGTACTTGTCGATCGGGTTGGCGGCGAGGCGGTCCACAAGCTCGCCGAGCGGGGTGATCTCCTTGAGGCAGCAGTTGAAGCGTCTTCCCAAGGGCCCGCCTTCAAGGAACAGCAGGTTGTAGTTGGGCTTCTGCCTGACGGTGCGCGCGCTGACGGGCATGTCCGGCAGGGTTACCTCGTGCCGGTAGTACCAGACGACCTCCGAGTCGTGGTCGAGCGCCACGTAGTAGCTGTCGGGGTTGTCTTCGAGATCGAACAGCACGAGGCTGGTCGGGCTCCCTTCGACGGTGAGCTCCATCCGGGCGAGGGCGTCCGGCAGTCCGCCCGTAGTGAAGGAGCCGCCCGGCCCTGCTGAAGTCTCGCCGTCTTCGTCTACGGCGAACACCTCGTAAGAGTAGGTGCTGGAGGGACGGAGCCGCACCACCGGCACTGTGTGCTCAACGGCCGCCAGCTCTGTGGTACGGGTGACGAAGGCCCCCGCATCCTCGTTCTCGTACTCGACGTACACCCTTGCCGGCCTGTCGAGAGAGACTTCCACCTGCACGATGAGTGGATTGTCGTCACGGAGCGAGGCCGAGGCAGTCACGATCCTCGGCGGATTGGCAGGCTCGGGGGTCGGGGTAGCCATGGCCTCCACAGTCGCCGCCACGGCCGCCACAACGGTGGCCTGAACGTCCACCTGCGGCTCGTCGTCCCCACAGGCGGCAACTGCTAACACTAGGGCCGCGGCGACTGCCACGATTGCCGAACGTCCGATCACGTTGACTCACTCCCGTCTACAAGATCACTTCGAGTGTAGGACTCGTGCGGAATGGGTGTCAACGCGTTACCTGATCAGCAGAGTCCCGGCCGTTACCCTGAAAACTGTTGCAAACTGTGGGGATTCTGTGGGATTCAGCTTTGGGCATCGACGACGGAGGCAACGGTTCTGCCACGTTTATGCCGCGCATTTGCATCGGAGCCGCGACTGGTACGCAACAAGAATGCAACGGCGCCCACGGCGGCGGTGGGCTTTCTATGTTCGCGCTTGAGCATGGAGGTAATTATACGAACAGTCGTTCGTTTCGTCAAGGGGATTGGCCGGATGGAAACCTTGGCTACCGGGCCGTCGGCTCCGGCGTCTGCTAGAATCTTTCACGGAGGCAATGCGATATGGATGCTGAATTGGTCGTGATGCGCGTGGTACACATACTGGCTGGGGTCATCTGGGCCGGGTCGGCCATCTTCCTGGCGGTCGTCCTCGACCCTCGTCTGAGGGCATTGGGGCCTGACATCCACAGCAAGGTGACGGCGGCGCTCGCCCCGCCGCTCCGCATCGTGCTAGACGGGGGCGCGGCGGTCACCATCCTGGTCGGCCTACTGCTCGTGCTTAGGATGGACCGGCTGGACAACCTCTTGGACACGAACTGGGGCCTGGCCATCACGGTCGGCCTCGTAGCCTCCATCTTCGCTCTGGCGAGCGGAATAGCCACGATGTCGACGACTAAGAAGCTGGTCGGGACCGGCCAGGACACGTCGGACAACCACGCCGACGTGGACAGCCTGTCGGCCCGGGCCACCCTGCTGGCGCGCATAACGGCGGCGCTGGTAGTAATCGCCGTCGTCACCATGGCCGCGGCGAGGTTCGTGGGCTAGGACGACCTCAGACGCGGGCAAACTTCCTCGCGGGTCCAGGACGACTCCTGTGTTGTCGTCTATCGCCTGAGTGGTACGCACGACCAGATAGACGAGGTCCCGCGAGTCGGTCGCCATGTCCGATGCGACTCCCTCGAAGTCCACCTGAGCCCAGTCCTCTACCTATTCGTACCGGTAATCGCCGGTTCCGATTGTCTGCCCCACGTCTCCCTTCCTCGCGTCGAGTTACGCTCCTGGAGCTCAGTCACCCCGGCGGGCCGTGTCATCAACACGCCAGCCGGGCAGCCCGCACCTGGAAATCCTGTGCCGGTTATCGGCGACCAGTCTATAGATGGGAACGCCGATGAGATGCACCCCGGGAACCCACATCAGCGCGCCCAGCGGGAAGAGCAAGGGCATCGCTATGAACATCTTGCGGAAGCCGAAGAAACCCTCGTAGTTCTCTCCCGAAGCGCAAACGAGGTAAGCAGACCGGTCCAGGTCTTCCCGCGTGATATCTGGAGGCGGACTGGCGATGGCCTGCATCGCCTTCCACTCGATCCTGTCCCGCCAATCGAACCGCCGGAGCCATCTGACGGTAGCGGTGCACATCCCGCAGTCGGCGTCGTAGTAGAAGGTCAAGGCGGCCCGATCGGACGCTGGCATCAGCGCGTTGCAGCGGGAAGCCGGGACTCGGCTGCCTTCATCCCCTCTATGAGCCTCCTGGCAGCCCTGAGACCCCGCCGCACCTTCTGCTCACCGTACTTCTCTTCGTAGAAATTGATATGAAGCGTTTCTACCAAGGCGAACTGGGCTTGATAGAAGTCAGGGTCGTCTGAATGGTCTATCAGTCTCTGGGCGTTCTTCTCCACATCCCTGTGCGACCTATTCGGCCAGCGTCTCGCCGTAGCGACGGACTTCACATGGTGAGCCACCGCTCCCCACGCCTTCTCCGAGGCTTGAAGCAGATCGCCCTTCTTGAACTCATCCTCGGCATGCTCAAGGAAGGTATCGCTGATCTGCTGATGCCGCGCTGTCGTGGCCAATGCCAACCTCCCTAACTGTCGATTCCGATCATAGCATGGATCACGAAACCCCCAGTACCCAGTCTCCCCTGTGGGCGCCGATGTGCTCGGCGTTGTCGAACCGGAAGGAGCTGTAGACCAGGCCGCTGAGGGCGGGATGGTCCAGGAGCGCCTGCTCCTCGGAAGGCGAACGCTCGCTCCACTGCCGGGCCACGTACAGCTCCGCCGGTTTCCCGGCCAGGGCCGGTCCGTACTCCTCCGTGAGCTGCCGCTCCAGCGGCGCCATCGCGTCGCCGCTCACGTAGTCCTGAACGTAGCCCCCGCCTCTGTGCATCGGCCATAGCTGTATCCACATCGACGGACACTGGGCTGAACTCTGGTTCATCACCAGCTGGTCGATCAGGTCGCGCTCCAGCCACTCGCGCCACTGGAGCGAAGCGTTGCCCAGTGGCTGGCCGATGATGTCGCCGCGGGCGCATCCAATGCCAAGCTTGTGACCAGATGCCCTTGTGACCTCCCTCAGCTGCGCGACGAACGCCGTCAGGTACTCACCCTGAAGGTCGCGCCACAGGCCCACGTCGAAATCGTCCGTCCATATGTCCCGCCCATAGCGGCGCAGGTACTCGTCGCGGACCGGCTGGTTGAAGCCAAACTCGTCGGCGAAGTTCCCCGGCTTCGACTGCGACCTCAGGCAGACGAAGAGACCGTCGAAGTCGTACCCCTCCAGCAGGTTCGAGAAACGCTCGCAGAGATGGTCCCGCACCTCAGGGTAGGCCAGCGACAGGACGCCCCACTGCCTCTTCTCCCGGGAGCGGTCGACCGTCAGGTACTCCGGGTGCTCGACGGTGAAGGTACTCTGCCATGAGTGGTCCCGCCCGTGGCCTCGGTTGTGGTAGCTGACATTTCGCTCGGCCTCGTCGGCCAGCGGACGGCCCTCATCGAAGATGGGCACGTAGAGATAAACGGGCATCCCCATCTCGTGCGACAGCCGGGGCACCACCTCGAAGTCGTCCCAATCGATATTCGTCATACGCTTCAGCTTCGCGCCCTGACCGCTCCCCGGCGCCGACGTGGACTTCCCGCCCCTGCGAGTGCGCTGCTGCCTCCAGTGCAGCGAGCCCGCCCCAAGCTCCTCGCGCCAGACCTCCATTCTGCGCTTGAGCGAGTCGACGTTGTCCAGGACGCCGTCGCCCACGCCAAACGTGAGATGGTCGCCCCAGGAGACGCTGATGATGTTTGACAAGGAGCACCCTCCGGCTATGCTTGTCTCGATTGTATGAAGGGAGGCCGGGACGGTCAATACGGGCGCCCACGGCGCCGGTGAGTATGGGGAGGGCAGCCTGCGCATGTTGGGAATGTGCGGTTGTGGTATCATTCGCGCCGCAAACTCATCGGAGCGGACCGTTCACATGACAAGATTCAGGGCCGGCGTGGACATCGGCGGCACCTTCACCGACGTGGTCTTTCTGGGCGACGACGGCACCGTCCTCGTCCGAAAGGTATCCAGCACGCCCGACGACTACGCGAGGGCCGTCCTCGACGGCATCTCGCTGGGCATCGAGGACCTCAGCCTGAGCCCGGACGACATCGGCGAGGTAGGCCACGGCTACACAGTCGCCACCAACGCGATTCTGGAGGGCAAGGGAGAGCGAACGGCGCTCATCACGACGGAGGGGTTCCGCGACGTGTTGGAACTCGCTCGCATACGCACCCCCCGGCTCTACGACCTCTACTACCAGAAGCCTCCCCCACTGGTCGAGCGGCGTCTGCGCTTCGAGGTGTTAGAGCGCATGACCTTCCAGGGCGAGGTGCTGAAGCCCCTGAGCGAGGCCAGCCTCAGCGAAGTCCTGGACCGCATCGAGGCATCGGGCGTGCGGTCCGTGGCCATCTCACTGCTCCACTCTTACGCCAATGCGAGCCACGAGGAGCGGATCGTCGAGGCAGTCAGGGAACGCCTGCCGGGTGTCACGCTGTCGGTATCGAGCGAGCTTCTGCCGGAGATGCGGGAGTACGAGCGGACGAGCACCACGGTCATAAACGCATACGTCAGGCCGGTCGTCGCCGAGTACCTGGGCAAGCTCAGCGACGAGCTCAAGAGGACCGGCATCGAAGTGCCGCTGACGGTGATGCAGTCCAACGGCGGCCTGGCCCCCGTGGAGTCGGCGATAGACAAGCCGATCTACTGCATAGAGTCCGGGCCCGCCGCGGGCGTGGTGGGCGCCTACCACCTCGGTAAGAGGCTGGGGATCGACAATATCCTCACCTTCGACATGGGCGGCACGACGGCGAAGGCCTCCATGATCGAGGACGGGGAGATGCTGTTTGCGCCCGAGTACGAGGTCGGGGGCGGGATGAGCGTCGGGCACCGGCTGCTGAAGGGCGGCGGGTACATCCTCAGGGTGCCCTCCATAGACCTGGCCGAGGTCAGCGCGGGCGGCGGCAGCATCGCGTGGGTGGACAGGGGAGGCTCGCTCCAGAGCGGGCCTCAGAGTGCTGGAGCGGTGCCGGGCCCGGTCTGCTACGGCAGAGGCGGCACTGAACCGACTGTCACCGACGCCAACGTGGTGCTGGGCTACCTCAACCCGGAGCACCTGCTCGGCGGCGGTTTCCCGCTGGATGCCGACTCGGCCGGGAGAGCGCTTCGCGAGAAGATCGGCGAGCCGTTGGGCATGTCCACCATAGAGACGGCCTACGGCGTTCACCTCCTCGTGAACTCGAACATGGCCCGGGCCCTCAGGGCCGTCTCGACGGAGAGAGGGCGCGACCCGCGACGCTTCACCCTGGTTGCCTTCGGCGGCGGGGGGCCGATCCACGCTGCAGGTTTGGCCGAATCCCTTGGCATATCCCGGATAGTCGTGCCGCCTTCGCCCGGTGTCTTCAGCGCATTCGGGCTCCTCTTCGCCGACCTGGAGCACCACTTCGTCCGCACTCACTTCAGGCCCTTCGAAGGCCTGGACCTCGACGCGGCCAACCGCATCTTGGAAGGTCTGCGCGAGGAGGGCCGGAGGCTGTTGCGGGCGGAGGGCTTCGACGACTCGCGGCAGCAGATCGTGACCCAGATTGATATGAAGTACGTCGGGCAGACGTCGGAGATGACAGTCGCCATGCCCCAGTCCTCGTTCAGCCCCGAGACGCTGGAGGAGATCGGCCAGAGCTACGGCATCGAGCACGAGAAGACCTACGGGTACCAGGCGGACGAGCCCTTCCAGCTCGTCAACATCAGGGTCGTGGCCCGCGGCATATCCGACGAGTCGCGCGTGCCGGACAGGATGGCCCCGGTGAACGGCGCCGCCGAGCCCACCTTCTCGGAGCGTAACGTCTACTTCCATGAGGCGGGCGGGTGGACCAGGACCCCGGTGGTCAGCCGGTCATCGCTGGCCGACGGAGCGGCAGGCCCCCTCGTCGTGGAGGAGTACGACTCGACGACCGTGGTCCCGCCCGGCTGGGAGGCCGCGCTGGATGAGATGGGAAACATAGTGCTGGAGAGAGTGCAGCCATGACGGAACGGCAGGGCCTGGACCCGGTCACGCGAAACATCATCAAGAACTACCTGGAGAGCGCCGCCGACACGATGGCGGTTACGGTCGTCAGGACCGCCCGCTCCCTCGTGGTCAGGGACAACATGGACTTCTCCACCGCGATATTCAACGCGGACGGGGACCAGGTGGCCCAGGGTCTCACGCTGCCCTTCCACATGGGCGCCATGCAGCCCGCCCTGGACGCCGTGCGCAAGCACTTCGAAGGCGACATCAAGCCTGGCGACATATTCGCTAACAACGACCCGTACGAGGGCGCCAGCCATCTGCCGGACATCTTTCTGTTCAAGCCCATATTCGTGAACGATCTCCTGATGGGCTGGACGTGCGTGATAGCCCACCAGACCGACATCGGTGGACGGGTCGCCGGCGGCAACGCCTGCGACAACACCGAGATATACCAGGAGGGCCTGCGCCTGCCGCCCATCAAGCTGTACGAGGAGGGGAGGCTGAACAAGGCTGTCTGGCGCATCATCGAGAAGAATGTCCGCGTGCCTGACAAGGTGCTGGGAGACATCCAGGCGCAGCTGTCCGCGATCCGGCAGGGCGAGCGGGAGGTGCTGCGTCTCGTATCCGACCACGGGTTGGAGAACCTGAAGAACTACATGACCGACATCATCGACTACACTGAGCGGCTCACGCGGGCGGAGATCGAGGGCCTGCCCGACGGCTCGTGGAGCTTTACCGACTACGTCGACAGCGACGGCTTCAGCGACGACCCGATCGCGATCAGGCTCAAGGTGACGATAGAGGGCGACGAGATCCTTCTGGACTTCACCGGCACGTCTCGCCAGGCCAAGGGCTCGATCAACCCGAACTTTGCCTTCACCAAGTCGGCGGTGTACGCGGCGCTGAAGAACCTGACGAACCCAACCATCACGGCCAACGCGGGCTTCTTCCGCCCCATCAAGGTGGTGGCGACGCCTGGCAGCTACGTAAACCCCCAGCACCCCGCGCCCGTGGCGGCGCGCGGCCTCGGCGGGTTCCGCGTGGCGCATACGGTGTTTGGCGCAATGGCGAAGGCGCTGCCCGACAAGGTGCCGGCCGCGTGGGGCGGCGGCGAGATCGGGGCGAGCTTCGGCGGATACTACCCGGACGGCAAGGCGTTCGTCTTCCTGGAGTTCAACAACGACGGCCCGCGCGGCGGTGGCCCGTACGCAGACGGCCCCGACGGCGCGACCGCGCCGGTGACCAACCAGTCCAACACGCCGATCGAGAGCATCGAGGCCGACCAGCCGCTTCGGGTCACGCGGTACAGCTACGTCCCCGACAGCGGCGGCGCAGGCAGGTTCCGTGGAGGCCTCGGCGTCACCAGGGAGTACGAGCTGACCGCCGACGAGGCCACCGTCCAGATACGCTCCGACCGGAACAAGTTCCTCCCGTGGGGGGCGCAGGGCGGCAGCCCGGGCAGCCAGACCCACAGCATCCTCAACCCGGACGGCGAGAACCGGGAGTTGCCGTCGAAGTTCCTCATGGACGTCAAGAAGGGCGATGTCTACCGCTCCGTCCAGGCGGGCGCGGGCGGCTACGGCGACCCTCTCGAACGAGACCCGGAGGCCGTCCTGTACGACGTGCTGCAGGAGAAGGTGACGCTGGAAGGCGCCCGCGAGTACGGCGTCGTCTTCACCACCGGCGACGAGCCGGGCATCGACGTCGAGGCGACCGAGAAGCTCCGGGAGAAGATGCGCGGCGAGCGCGGGCCTCTGTCCCTGGAGCCCAGGGTCGTGGCGGCCTCGGAAGCGCGGTAGGGCCGAGCCTGGGAGCCCGCCTCGAGGGCAACCACGAGGGTTGCCCCTACGCCAGCTGTGCGGCAGGACCCCGGGGCAACCGTGAGCCCCTACGCCAACAGCTGCCAGACGGCGCCGGCGACCATGGCCGTGCCCACTACCATCATGAACATTGTAGGGGCGGGCCTGGTGCCCGCCCGCCGGCCCGAGGGCAACCACGAGGGTTGCCCCTACGCCAGTTGTTAGGCAGGACCCCAGGGCAACCGTGAGCCCCTACGCGAATAACTGCCAGACGGCGCCAGCGGCTATGGCCGCGCCCGCGATCATCACGAATGCGGCGAGGTTTACGCGCTCCGCCACCGCCACCAGCAGCTTGATCGCGACCAGACCCGTGCCGAACGCCACCGCGGCCCCAACCAGGGCTTCGGTGGATACCGCGAAGTTGTCGTCCATGACGGCGAACGCGGCGGCGGCCAGGCTGGCAGGCACGCTCATCAGGAAGCTGAGCACAAGCGCCTCGCGCCGGTCGAAGCCTCGCCACAGGAGCGCGGCCACGGTCAGGCCCGAACGGCTCAGACCTGGAATGACCGCCAGGCCCTGCGATACACCGGCCAGCAGCCCGTCTCTCACTTCCAGATCGTCGCGGTCACGATTGCCCGGACCGCGCCGGGCGATCTGGAGAGCTCCGGTGAGCAGAAGGGCAACGCCTACGACCACCATCGCGGCGGCCCCGGCGCTCTCGGAGAGATCGGTCAGGTAGAGGACCAGCGGCAGCCCAACCACGCCGCTGACCACCGTGGAGACGAGTAGGAAGGCCACCAGCGGAGACGGCCTGAGAGGCCGGGCCAGCACCTCGCCGACGATCTGCGCCGTCTCCTTCCGGAAGGCCACGAGCACAGAGGGGACGGTGCCGATGTGCAGCCACAGCGAGTAGCCAATCCCTTCGGCAATCTCTCCATCGAAGAGGAGGGAGTGGACGACTACGATGATGCCCTGGGAGCTGACGGGGAGCCACTCGAAAGTCCCCTGAAGCAGGCCCAGTACGACGGCCGCCTCCACTAGAGGGCGGCCTCGTGTCGAGTACCGCGAAGGCCGCGGCACTGGCGCCAGTGCCCACCAGATGAGGAGCGGGCGGACCCGAACTCCTCTATATCTGCGGCATTGTGAGACATTTAGGGACTTTCAGCTTTGGGGACTACCTAAAGGACTGCGACATGAGCGCGACATTGAGGGACATTGGAGCGACATTTAGTGCCATTACTGTGACAAAGTGCGACATGGCGGCGGTTGGGGATGGTCTAACCGCAGAGGGCTCGGAGGGCGCAGAGGAGGATGGATTCCGGCCTCCGCCGGAATGACGGGACCAAGGGTGTAGGCCTTTGTCATAGGAGAACGGTAGTACATGTGTGCGGATAAGTCAAGCGCTCGGGCTGGGACGACCGCATTAGTCTAGCTGATTGTTGCTCGCGAGTTGGGTCTGTTAGCGTATGCTAGGGATACTCTGAATAACCCATCAGCACGGCTTAATTCCCTATGTGTGGAGCTGTAGTCCACGGACTTATTCAGACCGTCCCTAGGTCATGGGAGAACCTCTTGAGGCTGGCATTCGCCTCAACCCGGACGAGATTCTACTGGCGTGTCCAAATCCACACCTCCACCTACAGGACTGGGGCTTCGGCGCGGCACCGTCGCGCTGGCTGAACACTCGCCTTCGTGGAAGGAAGCCTTCCGCGAAGAGCGCGCCATCCTGGCCAACGCTCTTGCGTCGGTGCCGTGCCAGATCGAGCACTTCGGGAGCACAGCGGTTCCCGGGCTGCAGGCCAAGCCGATCCTCGACATCGCGATTGGGATAGAGGCGCCACACCCGATCAAGGACTGCATTCCAGCCATAGAGGAAGCGGGATTCGTCTATCGAGGTGAAGATGCAGACGCGGGCAGCCACCTGTTCGTTCGGGGACCGGAGGACGAAGTCCGCACACACCACCTTCATGTCGTCCGCTTGGGCGAGTCCAACTGGGAACGATGGCTGGCGTTCAGGGACTACCTCCGACGAAGCGCGAGCGCACGAGAGACCTACGCGGTAGAAAAGACCAGGCTCGCGAGGGTGCACGAGGATGACAGGGAGGCGTACACGGCGGGAAAGGGCCAGGTGATACGCAGCCTGCTTGCCGAGGCTCTACCCCGAAGCTAGCTGCATGAGGTCGATGGGCATGTTCGTAGCGGTCGCGATAGCGGATTGGTACTGGTCGGACCCGGAACGCCACCGGATAGGCCGGGCAAACCTGAGCGCCGCCAGTGTCGGCATAGTCGATTGGTCTCTTCGCAGGCTGGCGTTCGATCTTCCCGACCTGGCCCACGACCTGGGTCTGTCGTACCGGAGAAAGCGGGAAGAGCGAGCCGAGCTGTTCCCTGGGGCGGTCGAAGCCCTTCGGCGATTCAGAAGCCATGGCATAGGCCTGGCCCTTATAACCAACGGCACGAGAGCGGCCCAGAGGGGCAAGCTTGAGCGTTTCGACCTTGAACAGCACTTCGATCACATCTTCATCGAGGGGGAGACCGGTTTCGGAAAGCCCGAGCAGGAAGTCTACCTGATGGCAATGGCCGCCCTTGGGTCCGAACCTGCCGACACGTGGTGTGTGGTCACCCTCACCCCAGCCCTCTCCCGTTGTACAGACCGGAGAGATGGGTAACAGTTGTTCGGGGACATGGGTTACACATTCTATTGATTGAGATCTATGGTAGCGATGGACTGGACGGAGAAAAAGACCTTCCATGTGCCGTCAGTGGGTGTGGGCCTTAGAGCGACCCTCTTGCCTCTGAAGGCTTTACCGACGGGGAATGATCTGCCCAGGAAGGATATTCGGCCGTTGACATCTACAGAGCGTACCTGGTCGTCAGTGTCGTAGTCGACGGTCGGAAGCGTCTCCGGGAAAGGCCGAGGGCTGACGGTGTATCGGCTGGCAGGCGTATTGAGGTCCAGGGCGTGATGAGGACGCTGGAGGTTGTAAAAGTCTCGCCATCCATCGAAGCTGCTCTGGCAGTGGGACAGGTCGGTGTATCTGCTTCCCTGGAGCAGCTCAGTCTTGAGGGACCTGTGGAAGCGCTCGAGCTTGCCGAGGGTCTGGGGGTGGTATGGCCTACTGTGGACCACTCTGACTCCCAGTTGGACCAGCCAGACTGTCAGTGGGGTGAAGGGGTGGTCAACGTCGCTGCCCCAGGGAGAGCCGTTGTCAACCAGTATCGTATTGGGCATGCCGTAGTGGCTGAAGATGGACGTAAGATGGTCATGGACGGTCTGAGTCCTCTCGTCTGCACAAGCCCTCACACCCAGGGAGAACCTCGAATGGTCGTCCAGGACCGTCAGCGGGTGGCAACGTCCACCGCTGACGACAGGGATATGCCCCTTGAAGTCCATCTGCCACAGCTGGTTGGGCCGCTCGTGCTCGAAGCGCTTATACGGCTTGTGCTTGAGACTCTCAGATGGCTCGATAAGTTGATGTCGTCTGAGGATGGCCGTGATCGTGCTCTTGGACGGCACACTGTTGTGTCCACGATCCTTGAGTATCCTGGCCAGCACGTGTCCTCCCTTGGTGGGATGCTCCCGGCGAAGGTCTACGACGAGCTGCTCCATGTCGTCGCTCGTCCGGTTCGGGGAGTGATGAGGGCGCTTCGGGAGATCATCCAGACGCTGCTCTCCGCCTTCAAGGTATCGTCTCAGCCACTTGTAGCCAGTCTTGCGGCTGATCCCACTGCGCAAACACAGTTCGCTCATGATCACTCCCTCGGACCGCGCCAGAGCGACCAACTCTTTGCGTTGAGACATGACAGTTTCCACCCTCCATGGCATGGGCATCCTCCTGAACAGAATTACCATGCCTAATGGTGTAACCCATGTCTCCGAACATGTGTAACCTATGTCCCCGGTCTATACACCCGTCAAGGGAGAGGGGGTTCCAGCCGAATCAAAAGAGGCGTGCACCATTGAACAAGCCACGGGCAATGCTCGTCGATCTCGACGACACGATCATCGACTACCATAGCGGCGTAGACCCCTGCTGGCACCTGGTATGCGCCGACGCGGCGGACCGAGTCCCCGGCCTGGACGCCGATGACCTGTTCCGCGAGATCCTCCAGAGACGTGATTGGGCGACAACCTGGAGTGGGAGGTCGCGGCGCCCCAGAGGCTGGGAATCTACAGCGTGTGGGTCGATCCTACGGGCGTGGGGCCGGCGGCCGGCTCAAGCGTTACCCCCGACCGCATCGTTGCCTCAATCGCCGAGCTTAGATTCCAGGAATGACCGGTGGCCCTGTCAGGCTGCATAGGCGACATTGAAGTTGGCGGCTCCGTTCCACGTCGTGCCGTAGGGGCGGGTTTGAAACCCGCCCCTACGGCACGACGGAGCGGCGAAGGCTGCGGAGGAGTCCGAGTAGTGCCTCACCGAGGAATCACTGTAACTCGCATGGACGAAATGGCTGAGCTCCTCCGCGACGGCTCGTCCTTCGCCGACTGCAAGTTCGACGGCGGCTCCTTCGTCGGTCTGTGCACCGACGCGCTCGATATGACGGACTGCTCGCTCCAGGACGCCGACTTCTCACACTTGGTCTGCGGCGAGCTCCGCATCTCACACTGCGACCTCCAGCGCGCGAGGTTCCGCCACGCAGACGTCATGGAGTCCCACTTCACCGACTCCAACTGCGCGTCCGCGAAGTTCCAAAACGCCAAGATGAACCTGTCGCGCCTAACCGGATGCGACTTCTCTCTTTGCAGCTTCGAGGGCGCCAGCCTCTTCGGGGCCGATCTGACCGCTTCCGTGGCGTCACCTTCGGAAAGACCAACATCGATGGCGCGACCATCGACCGCGTGAGCTTCGTCCTGGCCTCCATTGCCCACAAGAGCTTACGCAAGCAACGCCTCGTCGGCGTCGACTTCTCGGAGGCCGACCTTTCCGGCTGCGACTTCACCCAGGCCGTTTTCGAGGACTGCCGCGTCGAAAACCCCATAGTCAGTCCGGAGACATCCTTCGCCGGTGCCGACCTCCGCGGCGCACGCCTCTCGAACGTCAGACTAGACATCGCACGCGCGACCGGCGCCGTCATTTCTCGGTCCGGAGCATCGGGCTTCCTCTACGACACCTTCGGCGTCCTCGTTGCGGAGGAGTAGGGTGTTCCACGGGCCTCACTTCACGCTCCCACAGCCCGCACGATGCTCTCAGCCACCACATGTATATCGCCTCCGGGCTCGTGGACGACCTCTCTATCCAGTTCAGGTGGAATCGTCTGACCAACCCAGTATCGGTGCCCGACCGACAAGAGCATCGGTATGTCCCCGCTCGAATCGCCCACGGCGGCCACATCCCTCATATTGACACCCAGCCTGTCAGCTAGTCTCGTAAGCCATAGCGCCTTGTCTTTGGGCCAGAAGTGGCTTATCAGCCCGTCCGCCGAGAGCCCGGTGCCAACTGAATAGTCCGCTCCTAACCTGTCGGCAAACCACTCCACCGCGAACTCCCATGTGAGCGATACGATGGCTATCTTGAAACCGTGCTCATGGAGCAACGCGAACCCCTCGTCTATTCCGGGCGCTACCCGGACAGCGGCGAGGTGGTTGCAAAGATCACTGAACGTGAAGTCGGAATACCACTCCGCCATCTCTTCAATGTCGGTGGACTCCAGCCGTTCCAACTCTCGCATCCGCTCGATACGCCCGATACCCTTTGCGATGGCTTCGCAGGCAGTCTGTCCCCGTAACAGGGTGCCATCCAGGTCAAACGCGGCAAGCCTCAAGGCCATCTCTTCCTAGCTCCTCAGGTGTCCTGCCTGGTTCCAGCACACGATTGACGCCGACTCCTCATGGAACTCTATGACCGAGATACTCGCAGGGCAGTGAGGTTCAAGTTCCCAGAACCACTCAGGTTCCTGGTCAAGCAGGGCGGCCGCCAGTAGTCTCAGTTCCCAGCCGTGGCCCACTACGAGTATGCGGACGTGTACGGATTGACCGGCTTCTCCGACTCTATCATGTCGTTTAGTTCCTGTACGGAGAGGAATCGGAGGTCTGTGTGCCTACCGTCTACTACGGTGTGTCCCATGTCGACCAGGGCCGCCATATCAGAAGCGACAATAGCGAGATCAGTTAGAGTCCCCGTCTGCATTGGCAAAACTCCGCCCTACTCAGTTCACGTTGGCCTAACCCATTCTGCTCAAGTTGTCCGCCACGGCTGGAGGCGGCCCCCTACCCCGCCCCTCTGGGTCCCGGCCTGCGCCGGAACGACGGGGCGCGGCGGTTGTGTGGCTGGGCGGGCCGATGCTATATTACTTTCCCGAAGGGGAACGAGCATGTGCGGTATCAGCGGCATACTTCATAAGAACAGCTCCGTCGAGCGGCCCGCCGCGGTGGGCGCGGAGCTCTGTGCGTCGTGATAGAATTGGTATGGACGAAACTGTGAATGAACGTGGCGATGCAAGAATTGGACGCTTTTCGTCACCGTCAACGCCCTCGCCCGCCTGAATTCATCCGCTTTTGCCGAGAGGCTTTGCGACTCAACCCAAGCGACGGTCTTCTACTTGGGCCTGCCCCAGCCACCAATTTTCTTCCCGGAACTCCACCTTCGTCATCCACAGATCCACAAGCCAACCGATATCTCTGGGTCATTGACATGGGAGGCATTCCCTACATCATTGAGTCACCGGTAGCCGCTCTTGGCAAAGAACTGCCGAAGCACACGAACTTGACAGGCGGTAAAGATGCATACCTTGGGGGCGAGATGTGGTTCGCCTCCAGCATAGCCCTCTACGTCTCGGGCGGTTCAGGACGGTATCCGCCGGTTGACGGAAACCAGCTAGAAGAGGCTGTCCGAGTCTTCCACGGGTTCGGCTACGACGTTACTTCTCTGGGCTGGGACCAAAGCACTGGACGTCCGAGACGCGTCCTGGAGGCCTCCTGATGGACAGGCTGACTTTCATATTCGGTGCAGGCGCTGGCGGGGGTTCCGCTAAGGACGCAGCAAGACGATCCACGAGGAGTTTTGTTCGCAGCGAAGCGGAGTTGGCGATATACGACGAAACCCGAAAACCGACAGGGCACATATTGACGGCGTGGGAGGCCTTCACGAGCTTCGGCCTAGACGTCCTTGAGGAGGCTGCGGAGTACGGCTCCGCAATTCTGCGGAGAACCAAGAACTCCGCCGGGAATGCCCTGAAGCATCGTAGGGAAGAGCTAGGCCTGCCCCATGGCTCCGTCGGCAAAGCCGCAGGGATTCCAGAAGCAGAAGTCAAGACTGCGGAGTCGCTTCCGGCGCAGGTTTCTCTTACGCAGTTGGAGCACCTCGCCTTCGCTCTGGGTCTGGATGAGAGGCTGCTTGCATTCAAGCAAGATTATCGCGGAGATACCCAGCTGGTGTATCGCCTGAGGACGCTAGTAAGCGAGCAGGCGCAAGGGGCTGGAAGGATTTCGAAGAAAACCGCGCTTCTCTTTGCGGAGGCTGCGTCGATTATTCGTGTGCAGCGCAGACTTCATGAGTGGCTGGGCCTTCAGGATGAACGTAGTAGGTTCATCCCGTACGAGGACTATGGATCGTCGATGAAGCCAGCTTGGCAGATAGGGTACAGGCTTGCAGAGGATGCAAGGAGAACACTGAATCTCGGTGAATCACCGATCGCTTCGATGCGTGAACTCGTTGAAGAGCGTTTGGGCATCCCCGTCATTCAGGCGCAGCTTCCAAGAGTAGTCGCCGGAGCGACCGTGATGACAGCGGACGAAGACGGGAACGAGGCGCGAGGCGTCGTTCTGAATACGGTCGGAGACAACGAGAATGTCTGGATCCGGCGGGCAACACTAGCCCACGAGCTTGGACATCTGCTCTACGACCCAGACTCAAGACTCCAAAGACTTCGCGTCGATTCCTACGCCGACAACCAGAAGGACCCCCAGACGCAGGCGATAGACTTCGTAGAACAGCGGGCCAACGCCTTCGCCATTGCCTTCCTTGCACCGAATGAGGCCGTGCGTCATCTGGCACCAACACCGATTTCTGAGGAGGCCGTGTCCAAGGTGATCCGCAAGTTTGGAATTAGCCATACGGCGGCTAGGTATCACATTGCCAACTCCCACTACCGCCAATTCGATACCCCGTCTAGAGTGCTTGACGCCATGCCGTCTGATGAACAGAAGGCGGCTGAGAACTTCGCAGTTGACTACTTTCCTCTGAGCGAGACGCCTATACAGCGCCGAGGCAGGTTCTGTGGCTTGGTGACAGCATGCTACGAAAGAAGGTTCATTTCCGAAGACACAGCCGCACTGTACCTTCGGTGCTCGGGTCAAGACTTCCAAAACAACCTCATGCATCTCCGGACGCTCTACCAAGTTTGACTATCTCTCAAACGGAGGTTGAGCACGCCAGCGCACTTCCGGCCTGCGCCTGTAGCGACGGTCAGGTGCCCTCGCCCCGGCGGTTGTGTGGCTGGGCGGGCCGATGCTATATTACTTTCCCGAAGGGGAACGAGCATGTGCGGTGTCAGCGGCATACTTCATAAGAACAGCTCCGTCGAGCGGCCCGCCGCGGTGGGCGCGGAGCTCGTCAAGATGCTGGAGTCCATGACCCACAGGGGACGGGACTCCAGCGGGCTGACCATCTCCGGTCAGCGCACGGGCGGCGACCTGATCGTCCGCATCTGGACGGACGACCAGGCCCGCGCGGACGATGTGCTGGCCCGCGCCGAGGAGTCGGTCCAGCGGGCCGGTGGCGTCATCGTCGACAGGTCGTCCAGGGGAGATTTCCTCCGCCTCACCGTCAACTACGAAGGAGACGTGCCGAAGCTGGCGGAGGCCCTGCTGGACACGGGCCATGTCGAGATACACAGCATCGGCAGGGCGTCGGAAGTCATCAAGGACGTCGGAACGCCGGTTGAGATGGACGGCCGCCACGACATCGGCAGCATCTCGGGCACCCACGGCATCGGCCACGTGCGAATGGCGACGGAGAGCAGGGTCGACATCAGCCACGCCCACCCCTTCTGGGCATACCCGTTCCCGGACGTGACTGTTGTCCACAACGGCCAGCTCACCAACTACCACGGCATGAAACGGGCCTACGAGGACCGGGGACACCACTTCCAGACCGAGAACGACTCCGAGATCATCGCCGTGTACCTGGCCGACAAGCTAGCCGACGGCGCGACGCTCAGGGACGCGCTGGAGAGCTCTCTCGACGACCTGGACGGCACCTTCACGTACCTGGTCTCCACCAGGGACGGCATGGGCTACGCGAAGGACCGGTGGTCGGCCAAGCCCCTCGTGACGATGGAGACGGACGACGTGATCGCGGTCGCCTCCGAGGAGGTGGCGCTGCGCCAGGTGTTCTCCGACGAGATCGCCAGGCAGGAGCCTCAACAGAACGAGGTCATGACCTGGTTACTGTAGACGCCGGCTCCCTGACCGTCCGGGAGCTGAACCGCAGGCTCAAGCAGCTGGCCGCCGAGGGCGCCGACGTAACGGTCGTAAACCCCGGCGCGCGCCACAACACCGCCGTCGGTCTGCTCCAACCCTGCAAGATCACCATAGAGGGAAGCGTCGGGTACTACTCGGCGAGCCTGATGGACGGGCCGGAGATCGCCATCCACGGCAACGCGGGCTGGGCGCTCGGCGAGAACATGATGAGCGGGAGGATCGTCCTCGACAAGGACGCCGGAGCGTCGGTGGCGTCGTCGATCAGGGGCGGAGAGGTCTTCGTCGGCGGGAACGCCGGGGCCCGGGCGGGTATCTCCATGAAGGGCGGCAGCCTCGTCATCAAGGGCAGCTCAGGCTTCCTGACCGGCTTCATGATGCAGAAGGGCCGGATCATCGTTTGCGGGGACGTGGGCGAGGCCGTCGGCGACTCGATGTACGAGGGAACGATCTACGTCGGGGGCAGCATCGGCTCGCTGGGCAACGACGCGGTGGTGGAGGAGATGAGCGAGGATGAGCTGCTCGACGTGTGGGGCACTCTGGACAGCTTCGGAGTTGACGACCGCCCGATATTCAAGAAGATAGTCTCCGGAAGGAGGCTCTATCACCTGGACTCGCTGGAGCGCCTCGAGAAGGCCGCTATCTGAAGATGACTCGAATCTCTGGGGATTCCCGCCCCGGCGGGAATGACCGCAACGCAACCCCTCTGGATTCCCGCCTTCGCGGGAATGACGGGGCTCTAGCAGGGCTCTGCGCCAACACCCCGGGAGGATGCCGATGGTAATGCCCAACAGCCAGGTCTGGGCGCCCTGGATAATCGACGACATCCACGCGAAGGCTGAGCTCGGCCGCTACCGCATACGCGGCTTCTCCACCTTCCAGAAGGTCACGCACTTCGACGACCTGACCTTCCTGTCCACGGGGCTGACGCGCTTCCCGCTGGAGGGCTACAAGGAGAGGTGCAACACGCGGACGGTCATCGGTGCTCGCTACGCCGAGAACCCGCTGGTGCTGGAGACGCCGATCTACATCACAGGCATGAGCTACGGTGCGCTGTCGGCCAATGCCAAGACGGCCCTGGGCAAGGCGGCCACGATGACCGGCACGGCAAGCTGCACGGGCGACGGGGGAATGCTCGACCGGGAGCGGGAGGCGTCTGAGAAGCTGATCTACCAGGTACTTCCGTCCAGGTACGGCTTCAACCCGCACCACCTGGCGCAGGCGCAGGCTGTCGAGATCGTGGTCGGACAGGGGGCCAAGCCCGGCACGGGCGGCATGCTGATGGGCGTCAAGGTGCTGGACGAGATCGCCGAGATGCGCGACCTGCCGACTGGCATCGACCAGCGCAGCCCGGCACGCCACCCGGACTGGCTCGGACCGGACGACCTGGCGGTGAAGATCGAGCAGCTGCGCGAGGCCACCGACTGGTCTGTGCCCATACACGTCAAGCTGGGCGCCTGCAGGGTGACCGACGACGTGAAGCTGGCCGCGAAGGCAGGCGCGGACGCGGTCGTCATCGACAGCATGCTCGCGGGGACGGGAGCGTCGGCGGAGGTGCTTCTGGACCACAGCGGCATACCCACGGTCCCGGCCATCGTGATGGCGCGGGAGGCGCTGCGGGAGCTTGGTCTGTACAGGAAGGTGAGCCTCATCGCGTCGGGCGGCATCCGCAGCGGCGCCGACGCCGCCAAGGCGCTCGCCTTGGGAGCCGACGCGGTCGCCATCGGCATCGCGTCGCTGATCGCCCTTAACTGCAACAGGGAGATACCCGAGAGCGACTTCATGTCCGAGGTGGGCGTCCCGGCCGGGCGGTGCCACCACTGCCAGACGGGGAAATGCCCCGTGGGCATCACCACCCAGGACCCCGACCTGATGAAGCGCCTCGACCCGGACGAGGGGGCTGAGCGAGTGGCCAACTTCATCAACTCGATGACGATGGAGATGGCGCTGCTGACTAGATCGCTGGGCAAGGGCGACGTGCACAGCCTGGAGCCCGAGGACTTGGCGGCCCTTACGATCGAGGCCTCCGCCATGGCCCGCATTCCCCTGGCAGGGACTAACCAGGTGTTCGGGGCGTCTTAGCGACAAGGTTGCGGCAGGCTATGACGGATGCTTCCAGGGACCACGCACCGTAATGCCTGCGGAGATCGGTCAGATCGAGCTCGTCGAAACGGAATCACGCCTCGCCGAAGTCGTAGCTCGTGTTTCGAGCGCACCGCGAGTTGCCGTCGACCTGGAGTCCAATGGGTTCTTCAGGTATCAGGAGCGCGTGTGCCTCGTCCAACTCGCCGCGGTCGGGACGGCCTTTCTCATCGATCCACTGGCGATGGACGACTTGCGACCGCTTGGCGCCCTGCTTGCCAACCCATCGGTGGAGAAGGTATTCCATGCCGCCGACTACGACATCCGCAGCCTCGACAGGGACTGGGGATTCCACGTCAGCAATCTTTTCGACACCAGCATTGCCGCGGCTTTGGTCGGCTCATCCCAGCTGGGCTTGAAGGCCGTGGTGGAGGAGAATCTGGACGTGGAGCTGAGCAAGAATCCGAAGCTCCAGCGGTCCGACTGGACGAAGCGCCCCCTGAGCTCAGAAGCACTGAAGTACGCGGCCGACGACGTCCTACACCTTTCGCGGCTCCGCGACGTACTATCCGCGCGGCTCGAGAAGCTAGCGCGGCTCGAATGGGCGAGGGAGGAGTTCGAGCGTCTGGCGAGTGTAAGGCATACTCCCGCCGACCGCGGGTCCGCCTTCCTTTCGGTCAAGGGCGGCCGCGACCTGGACGGAAGGGGCCTGGCAGTCCTGCGTTCTCTGTTCCAATTCCGCGAAGGAGAGGCCAGCCGCCTCGACCGTCCGCTGTTCAAGGTGATACCGGACTCCGCGCTCATCCTGCTGTCGGCTGAACCCGCAACCGACCTCTCACCGGTCAGGGAACTGGGGAGGTTCAGGCGACCGCCTGACAATAGACGCCTGAAGGCGGCAATCGACGAAGGGCTCGCATCAAAACCGGTGATCAGGCCGAAACGGAAGCGGACCAGGGACCCATTGAGTCCAGCGGAGCGAAAGAGGGCTGAGGTCCGACTCAAGAGCCTCAAAACGTGGCGCAACCAGTTGGGTCAGGAACTGCAGTTGAGCCCGGGCCTGCTGTGGCCAGCCGTCAGCCTGGAACGCCTGTCTCGGTGCCCCAGCGGTCTGGACTCCGAATTGGCTGATCCGCAGGTGCGGAGTTGGCAGAAGCGCGAGTTCGGCGCGGCGCTCAGGGGAGTACTCGCAACTCTGAGCTGAGGCCCCGTCTACGTCCTAAGATCGGCGTACGGCCACCGCCGCTGCGGTCAGTAAGGCGACGACATATAGAGCAAGGACGCCCAGCTCCAGGCCTAGGCTGCCCAGGGAGTCCCCTCGCAGCATGATGTCCTGCAGCCCGTCTACCGCGTACGTCAATGGCAGCAGGTAGGCAAGCACCTCCAGGACTGCCGGCATCTTGTCGACCTCGGCGATCACGCCCGACAGGAATATCTGCGGCGCCATCAGCAGAGGTATGAACTGCACGACCTGGAACTCGTTCCTTGCGAAGGTCGATATGAAGACTCCCAGGCTCACTCCCACAACGACCAGGGGCACCAGCACCGTCCATATCTGCCAGATGCTGCCCTGGTAGTTGACCTCCAGGACCAGCAGAGTGAACGTCACCACGATCACGGATTGGACCATCGCCAGGACGAAGAAACCGGTCGTGTAGCCGACCAGGATATCCGCGCGTCCGACCGGCGTCGTCAGCAGGCGCTCGAGCGTGCCCTGGGCCCGCTCCCGCAGAAAGCTCACGCCTGTGAGTACGAAGGTGAAGAACAGCACGAACACGGCGATCAGACCCGGGGCAATCCTGTCCAACACCCCCTGCTGGTCTCCGAAGCTGAAGCCTACCAGCGCCATTACCACGATGGGGGCGACAATGATGAGGGCCAGTGAGCGGCGGTCCCTTGAAATCTGTCGCAGTATGCGGAGGGCTATCGCCAATGTCCTGTCCACTGACACTAGCTGCCACCGCCTCTAACGAAATGAAGGAAGGCATCTTCCAACGAGGCGTCCGCCCTGCCCGTCGCGGCGCGCAGCTCCTCGGGGGAGCCGTCCCCGACAAATCTCCCACCCCGGATGAAGGCCAGCCTGTCGCAGTGAGCCGCATCGTCCATCGTGTGACTGGAGATGACCAGCGTGGTCCCTTCGCGAGACATCTCCCTGAAATGCTCCCAGAACCCCGCCCTCAGCTCGGGGTCCAGACCCACCGTCGGCTCGTCGAGCAGCAGCACACTGGGCGAGTGCGCCAGTGCGATGGCGAGGCTTACCCGCTGGCGCATGCCGCCGCTAAGCCGGAGGATAATATCGCTGCGCCGGTCGAAGAGACCAACCAACTGGAGCGCCGATTCGACAGCCTCCAGCCTGGCCGATCTGTCGGACATACCGTACATTCGAGCAAAGAAGCCGACGTTCTCCTCAACGGAAAGCTCCTCGTACAGCGCGTTGAGCTGCGGCATATAGCCGACGCTGGTAGACCGAGTCGCGGATGGGTTCTGACCCAGCACTGAGACGCTGCCCGACTCCGGCTTCAGCAGTCCCACCAACAACCTGATCAGGGTGGTCTTGCCTGCCCCATTGGCCCCGAGCAGTCCGAATATCTCTCCGGTCGGTACCTCCAGGGCCACCTGATCGAGGACCCTCATGGCGGCGTAGCTGAAGATCAGGCCGTCTACGCTGACCGCGGGACCGTCGTTCGTTGAGCTCATACCGCCTCGATGCCGCAGAAGGTGTGAGATACGTCTACCATATGCTGCTCAACGACCCCGTGCAATAGCCCTACCCGCCCGTGAAGAGCCTTGCCAGTATGGCCTTCTGGGCGTGAAGTCGGTTCTCCGCCTGGTCGAATACGACCGAGCGCGGGTGCTCTATCATGCCCTCTGAGATCTCCTCGCCGCGGTGGGCCGGCATGTCGTGCATGAATACGGCATCCTGCCTTGCCTCCGCGAACAGGTCGGCGTCCACCTGGAAGCCCTCGAACGCGCGGAGCCGCTCCTCCTGCTCGGCCTCGTCTCCCATGCTGACCCAGACATCAGTGTAGACGACGTCGGCACCGCGGACGGCCTGACGGGGGTCCTCGACCCACTCCAGCTCGGTCTCGCTCACCGCCGCCCGCCTCAGGGCCTGTTCCCACACCAGGTCGGGCACGCGGTAGCCACTTGGCGCCGCAATCGTAAAGTTGGCCCCCGCGGACGCGCAGGCCAGGGCCAGGCTGGCCGCGACGTTATTCCCGTCGCCGACGAACGCAACGTTGACCCCCTCCAGGCCGTCCTTGTGCTCCTGGATGGTCAGGAGGTCGCCCATCGCCTGGCAGGGGTGCTCAAGGTCGGACAGGGCATTGACCACCGGTGCCGACATGCGCTCCGCGAGTATCTGGAGGCTGCGGTGCGAGGCGACACGGGCGACGACGCCGTCCACCCACCTGTCGAGCACGCCGGCCACGTCGGACTCAGGCTCTCGCACGCCCAGTCCGACATCGTCCCTGCTCAGGTAGATGCACTCGCCGCCGAGCTGTCGTATGCCGACCTCGAAGCTCACCCGGGTCCTGAGCGACGGCCTCTCGAACAGGAGGGCCAGCACCTTGCCCTCCAACGGCCGGGATGCCTCGCCGCCCTTCATCCTCGCGGCGGCCCTGACGGTATCCACTACCTCTTCGGGATCAAGGTCGGTGATGGACAGAAAGTCCTTACCCTTCATATCGTCCTCCGATCAGAGAAATGCAGAATCAAGGCTGCGGACCGGCCCTCAGTCTCTCGAGGAAGACGCGGTCCTCGTCGGACAGCTCCGCCGACTCGAGAAGGTCCGGCCGGCCCAGGAGAGTCGCGCGCAGCGATTCCTCCCGCCGCCAGCGCTCAATCCCGGCGTGGTTTCCCGACAGCAGCATGTCCGGCACGCTCCAGCCGCGGTACTCCGCTGGCCGCGTGTACTGAGGGTGTTGCAGGAGGCCGATCGTGAATGAGTCGTTCCGCGTCGATTCGGCCGAGCCCACGACGCCCGGGACCAACCGGGAGACCGACTCCACCAACACCATCGCCGCGAGCTCGCCCCCGCTGAGCACGAAGTCGCCGATGCTGATCTCGTCGGTTGCCAGATGCGCCCGAACCCGCTCGTCCACACCCTCATACCTTCCGCAGATCATCATCAGATCGTCGTGGGCGGCCAGCTCTTCCACCACCTGCTGGGTCAGCCGCCGTCCTTTGGGCGACAGCAGCACGACGGGGGCGTCGGCGCTGCCGATTCCGGAAGACCGCGCCGCGTCCACGGCCTTGAAGAGGGGCTCCGGCTTCATGACCATTCCCGGGCCGCCGCCGAAGGCGTAATCGTCGACCGACCGGTGAGGCGTCTCCGCGTGGTCGCGGATGTCGTAGGTCAGGATCTCCACGAGGCCGCTCCTGCGGGCCCGTCCGATTACGCCCTCGGCAAACGGGCTGTCGAACATCGCCGGGAAGAGGGTCAGGATGTGGAAGCGCATGTCAGGGAGCGGGCTGGTTTCCGGCGTCGGAAACACGCACGGGGTCACATCGCGGGGTGGCCGCGGCGGCCCTGGATCATCTCCAGGCCGTGAGGCAGAGCCGGGATGGCCACCTCCAGGCATTCCCGGACGGCCTTGGGACTCCCCGGCAGGTTGACGATCAGGCAGCCGGAGCGAACACCCGCCGCCGAGCGGCTCAGCATGGAGAGAGGCGTCTTCGCCAGCGTCTCAGCCCGCATGGCCTCGGCGATTCCGGGCACCTCGATGTCGAGCACGGCGCGGGTGGCCTCCGGCGTCACGTCCCTGGGGCCCAGGCCGGTCCCGCCCGTCGTGAGGATGAGATCGACCTCTTCCGAGTCGGCCCACTCGATCAGCCTTTCCGAGATCAGCTCACGCTCGTCCGGCAGGATGTCGCGCAGTTTCAGGGCAAATCCGCGGCCCGACATGATCTCGGCGATGGCGTCGCCGCTGGTGTCCTCGCGCTCGCCTTTGGACCCGGCGTCGCTCACGGTCAGGATCGCGAATGGGAAATCGTGTATCATGACTCTGTAGGAAAAAGTTTCAAACTTGTACGAAAATGCCTTGCGCCCTATATCAAAAGCTGGGAGACTCGATTATCACAGTCGGTTCCTGCGCACCGGGGTCGCGTCCATTCTAACACGCGGCCTGAGGGCCCACTAACGGGTGGCCCGCAGCGGAGGGAGAGACGGTCTGCAGGGCATCTGTATGGCAGGTGGGGCAGCAGAAGTGGATGCGCACCATACGCCGGTATTGCTCAGTGAGGTCGTCACCGCGCTCGGGCCCGGGCCGGGCAGCAGGTTCGTCGACTGTACGGTGGGAGGGGCCGGACACACCCTGGCTTTACTCGAAAGAGGGGCCGAGGTTCTCGGCATAGAGCTCGATCCGGACGTTCTCAAGGTAGCGGAGAGGAGATCGGAGAGACACAGGAAGCAGCTTCGCCTGGTGGCAGGCAGTTTTGCCGACCTGGAGTCGATCGCCGCGGAGAACGGGTTTTCGCCGGTAGACGGCGTGTTGATGGACCTGGGGCTCTCCTCACTCCAGGTGGATACGGCGGCCAGAGGGTTCAGCATAAATAGAGAGTCCCGACTGGACATGAGATTCGATTCGACGCAGCAGCTGACGGCTCACAAAGTGGTAAATACCTACACCGAACGGCAGATTGCGGACCTGATTCACCAGTATGGTGAAGAGAGAGCGGCTCGCCGGATCGCCAGGGCCATCGTACGCGAACGTCCTGTCGACACGACCACCCAGCTCGCCGAGATCGTTGCCGGTTCGGTGAGAAGGCGGCCCGGGAGCCGGATTCACCCGGCCACCAGGACCTTCCAGGCGATCCGCATGACGGTCAACAAAGAGCTCGACAACCTCAAGAGCGGCCTCGAAGCGGCGGTACGGATACTCGCCGCTCCCGGACGCCTGGCGGTCATCAGCTACCACTCGCTCGAGGACCGAATGGTAAAAAGCTTCGTCAGGCTGGAGTCCCTGCGCTGCGTCTGTCCGCCGATCACGCCGACCTGCGTCTGCAGCCACACTCCCCGGCTGAAGCCGGTGAACAAGCGCGTCATCAAGCCGTCCGAGACCGAGATCTACACCAACCGTCGAAGCCGCAGCGCCCGTCTGCGCGTGGCCGAAAGGTTATATCGATGATGTCCCACTATTCCCGCAACCGGCGGCATGGCCCTGTCGGGTCTGGCCCCTAGGAGGGCATATGCAGCACAGCCAGTTGCTTACAGCCATAGATATCGGTTCCAGCAAGGTCTCATCCATCCTGGTCAGGAGGAACGGGCCTGGAGATGTCCAGTTCCTGGCCCACAGCACAGTCCCAAGCCGCGGCATGAGGAAGGGGAACGTCACCGACGCCGAGGCGACGGAGGAGGCAGTCCGCGAGTCGATCGAGAACATCCAATACGCCTCCGGCGAGAGGGTCGTCTCCGCTTACGTCGGCGTCACGGGAGGCCACATCGAGTTCGAGAACCGCTGGCGGCCCATGCCGTGGATCGGCGGTCACAGGGTCGTAACGGCGGGGGACATGTCCCGCGTCCAGGCAGAGGTCGCCGCGGCGGGCGTCGATGAGAGCCGCACTCTGGTCCACGCCATCCCCAGGGAGTACGCGGTAGACGGTTACGCGGGCATACGGAACCCGGAGGGAATGCACTCCAAGGACGTCAGGGTCGAGACGCACGTGGTGACCGCTTCGGCGGACGCCGCCGAAAACCTTGTTCGATCGGTCGAGCAGGCGGGGGTCAAGGTTGCCGGCCTGGTGCTCCAGCCCCTCGCCAGCAGCGAGGCCCTCCTGACCCCGGAAGAGCGCGACAAGGGCGCCGCAATCGTAGACATGGGCGCCGGCACGACCGACATTATCGTTTTCAAAAACGGTGTCGTCACGTACACCGCGGCCATCCCGGTCGGCGGGTACCAGTTCACCAACGACATGTGCATCACCTATAACTGCTCGTTCGAGGACGCCGAGCAGGCCAAGATCGAGCACGCCTGCACGGACCCTTACATGGTAAAGACCGACGAGCACTTAACGCTCAACGTGATCGACCAGACCGCGCCTCTCAGGCTGCCGAGGCGGGACCTGTTCCAGCTCATGCGGGAGCGCGCCCACGAGCTGTCCAGGCTGATCATGATCAAGCTGCGCGAGGCGGGAATCGAAGGCTCCGCCGGCTTCAAAGTGGTCCTGACAGGAGGCTCCGCGAACATGCCGGGACTGGACCAGCTGATGCAGCGGACGCTGGCCATAAAGGTCCGCATCGGAGTGCCGGACCGGCCCGCGGGCCTGCCCGACGAGCTGCGTTCGCCGGTCTACTCGACCGCGGTCGGAATGGTGATCTGGGCGCTGAAGCAGAAGGAGCACGCTGCGGCATTGGGAGGCAACGGTACGGGACGATCGGACAACTCGAACGGCGGCAACGTATTTGGCAAGTTCTTCAGAGCGATATTGCCCGCCAGGGCTTAGCACTCAGCAATAGAGGGAGGATCTAATGGTCTTAAACGGTAGAGAGCGCGACGGCGTAGCTAGAATCAAGGTCATCGGCGCAGGCGGCGGCGGCTCCAACGCCGTTTCCCGCATGTTCCGGGAGCGGATTCCAGGCGTCGAGTATATGGTCGTCAACACCGACGCCCAGGCCCTGATCATGAGCGACGTGCCGCTCAAGATCAGAATCGGGGACCAGCTCACCGGAGGCAAGGGTGTAGGTGGAGACCCGGAGCTCGGGATGCGCTCGGCTGAGGAGAGCCGCGAGGAGCTCTACGACGCCATACGCGACTCCGACATGATATTCGTGGCCGCGGGCATGGGCGGCGGTACCGGGACCGGCGCCGCTCCCATCATCGGCCAGATAGCCAAGGAGACCGGCGCTCTTACCGTCGGAGTGGTCACGCAGCCCTTCTCCTTCGAGGGCACGCGCCGCAGGAAGCAGGCTGACGAGGGCATCGCGAGGCTGAAGGACAACACCGACACGCTGCTGGTCATACCGAACGAGCGGCTGCAGGTGGTCGCCAGGGAGGAGCTAACCGCCGAGAACGCCTTCCGAATGGCCGACGACATTCTCCGCATGGGCGTCCAGTCCATCGCAGAGCTTGTCACCGTGGCGGGCGAGATCAACCTCGACTTCGCCGACGTGGAGGCGATAATGCGCGACGCGGGTCCGGCCTGGATGTCCATCGGCTGGGGAACGGGCGAGCACCGCTCCAGGGAGGCCGCGCAGCAGGCCATCACCAACCCGCTTCTGGACGTCTCGATCGAGTCCGCCACCGGCGTGCTCTTCAACATTGTGGGCGGCAGCGACCTCAAGCTCTCCGAGCTGCACGAGGCCGCCGAGGTGATCCAGCGGGTCGTCGACCCGGACGCCAACATCATCTTCGGCATGGGGACCGACCTGAAGATGGAGAACGAGATCAAGATGACCATCATCGCGACCGGGTTCCCCACGATGGAGATGCTCGACGAGCAGGAGGACCACATCAGCCGTCTGCTCAAGGACGCGCTGCATCAGGACGAGACGGACCTCGACCTCCCGCCCTTCCTTCGCCGCTTCGCCAAGAACGGCTCGCAGAAGACCGCCGCCGCAAAGGCGGGACAGAACTCGCGCGACAGGATGGAAGTCAGGTAGGCCTAGCAGCCGGCCACCCACAAGGCAGCCAGATCCTCAGAGGGGCCCGCCGGTCGACCGGCGGGCCCCTTCCGGTTTCCCGCAGCCGGGGCTTCTCTGGGTTCCGCCTACGGGACTGGGCAGAATCGAGGGTCTTAGGCGCAGGCTCCTACACGGGGTTCATGCATGACCGTCTCCATAGGGCCAAACCGTGTAGCCAGCTAACACGTCCTTCCGAAGGGCTTGACTTTCGCGACGAGTTGGCAGAGCCGGCCTTAACTCTTGGTCTTGGCCGACGCAGCACGAGTGTCAGTTAATAGAGGTCGCCGCACGCGGATCGAGACGTGACGGGAATACCATCCTGATTGCGACTGAGTTCCAGGCCGTCCGGTCCGGTGTGGGATTGCCTACCTCCCCAACTGCCACTCACGCGGCGTACAGGAATTGCGCCTGTGTCTCCAATGAGTCATAGTCGTGAAGAAGCACAGCATCCCTCGTGCGCAGGGGAACTAGCCTACACGCCCGCTGACAGGCAAGTTCGAGAGGAAAAAGATGTCGACAGACCGACCAAGAAGGACAACTACGAAGAGAATAATCAATCCCCGCTTGGAGATGGGAAACGAATCCTTCTCGGAGAATCAGATTGGATCTGCCCAAATCCACACCCACGAAGACGACCATTCAGAATTCAGGTCTGCGTCTGTAACCTTGAACCCTCCCTTTGAAGGTCGCTGGGACTACCACGCCAGAGTGAGAATATATGAAGACGACGACCTGATCCTTACAGGAATCTGCTCTGAAGCAAAACCTCAAGAGCGAGGCAGCTTACACCTAAAGCTATGGGGTCTTCGCTGGCACCTCGAGAGGACTGCTCTGCGAGGGTTAGGAACCTTCGGCATGTCCAACAAAGAGAATCTCTATTGGGTCGCAAAGTTGACCAACCCGATCATGGAACCCGTCGTGGAAGGACTGGGGTTTGACGACACACTCAGGCCGTTCATGTTCGCCGTTCCACTCGATAACCTAAAGTCATCTGGCAATCTTCTTCTTCTCACAACGGATACTGGCATAGCCTCACACGAATACGAGAACACCTTCAAGCCAATACTGGCTCAGTTCGAGGAGATAGAGGGTGAACCGGCCCGGAACGACGAAAACCCGAAAATCTTCGGAGTCGTATTCGCCGAGAACCTTCTTCAAGCAGACTACGCCGCAAGGGATAGGGCGGATCTGATGGCCGGCATCATCAACCTAGCTCTCAGAACAGGAATGAGCCACTTCGAGACACGATACGGAAGTGACCCCATTGCCTTCAACGCCGAGACGACTCTTGAACCAGTTTCCTTGCACCCTTGGATAATCATACGAGAAACATCGCAGGTTAAGGGATGGATTAGAAAAATACCCACTGCCAAATTGGAATCCGAGGCTAGTCTCGATGATTCACTAGAACGCATCAGATTCTTCCTTTCAGAGTTTGATAGGGCCAGTGAGTCAGGTGACGTACATGACCAACTAGGGAGAAGACAATTGTCTGCACGAGAGCGGAGATTGTTGCAAGGCACGAATCGGGCCCTTCGATGGTTGAGTATTGCATCCAGTGAAGTAGACACGCGAGACAGGTTTACAGCGAGCTGGATAGCGCTCGAATCGATCCTAAATGCCATCATATATCCAGGTGTGTTTGAGGGCGAACGAGCAATTCTCAAGAATGAGATCAAGAGAGAGATCAGGAAGATAGCCTTTCCTGGCACACCCCGGGAATCACTCTCTATCACTGCTGGCATGCTTGAAAGCAGAATCCTGAGGAATGACTGGTCACTTCCAAGAAAGCTACCGATTTTTGCAGAGTCCTTGGGGATAAAGTTGAAGCCAGGGGACAAAGAGTTGGTAGTTAAGCTGAGTGGAGCAAGGAACACAGTTCTCCATGGGGAAGATGACAGCCCAGACTTGTCTCAAGAACTAGTGAACCAGCTGCGGTATTTGGTAGAGCGGTTAGTCGTCGGGGTTTCCATAGGGGGATACGAAGACTTAGAAGATAGTACCCACAAATTCCACATCGGGACGATCGGCCCCGGAGGAGGCGCCGCACCCATTACCGTAGATGGGAAGGAGGATGTCCCGTACGAGTTTCGTGCGACCCGAGACAATCAGGACCAACTAGTAGGTGAATGGATCGCAGAGGGCAAAGTCTATTCAGACAAGAATATCGAGTTCGTGTAGCAACATCACCGCCAATCGGCAGCCAACCACGTTGGTGTCGAGGAGGTACATCGGGCTACTCCACGGCTGAAGGTGTTCGGCGACGGTGCTGTCGGCGAGGCGGCGTAAGCCCCTCGGTCCGCGCCTCAGAGGCGAGTAGCAACTGCTTCAGGTCCGGCCTGGTCATGCGCTCCAGCCTCCGCCACTGCTCGATGGGAAGCAGCACGGCGGTCTCAACTCCGCGCTTGGTCACGATCTGCGGTCCTTCGGCAATAGTGGTATCGAGGAGTTCGCTGAACCTCGACTTGGCATCCTGAACCGGCCATTTCCTGCTCATGGTTCACCCCAGCTGCTATTGTTCTGACTAGCTACCAGACTAGGTGTAATCGTCATCAGTGTCAATATTACGCCCTTCGAGGTTCCCAAGGCGGGACTCTGGGCAAGAGCGTAACCGTCGCGGACGACTACCTAGGCCCCAGCCTCGAGGAATGCCCTGACCTCCCGCACGAACCTCTCCGGGGCCTCGCCGTGCATCAGGTGGCCGACACCCTTCCACAGGCGCGTCTCCACGAGCGGAGAGGCGACCGACCCCAGGTGCCGCAGCTCGGTCTCGGAGATGTAGCCCCCTGCGTCCGGGTCCGCCACCAGGAGTAGGGTCGGCGCGGCAGCCCGGGCCAGGTAGTCCTCGCACGCCAGTGCCCAGTCCCTGTTCTCGACCGCGATGCGTCGCAGCACTTCTGGCGAGAAGTGGTAGTTGATGTACACCTCGCGCTCCGCTGCTTCCGGCGTCGCACCCGACGCCAGAGCCTCCGCGCGCACGGCTTCCTCAGGCCGCTCCAGCCTCGACGAGACCGCAGGGACGACCGTGGCAAAGGCGTCGACCATCTTCCAGTAGACCGGATCGGCCAGCACCACCTTCGACACGTGCTCCGAGTATTCGGCCGCGACGTAGGTGCCGATGTTGCCGCCCCACGAGCTGCCGACCACGGCGGGCCTGACCAGACCGGCGGCCTCGATCAGGCCGACGAGGTCGGAGGCATAGTCGCTGATGCGGAAGCCCTCCACGGGCAGCTGGGACTCGCCGTTGCCCCGGTTGTCGGGCGCGATGACGTGGTAGTCGGGGCTCAGCGCCTCCGCGACCTCGTGCCAGATCGGGGCCGAGGTAGACCAGCCGTGGACTAACACGACATCGGGAGCGCCTCGCGTGCCCCACTCCTGGTAGTGCAGGCGCAGGCCGTTTACGGTAACGAAACGGTCGGTGTACGGGGAGTTCACGCCCTGACGTCGTGACTGTTCAGTCTTCATGGGTCGAATCTTAAGAACCCCCAAGCTGTCATTCCGAACGCAGCGCCCGGCGCAGGGAGGAATCTAAGGCCTGTAATTGGGGCAGCGTTTTCCTCGACAGCCCGGCGTGTGTGCAGAGGTCTTAGATTCTTCGTCGCCGGGCTCCTCAGAGTGACAACAGGACGATTCCTGTATTTCTCACCAACACTGAACTGTTACCTGACGCCCTATCGCGATCAGGCAGGACGAAAGACCAGCGTTACCCTACGCTCGTCGCCCTCACCCTCATCCTCGAAGCCGGCTATGACCGGCATGCCCACGCGGTCCTCGATCTGTAAGCCGTCGTCCTCGGACAGCTCGATCCTGGCCGTCAGGCCCGGCCCCTCGTCGAGCGCTATGACGCCGGTCACGTAGGGCCTCTTGCGCCCGTACCCTTTCGCGGCCATGGCCGACGGCACTATGGTTATCGACGTGATGCCCACCACGCGACCCCTGCCGCTGAGATCTTCCACCGTCATGTCGCTTGGACCACACGCCGGACATATCGGCCTCGGCGGCACGTAGACACCGTTGCAGCCGCCGCACCGCGATGCGGCGATCCTGTGCTCGGACAGCCCTTGCATGTACCCGGCGACGCTGAGATCGGCCATTAACGCCTCTCCAAAATGTGGACCGCGCAGGTGCCCCCGGTCCCGCCGACGTTGTGGGTCAGACCCAGACGCAGGTCCTTGTGCTCGATCTGACGCTCCCCTGCCCGGCCCCGGAGCTGGTTCCAGACCTCCTGGATCTGCGCGACGCCCGTGGCGCCGACGGGGTGGCCCTTCGATTTGAGCCCCCCCGAGACGTTGATGGGCCGGTCGCTGTCCCTAGACGTCTGACCTTCGGCCGTGGCGTAGGCGCCCCGGCCGGGCTCGAAGAAGCCGAGGTCCTCGACGGCCATTATCTCGGCGATGGTGAAACAGTCGTGCACCTCGGCGAAGTCGATGTCCTCCGGGGTCACGTCGGCCATTTCGCAGGCTTCGCGGCCCGCCAGCCGGGCCGACGGTATCCCCGTGATGTCGCCTCCCCAGCTCGTGAGCGGCCCGGCGCTGGCCTGCGCACTGGCCGCCACGGTAACGACGTCGTCCGTGTACTCGCGGGCGATCTCCTCGGCCGCGACGATGACGCAGGATGCGCCGTCCGTAACAGGGGAGCAGTCGAACAGGCGGAGGGGGTCTGCGATGACCGGGTTCGCCCTCGCGTCGCTCAGGAAGTCGAACTCGTCGCCCCAGTCCGGGACCGGCAGGCCTCTCTTCTCGGCGCGCTCCGCCCGCTGCACCATGATGGCCCGCAGCGAAGTGTTGAACTGCGCCCTGGGGTTGCGCTCCCCATTCTGGTGATTCTTGACGGCGACGTGCATCAGGTGCTCCCGCGTGGCCCCGTACCTCGCCATGTAGGCCGTGGCCATGGCGGCGTACAGCCCTGGGAAGGTGAATGCCGCCTGGTCGACCTCGAACGGCACGTCGCTGGCGGCGGCCAGGTAGTCCTGGACCTTCTCGTTCGGGGCGTTGGTCATCCTCTCGACGCCCCCGGCCAGGACCACGTCGTACATCCCGGAGGCGACGGCCATGACCGCCTCCCTGAAGGCGAGGCTGCTGCTGGCGCAGGCCCCCTCGACCCGCGTCGCCGGACGCGGCGCCAGTCCGAGCCAGTCCGCGATGATGTGCCCCATGTGCCCCTGTCCTTCGAACAGGTCGCCGACGAAGTTGCCGATGTACAGGGCCTCGATGTCGTTGGGGTCCATGCGCTTGTCAACCGTGCCCATGGCGTCGATGTAGGCCTCCGCCATCAGGTCGCGGCTCGTCTTGTCCGGGTACGCGCCGAAGTACGACATGGCGCCGCCGACGATGGCTACACCACGGCCCAGACCCCGTTTTTTCTGCTTGACCATTCGTCCCCCCTGCCCCTCTCTGTCCTTTACAGTGCGCTTCCAGAGCCCCCTTCTCCTCCGGTGGGAGAAGGTTAGAATGAGGGGACTCGTTCCGATCCCTTCACCCTCACCTCAATCCTCTCCCATCAAGAGACCTTTGCGTAACCTACCGGACGAGGCGATGTCGGGAGTTGTGAACGACACCACACTAGCTAAGCCCCCACCCCTCTGGATACCGGCCTTCGCCGGTATGACGGTTGTGCAAAGGTCTCATCAAGGGAGAGGAGGCCCTGGAAACATCCTCTTACAGACCGATCCTCGAATAGAAGTCGGCGACGCCCTTGACTCCCGGCTTCAGACGGAACAGCGCCCCCGAGTCCTTGCCGTTCTCATCCTTCGTATCGCCGCCGATGGTCGTAACGTACATCTCGTCCATGCACGCGCCGCCGAAGGTCACGCTGGAGATGATCTTCGCCGTCGGGAAGTCGACCTTACGGTCGTCCTCGCCGTCCGGGGTGTAGCGGTACAGGGCCGAGCCGCCCGCGCTGGCCGACCATACGTAGCCCTCCGCGTCCACAGTCATGCCGTCTGGCACGCCCCCGTCCTTGGGGACCTCCTTGAAGACGCGCTCGTTGGATATGTCTCCCGTAGCCTCGTCGTAGTCGTAGATGAGTATCCGGTAGGCAAGCGAGTCGGTGTAGTACATCTGCTTCCGGTCTGGGGTGAAGCCCAGGCCGTTCGACAGCTTCACGTCGTCCACCACGACCCTTATGGAGCCGTCGACGTCCAGCCTGTAGAGCCTTCCCAGGAGCCCGTCTTTGACGGCGCGGTCGGAGTCGGTCGGCATGGTGCCGCAGAAGACCCGGCCCGCGGGGTCGGCGATCACGTCGTTGAACCGGTAATCCTTCCCCTCGGGAAGCCTGTCGATCAGATAGTGCAGATCCCCGTCCCTCAGCTCCGCCACCGCGGGGCCCTCCAGGAACAGCAGGAACGAGCCGTCCGCCTGCATCGTGAACCCACCCACGATCGGGCCCTCGAAGAACTGGCTGTGCTCCCCCGACACTGGGTCGTAGCGCATGATGCGGCCCGTCATGATGTCGACCCAGTAGAGCTTCTTCTCGACGGGGTGCCACAGCGGGCCCTCCCCGACCACGTTCCGGTAGTCGACCACCATCTGAGGTTTCATCAGCCCGCTCCTCTGTTTCAATCAGGTTCGTAGGCGTCTATCCGTCGCCGGCGCCAATTATACAACGCGCAGGTACTTGGAGGGCTCACCCATCGTGCACCGTCAGCTGCCGCAACACTTCCTCAAGCAGTGCTTCGATCCGCCGCGCCGCGTCCGTGCGGTCAATGTCCTCCTGGACCGACTGGACGAACTCGTAGCGAAGTCTTCCAGCGTAGGGTGTGTACATTGCCAGCGGCCTCAAGTGCTCTACGGGGACGCCTCTTTCCTGGAGCCTGTCCAGCAAAAGTCTCAAGTTGTGGGTGAGGGGATACACTTCCCCGAGCAAGGCTAGCCAAGCCTTGAGCAGCTTCTCGGCCGCCTGCTGGGTGTGGAAGCCGAACACTTCATCGGCGAAGACATGCGAGTCGTCCATGCCCGAGAGCGCGGACAGGTCTCGCTTGGCGGCCCCTACGAGTACGCGGGCCTGTTTAAGGTCGCTCATAGAGAACCCGCCCCTCCCGGAGCGCCCGCGCCAGGACGTTGTTTAGCGAGTCCCTCCAGTACTCGACATCCTCGTGGCTATAGACCAGGATATCCGTGGGAACGCCGAATTTAGAGAGCGTGCTGTACAGGCGGACCTCTTCTCCGTGCTTCGTCCTGCCCTCGCCGAACGGCTCCGATTCCAGGACGACAAAGTCGACGTCTGAGTTCTCACGCGCGTCGCCTCGCGCCCGGGACCCGAACAGGATGACCTGATCCGGATTGACCTCGGCCACGATGGCGTCAACCATCTGCTGGAGGAGAGTGTCCGTGACGGGAGTCATTCACTCGCCTCAGTACACCTATTCTCACCCTCGATAGTGGGCTGCCAGAGTGCGGCGAGGCCGGAGTCTGGCACGGACCTGTACATCTCTATTCCGGGCCATCCGTTAGACGGGCTGAACCCCTGCATCTGCTCTATCAGCCTATCCGATAAGTCTCTGGCGCGTTCATGATCACGCTTGCCTTTTCCTATCTTATAAGCCGCGTAGACCGCTGTGGCTACAGACCCACCTACAAGAGCGAATGGGCCGATAACAGAGATCCCGACAGCTGCGCCGGCGGAAGCTACGCCCACACGGGTCACTATCTGGCCCAGCATGACCTTGCCAATGAGTGCGCCTACGGCTGCGCCGCCAACGCCGCCAACGCCAATCACGCCTACAAGCCTGGCAGCTTCGCCAGCCATTTCTGCAGGATCTACAGATCCCTTTGACGGGTGCTGGTACTTCACGGTCAGTCCCTCGCGTGGGATGCCGGTTATGGTTACCGGGGCATTGGGCAGATCTCCTGAATGTCGAAAGTGTTCCAGATAGACTTTCAACTCGTTGCAGAATCGGTTCGGCTCGATGGTCATTCGCTCTCCATCCTCCCGTCCGGCTACCTGCGATTAAGGTATCATATCTGCATCCACACAAATCTGGTACTCGTCTTCTATAATGCCTATAAGTCGAGTTGTAGCATCCTCTATTTCTCGTGTGAATGGATTCAGTTCATCTGCTAAGGGTTTCATTCTCTTGATGACACGACAAGCAAGGTCTAGCCTGCCAGCTTCTACATAGTTATCTACCTCTTGTTGTAACAGTTGAAGTTCTGCTACTTGAACCACGAATAGCAGTTCTCGATTGTCGTCAGACGACTCTGATGGCAAATTCGCTATGTAGCCAATCAGAAGTAATGCCGAAACACTTGCCCCTATGAACGTCCAATCTCTCCATGTCCACTTCCCTCGAAAAGGGCGTTTGAGCCATTCATTCCACGACTGAGGTTCGCCCAAGAGTTCAGGACCAGAGACTTCTGGCGCGTCTGGCTTCCAGACACCCGCCTTCCACGACCGAGGTTCGTTGGGGCTTTGGGGTGTGTCTGGCTTCCAGACACCCTCCCGCCATGATCGAGGTTCCTTGGAGGTCTCCGACTCATCGTGAGGAGGAGCATCGGCCACCTCGAGCGACTTGCCACAGTGGACACAGAAGTTGGAGGCAGAAGAAACGCTTAAACCGCAGCCCGGGCAGGTCTCACCCATCTACCACCTCAGCGAGACGGTACACTTTGCCTAATGCCACTAAGCCTCGTTGGACCGCTTGGTTCTCACTGTTGCCCTGCATCATACCCGACCTAGCCGTCCAACTGAATTTCCTTGCCGCAGTGGGGACAGTTTCGTGGCTCCCTGGACCGACGCCGGTCTATCTGCTCCAGGAAGCTCGACCCCAGAATACCGGCGGGCACGGCGAAGAGACCGATACCCAGCACGGCTATCAGTCCGGCAATCAGCCGGCCCGTGGTGGTAACGGGAGCCACGTCGCCGTAGCCCACCGTGGTCAGCGTGATAATGCTCCACCACATCGCGTGAGGGACGCTGGAGAACTTATCGGGCTGAGCGTGGTTCTCGGCGAAGTATATCAGCGACGACGCCAGCACCAGCAGCACCGCAAGCAGGGCGACAGTGGCCAGCAGCTCCTGGCTGCGGCCACTGACCGCCGCCGCCAGAGTGCGTATCCCCGTGGAATAGCGGGCCAACCGCGCCGCGCGGGCGGCCAGCCGCAGCACCCGCAGCACCCGCAGATCGAGCGAACCGGAGACGGCAAAGGTCAGGATGTAGAACGGCAGTATCGCCGCCGCGTCGACTACGGCCAAAGGAGACACCATGAACCGCAGCCGACCCCTGAGTGGATGCGAGTACCGCGGGTCGGAGGTGCACGACCAGACCCGAGCCGCATACTCCACGGTGAAGGCGACCACCGAGGCTGCCTCGAACCACTGAAAGGCCCGTGGGGCCTTCTGGAACACCTCGTCCACGGTGCCGAGGATCAGCGCCACCACATTCAGAACTATCAGCAGCGAAACTATGAAGTCGACAGTCTGGCTGACACGGTCTCCGGGCCGACCGACTTCCAGAATTTCGAAGACGCGGCGCTTCATGCTGCAGACCGCTCCGGGGCGCTACACCACCACGGTGGGTATCTCCAGCTCCGCGATCAGGTTCTCGAACTCCGACACGTCCTTCTCCATGATCTCCTGGAGCTGGTCCTGCAGCGGCTGAATCCTCTCGGCGAAGTCCTTGTGCACGTCGTAGGCCTGTGCGGGCGGCCCGAAGTCGGCGTTGGCCACGAAGTTGATAAGCTCCTCCAGCTTGTGGTCGAGCTTCGGCGGCAGGTTCAGCATGTCCCTGGCGCCGGCGTACTTCGTCTGGACCAGCTCGTTCTCCACGCCCTCCAGCTTCTCGGTCAGGGACTTGGCGGCCGACGCCACCGGCTCGCTGGCCAGGCTGCCCTCCGCCCGCTTGACCCACTCATCCACCTGGCCCTTGACGCGCCTGATCTTGAGAACGGAGTCGTGTGTGTCCGACATCTTGTCGCGCAGCTCGATCAGAAGGTCGAACTGGGCCTCCAGGTCCTCCTGCGACGCCTTTACACGCGGGTCTTTGAGGATCGTGAAGGCCTGCGTCTGGCTCTCCTCCCCGGCTGTTATCGTCACCTGGTATGAGCCGGGCGCGGCCAGCGGCCCGGTCCCGGCGCCCGTTGAGGCCTTCGCCTTCGGAAGCAGGGTCGCGTCGGGGTAGCGCATGTCCCAGACGAAGCGGTTCATCCCGGCCTCGGCGCTCACCAGAAGCTCCGGCGGCGCGCTGTCGTCATCCTCGCCGCACTCGGACTTCACGCTGGAGAAGCTCCTTATCAGCGTCCCGTCGGACTTCTCGATCCTGAGGGTCACTTCCCCCTCGGCCTTCTCCTTGAGCCAATAGTGGACCATCACGCCGCCCGGCGGGTTCTCCCCGCCGTCGAGGACGTTCATTATCACCTCTCCGGTCGGCCTCTTCGTCTCCGTGTAGGCGGAGTGGGAGCCCAGCTTGAGCTGGTACCGCTTGCCCTCCACCGGCTTCCGCGCCTCGTACGGCGCCAACCTGTGGGTGCCGCGCGGCTTCAGCAGGTGGAGCCCCTGGTCCTCGATTCCGTCCCTGAGCTGCTGGATCTGCGTAAGGTCGTCGAGTATCCAGAAGGACCGGCCGTGCGTCGCCACGACGAGGTCGTTGTCCTTGACGACCAGGTCGTGGATGGGGGTAACCGGAAGCGCCCGGCCGGGACCATCGGATGCGAAGCGCCCCGGACTCGAAGAGGGCGGCCGAAGCGGCTGCCACGCTCCCCCGTCGTCGAACGAGACGTAAACGCCCGTCTCCGTGCCCGCGTAGAGCAGCCCCATGCGCCCCGGGTCCTCCCGGATCACGCGGGTGTAGTCGTGCGCCGGGATGTTGCCGCTGATGTTGGTCCAGGTCTGGCCGTAGTCCGATGTCTTGTAGAGCATCGGCGTGTTGTCGTCGAGCTTGTACCGCGTGCAGGCCATGTAGGCGGTCGCGGGGTCGTGCAGCGACGGCTCGATCATGCTGATCATCGTCCACTCCGTTAGGCCCTCCGGCGTGATCGGGTCCCAGTTTTGGCCGTCGTCGCGGGAGATGTGCACCAGCCCGTCGTCGGAGCCGGCCCAGAACACGCCGCGCTCGTGCGGCGACTCCGCGAAGGCGAATATCGTGCAATACGTCTCGGCCCCCGTCGTGTCCTTGACGATCGGCCCGCCGGACGGGCCCTGCTTCGTAACGTCGTCGCGCGTCAGGTCCGGGCTGATCTGCTCCCAGCTGTTACCCTCGTCCCTGGACCGGAACACGACGTTGCCCGCCACGTACAGCACGTTCGGGTCGTGCGGCGAGTACTGGATCGGGAAGGTCCACTGGAAGCGGTACTTCATCTCGCTTGCGCCGGAGCCGTAGTAGTGCTCCGGCCACACTGTGATCAGGCGCGTCTGCCCCGTGGAGTGGTCATAGCGCAGAAGGTTCCCGCCGCCGCCGGGGGAGCTCCCGATACCGCCCGATATGATGACGTTGGAGTCCTTCGGATCGACCACGATGTGCCCGCTCTCCGAGGTGCCGACCGAGTAGCAGTCGGCCCACGGTATCGCGGTCTTGTGGCTTCGGGAGGGCACGCTGATGGCCGCGTTGTCCTGCTGCGTGGCGCACACCCTGTAGGGAAACTCGTTGTCGGTCGTCAGGTGGTAGAACTGCGACGTCGGCTGGTTGTAGATGGTCGACCACGAGTCGCCGCCGTTCAGGCTCACGCACGCCCCGCCGTCGTTGCCCTGCACTATCCGCCGCGTGTTTCGGGGGTCGATCCATATGTCATGGTTGTCGCCGTGGGGTATCCCTACCTCGGTGAAGTTCCGACCGCCGTCCACCGACTTCCACGCCTTGAAGTTCATGATCCAGACTGTCTCAGCATCCTGCGGGTCGGCGAAGATGTGGCTGTAGTACCAGGGGCGCCCCTGCAGGTCGCGCTCACCGGTCAACAGCTCCCACGTGTCGCCGCCGTCGTCCGACCGGTATACGCCGCAGTCCTCGGCGTCCACCGTGGCCCAGACGCGGCCCGACTTGGCCGGCGAAACCGAGACGCCGATGCGGCCCTTGATCCCGCCGGGCATACCCGGGTTGTTGGTGATCTCCGTCCACGTGTCCCCGCCGTCCGTAGACCTGTACAGGCCGCTTTCGGGGCCCCCGTTCTCGAGGTTCCAGAAGTTCCGACTCACCTGCCATATCGACGCGTACAGGATCCGTGGGTTGCTCGGGTCCATCGAGAGGTCCACCGCGCCCGCGTTCTCGCTCTTGAACAGGACATGCTCCCACGTCTTGCCGCCGTCGGTCGTCCTGAACACTCCCCGCTGCTTGTTCGGCCCGAAGGCATGGCCCAGGGCCGCCACGTACGCGATGTCCGGGTTGTTCGGGTGAATGCGCACCCTGCCGATGTGCCGCGTGTCCTCCAGCCCCAGGTGCGTCCAGGTATTGCCTCTGTCGGTCGACCTGTACACGCCGTCGCCGTAGGAGATGTCCAGCCGCAGGCAGGCCTCGCCGGTGCCGGCGTAGATCACGTTGGGGTCGGAGTCGGAGACCGCGATCGCCCCAACCGAGGGTGTGTTCAGGAAGCCGTCCGAGATGTTCTGCCAGTAGAGACCGGCATCGTCGGTCTTCCAGACCCCTCCTGCCACGGCTCCGAAGTAGAAGGTCGCCTGGTCGACCGGGTCGCCTGCAACGGCCAGCACGCGCCCGCCGCGCGGAGGCCCGATGCAGCGCCAGTCGACGGCGCCTAGCAGCCTGGGGTCAAGCGCGGATGAAGTCTCTTTGGTCATGGGTTCACCTCTCTCAATTCGTCGTTCCGGCCTGAGATTTGTCGTTCCTGCACCCTACACGTCGGTTCCCGCGAAGGCGGGAACCCATCCCCTCGTACCGGCGCCGTGGGCACCTTAACGTGCGCCACACGATAACTGCGCCCCCAGGCAGTGTCAATTCCAGACAGAGGCCTGGGGCCACCACCTGATCTGGACGAGCGGTAGGAACAATACCGTAATAATGAACGTCTATACTGTTAGGGGGAGGAAAGACGATGCGTGAATGTTTGATCGAGTCGGATCGGAGACGACGGTTGACGTGGGCTGGCGTGGCATCGGCAGTCGCGCTGGCTGTGCTGCTTGTCGCCCATCTTTCGGCGACTTCTGCTCAGGCTCAAGCACCGAAGCCGCCAGCTGCTCCAGAGGCCGCCGCCACGCCTGTGCCGCCTCCTGGGGACTGCTGGAACGGAGTGCTTTCGGATGACCCGCTCCACTGCTACATCCTGGAGGAGGCCCAGAGGGAGGGCCAGATCGACGTCGTTGCGATGTACCTGGTGCGGGACGGAGGCGCGCTCTACATCTTCCTGAGCCAGACGGCGCCCATAAGCGACGCGGTGGGCGACTTCCTGCGAGCGAAGGCGCACGAGTACCTGCGGAACGCCGGAAGCTGCGGCGACTACACCGGTGACGAACGGACGAGGTGCTTCGACGAGGCACTGTACGGGGACTCGTACATTCCTCTCTGGCGCAACTTCCAGTACTGGTCTGCCCTGCCGGATTCGAGAGGGTACTCCAACATCTTACTGCGTGTGGGAGGTGCCGAGGTAGGCGTTCAGAGCCGGGCTGGGCGTCGTGGAGTCAGGTGTGGCCTCCCAGGGATCGATCAGCCCGCGCATCGTCCGGGTTCGACGTGTCAGATGTGGACGTAACCAATATCCCTGATCCGGACTGCCGCCGGGACTTCCTCGGCATTATGGTTCCCTCGTGCTACGTGTGGGAGGACCTCGGAGAAAGTGGAGTTACTGGGCTGTACCCTGACCCTCAGTCCGAGACGACCTACTTCCATGTGAAGTCTCCTCTTCCGGAAAGCGAGGCGGGACTCAAGGCCTTGAGGCGGAAGCTGTCGAGCTACAATCGAGAGCGGTACGCGGCCGAGATCGTCCCGGTGAGGTACGACTTGGGGCAGCTGTGGAGGTGGAGCGTGATACTGAACAGGTTCTCCGTCTCGCCCGGCAATACCGTCGGTATAGTACGCGCCAAGGTCGATCTCAATTACGCCATGTACGAAGACTCTCGCGATGTGTGGATGAACGGCGCTGAGCCGGCAGCGTTGTCTGGATATTCTGATGTGCGCAACATACTCCAAGTGTTTGTGCTGGACACGGATGCAGCGGTTGCGGCCTTCCCCGAGCTGCTGCCCCAGCTGGGCATTCCAATCGACGCTGTGGGACTTGTGGTGCCCATGAGTGGAAAGCCCATAAGAGTGAGCCTGCTTGGGTCTGAGACTGTTTCATCGGAGGAGGCACGGGATGCAGGCAACGCGGACCATCAGACTGAGGCTGGAGCCGGTTCGGAAACCGCCGGTCAGGCCACGGAGTCTCCCTCTGGGGCGGTCGCGGATCCGAAAGGTTCGGCTGCGACGGGTGACGGGACTGATGGCCCGGATGTGAGCGCTAAGGCTATTAAGAGTGAAGAGACGAATTCTGGGACCGGAACTGGGACGGGTGCTCAGGCGATTCCTGCGGTCACGCCGGGTGTGGGGTTAGTCTCGGCGGTGAGCCCCACGACTTCTGAGATGGACCGCGGCGATGCGAGCGATCCGGCGGCTGATGTCGCGGCATCTTCCAAGTCGGTCGTCTCGCAGGGGTTCCTGATGGGTATAGTGGGTGCTGTGGCGCTTGCAGCTGCGGGCTCAGCGGCCTTTCTCGGACTCCGCCTTGCAAGACGACGCATCATAACACTCAGCGAATAGAGCCCCTCTCCTCGTTCGGAGCCATGTCGAACCCCCAGCCACTGGCAAAGCTGCTGAGTCTGGCGCGGTGCTGTCGGAGCCTTCGCGATGCTGCCTCAGGTGGTCGGGAGCATGGCCGCCGGTCCGCCCAAAGCGCTCCCACTCCCGACCCGAGCCGCGACTTCTGATCTAAGCCCTAACCCCATCCCCACGGCCAGCGCGAACGGGTTATACTCCGTTTGCCGGTCTTGCGGTATAGACTCGGCCAATACCAGACGGGAGACTGTACCTTGTACGATCTGCTTATCAAGGGAGGGACCGTAGTCGACCCATCCCAGGGCCTGAACGCGGTCCGCGACGTTGCGCTGGCGAACGGACTCGTGGCCGCCGTGGAGACCTCGATAGCCAGCGGCAAGGCCGCCGAGGTCATCGACGCCACGGGGATGATCGTTACGCCCGGACTGATAGACCTGCACGTCCACGCCTTCTGGGGAGGCTCGACATACGGAGTCGAGCCCGATACGGCCAACCTGAGCCGCGGAGTCACGACCGCCGTGGACGCCGGTTCCGCGGGGGCGTGGACCTTCCCCGCCTTCCGCAGCCACGTCATAGACCGCGCGGATACGCGGCTCTACGCCCTGCTGAACATCGCCGCACCCGGTATGGTTTTTCACGACAACTCCGAGCTCCACGATCTGAGTCGGGCCGATGTCGCTCAGGCGGTCGAAGCCGGGAGCCGCAACAGGGACCGCGTCGTGGGTATCAAGGCGCGGCTGGGCCGGGTACAGGCTGCGGACAACGACGCCGAGGCCCTGAAGCGCGCCATCGAAGCCGCCGAGGCCATCGACGGCTTCGTAATGATCCACGTGGGCAACAGCGCAACTCCTCTGCCCGACCTGATGCGGATGCTCAGGCCAGGAGACGCCGTCACTCACTCCTTCCTCGGGTTCGCCGACGGCGTTCTCGAAAGCTCCGGCGCCGTCATCGATGGGATGAAGGAGGCCCAGGCCAGGGGCGTCGTGATCGACGTCGGCCACGGCGCTGGCGGGTTCTCGTTCCCAGCCGCGGAGAAGGCCCTGTCCGAAGGCATCCTGCCGGGAACGATCAGCAGCGACCTGCACATAGGCAATATCGAAGGCCCCGTGTTCGACCTCGTCACCACCCTGTCCAAGTTCATGCACCTGGGCATGTCCCTTGACGAGGTGATCATGCGGTGCACCGAGACGGCGGCGCGGACCATCGGGCAGGGCGGCAGGCTGGGGACGCTGCGGCTCGGCTCCCACGGCGACGTGACGATTCTGAGGATCGAGGAGGGGCGCTTCACTCTCAGGGACCGCCTCTCCACGGCCACGTCCCTCGGCAGGACCCGGTGGGAGCCTCCCGCATCTGTGGAGGCGTCCAGGCGCCTGGCACACGTGAGCTCGATCAAGGCAGGCAAAGTCTACCGGCCCTGGCTGCGCCCCACGTACTGAGGCTAACGGTCCCTATCAAGGTGTTGAAAAACTGAGGCTTTGCAGGCGGCGGCGCCGGTACGACCCCCACCAGGGACAGTCCCGGAAAACGCACACTGTCACTGACTCAGATCAACGACCACCTCGACCGTCGGAGACCTCATCCGGGACTTGCCCGCTACCGAAAACTGCCTTCTTCAACAGCCTGCTATGTAACCGTCGATCCCAGGGACTGCTTCACACATCATATTGCGGTGAGTCAGACCCAGATGAGGGGCGCTCCGATGTTCTGGTTCAGCGGCGGCGCTGCCTGGGATCAAGGGCCTCCCTAAGGCCGTCGCCTATGAAATTGAAGGACAGGACAGTGAAAAATATAGCCAGACCCGGAAAGGTGGTCATCCACCATGCGACGGTCATGTACTCTCGCCCCTCACCCAACATGGAGCCCCAGGCTGGGGTAGGAGGCTGGATACCCAGTCCCAGAAAACTCAGCCCCGCCTCGGTGAGTATAGCAAAGCTCATCCCGAGGGAGAGTTGCACGATGATGGTTGATAGGAGGTTGGGAAACACTGCCGTTAGCATGATTCGCAAGTCACTAGCGCCGACGGCCCTAGCGCTCTCGACGTATTCTGTCTCGCGTATTGCCAGGGTGTTAGCTCTTGCGAGACGGGCAAATGCCGGGATAGAAGTGACCGCGATAGCAAGCATCGCGTTGCGAAGAGACGGCCCTAGAATTCCCACCAGAAAGATAGCCAGAAGCAGACCGGGAAAGGCCAGGACGGCGTCCACGATGCGCATTATTAGGCTGTCTACCCACCAACCGTAATACCCTGCCGCAAGCCCCGCCAGCACTCCTGTGATGGCGGCAATCAACATGGAAAACAGGCCGATCTGAAGAGAGACCCGCCCTCCGGAAACGACGCGAGCGAACAGGTCCCGGCCATTTTCATCGGTGCCGAAGAAATAGGTGGTTGACGGCGATTCAAGTACGTGGTCGAAGTTCAAGAAGATGGGATCGTGGGGTAAAATCCATGGGGCGAATATCGCCAGTAGGCCGAGGACGATAACAATGCCTGCCCCGAACATTGCCGTCCGATTGCGCGCAAAGCTCCGGCCAATCAGCGACCAAGTGTACCATCTAGCCCTTTGTCTGCCCCCAGGCAGGCTAAGGCTATTCTGCTCGGTACGGAGTCTCAATCGTAACGCACCCGAGGGTCCAGAACTACGTACAAAAGATCGACCACCAGGTTTATCAGGATGTAGATAACCGCAATAAACAGCACGAGTATCTGTATCAGACCATAGTCTCGGAGATTGATGGCCTCCACCAAGAGTAGCCCCATTCCCGGCCATCGGAACACCGTTTCGGTCACGATTGAGCTTCCCAACACAGCGGCAAAGTCCAAGCCTATGATCGTAACCACCGTCAAAAGCGCGTTCCTGACGCCATGCCGAAGGATAACCACATGCTGGACGAGTCCTTTGGCGCGGGCCGTCCGGACATAATCGCTGCTCATAACGTCCAGCATGCCAGACCTCATGAACCTAGTCTGGCTGCCGATCAGCTGGACTGATATCGCTATTGTAGGCAAGATCAGATGCTTCACGTGAATTGCGCTCGAACCGGGGGGGCCAGTTCCGAAAGCAGGAAGCCATCCAAGATTGACAGCGAAGAAGAGGATAAGCATCAGGCCGATCCAAAAGCTGGGAGCCGCTACGCCAAATAGAGAAATAGCGCTTATGACGTTGTCGGTCCAGGTGAATGGCCGAGTGCCCGCGATGATGCCCAGAGGCATAGCTACGGCTACTCCCAGAAGAAGCCCGCCTGCCGCTAGGGGTAGGCTTTTCTGGAACTTCTGGATGACCAGGCCCATGATTGGCTGTTTGGCGCGGATGTCAATTCCCAGGTCTCCGCGAAGGAAGTTCCCCAGCCAGATGAAATACTGCACTGGGATGGGCCTGTCCAACCCCAGTGCCCGTCTCTCTGCCTCATACGCCTCGCGGGTGACGATGCTTCCTTCGCCGACGCCCAACCGCGCTAGCGCGGGGTCACCAGGCGCCAAGCGTACTAGCGTAAATACAACAATTGATAATGCAAGCAGGACATAGACTGCCTGCACAAGCCTGCGGATAATGTAGGCCCAAATCTCGTCATCCTCCTTTCTTCCCCCGCACTCTAAGAGTCTGTCTCGAGGCAGCCACATCCGGGGAATCCAGGATATTTACGCGATGGCCCAAATGAGGAGAAATTACGGTTTGAATGTCCAGTCGGTCGCGTTCCAGTAACCCTGTGGATTAACATAGGCACCCTGGACCTTCTCGTTGGCCGCCCAGAAAATTGGCCTGGAATTAACCTTGATGAGTGGCACGTCGTCAAAAACGACCTTCTTGACGATCGCGGTGTAGGCCTGCTTACGCACAGCCCGGTCCGAGGTGGACTTACCCTCATCGAAGAGTCTTTCGATCTCCGGATTGTAGTAGCCCATAGCGTTGTTGCCGCCCCAGGGTCCTGTGGGGGACTCACCGCGGAACACGCTCTGCATCAGGCCGTCGGGGTCCGGCTCGCGGGCATAGGACGCCGTAGCCATCTGGTATTTGCCACCCTTCCACACGTCGCGATTCCAGGTAGGGTTGTCAACCGTGATTATTTCCACTTCGATGCCGATTTCGGCCAAGTTTTGCTGGACTATCAGGGCAATCTGGCGTTGGGGTGGGGCGCCTTCGGGATGGAAGGTCACCTTGAACCCATCGGGGAAGCCGGCTTCCTCCAGCAATGATCTGGCTTTGTCAAGATCGTACTCAGGGCAATCGAGCGGCTCGTATGCCCAGTCAAGAGCTTTAGGAATGATGTTGCAGTCGGTGTCTCCGAAGCCCTGGAAGACGGTTTTGTGGATGGCCTCCTTATCGATAGCGTGCTGAATGGCTTTGCGCACCCTTACATCGGCGACGGGATGGAACTTCGGGTCTCCAGGCAACGCAACAGGCTCATCGATCGTATTGCCGGCATGGACGTTGAAGGCGACGGTCACGTACGAGGCCGATAATTCCTGCTGCAGAAGCTGCAAGCCCGGCGTGTTTCTGATTTCGTCCAGGTTCTGTAGAGGTAGAGTAGTGATCAGGTCCACCTGTCCGTTTTTGAGGGCCGCGATCCTGGTGGTCGCCTCTTCGATTGGGACCATCACTATTCGATCGGGACGGATGGCCAGCGTTGCTTTGTCAAAATAGTCGCTAAACTTCTCAAAGACATGCCGGTCGCCGGGGACAAACTCGACAAAGGTGTAGGGGCCGGTGCCGACGGGGTCGGTCTCAATCTTGGCAAGGCCCTCCTTGTCCGCTATGGCCAGTCCCCATATGGGCATGTTGGAAAGGATCACAGGGCTATCCCCATCGAGCTTGATGGTAAATTCATTGGGCCCGGTGACTTCGTATGAATTGACCTCGCTGAGCACGTTCCTGCCACGGCCCGCGTCGGCGATGTCATTTATGCTCCGGTCCCAATTCCAGATCACATCATCGCCGCTGAACGTGCGGCCTGTGTGGAATACGACATCGTCGCGAAGCGCGAACACGATTGTCTTGCCGTCCGAGGACCTGTCCCAGCTCGACGCGAGGTCGGGGCGAGGATTGGTCAAGGTGGAGTCGTGCTTTAGCAATCGGTTATGGACCCAGTCGGAAACAAAGCCGCCTCCGCCGCCTGCCTGGACGCGATGGGGGTCAAGGAACGCGGGGTCTTCGACCACGGCCATGCGAAACTCCGTCTGCTCCATCGCCTCAGCCGCCGCCGTGGCAACCGCCGTGGCAACCGCCGTGGCCGCCGCCGTCGCGGGTCGGGCCGTTGGAACCGAGGTGGGCTCTTCTTCGTCGTCGCCACATGCTACCGCGAGAGCCAGGACAAGGACCACTGAGAAAGACAACCACTTCAAGCTACCCATCACACCCCTCCATCGTTCGATACGCTGCGCTTCCACGAATCAGGGTTTCTCTACCGAAACATTCCACGGCTTCTTCCCCATTGAGCTTTTGCAGTCCCTCGTCGGGGAATGAGACTGGCACGTGCACGGCCTGCGTGCACGGCCTGAACGCGGAGAGTAGCAGAGCGCCGCCTTTGCTGTCAAATCCGGTCGCCGAGGCACATGGGCCCGACCTTCCATGACGGATTTCGGATTCAAGCTCAGTGCTCAGGCTCTGTTACGGTTACCACCTGGTCCACCGACACATTGCTAAGCGCCTGTTTTCTACCACTGGGCCAGTTTATGGTAATTTCCTCCACCGCTGTCGCGGCCCCAACGCCAAATTCCAGATCGATACTGTCCATCGAAAGGTAGCTTGAACCCGCCCTTACTTCCTGTACCTGGACGAGCGGCTCGGTGTCATCCTGAGGCACGGTCTTCAAGTACACTCGTGCCCCTATTCCATCAGCGTTGCTTCCTGTCCCATCAACAGCCATGCGTCCTTTGAGGCGAAGGGAAATCCAGTGCCTGCTCCCGCCATTATTGCTCCATACGAAAATCGGCCCTCGTATCTCCTCCATGTTGTAGTTGGTGTCCACCACGGGGCCACTGCTGTTCGTCCCGATGAGGTCAACGTACCCGTCGCCGTTCAGGTCTCCGTGGGCCAGGCCTTTACCATTTTCGTGACGCTTGACGCGCATATCCTGCACGATCTTTTCGGCTTCAGCGCTATTGCCGTCAATTAGTGAGTAGTCAAAGTCCCATATGTCCAACAGTTGAGCCCTTACTGTAATGTCCTCGAACATGCCGCCACCCAACCCTCTGAGCATCCGTCCTGCACCGGGGTACACATGGCCGTTGGGCCCTCTGCCCCGATCAATCTCTGAACCCAGCCAGTACAGGTCTTGAATCCCGTCATTATCGCTGTCGAAAAATGTCGCTCCATACCCAAAATCATAGGCCGCTATACCAGTAGGGACTTCCCAATGGTTGGGTATATTCTTCGGGTTGAGGGACTCCGGGGGCATCAGAGCGCTGGGCTTTACGTTGGTGGTGCTTGCCACATCCCGGAACTGGCCCGCCAGGCCTGGATTTGCCGCCTCATTGATTCCCGCGTGTTGCAAAAGAAGATGTTCGCATTGCCCCCACTCAAATCGTGCATGATAGGCGCAGTCACCACCCGGTTCGTCCTGGATTCTCCGCGTCAACGGATGGTAGCCCGCGTTGGTGATGAATACGTCCAGGTCGCTGTCGCCATCATAGTCGCCTATGGCAAACCCCATCCAGTTGCCCACCTTGTCCACGCCGATCTCGCCGGCAACCGGCGTAAAGCGGACCTCTCCATCGGCTGAATCGTTTCGGAACGTATGGATTCGGTCCCCGTCGTTAGCCACCCACAGATCGGGGTCGCCGTCATCGTCAAAGTCAAAGAACATAACAGCGTGAGTTCGACCTGTTGGGTCGCCAATCGGATATTTTCTGGCATCCCTGGCAGACGGGTCGTAGCCCTCGTAAGCCTGGCCAGTCAAGGAGTCCTTGAACAGGATGGGCTGTCCAGCTGGGTCTCGCATAAGGATCTCAGGGCCGCGCACACCCGCCGCTTCGGCGATCTCCTCGAACGTTAGGTCGCCCCCGTTGTGGTAGAGGGCGTTATAGTGACCTGGATGGGATGCGCGAGCGAACTGGAAGAAGTCCTCTGTGATGAGGTTGCCTACATAAATATCAAGCCACCCGTCATTGTCAACGTCGGCGCAGGCAATGCTGGCAGCGGAACGCAGATTAACGTCGTTTCCAAACGCTGAGCCAGTGACTTCCGTGAAGGTGCCGTCTTGGTTATTGACAAATAGGCGGTCTTTGATGGCCTCTCTGAGTTCAAGAGCGACCGGGTCTTCTTCCAGTGCCGACCTGTAATCCAGACCTTTGCCTGTTACGCCGCGCGCCCCTACGTACAGGTCTTGAAAGCCATCGTTATTCACGTCGCAGGCTACTGCGCCACTGCTGTTGCTCTTAACCGCCCTCACCCCGGCAGAACCGGCTACATTTACAAAGGCATTGCTGCCCTCATTACGGTAGAGCAGATTGGCGTACCCGGATTCGGCGGTGATGTAAAAGTCGAGGTCGCCGTCTCTGTCATAGTCGAAGATGACTACTCCGGGACGGTAATTCCATACCTGGTCCGCCCAGAAGTCTCTACCGTTGCTGAGGGCATCGGGGGCGATGTTGGTGAAGGACACGAGGTCTTCGGTCGCATCACTCAGATTGTCAATTGTCTCGGGCGCCGTAGGCTGCGGAAGAGAGTCTTCCTTCCCACACACAGAAAGGGCCAGCGTCGCCAACAGAACGGCCGATATGCCGATCAAAACCCTGAACGTCAAGGTTTTGGAGCCAATCATTTCTCTTGGCAGCCAGCCCTCACTGATATGAGAACCCCCGCCTGATCCCTCTATGAATTCAGGCCTCTCAAGACACCGCCTGCAAATTGAAGTCGGGATCAAATCCCCCTCACGCGAGGAGATGGGTCTGACTATTGCAGAGTCCTCACATATTCTGCACGCGGCCCGAGGTTAGAAAGACTCCGTTGAGTGTACCGCAGTGCCCGCCCCGCTCCTAACCTAACCCGTTCGCCCTCAACCTGTCGAAGGGCAGTGGCCCTGCCAATGCCACTCAGGTTCTATACGTAACTCATCAGCCCGACTTGGCCGTGCTGATATTTAGGATGCGTGCCGCCGTACTGCCCATTATCAAGCCTAGCTCTTGCTCACTCAGAAAATCGCAGTACTTCTCGATATGATCGCGTGACTGCCGATAAGTGCAGTGGCGGTTTTGAAAGGGCATATCGGTACCCCACAGCAGGCGGTCAGCTCCGATATGCTCCACCATCTCCTGTATGGTCGACTCGACCTCGTGATAAGGGTAATCGAAAATGTCGCCAATTCGCACGGGGAAGGAGACCTCTATGCTGAGGTTGGGATTCCGAAAGGGCTCCCAGATAGCATCGGGCAGCTTTATGCGATCGCCGTCCAGGAATGAGCGGTAAGGGAAGCCGTGGGTAATGCTGCAAACATTGTTGGGATACCGCTCCATCCAATTCATGAGAATTGTCAGCTCGCTCAAGTATCCTTCATGCACATCAGGAGAAGTCCCCCAACTACCTTTGTCGGGGCCTGTGCCAAGAGAGATGAAGATGGGCACGCCAAGCGAGGTTGCGGACTCCCAAAACGGCCTGTAGAAACCGTCGTCCCAGGGATCAGGGCTGACCTTGTAGCCTGTTGGGTTGAATTTTATGGCGTGCAGTCCGTGCTTCTTGATGGCGTTTTCCAGCTCGTGTACGACCGCGTCTGGATCATCTTTAATACGCCACTCATCCACCGGGGCCATGGCGAGCAGACGATCGGGATACCGACGCACACATTCGCCTAGATATGCGCTGCTCCGGCCCAGCATAGGGTTAGTGTGTAAGAGTGATACATCGACACCGGCATAGTCCATTTCCGAAATCAGACTATCGGGCCCAAATGCGCAGTCTTGCAAGTTGGGAGGGTAATAGTGCTTTGTGTAATCTTCACCGTCCACCGTCCATAACACTCTACCCGCCTTGTGATCAATGCGGAAGTTGACATCGGGAAGATCTGAAAGGACGCTGGTCCCTTCTGCAACCAGAACATCCGACCGGCCAGGTGCGCGATCTCTTGTCCGAAATGCAGGCTGATAGTGTCCAGCGTTTCCAGTTTGCACCCACCTGAGATGCTCAGCAGCGTTGTCGTAGCCCAGCGGGCTATCCGCTGCTTCGAAGCAATAGGCATGTGAGTCAATAATCATGTTGACCCTTCTTTCCTGGAACCAATTGTTAGACTCACGAGTGAATACAAGGAATGGACGATTGACTGTGCAAGGCGCATGGTTCGCCTGCGATTTGTGAAAATTTAGCCTGTTCTACTAAATACCTCTTTGGGTTATGTCTCAGTTGTTACACAGTTCGACCGGCAAGTCAAGTTAGGTGGGATTCACGCCAGCCTTCTTTTGTACGTCTCTCAGGCTCCTGTCGCTGCTGAGACGCTTGAGGAGCGGCCTACATTCCGGAGGACTTCCCGTCGCGTCTCGATCGTTTGAGGCGGTGGACCGGTCACTCGTGGACCGGGTTCGCCGAGATGATCGGCGTCGACCCGCGTCAGATGAGGAGATGGCGCAGGGGCGCGAAGCCAGGCGGGGAGGCGATGCTCTCCCTCTTTCGCCTGGCCCACCGGATTCCGGGGGCCGTCGACCTGCTCGTCAGACCGTAGTCCGACTCGCGTCCTGCGTGGGAGTAGTATCTTGAGTCGTCAGAGCCGTCTCTACGACAACACCCTGCTAATACCCCCGGGCTTCGTCGGGGCCGAAGGGCTGCACGCCGGCGTGGAGGAGGCCGCTGCCGGGGTCGATCATCACGCCGCGCGGCCGGGAAAAGCCACCGCCGGTAGAGGGCTCGGGGACAACCTCGACGTTGTGCCCCATACGGGCCAGCGCCTCGACCGTCTGCGGGTCGATCCGGTGGTCGACGAAGGTCTCGCGCTCGGCGGCATCGACGCTCGGCGCCGTGATTGCCTCCTGGATGCTCATCCCGAAGTCGACCACGTTGGAGACTACGTGCGCGATGCGGCAGATGATTCTGCGCCCGCCAGGCGCTCCGACGGTAAGGAAGGGCTGGCCGTCTCTGAGCAGCAGTACGGGCGCCATGTTGTTCATCGCGCGCTTGAATCCGGCGATCGAGTTTGCCGCGCCGGGCATGGGGTTGAAGACGACCATCCCGTTGGAGAGCAGCACCCCCGTACCGGGTACGACGACACCGGAGCCGAACCCTCCCGCCACGGTCTGCGTGCAGGCCACCATGTTCCTGTCCCGGTCGATGATGCTGAAGTGCGTGGTGCAGTCGCCCTCGCCTGGGGGCGATGCGGGGGCCGCGCGCTCGGGCCGCCGCCCCGGGTCGTAACGCCAGGGGTCGTGCAGGGGGCTGTCGGCGTAGGTCACCCACGGCTGGAGCTCGCGCTCCTCCTCCAGCCCGGCAGCCTCGCGGTTGATGGAGCGAGCGATCTCCCGGGCGTACTCTCTCGACAGGATCCCGTCCAGCGGCGCCGGGACGAAGTCCGGGTCGCCGACGAAGCTGTAGCGGTCGGCGAAGGCGTGCCGTGCCGCCTCTGTGAACAGGTGCAGGTGCTCGGGCGAGCCGTGCGCGAGGCGGCGCAGATCGAAGCTCTCCAGGATGTTCAGCGTCTGCAGGTGTGTGATAGTGCCCGCCGGCACGGGGGAGCCGAGCAGCTCATGGCCCCTGTAGGAGGTCCTGACGGGATCGAGCACCTGCGCCTCGTAGTCGGCGAGGTCCTGCGAGCTCAGGAGGCCGCCGTTTCGCCTGAACTCCTCGTCGATGGCGGCCGCGATCTCGCCCCGGTGCAGGGCGTCCCTGCCCTCCCTGCCGATCCGTTCGAGGGTGTCGGCCAGGTCGCGCTGGATGACTCTTGCGCCCGGCGGTGGGGGATACCCGTCCGGCAGGAATACGCGCGCGGTCTCCTCGTACCGGACCAGGTTGGGCATCTGCCTGGCGATCATCAGGCAGGTGTTGGGGTCTGCCTCGAACCCCTGCCTGGCGTAGTGGACCGCCGGCTCCAGCAGCTGCTCCAGCGGGAGGGAGCCGAACAGTTCGTGGGCGCGGCACATGCCGGCCGTGACCCCCGGCACGCCCGCCGAGCGGTGTCCGATGACGTTGGCGCGGTCTTCGACATCGTATATCCCGTTGCCCTCCACCGCCTGGCCGATGACACGGAACATATCGGCGGCCGCGCCCCCGGGGGCGCGGTGACCGTAGTCGATGGCGACGCTGCGCCGCTCCGCGGTCATGTGGACGATCATCTGGCCGTGGCCGGCGACGGAGGAGTTCCACGGCTCGATCACGTTGAGGCAGAAGCCGGTGGCAACGGCGGCGTCCACGGCGTTTCCGCCGCTCTTGAGAACGTCGACGCCGACCTGGGCCGCGACGGGGTGAGCGGTGGCGACGGCGCCGTGCTCGACGACGACCTCGTCCTTGTCAGGACGCCACACGCTGCGTGTGTTCAACGGCCCATATCCCCCAACACGACGTGGGCGGCGTTGTGTCCGGGCGCGCCCGTCACCTCGCCGCCGGGATGCGTCCCGGCGCCGCACAGGTAGAGGCCCTCGACCGGTGTCCGGTAGTCGGTCCACCCGGGCAGCGGCCGGCGTGACATCATCTGCTGCGGGATCATGTCGATGTGCCTTATGTTGCCGTCCGTCATGCCGATGCGCTCCTCGATGTCCTCCGGGGTCAGCAGCGTCCAGTCGATGATCGCGTCCCTGAAGTTCGGGGCATACTTGGACACCTCGTCGATGAGCCGCTCCCCGAACTCCTGGCGCATCTCCGGCCATGAGCCGTCCCGAACGTGGGACGGCAGGAAGTAGACCCACATCGATAGCACATGGCGGCCCTCCGGGGCGACCGTCTTGTCGTACACCGACGGTATCTGCACCTGGATGATCGGCGTCTCGGGCACCCGGCCGTTCTTGGCGTCGTTCCAGGTGCTCTCGCACATGTCCGCCGTGGGGCAGAGGCTGATCATCGCCAGGTGCTCCGGGTTGTACTCGGAGCCGAGGTGGCCCGAAAAGTCGGGCAGCTCCTTCAGGGCGCACAGGAACTTGGCGGAGGCCGACCGCGTCTTCAGCGCTCTCACCTCGTCGACGAACTCCTCGTCGAGGGCGGCCTCATCCAGGAGCTTGAGGAAGGTCCGCTTCCGGTCGGCGTTCGACAGGACGACGTCGGCCTCGATGACCTCTCCGTCTTCGAGCTCGACGCCCGTTGCCCTGCCGCCGGTCGTCAGGATGCGAATCACCTCCGCGCCCGTCCTGATCGACACGCCCGACGCCTCGGCGGAGCGGGCCATCGACTGCGTGATGGACCCCATCCCGCCGCGGACGATGCCGTAGTTCTCGGTGTCCTCCCGGAAGGCGCTGAAACGATAGAGCGCCATGATGTAGGCGCTGCCGGGGGCGCTTGTGTCTCCCATGTCGGCCGAGCCGGTGCTTACCGCTGCCTTGACCTCGTCTGACACGAAGTAGCGGTCGATCAGGTCCCTGAGCGGGACGGTCAGCAGCGTCTCGAGGAGCTCCTCCTCGCCCTCCTGGCGAAACCTCTCGGTGAGCTGGTCGAGCGAGGGTGGCGGGCCGAGGTAGTAGTCGCTGAGTATCCGGACGGCGCGGTGCCACAGGTCGGCCCATTCAAGCCAGGCGTCGGCGTCCTCCGGCGACAGCCTACGGAGCTCCTCGACCGTCTTTTCGTCGTCGTGCCAGAGTGTCAGCGCCTTGCCGTTGGGGAAGGGGTGTACGCGCGACGGGTCTATGGGGTAGACGTGGAAGCCGTACCTGCGCAGCTCCAGGTCCTCGATCACCTTCTGCTGGAGGATGTGGCAGAGGTAGGAACATGTGGATATCTTGAAGCCCGGGAACCACTCCTCCGTCACCGCGGCGCCTCCGACGACGTCCCTGCGCTCCAGTACCTGGACGTTCAGCCCGGCCCGTCCAAGATAGCCTGCGGCGACCAGGCCGTTGTGCCCGCCGCCAACGATGACGACCCTCGTCTCTTCGGCCATAGCAAGCTCCTCCCATCTGCGTTTGCGGCAATGTTAGCAGACCAGGGCGCGCGACCGAGCGCGTGTCATCGGTGCACCGAGACGACGGCTCGGACCAACGGACAGGTCGGCAGGCTGGGGACGTTGAGGCTCGGCTCACACGGCGACGTGACAGTTCTGAGGCTGGAGGAGGGGCGCTTCACTCTCAGGGACCACCTCTCCACCCTCCATCCATGTCGGCCCACTAGTAGGCGTGCTGTTCCCAGCCAAGTCGTCGTAGAGTTTCAGCGACCCATCGGAGACAGCCACCATATATTGTGTGCAAGCATCTTATGACCACACGCCATGGTATAATCGACCCGAGTCGGCTGGCCGATTCTATCGTGAAAGGACTTGAGATGCCCCGACGACTGAGTTCGTCCCAGATACGATCCAAACTACGACAGGCCCAGACCAAACAACGTCAAGCCACTCAGAAGTGGAATAGTGCAGTTCGTACCCATAACAACAAGGTGCGGCAGTACAACTCTGAACGCCGACGGGCGATTGACGCCTTTAACCGCGAAGTGCGCTCCTACAACGCACGTGTCAGGGCCAATCGATCACGACTACGCTCCGCTGTCCAGAGTCTTTCTCCTCAAACCATCACCGTCCGCTACAGTTCCTTTCATACATCCGCGGCGGCTCTCTACTCCGCATATGAACGGCTAGACAGTAGTGATGCGGATCCATTTCTCTCGGATCTCGCTGAACGAGACACTGCAAACAGCGTGACCTTGCTCAACACGCTACTTGGGGACAGCAGCCATGTCCGGGTTGGGGACGGAGGACTCACAAGCACGAAGTTACCGGAATCGTTAAGCGGATATTCTACGGACATGCAGGACCGCTGGTCCGGTGCCGTCTTTGCGCTAAATCCTCACAATCCCGACGCTGCCCGACACTTTTGCACTAGCGCTAGGGATGCTCTGAATAAGTCCCGGTGGTTTGCGGGATAGTAACATAGGGCCAAGGCCTGAAGACGTGGGAGGCGAGGCAATGAACCAGCCGACGTTTGCGGACTTGGACTACGAGAGCAAGAAGCGAAAGACTCGCAGGGAGAAGTTCCTTGAGCGCATGGATGAACTGATCCCGTGGGAAGAGTTGGAAGAGCGCATCCGACCGTTCTATCCCAATGCTGGCCGAGGTCGGCGTCCCTACGAGTTGTCGGCGATGCTTCGCATACACTGCGTGCAGTTGTTCTACAACCTGAGCGACCCTGGGATGGAGGACATGCTCTACGAGGTCGAATCGGTGAGGCGGTTCGTAGGGCTGAGACTGCCTGGGCCGCTGCCGGACGAGACGACGATTCTGAACTTCCGCCACCTGCTGGAAGAGCATGCGTTAGGCTCGGGTCTGTTCGAGGAGATCAACCGCTATCTGGAGTCCAAGGGTCTCCGTCTTCAGGAGGGGACGATAGTGGACGCGAGCATCATAGCGGCGCCCTCATCGACGAAGAATCGGGCTAAAGAGCGCGACCCCGAGATGCACCAGACGAAGAAGGGTAACGAGTGGCACTTCGGGATGAAGGTGCACATCGGTGTGGACTCGCAGACGGGAGTGGTGCACAGCATGACCACGACATCTGCGAACGTGCATGACCTGACTGAGTTGCCCCGGTTGCTGCACGGTGGGGAGTCTCAGGTGTGGGGAGATGCTGGGTATCAGGGAGTTGACAAGAGGCCGGGCAACCGGGGCTTGGATGTGGAGTGGCAGGTCGCGATGAGGCCCGGCCAGCGTCGGAAGCTGGAGCCTGAGAGTCCTGAGGCGGTGTCGGAGAAGCGCAAAGCGTCGGTCAGAGCTAAGGTGGAGCATCCGTTCCTGTACATCAAGCGGCACTTCGGCTACGCCAAGGTCCGCTACAGGGGACTGTCCAAGAACACGCAGCGGCTGATGACGCTGCTGGGGTTTGCCAACTTGATGAGGGCCGAACAGTACCTGGCGGCGTGAAACCTTGTATAAGTGCGCCCAAAATCAGGCCTAACGGCGGCGAAACGCCCTATCAGGGCCGGTTGTAGGCCGAGATTAACCCCCACCACGGCGCCATAAGGCAATTCAACGCCCCCAAAACCACTCCGGTCAACTCGGCCCAGCCTGAAGCCGATTGTTCAGAGCATCCCTAGGGAAATCCTCGCGGACATTCTCAACACTGAAGCACCCGACGCGGAGGTGTTGTCTCAGTTTCCAGACTGCCAAGTGACTGAGCAAGGCAGACCTACCCGCCGCGCCAAAATCCACTATTGTTTGGATCGCAGCGGCTTGGACAATAGAGCCCTTGAGGATTTCACCGAGGTGAACATCAACGATCTCTCGGTCCTATTCAAGGACCTAAACGCGGGCGCTCATGGCCCCGCAGGCAGATTCTCGCTACCACAGTTGACTGCAATTAAGACCAGAGTCGAAGACTCCATTGACTTCATATGTGAGATCGTAACTTAGCACGTGTCGAGCATGGGAACGCCAATGCAGTTGCCTCAGACCAGCCCTCGAGATGATCCCGGCGCACTATGGGCGCTTCAGCAGAATCTTCTGTCCATTGCCGAAGCCACTCTCGGAGCACGGGACACCTCCAAGAAGATATACCAACCGGGATTCACAGACGATGGGCCCTATATACGCAACACACCCAAACTTGACGGGGCGTTCGCCGAGTTGAGCACAAACAGCGAGTGCTACTGGCCCACCGCGATCCATGAGATGGCTCACGAAACCGTCCACCTACTCAACCCCGTGCCTGGCAACGGCAACTACCTTGGAGAAGGCGTCGCAGTCGCGTTTTCGGTGCACGTTCAGACGCTATTCGGGTTGCAGCCTCAGCCAATAGGCCTCGCTTCATACCGACACGCCTTGGAGCTCGTCTGTCGGCTCCCGAACGGCCCGCTTGAAGCGGCAAGACAAGTACGCGCCTCGGTTGGCGCCCTCAGCCAAGTCACTACACAGCACCTTGAAGACCTGTTCCCGGACGTAGACCGTGAGACCCTATCGAACCTGGCCGCCCCATTCGTCAGAAACGCCGATTGACTAAACGAGGTCGCAGTGCAGGCCGCCTGTCAATCGCCAGGACCTATGGGCCAGTCGTCGCCAGGGTCATTGAGCCACCCTGTGGGCCTGTAGATGGACTATTATCACCGTTAGGTTTGAGGGTCAACCACCTCCTTTCGGTCGAGCAGGGCCCTGTGGGGTGACAAGCGTTCGCGGTAGCTGGCGCCTTCTATGACGATCTGGTAGCTGGCGTTGGCGAGCCGGTCGAGGGCGCTGTTGCCCAGGATGGAGTCGTCGAAGAGTCCGAGCCACTCGTCGACAGCCCTGTTGGAGGTGATGACGAAGCTGGCGGTACGATGCCTGGCGATGACCAGCTCGTAGAGGTCTATGGACTGCAGTTGGGTCATCCTGTGGAGACCGAGGTCGTCGAGGATGAGCAGGTCCGGGGCGAGGAAGGAGCGGAAGGTCTTGTCCGTGGAGTGGTCCACCCTGGCCTGAGCCATGGCCCTGAAGAAGTCGTCGGCATGTACGAAGCGGACGGTATGGCCGGCTCTGACGGCAGCATATCCGAGGGCCTGAGCGATGAAGCTCTTGCCCACGCCGACCGGTCCGACGAGCAGGACGTGCTCGTTGCGCGCCAGGAACTGGAGGGAGAAGGCGGCGTCGAGGAGTCGTCGGTCGAGTGTGATGGATGCGGACCAGTCGAAGTCTTCGAGGCGGCAGGTCTGCTCGAAGCCGGCCCTCTGGAGGCGGAGTTCGAGCCGCCTGTGGTCTCTGCGGTTGATCTCATCGGTCAGTATGATCTGCAGGAAGGATGCGTAGTCGAGCTGCTCCCTCCGTGCGAGGGCGACCCTCTCCGGCAGGGTGTTGAGCACGGCGCCGAGCTTGAGGCGCTTGAGCAGCGGAGTGAGTTCGGTCGTGGTGGTCATGAGCGTTCTCCTTGTGCTGATTGAGCGGTGCGGCCGTTGGCACGAGCGAAAACGGCGCCCGGCCTGGCGAATCGACCTGGGGGCATCGGTGGAGGCTCCGGCTGCGTGGCCTCCTGCTCCAGGGCCTCGACGAGTATGCGCTCGAGACGGCGCACGTCGATCAGGTCTACGGAGAGAGCCCTCCGGCATGCGGCATCGAGACGCTCAGGGGAGTAGCGTTCTCCCAGGCGTATGAGCTTGTGTCCCTGCCTGAGCTTGGCCCAGGGCAGCGGGCCGTCGAAGAGACGCTCGGCATAGGCTGCCACGGCCGGTCCCTGTGACGCCGCGCTGCGCTTGATCTGCTCCGGCGCTCTGAGGGTGTAGGCGCTCAGCTCTGCCGGGTAGTCGTCGGGGTCGGTGGATCTGCCGCCGCGGTCCTGGCGCGGGTGTACCTTGATCAGTCTTCCCCGGTGGTAGATGCGCACCAGCTTGCTGCCGAGCCGCACCTCCACTTTCTGCCCGGGCGGGCATGTCGCAGAGGGCACCGAGTAGAGGGCGTACTGGCAGGCTATGTGGTGGTCGGGATGCACCTTGGCCGTGCGCCAGTCGGTCATCTCGTAGGGCTCTGCGTCCCACTCCCCGAGCGCGTGGCGCTCCTCATCCCGGAAGACTACCAGGGGCTGCTTGCGGGTGGTGCCGTGTATCCTCTGTCCGGCCACTTCCAGACACCATCGCCTGGCCGCAGACCTCATGTCCGACAGACCCCTGAACTCCCCGCCCTTGAAGAATCGCTCCCGCACGTAGGGCACTCCACGCTCCACGCGGGGCTTGTCCCGGGGATGGCGCACCCGCGCCGGGTCTGAGATGAAGCCCCGGTGCTGGGAGTACTCCAGGAAGCCGCGCGTGAGACGGGGATGGAGCGGATCGACACCAGCCACTGCTGCGGGGAAGTTGTCGATCACCAGGTACTTGGGAACGCCCTCGAAGAAGGCCCAAGCAGCCTCCAACCCCTCGATCACATCGACAAGCTTCTGGCTGAAGGTCGGCCAGACGAAGCTGTGCCGCGAGTATGTCAGAACGATGATCAGCGCCCAGACCACCCGGCGGCGGCCCGTCGCCGGGTCCTCTATCAAACCCAGACGACCGAAGTCCATCTCCGCCACCTCGCCGGGTGCGCTCTCCCCCATCCGTACAGTCGCCGGACTTCGCCTCTGCCAGCCCCGTCGCTGGATGAACCGCCTCAACGACGTGTACGAGACCCGGCAGCCTCGGCCCGCAAGCAGCTCATGGATACGGGTCACCTGCAGACGGTCGGCGGTGAGCCACTCGTAGACCTGGTCCGCCCAGGGGACAAGGACCTCCTCGGTCGGCGTCTCCACCTTCCGAGGGGTGCACAGGTTCAGCCCGGCCAGGCGACTTAGCTGATCCTCACTCGGAGCAGGACCGTCCCGGGCCAGACCCGCTCCCATGGCCGCCACGATGTACCTGCGGACTGTCGCCCTCGACAGCCCCGTACCGGTCGCTATCTGCCGCTGGCTGTTGCCCGACTGCCAGCGGCGCACCACTTCTGCTATCTCCACTCTCGACACCTCCCTGTACGCCATCGCTGCTCCTTACATCCAGGCTGCAGCAATGGTCGCCAATCCGGCGCCCAGGGTGGTCAAACCTCCTGGCGAAGTGGTCTATAGGTCCTGGCGATCTCCCCTTCTACTGGTACATACCTCTTGGCGTTTGACACGCCCTCATGGCAAGGGACGGACTTCTACTGATATTGCTGTACTGCCGCGAGGTCGCCGACGCCCGCTAGGGGTTGGACGCCTGAGTTGGAACAGGACATCCGATGCCGGAGTCGCAGTCGGCCTACGGCTAGGAGCGAGGTTCGTCGATGAGGCGAGCGAGGATGGCGCCGACTGCGAGGTCGTCCACCTGGCCAAACGCGTTGACGCGGATGCGTCCGGCCCGGTCGATGACAACCAAGCTCGGGGTGCCCCGCAGCTGGAACCGGCCCATCGTGATGGGCAGGGCGACCCCGGGATCGTGGGCGTCCACGCCGACGGGGAACGTTATGCGGTACTCGTGCAGGAACGCCTCGAGTGACACAGGGGTCATGGCCCGTGGTGTTCGAACACGCAGTTGTAAAGGGCGGAGTAATAATGGACCGGCGAGGCGGGGGTGAGCGTCCGGGAGTGGCGCTGCAAAACTGGACCACCCGCCGCCTTCTATAGAGTTGGAGGCAACTCGATGGAAGGTGTGAAGGATGTACAAAGTGGAACTGTACGTTCGAGTGCGCCGGGCCTGCATGGTGGAAGGGATGAGCACGCGAGAGGCTGCCCGGGTGTTCGGGCTGCACCGGGACACGGTGCGCAAGATGCTGGAGTACTCGGTGCCACCCGGGTACCGTCGACAGTCACCGCCGCGTCGCCCTAAGCCCGAATCCACCGATGCGGAGCGGCCTTGGGGTTGGAACAAGGGGTGAGGGCCGTGGGACGCGACGGTCCGCGCTCGATTCCGATAAATGGGGCCGGTGGCGGCCTTTGGTTGTCGTTGGGGGCGCCGATGGCGGTCCTGGGCAGCGGCGCTGGGGCGGGGTCGGCGGGACAGCATGCAGGGGAAGACAATCGCGGACCGGGCCGGTGCGACTCTGTGGGTCGGTTGGGTAGTCTGGTGGACGTGTCAGGCGCCGTCGGTGCCGTCAGGCAGGCAATGGCAGGGCTCGCAATCGAGCCAGCGCGCGAGTGAACTGGGTTTCCCAAGGCCAGCCCTGTGGCAGATGCAAAGTGAGGCGGCGGGCCGAGCGGGTGAGCCGTCCGGCCAGGGAGAAGAAGCGCCGCCGGAGGGTCTTGGTGGTCACCACCCCCTCGTCCAGACCGATGCGCGCGGTCCAGCGGGCCAGGTTATGGGCCAGCACCTGGACGGCCAGCCATGCGCCGTTGGCGGGGAAGCGGCCCGAGGGGAGATGGTTGAGGCCGACGCCGTGCTTGAGGTCTCGGATAGCATTCTCAATCTCGGCGTGGCGGCGATGGTCGGCCTCCAGTTCCAGGGTTTCCCCGTCCCGGTCGGTGATGAAGCCGTGATAGCTGTAGCTGGCGAAGAGGGCCAGTTGGGAACCGGGCGTGGGCTTCACCCGCCGGACGATGAGCCGCACTGGGGCGGCTTCGGGCTCACCCTGGAAGGGAGTGTAGGTGGTCTCGGCCACGTCGGCGCCGCCGTCCATCCAGTAGGGGACGGGCGTCCAGTCCTCCTCGGGAATCGCCTCAATCAACTCCCTGAGGCGGGCGTGTTGGCGGATGGTGATGGAGAAGCGGACATCCATCTTGCGGCAGACGACGACCAGGGCGTGGGCATAGAAGCCGCTGTCGGCCCGCACCGTGAGTTGTCCTGTAGCCCCAGCATGGCGCACCCGGCCCACGGTCTCCCGCAGGAAGTGGGCGGCGCCCCGAACGGTGTTGGCGCGGCCCTCGCGCAGCCGAGACATCAGCACGTCGCCGGTGCCGGCGGCGATGGCCAGCAGCGGGTGATAGCCCCGCTGGCCATCGTAACCATGGTGACGCGCCCCCTCCTTGGCCAGTCCGTAGGTCTCGCACATGGTGGAGTCCAAGTCGATGGTCAACGGCCCTTCGCCGGGTCCCGCACCAGCGGCCCAGGCCCGGGACAGCAACTCCCGGCTCACCCGATCCAACTGGCGGACGTGGCCCCACCGGAAGCTGCGCAGGAAAGTTCCCAGGGTGGATGGCGCCTTGACTACGCAGCCGATGGCGCCAGCTGTCCCGCCGGTACGCAACACGTCGGCGTCGTCAATGAAGTCGCCCCCAGCCAGCGCCGAGGCCACCAGGGTCAGCATCTTGTCTCCTGGGTTCGCTCGCCCCGGCGCGTCTCCCAGGTCGACGTGGCTGTCGACGACTTCACGCAGGCCCAGGTGCTGGGCTAGGGTCACCGGGAGGAGCAGCCCAGCATTGGCCACCAGGCGGTGGTCGTCGAAGGCGATACGGATGCGGTCGGGATGGTTGCGTGCTAGCATCTATCGGGTGCTCCTTGTTCTGGGGTCGGCTTTGCTGTTTCAAAACCATTATCCCAGATTCACAGGAGCACCCTCTTGCCGCTTCAGGACACTGACCCGACGCCCTCCTTCGGTGGATTCGGGCTAAGCTGGACCCGTACCACGGGGTGATCGACCGGATACTGGAAGAGGACCGGCGTCTTCCGAGGAAGCAGCGCCACACTGCGAAGCGGATCTATGACCGTCTGAGAGCGGAGCACGGGTTCGGTGGCAGGTACACGATAGTCAAGGACTACGTGCGCGAGCGACGGCGCCGGACACGCGAGATGTACGTTCCGCTCTCCCATCCTCCTGGTGATGCCCAGTGCGACTTCGGCCAGGCGAAGGCGGTCATCGGAGGAGTGGAGCAGACCATCCACTACTTCGTGCTGGACCTTCCCCACAGCGACGCGTGCTTCGTCAAGGCCTACCCCGCAGAGACGACCGAGGCGTTCTGCGACGGTCACGTCTCGGCGTTCTCGTTCCTGGGCGGCGTGCCGCGGAGCATCTTGTACGACAACACGAGACTGGCTGTGGCCAGGATCCTGGGAGACGGCCGGCGCCAGCGTACTCGTGTGTTCTCGGAGCTGGTGTCGCACTACCTGTTCGAGGATCGGTTCGGCCGTCCCGGCAAGGGTAACGACAAGGGCAAGGTCGAGGGGCTGGTGGGATATGCTCGCCGGAACTTCCTGGTGCCTGTGCCGTCGTTCCCGAGCTTCGATGCGCTCAACGCCTACCTCGAGGAGAGGTGCCTGGAACGGATGGGGAGACAGCTGCGTGGGCACAGGGAGACGATAGGCCAGCGGATGGAGCGTGACCTGGAAGCCCTGCTGGCGTTCCCCGCCGTGCCATACGACGCCAGCGACAAGCACGTGAGCCGTGTCAGCTCCCTGTCCCTGGTGCGGTACCGGACCAACGACTACTCGGTGCCCGTGGCCTACGGTCACAGGGAGGTGGTGGTGCGCGGCTATGTGGGTGACGTGGTGATCAGCTGCGGGGCAGAGGTGATAGCCCGGCATCCGCGCTCATACGAACGCGACGACTTCGTCTTCGACCCTGTCCACTACCTGCCGCTGCTGGAGCGCAAGACGGGAGCGCTGGACCAGGCTGCTCCTTTGGCCGGGTGGGAGTTGCCGGAGGAGTTCGGCATGCTGCGCAGACTGCTGGAGTCGAGGATGGGCAGGCGAGGCAAGCGTGAGTTCGTACAGGTGCTGCGGTTGGTGGAGAACTTCCGCAAGGAGGAGGTGTACGAGGCCGTGCGTGATGCCCTCAGGCTCGGCGCCATAAGCTTCGACGCCATCAAACACCTGGTGCTGTGCAGGATAGAGGGCCGTCCCCAGAGACTCGACCTGGAGCTGTACCCCTACCTGCCCAGGGTCACCGTGACGAAGACAGCAGCCAGCGACTACATGGCGCTCATGTCGGGGATCGGGCGGTGAGCGAGAGGTCTACGGTGCTGCTGGAGCATCACCTCAAGGAGCTGAAGCTGCCGACGTTCCTGAGAGAGTACGGCAAGGTAGCCGGCCAGTGCGCCGCCGAGGGCGTCGACCATCCGGGCTACCTGCTGAGGCTCTCTGAGCTTGAGCTGATAGACCGCCATCATCGGATGGTTGACCGCAGGATCAAGGCTGTACGCTTCCCTGCCACCAAGAGCCTCGACACCTTCGACTTCCTGGCCATGCCGTCGGTGAACAAGCACCTGGCCGTGCAGCTGGCACGCTGCGAGTACGTAGACCGGCGGGAGAACGTCATCGCCATAGGCAACAGCGGCACCGGCAAGACCCATGTGGCCCTCGGTCTGGGGCTCGCCGCCTGCCAGAGGGGACTGTCGGTCGGCTTCACCACGGCCGCCTCGCTGGTCCACGAGCTGATCGAGGCCAGGGACGAGCGGCGACTGCTCAACCTCCAGAAGAAGCTGGCCCGACTCAAGCTGCTCATCGTCGACGAGCTTGGCTTCGCACCACTTTCCAAGACCGGCGCGGAGCTCCTCTTCGAGGTCTTCAGCCAGAGATACGAGAGGGGGTCGGTCCTGGTCACCACCAACCTGCCCTTCGATGAGTGGACCGAGGTCTTCGGCTCGGAGAGACTGACCGGCGCCCTGCTGGACCGCCTCACTCACAGAGTTCACATCCTGGAAATGAACGGCGAGAGCTACCGCCTCAAGCAGAGCCGGCAGGCCGTCACCACGCGCTCAGCCAGCGATTCCCCTGACGCATAGGCTCCACCAACCTCGCTGCGACTAAGGGCTCCCGACGACACCCGTCGTAGGCGGATATTTTCGCTGAACATCGCCGCTCAAGTGGTACACTTTTGCTCCGCCACACGGCCTGATTTCTCTCCGCCCTTGACACGCAGTGGAGCCCGAGCACGGTGACGTCGCCGCCAAAGGCCTGCAGGATGCGCTTGGCCTGTGGCAACCGTGGGAGACGCAACCGGGACAGAGCAAATGTGCTTTACGATGCCTGAGGCAGAACACCGCGAACGGCAGAGTAGGTCTTCGTACAGACCGACAATTGAGATTCAACGGAACGGATCAAGGCGATGCTTGTGGACGACCATCCCATCGTGAGGGACGGCCTACGGGAGGTGGTGGAACGTTCGGGCGACTTCGAGGTCGTGCAGCAGGCCGGAGACGGGGTAGAGGCAGTGGGCAGGGCGGAGAGGATTGGTCCCTCAGCCTTGGCATCCGGCACATCCCGTGAACGTTACCTTTTGAGTCGCAGGTATCGAGGTGTCCTGTCGCAGTATGCGAGATACCTCTCTCCGAATACGGAGCGTAGGTGAGGCTCTTCAACACCCCGTACGTATAAGTGGACGATGGGTGCAAATCCGAACGCGAGGAGAAATGTCCATTGGGAAAGGCTCGCCATGGCTGCCCCTGACATCACGAGCCAGTAGCCTACTTACTGCGGATTACGCGAATATCGGTAAATGCCCGTGGTAAGCAGTTTGTCTTCCAGGAGTCCATAGAGCCGGGACAGACTCGCGTATTCGCGGCGCCCTGCCACGATGAGCCCCCCTCCGATACTTGCGATGACTAGACCGAGTGCCAGACTGACCGGTGTTGGTTCGTTGAGCGAACCACGGTCCAGCCATGCAAGCGTGAACGTAATCGCTGCGTGAGCGTGCATGTTTAATCCAGACCAGATCGCGACCGGCAAAGAGAGTCGTCCTTGACGGGCAAAATCGTGTCTTGCCCGTAGCGCCATCGGAACGGCGGAGAGAGCATTCAGTATCGAGACAGCGAGCAGCCCGAGGATCATCCCATTGCACCTCGAATGACCTGTTTCGGGTGGATCAGCACTGCATCCAAAGAAGCTCCGACGCGGCTCTTACTGCAGAACACGTTGGCCTGAGATGGTGGGCCTGACTTGATTCTGGCGGGAGGCGCCGGCTAGGGGTTGGACGCCTGGGTTGGAACAGGGCAACCGATGCCGGAGTCGCAGTCGGCCTTCGGCTCGGAGCGAGGTTCGTCGATCAGGCGGGCGAGGATTGCGCCGACCGCGAGGTCGTCGACCTGGCCAAAGGCGTTGACGCGGATGCGTCCGGCCCGGTCGATGACAACGAGGCTCGGGGTGCCCCGCAGCTGGAACCGGCCCATCGTGATGGGCTGGGCGACCCCGGGGTCGTGGGCGTCCACGCCGACGGGGAACGTTATGCGGTACTCGTGCAGGAACGCCTCGAGTGACACAGGGGTCATGGCCTCGTGGTGTTCAAACACGCAGTGGAGCCCGAGCACGGTGACGTCGCCGCCGAAGGCCTGCTGGATGCGCTTGGCCTGCGGCAGCCCGTGGGAGACGCAGCCGGGACAGAGCATCTGGAACGCCTCGATTACAACAACCTCGCCTCTGAGATCGGCCAGAGTCGGATTGTCGGCGGTATTGAACCAGCGTGTGATAGCCAGCTCAGGAGCAGCGGGGTACGTCGATTGCATAGTCAACGGCGGAAGCCTACATTACTCACGAGTCGAGGACGGATCCCGGCGCCGCCTCGTCTGCGCCAATCTGGTCGATGCTAACCCTCAGGCTAGTACCGGTTCCATCTGTATTTGACAAGTATAAGAAATAGGTTAGTCTTATGTATGATCCTATAGAGAGGACATACGAAGACATGGCTGCTCTCAAGTACAAGGTGGAGTTGAACGAGTCGGAACGGACACATCTCAAGCAGATGGCGAGTCGTGGCGAGACTTCGGCCCGTAAGGTCAAGCGAGCGCTGGTGTTGCTGAAGGCGGACGAAGGCATGACCGACCGTGACATCGCCAGCGGCCTATTGATAAGCGCATCCACGGTGGGACGTGTGCGCACGCGGTTTGTGAAGGAGGAACTCGACAGCGCACTCAATGAGCGCCCTCGACCGGGACAGAAGCGCAAGTTGGACGGCAGACAGGAAGCACATCTGATAGCCATCGCGTGCAGCGACGCACCCGAAGGACACGCGGATTGGACGATCCAACTGCTTGCCGACAAGGTGGTGGCGATGGGGTTTGCCGAGAGCATCTCCCTCGAGACGGTGCGCCAGATACTCAAAAAAACGAACTCAAGCCGTGGAAGAAGAAGGAGTGGTGCATCCCGGAGGTGAGCGGGGAGTTCGTGGCTCGAATGGAGGACGTGCTGGACCTCTACCACGCAGACTACGACCCGGACCATCCCGTGGTCTGTTTCGACGAGACATCCAGGCAACTGGTGGCCGATAAGAGACCGGTCATCGGGGCCAAGCCGGGTCGGGTGGAACGATATGACTACGAGTACAAGCGAAACGGCACTCGAAACCTGTTCATGTTCTGTGAGCCGAAAGCTGGCTGGCGGCATGTCGAGGTGACCGAGCGGCGCACTGCTGTGGACTTCGCTCATCAGATGAGGTGGCTGGTTGATGATGCATACCCTCACACAGAGACGATACGGTTGGTGCTGGACAACCTCAACACTCACAAGCTGGGCTCGTTGTACGATGCCTTCAAGCCAGCCGAAGCGCGGCGCATCGCCAAGCGCCTGGAGTTCCACTACACTCCTCTACACGGCAGTTGGCTGAACATGGCTGAGATAGAGTTGAGCGTATTTAGCAACCAGTGTCTCAACCGTCGAATCAGCGACGAGGTGATACTGAAGCGAGGGGTCTCGGCGCTGGAACGTAAGCGCAATGAGGCTGTCGCCGTCATAGACTGGCGCTTCTCCACTCAGGACGCTCGTACTAAACTTCAACACATCTATCCATCATATTCAGATTGAAACGGTACTAGCAATGCCGTTTTCTTGCCAGGCCCTATTTCGAAACTCCGGTCTGCTTCTTAGGTTCCCACGTACATTGGACGTGGACTTCATCCGAGTTGCATTCCAAGGGCGCACTTCCTTCCGTCCATCTTTATACCGTACTTCGATCCACGCTTTCTTCGTTCGTAGTAGAGCGCTTAGGAAGTCTTCCGAGTTGGCTGGTTCCAAGGTGATCGGGAGAGTAGGCCCCTGTTGATTCTCACGTGCTGACTGCGGGACGGTGCTACGGGATTCTCGAGATAAGATCAGCAAGGACTTTCCGCCAAGAAGAGCATCGAGGTCAAGGCCCGGGTTACTGACGAAGTCTGGCGGTTCGCACACGCGAGTACCGGAAAAGAAGAGATCCCAAGATGCTTGGCGGATTGCCTCCGGCAGTTCGGGGTGGGGGTGTTGTTTCTCGGTCAGCATGTCTGCCCAGAAAGGCATATAGCACAGGTTCCAGCCTGCGGTGAATGCGTCGGGGTTATGGGTATTTCCCCAGATGTGGCGCACTCCATAGCCCGATTTCTTCATCAGTTTGTAACCGGTGTACTTCTCCCAAGCCATCTGGGCCCTCGAGTTGTCGTCCAGGATAATATCCCTTCCGTCCCCAGCTCTCCAGGTCGTGTGTTTCCCTTTGTCGATTCCTCGGTAGTGTTTCCGGCTGCGTCTCGCTCTATCCGGGAAATAAGGGGTTCTGTTGAGGACTGCATCGGGTTGGACGAAGTAAGTGTGCTTGAACGCGGCCTGTACTATCGAGGTCCCTTCCTCCTTGAAATAGTCTTCCAGGGACTGGATTGGCGGAACTGGGTCTTCAGACTGGAAGTGGAAACCGGCCATCGATAGTGCTCCGCTGGTCTCGGGTATTCTGGAAGACAATCAAGTCAGGGTGGACAAAGCGCGTTGTCCTTTCATCACGGGCAGCGTCGCGCCTACGATACCAGAGTGAGCCCCCTGCCAACCACAATCCCTTATTGTCGGCTTCGTCGTTGACACGCGTTGATGCGCACCAGCGCAGCATCTCACACCCCACAGTCCAATTGACCGCGCGGCCAGGTAGCAGGTCCCCAGATTCCCCACCTAGATAAGAGAAGGACCTCGTTGGCGCCCGCCACGAAGCGGGCTAAGATGTTTCTTGACCAAGAGAAACGATCACCAACGAGGTGCAGCTATTATGAAGCAAGGCTTACTGGCATTCCAGTACGAACAGGAGCAGGGCTCGACAGGTATGACGGGACTGTCCGGCCTGATGACGTACGTGGAGTTGATGCAAGCAGCGGGTTTGAGGTCATCGGTAGAGCGCCACATGAGACTGCGGGAGAGAGGTCAGGGCTGGACGGACAGCCAGATGATCATTTCGCTGATGCTGCTGAACTTGGCAGGGGGCGAGTCGGTGTCCGACCTTGATCTCCTTGAGAAGGACAGAGGGTTGTGCAGGATGCTTCGAGAATTCGAGACCTATGGTATGCGTCTCAGCGAGCGCAGGGCGTTGGAGAAGAGATGGCGAGTCGAGCGTCGTCGGAGCGTGCCGTCGGAGTCTGCGGTGTTCCGGTATCTGGAGAGGTTCCATGACGCGGGCGAGGAGGCGAAGCGGGAAGCTCACAGAGCATTCATACCTGCTCCCAATGGAGCTATGAAGGGTCTGCGCAAGGTGAACGCCGACCTAGTGGGCTTCGTGCAGAGCCGTTCGCCTCAGACCGAGGCCACTCTGGACATGGATGCCACACTGGTGGAGACGCGCAAGCACGAGGCGCTCCCCAGCTACAAGAAGTACAGGGCGTACCAGCCGCTGATCACCTACTGGTCAGAGGCCGAGTTGATCGTGCATTCGGAGTTTAGGGACGGCAACGTACCTGCGGGCCATCAGCAGTTGCGAGTGTTGGTTGAAGCACTGGAGCATCTGTCTACACGGGTGGAAAAGGTGATGCTGCGGTCTGACACGGCGGGGTACCAGCGGGAGTTGCTGCGGTACTGCGCGGAGGGTAGAGACGAGCGGTTCGGGGTGATCGAGTTTGCGGTTGGGGTCGACGTGACGGCGGAGTTCCGCCGTGCGGTGTCCGAGGTCGCCGAGCAAGACTGGCAGACGCTGTACCGCAAGGTTGGGGAGCATCGTGTGGACACGGGCCAGCAGTGGACTGAGGTGAACTTCGTGCCCAACTGGATAGGGCACTCCAAGAACAGCCCTGAGTATCGGTTCATAGCTACCAGGGAGCGGTTGATCGAACAGTCTCTGCCGGGAATGGAGGGGCAGATGGAGCTTCCGTTCCCCGCGATGGAGCTGTCCAACAGAGGCTGGTACAAGGTCTTCGGAGTGGTGACCAACCGGAGCATTGCGGCAGATGAGTTGATCTGGTGGTCGAGACAGAGGTGCGGTAAGGGCGAGGAGGTCCACAGCGTTCTGAAGAGTGACTTGGCTGGGGGCCGGCTGCCGTCGGGGCTGTTCGGGGCCAACGCCGCATGGTGGGCCATATCGGTGCTGGCCTTCAACCTGAACTCTGCCATGAAGCGGCAGGTCTTGGGCGGACAGTGGGTGGGCAAGCGTCTGAAGGCGGTGCGCTTCGCCCTGATCGCCCTACCGGGCCGTGTGATGCGTCACGCCAGGAGGTTGATCATCCGTCTTGCCCGTGGCCATCCCTCATACGAGTTGCTGCTCAGGGCGCGGCAGAGGATATTGGCGCTGGCTGCCGAGCCGTATCGAGCGTAGGGCGACCCTGCCTGGAGCATCGGTTTGTAGGCGACTCTGCCGAGTTGCCAGGCCGGGCCATGCCTTCTTCGGCCTGAGAACAGCCACAATTGGCAGCGAACCGCTGCCGATACCCCTCAAAGACGGCACCCGAGACCCTGTCCGATGCCCGATCATGTCATGCGTCACCCCTGGTCGACACCCGGACACCCCCTGAAAGCACACCAAGCAGCCCCCAACCATGTCAGGTGGGGAATCTGGGCCGCCGAGGTAGTCGGCCTCTAGTCCCCGGTTGACGGTTCAAGAGCGGTGTCGACCTTCCATAGCACCACGTCCATGGGCCCCCTCAAGTCGGAGTGGACCAGCTGGTGAGGCCCGAAAACGACCCTCCCGCTGGTCGTCGTGTCTACCCCTGTAGCGACCTCGACTATGTCTCCAGGCGACAGGTCGAGATCACCCGCGTCGACGTATTGGACGCGTCCGGAGGGTTCGAATCTGACCCCTGCTGTATTCGGCATTGTGCTACTCCATTCCCTTCGTCCGCAGCGAGGGCAACCGGAGCATGAGCCGCTCCAGCGCCAGCCTTGCGTTGACGTTGCGTCTAAGCAGGTCCAGCGTCTCGTCGACGGCGTGGACCGCATCGGCAATCTCAGCCGCCGACAGCGCGGATGCGGAAGATCGGAGCGCATCCGTCATCGAAAGATTGAGTAACAGGTCCTCCCGGCCTTCCTTGAGCAGGAAGACGTCCCTTAGCCAGGAACGCCAAAGGTCAAGCTCCTCGACTACTGACTCCTGGTCGCTCGCGAACCGGGATGCGAGCTTGGCCGCATATGCGAAACGTACCTCGAGCGTTCCCTCCAGGACATCCCGGACCTCCTGGAGGCGCTCAGCCCGGCCGTCGATCAGCTCCGGCTCCCGCACGGCCCGCAGCGCCCAGCCCAGCCTGCCGCCGGAGACCCTGGCGATCTCTTCGATGCGCAAGGAGTCCGCTCCGTTGCGTGACCGCAGCTCGTGCGCGACCTGCTCGACCGGCATCGGTCGGAGCTCGATCTGTCGGCAGCGCGACAACACGGTCAGAGGCAGCACTGACGGCTCAGAGGCGAGGAGCACCAGCACGACCTGGTCCGGCGGCTCCTCAAGCGTCTTGAGCAGGGCGTTGGCGGCCTCTGGTGTGAGGCGTTCGGCATCCTCGACGATGAACACCCTGGTGCCGCCCTCGAAGGGCTTGAGGTTGGCCTCTCTCTGCAGCGCACGGACCTCCCCGATGCCGATGCTGGACTTGCTCTGAGCGGCTTCGTCTCCTCCGTACCCGGGTCCGACGACGCGGACGTCTGCGTGCAGGCCCTGTCCAATGCGCCCGCAATGACGGCACTCGCCGCACGGGGGAAGGTCCGCAGCGCAGTTCACCATGCGGGCCAGGTCCATGGCCAGGGTCATCTTGCCCACGTGGGCCGGACCGGCGATCAGGTAGGCGTGTGACAGCCGTCCCTCTTCAAGGCCGCGCCTCAGAGCGTTGACCGCCCGCGGATGTCCAACGGTCTCCATCATCATTCCACTCCAGCAATATACCAAACGGCGTGGGCGCCTACACAGGGCTGGCCCGTAGAAACCTGGGCCCGCCGCTTTTCGTTGCCTGGGAGGCGCGTGCTTAGCTGCCCGCTCAAGCGAGCCGGGCAAGGAGGACTCGGAATGAGACAGAGGGGCTACGGAAGGGACCCGGAGCTGACGTCCCGGATGTCTTTCACAGTTCTCATGCTGGTTTACGTGGCATTCATGGGGCTGCTCTTCTGGGCAGGGATACCCTGGATGTTCATTCTGGGTCTGGCCATCGTCATGGCCGCGTTCCAGTACTATGGCTCGGACAAGATAGTGCTGATGACGACCGGAGCGAGGAGCGAAGGCCGGCGCGACAACGCGGCCGAGATGCGCATGGGGGCGATCATGGAAGAGGAAGGCATCCCGGTCGAGCGCAGCCTGGAGGGCTGGTACTCGCTCTCAGGTAACCCGTTCCAGAGGCTGGTCAGGGAGTTTAGTCGGGGACTATTCCCTCGCCGGTAAACAGCTCCGCCGCCTCTTCGAGGGTGATGTCTGGATCGGGCAGGACGAGGTCTGACTCGACGATCTCATCTAACGGGACCGGGGTCCCGTTGTTGCGGACGACGTCCAGAAGCTCCTCCAGGAGCCTGTTGAACTCGGCCCTGTCCTCCCGCTCCACCACCTCCACGAGCCTGTTGTCTATGTCGTTAAGCTCGTCGAGATGAGCGCCTGGAAGGCTGAACTGGCCTTCCGTCAGGATTCGAACGATCATCGGCTACCCTCCGACAGCGCCTTCTTGCTCCCTGAAGGCAGCGAGGACCTGAGGGTGGCCAGCTCGTCCTCTACGTTCTGGGAGGCAGTGAGCTGGGCCAACTCCTTCCCTATGGCGTCTTGACGGCCCGAGAAGTCGTCCAGCACGCCCGCCTCCGCGAGCTCGTCTATGGCGCCGGCCCTTGCCCGCATATTCTCGGTCTTGGTCTCCGCGCGCTCGATGGCCAGGGAGACGTCACCCATCTCCTCCGACAGACCGGAGAGGGCCGAGCCGATCCTCACCTGCGCCTGGGCGGCGTTGTACTGAGCCTTGGTGATCTCCTTCTTCGTACGGAACGCTTCGACCTTGGCCTGGAGGCGCTGCTCCGCCATCGTCAGCTTCTTCTGCTCGGCTTCCAGGCCGACGACCTGCACGTCGAGCCCTTCCAGCTCGATGAGCGCCGTCTGCTTCCGCTGGAGGGCCAAGCGGGCCAGGTCTTCGCGTTCGGCGTTGAGCGCCTGCGCCGCCTGTTTGTCGAGCGTGACGATGCTCTCCCGGACCTTGGCCGCCTGCATCTCCAGCCGCCGCTTGGTCGTCACCATCTCGACGACGCCGCGCTTGACGTTCCTCAGCATCTCCAATTGCTTGGTATATGCGTAGTCGAGCGTCTCCCGCGGGTCCTCCGCCTTGTCGAGCATGCGGTTCATCTTGGACTTGACGACTGTCGACATCCTCGAAAGGACTCCCATCTGCTTCCCTCCTCCAGTCTCTTGGCTAGAAGTCGTCGCTCGAGCCGCCGCCCGAGAATATCTTCACCAGGCCAACGATAGCTACAACTACGCCGACGACCACGATAACCCACCCAACTAGGTTAAGTAGCCACGCCAGAAAGTCCCACTGTATGAGGATTCCCACGACGGCGATCAGTATCCCGACGAGGAGCAGACCACCTCCCCCGACCTTGTCCATTGGCTCTACCTCCGCTCGGCTTCTACCGGGTTGTCACCTGCTGGAACAGTATAAGCCACGGGTGCGGGTGTCAAGGAGAGACTTGGGCTCACGCGTACCCACTTTTGACTTCCAGGTATCGAGTACGCGGCTCGGGGTTCGTAGCCTTCGCCGAAAACTGCTGAAACTGTCCACTTCGTACAATCTCATAGCTGGAGGCTCCGACTCAGACGTCAGATGCTGGACACTTACTGGACACAAACTGAACAGAATCTGGACATTTACTGGACAGTCCGGGGAGGCAGGCTCCCGCATGGAGTACGGATCGGGCTCTGCACTGCAATGCTGGAAGGTGATCGGGACATAAAAACATTATGCGGACAGGCGTTCTGTTTGTCAAGACCGAAGATTCGTGTGTTGTGAGGATTGGCCCTTACAAAGTGGGGCGTCGAAGAATACATGAGCTTCCACCCCGCCCTCTTCCTCCCATTCTCTGCGAGCCTCCGCCAGCTCAGTCCTCTCCATGGCATCCAGCTCACAGTCGTCCCGCCATTGCCGCAGGGCCTGAATGACTACGTCCTAGACAGTGTTGCCTGTAGTCTTAGCCTCCACTTCTATTGCCGTATAGAGACCCTCATCGTCCAAAACAACTGTTAGCTCTCTCATTGGCCTCTCCGTGGATGGCAAGAGTTGCCGATTCCCAATGGCATTTCCCAATGGCATTGTACCGCAATCCACCGACGCCATCGGAGGGGTAGTACAGTCCTTGCTGCCTCAGGGCCTGTCAGCAGACCACCCGCGTAGTCGATCCTGCGCGCCGGGACCGAGCACCCAACGCACGGGGGACGTTCGCCAAAATTCCCAAAAAATATACCGACTCCACTAGTTGCCATTCCCCAACATCTGGTACTATCACTGAGGCTCAACACGATAGGTTGTGCTATTTTAGGTAGTGGCCTTTACGATGCTCTGCCCGTTCTGCAGCCATAAAGACACCAAGGTGATCGACTCCAGGGACGCCGCCGACGGCACCCGGCGGAGGCGTGAGTGCCTCCGCTGCAGCCTTCGTTTCACGACGTACGAGGCGGCCCATACGGAGACCCTCCTGGTTGTCAAGAACGACGGCCGGCGCGAGGAGTTCAGCGCGGACAAGCTGCGGGCGGGCATGGCCGCGGCCTGCGCGAAGCGGCCGTTGGCGCTCGGCACGATCGACAAGGCCGCGGAAGATATCACAAATCAGCTCCTCGAGAGCGGGCGCGCGGAGTTCCCGGCCCAGCTGATCGGCGAGATGGTGATGGACCGGCTGAAGAGCCTCGACCGTGTGGCCTACATCCGGTTCGCCAGTGTGTACCGGGACTTCAGAGACCTTGAGAGCTTCAGGGAGGAGATAAACGCCCTGTTGGAGCCACCGGTCGATACCGCGCCGGCCAACCAGCTCTCGTTCCTGGAGGGAGAGGTTCCGTCCTCCTCTCCGCGGCGCCGCGGACGCGGGCGGCCCAAAAAGCCGCAGGCCCGCCCGGCCTAAACAGCCGGGAAGGAACCTCTTCGTTCCTAGACCCTATGTTCTCTTTATGCTAGTCTCCAGGGAGACGGCACAATACCCAACCAGGAGACCGCGTAGATGTTGACCGAAAAGAGTACAGGCCGCAGAGAGTCCTCCGACAGCCGCCAGTTCGTGCTGGACGATGTCGTGGGCGCCCTTGAATCGGCGGGGCTTCCCCCTGAAATCAAGGAGGCAGTCAAGGAGTCACTTGAAGGAGGGAGCAAGCCCGAGTCCGAGCTGTCGGACAACGCCCGGGTCATTCTCGAAAAGCGCTACTTGAGAAAGGATGATGCAGGCAACCCCATAGAGACCCCTGAAGGCCTGTTCCATAGGGTCTCCTCCGCGGTAGCGGCCGCAGAGGAGGAGGAGGTCCGCGCGATGTGGCAGTCCCGCTTCTACAACCTCATTGCGTCGCTCAAGTTCCTCCCCAACTCCCCTACCCTCGTCAACGCCGGGACCGGCCGGGGCTGCCTGTCCGCCTGCTTCGTCGTCTCGCCCGGAGACGAAATGGAGTCGATCATGCAGGTCGCACACGACGCCGCGATGATCGAGAAATGGGGCGGCGGCATCGGGTTCGGCTTCTCGAAGCTGCGGCCGAAGAGAGACGTGATATCGACCACTCACGGGCAGGCATGCGGCCCCATCGCCATCATGAAGCTCTACTCGGCCGTGGGCGCCACACTCACACAGGGCGCCTTCCGGCTGGGAGCCCACATGGGACAGCTCAGGGACAGCCACCCGGACATCCGGGAGTTCATCCACTGCAAGGACGGCGACGACGCTCTGCAGAACTTCAACATCTCCGTCCAGATCACCGACGCCTTCATGAAAGCCGTCAAGGAAGACGCCGAGTGGGAGCTCATCAGCCCGCGCGACAGAGGCGACGGGCCGATCAACGAGGTCGTTGACACGGTCCCCGCACGTGAGATCTGGAACGAGATCGTCGAGTCGGCATGGAAGACCGGAGACCCGGGCGTCGTCTTCATCGACCGCGTATGGGAAACGGCTCCGAATCCCCAGCTCGGGCTCATCGAGACGTCCAACCCATGTGGAGAGGAGTTCCTGGAGAACTACGGCAATTGCTGCCTCGGCTCGATCGACCTGTACAAGCACGTGGGGACCACCGGGTTCGACTGGGAAGACCTTGAGCGCACCATCCGCACCGCCGTCCGGTTCCTGGACGACGTGATCGAGGTGAACACCTTCCCGCTGGACAAGCTGCGCGAGGTGAACCTGGCCACGAGGCGCATCGGGCTCGGCGTAATGGGCTGGGCCGACGCGCTGGTGAAGCTGGGCGTTCCGTACGACAGCGAAGAAGCCCTGGAGCTGACCGACAAGGTCGCGGGCTTCATCAAAGACACCGCCTGGGACGAGTCGGCGCGGGTGGCCGAAGAGCGGGGCCCCTTCCCGGAGTATGAGCGCTCGGCCCTCAAGGAACGGGGGCTTCCGCCGGTCAGGAACTCCAGCGTCGTTACGATCGCGCCCACGGGGACGATCAGCAGGCTCGCCGGCTGCTCCAGCGGCATCGAGCCCCACTTCGCAATCGCGTGGTGGTCCAACGTCCTGTGGGAGGACCACGAGGGCACCAGCTCGCGGCTCCTGGACGCCCCGGCCTCGGTCTGGGAGGCCCTCGGAGAGACCCTCGGCGATGATGACAGCGTGAGAGAGGTCCTCTCGCAGCTCGCGGACAACAGCGAGGACGCGGAGCGGATTCTCAAGGAAAACGGCCTCGACGCGGCCGGCTTCCGGACCTCAATGGCCATCAGCCCCGAGGCGCACGTCAGGATGCAGGCGGCCTGGCAGAAGCACGTGACCAACTCGGTCTCCAAGACCATCAACCTGCCCAACAGCGCCACGGTCGAGAACGTCTCCGACGCCTACCGGCTGGCCTGGGAGACCGGGTGCAAGGCCGTAACCGTCTACCGCGACGGCTCAAAGTCCATGCAGGTGCTGGAGACCGGCGGCTCCGACAAGAAACAGGACGATGAAGAGCTACTCGTCCCGCGCCAGCGCCCGGCGTCGGTCAGGGGAGTAACCGACCGAGTCCGGACGGGCCACGGAAACATGTTCGTCACCGTCAACTTCGACGAAGACGGGAGTCCGTTCGAGGTGTTCACGACTCACGGTAAGGCGGGCGGCTGCGACGCTGCGCATCTCGACGGCATCTCCCGCCTCATCTCGATGGCGCTCCGGTCGGGTATCGACCCCAACCAGGTAGTGGAGCACCTTCAGGGGATCACATGCTGCCCTGTGTGGGACGGCGGCATGCTGGTCCGGTCGGCGGAGGACGCCGTGGCCCTCGTGCTCAAGAACCACATGGCGGTAGGGGAGACCGGTCCGATAGACACGTCTGGTCGAACTGCCCAGCTTGCAATGTTCACCAAGAACGGCAACGGCAACGCCGTTCCAGGAGCGTCCAGGTGTCCCAAGTGCCCCGGCTCGCTCATCCACCAGGAGGGCTGCGTTACCTGCCTCGAATGCGGCTACACGAAGTGCGAGTAGGCTACAAGTTAGGATTTAGGAGGAAGTAGATGGTGTGGGACCATGAAACGGAGGGGAAGCGGATACAGCGCCTCCGAGATAAGAAAGGCCTGACCGAAGATCAACTCGCAAAGCTCACTGATCTCAGCGAGGCAACCATAGACAGGATCGAGGCAGGAGTGGGACGCCTCACCCCGGAGTACCGCGCAAAATTCGCGGGCGTGCTTAAGGTGTCTGCCGAGTATCTACAACATGGTGACAGCCACTCAGAGCGCGAAACGTCTGCCTCAATTGCTCAGATGCTTGAGAGAAGAGAACTCACGAGTGCTGAAGCAGACGAACTCAAACCGATGGTGAAAGCGAAGTTGAGGACAAGTAACAACGTAAGAATACCGCTTAAAGAACGCGAGATCAGGGTGCTGCTCGACATACTGAGGTTCTCGAAAGGCGACTGAGTGTCCGAACTAACGGAGGCAACTTCCCGTATTCCCAAGGCAGTCTTGGAGGCCAGGACGGCTATCCGACGTGTCTTGTCGCCTTCAGAAGTTGCTGCTCTAGCTGATCCACCCAGTGGGTTATCGGATGTTGGACGTAGCCTAGGCGTCACCAAGGTCGTCCGAAGATCATTGCCCACAGACGAAAACGGAATACTGGACGGTATGCTGATTCCTGTCGACGGTGGATACGTTATTGCGGTCAACCAGGACGTTGCAGAGTCGAGACAGCGATATTCACTAGCGCATGAGATAGGGCATCTCATCGAAATCAAAGACCCCGACTCGACCCGATCGTCGGCTGGGACCGGCCCGCGATTCAAGGGTCTTGGTAGTCACGAGAATAGACAAGAAGAGAGGCGATGTGAGGCGATAGCTGCAGAGCTTCTAATGCCCTTTGAGACCTTCACACGCAAAGTACGAGAGGCTGGACTATCTTTGGCCAGCGTGCCGTTCTTGGCTCGAGTGTTCGAGACATCAATAACATCAACGGCGATCAGGCTCCTTGAACTAATGCCGGAGCCGGCCCTGCTTGTTAGATGGAGGCTGAACAGGAACCAAGGAACAGGACTGGAAAAGTCTTGGGGACTCCGGAACGAGATCCGGGGCCCATCCGTCCAAGTATCAAAGAACATGCGTGGATCGAGCGTCTTTCCAGGAGCAGAAGCCGCTTGGACCAAACCGGGTATGCATACGAGTTCGGAGACTATCATCACGCGAGGGGTGATAGGCAATACTAGGTATGTACAGTTCCCCGAATACAGAACCGAGTCGATGGGGTTTGGAGTACGCGCAAATCGATTCGTCCTGTCGCTGGTCTATCTGAACAGCGGAACGGTACGGCACTGAACACCCGCAAGCGGAGCGGAGCCCATGAAAGTCGAAGGCGTCACATACATGCTGATGGCCCAGGATATGGACCGGGCTGTCGCCTTCTATAGAGACGTGATCGGGCTGGAGCCCAGGTTCTCCTCGCCCATGTGGAGCGAGCTGACCTTCGGCGACGCCATAGTCGCGATGCACGGCGGCGGTAGCGGAGAGTTGCGCAGCACGGGGTTGAGCTTTCAGGTAGAAGACATCGACTCCGCGGTCAGAGAGATCGAGCGCGGCGGCGGACGAGTCACCCGCGAGCCGGAAGACAGGCCTGGCGAGCCTATCCGCTTGGCCGAGGTCGTCGACACCGAGGGCAACGCCTTCGCCCTGACGCAGATGGTGGCCTAGGCGCGCCGCCCCGTCCCGCTGCGTACTGGCGCACGCTCCGGCCCGCCCCAACATCCACTTTGGGCTATAATGGGTGGTACCGCGACCCCCGAGGCTCGGGTAGCCAGTCCCAACCGGCACGGAGCACGATTTCAATGAGCGAACGACCCCTGGTCGCCATCACCATGGGCGACCCGGCCGGTATCGGGCCGGAGGTCACCGCGAAGGCGCTGCTGGACGGCCAGGTACAGGCGGGGTGCCGACCGTTCGTGGTGGGAAGCGCCGCCTCAATCGACGACGCACTCAGGCCGCTTGGTAACGACGCATCCACCAGGGTCGTCCACGATCCGTCGGACGTGGTCGGAGAGCCAGGCAAGATCGACGTGCTCGACCTCGAGAACCTCGACCACTCCACCTTAGTGTACGGCCGGGTCTCCCCGGCGGCCGGTAAGGCCTCGGTCGAGTGGGTGCTGAAGGCCGGCGAGCTTGCCGCATCCGGCATCGTGCAGGCCATCGTGACCGCGCCCATCAACAAGGAGGCGTGCGGCCTGGCCGGGTACTCCGACGTGGGCCACATGGAGATATTCCAGAGCCAGACGGGCGCCACGGAGGTCGCCACGATGCTGATGGCGCGGAAGCTCAGGGTGGTCCATCTGACCACCCACAAGTCTCTCCGCACAGTCAGCGACTTCGTGACCAGGGAGAACGTGCTGGCTAAAGTCGTCCTTACGGACCGGAGCTTCAGGGAGTGGGGCTTTGAGCGGCCCAGGATCGGCGTCGCCGCTCTGAACCCTCACGCGAGCGACGGGGGCCTGCTGGGCGACGAAGAGGAGGTGCACATCGCCCCGGCCGTGGAGGACGCGCGGTCCCTCGGCATCGACGCGACCGGCCCTGTGCCTGCAGACACCATCTTCAACCAGGCCATCGACGGCAGGTTCGACGCCGTGCTGGCGATGTACCACGACCAGGGGCACATCCCGATCAAGGTGCACGACTGGGCCAGGAGCGTGAGCGTGAACCTGGGACTGCCGTTCGTGAGGACCTCGGTCGATCACGGCACGGCGTTCGATATCGCTGGCAAGGGCATAGCCGACCACGAGAGTATGCTGGAGGCCATAAGGGTCGCGGTCTCCCTGGCAGGCGACAAAAGGCTGCCGTAGAGTATGCTCAAGCATGGAGTGTGCAGAGGGGGCAATGCCCCTCGCTGGGAGGGTCTGAGTGTACTGCTCAGAGCGCTTCCCCTGACTGGCTAGAGCGGCAGCCGTAGATTGCTGAAATAAGGGTGTGCAGAGGGACAAAGCCCTCGCCGGGAGGGTCTGAGTGTACTGCTCAGAGCGCTTCCCCTGACTGGCTAGAGCGGTAGCCGTAGAGTGCTGAAACAAGGGGTGTGCAGAGGGGCAAAGCCCTCGCCGGGAGGGTCTGAGTGTACTGCTCAGAGCGCCTCTCCTGACTGGCTAGAACGGCAGCCGTAGATTGCTGAAATAAGGGGTGTGCAGAGGGGCGCAGCCCCTCGCCGGGAGGGTCTGAGGGTACTGCTCAGAGCGCTTCCCCTGACTGGCTAGAGCGACAGCCGTAGAGTGCTGAAACAAGGGGTGTGCAGAGGGGCGCAGCCCCTCGCCGGGAGCCTGAGGGTGTCCCTCAGATAGAAACTCTTCCCCCTTCCTTCCAGGAAGGGGCCGGGAGATGAAGATGCGCATATCATTCATAGGCGGCGGCGCGATGGCCGAGGCGATGATCGCCGGAGTCATCGAGGCCGGCGTGACAGGAGCCCAGCAGATCAGGGTTGGTGAGCCCGTGGAGGCGCGCCGGGCCTACCTCCAGGACACCTACTCGATTGAGACCACCCGCGACAACCTCGACGCGGTCCGAGGCGCGGACGCGGTCATCCTTGCGGTGAAGCCCCAGCAGACCACGACCGTACTCTCCGGGCTCAGCGGCCATATCAGCGCGGCCTCGACCGTTCTCTCCATCGTGGGCGGCTTCAAGGTCGCACAGCTGGTCGACGGCCTGGGCCACAAGGCCGTCGTCAGGGTCATGCCCAACACTCCCGCACAGATAGGCGCGGGCATGAGCGTCTGGACAGCCACAGACGACGTATCCGAGGCTGGCCGGGAAGCGGCTGGAGCGGTTCTCCGCTCGCTGGGCGAGGAGATGTACGTCCCCGACGAGAAGCTGATCGACATGGCCACGGCGCTGAGCGGCTGCGGCCCCGCCTACGTGTTCCTCTTCATCGAGGCGCTGATCGACGCTGGAGTCTACATCGGAATGAGCCGCGACATGTCGCGGACGCTGGCCCTCCAGACAGTGCTCGGGAGCGCCAGGTTGGTGGCCGAGTCGGGCCGACATCCGGCCGAGCTGAAGGACATGGTGACATCGCCCGCGGGGGCGACCGTGGAGGGCATTCTGGCCTTCGAGCAGGGCGCGTTCAGGGGCACCGTTATGGACGCGGTAAGTGCGGCCTACGACAAGAGCAGGGCACTCGGTGAGCAGAAGTGAGCGCCCTTGTAATCCAATTCGTCAGCCTGCTGTCGCTCTTCCTCTGGATAGCCATCCTGGCGCGAGTGATCCTGTCGTGGGTGCCCATCGACCAGTCGAGCCCGTTCCATCAGATCGTTGTCTTCGTCCACGAGATCACCGAGCCTATCCTCCGCCCGATAAGATCGGTGCTGCCGAACTTCGGCTTCCTCGATCTCTCGCCGATGGTAGCCCTGCTACTGATGGCGCTGATCCGCCAGGTGCTCGTGTCGGCCCTCGCGAGTTGAGATCCCGGCGCCACTCACCCCGACAGAAGCACGGACGCCCGCTCGGGCGAAATGCCGTCGATCTCCAGGGTCTTGTCCCTGGCCCGGTGCCCGCGGGCGATTCGAACGGCGCTCTTCGGGACCTGTAAACACTTCGCGAGAAGCTCCACGGCGGCCTCGTTGGCCTTACCCCTGTCCGGGGAGGCGGTCACGCGAATCCTGACTGCGCCGTCGTCAGAGACCTCAACGGCATTGCGACCGGCCTTGGGTTGGACTCTTATTTTGAGTTGCATACTGGCCCGGCTACGGGCGACAGCGTGGGTGATCGTCTATGGTGAAGGCGACGACGTGACCGAGATATCCGACTGGACCGAACCCGAACAGCTCGTCCTCCGTGACGAAGCTCGCGACGCCCCGGACACAAGGCCGGCCCGCTGGGTATACGCTTACGGCGAACGGTCCGTGGGGAGGCATGGCACCTGATTGCGCCGGGCTGCCCTTGCCGGTGATGTCGCGGTATTTCGGCCAGTCTTCAAGCCGGCAGCCGGCGAGGTGTATGCAAAAGTACCCCTTGCCGCCACAGGTGAATCGCTCTGAATCGGGCTGTCTATCACGAGCCCCTGCAGGCTCTGCGCGCCGGGCGTAATTGAACACGAGGGCGTCGAAGTCTCTTCGACCTCCAGAGAGCAGGACGTTGGTGTCCTGAGTCATCTGGACCCGGTGGCCCGCCGCCTTGAGAAGGTCCGCCAGGACAGGTGTGCTGTGGTGGTGAGGATGTCGTTCGCCGGACACTAGTAGCAGGTCCATCATTGGCCCCCTCTGCCTTGTGGCGGCTCCCGGGTGGAGCCGGTCCGTTGAGCGAAGTCTACATCGCCCGGGAAGGCCATACAAGCTGCAAGAAACGCCGGTACCTTGCCGACCTGACCTGCATGTTGATGTGCGGCCCCGAGTGGTGTAGAAAGACATGGGCGGACAGCCGCCCCCTCCGATTTGCGCACGACAGGCTGCTGATTCGGGAGCGCGGACATGGGAGCCCCGTTGATCAACCCGTCCCAACACAGGCAACTGTTCCTTGACGACCATGCGGTCGAGAAGATGCATGGGGTGAAGCGGGCCCTGCATCAACCGCTTAAGGCCGAGCCCGTCCTGATGCCCGACCACTCGCTGGATCAGGTGCTTCTTCAGAGCTTAGACGAGCCTCAATGGAACTCCGAAAAGAAGGTCTGGGAGTGGTGGTACCGCGGAGTCTATGCAATTCCGCCCTACGGGAGTGGCCAGTCCACCGCGAGCTCCATGACCCACTATGCGACCTCGACAGACGGTATCAGCTGGGAGGCACCTTCGCTCGGGCTCTACTCTTGGCGGGGATCGACAGACAATAACATAGCCTTCGACTCCGTCGAGGTCGAATTCATCCAGTCCAGGGAACGGTCTCCCTGTCACATATTTCGGGATGAGCGCGATGAAGATCCCCAGCGTCGTTATAAGGGGTTCTTCAACGATGAACAGAACTGCAATCGCTGGCCCGCAGTTTCCCAGGATGGTTTTCACTGGACGGTGCTCGACGTACCGCCCGTCCCCAGCAACGACACGTCAGACCTTGCCTACGACGAGATCGGCGATCAGTATGTGGCCACGGTGAAGCACCGCACGGAATGGGGGCGGTCCGTCTGGCTCTCGACGAGCAGGGACTTTGCGAACTGGACGCCTCCGCGGCTCATCGTCCATACCGACGAAATCGACAAGCAGAACCGTCGGGACCGCGTCCGGAGGGTCGTCGAAGACCCGGCTTATCTATCCCCGCCCGTCGTCGATGCCACCGACTACAGTGCCGAGCTCTACATGATGTCTGTGATGCCATATGAGGGAATCTACGTTGGTTTCCCGCTGCTCTTCAATCCTGCCGGGACCGACGCTCCCCAGATGAACAACACGGGCATAAATCAGGTGGAGCTGGCCGTGTCACGTGACCTTCATCGCTGGGAGCGAGTGGCGGACCGGTCCGTGTTTCTCGGTGTCGAGCCCTGGAACGGCGTGAATTACGGCACGGCCCAAGTCTCCGTATGCGGCCGGCCGATTGTGCACGAGGGTCGCGAGATATGGGTCTACTACCAAGCCTGTCGGTTCCGCGGACATCATAGCCTCTATGAGGATGTCAGTCCCGAGTTCCTCAACGACATGGGCGGGATATTCTTGGCAAGGCTCAGACTGGATGGATTCGTGTCACTGGACGCTGAACAGGAAGGGGAGGTCGTTACCCGGCCGTTCATGTTGAACGTTGAAGACCTGTATGTCAACGCCGAGGCCGACTCAGGGGAGCTGCGGGCTGAAATCCTGGACGCCGAGACGATGGACCCGCTGCCCGGATTCTCGGCATCGCAGTGCGCCTCCATCCGAGGCGATCATTTGAGCGGACGCATCGCCTGGGAGGGCGAGTCGGCCCCGGTCAGAGATAGGCCAGTGCGTATCCGCTTCGTGATGCGGCGCGCGAAGCTCTACTCGTTCTGGCTGGACTAGCCGCGGGCTCTGCGTGTAGGAGCCGCCCCTGGGAGCGCGGGCGTCTCGCCCGCATCCGTTCCGCATGAGCCGGAGCCGTGGGCGCTCCCATTTCGTCTATTCTTGTCTATCCACGTACCCTTTGCTCCCGCTCAGTTATCAAGACGTCCCATCCACAAGCCATCGCTCAGCTACGGATGGGGCACACATGAGCACGAATGAGACAGGTCCTGGGGAAAAAACCTAGTGGACGGTGCAGGCGGAAGAGGAGGCACGCGCTCCTTACGCGTGGGCCAGCGCGCCGCCGTCTATGAAGATCGTCTGGCCGGTCACGAAGTCGCACGCGTCGGACGCCAGGTAGACCAGCAGGCCGCCGAGCTCCTCCGGGTGCCCCTTGCGGCGAGAGGGCAGGTAACGCACGAGAGGATCGCTCCGGTCCTCTTCGGTGGGAGGCTCGGTCGTCAGCCACCCCGCGCCGATGCCGTTGACTCGTATCCCGTGCAACGCCCATTCGAGGGCTAGAGCGGAGGTCAGCTGGTGCACGGCCCCCTGCGCCGCGCAGGCGGCAACAGAGTTCCACAGGCCCCGAACCGCCAGCCCCGAGCTCACGTTGACGATACGGCCTCCACCCTGCTCCAGCATACGGCTGCCGACCGCCCGGCAGGTCAGGAACATCGACTTGACGCTGAAGTCCATGAACCTGTCCCACTCGTCCTCGGTGACCTGCTCGAACCGCTTTCCGAACTCGGCCCTGGCGTTGTTGACCAGTATGTCCACGCCGCCCAGCTCGCTCACGGCCCTGTCGACCATCGCCTCCACGCCGGCCGCGTCGGTCAGGTCGGTGGTGATTGCCACCGACCTGCGGCCCCGGCTCTCGACAGCGGCTACCGCATCCTCCATGTCAGATGTAGCGGTTCCCGCCACCGCCACGTCGGCGCCTGCCTCCGCGAGCGCGGAGGCCAGATACGGCGTCCAGCCCCGCCGGTCGGCCGTGACTATGGCTTTCTTACCTGTGAGGTCCCATTCACCCGGTATCGGCATTGCACATATCTCCTGTAGGCAGGTCGGGGCTGCAGGTCGGCCCTGGGAAGCGGACAGCCGTTCAGATAGTCAGGGGCACATCCGGCGCGTAGCCCGTCGGCGCATATCCGCCCGCCAGGCCGCCTCCGTCCGCGGCGAAGACCTCGCCGTTCATATAGTCGGAGGCATCCGACGCGAGGAACACCGCGACGGGCCCGATCTCTGTAGGAAGCCCGACCCTGCCTATGGGGATGAACCTGCTCTGGGGCTGGGTCTCCCGCAGAGTGGCCGTTGCCTCGGTCGGGATGAACCCCGGCACGATGCAGGTGCTGGTAACACCGTACCTGCCAAGGCTCATCGCCAGGGTGCGCGTCAGCTGCAGGACCCCACCCTTGGCGGTCGTATACATGTAGTTGTCCCGGCCGCCGCGAAGCCCGAACCCCGACGAGACGTTGATGATCTTGCCCCGCCCACGGTCGACCATATGCTTCGCCACCGCCCGCGAGCAGTAGAAGGCGCTAGACAGATTGGTCTCGATTCCCAGCCGCCAGTCGGCGTCCGAAATCTCCCAGATGGGAGTGGCGCTGGCGCCTCTGACGATGCCCGCGTTGTTGATCAACACGTCAACCTTCCCAAGCTCGTCCAGGGCTCTCCTAAAGAGCGCTTCGACCTGGGAGGTGTCTGTAACGTCGGTCGGGACGGCAACCGCGTGCCTGCCGGTCTCTCTGGCCAGAGCCGCCACCTCTTCGATCGGACCGGCGCGCCTCGAAGCGATCACCAGGTCTCCCCCGGCCCGGGCGATCGCCAGCGCCATCTCGCGGCCCAGGCCGGTCCCGCCACCCGTGATAACGATGCCCTTGCCATCCAGACTCAGCTTTTCAAGCATTCCTCTCCTCGATTCCGTGCCCGTTGCGGGCCTGCAGCGTCACTTCCCCTGCCGACGCCGTGAAGGCCGATCCATCCGCCGTCCTCAACAGAAGATTCCCGTGCTCGTCCACCGACTCCGCACGGCCCTCCACCACGAGCTCCTTCCACTCCACTCGGACGTGCCGCCCCAGGGTCTCCAGACCCGCCGCCCAGTCCTGGGTCAGCGACCCACCCCTCGATACGCTCCGGTAGAGGTCGTCGAAGCCCTCCAGGGCCAGCTTGAGCACTTTCCCCCTGTCAGCCCTGCGTCCGCTCTCGACCATGATGCTGGTGGCTATGGACGCGATCTCGGGCGAGGATGCGGTGTCGAAATTGACGTTGATGCCGATGCCCGCCACCGCATACGCCGCGTCGCCGCTACGGACCACCGACTCCACAAGGATGCCAGCCACCTTGCGGCCGCCCAGCCGGACGTCGTTCGGCCACTTGATGGACGGCGTGAGGCCGCAGGTCTGCTCCACTGCCCTGGATACCGCCAGGGTTGCCGCCATGTTTACCTGAGGCAGCCGGGGCAGGCAGGGGCGCAGGATGACCGAGAAGGTCAGGTTGGCTCCCACGGGAGATATCCAGACCCGGTCGAACCGGCCCCTGGCCGCCGTCTGCTCCTCGGCCACTACGACCGTGCCCTCCGGCTCTCCCTCCACGGCCAGCCGCCGGGCCTCGTCCATAGTCGACCGCAGGGACTGGTGGAATATGATGCGTCTGCCGATCACCCTGCCGGAAAGGGCCAGTCGAAGGCTTTCGATGTCGAGATCAGCGGATTGCAAGAGACAAGGGTGGACCGGGATAGATGTCTGGATGATACGGCTGCGGTCTCCGCACAGTCAAGAACGCCCGACGGCACGGCGACGCCGGTGATCGAGCCCGATACTCCAACGCCGCCGGGTCATTAGCGCCGCTGGGGCGAGAGCAACGAGTGCAACACCCATGACTACCAAAAACCTCGTTGAACAGGCGCCAACGCCCGATACGGCGGGACGCTCCGTCGCCTCCAAGCCCGCACGGCGGCCTACTGCGGCGCCTCTATGGTGACAGGCTCATCGAATCGGGACAGCTTGATCGTCCGTATCGTGCCTTCAATCTCCCCTTCCTTGGCCGCTCCGACGAATACGACACGCTCCAGGTAGTAGCCGTCGACGCTTATGGCCACCTCGATGGACACCGTCGCGCCATCGAGCGTGGGCCCGATCAGGGGAGACAGCGCATCCGCGGGCAGATGACCCTCGATGATGTAGACCCGCCCATCAAAGCCGGTCAGCACAGGAGCCTCAACCGCAGCCAGCATGGACGCGATGCCCTGCTGAGGATCAAAGAAACCCAGCGGACTTGCTTCTTTGGGTACCGCCCCCCACTCCGCGGTAAGCGGGTTGATCATAAAACTGTCGTCTCCCAGGACGATCAGGCCGGACTTGATTAGGAATCCGGCGGAGCCGCCTACCAGGTCTACAGACATCTTGTCAGGCTTCACGATGTCGCCCTCGGCCTCGGAAAGGGCGAGATTCATTAGAGACGTGAACCCCTCCCGGTGGTCCAGTCGGAAGTGGAAGGACTCCAGGACCTGCATGGTCTGGCCCGACTCGAGGAGCACGGCCGCCGGGTTGACCGGCGTGGGAGTGGGCGTCGGAATGGACGTTGTCCGCACGGTGGACGAAGGTGTCTCGTCCGCCGACCCTCCGCAGGCGACCACCGCGACGGCCATCAGGCCTACGCACACGGCCCCCACATAGAAGGTCATGCGGTGCCGAAGAGGCGGCCAGAGTCGCCGCCATTGGCCGCCGTGCCGATAGCCGCCCACGGCAATCCTCAGACGGCGGCGGCCAATGTTCACGAGACCGGGCTGAATCCCAAACGAGACAGGAGGCCGCACCATGATGGCGCGGCCTCCTGTCGAATCAGCCTGAACTGTCTGGCTAAGCTTTGGAGCCGGACCTCCTCGTCCGTGCGACTACCAGTCCGCCGGATATGAGCAACATCAGCCCGGCGATCAGCGCCAGCTTGGCCGCGACAGGCACCGATGGATCACCCACCAAGGGCAGGATCACGGGGCCGATGATCCTCTCCGGCGTTGGCTCTGGAGTCGGCGTCGAAGGTATTTCAGTGGGGGTGGGAGTGGCAGTGGCCGAAGGAGTGGGCGTCGGTGGTACCGGGAACGGTCCGCTCATGAGAGTGTAGGTCGCCATCCGCTGGGCCCCGACGTAGGTCTGCGCCGTCGCGCCTTCGCCCGCGATAGAGGCGATCATCCCGTCGATGTTCTCGTCCAGACCGTTTCTGGAGCTGTTGAGTAGCCCCGCCACGCTCGCGAGGACGAGCCTGGCGAGCCTCTCTTCCTCGTGGTCCTGTAACCTGAGCGACTCCGTGACCGCCCGATTGACCCAGTCATCGGTGTTGGCGCTGGTTGCCTCCACCAGGGCGGCGGCGCCAGCGATCGCGCCGTCGTCCGGCGCGGCCGCCACTGCCATCTGAGCCTGGTCTCTGCTGTCCTGAATATGCTTCAGTATGCCCATGCTGTCACCGGGGTCTCCACCCGAAGCATCGTAGTTGGGGCCGCCGCTGCCCTCGATCACGTTGATCACGTGCTGGACGTGCCCCTTGATCTGGTCAAGCTCGTCCGCGTCGCCTGCCAAGGCGGCGTGTGCTATGGCGATGTCCAACTGGCCCTTCAGTTGGTTGAGGAGGCCGCCTTCAGTGCCGTCCGGCGAACTGCTGAGGAGGTTTCGGATGTGGACCATCGCCTCCGGCGTGATCTCGTGATGGAAGACGACCGGCCCAGCCGGACCATCCGGGTCAGTCCCCGCCGCCTCTTCGGTAATCGCCACCTTGTTGAACAGGTGGATCAGGTTGAAGCCGGCGTACCTCTTGCTGGTACTGTCGAAGGTGTGGTCTATGTTGCCGCCGTCCACGGTCATCGGGCCGGTGCTCAGCTTTATGGAGCCATCGTCAGAGATGAGCCAGCCGACGTACTCAGTGCCCGCGGAGGGATCCGGGATATTTGTGATCGTGTACGTGATCGCGTCGCTAAGCGCCTGATCGTCCCCGATGACGGCCGTTCCTTCGGTGTCCGGGGTCTGGGCCTGTGCCAAGGCAACAGGGAGCGCTGCGAGCGACACGACGGCAAGAAATATCCCTAGCTTTAGCTTGGTCATGCTCCGTGTCTCCTCCTAGGTCGTCAGGATGAAGTAGTCCGTGCCAGATAAGACCCTACCACAAGCGGGCAAATACGGGTAGACCCTGCGGAGGCTACTTTCCGGGGATTTTACATATCCCCGGCGAGCACGCTTGCGCCAGTTGGCCCGTGACTACCCCCGGCAGGTTCCACCGTAATGCCTATCGCTTCGATCTGCGAAAACGGAACCCCAGGTATGATAACAGCCTGAGCGTATCCCGTCGAGTCCACATCGAGGAGGCCTACGCCCAGTTTTTGGTATTTGGTTATCACCCACACCTGGTAGGTCTCGTCCTGTGGCAGATCGTCGAGGTTCAGCACGGCTATCAGTGCGGCCAGATCGTCGCCCGTGTCGGCACAGCAAGCCACCATGCCCCATGCATCCGGCAGATGCTCCGTGCCCCTCAGCAGGCTCACGGAAACGCCCGGCGAGGCCGTCATCGACGACAGGTACCGCGCCTCGCTCACCATGTTCCGCACGTGGGCCTCACGCTCGAAGATCGTCGCCAGGAGGCGGCTGTTCTCACTCTTCACCGCGGCGATTCGACTATTCATGGCCTGGTTGGCGTCGGCCATGTCGGCAAATCTGCCGTTCATCCAGACGCCACCGATTACCAGGGAGAGCACCACTATCGACACGGCCGCCGACGCCCAGTGCACGGGCATCGGCTTCCTGAGAGACAGCTGTATCAGCTCCAGGAGACCTCTCCCTGGCGCAGCGGCGGGCTGTGCGGCCCCGCTGCCAACCGCGGAAAGGAGGCCCTCGCGGACCCGTTCGGGAACTTCCACCTGTGGGACGGCGAAGGCCAGGCTGGCCAGCATCTCACCGTCCGCCCGCAGCGTGACGCTGCAGGACTGGCACGAATCAAGGTGCGAGTCCAACTCCGCGGTCTCTCGCGGGCTCAGTTCTCCCCGAAGATAGGAATCAAACCGCTCTTCGGCCTTTACGCACTCCATGTTCCACCCCGCTCCTGCATCTCAGTACCCAGTGCCTCCCTCATCCGCCTCAGTCCCAAACGTATCCTCGTCTTTACCGTTCCCAGTGGCTGCCGCAGCCGTCCGGCTATCTCGGCGTGCGTAAGGCCTCCGAAAAACGACAGCACGACAACTGTCCTCTGCTCAGGTCGCAGAGTCTCAAGCGCTCCCTTCAACCGGCTCCTCTCGTACTGGGCGGTCGCGTACTCCAGCGGGTCGTCCATGCCTGTGGACGGCTCGTTGGCCACGTCGACGCCCTCCCTCACATGTTCCAGCTCTCTTCGCCTTCGGCGGATTTCGTCGATAGTCCTGTGGTGTGCGATGCTGAACAGCCACGCCGTAACCTTCCCCCTCTTGGGACGGTAGCTCGCGCCCCTGCGCCACACACTGAGAAATACGTCCTGAGTCACCTCCTCGGCCGCACCCGGGTCCCTGAGCAGGCTCACGGCCAGCGAGTAGACCGCCCTGGAGTACCGGCCGTAGAGGCTTTCCAAAGCTTCCCTCGATTGTTGGACGATGAGAGCCATCAGCTGCTCATCGTCGCGTTCCTCAAGACTCACGATGCTCACCGGGTGAATGTGGGTATCTGAACACCCCGTGATAATGTATATACGACGGCAGGCCTGAACATAGATTCCCTCACGGGCTCATGCCGGGACACACCACGGGATCCCTAAGTGCGGAAGCCGATTATATCAGACCTATCGATCACCCAATCCTCAGTCCCTATAACGTCGGCCTGGGCGAGCCGGTAGCAGTCCGCTTGGGGGGGCGAGCCATCAAGACCAGGACCATCGAAACGGCTGTGGCGACCGCAAAGACGATGAACGCCGTCTCGTACGATCCGGTACTGTCGTAGACATACCCCGCCAGAATAGGTCCCGTGACGATCCCCGCCATTTGAATCGTGCCTCTCAGGCCCTGGATGGTGGCGAAGGCTGACCGGCCAAAGTAGTCGGCCAGCAGGGCCTGAGGGATCACCGCCACGCCGCCCTGGGCCACCGAGTACAATATCAGCGCCGGCAAGGCCTCTGCGATGGTCGTCGCCCTGGCGATCAGAACGAAAGACACCGCCATGACGGCCAGGGCCGCCGCCGCCAGGTAACGCCGGTTGACGTAGTCGCTGAGCATGCCCAGTCCGAACCGGCCAGGCACGCTCACCAGGCCGACGATGCCAGCCAGAGCCGCGGCCCCGACGGCCGAAGCGTCGAGGTCGGAGAAGTACGGCACGAGGTGCAGCGACAGCGCGCCGCTCGACAGCATGCGGACAGTGACCGAGAGGGTCAGGAACCAGAAACTCGATGTCCTCAGCGCCTCTCGGGCCGAGAAGTCCTGTGAGAGGTCGGCCTCGCGGAACCGTTCTCCCGTTCTTCCCGGCGGTAGAATGTCGCCGTCCGGAAGGTGGCCGTACTGCTCGGGCCGGTGTCTCATGACCACGGCGATGGGGAAGCCGAATGCCACTATCCCCACTCCAATGAGAATGGCCGTGTCGCGCCAGCCGAAGCTGGCGATCATCCACCCGATGAGCGGCACGAACAGGGCCCCGAGCCCGACGCCCGACCAGGCGATTCCGAAAGCCAGGCCTCGCCGGCGTCTGAACCAGTTCGCCACAGCCGCGATCATCGGAGTCCCCAGCCCCAGACCGCTGCCTGCCGCTATCATCAGCAGGTACACTGCATAGAACGCGAACAGGGAGTCGATGCGGCTCATCGCCACGAAGCCGAGCCCCAGCAGGGGAACGCCGATCAACATCATGCGTCTCGGACCGTACCTGTCTATGGCCCATCCCTCAAGCGGGCCGAGAAGGCCGGTCTGAAGCCTGCCGACCGCGATCACGGAGGAGATGGTGGTCCGGTTCCAGCCGAACTCGTTGGTGAGGGGTATTACGAAGTTGCCGAAGCCGTGGAAGATGACGCCTGCCGAGACCGCCATGCCGAGAGCGCTGGCGATGACGATCCACCAGCCGTAGAACAGCCCCCGGCGCATGCGGGTACGGTCTTCGCCGGCCGCGTCCATCCTATCGGCCAGGTAGCCTGCTGGACGCCCGGATTCCGGGTTCGGACGAGGGGTGAGTCAGCGCCCTCAGCACGCCGGCTACCAGCCCATCGCTCCGCCGTCGCGGCGTGGGTCCGCGCCCCCCTCGTACACGCCGGCTTCCCTGTGTACCTTGATGCCCTGAGCGCCGCCGACCGACATTGACCACGGCTCCAGAACGACCACTTCGTGGCCCTTCAGTTCCAGCGCGCGGCGCACGTGGGCCGGGAACCGCTCCTCCATGTGGAGCTCCCGCCCCTGCGGGCAGCGGAGCCGCGGCGCCTCTATTGCCTCCTGAACGTTCATGCCATAGTCGAGCACGTTCGTCAGGAACTGAGGCGTCGTCTGCAGGATCCCCCAGCCGCCGGGCGTTCCCATGCTCAGGAAGAATTCGCCGTCCTTGAGCGTCTGCGTCGGGGCGACCACGAAGTCCACGCGCTTGGACGGCCCGATCCGATTGGGGCTACCCTCTTCCAGGTCGAACCAGAAGGCCATGTTGTTCAGGAAGAAGCCCGTGTCGCCGACCGCCGCTCCGCAGCCGAACCCGCCGCCCAGGGTCTGGGTCACGCTCACCACGTTCCCGTCCCGGTCGGCGACGGCGAAGTGCGTCGTCATGCCGCCGTCGTACTCCTCGGGATTGCCCGGGCGAAGCGCGTCCGCCGCGACCTCGCGGGCATAGTGCTCCCCGGACACACCGGCCGCGCTGCCCCGGTCTATCCTCTTACGCTGCTCCGTCGCATAACCCTCGGAGATCAGGCCCTCGACCGGCACGTATACGTGGTCTGGGTCGCCCGCGTACCTGATCCGGTCGGTTGCCGCCAGCTTGATCGACTCGGCCATCAGGTGCAGCGTCTCCGGGTGCTGGAACACCAGGTCCTCTCCCTCGAATCCTTCGAGGCACTTCAATGTGGCGAGTAGCTGGAAACCGCTCGAGTTCGGCCCGAGCGTGTGCACCCGGTATCCCCGGTAGCTGACGCTGATCGGGTCCTGCCACTCCGCCTCATACTCGGCCAGGTCGTCGTGAGTAAACAGCCCGCCCCACTCCTGGTTGCCCTTCACAATCCGGTCCGCCAGCGCACCCCTGTAGAACGTCTCCTTCCCGCCCCTGACAACCTCTCGGAACGATTCCGCCAGCTCAGGGAACGCGTGCCGGGTGCCGGGCGCGGGAGGCCCTCCTGCCCTATCCCGTATCAGTCGCACCGAGGGAAACTCGGACAGCCTGTCGGCGGATGTCCGCAGTACCCTGCTGTTGAGGTTCGTGATCGGGAAGCCATTCTCCGCGTAGTCGATTGCCGGAGCGAATATCTGCTCGAGCTCCAGCGTCCCGTACTGCTCGTGCATCGTGAGCCATCCCGCTACGTTGCCCGGCACGAGCGACGCGAGGATTCCGGTCCCCTTGGTCTCCTCGGTGAACCGGTCGGGGTACGCCGACTTCGGCATCCGCCCGCTGAAGTTCAGGGCCCTGATACGTCGCTCCTTGGCCAGATGGACGAGCCCCAGCCCGATCCCGCCCATGCCCGACATGTACGGCTCGACCACGTTCAGCGCCGCCGCGGTCGCCACGGCCGCGTCTATCGCATTACCGCCTTGCATCAGTATCCTCAGGCCCGCCTGAGACGCCAGCGGGTGGGCCGCGGCGACCATGCCGTTGACGCCCATCGCCACGGGCCGGTTCGAAAGGGGGTACACGGGAGAGATAGCCATCAAAGCTCCTCCAGGGATGAGGGATCGGAAGACGGCTTCAAGCTAGATGCTGCCGGACGCCCTGTCAAGCAGCGGGGGCGTCCGGAGGGCCTTATCTGCCGGGCCGCGCCGCACCGGAGTGGCGCTCGATCCACTCCCACAGCGTATCTGCCCGCTCCGGGTGGCCCGGCAGAGACGGATCTATCACGCATCGGCAGCTCCGAGTGTACGACCCGATGACCTGCAGCGGCGTCCTGCCGCCGTCCCAGCGCCACGGCCAGCCGCTCGCAGAAGTTAACGTAGCTGTGGCGATCTCCCGGTCCACCGGCACCGCACGCTCGAACCTCCGTGAGCGGGCCGAGCCTCCGAAGACCCAGAAGCCATCCCACAGGGAGGAGTCGCTGAGGCCCCGCCGGACGTGGGCGTTGCCCCCGAACCTGGCCATCTCGCTCTCCGAGGGCCTTGCGCACACGTTTCTCAACACGGTGTCGATTTCGAGGAACCCTACCAGGTAGAACCCAAACGTTCTGGTCCGTCTGCCCCTGTCCCACCGTTCGAGCCGCGCCAGGAACAGCAGTACGTCGCCCCTCTGAATGCTCCTCAGCCCTGCCGCGCGCGGCGACCACTCGCAGTTGTCGCCATAGGTGAAGCTCTCGAACTCAGGGTCGGCGTGCGCCGCCCGGTCCCATAGCCGCTCGGGAACGTACTCCCTCAGGCCGCATCCAGGTGTATTGAACGAGACCAAATCCCCGTAGCGGACGGCGTGCGTCCCCTGCAGGTCCGGCTGCTCCGGGATCGGCAGGAACTCGAACGATCCATCCTCGAAGACCGGTCCGGCAAACCGGTGGCTCGCGTTGGCCCCCACGTTGGCGAGAAAGATACGCCCGGACATACCGGTCCGCGCCTCAGCGCTCTTCTCGGCTGGACGATTTCATCCCGGAAAGCGCCGCTTCGATCTCTTCCCGCACGTCACCGTCCTCCTCGGAGGACCTGGCCGATTCCAGGGCCAGAACGGCCTCCCGTCCACCGATCTGCCCCAGCGCCCACGCCGCGTGCCTGCGAACCAGGGGGTCGGCCTCGACCAACGTGCGGCCAAGGGCGGGAACGGCCCGCCGGTCGCCGATGTTTCCGAGGGCGACGCACACGTTGCGCTGCAGCCCAGCCCTCTTGGCCCTCTTGATGGCGCTATTGCGGAAGCGTTCCCTGAACCCCTCGTCGTCCAGCTCAAGCAGGGGAAGCAGCTCAGGAGCCGAGAAGTCGTGCCTCTGCCGGAACGCGGGCTCCAGGCTCTGTGCCGCGTCACGGTTGACGGGACACACGTCCTGGCATATGTCGCACCCGAACACCCAGTCGCCCACCATCGGCCTCAGCTCGACCGGTATCGGCCCCCTCAACTCGATGGTCAAGAACGAGATGCACCGCCTGTTGTCGATCACGTACGGCGCGACTATCGCGCCGGTCGGACAGGCGTCGATGCAACGGACGCACTCGCCGCAATTCTTGGCCAGCGGGGCGTCCGGTTCAAGATCGAGATCGGTGATCACCTGGCCGAGGAAGACCCAGGAGCCGTGGCTCGGAGTCAGTATGTTGGTGTTCTTGCCGAAGAATCCGACCCCGGCCCGCTCGGCGGCGGCCCGGTCGTTCATCGACCCGTCGTCGACGAAGATGCGGGCCATGACCGGCCTCCCCACGCGCTCAGGCAGGCCGTCGACGAACCGTCGCAGACGTCCCTTCAGCAGCCCGTGATAGTCGTCCCCCCAGGCATACCGGGCCACCTTTCCGGTGAGGCCGCTGCCGTTACCACGTCGCTCGCCGGTCATGTAGCTGACCGCGAGAGAGATCACGGAGCGGGCGTCCGGCAGGAGAGATCTCGGACGATTGGCGCGCCTGACCCTCTCCTCTGTGTACCAGGGCAGCCCGTCCATCAGGCCGTTTCGCACCCGCTCCGTCGCGGCCCGCTCGTCCCTCGTGAAGGGCTCGGCGGTCGTGATGCCGACCAGGTCGAAACCCAGCTCTCTGCCGTAGTCCTTCACAGTCCGTTCGAGCGCGCCCATCCACAGACCCCCAAGCCAATTATGCCACGCGTCGCGGCCCTCGGTCAGTCTATCCGGCGGATCTCCGGGACCACGACCAGAGTGATCAGGGCGCTCAGTACACAGCCGACACCGAAGACGATCTGCGCGGGCTGGACGTCTATCGCGGCGACGAGGAACCCGGCAGCCGCTCCTCCGACGGTCATCATTCCCCGGTCGAGGCTCATCAGCCCCAGCACGCGGCCTCGCATGTTCTCAGGCGCTCCCTGCACCAGGATGGCGTTGGCCACCGGAAAGAAGACTCCCGTGGCAGCGCCGACGAAACCTACTGCGACGAAGAGAGCAAGGGCCGAGCCCAAGTAGCCCACCAGGGAGAAGCAGACCAGGAGGACACCCAGGGCGGCGAGCACGCCCACCATCAGAAGGCCCCTCCGACGCGGGTTCAGGGCCGCTATCAGGATGGACCCGGCAACCCCGCCGAGTCCGATCACGGCCATCATGTAGCCGAAACCGGACTGGCCGATATCCAGCACCTCCACCGCAAAGAGCGGCGCAAAGATGAACGTGAAGGTCATGCCAAAGGCGAAGTAGCCCAGGGACGCCAGGAGGACCCCTCGGATGGCCGCCTCGGACCAGGCGAACCGCAGGCCCTCCACCAGGTCGCTGCCTATGGCCGCGACGCCGCGATAGCCGGTCCCCGCGTGGTCGGGGACTGCCATGAACCAGGTGAAGACGACCGCGGCCGCGTAGAAGAGGACGATGGCCAGGAAGGCCATCTCCAGCCCGCTGAACGCGATGATTCCACCGGCCATCCCGGCCCCGGCGATCCGCATGATCTGAATCGAGCTGCCGCTCAGTGCCATGGCATTGGTCACGAGCTCCGGCGGCACGAGGCTGGGGATCATCGCGCGGCGAGCCGGCTGGTCGAACGCCATGGTGAAGCCCCGCATGAGCGAGAATGCGTAGACGTGCCACAGCTCTACGCAGCCGCCGATGACGAGCGCCGCAAAGACGGCGCCGAGCACGAACACTGCATTCTTGGTAACCAGCAGTACGACCCGGCGATTGAAGCTGTCGGCCACCACTCCCGCGAACAGCCCGAACACGACCGCCGGCACGGTCCTCGCCGCCATGACCAGTCCGAGGTGTACAGCCGAGCCCCCGCTCAGCTCCAACACGAGCAGCGGCCTGGCCACTGTGTCGATCCACAACGCTCCCGCGTGCGTGACCTGACCGAGCCACAGGTAGGTGAAGTTCCTGTACGCGAGGGAGGCGAATGTGGCCCCCACCAGCGAACGGCGGCCGCGAGGCGACAGGGCGGGTGGAGGGTCGGTTGCGCCCTTCTCGCCGGTCTGACTTCGAGCGGCTCTGTTCATGCTTGAGTCCGGGGGGGAGGCCCTGCCATCGACATTCCAGCCCACGAGCAAGAATCCGGGGGCCCACGCGGCGCAGGATATCAGCCCCATGCCTCCGGGACAAAACACGACGCCGAGCTGGCATCTCCTCTCCATCATGTCTGCGAAGGGAGGCCCTTGCATAGCCTGCCACGTTGGGGGCCCGGTTACCCCTGGGTCTCCGAAGGCGGGAATCCACCTCTTGGAACATCGATTCACCACGACCCAGGACCAGCCCGGTGTCCCGCCGTCCAGTCAGGTCATGGATTTGGGCGTGTCCGGAAAGGGTGCTAGAATCTTCTTAGAGTTGGAACCAGCCGCACAGAGGAGGAATCGTGAACCTGCGCACACCCGGCCCCATTCCGTTGGCCGAGGACGTTCTGGAGGCCATGTCGTGGCCGATGATCAACCACCGAGGCCCGGAGTACGCTGACCTCCTAGAGAGGACCACCCTCAAGCTGAAGCAGGTCTTCGACACGCGGGGCGGCATGTACATCATCACCGGATCGGGCACTGCGGCCATGGAGACGGCCATCGTCAACACTCTCTCGCCGGGCGACAGGGTGCTCAACCTCTCCATAGGCGCCTTCGGCGACAGGTTCGGCAAGATCGCCGGGATATTCGGCGCGGACGTGACCACCTTCGACTTCCCTTCGGGGACGGCCGTAGACCCCGACAGACTCAGGCAGGCACTGAAGGACGATCCTCGGATAGAGGCCGTCCTCTTCACTCACAACGAGACCTCGACAGGGGTCGCCAACGACGTGGAGGCGATCGCCGGCGTGGCGAAGGGCGAGTTCGACAAGCTCCTGCTGGTGGACGGGATCAGCAGTGTTGCCTCCCTCCCGCTCAGAACGGACGCCTGGGGCTGCGATGTCGTCGCGTCCGCCTCTCAGAAGGGGTGGATGCTCCCGCCCGGCCTCGCGTTCATGAGCTTCAGCGAGAGGGCGTGGCAGGCGCACGCGGAGGCTCGGATGCCGCGGTTCTACTTCGACATGGCCCAGTACGAGAGCTACCTCAAGAAGGGCCAGCCGCCCTACACGCCAGCCATCTCCGTGATGTTCGCCCTGGACGTGGCGCTTGACAGCCTTCTCGACGAGGGTATGGGGAGCGTCTACGAGCGCCACGCCGGCATCGGCCGGATGACCCGCGCCGGGATCAACGACCTCGGCCTTTCGCTGTTCCCCGAGGAGAACGTCGCGTCAGACACCGTGACGGCGGTCACCGTCCCCGAAGGCGTGGACGGCACCAGGCTCGTGGGGCTCATGCGTACGGAGCAGGACGTGGTCCTGGCGGGCGGACAGGCCGAACTGGCAGGGAAGATCTTCCGGATCGGCCACATGGGCCGCTGCACCGAGGACGAGATTCAGGGCGTCCTTGACGCGCTGAAGAAGGTGCTGCCGCAGGTCGGGTTCGCTCCGGCCGCCGCGGGGCGGCGATAGCTCGACGCCGGGCCTACTCGCCCCGGCGGAGGACCCTCCCGGGCGTCGCGCCCGTGTGCTTCCCCTCGGCGACAATCGGGTCCCCTGCCACGAACACGTAGGGGATGCCGTCCGGGAACTGCTTGGGATCGTCGAAGGTGGCCCTGTCGATCACGGTCTCTGGGTCGAATAGCGTCAGGTCGGCAACGAGACCCTGCTCCACAAGGCCGCGGTTCTTCAGTCGCAGCCTCCGGGCGGGCAGGCCCGTCATCTTGTGCACCGCCGCCTCCAGCGAGAGAACGCCCTGCTCTCGCACGTAGCGCCCCAGGATCCTGGGATAGGTCCCGAAGTTACGAGGGTGCGGCTTGCCGGCGAGGTGAGTCGCACTGTGGTCACCGCTCGCGGTCGCCAGCGGCCCCGTCGGCGAATAGGCGTAGCCGTCAGACCCGAACATCGCCGCCTCGTGCCCCATGAAGAACCGGACGTCCCCTTCGTCCCGGTTGAACACGGTGGTCGGCACGTCCCCGCCCTCCTCGATCAGCAGGTCCAGCGCCAATTCGAGCAGATCGGTGCGTCCTCTCTCCTCGGCGACCTCCTCCACGGTCTTTCCGATCATTCCAGCGTTGGCGCTCGTGTAAGCGTCGGAGATGAGGTACGTGTCCCACGGAATCGGAGTGCCGTTGAAGAACCCCTCGAGGGTCTCCTTGGCGATCCGGCGTCGGGTCTCCGGGTCCTTTAGCCTCCGCACCACCTCCGGCCTGCCGCCCTCCATGGACCATTCCGGCAGAAGCTGGCCGATCCCGCTGCCCGCGGCTATGTAGGGGTACATGTCGTAGGTCGCGTCCAGGCCCTCCTCGCGCGCCCGGTCGAAAACGGCGACCATTCTGGGCCCGTCTCCATAGACCCGCAGGTCGACGATGGCCATGTGCGAATACTGCACCGGTACGCCGGCCCGCCTTCCAATCTCGACCGCCTCCTTGGCCGCATCGGTATGATCGTCGGTCCGCCAGCGGGCGTGAGTCACGTAGAAGACTCCCTCGTAGGGCGCGACGGCCTCCATGAGCTCCACCAGCTCATCGGTCGAGGCGAAGCAGGAGGGAACGATGGTCAGCCCCGTCGATACGGAGAACGCCCCCTGCTCGACGGCCTCGACGGCCAGTCTGCGCATCTCCTTCATCTCGTCCGGCGTCGGCGGGCGGTCCTGGTTGAGACCAACGGCCTTGCGGATCTCTCCCTGGCCGACCTGGGGAGCGATGTTAAGGCTCATGCCGCTGGAGTTGAGCCTTTCGGCCCAGCCATCGAGGTCTGTCCAGGTCCAGTCAGGTTCCAAGAACGGCCAGGTGGACCGCTGGAACTCCGCCAGATGGGGGTCGGCGGCCACCGGGAACGGCGAGGAGCTGCAGTTTCCGGTGACCTCGGTGGTAACTCCCTGGTACGCCTTGCTGTCGCCGCCGGAGTCGAACAGCATCGTCGTGTCAGAGTGCGAGTGCATGTCGATGAACCCGGGCGCCACGACCAGCCCGGTCGCGTCGATCGTCCGGGCGGCCTCCACGTCCTCTAGGTTGCCGATTGCCGCGATCCGGCCGCCGTCGATAGCGACGTCGGCCTCGTACCGAGGTCTCCCCGTCCCGTCTATTACCGTCCCGTTCTTGATAAGCGTATCGAGCATCGCACGTCCTCTTAGGAGACCCTCTGTAGCTTGTTTACATAGTCGCGGCCTGCCGTAGGTGGTGGAAGAGGCCTGCCATCCTCTCGATATAGCGCGACCGCCTCTTCGACTACCTTGCACAACGCTTCGAACACCTCTTTTTCGTCAGGCCCATGACATCCGCCATAGATTAGTCCGGGGGCGCTTCCCACGTAACACTGATCGTCGTAGGACCACTCGACAATCTTGACGTACCGCCCGCTGTCCTTCATTCCATGGACTCCTCTATCGCGGCTCGTACGGCTCGAATCTGGTAGTTCTTCGCATCGTCACCCGCATTTCCGGAGACCGTAACCGGTCTGGAGACCTTAGGGTGAACGAAGTTGCGGTGGCTGCCCCGTCCGCCCCGATCGACGAACCCAGCATATTCCAGTTCGGAGATCAACTCCCTTATCCTTGGAGGCACAACACCGGCATGGGCACGTAGGCCCGCCGATCTATCCGGCGGGGGTCGGGTCGGTCAGAGGAGGCGCTGGGGAATCGAACAGCCTGTCGAGCTCCTCGTCCTCTATCGTCTCGTTGTCGATGAGGTACTTGGACAGCTGAGTCAGCTTGTTCTTGTGGGCGGTGATGAGCCTGATCGCAGTCTTGTAGGCGGCGTCTATGATGGTGTGGACCTCGTCGTCGATCGTCTCGGCGACACTGTCGCTGTAGTCGCGCTGCTCCGCGATCTCCTTGCCGAGGAATACGAGCTCTTCGCGCTTTCCGAAGGTCCTGGGACCGAGCTTCTCGCTCATGCCATAGCGGGTCACCATCGTCTTGGCGATGTTCGTGGCCTGCTCGAGATCGTTGCTCGCGCCAGTGGTCGTCTCGTTGAACACGACCTCCTCGGCCACACGGCCCCCAAGGGCGGCTGCCAGCATGGCCTCGAACTGTCTCTTGGTCCAGAGCCTCCTGTCCTCAGCAGGCAGATAGCGCGTGTGGCCTCCCGTCTGACCCCGCGCCACGATAGTCACTTTAAACGGAGGGTCGGCGTTGGGCAGCAGATGCGCCACCAGCGCGTGACCCGCCTCGTGATAGGCGGTCAGCTCCTTTTCCCGCTCGCTGACGACCCTGCTCCTTCTCTCCGGCCCGGCTATGACGCGGTCTACCGACTCGGCGAACTCATCCGAGGTAATGGTGGACTTCTCTCTACGCGCTGCCAGAATTGCGGACTCGTTGACCAGGTTTGCGAGGTCGGCCCCGCTGAACCCGATAGTGAGCCTCCCGACCCTTTCCAGGTTGACGTCTTCATCCAGGGGCTTGCCCTTGGAGTGGACCTTCAGTATCTGGATCCGGCCGCGAATGTCCGGATTGTCGAGCACCACCCTGCGGTCGAACCGGCCCGGCCTCAGCAGGGCCGGATCCAGGATATCGGGCCTGTTGGTGGCCGCGATGACGATGATGTTGGTGTTCGTGTCGAAACCGTCCATCTCGACCAGCATCTGGTTGAGCGTCTGTTCCCTCTCGTCGTGGCCTCCGCCCAGCCCTGCGCCGCGGTGACGGCCCACCGCGTCGATCTCGTCGACGAACACGATGCAGGGCGAGTTGCGCTTGGCCTGATCGAACAGATCGCGGACACGGGAGGCCCCGACGCCCACGAACATCTCGACGAATTCCGAGCCGCTGATGGAGAAGAACGGGACGCCCGCTTCCCCCGCGACTGCCCTCGCGAGGAGCGTCTTGCCCGTCCCGGGAGGACCCATGAGAAGCACGCCCTTGGGTATCTTGGCGCCCAGGGTCAGGAAGCGCTCGGGGAACTTGAGGAAGTCGACGACCTCTTCAAGCTCCACCTTCGCCTCCTCCACGCCCGCGACATCTGAGAAGCTGACCGTCGGGCTGTTGCCGACGAACATGCGGGCCTTGCTGCGGCCGAAGCTGAAGGTCTGGCTGGTGTTGCCCTGCGCCTGCCTCATCATGAAGAGGAGGATGGCGCCGAAGAAGATGAGCGGCAGGAAGTTGATGAATATCCTGAACAGGCTTCCCAGACCGCTCGACCCCTTCACTCTCAGCAAAAGCCTGCTCGTGGCGAAGTCCACCCCCGAGTTGCTTAGCTGCTCGACGAAGCTGGAGCCCTGTTCCTTGCGTGAGGTCAGCGTCTCTTCAGCGTTGGTGAAGACGGTCAGCTTGTCTCCGCTGATCTCGATCTTGTCCACGTCCCCGCTCGCCACCATCGATATCACCCGGCTGACCGGGACCTCGCTCGACCCGGGCACCGAGAAGAGCGTGAATAGGACCGCGATGAGGGCAACGACGATCAGCAGGTAGACGAAGCTATTTCGCATCCACCTAACGCTCATGGAGCCTCCACGAAGGGACAATCCCGCAATTGCGAGTATCTATCATATTACAGTACGAACGAGGGGAGACGCAACGAGATACGCAACCTCACACGTACCAGATGTAGAGACGGGTTGACCCTGCGGACCGGCCAAGCAGAGCGCCGAAACCCCGTTCAGAAACGCCGGGAACGCCGTCGTCAGGCCGCCTCGACCGTACCTCCCGTCAGCAGGAAGACGATGAAGTTTAGGATCCCTACCGGAATGAAGGCGATCAGGATCACGAAGAACGCCCGCAGGGTCGAGGTGTAGTCCAGGCTCTGCCGCACCCCAACCACCATGGCAGCGAACGTCCAGATCAGCGCCAGGATTGAGATGAACTGCCCGACTCCAGGTATGAAGTAGAGGACGTGCAGGATCCCCGGGGTCTGGGCGAAGCCTGTGCCCCGCGCCAGCTGTCCCCAGTCTGCCTCGGTGTCCTCCGTCTTCAATATCGTCGCCCCGATCATCCAGGTGAACAGCGCCCACACCGCCCAACTCGCCACTCCCCGCACTATGCCGACAACCAGTGCGTTTACCAGTTCGGGATCGTCGCTGGTCAGCAACTGGCCAACGATGCTGGCAATGGAGACAATGATCACCACAGCCAGCGCCTGTATGGTGGCGCCTTTGTCGTGCTCCACGTCCTCAAAGGTGTCAACGCTAAGACGGGCGGCTCCGAGCATTCTGGCTAGCATGAGATCAACGCACCTCCTACAGTTCTCGGGGCAGGTATGAGAGGGTCGGGATCGCTTGTCCTCCCACGTTTCGCGCATCGTAACACATGCGACGACGAGTCGTGAATCGGCTGGGACGACAGAGGGCGGCTTGAACTTGAAGCGCCTCCTGGCCTATATTCTGCTTTAGACTGGTAACCTTGGAGCCCGTACATGGCCGATTCCTACGCCCGCCCCGACGTACTCGTCAGCACAGACTGGGTGGCCGAACACCTGGATGACCCTTCGATCATGGTGGTCGAGGTCAACACGGACCTGGGTGCCGGGTACCATCTGGGCCACGTGCCCGGAGCCGTGGCATGGGACCTCCACCGGGACCTGGAGGCGCAGGTCGCGCGCGACCTCCCCGGCCTGTCGCAGATCCAGGAGCTCATGGGGCGGTCCGGCATCGACAGCGGCACCGCCGTAGTCCTCTACGGCGACGGCAACAACCGTTCCGCGACCTGGGCGTTCTGGCTGCTCAAGCACTACCGCCACGCTGACGTGCGGGTGATGAACGGCGGCCGCACGAAGTGGGTGCATGAGGGCCGGCCCCTATCGACCGAGACGCCCGCGGTGACGCCAACAATCTACAGGGCCGGTGTGCCCGACGGCAGCGTTCGGGCCACCAGGGACTATGTCCTGAGCGGCCTGCGCAACCCCGGCGTCGTCCTGCTGGACACTCGCACCACGGAGGAGTACACGGGCGATCTCGCCTCCGCCGCCGGGACGGACCAGTCCGGCATATACCGGAAGGGGCGGATACCGGGTGCGGTCCACGTGCAGTGGGACGATGGGGCGGGCGAAGACGGCGCCTTCCTCCCGGCCGGCGATCTGGCCGCCATGTACGAGAGGGTGGGCGCGACCCCAGACCGAGAGGTCATCCCCTACTGCCGGCTGGGCATGAGGGCCTCATACGCCTGGTTCGTCCTCAAATACCTGCTCGGATACGAGAGAGTCCGAAACTACGACGGCTCGTGGACCGAGTGGGGCAACTCCGTGGGTGTGCCCGTCGAGACCGGGCCGGGAGCTGGGCAGACATCCTCCTGACCGAGGCCAGCATCATGATCGAGCGGGAAGGCGCGAGCCATCAACAGGGCCTCGAGCGGCTCCTGGCGGAGCATGGCATCGAGGCCGCGGTCATCCACGACGATGGGGACCTCGAGTTGACCGGTGAAGAATCCCCGAAGGTCGTGCTGGTCGACGCGTCGACACTGACCGGTGCCGATGTCCGCCACTTCGCCGAAAGGTGCAGGCAGGCGAAGCTGATCGCGCTCGCTCCTGAAAGCCGCCTCGCCGAGATAGGAGTCTCGTCCGGCATAAGCGATTTTGTCCTGCTGCCGCTCAGGCCTGCGGAGCTCGTTGCCCGCGCGAAGTGGGCCATACGCCGGACTCTCCCCCAAGAGGACCCGGACGTGATACGCGTCGGCGAGCTGGTAATCAACCCGACCAGGTACGAAGTGTCTCTTGGTGAAAGACGCATAGACCTGAGGTTCAAGGAGTACGAGCTGCTGCGGCTGATGGCGTCGCATCCCGGCCGGGTGTTCACCCGCGAGGCGCTGCTTAATGAAGTCTGAGGCTACCACTACTTCGGAGGCACGCGCACAGTGGATGTCCACATCCGGCGCCTGCGCAGCAAGATAGAGGACTCCGACCACGCCTTCATCGAGACGGTTTGGCAAGTAGGCTACCGTCTCAAAGACCCGAGCTCAGGGACTTGACCCAAAGACGACAATTGGCCATGCTGCGTGAAGGGCAGCCCTGAGACTACTAACCCCGCATTCAACGTCCAACCCAGAGGTGGCAGCATGAAACAAGAGCGTGTGGCGTACCTGAACGGCGAGATAGTGCCGGAGAGCCAGGCTAAGGTCTCCATTCGCGACGCCGGGTTCCTGCTCGGCGACGCCGTCTTCGACACGACTCGCACCTTCGGAGGCAGGATATTCAAGCTCGGCGAGCACCTGGACCGGCTCTACAACTCGCTGACCTACATGCGGCTCGACCCGGGACTGTCGAAGGAGAGGATGGCCGGGCTGACGATGGAGGTCCTCGAGGCTAACATGCCCCTGATCGACGAGACGGACGACTACTGGGTCTCCCAGCGGATCACGCGCGGCGAGCGCGCCGCTGTAGACCCGGAGCCGACGGTGATCATCGAGTGCCTTCCGCTCCCACTCGCCCAGAGGGCCAGGTACTACAGAGACGGCCTGCCGGTCATGGTGCCGTCCATCAGGCGGACGCCGCCCGACTCGGTAAGCCCGAGAGCCAAGCTTCACCACTATGTGAACTTCATACTGGCCGAGCTCGAGGTGCAGTCGCAGGCGCCCGGCTCGTGGGCGGTCCTTCTGGATGTCAACGGGAACGTCTGCGAGGGGAACGGGGCCAACATCTTCATAGTCAAAGACGGCGCGCTGCTGACTCCCAGGGAGCAGTACGTCCTGGCGGGCATCAGCCGCCAAACGACCATTGAGCTCGCTCACGAGCTTGGCATCGAGGTGCGGGAGACCGACTTCGACCTCTTCGACGCCTACACCGCCGACGAGATATTTGTCACCTCGACCAGCTTCTGCATCTGCGCCGTCTCATCCATCAACGGCGCGGTCATCGGCCCCCACGGCGTGCCCGGCCCGGTCACCGACCGCCTCCAGAAAGCCTACAGCGGGCTCGTAGGGATCAATATCGTCCAACAGTACCTCTCCCGGCTGAGCTAGCGCCGACTCCTAGAGGTTGCGCATGAGGAAATCTCACAGCAGCTCGGAGGGATCGTAACCAAGCCGGATTAAGGCTTCACGGATATCGTAGCCGGACCGGGCTAAGGTCTCCATCAGGAGCTTGTCCTCATCACTTTCGTGCCTCAGAGGAGATGGGGAAACCAAGTCCAGCAGTCCAACGCGACCGGTTGACCCATGAACTATTTAGGGTGAATAGATGAAAAAGTCCATGCCGAGAATGGCGTCACATTCATCGTTAGAGAGGTCAATCGCAAGGAATGTTGCAGAGAAGGACCTATGCCAATCTGGGACCTCAATGGTGCAGGTGAATTGCCGCGACGGCACGCGCTTCCCATCGACAGAGATTAGATAAGCAGGAACATCTGGATCGGTCTCAGGAAGGCCAAGTTTCTCAGCTAACCCAATATCAATAACAGTCTCTTCCGCTCCCGTGTCAACAAGAACAGTAACCAGATCCGACGTTTCTTTCAGTGCTCTGTGAGTGGCGCCACGTACAATGTGCCCATACACAACAGGGCAAGGCTCAGCCATGTACGCGAACTCTCCGCATCGTAGAGCGCGATGAAGTCCGGGGGCATCAGCCCCCCGGCATCGTCGTCCTCGTAGCCCAGCAGCGGGGCGACCTCCGCAGACTCCCTCATCACACCGAGCGCCTGCATCGCGACGTCTCGCGGGAGCGCTCTGAGCACGTCGGCAGCCACCTCGGGGCCGGCCTCATCGAGGACTAGCGGGAGCCGGGCATCGGGCATCGCCAGAGATATCCTGGCAGCTTCGTCGGGTTCGAGCTCCTCCATGATTAGTCCGGCCGTCTCGTGCGGAAGGAGGTCCAGCATCACCACGAGCAGCCCGGGCGTCAGGTTGAGCAGTATGTCGGCCTGATCAGGCGGACGCAGCCGCATGAACCGGACCAGCGCCTCCGATCTGAGGTCAGTCTCAAGCAGTTCGACGATGGTACTCGCCAGCAGGTCGACGTCGACTCCCCCGGCGGGCGCAGGGACAGGGGGTATCCGCGGGGCTCGGTCTGCGCCCCATAAGCGCCCTCCATCGTCGGTGTGCGATCCGGACTGCGGCACGGCGGACTCGCTACCCTACCAGTCTATGGAGGAGGGAGACGCGCTTCTAGGCTAAACAGACGATTCTCGCCACCTTCAGTGTCCATTCCGGCAGCGGGCCGAGCAGCTTCTTGAGCTGGAACACGAGGAACGCAACCACGCACCCGATGAGCGCTCCCGCCGCCACATCGGATGGGTAGTGGACTCCCGAGTAGACACGGGAGAGGGCGAACAGGGCCGACACTCCGAGCATCACCGCACCCACGGGCCGGTTCAGGCCCCATATGCCGGCGGCCATGCCGAACGTCGCCGCCGCCGGGTTGGATGGGAAGGACGGGTCGGTTGGCTGATAGAAGAGCAGCGTCACCTGGTGGTCGTCGATACCATCGAATGGACGCGGCCTGGAGTACATCGAGTTCACAATCATGACGACGAGGCTCGACAGCGCCATGGAGGCGACCGCCACGTAGACGCCGATCTGCTGCCGCTGCCTCGCCAGGCGGCCGTCGCCCGTGAACCATAGCCCGACGAGCACCAGCGTGAGGCCCACCGGCACAAGGTAGTCGCTGACCAGCACCTGGACGACTTCGTCGACCGGCGCGAACCGGCCCGCAAGGCCGTTTATCCAGAGAAATAGCGTCTCGTCTGCGTTCTCCAATTCCTCTTCCAGTAGGAAAGGCTGCGCGCCAGCGCCGCCGCGAAGTTCGAGTCCCTCAGCGAGTCGAGCCCTCCATTCAGAGCCCCGTCCCGCCCCTTCATCCGCCGGTTCAACAGTGAGGACACCAGGATGGTTACGCCAAGCCCGGCCACGACGCCGAGGACGAATAAGACCGCCTGCTGGTTGGCGTCCAGACCGCCCTCGTAGTCGTTAAGGTTGCGCTCCTCTGTCGCAAAGAAGAGGGCAGGACCGGCTGCGATGAGCAGCACGCCCAACGCCTTAGCGAGGGAAGCGCGCCCGAGGAACAGGAGCCCCCGGAGTCCGGCGAAGGCCGCGGCGACCTGGACCGTGCCCACGCAGGCAACCGCAACCATGATTAAGTAGTCCGCTGCGAAGGTGAGCATCTGCGGCCGGGGCGAGGTCGGGCTAGACCTCCAGCGGGACCTCGGTACACCACTCCAGGTAGTCGGGATTGCCGCCCCGAATGATGTCGAGATAGAAGCTGCGGATCTCGGCCGTGATGGGGCCCGTGTCGCCCGACCCGATCGGGCGGTTGTCGAGCTCGCCGACCGGGGTTACGTGGGCCGCCGTCCCGGTCAGGAAGACCTCATCGGCCAGGTAGAGTTCGCTCCGGCGGATGCTCCTCTCGACGATATCCAGGCCCATCTCCTCAGTGGCGATCTTCATCACCGAGTCCCTCGTGATGCCCGTGAGGTTGTTCTCGGCCACCAGCGGCGTGTGCAGCGAGCCGTTCGAGATCAGGAACAGGTTCTCGCCCGAGCCTTCCGAGACGTTCCCATCCTGATTGAGCATGATGGCCTCGTCATAGCCCCCGAGTACGGCCTCCGTCTTGGCCAGTATGCTGTTAACGTAGTGTCCAGATATCTTCACCCTCGGCGGGATGATCGTGTCGTCGATCCGCCGCCAGGAGGAGGTGCGGCAGCGGATCGCCCCCTCGGTCTCGATGTAGGCCCCGAAGGGAACGGTGATCAGCGCAAAGTCGCTCGCCAGCTCATGAAGCTTCAGGTTGGCGACAAGCTCCTCACTCTTGTAGACGATTGGCCGGATATACAGGTCCTGCCTGTACCTGCAACTCTGCAGAAGCTCGATGGTGATCGCGCACAGGTCATCCGCCGAGTAGGGGATGTCCATCAGCATCACCTTGCAGCCCTGCAGGAGCCGCTCGTAGTGCTCCCGCATCCGGAAGACATACAGACTGTCCTGCTCTTCGTTCCAGTTGCCGCGAATGCCCTCGAAGACGGCTGTCCCGTAATGCAGGGCGTGAGTGGTAATGCTTACCTTCGCGTCCTCGAGGGGCACAATCTTTCCACGAAAGAAGGCGAGGGCGTCCGGCATCGTCTGGAGCTCCTCCGTTAATACTGCCGCAGATTATAGTCCCGCTCTTGGGGAATGACAACGCCGCTGACCATGCGTGCGCGCTGGCGGCTGCCCTTTACAGGGCGTCCAATGTTGGCCTAGACTCTACTTCGTGGGCCACCAGCCCAGGACAAGCACGGGAGGTGGGACATGCCTAAGGGACACAAGCCGAAACGCGAGGCCAAGAAGCCGAAGAAGAAGGCGGCCAAGGTCGTCGTAGCCCCCATTGCCGAGGTAGCCTCGACCGACGTCGAGGTGATACGGAAGGCGCGGAAGCCGAGAGACGAGGAATAGCCGAGGCGCCCTGCTCGCCCGTATTCCAGGCGCTATCCGTCCGTAACCGGTTCCGGGATCCTGACGATGCAGTAGAACTCGCCCCCAGCCATCAGCCTGCCCAGTAGCCCTGGAGAGACGTCCCTGGGATAGGCTGACGTGGACCACTGTTCCGACAGCTCCTTGCTCACGTCCTCCGCCGTCGTCTCCTTGTTTCCCCTCGCAAGTATGACCCTGAAGATCGCCTCCTTCAGAGGGGTGTCCGGAAGAAGGTAGTCCGCCGTATGGCGGCAGTGCTCGGCGATCGTCTTGATGGACTCCCTGGCGTTCGACTTCGCGCTCGGAGCGCCGTCCGCCTGGCTGCAGGCATAGCAACGCCTGGAGGCGATCAGGTAAGGAGCGGACCTTACACGGGCCCTGTCCTTGCTGAGGTCAACGACGTATCGAGCCGCCGGAGCCGACTCCTTCCGGGTACTGCGCCTGGGTCCGTTTGCCGCCTTCTCCTTAGCCGTCAATACATCTCCTCCCAATCAAGCATCTCTACCTTGACCACCTCGCCCGCCGGCATCATCGGCAGGTCCTCGGGGCAGATGGCGAGCCCGTTCGCGCGCGCCATCGACGTCAGCAGATTAGAGCTCTGGTCGCCCGTCAGGCGCGCGTGATAGGCCCCGTCCCGGCTGGTCACGATGGCCCTGGCGTAGACCCGTCGACCGTCAGGGTTGTAAATGGGCTCGTCCAGCACCGCCTCTATGGTTGGCCTGCGGAAGCTTCCCTTCCCGAGCATCTTATATATGGCCGCCGAGCCGAACTGCTCGAAGGCCACCAGGGCGCTTGCGGGGTTGCCCGGCAGCCCCAGGTGGGGCACCTGCCGTCCATCGGCAGCTTCCAGCACTCCAAATGCCAGGGGCTTGGCCGGTTTCATCCTCACCGACCAGAATTTGACACTCCCCCGCTGGGCCAGGACGTCTTTCACCATGTCGTAGTCGCCCTTCGAAACGCCCGCGGAAGTGATGAGTATATCAGACTCCAGGCCCTCCCGTATCTTGTCGTCGATCGACTCGAGACTGTCCCCGGCGATGCCGAGCATCTTCGGGACCCCCCCGTACCTGCGGACCGACGCGCCAACGCTGTAGCTGTTGCTGTCGTAGATGCGGCCCGGGGCGGCCTCTCTCCCGGGCTCTACCAGCTCGTCCCCAGTGGCCAGCACGGCAACCCTCGGCCTTCGGATAACGCTGACAGTGCTGAGTCCGAGAGACGCGAGCAGACCGATGTTGGCAGGTGTCAGGACGGAGCCCTCCCTCAGCACCACCTCGCCCTTCTTCACGTCCCCGCCAGCGGGCCGCACGTGGGTGCCAGGCCCGATTGGGCCGGGAATGCCGATCTCCGTCGGGCTCCCACCACCCAAACCGCGTTCGCCCTCGTCGGTATCCTCGAACGGTACGACCGCGTCGGCGCCGGGCGGCACCGGCGCGCCCGTCATGATGCGTACCGCCGTCCCGTCGGTGACCGGGATGGACGGCAGATCGCCCGCCGCAATGTAGCCCGCGACCCTCAGCAGTACCGGCGTGTCGGGCCGCGCCGCCTCGATGTCGGCCGCGCGCACCGCGTATCCGTCCATCGCCGAGTTGTCCATTGGAGGGATGTCAATCTGGGAGACCACGTCCTCCGCCAGCACCTGGCCCAGAGCGTCCAGGATAGGCGCCTCTTCCGGCTCGAGGACGTGAATCACGTCGAGGATCCTCTTCAGCGCCTCTTCGACGCTGAGCATGGCCTTGACGTCGTGCGTATGTCCGCGCTCTTGCATCGGTACGATTCAGCTCGACTTCTCAGGCGCCGCGCCTCGAAGCTCGACGCCCAGCTCGCGCCGCAGCTGCCGGAGAACGGCGCCTTGTGCGTTGTTGACCTGTTCGGCGGTGAGCGTGCCCCTGTCCGACTGGAACACGACGCGGTATGCGACAGACTTCTTACCCGGCGGGACCTCTTCGCCGACGTACACGTCGAAGGGAACACTTCCAACGATGAGCTTGTGCCGTTCCAGCAGTGCCTGCACGGCAGCGGACGGCAGGTCGGCGGGAAGAATCAGTGCGAGGTCCCGCGCCGACTCCGGGTACCGGTTTGGGGCTTGATAACCGCTCCCTGCCGCCTCGACCGTCCTCTGGAGCGTCTCGAAGTCGATCTCGAAGAGGGCCGCGGACAAGCCATCGATGCCGAACCGCTGGAGGACGCTGGGTCGCACCTCGCCAACGACGCCCAGGGCGACCCCGCCGCACGACATCCTTGCCGTCCGTCCGGGGTGCAGCACCGCGTCCGTGCCCTTCTCGAACAGCACGTTCAGGCGCAGCCGGGTGAACATCAGCTCCAGCGCGCCTTTGGCGTCGTAGAAGCCAATGTCGGCCTGGCGTGCGCCCCACGAGACCGGCCGGCTCGGCCCAGCCATGACGCCGACAAGCGTCTCCCGCTCGTCCGGAAGTTCCCGCTCCTTCGCCTCCGGCCTGGGAATGAAGACCCGCCCAATCTCGAATATCCTGACACCCTCCGATCTCGACACCCTGAGATTGGACGCGAGGACCGACAGCGCGCCCGCTCTCAGCGTAGTCCTCAGGTATGCCTGCTCGCCGCTCATCGGGTTCGCTATAGCCAGGGGCTCCGGCCCTTCATCCAGGGCCCCGACCTTTCCCATCTCTGTCAGGCTGGTCAGCGAGTAGGATATAGTCTCACGCATGCCCGTGGCGGCCAGAAGGTCCCTCACCCGGTCCTTCAGGTCTATCACGGGGCGAGGACTATGGTGAGGGATCGAAGTGGAGATCGCTGTGGTTGGAATGCTGTCGTAGCCGACGATCCGGGCCACCTCCTCCACCAGATCATCCTCGATGCCGATGTCCATGCGCCAGTAAGGCACCGTCACGGTCACCGCGTCCCGATCATCGGCTGGCCCCGCCTGTGCGAAGCCCAGTGATTCGAGCACGAGGGCTACTTCTGCCATCTCCGTTTCGATGCCCAACACCTTGCGGATGCGCTCGCGAGTGATCGTAACCGTGGGTGTATCGCTCTCCCCTGGGTATACGTCCATGATGCCTCGGGCGGCCTGCCCGCCCGCGAGATCGAGGATCAGCTTCGTTGCACGGCGAAGGGCGCGGGGCGCCAGCTCAGGGCGCAGGCCCCGCTCGAACCTGTACGATGCTCCCGTGCTCAGGCGCAGCGCGGCAGCCGTGCGGCGGGTGTTGATGGCGTCGAAGGTCGCCGACTCCAGCAGGACCGAGGTCGTCTCCTCAGTCATCTGGCTGCCGGCGCCGCCGATCACGCCCGCCAGGCCGATGGCGTTGGACGAGTCTGAAATCGTCAGCATCTGCGGGCCCAGCCTCCGGTCCTCGCCGTCGAGTGTCGTCAGCCTCTCGCCCGCACGCGCCCGGCGGACCACGACCCGCGAGTCTTTGACCCTGTCGAAGTCGAACGCGTGCAGGGGTTGACCGTACTCCAGCATGACATAGTTTGTCACGTCGACGACGTTGTTGACTGGGCGCTGATCGGCCTTTATCAACGCATCCTGCAGCCACTTCGGAGACGGGCCTACCTCCACGCCCGTTATCAGCGACGCGGTGTACCGGCTGCACAGGTCGGGATCGGCGACCTCCACGGTTACAAGGTCTTCGATCGCTGGCCCATCCTCCGGGTAGGAGTCGGACGGCTCCGTGACCCTGCGGCCAGTGAGGGCGGCCGCCTCGCGGGCTATGCCCAGCATGGACAGGCAGTCGGGCCGGTTCGGTGTAACCTCCACGTCCAGCACGGCGTCGCCCATGTAGTCGGCAAGCGGAACGCCGACCGGGGCATCGTCGTCGAGCACGATGATCCCGCCGTGGTCCTCTCCCAGGCCGAGCTCCCGCTCGGAGCAGACCATCCCCGATGAGACGACCCCCCTGATGTTCGCCGGCCTCAGGGCCTCCACCTTGCCCGACCGCGCGCTGAACAGGCGCGCGCCCTCGTGGGCGAAGGCTATCTTCTGACCGGCGGCGAGGTTGGGAGCGCCGCAGACCACCGTTGCGGTCTTCCCGTCACCCAAGTCCAACGTCGGAAGCGTTAGGCGGTCCGCATTGGGATGCCGCTCCACCTTGAGCACCTGTCCCACGACCACCTTGTCCCGCTCCCAGTCCCTGGTCACCTCCACCTCGCCGACCTCCGTGCCGGCCATCGTCAGCCGGTGGGCAAGCTCGCCCGCAGGCAGGTCCAGGGGAACGTACTGTGAGAGCCAGGAAAGAGGAGCCTTCATCGGGATTCAGTAAGCCTTTCGCGCCAGGAAAATGGCCGCCAGCTGTCGGGACGGCAGGCGCGCCTCCTGCCGTCTCAAAACTGCTTCAGGAAGCGCAGGTCGTTCGCGTAGAAGTGGCGGATATCGTTGATGCCGTGCTTCAGCATGGCGATGCGCTCGACCCCCATCCCGAAGGCGAAGCCGGTGTAGACCTCAGGATCATACCCGACGCCTCTCAGCACATTGGGGTGGACCATGCCCGCGCCCATGATCTCTATCCAGCCGGTCCGGCTGCAGATGCGGCAGCCGTCTCCCCCGCAGGAGAAGCAGTCTATCGACATGTCCACGCCGGGCTCTACGAACGGGAAATAGTCGCACCTGAACCGGACGCGGCGCTCTTCGCCGAATATCCGGCGGGCGAACTCGTACAGTGTTCCCTTCAAGTCCGCGAAGGTGATCCCCTCGTCTACGGCCAGACCTTCCACTTGGGTCAGCTGCCACTCATGGGTGGCATCGGTCGCCTCGTACCGGTAGCACTTGCCGGGTACGACCACCCGCACCGGCGGCCGCATGTTTTCCATGATCCGGGCCTGCATCGGCGACGTATGCGTGCGCAGCAGCATCGGCCGGTCCCCGTTCTCGTCGGTGTAGTCCACCCAGAAGGTGTTCCACATGTCCCGCGCCGGATGGTGCTTCGGGATGTTGAGCATCTCGAAGTTGTAGTGGTCCCACTCGACCTCGGGGCCCTCGACCGCCTCGAACCCCATGGATGCGAATATCCGGCAGATTTCGCGCACCGTCTGCGTCGTCGGGTGCAGGCCGCCCTCCGCGACCGGGTAGCCGGGCAGGGTTACGTCGATGGAATCGTCGGCGAGGGAGTCGGCTCCGCCCTCTCGTCCGAGCTCATGCTCTCGCGCGGACAGGGCCTCCTCCAGCCTTGACTTGGCGGCGTTCGCCGCGGCTCCCAACTCCCGCCGCGATTCCTGCGGCAGGCCGCCCAGTCCCCGCAGAATCGAGGTCAGTTCCCCGCGTCGGCCCAGGTATGACACTCGCCACCGCTCCAGGAACATGGAGTCGTCCGCCGCGCTCAGCTCTTCCAGCGCTCTCGCCGTCACGGCCTCGACGGCGCCGGTGGTGGGTGATTCGGGCATCTCTCTCCTCGCGGGTGGGCACGTCAATTATAGGTTTCGCCTCGTTGGAGGGTCAAGGAAAGAGACCCTTCCCGTCTTGTAGGGGCACACCCTTGTGGTTGCCCCGGTTGCGAATCGCTGTCCTGCGTGTCCGCCACCACGGCTGAAGACAGGTTCGAGCGCGCGCTCGTGTTGACAGAGACCTTCTGCGAACCTATATTCCATCCCACTGTGGAGCTCCCTCGCCCCTCGCTTCGACTCCTCTCCCAGGCGGTACTTGCCCTGGCGATAGCGGCATCCGCTGCCGGAGTGGTCGCCATCCTGCTGCGGGACCCATCGCCGGGAGCGGTGGAGATCGTGCTGCCGACGTCGACGCCCCCTTCCGACGTCAGAGTCTACGTAACCGGCGCAGTAAATGAGCCCGGCGTCCACCTGGTCGAAGAAGGCGCCCGGCTTGCGGAGGCGGTCGAGGCCGCCGGCGGCGCTGCCCCGGACGCCGATCTCGTGGCCGTGAACCTCGCCATCCGCGTTGCCGACGAGGACCACTGGCACATCCCACGCATCGGCGAGGCTGTGCCTCCTTCCACAACGGTCCCCGGCTCCGCCGACAGCCCCGGTGGTTCGGACAAGCTCGACGTCAACTCGGCGTCCGCGGAAGAGCTGGAGACGCTCCCACAGATCGGCGAGGTCAGGGCTCGGGACATCGTCGCCCACCGGGACGCCAACGGCCCCTTCAACACGATCGAGGACCTGATCGAAGTCAGTGGCATCGGGCCCCGCACCCTCGACACCATCCGGGACCTGATCGAGGTCCGATGAGCCGCCCATGACGCTGCTCGTCATGGCGGGCGCCTGGGTTGCCGGCGTCTACCTCGCGTCCCACGCGGGACCGGTTGGCAGGACGCCCTGGCTGTTCGTACTCTCGGCGCTTCTCGTGGCCGTGTCGCTGAAGCTGGGGCGGCGCTCCGCCAGGCCCGCCGTGTTCGTGGTGCTGCTGTTCCTGGGACTGCTTCGCGCGGGCGGAGTAGATGGCCCTTCCCCTCTGACTTCCTACCACCACACCGGCGTCGCGGACGTGCGCGGGCTGGTGGCCGAAGACTCGGAAGCCGCCGGAAGTGCCTCCCGGTTCCGCCTCCGCGTGGAGAGCCTGTCCAGAGGCGGCGACTGGACCCAGGTTTCCGACGACATCCTTGTGACGGCCCGCGCGCCTTCGGAGCTGCTGGACTCGCGCGACCGCCCGTACCTCCGGTACGGCGACCGGGTCCAGCTCAGCGGTCTGCTCGAAGCCCCGCCGGAGCTGGACGACTTCGACTACCCCGGCTACCTGGCCCGCATCGGAATCGAATCGGTGATGTCGTTCCCCGAGGTATTACTCATCGAGGAGGGCCGGGGCTCCGCCTTCATCCGGGTGCTCCGCGTGATGCGGCTGAGGCTGGCGGCATCCCTGGCAGAGTCGGTCCCCGAGCCCGAGTCGTCGCTCGTACAGGCCCTGCTGCTCGGACTGCGGGACAATCTCCCAGACGAGATGACCGAGTCGTTCAGAAGGACCGGAACGGCCCATGTGCTCGCCATATCCGGGCTTCACGTCGGCATCCTGCTGGCCCTGAGCCTGGGGCTCAGCGGCAGGCTGCTGGGCCGTCGCCACCAGCTGTACCTGCTGCCGCCGCTGATGCTCGTGTGGCTCTACGCGCTGCTGTCGGGCATGTCCCCGTCCGTCACCAGGGCCGCCATCATGGGCAGCGTCTACCTCGCGGCGCTCTTCCTCGGTCGGCCCCGCAGCGTTCTGCCGGCGTTGGGACTCGCCGCCGCCGTGATGGTGGCGATCAGTCCCAGCGTCCTCTGGAGCGTATCCTTCCAGCTCAGCTTTGCCGCGATGATCGGCATCGCCGCGCTGGCGGGCCCAATTGCCGAATGGCTGCGGCGGCAGTACGACGGCCAGGCTCGAAACGGCGCGGGCGCCGCAATGCTCCTCGACGGCGTCTCATACTCGGCGGCCATGACCATCGGGGCCACGGCCACCACCCTGCCCCTGGTCATGCTCTACTTCGAGCGCGTCTCCCTCGTCGGGCTCCCCACCACGCTCCTGGTTCTGCCCGCTCTGCCCATAGTCCTGGTTACCGGCGCGCTGACCGGCCTCGCGGGTCTCATCGACGGTGCGGTCGCCGAGCCCATCGGCTGGCTCGCCTGGCTCGCCTCGACCTACGTGACATCCGTCGTAGACGCAATATCCAGGCTGCCAGGAGTCTCCGTCGACACCGGCCCGGTCGCGCCCTTCCTCGTACTGGCGTACTACGCCGCCCTCGTGGTCTTGGCCGCCCGACCGTGGAAGCGCCCGCAGGCCTCGCTGCTGTCGGCGAGGCTCGTCGGAGCCGTCAGGACGATTCCCGAGCGCGGCCCTGCGATTCCCTGGTGGGCCCTCGCGGCAGCCGTCGCGGTCGCGTCCCTTGTCTGGCTGGCGGCCTCGACGGGGACGGACGGTAGGCTCCATGTGTCCTTCGTCGACGTGGGCCAGGGAGATGCCACCCTGATTGAGACCCCCGGAGGTCGCCGGATAGTCGTCGACGGCGGGCAGGACCCCATGGACATGGTGCGCTTCCTCGGCAGCCGCATGCCCTTCCAGGACCGGGCCATAGACATGGTCGTGCTGACCCATGGGCACAGTGACCACGTCACCGGCCTGCTCGAGGTGCTGCGACGATACGACGTCGAGACCGTCCTGGAGAGGAAGACCGATCACGACGGCGCTCCCTACCTTGCCTGGCATAGGGCCGTGGACCTCGAAAACGCCGAGGTCGTGTCGGCGCGGGCCGGGATGGTGGTGTCGCTCGACAGCGGCGCGTTCATCGAGGTGCTCGGTCCGCCGGAACACCTGCTCAGAGGCACCGACTCCGACGTCGACAACGCCTCTGTCGTGCTCAGGCTGGTCTATGGAGACGTCAGCTTCCTGCTGATGGGTGACGCCTTCGCAGAGGCCGAGAACGCGTTGATCGCCGCGCCGTCAACCCTGGACAGCGACGTGCTGAGCGTCGGCCATCACGGCAGCCGCACCTCCTCGTCGACGAGATTCCTGGAAGCCGCAAGCCCGTCCATCGCCGTCATATCCGCTGGAAAGGACAACCGCTTCGGACATCCCCACCCAGAAACGCTGGAAGCTCTCGCCGGCTACGCGCCCACCGAGCGGACCTACCTCACCGCTGACCACGGCACCATCGAGCTAATCACCGACGGCAAGACCATCTCCGCAAGGACGGAGAGGTAATCCGGCGTTACCGTGACAATAGACAGTGCCGCCGTCTCTGTCGTAGGGGCGGGTTTGAAACCCACCTTCCCTTGCAGTCGGAAGGGCCTGTACCTCGTAAAGCTCTGTGTAGGACCTACCACGAGCCCACCATGACAACCCTGGGAACAGTCCGTTTCCGCACCATCGCATCACCCGCATCAGACCAATCACAGTTCAGACCTTGATAATCGCACAAATATGTGCTGAAATGGACCCGTGAACGACAGGGAGTTCCTCAGACGAGCCCGGCGATATGCCCGCAAGCTCAGGCTCGACTTCGATTTCGCCCCTAGGAGCCTGTCCGAGGATTCGTTCCGGGAGACGAAACCCGCCACGCAATAACCTGCTTACAGCAATCTGGACCTTGTCGTGGAGTAATTAGCATCTTTACACTCCACTAATGACGCATATCGTTTAGAACATTGTTTCTCGGACAGACTCCTAGCCGCGGGAAGGGCAGTCACGGAGAGGTCTGGCTTGGACCATACAGGACTACCGTTCCTCATGGCGAGGTTCCTACAGGCACTCTGGCATCTATGTTGAAAGATCTGCACATCGATAGAAGGGAGCTTTAGATCATGCGCTACGCCTACCCTTGTACCATCCTCCGCGATGAGGAAGAAGAACGAGCGAGTGGGAGGGAAGCCTATACTGTGACCTTCCCCGATGTGTACGGGGCCAACACAGGAGGATGGTCCTGGGAAGAGACCCTGGAGATGGCCAAGGACTGTCTGGGCATCGCCCTTGGTATGTACGTCAAGGCTCGTGAAGACATCCCCACTCCCAGCCCCCTGGCGGAGGGGCAAGTGCTTATCTCTGTGGCGCCCATCGTCGCGGCGAAGTTGGCCCTATATGCGGCGATGCGGGAACAGGGCGTCACCAACGTCGCTCTTGCCGTCCGGCTGGACCTGCAAGAGAACGCAGTCCGTCGGCTTCTCGACCCTGGGCATCGCTCCCACATTACGTCAGTCGAAAAGGCCCTTGAAGCCGTTGGCCGTTCCTTGGTGGTGGAGGATAGGGCCGCCGTCCAGTTTTCCGAAGCCTCGGCCACCTTGACATCGTCCTGACAAACCGCCTCCAAGCAGGACGGGCGCCGCCACTCCACGTCAATCAACAAACTTCATCGTCCGGCACTTGAACAGCCTGCCCCGAATCACAGTTCAGCAACAGACGACCCCAGACACCGCCGATGGCGGGTGTCCCTTTGGCCGCCGGACGACCACTCCTCGCTGAGGCCTGATTCCTGGCTCAGAACTGCGTGTACAGTGTCGGCGACCGCTGGACCTCGGAGATCTCGTGAGGTTCGAGCGCGTATGCTTCCTTCTGGTAGACCTGCACCCTGTCCGATCCGTAGTCGGCAATGTACATCGAGGTGCCATCAACCCGCACCGACACCGGCCATCGGACGCGCTTCTGAGGTTCTAGCGAAGCCATCTCCCGCAGCCGGAGCGCCTTCACGTTGGACTTCATGTAGTGATGGGCCTGCTTCGACAGGGTGGCGTCGCCCCGGAACAGCTCGACGAAGACGCCGTCCGGCCTGAACAGCTGGACCCTGTTATTGGCCCAATCTGCGACGTATATGTCGCCGTCTCTGTCAACCGCAACACCGGAGGGGCGATTGAACTCACCCTCTCCATCACCTGACCTGCCTATCTTGAAGACGAACTCGCCCTCCGCATTGAACTTCTGAATCCGGTCGTTCCGCCAGTCGGCCACGTAGATGTCCCCAAGCTCATCCACGTGAATGCCCCATGGCATGTTGAACTCGCCAGCGCCAGCGCCGAAGCTGCCGAACTGCATCAGGAGCTCGCCGTCCCCGGTGAACTTCTGGACCCGGTGGTTCTGCGTGTCGGCGACGTACACGTTCTCGTCAGAGTCGAGCGCGATGCCGGACTGGCGGTTGAACTGCCCATCGCCGTCACCGGCCTCACCCCACTGAGCCTGGACCCCTCCCTGCTTGTTGATGATCGTTATCTGGTTGGTGCCCTCGTCGGACACCCACAGGTTCTCCTCGTTGTCCATCGCCACCGATATAGGCCACACGAAGGTGGAGTCCACTGAGTAGGAGCCCCCGGTCTGTCCCACCCCAGCCGACAGATTGACTGCTCCGAGATCTTCATCGTCCTGTGACAACCGTCTGATGAAGGAGCCGCCTCCGCGGCACAGGATGTTCAGGTCCCCTTCCCTGCCAATCGCCAGATCGACGGGAGTGTTGGTCAGACGCCTCATCCCCAAGGTGCGGTCGTAGCTGAAACCCACCCTCAGAAGTGCGTACGGCCTACCCACTTTGCTCACCTCATCCTGTGACTGCTGCCGGTGCCGCGCCGGCCGACGCGTCGGAAGACTACCCTTTGAAGATCGGGAGCTCTTCGAAATGCCCTCCGACGATGGGCGCGGCCTCTATCCCCATCCACCGCTCCAACAGCGTGGTGTAGAGTCCTCGGAAGTCGTACGTATGGGCCATGTCCCCGTCCGTCTGCTTGTCGATGTCAAGGGACGGGTATTCAGAGTACAGCCCTCCCTTCACTCTCTCGCCAATCACGAAAGAGCCGCCCCCGGCCCCGTGGTCGCAGCCGCTGCCATTGTCCCTGATGCGCCGCCCGAACTCTGTGAACACCAACATCACGACGTTGTCCGAGGCTTCATGGTCTCTCAGGTCCTGGAAGAAGTCCATGATCGCGCCTGAGAGCTCGGTCAACAGCCTTGGATGATTGGGCACTTCATTGGCGTGGGTGTCGTATCCCCCGTGCTGTGTGTAGATGATCCTGGTGCCGAGATCGGCCAGATGCACTCGCGCGGCATCCCTGAGACCCTTGGCAATGGGGTTGTCCGCGTACTCGACCGTGGAGGAGTAGACCTCTGGAGCCCTCTTGAGGACATCTGAGCCCCTGAGCACGTCCATGCCCGTCTGGGCCACATACTCCCTCACGAGTCCGGTGCCCACCGCCGGGCCGTACATCTTCTCGAATATCTCCAGCGCCTGCCTCCGCTGGGCTTCCTCGGCAATGCCGCTCATGACGCCGTAGTTGTCGAGGTCGCCGACCGACGTAATGGGTACCCCTGATTTGCTCATCGCGCGCGGCAGTCCGCAGCCGATGTTTACGCAGGTCAGAGGGTTCTCCTTCCGGGGGTCCATCTCGTGGACGACCTGGCCCAGCCAGCCTTCAGTGCCGATCCTGTTCGGCTCGGCCGTGTGCCATATGTCGGTGCTCCTGAAGTGGGACCGGCTGGAGTCTGGATAGCCGACGCCCTGCACGATCGCCACCCTGCCCTCGTCGTACAACTCCTTGACGGGCGCGAAGTTCGGGTTGAAACCCAGATAGTCGTCGATGGGCAGGACCTGCTCCTGCGGAATGCCGATCACCGGACGGGAGTCGTAGTAGATGTCATTCCCGTACGGAATCACCGTGTTCATGAAGTCGTTGCCGCCGTTGAGCTGCACGACCACAAAGACCGTGGGCTTACCGTTTGCATCCACTGTTGGGTACCTCCTGAGTGGTTAGCAGAACTGATACTCGACCGATGCCACGATGAACTGGACCATACGGGCGACGCGAGCGGAGCTTTCTTCTCGCTCCGCGTCGGTATCAAAGCGCAGGTCGCCTCCGGAATTGGCGTAATCGAGTAGCGCCTCGCGGGTCTGACTCTCGACGTTCATGGGGCCGACGAGGTCCAGCGTCCTGTCCACGAATTGGTCGGGCGTGAGCGGTCCCTCTTCCGCCGCAAGCCTGTCGGCGATAGCGCCGATCCCGGGCAAAGTCGGATCGGCAACCTCGTTCACAGCAAAGTTGACCCGCTCCGCGAGCGTGCCGCAGTCAATCCACTCCCTTCCGGTATGCCACCCTTCTACCGTGGGAGGCGTCATTAGGTGCTGGCCCATCAGCCCAGTCGCGGTCGGCGCGTCATGCAGTGCGGGGTCGGGGAACCTGTGCGTGCCGGCGAGCTTTATGGTGCCGGCAGCCAGCTCCGCGGGGCTCTTCACCTTTGTGAATCGGGCGTCTTTGAAGAAGTCCGAGTTGAAGAGCACCCGCAGCATCTCCCGGACGCTGCCGTCGGAATCGAAGTACGCGCTGCACAGCGCGTCTATGGCATCCGGCTCCCGCGGCGGCACCTCATGCCACGACGGCACCTGGGGCTCGTCCGCCACGAAGAAGTTGTACAGGTGTCGGGATATGAACCTGGCGGTTGCGGGCTGCTTAGCCACGATGTCGATGATGTCCTCGCCGGTTAGCCGGCCCACGTGTCCCAGGAAGGTCTTCTCGCTGTCGTCGTGGTCATCTTCCCTATAGACGAACTCGGAGGGGTAGCGGCCGTACGGATCGAGCGGAATGGGCTGTATGAATGTCCAGCCGGTGAACGCCCGGGACGCCATCTTGATGTCCTGCTCGGTGTACTTGCCCACACCCATGGAGAAGAGCTCCAGCAGCTCGCGGCCCCAGTTCTCATTTGGCCGGTCACCGTAGTTCTCGCAGTTGTCCAGCCAATGGATCATGGCGGGGTCCCTGGCCAGGTCCACCAGGATGGTGCGCATGCCCGAGACCGCGTTTCGGCGGAAGAGATCGATCTGGGCCTTTGACGACGGACCGTGCTCGCTCTTGCCCACGGAGGTCGCGAATACATGGTGCCAGAACAGCGCCATCTTCTCTTCGAGAGGCCGCGCCGTATTCACCATCCGGTACATCCAGCGGGTGTTCCACGGCTCCACAGAGTCCGGATTGTTCAGCTCCATCCAGTACCGGACGACGACGTCGTCCGCCACCTCCGGGAAGCGCTCGGGGTGCAGCAGGTCCTCCACGATGCCCTCGTAGCTCTGCGTGGCATAGCCCTCAAGCTCAGGGCGAGTCGCTCCGAACCCCGCCCGACGCATCAGGTGGGCGACCAGGGCTAGATCAGTGGATGGCATAGTCGCCTCCTCCTGCTCCCTTGCGGGCAGCGCACTCGCAATGTTGTAGGCATTCCCCTCTGGCCGTAGAGCTTTACGCATTATATTCGAACTCTGTCGAAAATCGTACGCCACCGGTAGACTTTTGCGATGGGGTTACTGCGAAACCAGCGATGAGGGACGGTACGGGACGCTTTCGCCGTAGATTCTTCACACGCGGTCCGCGTACGCGCCCCTGTCTTCGTGGACAACGCCTGAAGTCGACGAGTCGTAACTGTTCAGACTTGGTGATGCAGGAATCGCCCAACCGTCATTCCCGCGAAAGGAGACCTTTGCGTAACCCCCTCTCCCTTGACGGGTGTACAGACCGGAGAGATGGGTAACAGTTGTTCGGGGACATGGGTTACACATTCTATTGATTGAGATCTATGGTAGCGATGGACTGGACGGAGAAAAAGACCTTCCATGTGCCGTCAGTGGGTGTGGGCCTTAGAGCGACCCTCTTGCCTCTGAAGGCTTTACCGACGGGGAATGATCTGCCCAGGAAGGATATTCGGCCGTTGACATCTACAGAGCGTACCTGGTCGTCAGTGTCGTAGTCGACGGTCGGAAGCGTCTCCGGGAAAGGCCGAGGGCTGACGGTGTATCGGCTGGCAGGCGTATTGAGGTCCAGGGCGTGATGAGGACGCTGGAGGTTGTAGAAGTCTCGCCATCCATCGAAGCTGCTCTGGCAGTGGGACAGGTCGGTGTATCTGCTTCCCTGGAGCAGCTCAGTCTTGAGGGACCTGTGGAAGCGCTCGAGCTTGCCTAGGGTCTGGGGGTGGTATGGCCTACTGTGGACCACTCTGACTCCCAGTTGGACCAGCCAGACTGTCAGTGGGGTGAAGGGGTGGTCAACGTCGCTGCCCCAGGGAGAGCCGTTGTCAACCAGTATCGTATTGGGCATGCCGTAGTGGCTGAAGATGGACGTAAGATGGTCATGGACGGTCTGAGTCCTCTCGTCTGCACAAGCCCTCACACCCAGGGAGAACCTCGAATGGTCGTCCAGGACCGTCAGCGGGTGGCAACGTCCACCGCTGACGACAGGGATATGCCCCTTGAAGTCCATCTGCCACAGCTGGTTGGGCCGCTCGTGCTCGAAGCGCTTATACGGCTTGTGCTTGAGACTCTCAGATGGCTCGATAAGTTGATGTCGTCTGAGGATGGCCGTGATCGTGCTCTTGGACGGCACACTGTTGTGTCCACGATCCTTGAGTATCCTGGCCAGCACGTGTCCTCCCTTAGTGGGATGCTCCCGGCGAAGGTCTACGACGAGCTGCTCCATGTCGTCGCTCGTCCGGTTCGGGGAGTGATGAGGGCGCTTCGGGAGATCATCCAGACGCTGCTCTCCGCCTTCAAGGTATCGTCTCAGCCACTTGTAGCCAGTCTTGCGGCTGATCCCACTGCGCAAACACAGTTCGCTCATGATCACTCCCTCGGACCGCGCCAGAGCGACCAACTCTTTGCGTTGAGACATGACAGTTTCCACCCTCCATGGCATGGGCATCCTCCTGAACAGAATTACCATGCCTAATGGTGTAACCCATGTCTCCGAACATGTGTAACCTATGTCCCCGGTCTATACAACGGGAGAGGGTTGGGGTGAGGGTGAAATGCCGGTATCTGCAAGCTGGCTCCTATGTTCATGCGGGGCCTAGATTCCGGCTTTCGCCGGAATGACGGAGTTGTGCAAAGGTCTCCGAAGGCCGGTATCCAGAGGGGTCGGGGCTTAGCTAGGATGGTGTCGTTCACAACTCCCGACGTCGCCTGTCACGCAAAGGTCCCTTGACGGGAGAGAGCCTGCCCCGTACTCGATACGGGGGCCGGGGTGAGGGGGCTCCCCCATCATATCCATCACATAAATCACAGTTCAGACATTGCCCTCCCTTGACACCCCTGCTATAATAGAACTCATGTTCCCTGCAACGCAGACCACTCACGCACCAACCGGCGCCGCCGCCCCATCACTCGCCGACATCGTCCGCGAGCAGACCCAGGGCGGAAGGATCATCATCCAGTTCCTCGTCAATGCCATGACCGGAAACCTGCCCAACTTCAAGCCCTGCCACCGAATCGATGCCTCAGGACAGCTCATCAAGCTCCAGGCAAGCCCCTTCGCCCATATCGTCCTGGAGTACACCGACGGTGGAAGGCTCATCGCCCAGTTCCTTCTCGAAGCCATGGCGGGCCAGCTTCCCGACTTCGAAGACTGCCACCAGATAGCCGCCGAGCGCCTGCTCGCAAAGATCGACCCACACATGGCGCGAGCCCTCGACGAAGACAACACCCCCCGTCGTTCCCGCGAAGGCGCTCCCCTACACACCGGCGCCGTGGGCGCCGGCGTGGGCACCGCGCTCGATGAGATAGTCCGACAGGAGACCAACGACGGCAGGGACATCGTCCGTTTCTACGCCGACGTCATGCGCGGCGTCCTCACCGACTTCAAGACCCACCAGAGGATGGACGCCGCCGATAAGCTCGTGAGCCTTTCCTCCGACCACACTCCCTGCGCGCCCGCCCCGACGCCCGCTTCCGACCACGACACGGTATCCGCGGCCACGCCCTGGAAGACGCCCCGGAAGCCGGAGTGGAGGCACTTCGAGTATCCCGAAGATCACACCTACGACTTCGACAGCTACGGCGAAGAGGATTACCGACGCGACCGCTACGGCGACAAAGCCCTCGTACACATATTCGGAGACGACGAGACCAAGAGCTCCGCCAACCAGGCTGTCCTGGACTACAAAGTCGACCAGATTGAGGCTCAGAGGGCCGCCGTCCACTCCGACCACGATACCTGCCAGCCCTACGATCCCTGCCAGAGCTGTCGGGTACCCGATCCCCCCGACGACGACTCCTTCGGCCGGCACACCTACGGCTACAACGCCCTCATCTACATATACGGTGACAAGGCCGCGGCCAGGGCAGGCTACATGGCGGCAATCGACCACAAGGAGAAGTTGAGGCTCGCCCTCATCGCCGCCGCCGATGCCCACGACCCCGTCGACCAGGACCCCAACCACTTCGGCAACGGTCCAGACCCCCCGGACCATATCGTACTGTAGGGGCGGGTTTCATTCTGAAGCGCCGCCCAAAGCTGAATGAGACAGACCGCAACAGAAAGCTGCACCCGTAGGGGAAGCCCGGCCCGGAAGATGACACCGCCTGCACGCAGGAGTATAGTCTCCGACGAGGAGGGCTGGAGACTGTGAGCCTCGTCATTCAGACGGAGAGCCTTACCAAGGACTACGGCGCGCACCGGGCCGTCACCAATGTGGCGCTGGAGGTCCGCGAGGGCGAGGTCTTCGGCTACCTCGGCCCGAACGGGGCGGGCAAGAGCACCACCATCCGCATCCTCATGGACTTCATCCGCGCCACCGAGGGCAGCGCCGCGGTATTCGGCCTCGACTCACGCGCCCATAGTCAGGAAATCCGCAGACGAACGGCCTACCTCCCCGGCGATGTCACGCTCTACGACAAGATGACCGGCAGGGACCTGCTGGAGTACTTCGCCAACCTGAGCGGTGGAGTCGACCAGGCCCACGTGGAAAGGCTGTCGGAGCGGCTCGACTGCGACCTGGACAAACCCATCAGGGCGCTCTCGCGCGGCAACAGGCAGAAGATCGGGCTCGTGCAGGCCTTCATGCACCGCTCCGAGCTCATAATCATGGACGAGCCGTCGAGCGGTCTCGACCCCCTCATGCAGCAGGAGTTCTACGCGCTGGTGGAGGAGGTGAAGGCCGAGGGAAGGACCGTCTTCATCTCGTCACACATCATGCCCGAGGTCGAGCGCGTATGCGACCGCGTCGGGATAATCAGGAGAGGCGAGCTCGTCACGGTCGAAGACGTCGACGCGCTGAAGGAGCGCGCCTTCCACCAGGTGGAGCTTCACTTCTCGGAACCGGTCCCCCGATACCTGTTCGCTGATCTGCCCGGCGTCCAGGACGTAGCGGTCGAGGGCGCCGTCGTTACCTGCACCGTCGTCGGCAAGCCCGACGCCCTCGTTAAGACGGCGGCCCGCTTCGAGGTTGTGAAGCTGGTCAGCCACGAGCCGAACCTGGAGGACGTGTTCCTCTCCTACTACGGCGACGGAGGCCCGGATGCTCCGTAACGTGTTCCTTAAGAGCCTGAGGGACCAGCGCCGCTCGTTCGTCTGGTGGGCCGTTGGCCTTGCGGCGGTCACCCTGCTCACCGTCCTGTTCTACCCGTCCATCGAGGGATCTCCCGAGCTGAACGAGATGCTGGGGGACGAAGACTCGATAATGCGCGCCTTCGTGGGAGACCTCGAGGACATGACCTCTCCGGAGGGGTTCCTTAACAGCCAGCTCTACTTCCTGCTCTTTCCCCTCCTGTTGATCGTCTTCGCCGTCGCGGGAGGCAGCGGTGCCATCGCCGGCGAGGAGGAGAAAGGCACCCTCGATCTGCTCTTCTCTCACCCAGTGCGGCGCTCGACCGTCGTCCTGCACAAATTGGCCGCGATGTTCGTCTCTGTCCTCGCTCTATCCGCCGCGGCCTGGGTCGCCGTCGTGGTCGGCGCACTCGCCGTCGACATGGACATAGGCCCCGACAGGGTTGCCGCGGCGACCCTGAGCGCCGCCCTGCTCGGCTCCCTCTTTGGAGCGCTTGCCCTTGCTTTGGGCTCCGCGACCGGAAAACGGGGACTGACCCTCGGCATATCGGGCGCGGGCGCCGTGCTCGCCTATCTCGTCAACGCCCTGGGGCCGATCTCGGACATACTCGAACCCGCCCGATTCGTCACGCCTTTCTACTACTACAGCGGGGCCGATCCGCTCAGCAACGGCCTCGACCCTGTTCACGCGGCAGTGCTGGTGGCCGCGACGGCCATCCTGGCCATGGCGGCTGTGGTCTCGTTCGAGCGCCGCGACATCGCCGTCTGACACAGCAGCTCCGTCGTTCCGGCGCAGGCCGGAACCTATCCCGTCCCTTCTCTCAACTGCGGGAGAAGGCCAGGATGAGAGGGCAAGCGTCCCGATTACTCACCGCCGCCGTGGCCCCTAGACCGATTTGACACCTCTCGGAATCCCGCTCTACAATTGACTCTGGTCTGAGCACGGTTCACCATCGCCCGTGAGGGCAAGGAGGTCCGCTCATGGTCGAGTTGATCATAGACAGCATCCGCGTCAACGTCCTCAGCTTCCAGAGAGTGGTTATCCTGCGGGTCAAGGACTCCGACAAGTACCTTCCCATCTGGATCGGCGCCTCCGAGGCCGACGCCATAGCGCTCAAGCTCCAGGACATACAGGTGGCACGGCCCATGACTCACGACCTGCTCCGCTCTGCCCTGGCGACCGTCGGGGCGACCGTCAGCCGCATCGTGGTCTCCGACCTCAGCGATGACACCTACTACGCCAAGATAGTGATCCAGCACAACGGCTCCACGGTCGAGCTGGATTCCCGCCCCAGCGACGCCATAGCTCTGGCCGTGCGTACCCAGGCCCCCATTTTCGCTGCGGACGCGGTTGTCGAGCAGGCCGGGATCGAAATGGACCTCGAAAGCGGAAAGACCCTGGTCGACCCCAAAGTCAGTCATGAGGTCGGACACAAGCAGATAGGCGAGGAGGAGTTGAAGGGCCTCTCGGCCTACCGTGAGTTCGTCATGTCGCTCGACCACCTCGATGACATTGGCAAGCAGCAGCCACCGGCTGCGAGCGCAGAGTCGGAGCAGTAGCGTCGAATCGCCGTCTGCCCGATGTACCTAGACCTCCACACCCACTCGGTGTCGTCGGACGACTCCCGCGCCACCGTTGAGCAGTACGTCAAGTGGGTGGGGGTTCTCCGACGCAAAGGCTGGAAGATAGACGGCTTCGTCCTGACCGAGCACCGCAAGTTCGACTTCCACAAGGACTACTCCGCCCTGTCCCGCGATAACGACGTGACCATTCTCAAGGGCTCGGAGCTGGACACAAGCCACGGCCACTTCCTGGTATACGGAGTCACGGAACAGCTTGCCGACCGGGTCGACTTCTCCCACGTCGGCCTGGACGCCATGGAATTGATTCGCGCCGCAGGGGCGTGTGGCGCCATCGCGGTCCCTGCCCACCCCGGCAGGTTTGGAGTCGGCCTCTACGAGTACTACGACGGCTCCGACCTCAGCGCCGTCCGAGTTGTTGAGCACCTGAACGGGAGCAACAGGCCGGGAGAGCAGGAGCGGGCGGAGGAGCTGATCGAGCGCCACGGGTACTTGCGCACAGGCGGCAGCGACGCTCACCTCGTCAGCGCCATCGGAACATGCGTGACGAAGTTCGACGACGCTGTCTCCGACGAGAGCGAGTTGGTAGAGCACCTGAAGGCAGGCGGATTCCGAGCAGTGCGCCTGGAGGACACCGCGTGAGGAGGATAAGGTGACGACAAACGAAGAGATTAGATACAACAAGGGGCTTCTTGGCGTCGATCACGACGCCGGAGTATTCGAGGTGACCAGGGAAAAGATGGTCGGTTTCGCGCTCGCCACGGGCGAGACCGACGCCGTCTACCTGGACGACGAGAGGGCTGCGGAGTCCGAGTACGGCGGGATTATCGCGGCGCCCACCTTCTGCAACGTCTTCGCCGGGTCCGTCGAGCGCCCGGACATCGGTCTCGAGTTCGGAGACCTGCAATTCCACGCCGGACAGGCCATCGAGAACCGGAGCCCCGTCCGGCCCGGCGACTCCCTGACAGCCAAGACCAGGCTGAAAGAGGTCTATTCCAAGACCGGGAGATCGGGCAAGATGGTATTCGAGGTGTGGGAGACGACCTTCACCAACCAGCGGGACGAAACGGCAGCGACCGTCCGGGAGTCGTTCGTCCACAGGAGCAAGACTTAGATATGGCTTCCCAGACCCTCTACTTCGAAGACATCGAGATCGGCGACGACATAGGTCCCATCGACAGGGCCATCACCCACGAGCAGGTCTTGGACTTCATCGAATGCTGGACCGGCCGCACGGAGCCCTCCAGGTTCAATGACCATGATACGGCTCTCCGTGAAGGCCTGGCCGGACCGATCGTTCCGGGCATCATGACCATGGGGTTCATTTCGAGGCTGCTGACCGAGTGGGCCTCGGGCGGAAAGCTCACGATGCTGGACGTCGTTTTCCGCCAGATCGTCCTTCACGACGTCGTGCACACCCTGAGCGGAATAGTTACCGACAAGTCGGACACCGCCGGCCTCGAGTGCGACGTCTTCCTGCAGGACCCGCAGGGCACGCGCCTCATCATAGGCAAGGCAACCCTGGACCTGCCCACGAAGGGCTGACGCCCGGGCGTCAGGGCGCCATTATCGTACCGCCGTTGACGTTGATCGCCTGACCCTGGATGAACGAGGCTGCCTCGGTGCATAGGTAGGCGATTACGCCGCCGAGCTCCTCGTCGGTGCCGGTCCTGCGCATCGGCGTCCGGGCCGCGATAGCCTCCCACGCCTCCCCACGCCCAATGTCGTCGACGCGAGACGTGTCCACCGCCCCCGGACAGACGCAGTTCACGTTTATGCCGTGCGGCCCCAGTTCGTCCGCCAGAGACTGGGTCATGCCTACCTGGGCGAAGCAGGCCGCGTTGTAGGCCAGGCCGTTCGCCCCTCCCCTCTTACCTGAGGTGGAAGAGACGAAGACTATCGCGCCTCCCTCTCCCTGCTCCAGCAAGACCCTCCCGACAGCCCTGCTGCAGTAGAAGCCGCCGTTGATCTTTACGTCCAGCACGTTCTGCAGTATGCCTGGATCCAGATCGAAGAGCGAGACCCTGTCAGGCCCGCGGGCCCAGGCCGCGTTGTTGACCAGGAAGTCCACCCGGCCGAGCTCCTCCAGCGTCCTGTCCACCATCATCTGGACCTCGTCTTCGTTCGTCACGTCGACGACGAGAGGCAGGGCACGGACGCCCAGTGCCCGGACCTGCTCAGCGGTGCTGTCAATGTCCCGCCACCCGACGGCTTTCTCGTCGTCGGCGTACCTGGAGGGGTCCCGCCCCGTGCCGGTCACCACGACGTCGGCTCCCAGCTCCGCGAAGGCGATAGCGGCGCCCCTTCCTATGCCCCGGAGCCGTCCGGCCCCGGTGACTATTGCGACCTTCCCATCGAACTCAGGCATCTGATGCTCCTTGTGAATTTTCTCGTCACGGCGCCATCATCGTGCCGCCGTTGACGTTGATGGACTGGCCCTGGATGAACGAGGCGCCCTCCGTGCACAGATAGGCGATTATGCCGCCAAGCTCGTCGTCGGTCCCTACCCTTCGCAATGGCGTCCGGGCAATGATCGCCTCCCACCCATCTGCCCGCCCGACGTCGTCGACGCGAGACGTGTCCACCGCCCCCGGACACACACAGTTCACGTTTATGCCGTGCGGCCCCAGTTCGGCTGCCAGGGACTGCGTCATGCCTACCTGGGCGAAGCAAGCCGCAACATAGGCCATCGCGTTCGGTCCCCCTATCTTGCCGGCGCCGGACGAGACGAAGACTATCGCCCCTCCCTCTCCCTGCTCCAGCAGGACCTTCGTCACCGCCCTGCTGCAGTAGAACCCGCCGTTGATCTTTACGTCCAGCACGCTCTGGAGTATGTCCGGGTCCAGATCGAGAAACGACACCCTGTCCGGCCCGCGGGCCCAGGCCGCGTTGTTGACCAGGAAGTCCACCCGGCCGAGCTCCTCCAGCGTCCGGTCCACCATCATCTGGACCTCGTCTTCATTCGTCACGTCGACCAAGAGGGGCAGAGCGCGGACGCCCAGCGCACGGACCTGCTCAGCGGTGCTCTCTATGTCTCTCCACCCGACTGCCTTCTCATCGTCCGGGTACCTGGACGGGTCGCGGCCGGTGCCTGTCACGACCACGTCGGCGCCCAGTTTGGCGAATGCCACGGCGGCCCCTCTTCCGATTCCTCGGAGCCGTCCGGCTCCGGTGACGATTGCGACCTTTCCATCTAACTCAGGCATCTGACCCTCCTTGCGAATTGTCCGGCACTTCAAGCTTCTCGATCAGCCAGCCGCGAAGAAGCCCGCGCACCTCGTCCTTGCACTGGCGCAGCCCGTGGCCCGCCCCAGGATATATGACCAGCTCCTTGGGCTCCTCCGCCCACTCGTATATCAACCGGGAACACTGGACGGGAAGGTTCCTGTCATTCTTCCCGTGAACCAGCAGCAAAGGGACCGGCGACACATCAGCGGCGTTCCCCGCCCCCAGAGTCTGGCTGGACAGCGCCACGACTGCCCGCACGAGCGGACTGCGAGGCGCGGCTGCGATCACGACAGCGCCGCCGAGCGAGTGGCCGACGAGGGCCACGATCTCGCATCCTCTTTCTCCCAGGTAGGCCACGCCCGCCAGGGCATCGTGCACGCACTCGTCAAACGCCGTCGGATGGCGGTAGTCCACTCTCAATGATGTGACCTCGTCCCTTAGCTCCTCCGCCAACGAACGATAGACGGAGTCCGCCGGGCCGTCAAACCCGCCACGCACGCCCCACACCCACACTATACCCCTTCCCGTGTCCGACCTCGCCTCGTGCAGGATGGCCCGCACGTCGCCGCGGCTCGTCTCGATGATCATGCCCTCGCCCGGTTGGCCCGGAGGAGGCTGCCATTCGAGCGCCCCGTCAACTTCAACCGGCCCGGTCTGTAGCGCTGATCTCATACGGCGGGACCGACTCGAACCCTCTACAGCTCCGGCCGCAGCCGGTGCCATGAGGTCGCCTGCTCATAGGCATAGGCTGCCTGGAACAGGGTCTCCTCCCGCAATGGAGCGGCCAGAAGCTGGAGGCCCACGGGCAGGCCGTCGGCCAAGCCTGCCGGCAGTGAGATTGCTGGTATGCCTGCTATGTTTGCGGGCATCGTCAGGACATCGTTCAGATACATCTGGACGGGGTCGGCGGTCTTCTCACCGAGCTTGAACGCAACCGAGGGGGAGGTGGGCGTAACGAGCAGGTCAAACTCCTCGAAAGCCGCCCGGAACTCCCCCGCTATGAGCGTCCGGACCCTCTGAGCCTTCAGATAGTACGCGTCATAGTACCCGGCAGAGAGCGCGTAGGTCCCAAGCATGATCCGCCGCTTGACCTCCGGCCCGAACCCATCCTGCCGGGTCCTGTCGAGAGCGTCCCACATACTTGCGGCCTCGGGGGCCGAGTAGCCGTACTTCACTCCGTCGTATCGGGCGAGGTTGGCCGAGGCCTCCGAGGGCGCGATGATGTAGTAGACCGCAAGTGCGTGGCCGGTATGAGGCAACGAGGTCTCCTCGACCCTGGCGCCGAGGCCTTCGAGCACCCCGATGGCCGTCCGCACTGCCTCCTCAACGCCCGGCTGCAGTCCCTCGACGAAGTACTCCTTCGGAACGCCAATGCGCATCCCCTTCACACCGTCCTCCAGCGCGCGGGTGTAGTCGGGAACTTCGTAGTCGATGGAGGTGGAGTCCCTTCTGTCGTGACCTGCTATCGCGTTCAACACCAGGGCCGAGTCGGTCACGTCCCCGGTGAGAGGGCCGATCTGATCGAGCGAGCTGGCGAACGCGACCAGACCGTACCTGCTGACAAGGCCATAGGTCGGCTTGAGTCCGACGACGCCGCACAGCGCGGCGGGTTGCCTGATGCTGCCGCCGGTGTCGGAACCGAGCGAAAAGACGCACTCCCCGGCCGCAACAGCCGCCGCCGGCCCACCGCTGCTCCCGCCTGGGACGCGGTCCAGGTCCCACGGGTTCCGCGTCGGGAAGAAGGCCGAGTTCTCCGTCGACGACCCCATCGCGAACTCGTCCAGGTTGCCCTTGCCCACGATGACGGCGCCCTCCTGACGCAGCCGCGCGACCACGGTGGCGTCGTACGGAGGTACATAGCTCTGGAGCATCCGTGAGGAGCACGTGGTGAGAGTGCCCCTGGTGCACATGTTGTCCTTGACCTGCACGGGCACGCCGGTCAGGGGGGCCGCGTCGCCGTCCGCGATGCGCAGGTCGGCCTGCCGAGCCTGATCGAGCGCCTCGTCCGCCGTCACCGTCACGAACGCGCCGACGCGGTCGTCGACTTCGTGGATACGGTCGAGCACGGCACGGGTCAGCGCGTAGGACGAGACCTCGCCTCTATCCAGGAGATCCTTCGCGGCGTGCGCGGTGAGCCCGACGACATCGGACGCGTTCATGTCAGACTGTGAAGCCGACGACGGGCTTGAAGCGCGGGCCTAGCTATCGCCAAGCACCGCCCTCACCCTCACGAAACCGTCTTCGCGCGAAGGCGCGTTGGCGAGGACGTCTTCGCGGGGCAGCGATTCACGGACAAGGTCATCCCGCGTTACCGTGTCGACCCGCACAGAGTGGCCGGTGGGCTCTACTCCCTCAGTGTCCACCCGGCCGAGAGCGTCGAAGTTCTCGAGGATGTGGGAGAGTTGATCGCGCATGAGCTCGATCTCTGAGTCGGTCATCCCGATTCGCGCCAGCGCCGCCACATGCCGGACCTCTTCGATGGTTAGCCGCATTTCCCACCCGCCTCGATTCCGCGGCAGTGTAGCAAAGCCGCCGCCATCCCTTCAACACGCGCCGCCGAAGCGACATCCCTCGGGCATTGAGCCCCGTGAAGTACATCTTACAACTTCAACGAACCGGCTCAACCACGTAGTCGATAGTCAAGTCACCTTCGGCTGGTCTGGCGAACGAGAGGGTGTGTTCGTGGTCTACTGTCGTCCACCTGAACCTCCCTCCACGACCAGTGGTGTCGACGCGCTGATAGTCGAGGTCGGGAACTACCTTCTCTGAAAACGACAGCAGCGTCGCAAACACCGCCGACCCAGCCTGCTTGACGCTGAAATTCACACTAGTGACGGGTTCGAACGTTCCGCCTCTCTCCGACCACCAGCCGAGCAAGTCAGGGTCATCCTGTCCTGAAACCGGCGCATCTGAGGCCGGAGACGGCAGCAGCGAAACGACGGCCAGTCCCGTATCAAGCGGCTGTCCCGAAACACGCAGACCCCCATTACGAGACTCAACAATCAAGTTCGGCGCGAAGTGGAACCACTGGCGGTAGTCGTGGTGCTCTTCGGCATCGTCCCACAGCCAGTCATAGACCAGCAGCCAGTTCTGTGGGCTCAGGACGAGGAGCCGAGCGTGACGAATGGTCTGAAACTGCCGCGCGTGAGTCTCCACAAACAGAAGGCCGTCGGGGGTCTCACCCCACCGCTCTATTGCTGAGCCGTATGGCGGTGACTGTCTTCGGTCGAAGCTCAACCCGTCTATCTCTACTGTGTTATGGCTCCGAGTCGATTCGACGTAGATCCTCTTCGGGTCTGAGTACCAGAAGCCTCTGTTCCACAGGTCCGATCTGGGCTCGGTCCTTCCCTGATAACCATAGCGGCCCGCGTCTATCAGGATCTCAGTCCCGCGGTCATACCAGATGAACGAGAGATCGTCAGCTTGCTTGTGAATGCGGGAGTGAAACCCGGCCTGCTGCGCTAGATAGGACGCCTGGTCGAAAGATGCGGCGTCAGGCCACCCCGATCTAAGCACCGCCAGCCCGGACTCGGGAAATATCCCAAGCCGCTGGGACGGTGCACTCCCTTGGAGGCCACCAGACAAGGCGTAGAGGAGAGATGGAGAGCGAATACCTGCGATATCCTCTTCGCTCAGATCATGGTAATCGGTGTCGCCAAGGTTGGCTAACCGTCGATTGGGCAGGACCATCCACGCCAGGGCCTCCTCGAATCCCTCGATGCGGGCCGACAGCCATGGGAACTCGGCCAACAGTCCCGATGGGACGACGCCAGAGATCACGTCCATAACATCGCGCTGATAGCCAGGGGAATGTTCGAGGTGCACGCCCTCTGAACTGAACTGCTGGTCGATCATCCGCTCGAGACGGCTGACAGCCTGGTCTCGGACCGGCGAGATGGCCTTGAAACCGGAAAAGCGGGTGGCCGCCACGAATTGACCGGACACCTGGTACAGCCCGTGGTTGCTATGAAAGGCGATATTCTCGTCGTCGGACAGGTAGTCGAAGTGATCGAGCAGCGATCCCCAGAGCTGGCGAATCTGCTCCGCCGGCACGGACGTGTCTCGACATGCGGCGTCCAGTATGTACGACAGTCGGTAGATTCGAAGCCCAACCGCCATGTCGTACCAGCCGAAGTCTTCCACGCCTGAATCGCTCTCGGGGGCCGAGTACGGGTTGTCTTCGATCCAATCGCCGACGAGCGCCAGGGCAAAGGCGAGGTACCGAGGTTGCGCCGATCGTGTGTGAGCCGTGAGGATCGAATCCACCGGCAACCAGGAATTCAGATGGAAGTTCCACGAGCGTTCAACCGAGACCAGGTGCTCCCAGTCGATGGGCGGCTCGAGCCGGAATGCAGGCGTGCCTCCAAACGTCCAGCCGTTTTGGATGGTCGCATCCGCGCCACCAGACGGGGCACCGAGCTGCTCATAGGGCTCGAGCTCTTGCCGCGAGAGCACCTCGCAGACGGCCTCCGGCTTGAGGGCAGCCAGCGCGTCTTCATCGACGGCGTCGGCCGGATCCGGTCCCAGGCATGCGAGCACGACCAAGGCCGACAGCGCGGCCATCGCCGTCATGCTCTCGCGTTTCAGCATATGTACGGGACCAGATTCCTCCCGGATCGGCGTGCGGGCCGCGGTCGATCAGGGAGCCGCGCAGGCATCCAGGCCGAGGTTGGCGAGGTCGCTGTCCGCCACGGCCGCCAGACCCGCCGGAACGCACCCGTCGAACCTGTTGCCACTGAGCCGCCACCGGACGAGGTTCGCCAGGCTGTCCAGCTCCGGCGGGATCATCCCGCTCAGCCGGTTATCGTTCAGCCACAGGTTCGTCAGCGCCGTGAGTCCGCCCAACTCCGCCGGTATGGCGCCCGTCAGCCGGTTGCCATGCAGGTAGAGCCGCTCCAGGCCGATCAGGCCACCCAATGCGGACGGGATCTCCCCGCTCAGGTTGTTGTCGTAGAGAGACAGCCACTCCAGACCGCTCATGCCGCTCAGCTCCGACGGTATCTCCCCATTCAGCACGTTGCCATTGAGCAGCAGGTGGGTGAGGCTGGAGAGGCCGCCCAGCTCCGGCGGTATCGTTCCGCTCAGGTTATTGCGCTGGAGATAAAGCCGCTCCAGGCTGGACAAGTCGCCCAGCTCCGGCGGGATCGCCCCGCTCAGGTTGTTGTCGTAGAGAGACAGCCACTCCAGGCCGCTCATGAGCCCCAGCTCCGCCGGGATCGTCCCGCTCAGGTTGTTGCGCTGCGCGAACAGGCGCTGCAGGCTGGCCGACCCGACCGGCACACCGCCGGTCAGCTCGTTGTCGTAGACATACAGACGCTCCAGACTCGGAAGACTTGCCACGTCGCCCGGTATCTCGCCCGTCAGGTCGTTGCGATGGAGGTACAGCCACGTGAGCTCCGTCACTCTGGCCAGATCGCCCGATATCGTCCCGTTCAGCCCCCTGCCATGCAGGTATAGCCGGGTCACGCGCGGCGGCGTTCCCTCCAGCGACGGATACCTGCCGCCTCGGATGCCGTCCCAGTCCGTGATAGGCGTATCCGCCGACCAGTTCAGCGTCGCCGTACCCGCCAGGGCGTCCCGCGACTCCAGCAGCGTCTCGCAGTCGCGTGCCAAGTCGGGATTGTCGGCCCCGTCGGCAACCGCGCCGCCACCGACGCAGGGGTTCGTCCTCGGTGTTCCCGTAACCGTGTTCGACCAGAGGCCGCCGCCGAAGTCGTTCACGGCGCGCATCTGGACGTCGTACTCCGTGCCGTCCGTCAATCCGGCAAGCGTGTACTCCAGCTCGCCGCCCGTCTCGGCGCTCCAAACGCCCTCCACGACGGTCCAGCTCGAATCGACCGTCTCGTCCGCAGCGGTCTCGATGTAGCGCAGGTCGTAGGCCGTGATGGCCGAGTCGCCGGCCTCGCTGGGAGCGAGCCACGCAACCGCCAGGGACTCCCCTTCCACATTCGCCTCGACCGATGCCACGGCGGCCCGGCCGGGCGCAAGCTCGTGCCCGTAGACCGTGATCGCCATCCCGTCGAGGATGCCGTCGACGGCCGGGATGCGGTCGGTGACCCGCAGCGTCCACTCGCCGTTCGGGTCTTCGCCCAGGTGCCTGGCCGAACCGAAGCGGTACGAGCCATGCAGCGGCACGAAGGGGTCGAAGAAGAAGCTGATCCCGGTGTAGGTGTCAAAGGGTACGGACAGCCGGGAAACCGCTCCCGACGGCGACACCAGCTCGACCTCCAGGTCGCGGAAGGCGTCGTGCTGGAAGGCCAGCGTCACCTCGACGAACTCCGTAAACCCGATGCTCGTATCGACGGTGACCGTCCGGCTGACCGTCGTCGGCTCGCCCGCGTCCGGGGCGTCCGGAATCTCCACGCTCTCCCACTCCGACGCCGACGCCGACGCCATCAGCGGCGGCAGGTTCGTCCACCCCTGCGCCAGTTCGACAGCCGCCCCGGCGTCCGCCAGTCCGAAGCCGTACTCGTGGTTGAAGTGGTACCGGTCCGAGTCCGAGGCCGACCGGTACTGCCGGGCGCCGTCCTCCCAGCCGGAGCTCGCCGCGTCGTTCTTCTGCGCCGTGGCCGCCAGGATCAGCTTGAGGTCGCGCCACGTCAGGTCCGGGTTCGCGCTGCGCATCAGCGCCGCGACGCCCGCGACGATCGGCGCCGCCGCCGAAGTCCCGCCGAAGTCCTGGTAGTAGCGGTCCGAGTTCTCAGTCGTCACGATGCCCCGGACGCCGCCCAGCCTGCTGGGACGGTCGTTCGAAGGCGCGCAGACCCACAGGTTGGCCCCCATCTCCGAGTAGCCCGCCCTGCTCCCGCCGCTGTGCACCGAGCAGACCGCCGTCACGCCGAAGTAGTTGGCTACCCCGTCGAGGTTCGAGTCGTCTCCAAGCAGGTGCCCGTTGCCAGCCGCGAAGGAATAGAAGACCCCCTTGCCGTCGTTCCCGGCCGTAATCCCCAGGTCTATAGCCCGCGTCCAGAACGGAGGGGCGTCGCTCAGCTCCGGGCCGTCGAAAGGCCCCCAGCTGTTGTTCGACACGCCGGTCGTCTCGTGATTGGCGGTCATCGCGTCCAGCAGGTTGAAGAGCGTGGAGGCTCCCGGGGCCAGGAAGTTGTAGCCGTAGACCGTCGCCCTCGGGGCCACGCCACGCACCCCTATCTCGTTGTCCCTGGCCGCGATCATGCCCGAGACGTTAGTGCCGTGGTGCTCGAACCGGCTGTATATGTCCTCGTTGCCCGTGTAGTCGCGGTTGAGGTCCGCCGCGACGTTGTCCCGCAGGTCCTCATGCTCGTGGTACATCCCGTCGTCCACCACGGCGACGTTGACGCCCTCTCCCTTGACGCCGGCCGCCCAGGCCGGCTCGGCGTTGACATTCGCCCACTCCGAGCTGCCCAGGTGCCACTGGCACGCGAACAGCGGGTCGCTGATCTCCGGGTCGTTCAGCCCGCTCGTCGCCGCCGCGCACTCCTCCAGAAACTCCGTGTAATCCGAATCCTCCGTGAAGAAGACCGAGTACGTTACGGGCCTGAAGGAAGAAGCCTCGTCATCAGGCTCAGGCCCAGGGTACTCAGGCGCGGGCTCGTCAGGTTCCGGTAAGACAGGAACGGCTACCCTGAGGTAGTAGGTGCCCGGCGCGAAGCTCTCCCTGATCTGGAAGCCGATTGGGAACGGTATCCCGAACCCTCTTACGGCTATGAGAGACGTATTCGCGGATATCTCCTCGCCGTCGGCGTCGAGAAGGGCCGGGTCGATGGCCGCGAGGTCAGCCGTCGTCGCATCGATGACCACGTGCGTGGTATCCGTGAACTCCAGCTTGAAGTAGTCCGCGTCATCCGCGGCGTCGATCCTACCGCCCGCGGCAGACTCGAGATCCAGAGCCGCCGCCGTTTCGGCCGTGCTCCCGGGCGCGGTCACGCCCACGGCATGCAGGGTGAAGTCCCCCGGCTCCCCCTCGTAGCTGACGACTATCAAGTAGTAGACGCCCGGAGGCACAACGGCCCGAATGCTGAACGAGCGGATATCGCCCAGGAAGAACGAGTCGTCGTTGAGCTCGACCAGGGTGCCTGTGCTGTCGTACAGCCCCGCGAACGTATCGCACTCGTCCGAGGTCGCGTACACCCACAGGTCCGTGTTACCCGTCTCGCCCGACAGGTCGATCCTGAAGACATCCCGCTCGTAGCCCGGATCGATCCGCGCCTCCACCGACGAGTCCAGGGCCACGTCCGTCGCCGTGTCATACGTGTTGCCGTGGTCGTCCACGACCGTCTGAGCCCCGGCGCCGCCCATGCCCACCACCAGCCACACAGCGGCAACCGCCGCCGCCAGAAGAAGCTTCGCCGTTGTTGTCACCCTCACCTCAGTCCTCTCCCGTCGAGGGAGAGGAGGCATTCCCTTCTCCTCTTGCGGGAGAAGGTTAGGATGAGGGGGAGAACATAGCTCCTCACTTAGCCTGCACCTCCCGCCACCAGTTGGGGCTGGATACAGTCACGCCGTCCTGATCGGCCAGCGCGTTCGCCAGCTCCAGCGACGGGAAGCCCGGCTCCGTCTCCACGACGAACCCGTTGGGAATGAAGCCCAGCTCCGATATCCGGTCGGCAGATATGCCGTTCCGGTCGAAGAAGTCATCCACCTGCGCCTGGTCCCACTGCGCGTCCAGCGCCAGCAGGATCCCGCCCGGCAGCGTCATCAGCTCGCCGCCCGACTCCGACCGGAAGACCGGCTCGGACCCGCCGCTGCCGCCTCGCTGCTCGACGATGCTCGTGTCGCCGCCCTTGACCACCACCACGTCGTCGGACTTGATCGAGGCCGTGTCCAGGACCACCAGGTCGTCCTGGAGGACGGCCCCGAGGGTCCTGTCGCCGTCCTGCCAGGTGTAGACCTCGCCCTGCTGACTCTTGGCCTCCGCGGCCGCTGCCTCCCGCTCCGCGCGGGAAACGGGCCTCGACGGTGCCGGGGAGCGACTCTCCACCGATACCACCTCCACCACATCCACCGACTTCGGCGGAAGCGGCGGCAGCTCGAACGCGCCCAGGTTCCCCGTTCCGCCCCCCTGGGTCCCGGCCTGCGCCGGAACGACGGTCGGTGCCGGCTGGGTCCCGGCCTGCACCGGAACGACGGTCGGTGCCGGTTCAGCGGTCGGCGCGGGTACCGGGGTCGCCGTGGGTTCCAGGGTCGCCGTGGGTCCCTGGGTCGCGGTCGGCTCCGGGGTCGCCTGCGGCGGTGCGGGCTGGTTGGCCAGCACCAGGCCCCCCACCGTCGCGCCCAGCAGCACCAGGGCCGCCACGGCGACAACCGGCGCGGTGAAGAATCTAGGTCTCATGGAGTCTCCTGGCAGTCAGGATACGGGAGTCTCTGCCGCACAAAAGTATACCAGAGCCACGGGGAGCCTTACCAACGCCCCCGCCCCCTCTCCCTCGACGGGACCTTTGCGTAACCCACCGGACGAGGTGAGGTCGGGAGTTGTAGACGACACCATCCTAGCTAAGCCCCCACCCCTCTGGATACCGGCCTTCGCCGGTATGACGGTTGTGCAACGGTCCCTCGACGGGAGAAGGCTGGGGTGAGGGTGACCGCCCCCCGGGCGCCCCCGATCGAATGCGGGAACAGGGCAGCCACAAGGGTCTGCCCCTACGATGAGGCACAACGACGGTCGCGAGGGGAGAAGGGACAAGACAGGGGCGTCGGGGATGGGTGACCGTCCCAGGGCGCCCCCTCATCCTAGCCTTCTCCCGCGAGGGGAGAAGGGACAAGACGAAGGCGCCGCGGGGGGTGATCCCTCGCGGCGCCTTGTGTTTCAAGGGGGTCCCGGCCTGTGCCGGAACCACGGTTTATGTTTCCGTCCGGGGCGGCCGGTTTGTCCGGCCACCCCGGTCCGTTGTGTCTATCTAGCTCCCGTCCCCGCAGGTCGCCAGGCCGAGCATGTCGGCATCGCTGCTCGTGCTGTCCGAAGCCGTCAGGGCCGCCGGTACGCACCCGGTGAAGGCGTTGCCGCTGATGCGGACCCTCTCCAGGTTGCCCAGGTTGCCCAGCGAGCCCGGCAGGACGCCGCTAAGGTCGTTGTTCTTCAGCCACAGGTTCGTCAGCGCGGCCAGGTCGCCAATCCCCGTCGGCACCGCACCCGTCAGCATGTTCCCGTGCAGGTACAGGCGCTCCAGGTTGCTCAGCATGCTCAGCGTAGCCGGTATGCTGCCGCTCAGAGCGTTGTCGTACAGGCCCAGCCAGACCAGGCTGCTCATGCCGCTCAGGTCCGGTATCCCGCCCGTCAGATCGTTCTGCTGCAGCGTGATGTGGGTCAGCGTCGTCGACATTCCCAATTCGGCCGGGATCGACCCGCTCAGCATGTTCCGGTGCAGGTAGAGCCTCTCAATACTGGCCATACCGGCCAACTCGGCAGGGATTCCGCCGGTCAGGCCGCCGCCCTCCAGGGGCGAATCGAGCCTCAGCCATTCCAGGCTGTCCAGGTCGCCGAGGTCAGCCGGTATAGACCCGCTCAGGTGGTTCCTGTGCGCCCAGAACCGGGTCAGGCTACTTGCGCCGCCCAGACCCATCTCCAAGCCTTGCAGCTCGTTGTTATGCAGCCGCAGGTCCTCCAGCTTCGTCAGCATTCCGAGCGAACCCGGGATCATTCCGCTCAACGCGTTCCCGTTCAGGTACAGGTTCACCAACTCGCCCAGGTAACCCAGGCTGGCCGGTATCGTGCCGTCAAGGTCTCCATTGTTGCTCAGCCTGATCTCAGTCACGCGCATCGGATCGCCCGACACCTCCACGCCACTCCAGTCCATGATCGAGGTGTCATCCGACCAGTCCAGGTTGCCCTCGCCTCTCAGTGTATCCATTCCGCCCAGCAGGACCTCGCAGTCGTTCGTCAGGCCGCTGTTGCCCGCGACCGTGCAGCCGGGGTACTTGTCCTCAACCGTGACGGTCACGTCGATGTTGTCCGTATCCTCGCCGTCACTGGCCGTGACCGTCACCATGAGGCTGCTCATCGCCTCGTGGTTCAGCGCCATCGTGGTCGTTATCTGGCCGCTCGTCTCGCCGATTGCGAAGTACATGGCATCGTCGCCGCCGAGGCTGTAGATCAGCGTTTGGTTGTCGGCATCGGTCGCCGTCACCGGACCGCCGACCTTCGTGCCCGCCGGCATGTTCTCGTAGACCATCCGGTCGGCCGTGTCCCCTTCGAACGCCGGGGCGGTGTTCTCGGCCGGGCCCGGCGTGATTACCGCGTCGTCCGGGCCGTCCAGCACCGTGATGGTAACCATGATGCTGTCCGCCGCGCCAGAGGGGTCCATTGCCGTCAGCGCGACCACATAGGTGTCCTTCGTCTCGTAGTCCAGCTTCACCTTCGTCTGTATCTGACCGTTGTTGCCGGTGAGCTTGAAGGAGGCCGCGTCGTCACCACCGAGGTGGTACATCAGCGCGTCGCCGTCATCATCGCCGGCGGAAATCGGGCCGCCCACGTTCTCGTCGGCCAGGTTCTCAGCCACCTCGCGGGTCGTCTCGTCCGACTGGTCGTCTTCGGCCGCCAGGTCCTGGTCGGGGAACTTCGGCGCAGTGTTAGCAGCACTGCTGGTCTGCACCGCCCTGTCCGTAACAGCAACGGCAGTTGCCGTATCCGTACCAAGGTTGTCCGTGTAGGTAGCCGTCGCCCGCAGGCAGTGGCCTTCATCATCACCGTCCGGCGTGTAGGCACCCGAGGTCACAGCCGGGCTCACGGGATCCCATGAACCGGGAGCATCTTGAACTGGACACGTCGGAGGCGCCTCGCCTACGCCATCGGTCGCTTCCCCGGTTGCCCACGCCCACATCGTCAGTGCGACGCCGCCGTCAGGATCGCCCAGGATCGCCACGACCGTCCGGCCCACCTGAGGCTCCCTGGCCGACATGGTCACGGTGCCCGGGTCCTCGGCGTCGACCACGTTGACGGTCACGTCGAGCCTCGCCCTGAACTTCCCGTCGTCGGGGCCGGACTCGGCCACAATGGTTATCGAGTACGAGCTCTTGGACTCGTAGTTCGGCCTGTGTTCCTCGTCTTCTGGTGTAGTAGCAGTGTCATCTCCTCTGACTGCCAGCTCTCCATTCTCCGGGTGGAGTGTGAAGAACTCAGCATCGGCGCCTGCCAGCCTGTAGGCAACCGTCTCAACATTGCCATCGACCACGTCTGGGTCGGCCGCAACAAAGGTAAACTGGTTGCCATCCGTGCCAGCGTCTCCGTCCAAGTCTTCGACCGAACCGGTGGCAGTGGTGACCTCAGTCATCGTCATGGTGGTCTGAGCCTTGGCAGCCGGCGAGAATTCTGCCGGCTCGGGCACGTCTATTAGTGTGATCCTGACCGTCGCCGTGCCGGTAGCCCCGGACGGATCCGTGGCCGTCACCGTCACAGAGTACGACTTGCTAAAATCCGGGTCGGTGCCCTCGAAGTTCAGCGCCGCCTTCGCCGTCAACTGGCCAGTGGACGAGCTTATGCCGAACAGGCCGGTTGCCAGTGTGGTCGTGTCACCAATAGCCACATTGACGCTCAGGGTGTAGACCAGCACGTCTCCATCAGCGTCAGAAGCCGAAACCGGCTTGCCTATGTTGTTGCCGGAAGGCGTGTTTTCGTGCACCGTCCGGAGCGCCTCGACATTCTGGGTCCCCACAAGGTCATTTTGGTCGGTTGGCACATCGTCCTGGTCGGCGAAGGAGGGCGCCGCGTTGGCCACGGTCCTCTCCTCGACCGAGTTGGGGGTCACCTTGGACGCGGTCTTGTCCGAGCCGAACAGGTCGGTGTAGGTGACCGACGCGCGCAGGTAGTGGCCCTCATCGGCCGCCACCGGGGTCCGCCTCGCAGACGTTCCGCCATCGATGTCCGTCCAGGTCTGCATATCCGTGGACCTGGCCCACTGCCACACCTCGTCCGTCACACCCTTGTCCGGGTCGGAAACCGTGGCTTCCAGGCTCCTGCCGGCCTGCGGCTGTACCTGGCCCAGGGCGGTGAAGCCCACCGAGCCGTCCTCGTCCACGTTGCCGACCGTCACGACCACGGCGTGTGTCCCGCCGGTGGCCTGGACCGTCACGTTGTATACGTTCATGTCCGCCCGCGTGCCGATCGACCCGGACGCCGGGCTCTCGTAGTTGGGCGCTTCCTTGAAGGCTAGTACTCCGCCCGTGATCGTGAAGTCACCCTCGTCAGTCCCGCTGAGGGACCAGACGATGTCGTCGCCGTCCTGGTCCGTGGCGCTGAAGGTGGCCACGGAACCGGTGTCGTTCTCGTCGTAGTCGACGGCAGTGGAGCCGGTTATGACGGCGACGTCCGGACCGTCGGTGACCGTGATGGTCACCATGATCGTGTCCGACGCGCCCGAGGGGTCGGTCGCCCTCAGGGCGACCATGTAGGTGTCCTTGGTCTCGTAGTCCAGCTTCACTTTCGTCTGGATCTGGCCGCTGTTGCTTGTCTTGAAAGAGGCTTTGTCGTCACCGTTCAGGGTGAAAAGGAGCGCGTCCTGGTCGCCGTCGGTAGCGGGGATAGGACCACCCACATTCACGTCCGCCATGTTCTCTGCCACCGAGCGGCTTGCCGTGTCAGACTGGTTGCCCTGGGTGGTCAGGTCCTGGTCGGGGAACACCGGCGCGGTGTTGGCAGCCTTGCTGAGCTGCACCGGCCTCTCGGAAACGTCAAATCTCTGAAGCCCTTCATTGCCTTCTCCAATCAGATGGTCATCATCTGTCCCGTCCCCTTCGATGTTGTCTGTGTAGGTCGCGGCCGCCCGCAGACACTTCTTGTTGTCAGCCGCCTTTGGCGTGTAAGCGCCCGACGACACGTCTGGGTCCACGTTAGTGTAGGCCCCTGCGTAGGCGGCGCACGTATCTGAAGGCGCTTTGTCAGACGTTGCCCACGTCCACCTGCTCAGGGTGACACCACCATCGGGGTCGGTCAACGTGGCGACCACCGTGCGGCCCACCTGGGGCTCCCTGGCGCTCAGGGTGACTGTGCCGGCGTCCTCGGCGTCGATCACATGGACGGTCACATCCAGCCTGGCCCTCCGCGTACGGTCGCCGGCGCCGGATGTCGCCACGACAACTATCGAGTAGGAGTTCTTGTCCTCGAAGTTCGGCATGTAGTCGTCATCGCCGTCGTTATCCTGATCGGCGTCGATCGTCAGCTTACCTGCGTTGGTGATCGCAAAGTACTTGGCGTCAGCGCCGTCCAAAGCCAGGAAAGCGTCTGTTTCATTGTCTGCAGCCGTCGGGTTCGGGGTTCCTGTACCTGTAAGCGACCTGTCTGCGTCCTGGTCGGTCGCATCGTAGGCGGCGGGATCCCCCAAGGCATCCGTGCCACTGGCGCCGATGCGGAGAGCAGTCGTGTTCTCGACTACATTGAGTACCGTCGGGGCGTCCACGAAGTTAGGCGCCTCGTTTATGTCATTGACCGCGACGACCACGGTGACAGTGCTAAACGCACCGGACGGGTCGGTCGCCTTAACACGCAGCACGTACTGGCTGTTTCTGGCGGCATTGTCCGCTGCGAGTGCTCCGCCATCCTCGTCCACGGGCAGATTGGTCTGTTCGTCCTCTCGCTGGTCTGGAGGACCCTCGTCCGCTCCGAGCTTCTTACCGACCCTGATCTGGCCCGTAGCGCCGTTGATAGTGAACCTCGCCGCCTCTGGGCCATCCTTCAAGTCATTGGTGTCCACCAACTCGTAGAAGAGGGTGTCGTTGTCACCGTCCGATGCCGATACCGGCTTGCCAATGTTGGTGGCAACATCGGTGTTCTCGTTCACCGACCGGTTCACCTGGATACCCGCTATAGCCGTAGCGCCGTTGTCGTCGTCGTCCTGGTCGGCGAACGAGGGGGGCGCGTTGGAGACGGTCCTCTCCTCGACCGAGTTGCCCGAGACGGCGGACACCGACTTGCCAGAGCCGAAGATGTCGGTGTATGTGACGGTTGCGCGCAGGTAGTAGCCCTCGTCGGCGGCAGCCGGCGACCGATTGGCCGACGTCGCCTCGTCGATGTCGGTCCAGGTCTCCATATCCATGGACCTGGCCCACTGCCACGCCTCGTCGGTCACACTGCCGTCCGGATCGTCCAGGTTGGCCTCAAGGCCCCTGCCGACCTGCGGCTGATCCCGGCCGAGGCCGGTAAAGCTGACCGAGCCGTCCTCGTCCACGTTGGTGACGGTGACAATGACTTCTTCACTGCCGCCGGTGGCCTGGACGGTCACGTTGTAGACGTTCATGTCCGCACGTGTACCGATCGACTTGGACTTCGGGCCCTCGTAGTCGGGAGGGCTCTTGAAGGAGAGCACGCCCCCGTCGATATCGAACAGGGCCTCGTCAGGTCCGCCCAGGGACCACACGATGGGGTCACCGTCCTGGTCCGTGGCGCTGAAGGTCAGCACCGGGTCCGTGCCGTTCTCGGCGTAGTCCATCGACGAGTCAGCGAACGCCACGGGCGCAACCAGCGTAAGGAGCGCCAGAGCGGCCGCGACGATTGCCAGACGAACCAATACGGGGTTGAGGGATCTGTTGAGCATGCGTAGCCTCACTTTACCTAAACGTGGTTGGCAGGACGATAACATTGGGGGAAGTCGATGTCAAGAGTATTTGTGCATCCTTCTCTCGTATACGCCGACGACTGTTGCAGGCGCCCTGCCGACGCCCGCAGGCCACATTATACCACTACCGCGCCCGGGTCAACACACCGGCAAGGGCCGGAAACGACGGTGGGGCCTGCGGTCTCGCGAAAATTTGATGCAAACTGTGGCATTTTGTGGGAGCGCCCACGGCGCCGGTGTGTATCCAGAGGGACGGGGATGGGTTCCGGCCTGCGCCGGAACGACAGAGCTGGCCTGCGCCGGTGTGTAGGGGGAGCCCACGGCGCCGGTGTGTAGGGGGGCGCTCACGGCGCCGGTGTGTAGGGGGGCGCTCACGGCGCCGGTGTGTATTGGGAGGGAGGGAGCCTTGTCCCTTCTCCCCTCGCGGGAGAAGGTTAGGATGAGGGGGCTTAGGGGTGGCCGCACAGCAGGGAGCGTCACCCTCACCCCAACCCTCTCCCGTTGTACAGACCGGAGAGATGGGTAACAGTTGTTCGGGGACATGGGTTACACATTCTATTGATTGAGATCTATGGTAGCGATGGACTGGACGGAGAAAAAGACCTTCCATGTGCCGTCAGTGGGTGTGGGCCTTAGAGCGACCCTCTTGCCTCTGAAGGCTTTACCGACGGGGAATGATCTGCCCAGGAAGGATATTCGGCCGTTGACATCTACAGAGCGTACCTGGTCGTCAGTGTCGTAGTCGACGGTCGGAAGCGTCTCCGGGAAAGGCCGAGGGCTGACGGTGTATCGGCTGGCAGGCGTATTGAGGTCCAGGGCGTGATGAGGACGCTGGAGGTTGTAAAAGTCTCGCCATCCATCGAAGCTGCTCTGGCAGTGGGACAGGTCGGTGTATCTGCTTCCCTGGAGCAGCTCAGTCTTGAGGGACCTGTGGAAGCGCTCGAGCTTGCCTAGGGTCTGGGGGTGGTATGGCCTACTGTGGACCACTCTGACTCCCAGTTGGACCAGCCAGACTGTCAGTGGGGTGAAGGGGTGGTCAACGTCGCTGCCCCAGGGAGAGCCGTTGTCAACCAGTATCGTATTGGGCATGCCGTAGTGGCTGAAGATGGACGTAAGATGGTCATGGACGGTCTGAGTCCTCTCGTCTGCACAAGCCCTCACACCCAGGGAGAACCTCGAATGGTCGTCCAGGACCGTCAGCGGGTGGCAACGTCCACCGCTGACGACAGGGATATGCCCCTTGAAGTCCATCTGCCACAGCTGGTTGGGCCGCTCGTGCTCGAAGCGCTTATACGGCTTGTGCTTGAGACTCTCAGATGGCTCGATAAGTTGATGTCGTCTGAGGATGGCCGTGATCGTGCTCTTGGACGGCACACTGTTGTGTCCACGATCCTTGAGTATCCTGGCCAGCACGTGTCCTCCCTTAGTGGGATGCTCCCGGCGAAGGTCTACGACGAGCTGCTCCATGTCGTCGCTCGTCCGGTTCGGGGAGTGATGAGGGCGCTTCGGGAGATCATCCAGACGCTGCTCTCC
>CBDCXW010000001.1:0-960875 GCA_965223945.1 Dehalococcoidia bacterium | reverse complement strand
CAGGAGACGGGACGAGGCTCCGGGCCATTAAATAGACCGATCAAGGGGCTGGAGCGCCACACCCGACAGAGAGTACGCAGGTTGAAGGCGGTGGCCAACATAGTCCACTCGGCCGCCACGTTGGCGAGACCGCGCAGCAGAAACCTCCGTGCCCCCTGTTGCTCCTTGATGATTCCGAAGACTGCGATGATGTGTGTGGGCCATCTCGGTTTGGGTCTGACCCGTAGTGGGACTGGCTGAGATGCCTTCCTCGTGATCTGTCGACGCGAACTGGAGATGGCCCATAAGGTGCCAACGGTTTGGGGAGCAGTGACCTCATAGGAGCTTGGCTCAAGTCCCATCGCAGTCCTGTCCGCTCACCCAGCCAGGGCGCCATCCCAGAGGAGGCCGTAGAGATGATGGGAGTTGTCGATCAAGAAGGCGGTCGTTCTGTTCAGGTGGTCATAGGAGTGGACACTCACCAGGACAAGCATGTGGCTGTGGCCATTGACCGTCAGGGTGTCCGTCTGGAAGAGCTTCGCACGGTTGCGACCACCAATGGGTATGAGGAGCTCGAGCGGTGGTCACTGGGCCTGGGAGAGATTCAGGCCTTCGGAATTGAGGGCACAGGTTCCTATGGCGCTGGAGTCACCCGCTACCTGACGCGTAGGGGACATACCGTAGTGGAGGTTAACCGGCCCGACCGGTCAACCCGCTACCGGAAGGGGAAGAGCGATCCCACTGATGCGGAGATGGCAGCGCGTGCCGTGCTTGCCGGAGTAGCCGATGCCACTCCCAAGTCAGGTGAGGGTGAAGTCGAAATGATCCGTATGCTCAAGAGCGCGAAGGACTCGGCCGTCAAGGCTCGCACCCAGGCCATCAACCAGATGAAGGCGCTGGTTGTCACGGCCCCGGCCGAGCTTCGCGAAACGCTCGATGGTCTCGCTGCCGGTGCCCTAGTCACGCGCTGCAAGAGCTTCCGCACCGGTCGTCTGGATGGTCCCCTGGCAGCGGCCAGATACACCCTGCGCTCCCTTGCCCGCCGCTACCGTCAGCTCAGCAAGGAGGTCCACGACCTGGAGGCCGAGCTCGATCGACTTACACGGACGGCAGCCCCGGCCCTGGTAGATGGCTTCGGCATAGGGCCAGACACGGCGGCGACCCTCCTCATTGCTGCCGGGAGTAACCCGGACCGTCTCCACTCCGAGGCTGCCTTCGCCTCCCTGTGCGGAGTCAATCCCATACCTGCCTCCTCTGGCAAGACCAACCGGCATCGGCTCAACCGAGGTGGGCACCGCCAGGCCAACGCCGCTCTCCATCGCATTGTTGTCGTCAGACTTCGATACGATCCGCGCACCCAGACCTACATGCGTCGTCGCACCAAAGAGGGAATGAGCAAGGCCGAGGTCATCCGTTGCCTCAAACGCTATGTGGCTCGCGAGGTCTTCTCCGTCCTACGGAATTCAGCCCTATCCCACAGCACTCCTTGACATCTATAGGAGCATCCGGTTCGACCAGTTGCTTTCTCACCCCGTAAGCTTCTTTGGCTGCTGAAGTGGACATCCAGGCGCGATGGCGACGCAGCACTGCGTCGTGCGGCCCTATGGCTAAGCTCCGCCCAATCTCCTTGGCCCTGGTACAGGCTCTGAAGGCTGGGCATGCCTGACAGACGGCGCCGGAAGCCCGGTACAGTCGCAACGGGACTCCGTTCGCGTGCTGTATACGAACGAACTTGAGCGTCTGTCCCTGCGGACACGTAAAGTTGTCGCTCGGCTCGTTGTAGGTGAATTGGTCCTTGTGATATGGGTCTTTGAGGAACCGTTGCCGTGACTCGGACACCACCACCCGCTGACCTCGACGGGTGCACTCTGCCAGGTGACTTGCGGCGAAATATCCGGCGTCGGCCAACGTCATCTGCGCTCTTGTCCCGGTCGTCTCTTCGGCCTGCTCCAGCATCGGAACCAGCAGGGCATTGTCATTGGCCGCATCCACCACGTCCACGGCGGTGACCAGCATGCCGGTTGCTCCCCCATCCGTCTCTGTGGGTGAGACCATAGCCTGGGCGTTGTAGCCAGCCACGATGCCTTGCCTACCCTTCATCAGCCTAGCGTCTGGGTCGGTCAGGTTGATGCGCTTGTGGCGCTTTTGACTCGTGAGATCGTCCATCGCCTGCCTCACCTGCTCTCTCAAGACCTCCTTGTCCGCCAACTTCTGAGGCAGACGGGCAACAGTAGTGTCTTCTCCCACTTCGTTCTGTGCCTCAAGGTCGACTATCGCCCTCTCCAGACGCTCCAACAGACCACGCAGTCCCTCAGCATCGTAGCTCCTGTTCAGCGACGCGTTGGCCACCACCTTCGTACCATCCACCGCTTGCACTGCCAGGTCCACCAACTTCATCGTCACTGCCGTACGCACCGTACGCTCGAACAGCTTCCTCATAGCCTGCCGATGCCCTCTGTAGAACCTCCACAGGGTGTTGTGGTCGGGATGCTGCCACCCTGTCAGCCACAGATACGGTATCTGGTCCCGGCAGGCAGCCTCCAGCTTCCGGCACGAGCGCACCCCGGTCATGAAGCCGTACAGCCACACGCTCAACAGGGCACGTGGATGGTAGGCTGGCGCTCCCAGCACCTCCCCGTCTATCTTCACCCCAAGCTCCGCCCAGTCCTCCCGGTCCAAAGCGTCAACGAACTCGGCCACGAATCGCGCCGGATGGTCCAACGGCAACAGTTCGTCAAGTGTCGGCGGCAACATCCATATCTGCTCTCGGCCCATCTCTCGAAGCGGCATTTCAGCATCTCCCCAACTGATGTCGCTTCAAAGGTACACCTGACGACATACCCATGGCCTGTTCAGACTTGTGAGACTGCGATGATGAATCCTGGGCCACCTCGGCTCGGGCCTGACCCTTTCTGAGACTGGCATCATGCCTTCAGCCTGATCTGTCGACTCGAGTCGAGGTGGCACCCGAAGTGCCTTTGGCAAGGCGAGCAGTGACCTTATAGGAGCCTGGCCCCACGCCCCATCGCAGTCTTGTCCGCTCACCTGGCCGGCGCGCAATCCTCCGGGAGGTAGAAATGACAGGAGTCGTCGGTCATGAAGGTAGTCGTGGTGTTGAGCTGGTCGTCGGAGTCGACACCCACCAGGATGAGCATGTGGCGGTGGCCATTGACCGTCAGGGGGTCCGCCTGGGGGAGCTTCACACAGTGGCGACCACCCATGGGTATGAGGAGCTCGAACGGTGGTCCCGGGGCCTGGGAGAGATTCATGCCTTCGGGATTGAAGGCACCGGTTCCTACGGTGCCGGAGTCGCCCGATTCCTGACCAGTAGGGGCCATACCGTAGTGGAGGTCAACCGGCCCGACCGGTCAACCCGCTATCGGAAGGGGAAGAGCGATTCCACTGATGCGGAGATGGCAGCGCGTGCCGTGCTTGCCGGAGTAGCCGATGCCACTCCCAAGTCAGGTGAGGGTGAAGTCGAAATGATCCGTATGTTCAAGAGCACCAAGGACTCGGCCGTCAAGGCTCGCACCCAGGCAATCAACCAGATGAAGGCCCTGGTTGTCACGGCCCCGGCCCGGCTTCGTGAGCACCTCACTGGCCTCACCGCTGCTGCCCTTGTCACCCGGTCCAAGAGCTTCCGGCCTGGTCGTATGGAGGGTCCCACCGCGGCGGCCAAGTATGCTCTTCGCTCCCTTGCCCGTCGCTACCGTCAACTCGGTAATGAGATACAGGACCTGGAGGCCGAGATCCAAAGACTCACACGGACGGCAGCCCCAGCCCTGGTGGATGGCTTCGGCATAGGACCAGACACGGCGGCGACCCTCCTCATTGCTGCAGGGAGTAACCCGGACCGCCTCCACTCCGAGGCTGCCTTCGCCTCCCTGTGCGGTGTCAATCCCATCCCTGCTTCCTCCGGCAAGACCACCAGGCATCGGCTCAACCGAGGCGGCCACCGCCAGGCCAACGCGGCACTCCATCGCATTGTTGTCGTCAGACTTCGTCATGATGAGCGGACCCAGGCATACATGCGTCGTCGCACCACCGAGGGAATGAGCAAGGCTGAGGTGATCCGCTGCCTCAAACGCTATGTCGCTCGCGAGGTCTTCTCCGTCCTACGGGACTCAGCCCTATCCCACAGCACTCCTTGACATCTATAGGAGCATCAGGCTCATCAATATGACGTTTTACGTAAATGATACACGGCTTGACCACAATACTATGCTGTGAACTGTCCCGCAATATCCGGCGCGGGGCAACCTGCTCCTTGACATCCTGACAGGGTGTGGGAACATAGCCGAGACCCAATTCTCAAACGTGACGGAGGCCTACACATGCTGATGATTGACGGCGACTATCCGATGGCCCACGGCGGCGTGCTCATGGACCGCGACCTGACGCTCCCTATCGACCAGGTTCGATCACAGCCCGCAATGCCCGGAGGACGCGAAGACCGGACACGGCCCGGCACTATGGCCTCGATACCGGAGATGCGGCGGTCGGGGATGGCCGTGGCCCTGGTAAAGATCAACCGCTGCATCCTGCGCGACGGCCACGACCACGGAGAGGTGAGGACGGACCACCACGCCTACTCGTCGGGAATGGCCCAGCTCGGCTACTACCAGATCCTCGAGGCCATGGGCGAGTCCCGTCTCCTGAAGACGACCGCCGAGTTCAGGGAGCACATGGCGGAGTGGCAGGGCGCCGACAGCTATGACGGCCTGCCCGTCGGCATGGTGCTGGGTATGGAGGGGGCGGACCCGATCGTCTGGCCCGAGCAGGTGCACGAGTGGTACGAGGCGGGGCTTCGGGTGATCAGCCTGTCCCACTACGGCGTGAGCCGCTACTCGCACGGGACAGGCACGGGCACCGACGGCGGCCTGATGCCCCCCGGGCCCGCGCTGCTCCGCGAGATGGACAAGCTCGGCATGATCCTGGACGTCTCGCACACATCGGACGAGTCGGTGCGCCAGGAGCTGGACGTCTTCGAGGGCCCGGTGCTGGCCAGCCACCAGAACTGCAGGTCCGTGACGCCGGGCGAGCGGCAGTTCCCCGACCATCAGATCAAGAGGATCATCGAGAGAGGGGCCGTTATCGGCCACTCCATGGACACCTACATGCTCTGGACCAAGGAAGTCGACTGGGCCAACATCCCGCCCAGGCGCCCGTTCTCCAAGGACGAGGTCACTCTGGAGCGCATCATCGACAACATCGACCACGTCTCCCAGCTGGCGGGCAATACCCTTTACTCGGCCATCGGCGGCGACACCGACGGCCAGAGCGGGGCCATCGGCGCTCCGAAAGAGGTCGATACGATACACGACTACCTTAAGATCGCCGACCTGATGGAACACCGCGGCTACAAGCAGGACGACATCGACAACATAATGTGGAAGAACTGGGACCGCTTCTTCGGGGCGCATCTGCCCGGCGACTAGCGGCCCCCTTAGGAGGGCAACGATGGCATTCGACACCCTGATACTGAACGGCACCGTCGTGGACGGGAGCGGTGAGCCCCGCTACAGGGCCGACGTCGGAATATCCAACGGCCGGATAGAGGCCATCGGCGCTCTGGGCGACGCCGAGGCGGCTCGGCGCATCGACGCCGACGGACACGTGGTGGCGCCGGGGTTCATCGACATGCACTCGCACTCCGATGTCACGCTGTTCGACGATCCCGGCGGGGAGAGCAAGGCCCACCAGGGCGTGACGACCGAGGTCACGGGGAACTGCAGCTACTCGCCGTTCCCGGCCGGAAAGGCCGGTCCGAAGGCCCTCCAGGACAACCTGGGCAAGACTCTCATCACCCACGTGACGTGGGAGTGGGACACACTGGACGACTGGGCGGGCGCTCTGGAGTCCAACGGGATCAGCATCAACGCCGCGCCGCAGCTCGGCCAGGCCGCGCTGCAGGTCGCCTCCGGGGCCATAGAGGACCGGCCCGCGACACTCGACGAGATGCGCGAGATGAAGCGCCTCGCCGCCGAGGCGATGGAGATGGGCGCCTTCTCGCTGTCCACCGGCCTGTCGGTCGCGCCATCCGGCTACGCCACGACCGACGACGTGGTGGCGCTGTGCGAGGCCATCAGAGGCTACGAAGGCGCCTTCTACGTCACCCACGCCCGCGTGGGCAACGGCAGGCACCTGTCGTCCATCGAGGAGGCCATCGAGATCGGCCAGCGGGCCGACATCCCAGTACAGTTCTCCCACATGGCGATAATCGACCGGCGCGTATTCGGCGAGGGCCCGGCCATGACCGCCCTGCTGGAGAAGGCGCGGGAGGGCGGGCTGGACATCACGTACGACGTGTACCCGTACACGGCGGCGGGCGCGGGCTTCAACCAGCTGGTGCCGCTCTGGGCGCAGGAGGGGACGATAGCGGACTTCATAGCGCGCCTGCGCGACCCCGCGATCAGGCCGCGCATACGGGAAGAGGTCGCCGCCGGAATCGGCAACCTCGTGCCCCTGTGGGACGCCTGGTACGTGGCCTACGCCCACACGGAGGCGAACCGGCACCTCATAGGCATGAACGTGGCGCAGATCGCGGAGGAGCGCGGGGTCGACCCGGCAGAGGCCGTCCTGCAGGTCCTGGAGGAGGAGAACGGGTCGGTGCCGACGCGCGTCCACAACCGCGTCGAGGGCGATATCCGCTACTTCCTGGGTCACGACCTGGCGATGATAGGCTCGGACGGCAGGGCGGTGTCGCCGAACGGGCCGTACGCGAACGCGCTGCCGCACCCCAGGTTCTACGGCACGTACCCGCGCATTCTTGGCCGCTACGTGCGCGAGGAGCCCGCCGTGCTGACGCTGGAAAACGCGATATACAAGATGGCGGGATTCCCGGCGCAGCGGATGGGCATGAAGGACCGCGGCCTGGTGAAGGAGGGCCTTACGGCGGACCTGGTGGTCTTCGATCCCGAGACGGTGATCGACAACTCGGTCTGGGAGGCCCCGCACCAGTACCCCGACGGGATACCCTACGTGCTGGTAAACGGCGTGCCGGTCGTGGACGAGGGGAAGCACACGGGCGCGAGGCCGGGCAGGGTCCTGCGCCGCGGCCAGTCTTAGGAGGGGTGCAGGAAACATCCCTGATGTACTGAAATTGACGGGTACCGCTCGCATGGTACGTTCAAAGTCACTTCCTCCCCGCCCGCTGGATTGCGGCATCGGCCATAATCCCTGGGCGGGTGTTTTATGTGGGTGACCATTGCTGTACGAAGCGATTCTGCTGGGCTGTCAGAAATACCATCAGGCAACCGATTCCTACTACGATGCCTACAGGACGTATCGTAACGACAGGGACGAAGACAAGTGGAGCAACCCTGAGACTCTCGACCACAGTGAGGTCAATAGGCTCGTCCTCTTTGTTAACCAATGGAGTAGCCACGTGCCGAGAGACACCGACAACGTAGAACGAGTTCTGGGAGAATTGAAACGTCAGGTTCCGAAGCTGAACAAGCTAGGGGAGTACACGCTGCTGAACGTCGAACTCGATGAAACCACGTGCGAATTGATTGCGGAGTCCTTCCACGCAGTGGCAAACGCCGGACGCAGATATGAGAAAGTCGCAACTTCCAAGATGTTGCACGCCGCCGTCAACCCTGAACTCTTCGTCATGTGGGACGGCGAAATAATGCGCGGATATGAAATAATCCACGGTAATGGGCGAGCTTATGCCCACGACTTTCTCCCAAAGATGCAGTTACTCGCCAGAGAGTCCGTGTGTCAGGCGAAAGAAAAGAGTCCGTGCAGATCGTATCCCCGTCCAGGGCATACCCTGGCCAAGATGATCGACGAATACAACTATGTAAAGTTCACACGTGGGTGACAAGGACCTACGGGAGAAGGAAGACGGACCGTAGCTCCTTGCCTAGCAGCCATGGGGTAATGCTGTACCTCTCTGCGGCGCGAGAGTATCCTTGTGCGAAATGAGTGGGGCGGAGACGGCCAGTTGGCGGGGCTGTAACCCGATTCGCGGTCTGCCCGTTATACATCCAGCGGGGACTCCCGCGCGCCGCGGCATTGCGGCGCCACCTATGCGACAAGGAGCCTGGTACATGGACGTGACCGGCGTCAGACAGATCAACGAGGAGGTTGAACAGGAGGCGCTGTTCCTCCAGGACCTGATTGCCGAGATACGAAAGGCGGTAGTCGGCCAGGACACGCTGGTCGAGCGCGTCCTGATCGGTCTCCTGGCCGACGGACACGTCCTCTTGGAAGGGGTTCCCGGCCTCGCGAAGACGCTCCTCGTCAAGAGCCTGGCGCAGACCATCCAGGCGCACTTCTCACGAGTCCAGTTCACCCCTGACCTGCTACCCGCCGACCTCATCGGCACCCAGATATACAACCCCAGGACGAGCGTGTTCAGCGTCCACAAGGGACCGATCTTCGCCAACCTGGTGCTGGCCGACGAGGTAAACCGGGCCCCTGCAAAGGTCCAGAGCGCGCTGCTCGAGGCCATGCAGGAACGGCAGGTGACCATCGGGGGCACGACATACCCCCTGAAGAGCCTCTTCCTGGTGATGGCGACCCAGAACCCCATCGAGCAGGAGGGCACCTATCCGCTGCCTGAGGCCCAGGTTGACCGGTTCATGCTCAAGGTGATCGTCGACTACCCGGCGCGGGACGAGGAGCGGCAGATAATCGAGCGAATGACCGGCGAGGACGATCCCACTATCGACGCCGTGATCGACGCCGATACTGTCCTGCGCGCCCGCGAGGTCGCGCGGCGCATATACGTGGACGACAAGGTGAAGGAGTACGTGCTCGATATAGTCGCGGCGACCCGCAACCCGCCGTCGAGGGAGCTGGCGGACCTCAGGCAGCTGGTGGCCTACGGCGCGTCGCCGAGGGCTGGGATCTACATGGTCGCGGCGGCCCGTGCGCACGCCTTCATCAAGGGCCGCGGGTACGTCACCCCGGACGACATAAAGCAGCTCGCGCCCGACATCCTCAGGCACCGCGTCATCGCCAGCTACGAGGCGGAGGCCCAGGAGATAACCAGCGCCGACATCGTCCAGCGAATCCTGGATCACGTGGAAGTCCCCTGACGACGACGAGGCGTCCCGGCGCCCACGTACCTGAAGTTCAAATGGTACCCGCCGAGATATTCCGAAAAGTACGCCAGATCGAGATCAGCACCCGCCGCCTCGTGAACGACACGCTCGCGGGTGAGTACCAGTCCGTCTTCAAGGGCCAGGGCATGGAGTTCCGCGAGGTGCGCCAGTACAGCCCCGGCGACGAGGTCAGGTCCATCGACTGGAACGTCACCGCCCGGATGAGCGAGCCGTACGTCAGGCGCTATCACGAGGAGCGGGAGCTGTCGGTGATGCTCGTCGTGGACGCCAGCGGGTCCGCCGACTTCGGCAGCGTTCGGCAGTTCAAGCGCGAGCTCGCCGCCGAGCTCGCGGCGGTGCTCTCGTTCACGGCGACTACCAACAACGACAGGGTCGGCCTGCTCATCTTCACCGACCGCATCGAGCTGCTCATCCCTCCCCGCAAGGGCAGGCGCCATGTCCTCCGGCTCATCCGGGACATGCTGGTGTTCGAGCCGCAGGGAAGGGGAACGGACATCAAGCTCGCGCTGGACACCGTGAACCTGGTGCTCCGCCGCCACAGCATCGTCTTCCTGGTCTCCGACTTCCTGGCCGACCCGGAGCAGTACCGGCAGGCCCTCGCCGTCACGAACCGGCGTCACGACGTGGTGGCGATGGACCTGCACGATCCGATGGAGCGCGACATCCCGGACGTGGGGCTGCTGGTGCTGGAGGATGCGGAGACCGGCGCCCTTCGCCAGGTCGACACGAGCAGCCGCAGGTGGCGCAACGAGTTCGAGGCGGGCGTCAGACGATTCGAGGCCGACAGGAGCTACGCCTTCACGAGCTCCAAGGTGGACAGGGTGGGAGTCACGACCGACCGGGACTACGTGGCCGACCTGGTAACCTTCTTCAAGCAGCGCTCCAAGCGCACGGCCAGGTAGGAGGAGCACGGGGGATGCCCAGAGACTATGGGTTCCCGTCTTCACGGGAACGACGTGGGCGAATGTCCAAGACGGCCCGGCTTCTGGTACTCGTCCTGTCCGCGTCGCTCGCGCTGGTGTTCTACGGCACGGCCTCGGCCCAGGCGCCGCCTAACGTCGACGTATCGCTCACGGCCGAGATCGACCCCGCGGCGCCGCCCGCGGTCGGCGACCCGATCACCCTCACGTTGACCGTCACCCACCCACCGGACTACCGGGTGACCTTTCCGCGCCTCCCTTACGACTGGGGGGCTTTCGAGGTCCGGAGCCAGTCCGCCGTCGAGAACGTCGCCAACCTAGACGGCTCGCGAGCCACGAGCCAGTCCATTGAAGCCGTCCTGTTTGAAACGGGAGGCTTCACATTTCCTGACGTCTCAATCACGGTGCGCGATACGGCGGGCACGGTGCACGACGTAACCGTTCCCGGCACTTCCGTCACGGTGGCCTCGGTACTGACACCAGGAGACGATGAGCCCAGAGACTTAAAGCCCCCGGCCGAGGTCTCCCAGCCTCCCTTCGCGGAGCTTGCGAGAGCAGTGTACGAGAGGGCCTGGATCATCGCTGGAGCAGTCCTGGCGCTCCTGCTGGTCGTGGCGGTATTCCTGCTAATGCGCAATCGCGGGTCAGCCGCTCCGGTAGATACGCACTCTCCGCACCAGATCGCCCTGGAGGAGCTGCACAGGATCGAGTCGCTCGACCTGCCCTCCGAGAGCCGCTTCAAGGAGCACTACACGCTCGTCACCGACTGCATCCGGCGCTACCTGGAACGCGCCTTCGATACGCGGGCCCTCGACCGGACAACCGATGAGCTGCGTGCCGCCCTGGAGAGCTCCGCGATGGCCCCAGACCACGCCGACGTCACGATGCGACTCCTGGAAGAGTCCGACCTGGTCAAGTTCACGGGGCTGCCCCCGGAGGTCGATGACGCCAGGGCGAGCACCGTCCGCGCTCTATCCCTGGTCATCATGACGGCGGCGGCGGAGCCCGCCGCAGCGGGGAGGCCCGGCGGATGAGCTTCGCGACGCCATACCTGCTGCTCCTGCTGCCGCTGGTCCCCCTGATCCCCCTAGCGCCCCGACTGGCGGGGCTGACGCGCCGCCCGGCAGGAATGCGCTACTCCGACGCGGGGCTCCCTTCGATCCGGGCCGGGTCGTGGCGCACCACTCTCAGCCCCCTGCTTACGGCGCTGCGCCTCGCGGCGGTGGCGCTGGTCATAGTGGCTGCTGCGCGCCCTCAGAGCAGCGAGGCCTACACCATCGTCAGGGGGGAAGGCGTGGACATCGCCCTGGCCCTGGACATCTCCAGCAGCATGAACGCCCTCGACATGGGGTTCCAGAACAGGCTGGAAGCCGCGAAGATCGTTATCGGCGAGTTCGTTACCGAGCGCGAGCACGACAGGATCGGCCTCGTCGTCTTCGCCAGGAAGTCGTTCATTCAGAGCCCGCCGACGACCGACCACGACCTCCTCCACCTGTTGCTGGACGACATTGAACTGGCGTCCAACCTTCCCATCGAGGACGGCACGGCCATCGGCCTAGGGCTGGCCAGCGCCGGTAACATGCTCAAGGACTCGCCGAACGAGAGCAGGGTCGTGATCCTGCTTACCGACGGGAACAACAACGCGGGTCAGATCGACCCACTGACGGCCGCCGCCGCACTGAAGGCCCTGGAGATCAAGGCCTACACGATAGGCGTGGGCCGCCCCGACGTGGTCACGGGCAGCGCCCTGGACGAGCAGGCTCTAAAGGAGGTGGCCGACGCGACGGGCGCTCTGTACTTCCGCGCCACCGACGCGCGCGGGCTGAGGGCCATCTACGACGAGATCAACGAGCTGGAGAAATCCGAGATCGAGGAGCGGGTCTTCACGAAGCACGAGGAGCTGATGGCCTGGGCGCTGGCGCCCGCGCTCGTCATCCTGCTGATCGAGCTCGCGCTTCGCAACACGGTCTTCAGGAGAGTCCCCTAGCATGTACTGTTTCCATGTGATTCTGGCAGATTACTCGAAGAACACCCTCACCCCAGCCCTCTCCCGTCAAGGGAGAGGGGATGGGGCCGCCTGCCGATCTGGCCGTCATTTTCGAGTTGCCGATAGGTCGGAGGCCGCGCGATGACGTTCGGAGAGCCGGACGCGCTGTACCTGCTGTTCGCGCTGCCGATCATGGCGCTCGTGGCGTTCCGGGCGTCCCGAAAGCGGCGGGCGGCCGTCGAGCGCCTGGGCGACCCCGGCCTCATCGAGAGGCTCAGCCGGTCGGTCAGCCGCCGGGGAAGGCGCATCGCGTACATCCTTTGGTTCGCCGCCCTGGCCATCGCGATACTCGCACTGGCCAGACCCCAGTGGGGCAGCGCGGTCCAGCCGGTGGAGCAGCGAGGCGTCCAGATGATGGTGGCGCTGGATGTCTCCAGCAGCATGCTTACTCTTGACGTCAAGCCCGACCGCCTGACGAGGGCCAAGCTGGAGATCGCCGACCTTCTGGGGAGGCTCAAAGGGGACGAGGTTGGGCTCGTAGTCTTCTCCGGCTCCAGCTTCGTCCAGTTCCCGCCGACCTTCGACTATTCCACCGCGCGCACGTTCGTCGACAACGCCGACCCAGGGTCGATTTCCAGAGGGGGAACCGACCTCGGCGCGGCGATAAAGACGGCGGCGTCGGCGTTCGACGAGAAGAGGCTGGGCCAGAAGGTGATCCTGGTCATGACCGACGGCGAGAGCCACGAGGGCGACCCCGTAGACGCAGCCGAAGAAGCCGCCAAGAGGGGAATAGTGATCTATACCATGGGGTTCGGCTCTCCGGAGGGAGAGCCCGTGCCGAACCTGAACCGTCGGGGCGACGTCATCGGCTACAAGCTCGACCGGGCCGGCAACACCGTCCAGTCGAAGCTGGACGAGCAGACGCTCAGGCAGATCGCCCGCGAGGCCGGGGGCAAGTACTACCGGGCCAGCGCCGATGGGAGCGCCATCGAGAACCTGGTGAACAAGATCGACAGCCTGGAGAAGGCCAGCATCGAGAGCGAGGTCGAGACGGTGGGCATCGAGCGCTTCCAGCCCTTCCTGCTGGCCGCGCTGCTGGCCCTGCTCGCCGCAGAGCTGATCCCGGACCGGGCGGTCCAGTGGCGTCCGCGCAGGCGCGCGAGTGTGCGACCGGAGGTTGCCGTCGATGAGGCCTAGACACGGTCTTGCGATCCTCCTGGCCGGCGCGGTCATGCTCGCCGCCGCGTGCGGCGAAGTTGGAGCCGGGCCCAACAATGAGGGCAACGAGGCCTACGAGCAAGAGGACTACGAGGCGGCCCAGAGCTCCTATCAGGAAGCCATCGAGAAGTCGCCGGAGCTGCCGGAGCCCCACTACAACTCCGGCAACGTCCGCTACCGCCAGGGGCAGAACAAGGAGGCACAGGAGAGCTACGACAGGGCGCTGTTGGAGGCGGACGAAGACCTCTCCCGGGACATCCTGTTCAACCAGGGCAACATCCAGCTTCAAGTCGACGAGATCGAGGAGGCGATAGGGTCGTACAAGGAGGTGCTCAGGCTCGACCCGAGTGACCAGGACGCCAAGCACAACCTGGAGGTCGCCCTCAGCCGCCTGCCGCAGGCCGAGCAGCAACAGCAGCAGGGAGGCCAGCAGCAGGGCGACCAGCAGCAACAGGAGGACGGAGACCAGCAGGACCAGCAGCCAGGAAGCCAGCAGCCCCAGCAACAGCAGACGACCCCGACGACCGAGCTGACGCCGGAGCAGGCCAGGCAGCTCCTGTCCGGAGTGGGCGACCAGACCGACACCCTCCAGAACCAGCTGCAAAGGCAGTCCGCGGTCGGCAGGCAGCCGGAGCAAGACTGGTGAAATCGGTCGAAAGGTACGGGTTAGCCGCGCGGACGGGCGTTGCAGCCGCCATCGTTCTGATCTGCCTGACGACCTTAATCCCGATTGCTCACGCCCAGAGTCCGCCGATCCGCAGTGAGGTCGACAAGACCGAGCTCAAGACGGGCGAGGTGCTTACCCTGACCATAACGGTTACCACCGAAGGCAACATCTCGGCCGGTCCCACGCTACCTGTAGTCCTGACCGCCAACATCGTGGGTAGGGACCTTGAGTCGCAGACAGTTAAGGTCGACAACCAGACAATCACGGAGCTTGTCTATGAGTACCAGCTCAGCCCAACGGTCGACGGCCCACTCACCATCGGCGCGATCAAGGTGACCATAGACGGCACGACCTACGAGACCGACCCGATCACGGTGGAGGTCCACCCGGGCGGGAGCACGCGGGCGACCCAGCAGTCGCCGACGCTGCCGCCCGCCGAGGTGTCGACCGAGCTCACGGGACAGCCCTATTTCGTCGAGGCCGAGGTCGATAACCGGTCTCCCTACGTTGGCGAGCAGGTGCACTACATCTTCAGGTTCTATTACTCGGTCCCCTCTGGAAGTCCCTACTACGAAAAGCCGGATCTGACGGGCTTTTGGGTCCTGGAGGACTCGAAGCCGAGCCTTTCCTCAAGGATGGTGTCTGGCCGGAGGTACGCAATCGAAGAGATAAACAAGGTGCTCTTCCCAACCATCGCCGGGCCCAGGACGATAGGACCGGCGGTGATCACAATCCCAGGCGGCCGCACCGAGCCGGCCAGAAGGCTCAGCACGACGCCCGTCGAGATCGACGTCCGTCCCCTGCCGCCCGGCGCGCCTACGGACTTCTCGGGCGCCGTCGGCCGGTTCTCCATCTCGGCCCGGACGAACGGTGCAAGCGGAGCGGTCAACGAGCCGCTCACCCTCACCGTCAACCTCACCGGAGAGGGCAACTTCGACCTGCTGCCAGTTCCCGGCTGGCCCGACACGCCGGGCTGGAGGACCTTCGACGCCGCCCCGAAGACCATATCCCGTATCGACGACGGCGTCCTGATCGGCAGGCGCACCTACGAGCGCACTCTGGTGCCGCGCGAGGCCGGGGACTTCACCATCCCCCCGGTGAGATTCACCTACTTCGACCCTTCGAAGGAACGTTACGAGACCATCTCCACCGATCCCATACCGGTGACCGTCGCCAAGGGTACTGCTGCGCCGCTCCCTCCGGACGCGGACGGGGACTCCGTCGAGAGGTTGGCCACCGACATCCGCCACATCAGGCCCGCGCCCGGATCGCTCGCGGTCGGCTCGGACCCGCTGCACGAGAGGGGGCTCTACTGGGCAATGGCAGCCCTTCCGGCGGTCGTGCTGGCGGCGGCGGTCGGCTGGCGCAGGATGAAGGTCGCCGCCAGCCGTACCAGCCCCAGCGACAGGGCCCATCGCAGGGCGCGGCGTATGCTTAGAACAGCGCGCAAGGCCGGGAGCGACCCATACGTAGCTGCGGGCGACGCTCTTGCCGCCTACATCGGCGACAAGCTCGGCCAGCCCCTGTCGGGTCTGACGCATGACGCCCTCGCCCGTCTGCTCCTCTCGCGTGGAGCCGACCCCGACCTCGTGGACAGGGTCGAGGCCTGCCTGAACGCCAGCGAGGGCGGCCGATTCGCCCCAGGGAACGAGGGGCCTGAGTCGGGCGACGAGCTGGTCAAGGAGACGAGCGCCGTGCTGTCTGAACTGGAGAAGCAGCTTGGATAAACCGGGTGGGCGGCGGGGGGGCCTGCGGCTGGCCGCCGGATGCCTCATTGCACTTGCGCTCATGCTCCCGGCGGCCTCGGGCGCCCTCGCCCAGTCCCCCGACGCCCCGAGGGCGATGGGGGGAGGCAATTCCTCATACGAGGACGATAACTTTGCGCAGGCGGCCCTGGCGTACCAGCAGCTCGTCGACCAGGGACACCGCGAGGCCGCTCTCTTCTACAACCTGGGCAACGCCCACTACAAGAACGGCGAGATCGGCCGCGCTGTGCTGAACTACCTACGCGCCGAGCGGCTGACCCCGCGCGACCCGGACATCCGGGCCAACCTGGAGATAGCACGCGGGCAGACGGTCGATGTCCTGGACGAGGACGAAGGCCCGGGTGCGGCGATCGTCCCGACGGCGCTCCGGCTCAACGACGACGAGCTGTCCGTTTTGGCGCTGTTCCTCTGGTCCCTGACGGCACTGTCGCTGGCGTTGAGAACGCTCCTGAGGACAGGGAAGGTACGCAGGGCCGCGCTCTATGTCGCCTTCGTCGCCGGCATTCTGATGCTGGTCTCAGTCGCCTCCCTGGGCGTGCGCCTGCTGGACGGCTCGGACGACGCGGTTATAGTCGCCGACTCGGTCGACTTGCTCAGCGGCCCTGGGGCCCAGTATGAGACCGTTTTCAAGCTGCACGCCGGAGCCGAAGCGCGCCTGGTCGAGGAGCGGGCAAACTGGGCAAGGGTGGCACTCGGAGACGACCAGTTCCAGGGCTGGGTCCCCGCGTCGGACGTGGAACGGGTCTCCCTGCCTTAGCGCTACTCTTTCCCCGCTTCTCCGTTCTCGTCCCTCAGCAGCTTCCTCAGGTCCTCCCGGGCCTTCCTGATCTGTTCCAGCTTGTCGGCCATGGCGTCGAAGAGGCCCTGCTTGGCCTTGATCCCCTCGTCGATCATGAAGGCCGCCGCCGCCGATCGGCTGCCCGCGACCTCCGCCTCTACCAGCTCGTCCAGACGGTCGAGGCTGGCCTTGCTCATCCTGACCATCACGACGCTGTCGCGCACGGACCTGGCCCCGTCGAAGGTGCCCTTGATCGTCTCCCTGAGATTCTCGCCCACCGACTCCGCGGCCTCCGTGCCCCTGACGACCGCGACCTTGAACACCTTGTTGGCGTCCTCGATCAGCGTCTCGATCCCTTCCTTGAGATTGTCATCCTGCCTGCCCTTCTCTTCAGCCACTTCACACCTCCTGCGTAATGTACTTACGCGTAAGTTTACCACGAACATACGTGAGGAGGCAAATCCCCTTCCTGGTTGGGTAGAAAGCGCCCCTGTCCGTCGTTCCGGCGTGGGCCGGAACCCAGTCAGGCGGAAAGGGCTGGACTATCGGGCCAGGGCTGGCCGTCGAGGTACCTGCGGGCGGCTATCGCGGCGGTCGCGCCGTCGCCGGCCGAGCTGACGAGCTGGGCGGCCGAGTGCTGTCGGGTGTCCCCCGCGGCGAACAGGCCCGGCAGCGGTGTCCGCATCCAGACGTCGGTCGGGACGTGGCCGGCATTGTCGAGGGGAAGCAGGCCCCTCAGGTAATCGGTGTTCGGCTCGAGCCCGACGTAGATGAAGAGGGCCTGGAGGTCGACGCGGCCGGTCTCGCCCGACGCGACCTCGGTGACCCCGACCCCTTCGACGCCGGAGTCCCCCAGAACGGCGTCAACCACCGTGTCGAACCGGATCTCGACCTTCGGGCTGGCCGTCACCCGGTCCCGCAGAACTTGCTGGCCTGAGAAGCTGCCGTCCCTGTGGAAGATGATGATCTTCGACGCGACCTCGGTGAGCACCATGGCCTCGTCGAGCGCCGAGTCGCCGCCCCCGACGACCCCCACGACCTGGCCCTTGAAGAACGCCCCGTCGCACGTCGCGCAGTAGGAGACCCCCGCGCCGTGCATCTCCGCCTCTCCGGGAACGCCGAGACGCCTGAGCGTGGAGCCGCCCGTGATGACCACGGCCCGCGCCTCGGTCTCGCCGTCGTAAGTCTCGACCGTCCAGTCCGGCCCATTGCGGCGAAGCCCGGTGACCTCGTCCAGCCGCAGGTCGAGGCCGTAGCGGGTTGCCTGGTCCTGGACGAGGGCGGTCAGGTCGGCCCCGGATATGCCGTCCGGGAAGCCGGGGAAGTTCTCGATCAGATGGGCGTTGATGATCTGGCCGCCGGTCATCAGGCGCTCCAGCAGCACCGTATCGAGCCCGGCGCGGCTGGCGTAGAGGCCCGCCGTCATACCGGCAAGCCCGCCGCCGACTATGGCAAGGTCGTATCTTCGATCAGGCATCTGGTACTGGCTAAACCATTCCTTGCTGTTTGCCTTATGGGGCGGCGCCGATAAGCAACAGGGGGACAGCCGGGATGCCGCGCCCCTGCCGCATAATGTTGAGCAGGTCCCTCTCGTAGTAGGGAACGCCGGACGACATGCCCTTCTCAAGCTCCTTCATCGGCAGAATCTCTACTCCAACGTCGATAACGTCGGAGACGAAGAAGGCCATATGCTTGACGAAGAGATCGTGCGCCACAAAGGCATATTTGCCGAACTGGACCTCGACAGCGACCCGCCCCTTCACGAAGTCAGTCTGATTGTACGAGCGGATGGGTTCGTGGCCCGCGGCCTCAATCGCCTCCTTCTGCTCATCCGGTTGGAGGCCGGCAATGCCCCGCACGACCCTCTCGTCGGCGGTCACCCAGAAGTCCTGTCGCCTCTGTACCCAGCCGCGCTCTCTGAAACCTGATGCCAGTGCCCTGTTCATATCTATGGGTGAATAGAGAAGCCGGCCCGGCTGCGTCTTCTCTCTCGACTTCTTCGTCCGACAGGACTCGGCATCGACGGATCCGACGATCTCCTCAATCTCCTCCAGAAGGTCCTTGTGGTGCACGATCAGGAACTCCAACCCGTTCAGGTGAGAGTACCGGGCGGCCACCCTCATCAGTGACCGCCGTTGGTCTTGGACGGATCGTAGACCGGCTTCCCCATGGGGCGGGTCCGTAGACTCCCGGCGAGCAGAGCCGCAACCCGTTCACGGGCGATCTCGACGTACTGCTCAACCACGTCGCAGCCGTACCCCCGCCGGCCGTGCATCAGCGCTCCGACCACTGTCGTCCCCACCCCCATGTAGGGATCGAGCACTGAGTCGCCCGGCTCCGTCAGCGACAGGACCAGCCTCTCCACCAGCTCGACAGGGAACTGGCAGGGATGGACCGTCTTCTCCACATGGTTGTTCTTCACGTTGGGAAACACCCACACGTCGCCAGGGTTCTTCCCGTTCGGATTGCCGGACAGCTTGCCGGCGTTGGGGCCCTTGAAGTGCCGCTTCCCCGGATACTTGGCAGGGACCCGGATCGGGTCCAGGTTGAATGTGTAGTCGTCCCCCTTGGTAAACCAGTTGATCGTCTCGTACCGGCCCGACAGCCGCCTGGTGCAGTGCAACCCATGCTCGAAGTGCCAGACTACGCGGTTCCGAAGCCTGAGGCCGTGCTCCTTGAAGATGGGGTAGAGCACGGCGTCGAGAGGGTACACCTCGCCCCGGTCGACATAGTTTCCGGTCTGCCAGCAGAGGGAGCCCGACGGGCTCAACAGCCGCACGCACTCGGCGATTACCCTCTCCTGGCCACGCACGTAGCTCTCCAGCCGCGTCCTCTTCTCGTACAGCTTGCCGAGGTTGTAGGGCGGCGAGGTCACCACAAGGTTCATCGACCCATCCGGCAGTCCGGCCATGAAGTCCATGTTGTCCTGGCAGGCCATGACGGCATCGGCCCTGGTCGAATCGCCGGGCGGGGGGGAGAACATGCGCAGCTGACCACGTGTCTGTATATGCTGCTGTCCCGCCTGAGCCTTAGTTTCGGGCGGGGCCTCGTGGATGGTCAACATTCGCCTCCGGCCATCCGCCGGGGAGCGGGCGTGCAGCCCGCTCTCCAGCAGGCATCGTCAGTATAGCACAATAGTTCCCGCCGAGGCAGCTTCGCCTTTCTAGGACTCGTCAAGAGAGTCATTGCCCTGCGGATGTTGCCGAGCAGGCCCCACCGTCATTCTGGCAAAGCCCGCCGCCGACTATGGCGAGGTCGCGGGTCAGGCATCGGGGGATGATCAGCAGAGTTTCAACTCACTGGTCTTGCGCGCTTCCTTCAGTGACTCCAAGGTCACGTATCGCGTTCCGTATGTGAAAGGCACCGGCTTGTCGTTCTTGTCTGTCTTGTCATTTTCGATCGGTTCTGTCAGCTTCACGGTCTCGTCATCATCCGGTCCGCTCAGGAACATGACCTTGAAGGCTTGATCAAACTGATGCTCTCGATTGTGATGCTTAATCTTCTCCCGTAGCTCCTCAGCCAGTTCTTTTCCAGGGTTTCCGAGTCCGGCGACTTTTTCATCTTGCATCACGTCAATCGATTCGATCACAAACTTGATCCTAGGCACGAGTGGCTTGATTTCGCCATCCTTATAGAACGCCATGTGGTCACAATCCGAGCGCATAGGCTTAGTTAGAGAGCATCTATACGCGCTGAGGGGTTCATACATAGGCCATGCCTCTCTAGCGGCGACCACCATGACCCCGGGTTCGGTGGTGCTCAACAGCTTTTCTTGCTTGAGCATCGAAATGAACTCTCTCAGGAGAAATGCCTCCTTCTCGGAAGGAGGCTCGTTCTCATCGTCCTCGTCATTGAGGATGTGTCCGATGACCTCGGACAAACTCCTGAAGTTCGACCAGACAACCCTCCCGGGGAGCCCTTTCGGCTTACAGTCGTCAGGGGTGAGCAGCAGCAAATTCTGGCCAGCCTGGAGATTCTTCAGGTGCTCCTTGATCTGACCGAGTTCCACCTTGTTGCGTCTTATCTTCGTCTCGATCCAGACAGTTTTTCCTGTCCCAATCTTTGCGTCGGGCGTCGACGTCTGTCCCTTCGGCTGATTATCGAATGTGACGAGGCTGAAGGAGGTTTCCTCGAGGAGTGCTCCAAGAATCCGATCTATGTTGGGCAGGCTGAGCCGTTGAAGGACTGCTAGCAACGTAGAGGTGACACGGTTCTCGGGCTGGCTATAGGTTGAGAACAGTGGTGTGGTCATTCAATCCCTCCCTACCTGTGGCTCCCACCTGCGATTCGAAGCGTTAGCGTGAATACCACCCCCTTACACCAGCCCCTGGCCCCGCAGGTCGGCTACCGCCTTCTCGGCGGCCTCGACGGTCTGGTCTATGTCCTCCTCCGTGTGGACTGACATGATGATGAACCTGCTGCCGGAGTGTACGCCGTGGTTCATCATCGCCAACTCCAGCTGGTTCCTCCGCGCCGAGTCGTCGATGATCGCCTCCTGCTCTGGCGGAAGGATGCACACCTCCCGGTCACACTCGTGGTCCACTCCCAGGCGCAGGAAGATAGCCGAGGCGATGCCCGACGCACAGCCGGATACCTCGTTGCGCGAGAGCATGTCGTTGAGGCCGTCCTTGAGCCGGGACCCCATGGCGCTGGCAGTGTCGTTGACCGGGGTATTGGCCACCAGGCCGAGGGCCGTGATGCCGGCGGCGGCCGACAGCGGGTTCGCGTTGAATGTGCCGTTATGCTGCACGCGCCTGAGGTTGTCGTGCTCCGGGTCTCCCGTCATTTCGATCATGTTAATGATCTCGGCCTTCCCCCCAACGGCTCCCCCCGGCAGGCCGCCGCCGAGTATCTTGGCCATCGTGCACATGTCCGGGGTGATGCCGTAGTACTCCTGCGCGCCGCCCCGGGACGTGCGGAAGCCGGTCACCACCTCGTCGAAGATCAGCACCACGCCATAGCGCGCCGTGACCTCCCGGAGGCCTCTGACGAACTCGGCCGTGACGGCGTGGCTGCCCATGTGGGAGCCGGTCGGCTCCAGGATGATCGCGGCCACGTCGTCGTCCTCGGCCAGAGTCTTCTCCACCAGCGATATGTCGTTGGCCGGCAGCACTATCATCGTGCTGAGGACCTCATCAGGGATGCCCCCGAGCACCGAGTTTCCGGCCATGGCGTAGTCGTGCCACCCATGGAAGTGGTCCACGAACTTGATGATCTTCGTCTTGCCCGTGTAGGCCCGCACCAGTCGGAACGCCATGAGGGTCGCCTCGGTGCCCGAGCTTTGGAAGCGCACCTTCTCGACGCAGGGCACGAGGTCGATCACCGCCTGCCCCCACCGTATCTCCAGGTCCGTCGACGCGCTGAGGTGCGTTCCCATGGCCATCTGGGCCGTGACCGCCTCGACGACGTCGGGGTGGGAGTGCCCCAGGATCAGCGAGCCGTGGCCGGTGTAGTAGTCGATGAGACGGTTGCCGTCTACGTCCCACTTGCGAGGCCCTAGCCCGTGGGTGGCATAGATAGGAAACGGCTTCAGGCGGCGGGTGTCGTGGGTCACGCCGTCGGGGAACAGGCCCCTGGCCGTCGCGTGCCTCTCGGCCGACCCCGGATGCATGTCGATGTACTGCTGCTCGATCGCGGTTACCATGCTTCTACCTCTTCTGCTTCTTGGGTGACTGTCGCGTATTATAGCCCTGACGCCGCAATCCGCAATCGCACGCGGAGCAGCCCCCTTGACAGGCCAGTACACATGTACTAAAATGCATCCGTGCTGACGGCGGCTTCACATCCGAAACCCACCAAGGTAGGCGTACCATTCAGTCCCATTTCTGTTCCGGCACACACCCATTTTTTCCCGTTTCGTTACCAAGAGCGTTCCATCCACAACCATCGCCCAGCTACGGAGTGAGTACAAATGAGCACGAATGTAACACTTTTCGGTAGAATCCAGCCCCTACGGATATAGGAAGGATGCGGAGCTACCTCGACAACCTCGAATGCACCTGGTGCGGCTCGCGCTTCTCGGCGGACGAGCTCCACAGGACCTGCCCCGACTGCGGGAAGGTGCTCTATTCCCGGTACGACCTCGAGGCCGCCGCCAGGCACTTTTCGAGGGAATCCCTCAAAGGCCGGCGCGCCGACATGTGGCGGTATTTCGAGATGATGCCCGTACGGGCGGAGGAGAACGTCGTCAGCCTCGGCGAGGGTCTAACGCCCCTCTTATGCGCGGAGCGCCTGGGCCGCGAGCTGGGGCTCGAGCGGCTGCTCATCAAGGACGAGGGGCTCAACCCGACGGCCTCGTTCAAGGCCCGCGGCCTTTCGGCGGCGGTCTCCAAGGCGAAGGAGCTGGGACTGACCCGGCTGACCATGCCCTCGGCGGGCAACGCGGCCGGCGCGATGGCGGCCTACGCAGCGAGGGGCGGCCTCGAGGCCCATGTGTTCATGCCCAGAGACGCCCCGGAAGCGAACAAGAAGGAGGCCTCTGTCACCGGAGCCCGCCTGCGGCTGGTGGACGGGCTGATCAGCGACGCCGGCATCATCTCGCGCCGCGAGGCGGCCAGCCATGGCCTCTTCGACATCTCGACTCTCCAGGAACCTTACCGCGTCGAGGGCAAGAAGACGATGGGGTACGAGATCGCCGAGCAGATGGGCTGGACGCTGCCCGACGCCATCGTCTACCCCACCGGCGGCGGCACCGGCGTCGTCGGCATGTGGAAGGCCTTCGAGGAGATGGAGGCCCTGGGATGGATCGACGCCATGCGGCCGAGGATGTTCTGCGTCCAGGCGGACGGATGCGCCCCTATCGTCCGGGCCTTCGACCGGGGCGACGAGTTCGCGGAGCCGTGGACGGGCGCCCAGACCGTCGCCGCGGGCATGAGGGTCCCGGGCGCGATCGGCGACTACCTCATCCTGCGAGCCCTGCGTGAGAGCGGCGGCGGGGCCATAACCGTGACAGACGAGGAGATCCTGTCGTGGATGGGCCGCGTGGCTTCGCTGGAAGGCATCTTCGTCTGCCCGGAGGGCGCGGCGACGGCGGCCGCGATCCCGAAGCTGCTCGCCCGAGGGGCCCTGTCCGCCGGCGAGACCGTGCTGCTACTGAACACCGGCTCCGGACTCAAGAACCTGGAGTTAGTGACCGTAACTTAGGGGATGGCGCAATCGAGGGTTAGGCGCTGGCTGGCACCTTCCCCTCGTCTCGACGCTCAGACTCCGCTTTCGCGGCCTTGATGTGGAACTCGAACCCCAGCGCACGGGCGATCTTCAGCACCGTGGCAAAGGACGGGTTGCCTTCCGGAGATAGAGCCTTGTACAAGTTGCCGCGGTTCAACCCTGTATCGTGGGCCAAGCGGCTCACTTTCTGAGCCCGGGCGATGTCACCCAAGGCAGCGCGAATCAGGCTGCCGTCCCCGGGGTCTTCATCTACGCACGCTTCAAGATAGAGAGTGGCATCCTCCGGGTTGTGATCCAATTCCTCGACGATGTCCCAGCGTGCATATGTCTCAGGAGCCATTGTCTAGTCCCTCCACTCTGCCGCGATATGCTTAGCCCGCTCAATGTCTCGATTCTGACTGCTCTTGTCTCCGCCGCACAGCAGGACGATCATGTGCCTGCCGCGCCGGACGAAGTACAGCCGATACCCCGGGCCGTAACCGATCCGCATCTCCGACAAGCCGTCGCCGAGTGTTCTTACGTCGCCCAGATGGCCATGGATCTGGACCCTTCGTAGCCGGGCACTGATCCGTACACGGGCACGCCTATCCTGCAAACCGCGAAGCCCACTGGGTGAACGTAGAGCTTCTGACAATCTCAATAGTAACTTAACTGTACGCTGTAGCGTGCGGATTGTAAAGCACGAACACACGCCAGCAGGGTTGTGAGGAGAGAGCTATGCCAAGACCGTTGTGGACTGACCCCGGATTTCAAGTCTTGAGGAGTCAGGGGCATGACAGGGGGCATCGTTAGCCCCCAGAGAGCCCCAAAATATGACCCTGTCTACCGGTGCACGACGCGTCCCTCGACATTGGGGTCCCGGTCGCCCCGCTCGGTCCCGTCGCCCGCCGTCGTGTCTACCGTGGCAGCCGGGCGCAGAATGATCTTGCAGGCGTCCCCGCCGGCCAGCAGGCCCATGGCATCCTCGATTCTCTCGAAGCCCATCTCGTGGGTGATGAGCGGCCTCAGGTCCACGACGCCGCTCTCCAGCATCCAGCGCGTCCTGTACCAGGTATCGAAGATGCGCCGGCCGTTCAGTGCCAGCACGGTCAGGTTCTTGAAGATCATGCTCTCGGCGACGTCTATCCGTACCGGGCTCGCCGGTATCCCGAACAGCGTGATACGACCCCCGTTGCGCACGCCCCGGAAGGCCGAGTCGATGGCGGACGGCGCGCCGCTCATCTCCAGCACCACGTCCACGCCAAAGCCCTCGTTCGTCTCCGACAGCCACCGCGCGATGTCGCCGTCCTCCAGGCCGCGCGCGTTGAGCGTCGCCGCCGCTCCCATGTCCTTCGCGAGGCCCAAGCGGAAGTCGTTCAGGTCAACGGCAAGTACGAGTGCCGCGCCGGATGCCCTGGCGATGGCGACTGAGAAGAGGCCCACAGGCCCGCAGCCCAGCACGCCCACGCTCTGCCCCGCAAGGTCGTGGGCCAGAGTGGCAAAGACGGCGTTGCCGAAGGGCTCCTGCAGCGTGGCGACCTCGGGCGGCAGCTTGCTCCTGTCATTCGGCCATATGACCTTTTCGGGCAGAGTCACATAGTCCGCGAACGCGCCGTCCCGGTCGACGCCGAGGATCCTCGTCTGGGGGCACATGTGCATCTGCCCCGTACGGCACTGGAAGCACATCCCGCAGGTGACGTGGCTCTCGGCGGAGACGTAGTCCCCCACGGAGACGTGCCTGACGTTGGGGCCGGTCTCGACGACGGTGCCGGCGAACTCGTGGCCCACCGTCATCGGGGTCTTGATGCGCTGGGCGCTCCACTCGTCCCACTCCCATATGTGGAGATCTGTGCCGCACACGCTGGCCGCCTCGACCGCGACCAGCACCTCGTCGGGGCCGACCTCGGGGATGGGGACCTCCTCCAAGACGAGCCCCCTGTCAGGCTCGACCTTGCGGACAGCCGTCATCTTCTCTGGCAATTAATCACCTTTACCTGGACTATTCCGCGATAGCGGGCAGGACTCTACGCCTTAAATGACCCGCTCGTCGCGCAGGGAAGCTATCGACTTCTCGAAGGCCTCCACCGTGCGGTCTATGTCCTCATCGCGGTGGGCGGCAGATGTCATGAACCCGATTCCGCCCATCATGTCCACGCCCTCGTTCAGCATGGCCAGCTTGAGCATCTCGGAGCGCGGCCCCGATGTGGCCTCCGCCAGCGCCGAGTGGGGCTTGGTGCATATGTCCCCGGAGCAGTCGCACTCGACCCCAAGCGCGACGTGGACGATGGAAGCGATTCCGTGAACGTGGCCGGTCACCTCCATCTTAGTCAGCGCGTCTCGAAGGCCCTGCTTCAGCCGTGTCGCCGCGGCGTCGGCTTTTTCGTTGACCGGCTCGGCGGCGATCGTCTCGAGCATCGCTATCCCCGCGCTTGCGGAGACCGGATTGGCGTTGAATGTGCCGGGGTGGGCGAGGCGCACCGACGGGTCGCTCGACCCCAGTGTATCCATGATGTCGGCCCTGCCTCCCACGGCGCCGCCGGGCAGCCCGCCAGCGACGATCTTGGCCATCGTCGTGATGTCGGGCATCACCTCGAACCTCTGCTGAGCGCCGCCCCTGGACATGCGGAAGCCACAGATCACCTCGTCCATGATCATTACGACGCCGTGCCGCGTGGTGAGCTCGCGCAGCTGGTGCAGGAAGCCGGGATTGGGCAGCGGGAACTGGCCCCAGTGACCACCGGTGGGCTCCAGGATCACCGCCGCTATATCGTCATCGTTCTCGAACAGACGCTGGATCTCCGAAATAATCGGCTCAGCCACTATGACCGTCGACAGGGTCGCCTCAGGGATGCCCACCTGTGTGTTGATGCCGGACTGCGGCGAGGCGTAGTCGTGCCAGCCGTGGAAGTGCTCTCGGAACTTCACGACCTTCGTCTTCCCCGTGAAGGCGCGGGCCAGCCGCATGGCCAGCAGCGTCGACTCGGTGCCGGAGGAGGTGAACCTAACAAGGTCGGCGGATGGGATCATCTGCGTCACAAGCTCGGCCCAGCGGAGCTCCAGCGACGAGATGGTGCCCATGTGGGTACCCTTCCCGATCCGCTCCACAACCGCCTCGGTCACGGCCGGGTGCCCATGGCCAAGCAGCAGCGCGCCATAGCCGATCATGTAGTCCACGAGCTCGTTGCCGTCGACGTCCCACTTGAGGGCGCCCCTGGCCTCATCGACGTATATCGGGTGCGGGTGGACTATCCTGGACTGGTGGCCGCCGCCGGCCACGACGCTTCCGCCGCGCGCGTACAACTCTCCCGACGTCCGAAACTTCTGTGCGTAGCGTTCTACGATACCGGGCATGGTGAACCTCCTCGCGGCCGGGCCGCTCTAGCCCGCAGATTCTACACCACGGGGAAGCGCCGCAGTAGTCGGCAGCCCGACCTACCGATAGGGGGCCATGACGGCCTCGGCCGCCTCTCTCAGCAGATCGTACTCGCTGCGTCGTGTTGCGCCGAAGATGCGGACGCCCCTCTCCACCGCTCGCTCGTAGGAGCGCCTGTCTGCCGGCATGACCGGAGGCTCGACGGCCAACCCGCGGCCGAGGGCCGCGCTGACCACTCCCTCCAGGGCGGCAAGTACCTCGGGATGCTCCCATTCGCCATGCAGTCCCATCTTCGCCGACAGGTCGCCCGGCCCGAAGACGACGCCGTCTACGCCCTCGACGTCCATGATCGCCTCGGCGTTCCGCACGCCGGCCGGGGACTCGATCTTGGGAAGGACCAGCGTGGCCTCGTTGGACTCCCGGCAGTACCGCGCAACGTCCGATGGATCGTATCCGGCGTTGGCTCCCAGGGCCAGCCCGCGCTCGCCTTCCGGGGCGTACTTCACCCAGCGGACGAGGTCTTCGACCTGCTCGGCCGTCTCGGCGTGGGAGAGGATGATGCCCAGCGCGCCCGCATCCAGCATCCTCGAGACCAGGGCGCGGTCCGGCGCGACGACCGTCACGAGGGGCGTGAGCCCATTGTCGCGCGAGAGCACCAGAAAGTTCGTGAGAGTCTCGCCATTGTGGACGACGTGCTCCGTATCGACCAGTACCATGTCGAACCCGGCCATCGCGGCGATCTTGACGACCGACGGCCTGAGCGACTCGAAGACGTTCATGCCGGTGACCGGCCGTCCCGCCTTCAGCTTCTCCTTCGCCGGGCTGGTAATCAACGCTCTGCCGTGGTGGGCCGATTCATCCTGGACCTCTCAGTCCAGCCCCAGGAGGCCGAGCGAGTCGCGGTTGATGATGCCCTCGATCTCGGACTCCGGGATTCCGGGAAGATGGTGGTCCGCGGCGAACCGGGGGATGCCTCTAAGACCTTCAATCGTCTGCTCGGGCGTCCACAGCGTCCAGTCCGAGCCGAACAGCAGCTTGTTGGTCACATCGTATTCGTGAAAGACCCGCATCGCCCTCCATGACGTCCACGGGCGGGACGGGACGCCGGAGACGTCGGCCCATACGTTCGGGTGCTTCCGGACCACGGTCACGCAGTCCTCGAACCACGGGTGCGCCATATGCGCCAGAACGATCTTCAGCTTAGGGAAAGCCATCGCCACCTCGTCCATGACCAGCGGGTGGGAATAGGCGAGGCGCGCGTCCGGGGAGATCGACGCCCCCTGATGGAACACGGCGGGCAGCCCGTCCTCCTCCAGCCGGCGGAAGAGGTGGGACGCGGTCTCTCCGACCGGATCGACGTTCTGGTAGCTCAGGGCCACCTTGATACCCCTGCAGCCGAGGTCGCCGACGGCGCGGTCGTACTCGTCGTCCAGGTCGCCCTGCTCAGGGTGCAGCGACATGAACGGTATGAGGCGGTCGGGGTCCGTGGCGGCCACGCTCGCCGCGATGTCGTTCTGGTTGAGGCTGTCCGGCCAGCCAGCCAGCCAATCGACGACCGGCGGCGGCTCGCCGGGCCTCGGCGCGAGCCCGAACACGATGGCCCTGTCTACCACCGACATCGCCTCGGTGTACTCGGGCAGCGACCCCGAAAGCCTCGCGCCATGTCCGATCAACGGGTCCGACCGGTCCTCGTCGATGGGGACCTCGGCCTGGTGAGTCGGGATGTGAGTATGGACGTCGACTAACATGGCCTCCATCCTAAGCCCGAATCCACCGATGCGGAGCGGCCTTGGGGTTGGAACAAGGGGTGAGGGCCGTGGGACGCGACGGTCCGCGCTCGATTCCGATAAATGGGGCCGGTGGCGGCCTTTGGTTGTCGTTGGGGGCGCCGATGGCGGTCCTGGGCAGCGGCGCTGGGGCGGGGTCGGCGGGACAGCATGCAGGGGAAGACAATCGCGGACCGGGCCGGTGCGACTCTGTGGGTCGGTTGGGTAGTCTGGTGGACGTGTCAGGCGCCGTCGGTGCCGTCAGGCAGGCAATGGCAGGGCTCGCAATCGAGCCAGGGCGCGAGTGAACTGGGTTTCCCAAGGCCAGCCCTGTGGCAGATGCAAAGTGAGGCGGCGGGCCGAGCGGGTGAGCCGTCCGGCCAGGGAGAAGAAGCGCCGCCGGAGGGTCTTGGTGGTCACCACCCCCTCGTCCAGACCGATGCGCGCGGTCCAGCGGGCCAGGTTATGGGCCAGCACCTGGACGGCCAGCCATGCGCCGTTGGCGGGGAAGCGGCCCGAGGGGAGATGGTTGAGGCCGACGCCGTGCTTGAGGTCTCGGATAGCATTCTCAATCTCGGCGTGGCGGCGATGGTCGGCCTCCAGTTCCAGGGTTTCCCCGTCCCGGTCGGTGATGAAGCCGTGATAGCTGTAGCTGGCGAAGAGGGCCAGTTGGGAACCGGGCGTGGGCTTCACCCGCCGGACGATGAGCCGCACTGGGGCGGCTTCGGGCTCACCCTGGAAGGGAGTGTAGGTGGTCTCGGCCACGTCGGCGCCGCCGTCCATCCAGTAGGGGACGGGCGTCCAGTCCTCCTCGGGAATCGCCTCAATCAACTCCCTGAGGCGGGCGTGTTGGCGGATGGTGATGGAGAAGCGGACATCCATCTTGCGGCAGACGACGACCAGGGCGTGGGCATAGAAGCCGCTGTCGGCCCGCACCGTGAGTTGTCCTGTAGCCCCAGCATGGCGCACCCGGCCCACGGTCTCCCGCAGGAAGTGGGCGGCGCCCCGAACGGTGTTGGCGCGGCCCTCGCGCAGCCGAGACATCAGCACGTCGCCGGTGCCGGCGGCGATGGCCAGCAGCGGGTGATAGCCCCGCTGGCCAGTGTAACCATGGTGACGCGCCCCCTCCTTGGCCAGTCCGTAGGTCTCGCACATGGTGGAGTCCAAGTCGATGGTCAACGGCCCTTCGCCGGGTCCCGCACCAGCGGCCCAGGCCCGGGACAGCAACTCCCGGCTCACCCGATCCAACTGGCGGACGTGGCCCCACCGGAAGCTGCGCAGGAAAGTTCCCAGGGTGGATGGCGCCTTGACTACGCAGCCGATGGCGCCAGCTGTCCCGCCGGTACGCAACACGTCGGCGTCGTCAATGAAGTCGCCCCCAGCCAGCGCCGAGGCCACCAGGGTCAGCATCTTGTCTCCTGGGTTCGCTCGCCCCGGCGCGTCTCCCAGGTCGACGTGGCTGTCGACGACTTCACGCAGGCCCAGGTGCTGGGCTAGGGTCACCGGGAGGAGCAGCCCAGCATTGGCCACCAGGCGGTGGTCGTCGAAGGCGATACGGATGCGGTCGGGATGGTTGCGTGCTAGCATCTATCGGGTGCTCCTTGTTCTGGGGTCGGCTTTGCTGTTTCAAAACCATTATCCCAGATTCACAGGAGCACCCTCTTGCCGCTTCAGGACACTGACCCGACGCCCTCCTTCGGTGGATTCGGGCTAAACCCTAGTGAGCGCGCGGGGAAGAACTTCTGTCGCCGTTCGACACTTTGCTATAATCGCGCCGTACGCGACCTGCTCCGCGTTCTATCCCAACCAGCTTTGCCCCCACTGAGATGAGGTGACCGACGATGATAGTCTACGATGGCCACGCCTACTGCTTCCCGGACCTCCGCGATGACGGCGGCTTCGCGCGACGCCGGGACTTCCAGAGGCACCTCCAGCTCGGCATTTCAAATCACTTCCAGCCCGTCTGGCGCAGGCGCGACCGAGCCCCGGCCGACAACAGCGGCCTCGTTGACCCCGACGGCGGATGGAGCTTCGACGCCCTGAAGGACGCGGACTTTCGCGCCGGATCCCACGGCAGGTTCGAGTGGACCGTCGACGGAGAGGACTACGCGAAGCAGTACACGCCGCCCTCCCTGGTGGACATGTCGTACCCCGCGGACAGGCTCGTCGCCGAGATGGACTACGCCGGGGTCGATATGGCGCTCCTCCACAGGACGCCCTACCTCGGAATCAGCAACGAGTTCATCGCCAACTGCGTTCGAAGCTTCCCGGACCGGCTCCAGGGACTGGCGTACGTCGAGGAGTGGCGCGTCCAGACCGAGCCGGACGAGTCCATCGGGAAGCTCCGGAAGGCCATCGAAGAGTACGGCCTGTCAGGCCTCCAGTTCCTGCCCGACCACCTCCCGCTCTACGGCCAGGACATGGACTGGAGCGCGGAGGGCTTCAGGCCGTTCTGGGACGCCTTCGCCAGCCTCAAAGTGCCGCTGTTCCTGACCCCCAGCTACAGCTCCCTCATCGGCGACGAGCTGGAGCCGTTCCTGGAGGGCCTGCGCGTAATCGGAAGGTGGATGGACCGGTACCCTGGCGTGCCGGTCGTGCTGACTCATGGCCTGGGCTGGCGCTCTTTCATGGAGGGAGACCGGCTGGTCATCCCGGATGAGGTCTACGAGGCTGCCCCCACCGACAACCCCGACTTCCACCTGCAGGTGCTGTTTGCCATATTTCTGGGCGGTCTCTGGGAGTACCCGATGCTGGAGGTGCGGCCCACTATGGAGCAGCTGGTGCGGCGCTTCGGGGTGGAGAGGATACAGTGGGGCACCGATATCCCCATGGTGATGCGCTTCTACACCTACAGGCAGAACCTGACGCACATCCGGCGGGTATCGGACTTCCTCAGCCCGTCCGAAGTGGGCCTGATAACCGGCGGCAACGTGGCCCGCCTCATGGGGGTGTAGGCGGACGCATCGCCTCAGTCTCAACCTCTCCTTGGGTGGGAGAACTCACGGTAGCCATCACCCTCCCGCCGCCTCCCGGGGCTGGATGTCCCGGTTCATGGCCCAGGGAGGGTAGTAGTCGTACACGTCCGCGCCCGGGTGGGGGCGGCCGAGCGGCTGCGGAGGCACCCTGAACGGGCCCTCCTTTCCACGTATGTCGCCTATCAGATACCGCAGCCCCACGGAGCGCAACGTGCGCGCCGAAGGTATGTTGAACGGCCCAACGGACGCCATGACCGTCCGGCCCTCCCGGAGTATCCACGCGGCAGCGGCGGATACAACCGCCCGGCCCAGGCCGCGGCCCTTCGCATCGGGCACCACGTCCATGCCGATCTCCCACACCGGGTCTCCCTTGTCCTCCACGGTCGCCAGCGCCACCAGCCGGTCCTCCTCGAAGACCGCGAATCGGCCCATGGAGCCCTCGATGTGAGTGTGCCAGAACATGTCCCTGTCCGCGTCAGCGAGGTCCTCCTCCGAGACCTGCACGGGCCGGTCATCGGTGGCAGGATGTACCGTGGTCTCGTCCCCGAACAGCAGCCAGGAAGGACCCCAAATCCCAAAGCCCTCCGGGAGAGTCACGCGAGCCAGGTCGTAGCAGCCGAGCGGGGAGAAGAGCAGGTCTGGCGGCAAACCGGCCACCACCGGCCTCAGTCTGTCCACCAGATCCGGCCTGGCCACCACCGCCGCGGCCTCTCCGATCTTTACTCCCGCCAGGAAGGGCCCATCCTCGCCGGCCGGGAAGACCGGCACCGTGTCCAGTCCCAGGTCCTTGGTAGGGACCCCGTAGCGCCCTTCAATCCAGGACTCCAGTGACGCAAGGATACTTTGGTCGGACATGGAACAACCTCCTAGACTGCGGCGAGCGGGCGGGCGCGGACAAGCTCCAGCACGGTCTCGCTGCCGAGAGCTCGAAGCGCATCGTTGATACGACTGGGAGACGTACCATGACGGGGATCAAGCATCCGGCGAACCGTACGCGAAGTCACCCCCAGACGTCCAGCGAGTGCGGCCTGAGTTAAGCCGCTGGCGCGAAACACTGTTGCCAGCGCGGCCTTCGCCGCCATATCGATTGTCAGAGCCACCAGGTACTCGCCCTCTCTGGGGGCAGTGGGCTCCGGGATGGGCACGCCTTCGTCAATGCATCCGGCGATAGCCTCTTCAAGGGCATCGGCACCCTCCGCCAGCGCCTCGGCCACGTCCTCGCCAGATGTGTGACACCAGGGCACGTCTCGGAAGGAGACGACGACCTCCTCGTCACTGCAATGCTCAAGTCGAGCCGGATAGACGAATCTCATCATGTTACCTCCTCCGCGAGAGATCGTCGAGGGTAAGGCCCAAGTCGCGAAGCATCTTCGCCAGCAGGCCCGCACCGACCTCCTTGCGCCTGTCCTTTACGATCATCTTCCTCCGCCCGTAGGAGAGAGTGCCGTGACTGCCCTTGCCGCGCTTCTCGTCGAAGGCCACCGCGACACCGCGCTCCAGTCCAACCTTAGTGACCAATTTGCTGTGATGCGGCCATATATGCGTATTGGGGTTCGCGTTCTGCCACCAAGGGACAGGCGGGTTTGAAACCCGCCGCTACGGTTTGGCAATCACGGCGTACTCAAAACGAAATGGTATTAGCGACCAAGCGCACGAACTCTCCACCGATCCTGCTTTCGTTATAAGGCTACAAGTAGCCGCTTGTCAATCTTTCGCCCTCTCCTCACGCGTACCCACTTTAACTTCCAGGTATTGAGTATGCGGCTCGGGGTTCGTAACCTTCGCCGAAAACTGCTGAAACTGTCCACTTCGTCCAATCTCATAGCTGGAGGCTCCGACTCGGACGTCAGATACTGGACACTTACTGGACACAAACTGAACAGAATCTGGACACTTACTGGGCATTTACTGGACAGTCCGGGAGGCTGGCTCCCGTATGGAGTACGGATCGGGCTCTGCAATGCAATGCTGGAAGGGGATCGGGACATAAGAACATTATGCGGACAGAAGTTCTGTTTGTCAAGACCGAAGATCCGTGTGATGTGAGGATTGGCCCTTACAAAGTGGGTACGCGTGAGTTCCCCTCTCACATCCATCCCTCATCCTTCCTGCAGTAGGAGCGCGGCTCGATGGACATCGGTTGCCGCGTCGCAGTCAATATGAGACTCTAGCGACCGGCTACCGCCCCAATTCCATGAGCGGCAGGAAGCCTGAGGCTGGAAGCAAATGGCGACTGACACAACGCGCAAGAAACAGGACGCCGACTACGTCTTCTACGAGCTGACCCGGAGCATCTGCCCAAAGTGCCTGGAGCCGATCGACGCGCAGATACTCATCAAGGACGGCCGGGTCATCATGCGCAAGAGGTGCGCCAGCCACGGATGGTTCGAGGCGCTCATCAGCTCGGACGCCGAGATGTACCTCGGCTCGCTGCGCTACAACAAGCCCGGCACGATGCCCCTGGGCTACAGCACGGAGGTCGTCGACGGCTGCCCGAAGGACTGCGGGCTGTGCACGGAGCACAAGCAGCACACGTGCCTCGGCCTGATCGAGGTCAACAGCCACTGCAACCTCGATTGTCCGATCTGCTTCGCCGACGCGCAGCCGGGCTTCAGCCTCTCGATGGAACAGGTCGAGAGGATGCTGGACCGCTTCATCGAGCTTGAGGGGGAGCCGGAGGTGGTCCAATTCAGCGGCGGCGAGCCCACGATCCACCCGGACATCCTGCCCATGCTGCGGATGGCCTTCGACAAGAGCATCCCCGTCGTCATGCTCAACACCAACGGCATTCGAATAGCGAAGGACGACCGCTTCCTCGCGGGACTGGCCGACATAGGCCCCACCATATACCTCCAGTTCGACGGCTTCTCAGCCCAGACCCACGAGACCATACGGGGCAAGGACCTAGCCGACGTGAAGCTCAAGGCCCTGGACCGGATGGCAGAGGCCGGGCTGGATGTCGTGCTGGTGCCGGCCATCGAGAAGGGCGTCAACCACGATGAGATCGGTGACATTGTGAGGTTCGGGATAGAGCACCCGGCCGTGCACGGCATCGCCTTCCAGCCCGTCACTCACTCGGGCCGGTACGTCGCCTTCGACCCGATGGACAGGGAGACCGTCGCCGACGTCATCCACGGCATCGCCGAGCAGACGGACGGCATGTTCGTCGAGAGCGACTTCATACCAGTGCCCTGCTGCCACCCCACATGCCGGTCGGCCACGTATGCCTACGTCGAGAACGGCGAGGTGACCCCGCTGCCCAGGGTGCTGGACGTCGACAAGTACCTCGACTACATCACCAACAGGACGCTCCCCAGCATCCAGCCCGAAATCCTGGAGGCGCTCGAGGGCCTGTGGTCCGCGTCGTCCGTGCCCGGCACCGACGCGGCGGCCAGGCGCTTCGACTGCGCCGCGTGCAACCTCTCCTTCTCCAACGAGACCTCGTACCTGAAGGACCACGTGTTCATGATCGTCGTCCAGGGCTTCGCGGACCCGTACACGATGGACCTGAAGGCGCTGATGAAGTGCTGCGTGGGAGAGCTGATTCCGGACGGGCGGATCATCCCGTTCTGCGCCTACAACAGCGTCGGCTACCGCGAGAGGGTCCGCGCGGACCTGATATCCGGCAAGATGCGTTAGGCAAGTCCCCGGGGAGCGTGCCTTGGAGCCTGTCGTGGTCGAGATTGGCCCCGTGCAGGTGCACGCCTATACGGTGTGCATGGTCACCGCCGTGGCCGTGGGCGGCTGGCTGACCTACCGGGAGGCCGAGAGGCGGATGCGGCTGACCGATGAGACGCTGATGGTGGGCTCCATCGGCTTGGTCGGCGGAGTCCTCGGCGCGAAGCTCAGCATGCTGGCGTTCCTCGGCCCGGCCGAGTTCTGGCGGCTGCTCCCGACCATCCCTTTTCAGGGCGCGGCGCTGACCGGCGCCCTCATAGGCGGGTACGTGGCCGTCGTAATCGCCGAGCGCTTGCTGAAGCTGCGGCGGTGTACCGGAGACCTCTTAGCCCCGTTCCTGCCGCTCGGCCAGGCCATCGGACGCCTGGGCAACTTCCTTGCGGCCGACGCCTACGGCACGCCAACCTCGCTGCCATGGGGTTTCTACCAGGCGGGCGCCTACCGGCATCCCGCCGCGCTCTATGAGATGGTCCTCGACCTCGCGCTCTTCGCCTTCCTCTGGCGGCGCAGGCTGACGTCGTTCAGGGACGGCGAGCTGTTCCGCATGTACGTGGTCGGGTATGCCCTCATTCGCTTCCCGCTGGAGTTCCTGCGCTACCAGCCGACCCCGCGCGCCTTCCTCGACCTGACGCTCGTCCAGTGGCTGTGCATAGCCGCGGTCCTCGGCTTCGGCTACCAGCTGTACCTCCACCGCAAGGGCGTAGACTGCATCTGCGGCCTGCTGCCGCGGTTCCGGCGTAGGGAGAGGGCTGCGTGACCGAGCGAGACGGTACGTACAGATCGTTCAAGAGGGCCTTCATACTGGTCGGGGGCCTGATCTCGGTGCCCGCCCTCGCAGGTGGCGTGTCCATCTTCTTTTCCGAGTTGAACGATAGTGCGATTGAAGACTTCTGGGCGCCTCTCCAGCCGGTTCTCTCGCTTACATTGCTTCTGGGCATCCTCGTATGGGTGCTGTCCCCCTTTGCGGCTATGATAGCGTTCTACGCCGTGGGGACGCGGGCAGCCGGGGGCATTCTCGCCGGATTCGGCGTCGGGACGCTAGCGGCGGTGTTGGCGTTCCTCCTGATGGCCGGGGCGGCGGAAGTCGTCAAGAGGCTGTGAGTCTGGCCGCCAGTCCTGAGATGATGTGAGTCACGCATGAAGCTCGACAGGGAAAGCCTCCCCTTCATAACGGCGGTACTGATAGTGCTGCTGTTCGCCGCAACCCCGTTCGTCGCCGCGGCTTTGCTGGACAGGCAGGCCGAGTACTACGGGCTCGGCGTCGGGATATGGGGTCTGACGATGTGGTTCGTCTACGCCGTGCTAGGGGTCACCGCAGGCGTGATCGTCTCGTGGCGATTCGACCGGTCCGCGGGTTCGATCATCATGACCGGAACAGGCATCGGGCTGCTGATCGGCGCAGTCACGTGCTTCGCCGCCTTTAACTCAGCCACATAGCACCTGCTCACCGGAGAGGGGTGCCTCGGAAGGGCTAAGACGGTGCCCCCGAAAGCTTCACGAGGGTATAATAGTTATGAAGTCCACGGAGCGCCCGGCGTTGAATACCGAGACTCAGGAGATTGGGACAAGGGTCAGTCGAAGGACTGGACATGATTGCGAACGTGAAGGCTAGTACCGGTTCCATGTGTATTTGACAAGTATAAGAAATAGGTTAGTCTTATGTATGATCCTATAGGGAGGACATACGAAGACATGGCTGCTCTCAAGTACAAGGTGGAGTTGAACGAGTCGGAACGGACACATCTCAAGCAGATGGCGAGTCGTGGCGAGACTTCGGCCCGTAAGGTCAAGCGAGCGCTGGTGTTGCTGAAGGCGGACGAAGGCATGACCGACCGTGACATCGCCAGCGGCCTATTGATAAGCGCATCCACGGTGGGACGTGTGCGCACGCGGTTTGTGAAGGAGGAACTCGACAGCGCACTCAATGAGCGCCCTCGACCGGGACAGAAGCGCAAGTTGGACGGCAGACAGGAAGCACATCTGATAGCCATCGCGTGCAGCGACGCACCCGAAGGACACGCGGATTGGACGATCCAACTGCTTGCCGACAAGGTGGTGGCGATGGGGTTTGCCGAGAGCATCTCCCTCGAGACGGTGCGCCAGATACTCAAAAAAACGAACTCAAGCCGTGGAAGAAGAAGGAGTGGTGCATCCCGGAGGTGAGCGGGGAGTTCGTGGCTCGAATGGAGGACGTGCTGGACCTGTACCACGCAGACTACGACCCGGACCATCCCGTGGTCTGTTTCGACGAGACATCCAGGCAACTGGTGGCCGATAAGAGACCGGTCATCGGGGCCAAGCCGGGTCGGGTGGAACGATATGACTACGAGTACAAGCGAAACGGCACTCGAAACCTGTTCATGTTCTGTGAGCCGAAAGCTGGCTGGCGGCATGTCGAGGTGACCGAGCGGCGCACTGCTGTGGACTTCGCTCATCAGATGAGGTGGCTGGTTGATGATGCATACCCTCACACAGAGACGATACGGTTGGTGCTGGACAACCTCAACACTCACAAGCTGGGCTCGTTGTACGATGCCTTCAAGCCAGCCGAAGCGCGGCGCATCGCCAAGCGCCTGGAGTTCCACTACACTCCCCTACACGGCAGTTGGCTGAACATGGCTGAGATAGAGTTGAGCGTATTTAGCAACCAGTGTCTCAACCGTCGAATCAGCGACGAGGTGATACTGAAGCGAGAGGTCTCGGCGCTGGAACGTAAGCGCAATGAGGCTGTCGCCGTCATAGACTGGCGCTTCTCCACTCAGGACGCTCGTACTAAACTTCAACACATCTATCCATCATATTCAGATTGAAACGGTACTAGTAGTCCAAAATCTTTGAAGTGAGGGGCAACGGGATTAGCGTGATAGAGCAGCCCCCTCACCAGTGATTGGATCGGCGTCCTACGACAACAGGGCGGGTTTCAAACCCGCCCCTACCAAGCCGTCGGCACCCTTCAATACTAAGATGTTGGACCATTAGATACTCGAACGGGGCGCTGGTGCCGCTGGTGCCGCTGGTGCCGCTGGTGCCGCTTGATCTTGAGGAGGGCGAAGAGGTGATGGTGTCCATCGAGGACGCGCCGCTAGCACTCCCAAGCGACAGCGCCGAAGCCAGCCTAGAATCCCGAGGACAGGCCATATACGAGCAGCGTATACGCAACCGGGTGGAGGGAACGGAACATGGGAAGGTTGTCGTCATCGATGTCGAAAGCGGCGACTACGAGACCGACCCTGATGACGCAGCCGCGACGGCACGGCTGAATGCGCGTCGTCCCCGCGCACTCACATACGCAGTGCTAGTTGGCCACCCGGCAACGTACCGCATGGGCGCCAGGCTCTAGTCCGGGCCCAATGATCAGTGGGAGCGTCAGCCAGTATCTTGAGGCTCTGGTCGCTCTCGACATCAAAGACGGCAATGGTGCCTCCCATTCGTTGGAGGTGGTCCTGGACACCGGTTTCACGGGCTACCTGGTCCTCCCACAAGGCATCATCAGGCAACTCGGACTGAAGTACAGCGGTCGGCGCTCCATTATCGTAGTCAGCGGCGAACAGAGTGCTGTCGATGCCTACACTGCGATAGTATTCTGGCACGGTCGGCGTCGCAATGTGATCGTCCTCGAATCCAGTAGTGAGTCCCTGCTCGGCATGTCCTTGCTGGCAGGCAGTTTAATCACCCTGAATGTCCAAGCTGGCGGCAGTGTGCTGGTAGAGGACGCTAGTAGGTGAACGGGGAAGAAGCTCCCGCGCGTAGTCAGGTTCAGAGGTGACTGAACAGACTCGAACATGCCGACGCTGCGGGTGGGAGGGGCCGCCGGATGCGAGGTTCTGCGGCCGATGCGGCTCCGCGCTCAGCAGCACGGTGAGGCGAGTCAGTAGGCCGAACAGGGCATTCCGGCTGGCCTTCTTCTGGACCGGGCGCTTGATCACAGCCGTCGCTCTCTTGAGCAGTGCGTTGGCGGCGATTGGCACAACTACGACTTCCTCGGGTTCCCTGCCTTTTTGTGGCTTCTGGGCGTGCTCATATGGGTGCTGTCGTTCATCGCGGTGCCCATCGTGCTGTTCACGCTGGGCGGCCGGGTGGCCGCGGGAGTTCTCGCCGGCATAGGCGTCGGGACCGTCGCGCTGGCCGTGACATGCTTCGCCGATCTGGCCTTCGGATTCTGAACCAGTGCTGTTCGACAGCATCAACTTTCCCTCATGCGCTCGAATTCCTTCCCGTTAGGGAGGCCTTATCGCCGCGTCACTCCCCCCTTGCGCCGGCCGGTTTTGGCTCCTCGTTGACTTGCGAGTGCGGCCTGCTACCATGCTGGACAACTACCGGCAAGAGGGTGGACGTGAAGACTCTGGACATAAAGACTGCATTGGTCATCGCCGTACCAACCGGCTTTGTCACCAGCCTCACGATGAACTTCCTGGAGGACCAGTATTCATGGCCCGTGGCATTTGCCATCGGGGCCGTTGCCGGGATACTCAGTGGCTTGGTGGCCCTAGTACCGTTGCAATCTGAATATGATGGATAGATGTGTTGAAGTTTAGTACGAGCGTCCTGAGTGGAGAAGCGCCAGTCTATGACGGCGACAGCCTCATTGCGCTTACGTTCCAGCGCCGAGACCTCTCGCTTCAGTATCACCTCGTCGCTGATTCGACGGTTGAGACACTGGTTGCTAAATACGCTCAACTCTATCTCAGCCATGTTCAGCCAACTGCCGTGTAGGGGAGTGTAGTGGAACTCCAGGCGCTTGGCGATGCGCCGCGCTTCGGCTGGCTTGAAGGCATCGTACAACGAGCCCAGCTTGTGAGTGTTGAGGTTGTCCAGCACCAACCGTATCGTCTCTGTGTGAGGGTATGCATCATCAACCAGCCACCTCATCTGATGAGCGAAGTCCACAGCAGTGCGCCGCTCGGTCACCTCGACATGCCGCCAGCCAGCTTTCGGCTCACAGAACATGAACAGGTTTCGAGTGCCGTTTCGCTTGTACTCGTAGTCATATCGTTCCACCCGACCCGGCTTGGCCCCGATGACCGGTCTCTTATCGGCCACCAGTTGCCTGGATGTCTCGTCGAAACAGACCACGGGATGGTCCGGGTCGTAGTCTGCGTGGTACAGGTCCAGCACGTCCTCCATTCGAGCCACGAACTCCCCGCTCACCTCCGGGATGCACCACTCCTTCTTCTTCCACGGCTTGAGTTCGTTTTTTTGAGTATCTGGCGCACCGTCTCGAGGGAGATGCTCTCGGCAAACCCCATCGCCACCACCTTGTCGGCAAGCAGTTGGATCGTCCAATCCGCGTGTCCTTCGGGTGCGTCGCTGCACGCGATGGCTATCAGATGTGCTTCCTGTCTGCCGTCCAACTTGCGCTTCTGTCCCGGTCGAGGGCGCTCATTGAGTGCGCTGTCGAGTTCCTCCTTCACAAACCGCGTGCGCACACGTCCCACCGTGGATGCGCTTATCAATAGGCCGCTGGCGATGTCACGGTCGGTCATGCCTTCGTCCGCCTTCAGCAACACCAGCGCTCGCTTGACCTTACGGGCCGAAGTCTCGCCACGACTCGCCATCTGCTTGAGATGTGTCCGTTCCGACTCGTTCAACTCCACCTTGTACTTGAGAGCAGCCATGTCTTCGTATGTCCTCCCTATAGGATCATACATAAGACTAACCTATTTCTTATACTTGTCAAATACACATGGAACCGGTACTAGGCCTGTACAAGCTGCTTAGGAAGCCCTAATGGGTGGCATGGTGGACAGCACGCTGTGACAGCACGGGCTGCTGTTCGCCGTCCCACTGGTGCTCGCCTTCGGGCTGGCCGTCGCCGCCGGCATCGCCCTGGCCGCGACCCTCAACACGGCCTACAATGTGCCCACCCAGGACGGGACCACTCAGGCTGTGCCCGTCCTGGCCACAATGCTGGCCGTCGGCATGGCCGCGACCGTCCTGGTGGCGGTCTGGGCAACCCGGATACCACCGCTCGTTACAGACCCCGACGCCGCAACCACCTAGCGACATTCTCCCATCAACGAATGGCGTACACCCAGGAACTACCTGCCGTGTTCCGAGAGAAGCGCCCTAACCGAAGGGACCAGTTCGTTGGGGATCTCCATCACAGTCTGAGTCGCATCCTCGAATGCAGCCTCATCTTCTGCAATCGCTTCCTCATCGGTCAGGGACTCGTAATGTTGAAGGAGACGTTGGACACGCCCTTCATCCCATCCGTCCGGAAACCTGGGGACGGCCTTCAACTCCCCCTCCTTCTCATGCGGTGCCGATAGGCGGTGAGAGGCTTCCCTCCCAATTCGTATGCGGTAACTATGAAGACATGATCCGGCTCGGGATCAGTCACATAAATGACGCGAAGATGGCGCCCTCCCCGAGTTCGCCCGATGGCAACACGAGAGTTTTCCCGTCCTGGTCTGTCTTCACCCGGTGAGGCCAGGACATCCTCCACTTCGTGCTCTTCGACTCCATGCCCATAAATATGAGGGTAGCCGGTCTCTGGATCAATGTAAAATCGCACATTCACCGGTCTTCGCAGCTCGTTTCAGTCCACACTACTGATCTCATTGTAGCCGGCGAGAAGGATGTCCAACCAGCGAAGACACCAAACTTGTAAAGTCAATCGCACTTCATCCTTGGCGCGCCTCCACCAATCGTCCTCGACACTGGTAACCGGTCTGCCGCGCCAATATAATGCCGGGCACACCCACGCCCCGCACCGGAGACCCGAATGGACGGCCCTCTCGCAGCCCGCTTCATACGAAACATCGACGCCAACCGCACCATCAAGGACGCGCTGACCGCCGCCGTGGGCGCGAGCAGACCGCGCTGGCGCGTCTCAGTGACCGACCTGGTCAACCCGGCCCAGTCCTACTATCGCTGGAAGCGGCCCGACGTCAGGCCATCCCTTGACAGGCTCCAGGTCATGATGGCGGGCACCGGGTTCCACGACATCTTCGGCAAGGTGGTCTCCACAGAGGAGTTCGTCGAGCAGACGCTCGAGCTGGACGGCATCGTCGGGAAGGTCGACATCTACGAGGACGTGCCTGTCGAGCTCAAGACGACCAGCTCCATACCCGCCGACATCTACAAGGGGCGCAACTCATACTTCGAGCAGCTCGGCATGTACTGCGCACTGGCCGGGAACCCGGAGGGCCGCCTCCTCGTCTACCAGCGGGAGACCGAGCGGCGCCCTTCCGAGCTCGTGGTCTACTCCGCGGAGTTCCTCGACCTCGATGCGGTGGGCGCCGAGATGCGCCGCCGCCGGGACCTGTTCAAAGACGCCCTTGACCGCGAGGACCCGTCGGGGCTCCCACGCTGCGAGTGGATGAAGCGCGGGTGCGACTACGCCCACGTCTGCGACTGCCGGAACGCGGCCCCGGCCTCCCGCCTGGTCCCGCGGGACGGCGTGGTCATCGAGACCAGGGCAGACATCGCGGCAGGGCTGAAGGAGCGGCTGTCCGCCGTGCGCCGCACCGACTCCGGCCTTCGCCTGAACGATCTCGTGTTTCCCAGGAAGGCTGCGCTGCGGAGGTACCGGGCGGAAAACGAGGAAGAGGAAGCGGTGGACGCACGCGCGCGGATGGCCCAGATGGAGCAGCTGGGCTTCCGCCGCGCGCTGGGAAGCGCGATGCGGTACGGCTCCCCCGGCCAGTTCAAGATCGTCCCCGTCAGCCTGGGAAGAGTCAGCGACCGGGTGCAGCTGTACCAGGACGCGCCGACGATCCTGAGGGCGCCGAAGATCAGGGACATGGTAGACCGGTCGGACCTCGCGCGCTTCTTCTCCCACTACTTCGACCGCATCGCCCTCGAATGCGCCCTGCTGGACAGCAAGCGGGGACGGGTGGTCCTCTACTACGAGGCCATCCCGGGCGACAAGTTCATGGTCTACGACGTCATCTTCAACGACGTTGCGGGTATCAGGGACGAAGCCGAACGCAGGCTCCATCTGCTAGAGTCCGGGGCGCCCCCCACCGAGCTGCCTCCCTGTCCCGCGTGGATGGCGAGGTACTGCAGCTTCGCCCCCGGCTGCGAATGCGCCGTCCCGGCGGAGACATACCCGCCCAGGCTGATCTAGCCCTCGCGCCGGCGGAACCGAAACCACGGCTTCGGAGAGACTGTTGTAGGGGCAATCCCTCGTGGTTGCCCGCCAGGCGCCCACAAGGGGCGCCCCTACAATTGGTCCGACTGCCGAACTGAAACAGGCTCCCGCCTCCTATCCAAGTTGAATCCGCGATATCACGCTGGTATTCTTCGCATACTTGACGGGGAGCGTGCTTCCCCGAACACCCCGCGGAGGGATGAGTAATGACAACTACGAACGAGCCCAACGAGTCCGTCGAGGTCAGCGAGGCCCAGATCGCCTCTCACTGGCGAGAGGAAGAGGTCATAGAGCCCAGGCCCGGGTTCATCGCCCAGGCGAACATGGCCGACCCGAGTGTGCTGGCGCGTTTCAGCATGGACAACTTCCCCGAGTACTTCAGGGAGTATGCAGACCTCCTCTCGTGGGACAAGTATTGGCACACGACTCTGGACACGTCCAACCCGCCCTTCTGGAAGTGGTTCGCCGGGGGCAGGCTCAACGTCTCCTACAACTGCGTTGACCGGCACCTCCCGGAGGCTCGGAACAAGGCCGCCTTCATATGGGTCGCCGAGCCCGAGGACGAGGCGGACCGCGTGATCACCTACCAGGACCTCTACGTCCGGGTTAACGAGTTCGCAGCCCTCCTCCAGGACTTCTGCGGCCTCAAGGCCGGAGACCGGGTGACCTTCCACATGCCCATGGTCCCAGAGCTGCCGGTCGCGATGCTCGCGTGCGCCCGCCTGGGGGTAGTCCACTCCCAGGTCTTCGGCGGCTTCAGCGGGAGCGCCTGCGGGGACAGGATCGTCGACTCCGGGAGCCGCGTCCTGGTGACGATGGACTCCTACTACAGGAACGGCACTCTGCTCGACCACAAGGTAAAGGCCGACGAGGCCGTCGCGCAGGCCGAGAAGAGCGGCGTCGAGGTGGACAAGGTGCTGGTGTGGCAGCGGTTCCCGGGCAGATACTCGTCGCCCACTCCGATGGTGGACGGCCGCGACTACTTCGTTAACGAGGTGCTGGCGGACTACCGGGGAAGAAGGGTCGAGCCGGTCTCGATGCCTTCCGAGGCGCCCCTCTTCCTGATGTACACGAGCGGCACCACTGCCAAGCCGAAGGGCTGCCAGCACAGCACCGGCGGCTACCTGTCCTACGTCGCCGGGACGGCCAAGTTCTACCAGGACATCCACCCGGAGGACGTGTACTGGTGCTTCGCCGACATCGGCTGGATCACCGGGCACTCCTACATCGTCTACGGTCCCCTTGCGGTCCAGGCTACGAGCGTCCTGTACGAGGGCGTCCCTACGTACCCTGACCCGGGAAGGCCGTGGAGGATCGCCGAGCGGCTCGCCGTGAACATCTTCCACACGGCGCCGACCACGATCCGGATGATGAGGAAGTCAGGGCCCGACGAGCCCCAGAAGTACGACTACCACTTCAAGCACATGACGACCGTGGGGGAGCCCATCGAACCGGAGGTCTGGCGCTGGTACTACGACGTCGTCGGCAAGAAGGAGGCTGTTGTAGTCGACACGTGGTGGCAGACTGAGACGGGCGGGTTCATAGGCACCACCCTGCCCGGCCTCCAGGGGATGAAGCCCGGTAGCTGCGGCCCCGGGGCGCTTGGCATCTACCCCGTGATCCTCGACGAGGACGGCAACGAGGTCGAGCCGGGCAGCGGCAAGGCCGGCAACATCTGCATCAGCAACCCGTGGCCGGGATTCATGCAGACAGTCTACGGCGACCCGGACCGGTTCGTCGCCACCTACTTCGCCAAGTACAACAAGGACCCGGACAGCAAGGACTGGCGCGACTGGCCCTACATGACGGGCGACGGCGCAATGCAGGCGGCGGACGGCTACTTCCGGATCGTCGGGCGGATCGACGACGTGATCAACGTGGCCGGACACAGGCTCGGGACCAAGGAGCTGGAGTCGGCGGCGCTGACGGTCGAGGCCGTGGGCGAGGCGGCGGCTGTGCCTGCCTACGACGAGCTCAAGGGACGGGTACCGGAGCTCTACGTCTCCCTGAAGCCCGGCGCCGCCAACTCCGATGACGTGGAGGGCCAGGTAAAGAGCGCGGTCACGCAGATAATCGGCCCCATCGCCCGCCCGACCCACGTCTGGGTAACTAATGACCTGCCGAAGACCCGCTCCGGCAAGATCATGCGGCGCGTCATCGCCGCCGTTTCCAACTTCATGGACGTCGGGGACACGACGACGCTTGCCAACCCCGAAGTCGTCGAGGAGGTGCGTCTCCAGGTGCAGAGCGCCAAGGTCAGGGCCGGGCTCCAGCCCGCCGGCCTCCCCAAGGAGGTCCAGGAGGAGCTACGGCGCTTCGGCGAAGAGGGCTAGGCCTGCTAGGCCGCACCAGAATAGGCCGCCATGACGGATGTCGGAGTCATCGATGTCCGCTTCGTCCGTCTTGACAGGGACGAACGTTTGTGCGCACAATGGTCTAGAGACCGCCCCGCGCTCGCCTCACTGTCGTCGCTGAAAGAGCAAGAATGCGCCGGCCGATTCTGAGGGATAGCTCATGTTCGTACCCACGGAGCCGAAGATATACCACATCGTTCACGTGGACCGGCTACCCTCGATCATCCCGGCTACCCTCGATCATCAAGGACGGTGCTCTCTTATGTGACGCAGAGATCATGCGGCGAGGTTCGCCCGGAACGACTATTGGGCTCAGCAGTATCAAGCAACGCCGACTCAAAGAACTTACGCTTAGCAGCCACCCTAACCTGCATGTGGGAGACTGTGTGCCCTTTTACTTCTGCCCGCGCTCCGTCATGCTCTATGTCATCCACAGGGGCACCAATCCCGAATTGAAGTATCGAGACGGCCAGGGACCGATTCTCCACCTAGGGATGCTCTGAATAAGTCCCGGTGGTTTGCGGGATAGTAACATAGGGCCAAGGCCTGAAGACGTGGGAGGCGAGGCAATGAACCAGCCGACGTTTGCGGACTTGGACTACGAGAGCAAGAAGCGAAAGACTCGCAGGGAGAAGTTCCTTGAGCGCATGGATGGACTGATCCCGTGGGAAGAGTTGGAAGAGCGCATCCGACCGTTCTATCCCAATGCTGGCCGAGGTCGGCGTCCCTACGAGTTGTCGGCGATGCTTCGCATACACTGCGTGCAGTTGTTCTACAACCTGAGCGACCCTGGGATGGAGGACATGCTCTACGAGGTCGAATCGGTGAGGCGGTTCGTAGGGCTGAGACTGCCTGGGCCGCTGCCGGACGAGACGACGATTCTGAACTTCCGCCACCTGCTGGAAGAGCATGCGTTAGGCTCGGGTCTGTTCGAGGAGATCAACCGCTATCTGGAGTCCAAGGGTCTCCGTCTTCAGGAGGGGACGATAGTGGACGCGAGCATCATAGCGGCGCCCTCATCGACGAAGAATCGGGCTAAAGAGCGCGACCCCGAGATGCACCAGACGAAGAAGGGTAACGAGTGGCACTTCGGGATGAAGGTGCACATCGGTGTGGACTCGCAGACGGGAGTGGTGCACAGCATGACCACGACATCTGCGAACGTGCATGACCTGACTGAGTTGCCCCGGTTGCTGCACGGTGGGGAGTCTCAGGTGTGGGGAGATGCTGGGTATCAGGGAGTTGACAAGAGGCCGGGCAACCGGGGCTTGGATGTGGAGTGGCAGGTCGCGATGAGGCCCGGCCAGCGTCGGAAGCTGGAGCCTGAGAGTCCTGAGGCGGTGTCGGAGAAGCGCAAAGCGTCGGTCAGAGCTAAGGTGGAGCATCCGTTCCTGTACATCAAGCGGCACTTCGGCTACGCCAAGGTCCGCTACAGGGGACTGTCCAAGAACACGCAGCGGCTGATGACGCTGCTGGGGTTTGCCAACTTGATGAGGGCCGAACAGTACCTGGCGGCGTGAAACCTTGTATAAGTGCGCCCAAAATCAGGCCTAACGGCGGCGAAACGCCCTGTCAGGGCCGGTTGTAGGCCGAGATTAACCCCCACCACGGCGCCATAAGGCAATTCAACGCCCCCAAAACCACTCCGGTCAACTCGGCCCAGCCTGAAGCCGATTGTTCAGAGCATCCCTAGAGGCGGACTTGCGTCGGACTGTGCGCTGGGCGGACGACAATCATCGGCGATGGGCCTTCACATCGTCCAACGCCGGCGCTTACTACTTCGATGGCTACTCTGATCTGTCAGAATTGCAGAAGATAGACTGGGATGCCGTGCAGGCGCACTGGTGGTCGGGACCTGCAATCAAAGCGACGGTACAGGACCGCAAGCAGGCGGAGTTCCTCATTGAGCACTCCTTCTCGTGGAATCTAGTATCGCGCATTGGCGTGCATTCCAGTAGAATCGCTCGCAAAGTATTGCGGACAATCGAAGTGTCAAACCATCGCCCCAGTGTAGAGATCAAGCCGGGTTGGTATTACTGACCGAAGGGAGGCGGCATGATCGAACATAAGACCGGCGACATTTTCGATGAGGATGTCGAGGCGCTCGTCAACAGCGTCAACTGCGTGGGCGTAATGGGCCGCGGGATCGCCCTCCAGTTCAAAGAGCAGTTCCCTGGGAACTTCAAGGCCTACGCGGCGGCGTGCAAACGGGAAGAGGTCAAGCCCGGTCGGATGTTCGTCTATGAGTCGGGCCAAGTGATAAACCCACGCTACATCATAAACTTCCCGACCAAGCGCCACTGGCGCGGCAAGAGCCGCATGGAGGATATTGAGGCCGGGCTTGACGCGCTTGCGCAAGAGATCAGGGAACGCAACATCCGGTCGATTGCCGTCCCGCCACTCGGCTCCAACCTCGGCGGACTGAGTTGGGACGATGTGCGGCCGCGCGTCGAAGCTGCCCTGGGGGATCTGGACAACCTGACGGTCTTGCTGTTCGAGCCCGGCGGGGGGCCGGCGGAGGACCGACCCAATCGCTCCACCAAGACACCGAGGATGACCCGAGGGCGGGCGGCGCTGGTCAGCCTGATGGACCGCTATTTGCGCGGTTTGCTCGATCCGTTCGTCACGCTCCTGGAGGTCCACAAGCTAATGTACTTCATGCAGGAGGCGGGTGAGCCGCTGCAACTAGGCTTCGCGAAAGACCAATACGGCCCGTACGCAGAGAAGCTCAGGCATGTCCTTCGCCCGCTGGAGGGTCATCTCATTACGGGATATAGGGATGGCGGCGACGCGCCCGACAAGCAACTCAATCTCGTCCCCGGCGCGGTAGAGGACGCGGCGGCCTTCCTCGACAGATACCCTGAGACGAGCGAGCGCTTAGCGCGGGTGACGGAACTCGTCGAGGGGTTCGAGTCGTCGTTCGGCCTAGAGCTACTGGCTACAGTACATTGGGTTGCCACCCATCATCCGTCGTTGCCGACGGATGAGATCATCGCATACACATATGGATGGGGCCCACACAAGCGACAGTTCTCCGAGCGTCAGATAAAACTGGCGCTAGATGTGCTCGGGAAGAAAGACTGGCTTCGACCGGCCACGCAGGGCGACCGCCACTAGGAGTGTGTCTGAGTATTCTCTGAGACCAACGATGTACATAATGCACATTGTGCTATGGTACGATTAGTGTTGCACGGCCTTCTTATATACTCGCTATGCGTGAGCCTTATGGCGAATAGCGTCTTTCTCGGACAGTCTCCTAGTCGAACTCATAGGGATCGGCTACACGGGGTGACGCACACCTGTTCATCCGCGGCCCGTCCGCAACCCCACCGTTGCCCTGAGACTCCGATCTTGGTAGAAGCTAAAATGCACGTCACGGCTGAGGAGGTGTGGGATGGCTGACGGACGGGATATCGCGCTTATGGCGCATCTCATGCGCCGGGCGGGGTTCGGCGCCGACCGCGAGGAGATTGAAGCGCTGGCCGAGCAGGGATACGAGGAGACTGTCGATCAGCTCCTCGACCCGGAGTCTCAACCCCCGCTGGACCAGACCCTCTTCTACCGGTACCACCCAGGGGCCGAGCTCGGCAACTTCAACGAGCAAGCGTCCCTGAACTGGATGCACCGCTTCCGCAACACCCGGCGGCCGCTTCAGGAGAAGATGGCTCTCTTCTGGCATCACGTGTTCGCGACCGGGTCCGACAAGGTCGGCAGTGCCCTCGACATGTCCATCCAGGTGGAGCTGTTTCGCACCCACGGCATGGGGAGCTTCAGGAACCTGCTGGTCGAGCTGGCCAGGAACCCCGCGATGGTCTACTGGCTGGACAACCAGGAGAACCACAAGCGGGCCCCGAACGAGAACTGGGGCCGAGAGCTTCTCGAGCTCTTCTCCATGGGCGTCGGCAACTACACAGAGAAGGACGTGTACGAGTGCGCCCGCGCCTTCACGGGCTGGAGCATAGGGCGAAAGTTGGGGTACATGGCCTGGCCGGGCCTGGATTGGCAGTTCACCTACCGGCCCGAGGACCACGATGGCGGCGAGAAGTCGTTCCTGGGCCACTCTGGGCGGTTCGGCGGAGAGGACGTCATCGACATCATCGTAGAGCAGCCTGCGTGTCACGCCTTCATCGCCAGGCACCTGTACAACTTCTTCGTGGCCGACGAGCCGGAGGTGCCCAGGTGGCCCAGCGAGCCGCCCCGGGACCCGGCTGCCGTCCGGCTGCTCGCCGACGCCTTCGCCGATTCGGACTGCGAGATAAGGTCGGTCCTGCGCACGCTGTTCGACTCCGACTTCTTCAAGGAGGCCCTCTACTGCAAGATCAAGAGCCCCGTGGAGGTCGTGATCGGCACCTTGAAGCTCACTGGCGATCTGGAAGGGCCAGACCCGCGATGGGGCACGCTCTACTCGTACCCCCAGGGCATGGGCCAGGAGCTCCTCAATCCGCCGACTGTAGAGGGGTGGCACACGGGCCGTGAGTGGATCAACAGCGGCTTTCTAATCGACCGGGTGAATTTCGTGGCCGACCGGGTCGGCGACACGAGTCTCCCCGGCGTCCGGGCCATTGTGGAGCGAGTACGCTCCGGCGTCGGCGGCGACGGCGGCCGCGTCGAGCCCGATGCCGTAGTCGACGGCTGCCTCGATCTCATGGGTCCGCTGGCGGTCGAGGAGGAGACATACGCGGAGCTGGTGGCCCACCTGTCGTCTGGCGGGCCGACCACCATCGGAAACGGAGACGACGCCGAGTTCTCGCGCCGCGTAGCGGGCGTTCTGGCCCTGATCGCCGGAACGGTCGAGTACCAGTCCGGCTGAGGCATACCGTCCAAAGTAAGCCGAGGGGGAGAGAGATGACCACACGCGAAAAGGACCCTGTCCTGATAGTGCTCCAGCTGACCGGCGGCAACGACTACATGAACACCGTGATCCCTTACGGGAACCCGCTCTACTACGACAACCGGCCGGTGCTCGGCGTGTCCGAAGACGACGTGCTGAAGCTGGACGACAGAACCGGCCTGAACCCGGCCATGAGGCCTCTGCAGAGGCTGTACGATGAGGGCTCCGTAGCCATCGTCCACGGCGTCGGGTGGGAGGGCTCCGACAGGTCTCACTTCCGGTGCATGGACATCTGGCACACCGCGGCGCCGGACTCGATTAGCAATGAGGGCTGGCTGGGCCGGGCCACCCGCCAGATCGACCCGCAGAGCGAGAACCCGGTCACTACGGTCAACATAGGCCACGGGCTTCCACGGGCCCTGGTGGCCGACGGCGTCTCGGTGGCGTCGGTATCCAACATCAACGCCTACGGCCTGCTGAGCGGCATGGAAAGAGAGGCCGAGCGCGACGAGATGTTGGGCCGATTCCTCAGCATGTACGGCCCGGCCATCGGGCGCGGGCCGGTGACCGACTACATCGCGCGGACGGGCATCGACGCCATCAAGGGCGCCGACATGGTCAAGGCGGCCCCCGAGAGGTACAGCTCCGAGGTTGAGTACTCGGCCTCCACGGCCGGGAAGAGGCTCCGGGACGTGGCGCAGATACATCTCGCCGGCCTCGGCACCCGCATCCTCTACACCGAGTACGGCGGCTTCGACACTCACGCGGCGCAGGGCAACACGCACCCCAACCTCCTGGCGGACGTGTCGACCGCCATCGCCGACTTCTGGGACGACCTCAGGGCGCACGATGCCGCCGACAACGTCATAATGCTCGTCTTCTCCGAGTTTGGACGACGGGTCAGGGAGAACGGCAACGGCACCGACCACGGCGCGGGCGGGGCGGCCTTCGTCATCGGCCCCGGCGTCAGAGGCGGCATGTACGGCGAGTACCCAAGCCTCGAGCCGGATGACCTCGTCGAGGGCGACCTAGCCCCTGTCCAGGACTTCCGCGGCATCTACGGCACTATCCTCGAGGACTGGATGGGCCTGGACTCGATGCCGATCATCAACGGCCGGTTCGATCAGCCCGCCTTCATCCCGTCCATGGGACCAGAAGCGCCGTGAAGACCACCTCCATAGCCGGACGAACGTGGCACTACAGCCACTGCCTCGGCCGCATGACCGCCGAGCATAACCAGAGCCCGTACGGCCGAACGGGCGGCTTCGGCTACCCGATGGACGTGGCGGCGGCTGGAGGCGACATCCTGTTCGTCGTCAGCCGTGGCCTGGGGTATCCGGTCTATGAGGGCTGTCCGGACATCTTCGCGCGGATCGGCAAGATGACCATCGACGAAGACCACGTGACAGACTTCGCCCGAAACGAGTTCGTCTGGCCGGTCGGAATCGCCGTAGGCGGCGACGGCAACGTCTACTGCACAGACGAGTACGAGTGCTGGATCAAGGTATTCGACCCGGACACCAGCTTCCCGTTTCTCGAGTTCGACCCCGAAGGGGAGTACATCGCTCGATGGGGGGAGGAGGGCTCCGGCGACGGACAGCTCAACGGCCCGGCGGGCCTGGAGTTCGATCCGAACGGCAACCTGCTCATAGTCGACAGCCTAAACCACCGGGTCCAGAGGTTTACCAGGGACGGCGTCTTCATCGCGCGGTGGGGGAACCAGGGGAGCGGCGAGGGCGAGTTCGAGCGGCCGTGGGGCGTGACCGTGGACGACGCGGGAGACGTGTACGTGGCCGACTGGGGCAACCACAGCGTGCAGAAGTTCTCCCCTGAGGGCAGGTATCTCATGAGCTTCGGCGAGTCCGAAGACGAGGCCGCCCGCCTGAGCTACCCCGCGTCGGTGGCTGTCGACAGCCAGGGCGACGTGTATGTCACGGATTGGGGAAACAACCGCGTTCAGATATACGAACCGAACGGCGACGTCCTGGCGGCCCTGTCCGGCGACGCCGCCGATCTCTCGAAGGCGGCCCAGTACGCGCTGAGCCGCGGGGACAGCGAGGGGTTCAGGATACTCAACAGGTCCGAAAACGTGATGACCGAGTTCGCCACCTTCATGCGTCCGATGGGAATAGTCGTCGACGAGAAGGACCGAATCATCGTTACGGACGGGCGCGGCAGGCTGCAGGTCTACGTCAAGGACCCCGACTACGTCGAGCCTCCCTTCTAGTTGTGCCATCCCTACGGCGGCCTCTCCACCAGAGACCGGACTACGTTCGCCGGGCACTCGCACACCGAGCGAGGATTCGGTAGTCTCGTGCAGGAGCCGCTGGAGTTCCACGAGGTGGACAGCGACCGCTGGGACGACCTGGAGCGGCTGTTCGAGTCTCGCGGAGGGCCGAAGTACTGCTGGTGCATGGTATGGCGGTCGATGCCTGCCAGCAGCAGGGGAGACCGGGGGGCCAAGAAGGCCACGCTGGAGCGACGGGTACGGGAAGGCGTCCCCGTGGGAATCCTAGGCTACCTCGACGGGGAGCCCGCAGCGTGGTGCTCGATTGCGCCGCGCGAGACCTACCGCGCCGGGCTGCACGGATCCAGCGCCGACGATGAGCCGGGCGGCGTCTGGTCGCTGGCCTGCTTCTACGTACCCCGCAGGCTCCGACGCCGGGGGATCGCAAGGCGGCTTCTGGATGCGGCGGTCGACCACGCAAGGAGCAGGGGCGCCACGGTCGTCGAGGCCTATCCCGTGGACCCGGACTCGCCGAGCTACCGGTTCATGGGTCTGGTGCCCCTGTTTGAGGACGCCGGATTCCGGGAGATCGGGACGGCGGGCACGCGGCGGCATGTCATGCGGCTGGGGTTGGGAGAGGCCTAGTACATTTTCCGTGAACTAGGTCGACTGCCCGAAGATCACCCTCACCCCACCCCCTCTCCCGTCGAGGGAGAGGGGGTGTCGCTAGGCGACTATCAGTGGGATGAGCATCTCGGCGGGGGTGAGACCGGAGTGGTAGCCGACGAAGGGGTGGTCGTCCTCGGAGCGGGAGGGCCAGTCGTACAGGATCACGTCGACGCCGCAGGACAGGGCGACGAAGGTGCCCAGCCGCGCTCTCACCTCGTCTGACAGGAGCCCCGGGCCGAAGAGCCCCATCTCCTCGGCTTCCCCCGTGGTCAGGAGGAAGAACCGGTCGCCGAACCGGTCCCGGAACATGTCCTCGAACTCGCGCTCGGCCCCTTCACGGACGTGGAAGTAGACCGCGCGGCTGTCGCCGCTGGGCTCACGGAGCAGCAGGCGGACGAGGGGGTCGGAAGTCCTGAGCAGGTGAACCCTCTCCCCGTCCGCGTCGAGGCCCCCGTGGTCGGCGGTTACGACGATCCGGGCGCGGCCTGCGAGCCTATGGGCCAAGCCCTCCAGCAACCGTTCCAGCGCGGCGGCGGCGGCCAGAGTCCTCGCGTCGGAAAACCCGAGCGCGTGGCCCGCGTAGTCGACGTCGGGCACGTACAGGTAGGTATAGGTGGGCCCGGAGGCGGACAGCACCGCGGCGACGATGGAGGCCACCGCCTCCTCCGGGGCGTCGTAGCCGGTCCGGGGCCTTCCTCCGCTGACGTACCCGGAGAAGGTGGAGTCCGCGAACGCCGACGGCAGGAGCGACAGGAGCGGCCTGTCTACGGCGGCGGCGTGGGAGGGTACCGGCAACGCCCGGTCGATGGTCAGGCCAAGATCGGTCAGCGGGGCCCCGTCGTCAGACCTGATGAACGGGATGATGGTCGACACAGTGTCGATATCGGGGATATAGGTGTACCAGCCGAGCGCGGCGTGCCTGTTGGGCCACTGGCCGGTCGCCAGCGAGGTGAAGGCGGTCGCGGTGGTGGAGGGGAAGGTGGTGCGCAGACTCGCCGCGACGTGCCGGCGCATGAAGCCGTCCGCAGCCAGGGAGTCGACGAGCGCCATGCCGAGCCCGTCCGCCGCGACGAGGACCAGGTGGTCCGCGGGCCCGATCATCCCGGCGATCTTCTCCGCCCCGCTGGTGAGCGGGCGGGACCCTGCGCCGACCGCGGCGGCCGTGGCGTTCGCCAGGTCGACTAGGTTGAGGACATCCGGGGAGGGCCGCAGCAGGCGGCCTGATCGGAGCTCCTGCTCCAGCCTGTCAGCGTCGCTCATGGGCCATCTTCTCTCACCCTCAGCCTCAATCCTCTCCCATCGAGAAACCTTTGCGCAAGCCATCAGACGGGGCGATGTAGGGAGTCGCAAAGGACACCATCCAACCCATGCCTGCACCCCGCTGGATACCGGCCTACGCCGGTATGACGGTTGTGGAAAGTCCCGTCGAGGGAGAGGAGGCTCTATGGAGCGGTCTCCTCACACATTATGCCGGGTAGAATGATCTCCTCGATAGCGACGGCCAGGCCGTCCTCGTCCACCGAAGGAACGACGCGGTCCGCCACTGCCGTCACCTCGTCCGGGGCGTCTCCCATGGCAATCGCGAGTCCGCACGCCCGGAGCATCGAGATGTCGTTGTAGCTGTCTCCAACGGCGACGACGCGGTCTATGCCGACGCCGAGCATGTCGGCGACCTTGTGTGCCGTGGAGCCCTTGTCGACCCCTACCCCTGTGAAGTCGACGGCCAACAGCCCATTGTACGGCAGCCACGCCCTGTCTATGTGCGTTTCCGGGTCTTGCGCGAATGCCTCGGCAATCAAGTCGGCCCCGGCTTGGTCGAGGTCGAGGGCCGAGACCCGGGCAAGATCCCAGCTGGGGATCTGGCTCAGCGCCGTAAAGGTGCCCAACGCGTGCGTGGCTATGAAGGGGATTCGGCGCGCGTCGAGGTACCTGACGACCTCCTCGGCCTGGGCGGCAGGCATCGGGAAGGTGTGCAGGGTTTCCCCGGTTGCCGGATCGAGTACGACGGCCCCGTTGTCCGAGACCTGAGGGGCGTGGAGACCCAACTCGGCTGCAAACCGCAGCACGTCAGCAGGCTCGCGTCCGGACGATATGCCGACGGGAATGAGGGCAGCCAGCCTCGCGACGGCCTGGGCCACGCGCGGCGCGACTTTCTCATCTCTGCCGATGAGGGTCCCATCCAGGTCGATCAGGGCGGCGGCATATGCCTGTGGTTTCAATAGAGGTGAGCCCGGCGGCGAGTGTATCGACAGGCGGGAGACACGGTCAAGGCGACGGCCTGCTCACCTCGATCTGCCTCCTGGAGAATTATGCGCCGAAAATTTGTCCCAAACTGTCTCAAATTGCCTCACCTCGTAGCTAAGGGCCCCGGTGCTGGATACGGATTTGGGGCGTCTTTGAGGCTAATCCGGACGGAAGCAGAGCGCATTCGGGCGAATCAGGGACAGTCAAAAGTGAGAAGGGGAGGCAGGTGTCTGAACTGTGAATAGTGTGATTGGGATGATGGGGGTGATTGGTGAGAGGGTGTGCGGCATAGGAAAAACGTAGCACGAATGTACGGCTACGTCAATGGGATGTGGAGTTACAGGACAGGCTGCGGCGGTGCGCGGGCACCTATACTGGAGTATAATCCGCGAACCGGCTCGACAGGACGCACCGGGCATTGAGAGGGGAGGAGTACATGGCCGACTACACAGCCTACTTCAACGGGGACTGGGTACCGAACAGCGAGGTGAAGATCGACGCGACGGACCGTGGCTTCCTGGTCGGAGACACGGTGTTCGAGGTGGAGCGGACCTTCAACGGGAAGAGCTTCCGCATGAAGCAGCACATCGACAGGCTGTACCGGTCGCTCAAGTACGCGCGCATCGATCCCGGGCTGTCCGCGGAGGAGATGCTGGAGATCAGCGAGGAGGCGGTCCGGCGCAACGAGCCCTCCCGGGCCGAGGTGGGCGACTTCACGATCCACCAGTTCGTGACTCGGGGACCACGGCCCGCCCCGGGCATGCCGGACTCGCCGACGGTCGGCGTCAGGCTCGCCGCGGTCGACTTCACCCGGCACGGCCACTCGTACGCGACGGGCGTCCACGGGGTAATTGCGAAGATCAGGAGCTACTCGTCCGAGTCGCTGGACCCGAAGATCAAGCACTACAGCCGCATGAACTTCAACCTCGCCCAGATCGAGGCGGCGGACGTGGACCCCGACGCCTGGCCGATCATGCTGGACCTGGACGGCAACCTCACGGAGGGCGTCGGGTACAACGTCATGATGGTGACGGACGGCGTCATCCGGTCGCCCACCGACAAGGCGATCCTCCAGGGCGTCTCGCGGGGGATGGTGTTCGACTTGGCCGACCAGCTCGACATACCGAGAGTCGAGGAGGACCTTCAGCCCTACGACCTATACACGGCGGACGAGGTGTTCTTCACGACGACGAGCCCCTGCGTGCTGCCGGTCACGAAGGCCGACAACAGGGAGGTGGGCGACGGCAAGCCCGGGCCTGTAACGACGCAGCTTCTCGCGGCGTGGAGCGAGGCGGTCGGGATGGACGTCGTGGACCAGGCGCTGCGCTTCGCGGGGAAGTAGGGAGGGGCCTCCCGTCGAGAGACCCTTGCGTAACCTACCGGACGAGGCGACTCGGGGAGTTGTAGACGACACCACCCTAGTTAAGCCCCCACCCCTCTGGATACCGGCCTTCGCCGGTATGACGGTTGTGCAAAGGTTTCATCTAGGGTGAGGAGTTCCGCCGCTTCGTCACTCTCACCCCAGCCCTCTCCCGTCGAGGGAGAGGGGGGAGATTCCCACCGCGCGGAGGGCTGGAAGTTCCCCGATCTCTTCGCCATACCCGTCACCCTCACCCTAGCCCTCTCCCATTGTACAGACCGGAGAGATGGGTAACAGTTGTTCGGGGACATGGGTTACACATTCTATTGATTGAGATCTATGGTAGCGATGGACTGGACGGAGAAAAAGACCTTCCATGTGCCGTCAGTGGGTGTGGGCCTTAGAGCGACCCTCTTGCCTCTGAAGGCTTTACCGACGGGGAATGATCTGCCCAGGAAGGATATTCGGCCGTTGACATCTACAGAGCGTACCTGGTCGTCAGTGTCGTAGTCGACGGTCGGAAGCGTCTCCGGGAAAGGCCGAGGGCTGACGGTGTATCGGCTGGCAGGCGTATTGAGGTCCAGGGCGTGATGAGGACGCTGGAGGTTGTAGAAGTCTCGCCATCCATCGAAGCTGCTCTGGCAGTGGGACAGGTCGGTGTATCTGCTTCCCTGGAGCAGCTCAGTCTTGAGGGACCTGTGGAAGCGCTCGAGCTTGCCTAGGGTCTGGGGGTGGTATGGCCTACTGTGGACCACTCTGACTCCCAGTTGGACCAGCCAGACTGTCAGTGGGGTGAAGGGGTGGTCAACGTCGCTGCCCCAGGGAGAGCCGTTGTCAACCAGTATCGTATTGGGCATGCCGTAGTGGCTGAAGATGGACGTAAGATGGTCATGGACGGTCTGAGTCCTCTCGTCTGCACAAGCCCTCACACCCAGGGAGAACCTCGAATGGTCGTCCAGGACCGTCAGCGGGTGGCAACGTCCACCGCTGACGACAGGGATATGCCCCTTGAAGTCCATCTGCCACAGCTGGTTGGGCCGCTCGTGCTCGAAGCGCTTATACGGCTTGTGCTTGAGACTCTCAGATGGCTCGATAAGTTGATGTCGTCTGAGGATGGCCGTGATCGTGCTCTTGGACGGCACACTGTTGTGTCCACGATCCTTGAGTATCCTGGCCAGCACGTGTCCTCCCTTAGTGGGATGCTCCCGGCGAAGGTCTACGACGAGCTGCTCCATGTCGTCGCTCGTCCGGTTCGGGGAGTGATGAGGGCGCTTCGGGAGATCATCCAGACGCTGCTCTCCGCCTTCAAGGTATCGTCTCAGCCACTTGTAGCCAGTCTTGCGGCTGATCCCACTGCGCAAACACAGTTCGCTCATGATCACTCCCTCGGACCGCGCCAGAGCGACGAACTCTTTGCGTTGAGACATGACAGTTTCCACCCTCCATGGCATGGGCATCCTCCTGAACAGAATTACCATGCCTAATGGTGTAACCCATGTCTCCGAACATGTGTAACCTATGTCCCCGGTCTATACACCCATCGAGGGAGAGGGGAAAGATTCCCGCCACCTGGAGGGCTGGTGGTTCTCCGACCTTTTTGCCATACCCGTCACCCTCACCCCCCCCTCTCCCGTCGAGGGAGAGGGGGGAGATACCTGCCGCCTGGAGGGCTGAATGCAGCCTGGCGAGTTGATAGTAGTCCAGCTGAAGGGTGGCCCGGCCATCGGCAGGTACTCGGGCGCGCCGGCGGCGGACAGCCGGGTACGCGTCGCCATTGGACGCAACAGAGAGGCCCGGCTTCCGCGCGACCGGGTCATGATGTGGACAGGGCTCGTGCCCACGGGCGACAGCGAGGCCGAGGAGCTCAGGGACAACGCGGAGAGCCTCTCCAGCGGCATCGACCTCAGGGACGTGTGGGATGTGGCGCGCGAGGAGGTCGGGCCGACCTCGGTAGACGACCTGTCGGGGCTGTACTGGGGACCCGGCCACGGTGTCGCGCACAGAGTTGCCGTGGTCTTCCACCTGGCACGTGAGCCCCTGTACTTCGAGGAAGCGGACGGAGGTTACCTGGCCCGGAGCGAGGAGGCCGTGCGGGAGACGCTGGAGCGGCGGGAGCGGGAGGCCCGCAACGCCGCCGAGACCGAGGCGCTGATAGAGGGCCTGGGGGCCGGGAGCCTGCCGAGCTCGCTGAGCGCACACCAGCGGGCGCTGCTGGGACACGTCCGCGGCCTCGTCGTCCATGGCGACAACTACACGCGGAGCGCGGCCGCCGCCGCCCTCGTCAAGAGGGTCGACCCCGGCACGCGAGACGCGCAGCGGCTGGGCTTCGACCTGCTGGTGGGAGCCGGGCTGATGTCTCCCGACGAGCCGTTCGAGCTCGAGCGCTCCGGAATCCCAGATCGGTTCCCTGAGGAGACCCTGGACGAGGCGAGGGGCATCCGGGCCGAAGCCTCGATAGGCCAATCCGGCCGCTCCGACCTGCGGGACCTCCCGACCATCACGATCGACGAGAGGGACACGACCGACCGCGACGATGCGCTCTCGCTGGAGGGGCAGCCGGACGGCTCCTACCGGGTGTGGGTGCACATAGCGGACGCCGGCATGCTGATTCCGGTCGGCGGAGCCGTCGACGCCGAGGCCGACAGGCGCATGTCCAGCCTCTACCTGCCAGAGTTGAAGGTGCCGATGGTGCCGCCGGAGGTTTCCGAAGACGCCGGCAGCCTGACGGCCGGGGAGTCCCGAGCCGCCCTGAGCGTCTCGGCGCGGCTGTCCGAGTCGGGAGAGGTCCTCGACTGGGACGTGGCCCCGTCGGTCATAGAGAGCCGGGCGGCACTGTCCTACGAGGAGGCGGACCGAGCGCTGGATGATCCGGCCCATCCCTGGCACGGGCTGGTCTCCGGGCTGGCCGCGGCTGGCGACATCCTGAGGCTGAAGCGCGACAGGGCCGGGGCGGTGACCTTCGACCGGCCGGAGATGGCCGTGGACATCGGGACGTCGGGAGAGGTCAAGGTGCGCGTGGTTACCCGGACGCCCTCTCGCAGGACGGTCGCCGAGCTGATGATCCTGTGCAACGGCCTCCTGGCGGAGCTGTGCAGGCGCGAGTCGGTGCCCGCGGCCTACCGCTCCCAGCCAGCGCCGGACCTCGGAGACCAAGCCCTCGATGTCGAGGACGGCCCTCTGTCGTGGTTTCACGCGATGCGCCGACTGCCGCCCGCGGAGCTATCGACGACGCCGGGGCCCCACGGCAGCCTCGGCGTGCCAGCCTACCTCCAGGCGACCTCGCCTTTGCGCAGGTACCCGGACCTGGTGGTCCAGCGGCAGGTTAGCCGGTTCCTGGCGACGGGTCAGGCGCTCTACTCGGAGGAGCAGGTGGCGTCGGTGGCCCAGCGGGCGCACGTGCAGCTCAGAGAGATCGCGTCGATAGAGGAGTCCCGGAGGCGCTACTGGTTCCTGAAGTACCTCCGGCAGCGGCTGGAGAAGGAGACCTCTGCCGGAGAGCCCGGGGGGTCTCTGTACGAAGCGGTGGTGCTCGACCGCCGTCCCAGGCGTCCGGCGCTTCTGGAGCTGGCGCGCTACCCGTTCAGGTTCAGGGTGGAGCTCCCCGGCTCTGTCCTCCCGGGCGAGACGGTGGTCATGAGGCTGCACGGGGTGGACCTGTGGCAGCGGACGGCCCAGCTGGTCCACGTTCCGCAGCCACAGGAGGCTGCGGAAGAACTCCTCTAGACCTTCTTTCTGACACCTTCCTGGGTAGGAAGGGGAGAGAGCTTATATCTGAGGGACACCCTCAGACTCCCGGCAAAGGGGCTCGGCCCCTCTGCACACCCCGTTTGATCAACAAGTCAGCACAGTGGTGGTCGGGGTGGCCGGGATCGAACCGGCGACCTCCTGCTCCCAAAGCAGGCGCGCTTCCGCTGCGCTACACCCCGCCCAATCGATGATAGAGCGCGCCAAGCGTGGTGGCAAGGGGCGCCCACGGCGCCGGTGTGTCAAGCGCTGTTCGCAAGTTACGGGTATCCGGTTGGAGAACGGCCGTGTGGCCGATATAGGTCACACAGACTATCATTGAGGAGGTGAAGTGATGCCTATGCACAACCCTCCGCATCCGGGCGAGATCGTTAGGTCGGAGTGTCTCGAGCCGCTGGGCTTGACAGTGACGAGGGCTGCGCAAGGACTGGGCGTAACCCGGCAGGCACTGTCGGACCTGGTGAACGAGAAGGCAGGCGTATCGGTCGAGATGGCTATCCGTCTTTCTCAGGCGTTCGGGTCTACGCCGGAGGTCTGGCTCGGCATGCAGACGGCCTACGAGCTCTGGCAGGCGCGGGGACGAGCCGAGCGTATCGAGGTCGAGAGATTCACGGCAGCAAGCTCAACCTGAAGGGGAGAGAGGCCCTTGTATCGCATATCAGCCGCACGGGGTGTGTACAAGAGCATCATCGCTGGCGGATGTGTCAGACTGGTCGAAGTCCGCTGATGTTGAGGTTCCCCAAGGCCGCGTCTGTATCAGCGTGGACGGCCCTCGTCCTGGCCTGGGGCGCCGGGGTCTGGCTTGCATTCGGGCCGGTCTACCAGGGCGTATCGGCGACACTTCCCGGCGAGTCTGCCGGGGAGGCCGAACGGTTCACGGCGACCCTGATAGAGGTGAACGGCCTGCGCGTGATCCCGCTTCTGTTGGTCCCCGTCCTGTTGAGCGGTATCGCGGTCTGGGCCGTCCGGGATACCTATGGCGGGAGGACAGGGCGCAGGATACTTCTCTGGGTTCTCGCCGTCGTACTCCTGGGACTCTGCACAGTGTCGATCCTCTCCATCGGGGTGCTCTACCTGCCCACGGCGCTCGCGCTCCTGGTTGCAGCGATCACCGGCTCGGCAGGTCGGGCGCAGTCCACCTAGCACACCTTCAAGATAGCCCCGGGGGCCATCGCGGCATGGGAACGGAGTCGTGAGCAGACAGACCCAGGCGTACGTGTACGCGGGGTGCGCGATCCTCCTGTGGTCGACCGTAGCGTCGGCGTTCAAGGTGTCGCTGCGGTACGTCGAGGTACCGCACATGCTGCTCTACGCGGCGCTGGTGTCGACCGTCGTGCTGGTCGTGGTCGCGGCATGGCAACACAAGCTGGGGCAGGCGTTCTCCTGCTCGCCGAAGCAGTACCTCCGGTCGGCGGCGCTCGGCTTCCTCAACCCGTTCCTGTACTACCTGGTGCTGTTCGAGGCCTACGACCGGCTGCCCGCCAGGAGGCTCAGCCGCTCAACTACATGTGGCCGATAGTCGTGGTCATCCTGTCGGTGCCGCTCCTGAAACAGCCTATTGGCCGGGTATCACTGGCCGGCATCGCGGTGAGCTTCTTCGGGGTCCTCGTGATCTCGACGCGGGGCGATCTGCTGGGCTTCAGTCTCAGCGATCCGATCGGCACGGCCCTGGCGGTCGGCAGCGCGTTCATATGGGCGGCGTTCTGGCTGAGCAACGTCCGGGACGACCGCGACGAGGTGGTGAAGCTGCTGGTGAGCTTCGTCTTTGGGCTGGCGTTCGTCAGCGCCGCGGCGTTCGCGCTGGCGGGTCCGCCTCCTCTGGACCCACGCGGCATCGGGGGATCGGTGTACGTGGGAATGTTCGAGATGGGGGTGACCTTCGTACTCTGGATGCGGGCGCTGTCTCTCTCGCGGACGACGGCGCAGGTCAGCAACCTCGTCTACCTGTCGCCCTTTTTATCGCTGGCACTCATCAGCGTGATCGTGGGGGAGACGATCCTGCCATCGTCGGTGGTCGGGCTGGTGTCAAGGGCGGAGAGAAATCAGGCCGTGTGGCGGAGCAAAAGTGTACCACTTGAGCGGCGATGTTCAGCGAAAATGTCCGCCTACGACGGGTGTCGTCGGGAGCCCTTAGTCGCAGCGAGGTTGGTGGAGCCTATGCGTCAGGGGAATCGCTGGCTGAGCGCGTGGTGACGGCCTGCCGGCTCTGCTTGAGGCGGTAGCTTTCGCCGTTCATTTCCAGGATGTGAACTCTGTGAGTGAGGCGGTCCAGCAGGGCGCCGGTCAGTCTCTCCGAGCCGAAGACCTCGGTCCACTCGTCGAAGGGCAGGTTGGTGGTGACCAGTACCGACCCCCTCTCGTATCTCTGGCTGAAGACCTCGAAGAGGAGCTCAGCGCCGGTCTTGGAAAGTGGTACGAAGCCAAGCTCGTCGACGATAAGCAGCTTGAGTCGGGCCAGCTTCTTCTGGAGGTTGAGCAGTCGCCGCTCGTCCCTGGCCTAGATCAGCTCGTGGACCAGCGAGGCGGCCGTGGTGAAGCCGACCGACAGTCCCCTCTGGCAGGCGGCGAGCCCCAGACCGAGGGCCACATGGGTCTTGCCGGTGCCGCTGTTGCCTATGGCGATGACGTTCTCCCGCCGGTCTACGTACTCGCAGCGTGCCAGCTGCATGGCCAGGTGCTTGTTCACCGACGGCATGGCCAGGAAGTCGAAGGTGTCGAGGCTCTTGGTGGCGGGGAAGCGTGCCGCCTTGATCCTGCGGTCAACCATCCGATGATGGCGGTCTATCAGCTCAAGCTCAGAGAGCCTCAGCAGGTAGCCTGGATGGTCGACGCCCTCGGCGGCGCACTGGCCGGCCACCTTGCAGTACTCCCTCAGGAAGGTGGGCAGCTTCAGCTCCTTGAGGTGATGCTCCAGCAGCACCGTAGACCTCTCGCTCACCGCCCGCTCCCCGACATGAGCGCCATGTAGTCGCTGGCTGCTGTCTTCGTCACGGTGACCCTGGGCAGGTAGGGGTACAGCTCCAGGTCGAGTCTCTGGGGACGGCCCTCTATCCTGCACAGCACCAGGTGTTTGATGGCGTCGAAGCTTATGGCGCCGAGCCTGAGGGCATCACGCACGGCCTCGCACACCTCCTCCTTGCGGAAGTTCTCCACCAACCGCAGCACCTGTACGAACTCACGCTTGCCTCGCCTGCCCATCCTCGACTCCAGCAGTCTGCGCAGCATGCCGAACTCCTCCGGCAACTCCCACCCGGCCAAAGGAGCAGCCTGGTCCAGCGCTCCCGTCTTGCGCTCCAGCAGCGGCAGGTAGTGGACAGGGTCGAAGACGAAGTCGTCGCGTTCGTATGAGCGCGGATGCCGGGCTATCACCTCTGCCCCGCAGCTGATCACCACGTCACCCACATAGCCCCGGACCACCACCTCCCTGTGACCGTAGGCCACGGGCACCGAGTAGTCGTTGGTCCGGTACCGCACCAGGAACAGGGAGCTGACACGGCTCACGTGCTTGTCGCTGGCGTCGTATGGCACGGCGGGGAACGCCAGCAGGGCTTCCAGGTCACGCTCCATCCGCTGGCCTATCGTCTCCCTGTGCCCACGCAGCTGTCTCCCCATCCGTTCCAGGCACCTCTCCTCGAGGTAGGCGTTGAGCGCATCGAAGCTCGGGAACGACGGCACTGGCACCAGGAAGTTCCGGCGAGCATATCCCACCAGCCCCTCGACCTTGCCCTTGTCGTTACCCTTGCCGGGACGGCCGAACCGGATGCTCCTATAGAAGTCAAGTCGTGGCTTGAACTGTTTGGGCCGAGGTCCGTAGGGCAGAGAAGACTTCGCGAGCTACGTAGCGTTTGAGGCAACGGATGATCTCCGCCTTGCTCATCCCCTCCCTGGTGCGGCGTCGCATGTAGGACTGGGTCCGCGGGTCATACCGAAGTCTGACCACAACGATGCGATGGAGAGCAGCGTTGGCCTGACGATGACCGCCGCGATTGAGCCGATGCCGATTGGTCTTGCCTGAGGAAGCAGGTATGGGATTGACGCCGCACAGGGAGGCGAAAGAAGCCTCGGAGTGGAGGCGCTCAGGGTTGCTCCCTGCAGCCACCAGTAGAGTGGCTGCCGTGTCGGGTCCTATGCCGTAGCTGTCTACCAGGGCTGGGGATATGGTACGGGTGAGTCGTTCCAGCTCCCCCTCCAGGTCATGTATCTCCTTGCTGAGTTGACGGTAGCGGCGGGCAAGGGAGCGCAGGGTGTACTTGCCCGCCGCCGTGGGATCGTCCAGACGACCAGGCCGGAAGCTCTTGCACAGGTTGATCAGAGCACCGGCGGTGAGTCCAACGAGGGTCTCGCGAAGCTCAGCCGGGGCTGTGACAATCAGGGCCTTCATCTGATTGAAGGCCTGGGTGCGAGCCTTGACGGCCGAGTCTTTGGCGCTCTTGAGCATGCGAATCATCTCCACCTCTCCCTCCCCCGACTTGGGTGTGGCTTCGGCCACTCCCGCCAATAAAGATCGAGCTGCCATCTCCGCATCGGTGGGGTCGCTCTTCCCTTTCCTGTAGCGGGTTGACCGGTCGGGCCTATTCACTTCCACAACGGTATGTCCCCTACGGGTCAGGTAGCGAGCCACTCCGGCCCCGTAGGAACCCGTACCCTCAATCCCAAAGGCGTGAATCTCTCCCAGACTCCGTGACCACCGTTCGAGATCCTGATAGCCATGCATAGTCGCCGGTGCGTGAAGCTCCCCCAGCCGTACACCCTGGCGGTCAATGGCCACTGCCACATGCTTGTCTTGGTGAGTATCCACTCCGACGACTACCCGAATAGAACGACCGCCTTCTTGATCTACGACTCCTGTCATCTCTACCACCTCCTCTGGGATAGCGCTCTGGCTGGGTGAGCGGACAGGACTGCGATGGGACTTAAAGCCAGGCTCCTATAAAGTCACTGCTCGCCGTGCCAAAGGCACTTCCGGGCCACCTCGACTCGAGTCGACAGATCCGGTTGAAGGCATGGTGCCAGTCCTCGAAGGGGTCAGACCCGGGCCGAGGTGGCCCGGTATTCATCATCGCAGTCCTCGAACAGGTAGTACGACACCAGCTCCGAGAACACACGAGTACGCTGGCGCCGGCCGTCTCCCAGGATCCTGGCCACCGCCAGTCTCGTGTTGTCGTACAAGATGCTCCGCGGCACGCCGCCCAGGAACGAGAACGCCGAGACGTGACCGTCGCAGAACGCCTCGGTCGTCTCTGCGGGGTAGGCCTTGACGAAGCACGCGTCGCTGTGGGGAAGGTCCAGCACGAAGTAGTGGATGGTCTGCTCCACTCCTCCGATGACCGCCTTCGCCTGGCCGAAGTCGCACTGGGCATCACCAGGAGGATGGGAGAGCGGAACGTACATCTCGCGTGTCCGGCGCCGTCGCTCGCGCACGTAGTCCTTGACTATCGTGTACCTGCCACCGAACCCGTGCTCCGCTCTCAGACGGTCATAGATCCGCTTCGCAGTGTGGCGCTGCTTCCTCGGAAGACGCCGGTCCTCTTCCAGTATCCGGTCGATCACCCCGTGGTACGGGTCCAGCTTAGGGCGACGCGGCGGTGACTGTCGACGGTACCCGGGTGGCACCGAGTACTCCAGCATCTTGCGCACCGTGTCCCGGTGCAGCCCGAACACCCGGGCAGCCTCTCGCGTGCTCATCCCTTCCACCATGCAGGCCCGGCGCACTCGAACGTACAGTTCCACTTTGTACATCCTTCACACCTTCCATCGAGTTGCCTCCAACTCTATAGAAGGCGGCGGGTGGTCCAGTTTTGCAGCGCCACTCCCGGACGCTCACCCCCGCCTCGCCGGTCCATTATTACTCCGCCCTTTACAGGCTGGTGTTCATCATCGGTGGGATCGTCATCCGCCGCTTCGACCGGACGACGCACAAGGCGGTTTGAGGGTGTGGCATTCGGTCGATGCGAGGTCTATTATGTCGCCACCTCGTATGGGGATGTCCTCCGACCCTGAAGACTCCCCAATGCGGGAATCCTGAACAAGGGAAAGGTGGGACTATGGCAGAAGAGAACGTACAGGAACCCGGGATCGTCGGACGATACATCCAGCCGTACACCGACGAGTTCTACCTGTTCTTCAGGCTTGCCTTCGCAACCTTGGTTGGACTGCACGGCGCACAGAAGGCGTTCCTGCTGTGGGACTTTCCTGCCGGTGCGAACCCGAACGGGCTTGGCACACTCGTAGACATCGCGGGGTGGGTAGAGCTTATTTCGGCATTCCTCATCGGGCTTGGCATTCTAACCCGACTGGGGGCGGGGGCACTGCTTGCAACGATGATCGTCGCGTATTTTGGAGTACATGCCGCCCTGAGCCCGGTATGGCCTTGGCCGCATCTTTACCCCAACCCTCCCGACGGGGGCAATGCGTTCGTGGCGCATGGCGGCGAGGTGACGATCCTCTGGTTCATCTTGGCAGGCATCATCGGCGTCCTTGGCAGCCGCAAGTGGGGCATCGAGCGGCACTTCTTCAACAAGGAGCTTCTGTAGGGGGCCTGACTGCCGTCCCCAAGCACGTTGGCTTCATGCCATCGGCGGCATGACTTTACCCGGAGGCCCTGTCGGGCCCACGCCTCTGGACTCCGGCCTCCGCCGGTATGACGGGCTGGCAGCTTAGGCTGTCATGCTTTACGGCGGCGCGAGGCCGGACGCGCCTCAGTCGGCGACTTCGACGACCATCTCGATCTCGACGGGTACGTTGAGCGGCAGGGCGGCCATGCCGACGGCGGAGCGGGCGTGCTTGCCCTTGTCGCCGAACACCTCGACCAAGAGGTCGGAGCAGCCGTTAGCGACGGCGGGTGTATCGGTGAAGTCGGGCGCGGCGTTGACCATCGACAGGAGCTTGACGATCCTGTTGACCTTGTCGAGGTCGCCGAGGGTGGTCTTGAGGACGGCGAGCAGGTTGATGCCGACGAGCCTGGCGGCCTCGTAGCCCTCTTCGACGGACACTCCGGCACCGAGCTTGCCTCGCACCTCGGTACCGTCCGGCCTGGCGGCCGGGATGGACCCGGACAGGAACAGCAGGTTGCCGGTCCTGACGGCCGGGACGTAGTTGGCGACGGGCGGCCTCATCTCCGGCAGAGTGATTCCAAGCTCTTCCAATCTCTTATCGACGGTTCCCATTTCTTGCCTCCTCAGTTGTTAGAGTAGATTCTTCGGCTGCGCTCGGAGTGACTTGCGCGGCGTTGTACCTAGAATATGTCGTCCAGGGCAACGCTGAACCCTTCCAGAGTGGAGGAGGCTACCCTGTCGCCCGCGACGTAAGCGCCCTTGATCTCCAAGACGCCATCCTGCAGCAGCATGATCGATACGATCTTGTTGGATGGGTCGACCACCCAGTACTCCTTCACGCCGTGTCTGGCGTACAGCTCGCGCTTGTCCCGCCAGTCACGGGTCGCGGAAGAGGGGGACAGGATTTCGACTACGAGGTCGGGGGCGCCCTGGATGTTCGCGGGTGTCCTGACGTGCTCCCGTTCTTTGGAGACGAATATCAGGTCGGGCTGCACCACGTCGGTATCGGACAGGAGCACGTCGGTGGGAGCAAAATATAGCCTCCCCAATTCTTGCTCCTTCACGAACACGCTGAGCGCCGTCCCGAGATTCGTGACAATGTCCTGGTGGTCCATGTTGGGTGCCGGAACCATGATCAGCTCTCCGTCCAGAAGCTCGTAGCGCTCGTCGTCGGATGTGTTGAGATAGTCCTGGTACGTGAGCTTTGGCGCTGTTTGCGATACCACCATGTCCGTCCTCACCATCCGTCCGGATACCGGGATTATACGACAGCCAGTCCCCGCACGTCTCTCAGCTACGCGAACCTGTTTCAGTCTAGCAAGCGGCTCGACGAGACAATCACCGTTCGGGTTGGCCCACGCCGAACGGGCGCGGGCGAGGCCGCCCACGCTCCCAAGGGTCACCTAGGCGAACGCCAACACTTTGGCGGGGTTGCCAACCATGATGGCGTCTATCTCGTCGGCGGAGAAGCCTTTCTGGCGCATCCGGGGGACAATGTTGTCGATGATGTGGGCGTAGCCGTGCCCGCCGTACTTTATAGTCCGGTGCTTGGCAAAAATGTCCTGGGCCACGACCACCTTGTCGCCGTAGCCCTCCGCCAGTAGAAGCTGGATGAAATCGAGCCGCTGGGCGTCGCTCGGCATATCGAGGGTGCTGAGCGGATAGTGGGAAACCTCCCAGCCGAACAGGTCGTACTCGAGGTAGCAGCCGCTGGCGGCGAGGTCAAGCAGGTCCTTCGTGTCACTGATGGTCCTGTCGAGGTGGCCCATGATGGTGCGCCCGACATCTCCACCCGCCTCTGCGAGTACGTCGAGTATCTCGCGCGGCGCGGACGGATCGCGTCCGGGGTGTATGAGAACTGCGGCGCCGGTCTCCTGCTGGGCCGCGGCAGCGGCGCGCAGCACTTTGCGCTCGTTCTGCGCCAGGGGCCATGAGCATCCTATCTCGCCGATGATCCCCGCCTTGACCCTCGTGTCGCCGACGCCGACGCGGACCTCGTCTATGAGCTGCTGCGTGATCTGCGCCTCGGTGAGGCCGTCCATGCCTTCGGGATGCACGGCACCTACGTAGTACCCGGCTCCCATGACGATGTTGAGTCCCGTGGCGCGGGCGATCCGGGCCAGAGCTAACGGGTCGCGACCGATACCCATGGTGGTCGCGTCGACTATGGTGCCGCCGCCCGCCCTCATGTAGAGCATCGCCTCGGCGGTGGCCTCCTGCTCGTCGACCAGCATGAGGTTATCGAGGTTGGCGAAGGAGTGGTATCGGACCCAGCCGACGTTCTCCATGCCGACGGGCTGGTGAGCCCTGAACTTCTCGGTGGCCTCTTCGGGCTCATTAAACATGCAGGAGAAGTCGATCAGGAGGTGCTCGTGGGTCGTCGTCGGCCCGAGGTCTTTGGGCTCGACGACGCCGAGGACGGTCTGGACTTTGCCGCGCAGATTGGTCATTTTCTTCCGCCTCCTCATCCCCGGATCGGGTCCGGGGCGGGCTTTAACCTTCCCCCGCGTGGGGAGAAGGGACTTCCTGTATCTCAGATTCCCATGATGCCGTAGCCGGTATCGACTCGTATGACCTGGCCGGTGATACCGGTCGCCAGGTCGCTGCAGAGGAACAGGACGGCACCGGCGGCCTCGTCGTGCGTGACGTTGCGCCTCATGGGCGAGCGCTCCTCGTGGGCGCGCTTCATGTCACGGTACCCCTTGATGACTCTGGACGAGACGGTGTCGAGCGGGCCGGGCGACACGGCGTTGACGCGGATGGCGTCGGGCCCGAGGTCGTAGGCCAGCTGGGCGACCTCGTTCTCAAGAGCGGCCTTGGCGGTACCCATGACGTTGTAGCCGGGGAAGACGCGCTCGGAGGCCTGGAAGGTGAGCGTGACGATGCTGCCGCCGTCGGTCATGAGCGGCGCGCCGTACCGGGCAACAGGGAGGAGCGAGTATGCGCTGATGTCGAGGGCGAGCCTGAAGCCCTCGCGCCCGGTGTCGATGAACCGGCCTCCGAGATCGTCGCGGTTGGCGAAGGCTATGCTGTGGATGATGACATCGACTCCGCCAAGCTCGCTCGCGACGGCGTCGAACGCGGCGGACACGTTGTCGTCGGATGAGACGTCGCACTCGATGAGGACGGTGCCGGGCCAGTCCTCGGCGACCTTTTCCACGCTGGCGTGCAGCCTCTCGTTCTGGTAGGTCACCGCCAGCCTGGCCCCGGCCTGGTGGAGCATCCCGGCGATGGCGGCGGCGATGCTCCGACGGTTGGCGACGCCGAGCACGACGGCAGTCTTACCGGAGAGGTCGATGGGGTACATCTCTGCCTCGCTGCGTTGTGTTAGGGGCGCGGAGCGCGCCCGGTATTATATATCAGCGCGTGCCGGATTCCACCACTTCGGCCGGGTGACTGGATTCCGGCTTCCGCCGGAACCACCCGCACAACGAGCAACGAAAGTGGGGTATTTTCAGACGAAAACGGAGAGAAGTTGCATGTGAGGGACACCCTCACACACCCGGCAAAGGGTCTAACGCCCCTCTGCACACCCCTTTTCCCGCGGCCCGGTGGGTCATTTTCATACCAATGACGGATGCGTGTCTGCCAGGAGGGCAAACGGGGGACTACATCGAGGCGGCCCGGTTGATCATGGCGGCGAGGTACCCGGCGCCGAAGCCGTTGTCTATGTTGACCACGCCGACTCCCGGCGCGCAGCTGTTGAGCATCGCCAGCAGGGCGGCGAGACCCTCGAAGCTGGCCCCGTATCCGACACTGGTGGGGACGGCGATCACAGGTACGCTGGCCAGTCCGCCGACGACCGACGGGAGCGCGCCATCCATTCCGGCGACCGCGACTATGACTCTAGCGCGGCGGATGGCGGGCATCTGCCGGAGGAGCCTGTGAAGGCCTGCCACTCCGACGTCGAACAGGCGCTCGACCTGGCAGTCCATCAACTCAGCGGTGACCGCGGCCTCCGACGCGACGGGCAGGTCGGCGGTACCGGCGCACGCGACTACGACGCCGGGCGTAGTCTGGCGGTCGGTCCGGCGGTCGGCCACTATGGCCCGGGCGGGCTGTTCGTACACGGCGTCGGGCACGACCTGCCGGACGGCGGCGAATGCATCGGGCGACGCGCGGGTGACCAGGAGCCTGTCCGAGGCCCGGAGGACTTCCGCGGCGATGGAGGCCACCTGCTCCGGCGACTTGCCCTGCGCGAAGACCACCTCAGGGAAGCCTGTGCGCACGGCGCGGTGGTGGTCGACCTTCGCGAAGTCGAGGTCTCTGAACGGGAGGACCCTCAGCTCGTCGATGACATCGTCGGCGCTGAGGCCGTGGTCCCTGAAGCGGTCGAGCAGCGCCCGGAGGCGTGTCTCGTCTATCTCTATCCCTCCGTAGGCAGTGGTGGGAAGGGACAGATGAGGAGGACAGGACGAGGAGTATGACGGGGACAGCCGCCACCTCTTTGGAGAGCTGGTCGGGGAGCACCCTCACCCCAGCCCTCTCCCGTCGAGGGAGAGGGGGAAGAGCCCCGGCCCCTCCGTACCTCACCGCGGATGGATTCCCGCTTTCGCGGGAATGACGGATTGCGGAAGACCGTTTTCATAGTTGCCCTGCGCCAGCCTCGACGGGCCGGTCGAGGCCGAGGTGGGCCCGCAGGTACCGGCCAGTGCTGGACTCGTCGAGGTTCGCCAGGTCCTCCGGGGTCCCCTCGGCGATGACGTGGCCGCCGCTGTCACCCGCTCCGGGGCCGAGGTCGATGATCCAGTCGGCGTTCTTGATCAGGTCCAGGTGGTGCTCGATGAGCACGACCGAGTTGCCTGCGTCGACGAGGCGGTGGAGCACCCTGAGCAGGTGGGCGCAATCCTCGAAGGAGAGCCCGGTCGTGGGCTCGTCCAAGATGTACATCGTCCGCCCGGTGGCGCGCTTGGACAGCTCTGTGGACAGCTTCACGCGCTGGGCCTCGCCGCCGCTTAGCTGGGTAGCGGGTTGACCGAGCCGGATGTACCCGAGCCCCACGTCGCTCATGGTCTGGAACTTGTTACGAACCCTGGGGATGTTCGAGAAGAATTCGAGCGCCTCGGACACGGTCATATCCAGCACTTCGCCGATGTTCTTGCCCTTGAACTCGATCTCCAGGGCCTCGCGGTTGTAGCGCTTGCCCAGGCAGACCTCGCATGGCACGGTCACGTCCGGCAGGAACTGCATCTCTATGTTGATATAGCCGTCGCCGCTGCATGCCTCGCAGCGCCCGCCCTTGACGTTGAAGGAGAAGCGCCCCGGCTTGTAGCCGCGCATCCTGGCCTCCGGCACGGTGGTGAAGAGCTCGCGGATGGGGGTGAAGGCGCCGGTGTAGGTGGCGGGGTTGCTCCTGGGAGTGCGCCCGATGGGAGACTGGTCGATGTTGACGACCTTGTCGATCTCGTCCAGGTTCAGGATGTCGTCTACGGCTCCGGGGCGGTCCTTGGCCTTGTAGAAGTGCTGGGCCAGGGTCTTGTACAGCACCTCGTATATCAGGGTGCTCTTGCCGGAGCCCGACACGCCGGTGACGCACACGAGCATACCCAGCGGGATGCGTACGTCTATGTTCTTCAGGTTGTTCTCGCGGGCGCCGCGAATGTCGATACGCGCCCTGCTCCCGTTGCGCCTCTCCTGCGGCAGCGGGATCTGGCGCCGGCGGCTTAGGTACTGGCCCGTCAGCGACTCGTCCGACTGGATGACCTCTTCGACGGACCCCGCGGCGACGATGCGTCCGCCGTGCTCGCCGGCGCCCGGCCCCAGGTCGATGATGTAGTCTGCGGCCCTCATGATCGCCTCGTCGTGCTCGACGATCAGGACGGTGTTGCCGACGTCCCTCAACCGCTGGAGGGTGGCGATCAGGCGGTGGTCGTCGGCCGGGTGCAGGCCTATCGACGGCTCGTCGCAGACGTAGAGGACACCCATCAGCCCCGATCCGATCTGCGTCGCCAGCCTTATGCGCTGGGCCTCGCCGCCGCTGAGAGTCGAGGCCGTCCTGGACAGCGTCAGGTAGTCGAGCCCGACATTGAGGAGGAAGCGGAGACGGGCGTCGATCTCCTTCAGTATCTGCGAGGCGATGGCCTTCTCGCGCTCGGTCAGCACGTCGTCGGGGCGTGAGCCGTTGGAGCTGCCGGAGACCGGCCCGCCGCCTATGTCCCCGACCCAGTCGAGGGCGCGGCTGATGGACTTGTCGGTGGCATCCATGATGTTGATGCCCCCGACCGTTACGGCCAGCGCCTCCGGTTTGAGGCGCCTCCCCTCGCACGACTGGCAGGGGCGCGTGGCCATGTACCGCTCGATCTCGGACCTGACGTAGTTGGACTCGGTCTCCCTGTGCCTGCGGGCCAGGTTGTTTATGACACCCTCGAAGGAGGTGTTCCAGCGGTAGGTCTTTCCCTTGCGGGTGCGGTGCCGCATCCGCAGGGTCTTGCCATCGTTGCCCCAGAGTATGAGGTCAACATGCTCGTCGCTGAGGTCCTTGAACGGGATCTTGGTGGAAAACCCGTAGGCCTCCGAGAGAGAGTCGAGCAGGCTGGTGAACCACGAGCTGAACGCCCCGGCGCGCACCCAGGGTTGCAGAGCGCCCTCCCCGATGCTCAGGTTCCTGTTGGGCACCACAAGATCGGGGTCGACCTCCATGCGGTAGCCGAGGCCTGTGCAGGTCGGACAGGCACCGTGGGGGTTATTGAAGCTGAAGGTGCGAGGCTCCAGCTCGCCAAGGCTTATGTTGCAGTGCACGCAGGCGAAGTGCTCCGAGAAGAGCAGCTCCTCGCCGTCGACGACCGACACGAGGACGGTGCCGTCGGCCATCCTGAGGGCGGTCTCTACCGAGTCGGAGACGCGACCCGCCTCGGCGCTATCACCGATGACCAGGCGGTCGACCACGATCTCGATGGTGTGCCACTTCTTCTTATCGAGGGCGGGAACGCTGGAAAGGTCGTGGACATCGCCATTGACGCGCACCCTGACGAATCCCGAGCGGCGGGCCTCCTCGAAGACCTCCTTGTGCTCGCCCTTCCGGCGTCTCACCATCGGCGCCATGATCTGTATACGGCTGCCTCCGGGCAGGTCGAGCACGGCGTCGACTATCTGTTGTACCGTCTGGCGCTCGACCGGCCTGTCGCACCGGTGACAGTGGGGGCGTCCCACCCTGGCGAAGAGGAGGCGCAGGTAGTCGAATATCTCGGTGACGGTCCCTACCGTCGAGCGGGGGTTGTGTGACACGCCCTTCTGGTCGATGGAGATCGCGGGCGAGAGGCCCTCGATGTAGTCGACGTCGGGCTTGTCCATGCGGCCGAGGAACTGGCGGGCATAGGCGGACAGGGACTCGACGTAGCGTCGCTGGCCCTCGGCGTAGATGGTATCGAAGGCCAGGGAGCTCTTGCCGGAGCCGGACACGCCGGTGATGACCACGAGCTTGTTGCGCGGGACGGTGACGTCGACGTTCTTGAGGTTGTGCTCGCGGGCGCCGCGAACGACGATGTTCTCCAGCGGCATGGGTGCGTGCTCCGTAGCGGTCAGGTGCCGGCAGGCAGGAGGCCGACTCTCATTCTATCATCCGTAGTAGTGTCTGAGGGGCGCTTCCCGACCGCAGATGGCCGGGCTGGAGTTTTAGCTACCACGGACATTGATCGTCACCTTGGTAGTGACTTGCATAAGCGAGGTGTCCGTCAAGGAACAGCGAAACATAGTACCCATACGGTCCCATGGCATCCAATTTGACAACCTGTCTCCCTTTGCCGGTAAGCGTGAATTTAGTCGAGCTATCAATACGTGTCAGGTTTTGGGAGTCGACGACCCGGAGTTGTGCTTCAAAGGGGCCGAGAGACTCGGTATCCGGGTTGAACACAAATACGATCCCGTCCGAGCTCATATCAACCCGATCGACGAATGTCCATCTCTTGTAGAACAGGTTCCATCTGGGGGCAGTGCCGATATTTCCTTCCCACTGACGACGGATGTGAGATGGGAGTATGTGAAGCAGAGTCTCGTACTCCGCGTCGGTTCTACAAGCCACGAATCGTAGTGGATCAAGATCAAGGTGATGAGGCACGACAACCTCGGCATTGCCGTTGAACCTGATCTGTTCGCGGTGCTCATCACTGAACCAAGAGTCGTGGTAGATGTTTTCGAAGGGCAGTTGCTCGAGTTCAGCGGTCGTTTGAAACACATGAGCGCGAGGGGACGCCAAGTTTCCGTCGCTAAACAGCACGTCGGTTCTCGGCAGAATCGAGCATGAGTCGAAGAGTAGACACACAGGCACGGGGCAATGTGCGTCAAGCTGCAACTCCCTTGCTGTCCTGAAACCTTCACTGCGGTAGTGGGTAGGAGTCCTCGGCCGAAAGTAAAGCCGGGCGAAGTCCTTCCATCGCTCCTCAGTCTGGTCGATTACTTGAGGGCTCGCGTTATCCGTCACCATGAGATTGCGTTCTTGGGCCTCCCGCCTGCTAAACAGTCCGCCCTCCCTGAGAATGGATACCGCATTCTGGATATTCGTAACATGGAAGAGATAGTCCGGCCATCAACGTCGGGCGGACCCCAGCCAGTCGGACCTCTTCAGTTCCGTTAGGAACCGCCTGACACGAGCCCTCTCAGACCGCGATTCCGTACTCATACGAGCTGAAGTTGCCGGACCATGGGCTCAGGTTCAGGTTCCTGACCAACCTCGGCCTTGAGAAGTAGGCCAAAAGCGCTCCGAGTGAGTTTGCTGTCACGGTCAGCCTGGCGGACTAGCGTGAGATACGGCAGTTCTGCCAGTAGTGGAAGTACGTATCGAGAGTATCGATCGAGGCCATTCGGCAGTATGGACGGTATGCACAGGCCGAGGTCCCTAATCTGCTGCCAAAGAACGCGTAGATCATCCTTATGCATGTCGATTTGGCGGTCACCGGCATTGAGAGCGACCGTTTCGTCAACAAACGAAGCTTGGAATTCCTCAGAGCCGTCCAAGGTTCTAAGTGAACTGACGCTCCTCGCCAGCGCAACGAGGTCGTCTCAGACCTCAGTAAACGGCAGTGACCGGGGCTCGGCGCGAAGCCACTTTTTGACGACATCGGGATCACGGTGTTCGGGCTTGAATGAAGAGGGAGTCGGAGCGATGTGGATGAATATCTGGATTGGAAGCGCACGCAAATATCGTTCCATCAGGGGTTTCACTTCACTCTTCCACTCCAAATCACCGTTACCGCACCCAAGCTGAGGGAATGAAATCGACGTGATCCTCGCGTCTCTATAGACATCGACAAACTTGCGCAGTCCGGCTTCCACATAGGCAGTCTGGGACCGATTGCGCCAATCCTTCTTAGTCGGAAAGTTCAAGACCCATTTGTGAGAGGTCTTGTACAGGAAAAGGTGGCCGACGTTAAACTGTCCGGCCTCGCATACCTTTTGATACTCGGCAAACATCTCGGGGTACACCCTCTTGAATTCTTTGGCCACCCCTTTGCCCATAACGCCGACCGTGTTAACCGTGTTGACGATTACCCTCGCTGGGCTGTCAAAGAGACTGAAGTCAACATATGTGATCATTGGTCCCTCCTTAGCCTACGGTCAGTTGATGGTTCGATTGTACATCCATAGCTTTGGGAGCACAAGTGTTCTGCAGATGCTCGATCATCCGTGCCCGATCCGCCTTCGGCGGAGGCGGAGGCTGGTGCGCAGGTTCTGCGAGAGGAAGCGTACCGAGTCGGGGGTGCCGAGCAGTAGGGAGGCCTTCCATGCGCGCAGGTCCTTCATGGTCATGGAGTCCCAATCGTCGACTATCGATTCGAGGGGCTGCCAGTGCGTTCGGGTGGACAGCAGCGACCCGAACCCACCCTTGCGGCGGGCCATCATCACCTCTCCTCCGGCCGCCTTCACTAGGACTATTCCAGCCGCCATGTCCCACAGGTGTGAGCGGTTCACCATCGTATACTCGAACGCGCCGGATGCGGTCATGGCCAGCTCGTGGGCTATGCTGCCGGTACCCCTCACCTCGCCCAGTCCCCGTCCGGCGGAGCGCGGCAGGCGGTAGGACCTTGCGAAGCCCGACGGCAGAGCCACGAGGTGTCGGCCGCCTCTACCCTCCGACTCCCTGACCGACACGGGCTCCCCGTTCAGCAGGGCAGGGCCCCCGGACCTGGCATGGACAACCCTGCCCTCGCACCCGGGCCAGGGGACGTACACGGCCCCGACGACCGGGACGCCTCTGTGGAGCACGCCTATAGAGCTTGCGTAGACCGGCAGTCCGGCGACGAAGTTCTTGGTGCCGTCGAGTGGGTCCAGCGCCCAGACGAAGTCCGGGAGCGGCGCGCCGGGGATGGATTCCCGCTGTCGCGGGGATGACGACGTGTCTCCGCCGGCGTCCTCGTCGTCCTCTTCGCCCAGCACGGCATGGTCCGGAAAGGCCTGGAGTATCCTGTCGGTCAGGAAGGCTTGGCTCTCCTTGTCAGCCGCGGTAACCGGGTCGCTTTCCGCTTCGTCCTTGTAGTCGACCCGGAGGAGGGCCTCGAAGTGGCCGGACAGGATGTCTCCCGCGCCCCAGGCGATCTGTGCGGCGTGGGACTCGATCTCGGCGAGGTGGTCGTCGCCAGGCGGCTGCGGCACTCTACCGTCCTTCCGACGCAGTGGGAAGCGACTTCGCCTCTTCCCAAAGGGCGTCCTTCTCTTCCATCGGCAGTTCTGCGAACGACAGGCCCCTATCGAGGCTGAGCCTCTCCATCACCGCGAAGCGGGCGTAGAAGCGGGAGTTTGCGTGGCGGAGCGCGCCCTCGGCGTCCACGCCCAGCCACCTCGCGGCGTTCACGACGGAGAACAGCAGGTCGCCCAGCTCCGCCTCGCGCTCCGCATCCGAGCCCGCCGACTCGAGCTCTGCAAGCTCCTCGGCCACCTTCTGGACTACACCCGCGTAGTCGTCCCAGTCGAACCCGGCGCGGGCGGCCCGCCTCTGGGCCTCCTGGGCATAGGAGAGGGCTGGTGCTGTCCTGGGCACGCCGTCGAGCAAGGATGCGCCGGTGCCCGCCCTCTCGCGGCGCTTGATGCTGTCCCAGCTGGCCAGAAGCTCCTTAGAGTCGGCAACCTTCGCGTCACCGAACACGTGCGGGTGGCGTCGTACGAGCTTCCGTACGACAGAGCCGAAGACCCGCTCGGGCGGGAACTCACCGTTCTGGGCCGCCACATGAATCTGAAAGACGACGTGGAAGAGGACGTCGCCAAGCTCCTCGGCCAGCTCAGAGGCGTCGCCCTCCTCGATGGCCTCGACCAGCTCGTAGCACTCCTCCAGGAGCTTCTCTTTGAGGGAGTCGTGGGTCTGCTCGCGGTCCCACGGACATCCGTCGGGACCCCGGAGACGCCGGACGAGCTGGTCCAAGCCTTCGTAGGTGTCGGGGTACGGCTGGTCGCCTTCCATAGCCTTCCTTGCGCCGGCGCGGCAGCCCGCCGCTCCATCGCGCGGGGCCGATTATATCAGGCTGCGGGGAACACCCCCGACCATCACGCCCACTCACTTGCCCGGCAGAAAGTGGAGAGAAGTTATGTGTGCGGGGACAACCTCACACGCCCGGCAAGGAGCTTGCGCCCCCTGCACACCCCTTCATCTGTAGCCGGACAGGGCCGCCGGATGGCGTTGACAGCGGGCCTGCGGGCCACGATTTCCGGTAGACTGGACTCGTGCACATCCTTCGACGGGTCGCCGTTGGGCTGTTCATCGCGGCCATCCCTGTCTTCCTGATCGCCACCAGCGTCAGGTGGGTCATCAACGCGCCCATCCTGTACAGCTACGGGTTCGACCGGTACGACATCCCCAGCCGCACCGGCATAGAGCGCCCTGAGCTGATCTCGGCGGGCCGCCAGATACGAGACTACTTCAGCAACGGGGAGGAGTACCTGGTAGTCAGCGCGGTCAGGTACGGCTTGGAGGTGCCCAGCCTCTACAACAGCCGCGAGGTCCTCCACATGAAGGACGTGAAGGGCCTCGTGAGGGGCGTCTACCGCGCCCAGGAGGTTACGGGCGTGTACCTGCTAGCGTTCGCGGCACTTGGGTTGTGGCTGGGACGGCGGCCGTTTCTCCCACGGCTGGGCCTCTGCGCAACAGCGGGAGGGGCCTTGACACTAGGCCTGGTCGCGCTGGCCGGACTCGCCTCGGCCGTCGGGTTCAGCCAGGTATTCCTCCTCTTCCACCAGATCAGCTTCACGAACGATCTGTGGCAGCTCGACCCGCGGACTGACGTGCTCCTGATGATGTTTCCCCAAGGGTTCTTCTTCGATGCGACGATGTGGATCGCCGGGTCCACAATTCTGGGGGCCGTGGTGCTGGTGGCCGTTTCCGCCGTGCTATTGGGCAGGGATCGGCTAGGCGCGGCCTTTGTGGCGGCCCGGAGGTGGGCGGACAGGGGCGGAACGCTAGCGGCCGCGGAGGGTGCGGATGAGGTGGCCTATCCTGGGCTGCTGTCCGTACACGAGCAGGTAGGTCCGGAAGAGGCGGGCCGTGAGCCAGACGACTGCCGCGACGCTGAGTGAGAGGGCAACGAGGCTGAGGAGGACGTCCAGACCGTCCATGCCGCCGAGGCTGAGCCGCATAAGACTCGTCACCGGGGCGGTGATCGGGACGAAGCTGAGGACCCTCGCAAGCGTTCCCTCGGGGTCCTCGAGCAGGACGACCATGAACCACATGGGGGCGACGGCAGGCAGGATCACGAAGGCGGTGATGTTGCCCGCCTGCCGCTGGTTGGTGGTGACCGCCCCGATGGCCGCCAGCAGCGTGCCTACCAGAGCGTAGCCCAGAAGGAAGTAGGCGAATGCTACGAGAAGCCTTCCGGGCGAGGGCACGAGCTCGCGCGTGAGCTCGAAGGGCAGATCGATAATGAGGTTGAGCGCGAGAAGGAACGCGACACCGGCTACGGTCCAGACGGCGAACTGCAGCAGGCTCGCGGCTCCGAGGCCGATGAGCTTGCCGAACATCAGGTGCTCCGGCTTGATCGAGGATAGCAGCACCTCCATGATGCGGTTCTCCTTCTCCTCAGTCAGGCCCTGCAGCAGGTAGCCGGAGGCGGTGAACGCGGACACCAGGAACAGGACGCTGGCAACGATGAAGATCAGGGTATCGCCGGGGTCAACGTCTTCATCGGCGGGCGCGCCCGCCTCGCTCACTTCATCGATCACGAGCCGGTAAGGCGTGACGACGCGCTCGAGCCGCTCCGAGCCGACCTGCTCCGCAAACAGGTTCTCCACGACGAACCGGCGGAGGGCGCCGTCACGTCCGCCGGAGTCGAAAAGCCCAACGCGCTCCTCCCGGATTTCCACGACTGTCCCGGTCTCAAGGTAGTCCGCGGGGAACACGAAGAGTCGATCGATGCGGCCTTCAAGAAGCTCGGGCGTGGCCGTCTCCCGATCGGCGTACGGCGTGAAGACTGTGTTGCCCTGCTCCTGGAAGCCGGTGAAGAGCGGCTCTCCATCCTCGTCCGTGAGATCGACGTAGCCGAAGGTGACCGCTTCGGTAGGAGCGGTGGAGGTGTCCTCCTGAGAGGTGCCGTCAGAGCTCACGGCCTGAAAGATGGCGATTCCTATAAGCGCGACTATCGCCAGCACGGGGACCGAGGCGGCGAAGATTCGGTAGGCGAGGCGACCCAGGGTTACGGAGAACTCGTGCCGCGCGACAAGCCACGTCTTATGCATGTCCGCCCTCGACGACTCGCAGGAAGATCTCCTCCAGGCTCGGCGTTGCCAGCTCGAACCGGTCGATCTTCGCACCGCGGTCGAGCAGAGACCGAAGCACCGCCTCCGGGGCGTGGCCGGGCGCAAGTCTGAGCACGTAACCGGCGCCGTGCCTCCTGGACGCCAGCACGCCGTCAATCGCCCCGGGGTCCTGATCGCTCGCGACGAAGACCTCGCTGCCGGCGAAGCGGCGCTTTATCTCGGTGAGGAGGCCGTCGAGCACGACGCGGCCATCGTCGATCATAATGACGCGGTCGCAGAGCTCCTCGACGTCGGTCATCTGATGGGTCGAGAACATGATGGCGACGCCCCTGGAGCGCAGCTCGGCGACGACGTCCTTCATGAGCCGCACGTTGACCGGGTCCAGCCCGCTGAACGGCTCGTCGAGCACGACGAACGCGGGATCGTGGACGAGCGTCGCGGCGAACTGGACAAGCTGACCGAGCCCACGGCTCAGCTCGCGGACCCTCTTGTGCCGGTGCTGCTCCAGCCCGAGACGTTGGAGGAGCTCGTCGGCCCGGCGCAGAGCGCGCTCCCTGGGGACGCCCTTGAGCTCGGCCAGATAGAGAATGTTCGGGATGATGCGCAGGCTGCGGTAGAGGCCACGCTCCTCCGGCAGGTAGCCGATGCGCTCCCGGGCTTCCGGGTTCATGGCGGCACCGAATACGGAGACCTCACCCTCGTCCGGCTGGGTGATGTCGAGCAGCATCCGGATGGTCGTGGTCTTGCCGGCGCCGTTCGGGCCAACGAGCCCGATGATCTCGCCGGGCCGGACGGAGAGGGAGACATCCTGCACGGCCGTCACGTCGCCGAACCGCTTCCAGAGGCCGGAAGCCTGTACTACGGGGGCACTCGTCGAGACCGTCGTCATGGGACGAGGGCAATCGCGCCTGGTTTACTGTGTGATGCAGGGCCGCTCACTGGTCGATGGGAAGTTTTTTCTCCGGATCTGTCGAATTGTGTCGAATTCATCGTGATTTCATAGCTGGGGACCGAGATTTGTTGGACACTTACTCGACACTTACCGGACATTTACTGGACATCTACTGGACATCTACTGGACACTTACTCGACACCCACGGCGGCTGTGCGTAGGGTGCGTGTGAAGAGGGTCGGTCGTTGGCATAGGAGTATGGTAGTACAGATGTGCGGGTCTGTCAAATATCGGGAATTATATACGATCTTACCCTTGACACACGGCGCTATTTCCGATACAATCTTACCCATAACGTATAGGGGATTGAATCAATGGCAAAGAACGCGCCGGGCAAGCATTTCAGGAAGGGCCTCTCACTGATAGAGGCTGTCCAGCAATTCAGTGACGAGCAAGCCGTCGAAGCCATGTTCATCAAGGCCCGCTGGTCGGACGGGATAGCCTGCCCTAAGTGTGGCAGCGTCAACGTCCAGGAGCGCCCGACGCGCAAGCCCCAGCCCTTCCGTTGCCGCGATTGCCGCAAGGATTTCAGCGTCAAGACCGGAACGGTGATGGAAGGTTCTAACCTTCCCCTGAGCAAGTGGGCTATGGCGTCCTACCTGCTGACCACGAACCTCAAAGGCGTGTCCAGCATGAAGCTACACCGCGACCTCGGCATCACCCAGAAAGCCGCTTGGCATCTGGCGCATCGCATCCGCAAGGCGTGGGAGACCAGTGGCGGGCTGTTTGAAGGCCCCGTTGAGGTAGACGAGACATACGTCGGCGGCAAGGAGCGCAACAAGCACAAGAGCAAGCGGCTCAACGCTGGTCGTGGTGGTGTCGGCAAGACGGTTGTCGCCGCCGCGAAGGACCGTGCCAGTAACAAGATAGATGTTGAGGTTATCGACAAGACCGACACTGTTACTATGACGGGCTTCGTCAACAAGCGCAGACTCTACGGCGCTAAGGTCTACACAGACGACCACCACGCCTACAATCTCCTTCGGAACCACGCTTCCGTCGTCCATACGCATGGTCAATACGTGGACGGGGATGTCCACACGAACGGTGTCGAGGGCCATTTCAGCATGTTCAAGCGTGGGATTGTCGGAACATACCACCACATCAGCCCGAAGCACACTGAGCGGTACGCAGTGGAATTCGCCGGACGCCACAACGACCGTGAGGCTGATACGACTGACCAGATTACCCATCTGGTGGGATGGACGGGAAGCGCCTACGGTACTCAGACCTGATTGGAGACGGTCAAGCGGCCTAGGGATACTCTGAATAACCCATCAGCACGGCTTAATGTCCTATGTGTGGAGCTGCAAGGCCACGGACTTATTCAGACCATCCCTAGATCAGTAACTCCGCAGGTACAAGCCTGTGATTGCTCGTGTCAGCAATAAGGCGGAGCGTTTGGAGAGTCGTTGCTCCAAGCAAATAGCGGTTGTCAGCACCAAATACAACGGGACTGAATGCTCTTGCCCCGCAGACCTCTACCTGGGCTTGCCCAATTGGCAATCGCTGTATTTTACCGTCTCCAAGAGTAAAGTCGCCCTCGTCATAAGGCTCAATACCTATCTGGCGCAGGAATCTGTCGGGGATGACTGTCAGCGATGCCCCCGTGTCAACAAGCGCGTCAAAGTGCTCAGTTCCCCCACCGTTTCCGTCGCTGACACCTATGTTCACATTGAATGTGCCCATCGAACTACCACAAGACCCTTTACTTCGGTTGTTCCTTATGCTTGACCGGCTGGACGAGTGCCTTGACAACATTCTCAAGCGTGTCCGGTATGGGGGGGATGATCTTGGGGGGGCGGCCTGGACCGCGCTTGGGCTTGGTCTGCTGGGCCATGATGGGCCTCCTAGCCGTTCCGTGTGCGGTATATCAAACTATCGCTGCCGCTAGGGATGCTCTGAACAATCGGCTTCAGGCTGGGCCGAGTTGACCGGAGTGGTTTTGGGGGCGTTGAATTGCCTTATGGCGCCGTGGTGGGGGTTAATCTCGGCCTACAACCGGCCCTGACAGGGCGTTTCGCCGCCGTTAGGCCTGATTTTGGGCGCACTTATACAAGGTTTCACGCCGCCAGGTACTGTTCGGCCCTCATCAAGTTGGCAAACCCCAGCAGCGTCATCAGCCGCTGCGTGTTCTTGGACAGTCCCCTGTAGCGGACCTTGGCGTAGCCGAAGTGCCGCTTGATGTACAGGAACGGATGCTCCACCTTAGCTCTGACCGACGCTTTGCGCTTCTCCGACACCGCCTCAGGACTCTCAGGCTCCAGCTTCCGACGCTGGCCGGGCCTCATCGCGACCTGCCACTCCACATCCAAGCCCCGGTTGCCCGGCCTCTTGTCAACTCCCTGATACCCAGCATCTCCCCACACCTGAGACTCCCCACCGTGCAGCAACCGGGGCAACTCAGTCAGGTCATGCACGTTCGCAGATGTCGTGGTCATGCTGTGCACCACTCCCGTCTGCGAGTCCACACCGATGTGCACCTTCATCCCGAAGTGCCACTCGTTACCCTTCTTCGTCTGGTGCATCTCGGGGTCGCGCTCTTTAGCCCGATTCTTCGTCGATGAGGGCGCCGCTATGATGCTCGCGTCCACTATCGTCCCCTCCTGAAGACGGAGACCCTTGGACTCCAGATAGCGGTTGATCTCCTCGAACAGACCCGAGCCTAACGCATGCTCTTCCAGCAGGTGGCGGAAGTTCAGAATCGTCGTCTCGTCCGGCAGCGGCCCAGGCAGTCTCAGCCCTACGAACCGCCTCACCGATTCGACCTCGTAGAGCATGTCCTCCATCCCAGGGTCGCTCAGGTTGTAGAACAACTGCACGCAGTGTATGCGAAGCATCGCCGACAACTCGTAGGGACGCCGACCTCGGCCAGCATTGGGATAGAACGGTCGGATGCGCTCTTCCAACTCTTCCCACGGGATCAGTCCATCCATGCGCTCAAGGAACTTCTCCCTGCGAGTCTTTCGCTTCTTGCTCTCGTAGTCCAAGTCCGCAAACGTCGGCTGGTTCATTGCCTCGCCTCCCACGTCTTCAGGCCTTGGCCCTATGTTACTATCCCGCAAACCACCGGGACTTATTCAGAGCATCCCTAGGAGTCTGTCCGAGAAACAATGTTCTAAACGATATGCGTCATTAGTGGAGTGTAAAGATGCTAATTACTCCACGACAAGGTCCAGATTGCTGTAAGCAGGTTATTGCGTGGCGGGTTTCGTCTCCCGGAACGAATCCTCGGACAGGCTCCTAGTGTTTGTCAACCCTCAATAAGCGTGCTAGCCTGCGCCCGCTTACGGGTGAAACCAGAAGGAAAACCCCAAGAAGGGAGACGAGCTTGGTAGGCATCACAGACAAATCGTGGTACGCATTGCTCTTGGCTGTCGCCGCCACTACTGCTGAGATTGACGCGGTTCCGTATGAGCGGCGGACGACTGAGAACATTCTCCGTCGGGTTGAGTGGTGGCTGGAGAATCCCTATCGAGACCTTCCTTCAATTTTGATAGATGAAGAAGTCCAGCTTCAAAAGCTTCTGCAAAGATTTCGCGCCGACGTTCACTTCTGTCAAGCCAAGTTTTCTGAACTTCCTCCACCTTAAGGTCTCCTTTGCTTCTATCCAAAAGGGTAAGATTGTATATAATTACCCAAATATCGCTGGCGGCATGGCAGCACAGGGCGCCAGGTGCTAGGGCAGGATGCGGAAGAGGCAGGCCACGAGCCTAACAACGGCCACCGCGAAGCTGGGTGACCAGGCGTCCAGTCGGCAGCTAAGGTGTTAGGATGTGGCGCAAGGGCCACCAGCAGCTTTGATAGTAGGATATGGACGATACGAAGAAGTCAGCATTAGTACGTACGATCTCGTATGTCCTGTTTGTCGAAGTGGGAAAAGCAAAGAGTGGCCCACCTGCGGGGAATGTAGGCCTTTCTACAAGGCAAGCGGATCCAGGTGTGTACGGGAGGATGAGTTCTTCGTCTACATCTTATCCTTGACGGACAACAGCCTCTATGTAGGGCAGACTGGCGACATCCATCGTCGAATGAAAGAGCACCGCGATGGCAGGGTTCAGTCAACGAAAGGCAGGTTCCGGGAGCTTGCTTGGTTCATTGGAGTCAGGACACGAGAAGAAGCGGAACGCTTGGAGCTTCAACTTCAGATAACGAACCGTATGATCAACCTTCGCACCAACCCCGTTCGGGAGACCCTACCCACCTTCGCCACACAGACAGAGGTCGATTCGGTGCGGCGCGAAGTACGTGATTTCACGCGGTTAGCTTTGATTGCCTTGGCCTTGGGGTTGACGGCGTTAGGACTCCTTGCGGTTGTCATATTATTCTGAGAATTGGAGGGTCTCCGAGGGATACATCCCCATGCCCACCTATCCGGGCCTCGGCGAGGGAATAGACTTCGACGAACGCCGAGTCGACGCCGGGCAGCGGTACGGCGTGGAAGCGAGCCCGGGGCAGACACCGGAATGAAGATCACCAGCATCGAGACGTTCATCGTGGACGGCGGCTACCGGCCCTGGACCTTCGTGAAGGTCGAGACTGACGAAGGCGTTACGGGCTACGGGGAGTGCAGCGACGGCAGGGCTCCCGCGGGCGTCGTGGGCACGATCGAGAGCCTGGCCCCGGTGCTCATCGGGCAGGACCCCAGGGCGTTCGAGATGCGGTTCTGGGACATGCTCCGCCGCGTCCGGCAGAGCCCCGGAGGGATAGCCGCCAAGGCCATCGCCGGCATCGACTGCGCGCTCATCGACATCAAGGCAAAGGCCCTGGGCATATCCGTCGTCGAGCTCTTCGGCGGGCCCACCAGGGACAGGACCAGGCTCTACTGGTCGCACTGCGGCACCACCCGGGCCATGTGGTCGGACCTCGTGGGTACGCCCCCACTGCGGTCGATGCAAGATATCGCGGACCTGGGCCGCGAGGTCGTCAGCCGTGGATTCACGGCCCTGAAGACCAACATCGTGATGCCCGGAGACCCGGCGGAGGTCTTCTTCGGCGGCTTCGGCGGCGGGCTCGGCACGACCGACCAGTACGTGACCAGGCCGCTGCTCCGGCACATCGAGGCGCTGATCGGCACCTTCCGCGACGCCGTCGGCCCCGACGTGGACATCAACCTCGACCTGAACTTCAACTTCAAGCCTGAGAGCGTGATGAGGATCGCGAAGGTACTGGAGCAGTTCGACCTGCTGTGGCTCGAGGTCGACATGTACGACCCCGACGCAATCCTCCAGATCAAGCAGTCGACCAGCACGAAGATATGCACCGGCGAGAACCTGTACTACATGCGGGAGTACATCCCGTACTTCCAGAGGCACGCCGCCGACATATTCATGATCGACGTGCCGTGGAACGGCTTCAGCCAGTCGAAGAAGGTGGGCGATCTGGCGGAGGTCTACCAGCTGAACGTCGCTCCCCACAACTACTACAGCCACCTGGCCAACTTCATCAGCGCCAGCCTATGCGCCGTGCTGCCAAACGTCCGCATCATGGAGACCGACGTCGACGACGTACCGTGGAAGAGCGACCTGGTGACGGTCCAGCCCGAGATAGTCGACGGCCACATCATGACGCCGACCGGGCCGGGCTGGGGGACAGACCTGAACGAGGAGGCGGCGAGCGAGCACGCCTGGCGGGCCGGGAGCTGCTGAGAAGGCTTCCCCACAGGGAGCCGACGTCAACCCGCAAAGGAGCACTCATGGAGCAGCGAGCGCTTGGCGACAGCGGCCTCTTCTCCTCGGCCATAGGGTTCGGCACCTGGGAGACGAGCACGACGATGTACGGCCACATCGACGTCGGAGAGGCGAGCGCCGCTGTCAACGCGGCCATCGACCACGGAATCACGCTCTTCGATACCGCCGAGTCGTACGGGCCGTACCACTCCGAAGTGCTCCTGGCAAAGGCACTGGGGAACAGGAGGAAGGATATCGTCCTCGTGACCAAGGTGGGCTTGGTCTACGACGAGAGTGGGAAGACCGTGGGCTGTAACTCGAAGCATGACAACGTTATCCAATCTGCGGAGGGCTGCCTCCGCAGATTGGATACGGACTACCTGGACCTGTTGCTGATCCACTGGCCTGATCACGGCACACCGTTCGAAGAACCTGTCCGAGCATTGAACAGATTGAAGGATGAAGGAAAGATCCGACACTACGGCGTATCGAACTTCACGCCGGAGATGATGGACGAGTGCGAGAGGCACGGCCGTCTGGCAGCCAATCAGGTCGGATATCACATGTTCGACCGCCGCATGGAGTCCAGGGTCCTTCCGCACTGCCTGGACAAGAACATCGGGTTCATGGCCTACGGCACTCTGGGCTTCGGGCTCCTCGCCGGCGCGTTTACGCCGGACACGTCGTTCGAGGAGGGGGACTGGAGAAAGCCAGGCAACGCGTTCGGTCTGCCTCTGTTCTTCAAGGAAGAGTTCGCGAAGGAGCTGAAGGTCGTCGAACGCTTGAAGTCTATCGCCGGGCGCTACGAGAAATCCGTCGCTCATCTGGCGATCGCCTGGACGATCGGCCACGCGGCCGTTTCGGTCGGGCTGGTGGGCATGCGCAACGAGCGGGAACTCAAGGAGAACGTTGCCGCGACAGAGTGGAAGCTCGACGCCGAGGTCCGGGAAGAGGTCGACGCGATTTTTGCGGAAGAGGATGTGCCCACGCACATCAATACAGATCAGGTGTAAGTAGGGGGAGGCCGGAAGCCCGGCGACATCAACTACGACCAGCGCTAGCCCGTCTAACGGGGCGCTCGCCTAAGTCGGTGGCGGGTCAGACCGTCCTCGAGCAGCCGCAGCCGTTGGGACCGCAGCCGCCGCAGCCACCTCCACCACCGGGCACGGCGGACGCCTCGCCGTCGGAGCCGCTCGAAAAGGCCGAGAAGACCGACAACTGGCGGCTCGACTCGCCTCCGCACTCGGGGCAGGGGGCCGGATCGTCCATGCGGGTCATGGGCCTGAGCTTCTCGAACCGCTGCTCGCAGGAGGCGCAGGTGTATTCGTATATCGGCATGTCAGTCCCCCGGTTGGGCTACCATCATTCTAGTTTCGAGCTTGCGCCCGGTCAATGGCCGCGAGCGCTCGGGCTGTAGAGCTGAGTCTCGTTGCTACGCAACCAGGGGGTTGTTCAGCACCGATACCCAGGTCGAGCGGCCCGGCGCATCGGGGTCTTCATTCTCATAGACGTCAAAGCCAAGACGCTTCTGCAGACGTACGGACCTATCGTTGGTAAGTTTGGCGCCTCCAACCAGGCGAGGGACCTTGAGCTCATTGAAAACGTAGTCGACTAGCGCTCGACAGGCTTCAAAGGCGTAGCCCTGCCCCCAGTATGCCTTCCCGAAGGCGAACGCCAACTCCACCTCGATGTTCCTGACAGGCGTTTCCGGGTCGCCAGTCACGCGAAACCACATGTTCACGTACGGCTCGATGTGGACCTGACCTATGGCCTGTCCAGACGTCTTCAGGACCACCGCCTGGAACCCGAACTCCGCATCGTCGGGCTGATTGACATGATACGTGAACGCCTTTTCAAGCAGGGCTGGCTTGTCACCGTAACCGCTGTACTGGCCCCAGACCTCGCGGTCGGAATAGATCAGCTCCCTGAGCACGGGTACGTCTGTCGCTTCAAACGGACGTAAGATCAGCCGGTCAGTCTCGAACGGACCCATGTTGCACCTCCTGGAGCATCGAACAGGCCTCGGCGACGACCCACCGACGGCAATAGTGGGCGGCCGGGGTTTGTCGGAGACGGGGGATATTGCGTGAGATCGAGCCCATCGGCGAATGAGCTTACCTACAATCGTACCAGACCCGTTCCAGGTTAACGCTCCTGTCTGCCTCAGTCGCCAGTTTGGTAGCATGGGGCGGGCACGGTCACAATCTGGTAGGCGTAGTGCACGCCGCTGATGGAATCTCGAACCCGTGCGGCGGGAGCAGGCGACGTAGTTCATCCACGAGGAGGGAAATATGAAACTCAGAATCGACAGGACGCAGCGGCTGGGAGTGGTCGAAGACCTCCCGTACGCGAAGGCGATCAGGGACTCGGAGTTGCGAGAGCTCGTCTACGACGCGTGGGCGATGTCCCTCTCGTCGAGCGGCTTCGACAGGATCAACGACATGCCGTGCTCCGCCGGTCCCGGGGGGCCGGAGCTGAAGGGGAGCGGGCAGGCGGCCCATCTCAGCGGAGTGGCCCGGATCGGCGTGTCCATAGCGCAGGGGCTCACAGACGAGGTGGGCCACTTCCGGGTCGACCTGGACGAGGTCATCGCGGGCGGGCTGTGCCACGACCTGGGCAAGGCATGGGAGTACGACCCCGACAACCTCGAGAGGTGGACCGATCATCGGATCACGGGCTCGCCGTCCCTGCGCCACCCGTTGTTCGGGGTCTTCGTCGCCCTTACGGCCGGTTTGCCTGAGCAGATCGCCCACATCGCCGGCACTCACTCGGCTGAAGGGGAGCACATCACCAGGAGCCTCGCCGGGGAGATAGTCTCGATCGCCGACGAGACGTTCTGGAGGGTCCTGGGGAGCGGCGGACTGCTGGAAGGATGAGGTAACCTCAGTCTGCGTGAGAAGGAGGGCGGATGGCCGAATGCGGCATCTACATCGGCACCACGACCGGACAGATATTCTTCAGCCGCGACAACGGGGACGTGTGGGAGCTCCTGATCGACTACCTGCCCCCTATCAACTCGGTCGACTGTGGAGCTGTGGTCTAGCGGGGCCCATTCGAGGCGACAACGGCATCTACCCCGTGTCCTCATCCCGCTGAATTGACAGGGTTGGAACCGAGCCGATACGGTTACGCTCCATGTCAGATTCAACCTCCCCGGCCATAGAGGTGCGCAGGCTGCACAAGTCGTACGGCGCGGTCGAGGCCGTGCGGGGCATAGACCTGCAGGTGTCGAAAGGCGAGGTGTTCGCCCTTCTCGGCCCCAACGGGGCGGGGAAGACGACGACTGTGGAGATCCTGGAGGGGCACCGGGACAGGACCTCGGGAGACGTGCAGGTCTTGGGCTACGACCCGGCGCGGAACGAGCGGGGCCTCAAGGAGAGGATCGGCATCGTGCTCCAGTCGACGGGAGTGGAGCCCTTCCTGAGCGTCGAGGAGTCCATCGACCTGTTCAGGGGGTACTATCCTCACCCACTCCCGCTGGAGGAGATACTGGACGCGACCGGGCTCAGGGAGCAGCGACGCTCCAGGGTGAAACGTCTGTCGGGCGGCCAGCAGCGGCGGCTGGACGTGGCCATCGGCCTGGCGGGGGACCCGGAGCTCCTGTTCCTGGACGAGCCGACCACCGGGTTCGACCCATCGGCCCGCCGGGGCGCATGGGACATGGTCAAGAACCTTCAGGCACTCGGCAAGACCGTCGTGCTGACTACGCACTACATGGACGAGGCGGAGTTCCTCGCGGACCGCGTGGCGATCATGGCGCACGGGGAGATCGTGGCCGAGGGGGCCCCATCCGACCTGGCCAAAGAGACGGGCGCCCCGACGATAACCTTTTGTGTGGGGTCCGGGTCGGAGGGCCCGCCCGAGGACCTACGGTCAGGCCCCCCGGACGGCGACGGCCTGTACACGATCACGACGGACTCGCCGACGCGCAGCCTGCATCAGCTGACCGGCTGGGCCGTGGAGCGGGGAATCGAGCTGGAGGAGCTATCGGTGTCTCGCCCGTCCCTGGAGGACGTATTCCTGAAGCTCTCCGCCGACGGGGAGGCGGAACCGGAATGAGCTCATTCGCGCTCGCTCTGAGGCAGGTCAGGTATGAGAACATCGCCTTCTGGCGGAACCCGGTCGCGGCGTTCTTCGTGTTCTTCTTTCCGCTCATAATCCTCGTGCTGTTCAACCTGATCTTCGGCAACCGCGAGGTTGAGCTGCCGGGCAGGACGGTGAACACGTCCACCTTCTACGTGCCAGCCATAGTGGCGATGTCGGTGATTTACACCTGCTACAGCAACGTCGCCATCGGCATGTCGTTCTCGCGGGAGCAGGGCCTGCTCAAGCGCACTCGCGGCACGCCTCTTCCCAGCTGGTCGTTCCTCTTCGGCAGGATTGCGCACTCGCTGCTCCTGGCGGTAGTGCTGGTCATCATCGTGACCGCGGCGGGCGCGGTGTTCTACGACGTGGACATACCCACCAACACTCTGCCGGCGCTCCTTGTGTCGCTGGCGGTCGGGGCCGCGGCGTTCTGCGCCCTCGGACTGGCGACCACCGCGGTCATTCCCAACGCCGAAGCGTCTCCCGCGATCGTAAACGTGTCCGTTCTTCCGCTCCTGTTCATATCGGACGTGTTCATCCCATTGCACGACGCGCCATCATGGATCACGAGGGTCGCCGACCTCTTTCCGGTTAGACACTTCGCGCAGGCTATGCACAACTCCTTCAACCCGTTCGAGACCGGGGCGGGTTTCGAGCCGGTCCATCTTCTCGTGATGGCCGCATGGATGGTCGGCGGGCTGCTGGTTGCCATGCGATTCTTCTCGTGGGAGCCCCGCAGCTAGCAGTCCGGCACTCACACTCGGCCACCGCCGTACCCGCCAAAGTCGTATAATTCCATCAGCGAATGCACGGGAGGCGGGACGTCTTGACGGTCCATGCGCAACGGGAGCGGGTGCTTCCTGACGACGATGGCCACTTCGGCAGCTACGGCGGGCGCTTCGTCCCGGAGACCCTCATGGGCGCCATCGAGGAGCTCGAGAGGGAGTACGAGGCGGTCCGTCACGACGAGTCTTTCCAGGCGGAGCTCCAGGGGCTTCTCCACCACTACGTCGGCCGGCCTACGCCCCTCTACCACGCCGAGAGGCTCACCGGCGTTCTTGGCGGAGCCGCCATCTACCTGAAGCGTGAGGACCTGGCCCACACCGGGGCTCACAAGATCAACAACGCGCTGGCGCAGGGGCTCCTCGCGAAGAGGGTGGGCAAGCGGCGGATCATCGCCGAGACGGGGGCTGGGCAGCACGGAGTGGCCACGGCGACGGCCTGCGCGCTGCTGGACCTGGACTGCATCGTGTACATGGGCGAGAAGGACATCGCGCGCCAGTCGCTCAACGTCTTCCGGATGCGGTTGCTCGGGGCGGAGGTGCGTCCTGTCGGTTCAGGAAGCCGGACGCTCAAGGACGCCATAAACGAGACCATCCGGGACTGGGTGACCAACGTCGAGACGACCCACTACATCATCGGGAGCGTCGTCGGGCCTCACCCGTACCCCATGATGGTGCGGGACTTCCAGGCGGTGATAGGCCATGAGGCCCGTGAGCAGATTATCGAGCGTACCGGACGGCTGCCGGACTACGCCGTGGCCTGCGTGGGCGGCGGCAGCAACGCGATCGGGCTGTTCCACGCGTTCGTCGGAGACGAGAGGGTGAGGCTGGTCGGCGTCGAGGCGGCGGGCCTCGGAGTCGAGACGGGGCAGCACGCCTCCACCCTGACGGCGGGCCGGCCGGGGGTGCTCCACGGAAGCATGTCCTACCTGCTCCAGGACGACGACGGCCAGATCCACGAGCCCCACAGCATCTCTGCGGGGCTGGACTACCCGGGCGTCGGCCCCGAGCACAGCTATCTGAAGGACACGGAACGAGCCGCCTACGTGAACGTCACGGACAACGAGGCGCTCGAAGGCTTTAAGCTCCTCTCGACGACGGAGGGGATCATCCCGGCGCTTGAGCCGGCGCACGCCATCTACCACGTGTCCAGGCTGGCCCCTACACTGCCGCGCGACCAGACGATCCTGGTCGGCCTCAGCGGGCGCGGCGACAAGGACATGGGGACCGTGGCGGAGGCCCTCGGTGTGACCCTGTGAACGGGCGAGCGGGTAAGCCACAGCCAACCACGGCCTTGTGTCGAAGCGCGTTACGCTACGTCTGACCTCTCCGGCCGCCTTACTTCGGTGGGCGGCCGTCGCGTTTGCGCTGGCCGTCGCCTTGCCGCAGGCGAACGTATACGCCAACGGCAGGGTGCTCGAGTTCCAGAGGCAGACGGCCGGTCCATACGAGATCGGGCTCGGCACCATACCGAACCCGCCGACCGTCGGAGCCATTCACCTCTCGATAACGGTCACCGACGTGGAGCGGGAAGCGCCCGTGCTCGACGCGGTCGTGACCGTCACGGGGACGGGGCCGGGAGAGGACGCGCCCAAGACTGGTCCGCTGGAGGCCTCGAACAGTCCGACCGACCCCGTGTACTACGAGACCACGGCGCCGGTCGAAAGCCTGGGTGCCTGGACGTTCATGGTGACCGTGGACGGCGAGCCGGGAAGGGCCACGGCCAGCTTCGTCCTGGAGGTCGTGGAGCTCAACCCCGTATTGCAGGTAATCACCTGGGTGACCGTCGTTCTCTTCTTCGCCCTGGTGGGACTGGGACTGTTCCCCTTCGTCCGGGACAGGCTGCGGAGGTCGAAGAGACGTAGGAGGCGCACGCATGACGAGGACGCTGTTTAGCAAGCTGGCCGTGGCCGCGCTACTGGCGGCTGCGGCGGCGCTCGCGGCGAGGCCAGTCTACGCCCACGGATTCGGGGAGCGGTACGACCTGCCGATCCCCCTCGGCTACTTCCTCGCCGGCGCCGGCGCGGCGGTCGCGCTCTCGTTCATCGTGGTCGGGATGTTCCTGGGACCTGGCGGAGGCGGCTCCCGCTATCCGCGCTACAACCTCCTGGCCGCTCCAGTCCTGGGGAGAGCGCTGTCGAGCCAATGGCTCAGGCACGCGGTACGAGCAGCCTCCCTGTTTCTCTTCGCCGTGGTCCTCTCGGCCGCTCTGGCCGGTACGGGGCGGCCGCTGGAGAACATTGCGCCCACCTTCGTCTGGATAGTCTGGTGGGTGGGAATGGGGTATGTCGCGGCGGTGGCAGGCAACCTCTGGGCCCTGGTCAACCCCTGGAAGACGGCCTTCGAGTGGGTACAGGGGCTGATCGGCGAGAACGGGCCTGACGAAGATGCGGCTCTATTCGACTACCCGGAGGATTGGGGCGTCTGGCCGGCCCTCTTGCTGTTCGTAGCGTTCGCGTGGGTGGAGAACGTGTACGCGGACGCTTCCAGGCCGTTCAATCTCGGCGTCCTGGTGCTCGCCTACTCCGCGATCACATGGGCCGGCATGCTGGCGTTCGGAAAGCACCGGTGGCTGAGGCACGGCGAGGTGTTCTCGGTCCTGTTCGGGATCTTCGCTCGCTTTTCGCCGACCGAGGCCAGGGTCTCCGACAGCGCGGTCTGCGGCTCATGCAGCTCGGGATGCGTTGGAGGCGAGTGCGTCGACTGCTACGAGTGCTTCGAGCTGGCGGACCCAGGCGAGAGGGAGCTCAACGTCCGGCCCTACGCCGTCGGGCTGACCGGTATAGGGCGAGTCTCAACCTCGACCATGGTCTTCGTGGTCGCGGCGCTGGCCATGGTGACCTTCGACGGCATCGTCGAGACGCCCCGCTGGGTGAGCTTCCAGACGCAGCTATACGGCGTGGCCGAAGCCCTCTTCGGCGGGAACGCGCTCAAGGCCATAGACACTCTGGGGCTGCTGATGGTGCCCGCGCTACTCCTCGTCTTCTACCTGATCTTCTGTCTGGCTATGCGGTCCCTCGCCGGGGAGAGAGTCCCTACATCGGAGGTGGCCGGGGCCTTCGTCTTTTCCCTGGTGCCGATCGCCCTGGCCTACAACATCGCCCACTTCCTGTCGCTTCTGCTCATCAACGGGCAGCTCATAATACCGTTGGCATCGGACCCGTTTGGGGCCGGGTGGAACGTGTTCGGTACGGCCGGTTACGAGCCGAACACGACGATAGTGGGCGCGAAGTTCGTGTGGTTCCTCTCCGTCGCCGTGATAGTGGCCGGTCACATAGCCTCGGTCTACACGGCCCACGTGATAGCGCTGCGCAGACTGAGCGACAGCCACGCCGCCCTGCGGAGTCAGTACCCAATGCTGGCTCTCATGGTCGGATATACGGCCATCAGCCTGTGGATACTTGCTCAGCCGATAGTCGAAGGGTAAACCGGTTGACCCGGATTCCCATGGATACTCTATAATGACAGGGCACCGGCGCCGGGCCACCAGGACCGCCGGGCACAGGCTCCGACCGCCACTGTACGACAACCGGAGGCAGCCTTGACTACGACTCCGGACGACAGCCCGAAAGATGCGTGCGGCGTAATCGGAGTCTACTCCCGAGACTATGACGCCGCTCGAATCGCCTTCTTCGGACTGTTCGCCCTCCAGCACCGCGGCCAGGAGAGCGCCGGCATATCGGTTGCCGACGGCGGGCGCATAACCACCCAGACCGCTATGGGCCTCATCGCGCAGGCGTTCAAGGAAGAGGACTTTCGGAGCCTCACCGGCCACCTGGCCATCGGGCACACCCGGTACTCCACGACCGGCTCCAACAGGATCGACAACGCGCAGCCTATCGTGTCCAGGGGCCCCGACGTCGAGGTCGCGGTCGCCCACAACGGCAACGTGATCAACGCGATGGACCTGAAGAGGGAGCTGGTCGGCTGGGGCTGCACCTTCTCCTCCACCAGCGACACAGAGATCGTCGCGCACCTCATCACCCACGCCCCCGCGACCTCGTGGGAGGAGCGCATCGCGTACTGCATGCGGCGTCTGGAAGGTGCGTACTCGCTGGCCGTCCTGACCAAGGACGCGTTGTTTGGCATCCGAGACCCGCTCGGCGTGCGGCCGCTCTGCATCGGCAAGTCGGACGGCGGATGGGTCATCGCTTCGGAGTCGAGCGCCCTGGACCACGTCGGCGCCGAGTTCATCCGCGAGATCGAGCCGGGAGAGGCGGTCATGGTGGATGACGGGGGAATCAGGACTGTCTACCAGCGCGAGCCGGAGAGCAAATCCGCGATGTGCATCTTCGAGCACATCTACTTCGCCCGGCCCGACAGCATCCTCGACGGCAAGCTCGTCTACAAGAGCCGCATGGCCATGGGGGCCGAGCTGGCGCGGGAGCATCCGGTGGACGCCGACATGGTGATCGGCGTCCCGGACTCGGCAACCGCCGCGGCGGTCGGCTACTCCCAGGAGTCCGGCATCCCGTTCGCCGAGGGGCTGGTCAAGAACCGGTACGCGGGGCGCACCTTCATACTTCCGGACCAGCATCAGAGGAACCTCGGCGTGCGGGGGAAGCTGAACATCCTGCCGGAGATCATCGGCGGCAAGAGGATCATCGTAGTCGACGACAGCATCGTCCGCGGGACGACGACGCCGCACGTTGTTGGCCTGCTACGCAAGGGCGGGGCGAAGACCATACATCTCCGGGTCTGCGCGCCGCCCATCAAGTGGCCCTGCCACTTCGGAATAGACATGGCGACCCGCAAGGAGCTGCTGGCGGCGAACAGGACCGTCGACGAGATACGCGACTTCGTCGGCGCGGACTCCCTCGGATATCTGAGCAACGAGGGCCTCCTCCGGGCCGTGGGTCTCGACAGAAGCAACTTTTGCATGGCCTGCTTCACCGGGGAATACCCCATCCCCGTCCAGCTAGAGATGGACAAGCTCGTCCTCGAGGCCTGAGGAGCCGCGGGGTGACTGTGCAGAACCCGATCGTCGAGCACACCTACCGCGCGTCCGGGGTGGACTTGGACGCCGCGCAGGGCGTCAAAGACCGCATCGCCGGCATCGTCTCCCGTACTCACGGGCCCGAGGTCCTGGCTGGCATGGGCGCCTTCGGGGCGATGTACGCGCTGGGCGGCTGCCGGGAGCCGGTGCTGGTCTCCAGCACGGACGGCGTGGGGACCAAGCTCAAGATCGCCTCGGCCATCGGACGTTTCGATACTATCGGCGAGGACCTGGTCAACCTCTGCGTCAACGACATCATCGTGTCCGGCGCGAGACCCCTGTTCTTCCTCGACTACATCGCAGTCGGGGAGATGGACGAGGAGGTGATCGCGGCCCTGGTGGGCGGCATGGCCCGGGCATGCGGGGAGGCCGGGTGCGCCCTGATAGGCGGCGAGACGGCCCAGATGCCGGGAGTGTACCGGGACGGGGAATTGGACCTCGCCGGGTTCGTAGTCGGCGTGGTCGAGAACAGCAGCATCAAGGACCTGTCCAATGTCCGGGAGGGAGACGTGCTGGTGGGGCTGCCCTCCAACGGGCTGCACACCAACGGCTACTCGCTGGTGCGGCACGTCCTGGACCTGGACGACGATCCGACCCCCCTGGGCGAGTTTCACCCGGAGCTTGGCGTGACGCTTGGCGAGGCGCTGCTGGCGCCGCACCGTTCCTACCACAGAGAGCTGGAGGCTGTCTTCCCGCTCGTGAAGTCGGCCGCCCATATCACCGGCGGGGGGCTGCCCGAAAACGTTCCGCGCGCGCTGCCGGAGGGACTCGGCGCCACGTTCGACGCCAAGGCCTGGGAGCGCCCGCCAATCTTCTCGGTGCTGCAGGAGATGAGCGACATCCCTCGCGATGAGATGTACAGGGTGTTCAACATGGGTCTGGGCATGGTGCTCGTCTGCGGACGCGGCGCCGTCGCAGAGGTGACGGCCATGGCGCCCGGCGCGCTAGTCGTCGGCGAGGTGGCTCCGTCGGGCGGAGCCGAGAGGGTTGTTCTTCAATGACCCTGACGCCTGCCCTGCTGCCAAGGGAACCTGCGCCGTACGAACTCTTTGATCGGTTCCTTGGCTTCTGGCATGTGTCGCCCCTAGGAGCCTGTCCGAGGATTCGTTCCTGGAGACGAAACCCGCCACGCAATAACCTGCTTACAGCAATCTGGACTTTGTCGTGGAGTAATTAGCATCTTTACACTCCACTAATGACGCATATCGTTTAGAACATTGTTTCTCGGACAGACTCCTAGACGAACCTTGATTCCCTCGTAAAAACCCGTTTTGAGGAAGTTCCAGCGATTTAGCACATTTGAGCGCTACCGTATGTTGGCGTAGTATACGGAACAGAGACTGTATATTGTACCCAGGCGTGGGTGCGTTTGTTCTAATTCGACCTGCACAGACTTTTTGCGAGAGAATCAACCTTGTATCTTGACCGCACCTTGATACGACGCGGAGTAATGGCGGCCCATGACCAACGATAACTCCCAAGCGCACCTCGACATGGTGTTCGACGGCCCGGCCCTCGCCGACGGGTCCATGAACGTTCGCGATTTGGCACCGGCTATGATGGCCGTCGGAAGCTTCTTCGAGGCAGCGAATCGCATAACGAATGGCGAGCGCACCTCGGTCAGTGTCAATGTGCGGGCAACGTCCGCAGGTTCGTTCCAAGTCTTCTTTGAGGTCGTCCAGAACCTCGAAGCCGTGGACGTACTTCGCGCTGACATTGGCGACTTCCTTACCACGGCGAACGCACTGAAAGCGTTGCTTATAGGCGGAGGAGGCCTCGCAAGTGGAATCTTCGCTCTAATTAAGTGGCTCCGCGGTCGGAAGCCTCATTTGACCAAAATCAACGAGAGCCTTTACCGTAGACGACGAGACTTACAAAGTTCCCATAGAGCTACTGCGCCTCTATCAGGACGCGGCTGTCCGCCGCAACATTCAAGACATGGTGAGACCAGTCAAAGAGCCAGGTATCGACCGCTTCATGCTACGTGAGGCCGGCCAGACAATTCAGGAAGTAACCAAGTCAGAGGTAGAAGCTTTCGATGTGCCCGAATATCAGGACCTACTATTGGATGAAGAGCGGCGACACGCCTTTTCAATCGTCAGCCTAGCGTTCAAAGAGAACAATAAATGGCGGCTGACGGACGGACAGAACACCTTTTCAGTTTCGATGAGAGATGACGCATTTCAGCGTCGGGTCGACAATAACGACATAGCCTTCGCAAAAGGAGACGTACTGGTGTGCGACTTGCGTACGATCCAGTGGCAGGTCGAAGATGGGGTTAAGTCAGAGTACGAAGTGATTAAAGTTGTGACACATAGACCAGCCCGTCAGTTATCCTTCTTTTATGAGAACTTGCAAGACAGTGCCGACGTTTGAACTCAAAGGCCAGCACCGCGGACGAGTTCACACGGTCAGACTTGAAGAAGACCGCGTCCCGTCTGAAAGGATGCCACGTCTACAAGAGATCGGACGTCAGGATCAGCGCAGGCAAGTCCATCCCCGTGAATGGTGAATAATAGAGACCCCATGAAAGCCATCCTCAGCGCACATGACAAGACAGGCCTCGCGGAGTTCGCCGGCGCGCTCCATAAGGCTGGCTGGGAATTGGTCAGCACCGGCGGGACCGGCGGGGCCATCGCCGACGCGGGCCTGCCTGTTCAGCAGGTGTCGGAGTTGACAGGCTTCCCTGAACTCATGGACGGCAGGGTCAAGACCCTTCACCCGAAGGTGCACGCGGGCATCCTGGCCAGGCGCGACCTCGACAGCCACGCGGCGCAACTCGCCGAGCACGCGATCGGTACGATAGACCTGGTCGCCGTCAACCTCTACCCGTTCGTCGAGACTGTCCTGCAGCCGGGCGTGACGCTCGAAGACGCGCTGGAGAACATCGACATCGGCGGGCCGACCCTCATCAGGGCAGCGGCGAAGAACTTCCCATGGGTGATCGTCGCGGTGGACCCCGCGGACTATGGCTGGATCGGAGAGCGCCTTGGAGGCTCTGCCCCCATTACGCTGGAGGAGCGGCGCACGCTGGCCCAGAAGGCCTTCCAGCACGTGGCGCTGTACGACACGGCGATATCCCACTATCTGCGGGACGGCGGCGAGCTGCCGGCGTCCGTAACCTTGGGCTACGAGCGGACGGCGGCGCTGAAGTACGGCGAGAACCCCCACCAGGCAGGCGCTCTCTATTCAGACCCTCAGTCCACGGGCGGGATCGTTAGGGCCGAGCAGCTTTCAGGGCCGGAAATCTCCTTCAACAACGTCCTCGACAGCGAGGCCGCCTGGCGGGTCGTGTCCGACTTCGCGGAGCCCGCCGCCGCGGTCGTCAAGCACAACAACCCGTGCGGACTCTCCGTCGACGAGGACCAGACGGAGGCCTACCGGAAGGCATACGAGGGCGCCACTATGTCGGCCTACGGCGGCATAGTGGCGTTCAACAGGACGCTGACCGCCGCCACGGCCAGGGCGATGAGGGGCGTGCTCTACCACGTCGTGATCGCCCCGGACTTCGAGCCAGAGGCCCTGGAGGTGCTGAAGAGGCGCAGACAGGCCCGGGTGCTCCGGGCCGCGCCCGCCCGCGGCCCGACGGAGGGATTCGACGTGCGCAAGGTCTCCGGCGGGGCGATGCTGCAGGCCGTCGACGACATCCCGGTCGATACGTCGTCGTGGGAGACGAGGTCGAAGCGCGAGCCGACCGAGTCCGAGCTGCGCGATCTCGCGTTCGCCTGGAGGGCCGCGAAGCACGTCAGGTCCAACTCCATCGTCCTGGCCAAAGACTTGGCTCTCGTGGGCATGGGCGCCGGGCAGCCCAACAGGGTCACCAGCGTGCACCTGGCCCTCCGGGTCGCCGGCGAAAGGTCCAAGGGGTCCGTGCTCGCTTCCGACGCCTACTTTCCGTTCGCCGACGGGGTCGAGCTGGCCGCCGAAGGCGGCGTGACCGCGGTTGCCGAGCCCGGAGGCTCCCTCCGCGATGACGAGGTCGTAGAGGCCGCCGACCGGCTCGGGCTGGCCCTGGTCTTCACGGGCTCGCGCCACTTCAAGCACTAGAGCGCTCCGTGACCTCGTCGGTCTCGCTGGTCCTGCCCGTCCTGAACGAGGAGAAGGGCCTCGCGTCCAGCACCCTCCGCCTGCACGAGTACCTCTCGGCTAACCTTGCGGGCTACGACTGGCGAATCGTGATCGCCGACAACGGGTCCACCGACTCGACGCCCGACCTGGCGATGCAACTCACCCGTGACCACGACCGAGTCGGCTACCTGCGGATCGAGCAGCGAGGGCGGGGGCGCGCGCTCAAGAAGGCGTGGCTGGAGAGCGATGCCGACGTCCGCGGCTACATGGACATCGACCTTTCGACGGAGCTGGAGGCGATACCGAGGCTCATCCGGTCGATAGAGTCGGGCGGGCACGACGTGGCGATCGGTTCCCGGCTGAAGAAGGGGGCCGTGGTCTCGGGCCGGACCCTGCTCCGCGAGGTCATATCCCGTTGCTACAGCCTCCTGTTCCGCACGATGTTCCTGGCCGGATTCAGCGACGCGCAATGCGGCTTCAAGGCCGTCTCGCGGCGTGCCGCCCGCGATCTCCTGCCGCTCGTCCAGGACAACGGCTGGTTCTTCGATACGGAGCTTCTACTCCTGGCCGAGAGAAACGGATACCAGATCGATGAGATACCGGTCCGCTGGACCGACGATCCCGACAGCCGCGTCAGGATCGTCAGGACGGCGTGGGACGACTTCCAAGGGCTGCTGAGGCTTCGCTTCGGCGGACTGCGAAGGGCGTCACGTACGCTCTCGGAACGCTCTGAATGACGCACGCCGGCCGCGCTTGCAGTTTCAGGTGCCTCGCGGTAACATTCCGACCGTGACGAGACCGGCAATAACCACGAGAGTGTCTTCTCAAGATGCCTGACGCTGTGCTGGTCGTAGACATGCTCAGGGGCTTCCTCGAGGAAGGCCGCAACCTGTACTGCGGCGATGACGCCCGCAGCATCATCCCCAACGTCCGCAGGCTCATAGAGCAGGAGCAGGCCCGGGGCTCACAGGTGTTCTTCATATGCGACACCCACGACCCGGACGACTTGGAGTTCCAGACGTTCCCCGTTCACTGCGTGCGCGGCACTGAGGAGGCCGAGGTGATCCCGGAGCTCGCGGTTTACAGCGGGGAGACGATTCCCAAGCGGCGCTACAGCGCCTTCTACGACACCGATCTGGGGCAACGGCTGGCCTCGCTGAACCCCGGCAAGGTAGTGGTGTGCGGGGTATGCACCGACATCTGCGTGATGTACACCATTTCGGACGCCCGCAACCGGGACTACAGGGTAGAGGTCCCTGTTGACTGCGTGGCCTCCTTCGACCCGGAGGCGCACCGTCACGCGCTAGACCACATGGAAAACATCCTGGGGGCGACGCTGTTGAAGCCAGAGCACACGGGGAGCTGAGCCCCAGCAGCCCCTGTCGCTTCCAGAAGCCGTATCCCCTTCCGACGAAAGGACTCCTCGCAGCAGGTACACATGACAACTCCTGAGTTCGAAATCCGTCCCACGATCCTCGTCGGAGACAGCGCCGACATCTCGTACCAGCGCACCCTGACCGTCCTCCGGAACGAGAGCGTCAACCCGATCGTCACACTGGAATTCTACGCCAGCAGGGACGGGATACTATGCGGCATGAGAGAGGTCAGGTCTCTCCTGGGCAAGATCCTCCCGGAAACCGGGAGCGAGGTGTGGGCCCTGGCCGAGGGCGACCCGCTCAAAGCCAAAGAGACCGTTCTGCGCATAAGCGCTCCTTACAGCGCGGTCGGGATGTACCAGACGGCCATATGCGGCATACTCGCGCCATCGAGCGCGTGGGCAACCGCCGCGCGGGAGTGCGTCGACGCCGCCGCCGGCAAGGCGGTGGTTTCCTACGCGGCCCGCCACGTGCATCCAAACGTGGCCGCCAACATCGACTACGCCGCAGTAATGGGCGGGTGCGTCTCGTGCTCCACCGTCTTGGGCGCCCGCCTTGCCGGGATAACTCCAACGGGCAACATGCCGCACACGCTTCCGCTGATTCTGGGAGACTCGGTCAAAGCGATCCAGGCCTTCGACAGGCACATACCCCTCGAGGTGCCCCGCGTCGCACTTGTGGACACGTTCAAGGACGAGGTTGAAGAATCGCTGAACGTCGCGCGGGCACTACGCGAGAGGCTGAGAGGAGTCCGCCTGGACACCGCACGGGAGAGGGGGGGAGTCACGCCAGACCTCGTCAAAGAGGTGCGCGCCTCCCTCGACCTCGCCGGGTTCCGTCACGTGGAGATCATCGTCAGCGGTGGCTTCAGTCCCGAGCGCATCCGCTCGATTCTGGACTCCGGCGCAGCCATCGATGGCTTCGCGGTGGGGAGCTACATCGCAAGCGCACGGCCCAACGATTTCACCGCTGACATCCGCGAGATCGACGGCAAGCCGGTCGCAAAAAGAGGGCGCACTCCGGGCCTCACCGCCAGCCCGCGTCTAGACCGCGTGATGTAGGCGTGCTCGGCCTGCGCGCCTGTGGCATGCGGCGCACGGGCTCCAGCCCTAGATAGACTGGCCCCCGGCTGGTCAGCTCTTTTTGGCCTCCGGGAAAGCGCCGAAATCCTCTTGTCCTGACTCTTGCACGTGGCTCAAAGACACCGTGCTAGAATTTCCGAGCCTCCCGCCTCCCCGTAGTTTTGAGGCTTGATTCTCCGATCCGAAGGGCCCACTTATGATGATGTCCCCGACAGGGACACAACGCGCTAGAAGACTGTGGTCGGCCGTGCTCGGCGACCTTCAGATGCAGGTAACCCGGCCCAGCTTCGACACATGGCTCAAGGGCACGAGCGGCGTTGCCGCCTCGGACGACGCGCTCGTCGTCGGGGCACCGAACACCTTCGTGGCGGAGATGCTCGAGAGGCGAATGCACCAGCTCATCCTAGGGGCCGTCGAGCGCGTGAACAGGCGTCCCACTGAGGTCAGGTTCCAGGTCGTGTCCGGAGCGGACGCAGCTGAGGCCAACGGCAGCGGGCCCGCGCCCTCCGATGCCGATCCAACGCCGACCGCTGAGCTGCCTCAGCCCCGGCATCAGCCGGCAAATGGCAACGGCCTCTCCCATAGGACCATTTCCCTCAACTCTCGATACACCTTCGATTCCTTCATCGTCGGCAAGTCGAACGAGCTCGCCCAGGCGGCTGCGCTCGCCGTCTCCGAGAAGCCGGGCACCGTCTACAACCCGCTGACCATATACTCCGACGTGGGTCTCGGGAAGACTCACCTGCTACATGCCATCGGCCACGAGGCGCGTGGCAAGGGTCTGTCTCTCATATATGCAACCACAGAGGAGTTCACTAACCAGTACATCCGGGCCATCCGAGAGGGAAGGACAGAGGAGTTCAGGGACAGGTACAGGAACACCGACATACTGCTTCTGGACGATATCCAGTTCCTGATTGGGAAGGAGCAGACGCAGGAAGGCTTCTTCCACACGTTCAACTTCCTCCATACGATGAACAACCAGATCGTCATCACCAGCGACCGGCCTGTCGTCAGCTTAAGCCTCCTTGAGGACAGGGTGCGTTCCCGTCTGGCCGGGGGCCTGGTCGTCGATATCCAGCCACCCGACCTTGAGACACGGTATGCCATCATACGGGCCAAGTTGTCCCGGTCAGGCCAGCGCATCGAGCCCAAGGCAGAGTCGATGCTGGCGGAGCGTATCCACAGGAACGTGAGAGACCTGGAGGGTTGCCTCAACAGAGTCCTGGCGTACGCGGATCTCACAGGTCGGCCAATCACCATAGGCCTGGTCAAGACGATCATCGCCGACACCATCGCCGGGTCCAGACGGCGGACGGCCTCACCTGACACGGTCGTGGAGGCGGTGGCCTCATACTTCCAACTGGACGTCGAGTCCCTCAAGGGGCCTCGCGGCAGGAAGGAAGTAGCCCACGCCCGTCAGGTCGCAATGCACCTCATCCGGGAGGAGACTGGAATCGGGCCAACCGCCATCGGGCGCATCCTCGGCGGCAAAGACCACTCAACCGTCATTAAGAACTGCAGCAAGGTTGCAACCCAGCTTGATACTGATCCACACCTGCGAAGAGACATCCTCAACATCCGGGAGTCGCTGAGTCCAGCGTAGCAAGTCCACAGGAGTCGTGGATAAGTCGGGCTTATCTGTGGATATGTGGTCTCTATAGTGGATAGGCAATCCCCGCAGATCCATCCGCCGACACAGGAAAGCCCCCACGACCCTGACCTCCGGATGGGCAACACATCTGCCACAACGGGCAAGTGTTAGAATCACAAGGCAGGAACACCAATCAAACGTAAAAGAACCAAGCAACACACTTATTAGATATTACTGCTGAGTATTGATGAATGATTGATCACCTGGTTATACACGTCCGGTCTGGGAGTGGTGGTAATGGGCTTATGACAGGACATCGGTCGAGCCATGTCCCCCGCGGTGGGCCTGATGGTGGTAATGGGGGTGACGGTGGAGATGTTGCAATAGTCGCACACCATTGGATCAGTACCCTCAGGAGATACGGGGAGGGGAGCCGCTTCAACGCTGGTGATGGTGCCGATGGAGGCCCCTCGAAGAAGCATGGACGGATGGGCGCGCCCGTAAGCTTGAAGGTCCCTATTGGAACTGTGGTCTGGGAGCGTGGTGAGAGGCTGGCTGATCTTAGCCATGACGGGGAGACCGTTGTAGTCGCAAGTGGTGGTCGAGGTGGTAGGGGCAATGCTGCTTTCGCCACATCGACGAATCAGTTTCCGCTCTTATCTGAAAAGGGAGAAGCTGGAGTCAGCCGGACGCTGAGACTGGAACTGAAGCTACTGGCCGATGTGGGGTTGGTCGGCGAGCCGAATGCAGGTAAGTCGAGTCTCCTTGCAGCCATCAGCAGGGCACGGCCTAAGGTTGCAGCGTACCCGTTCACGACCTTGGAGCCAGTTCTCGGGGTGGTTGAGCACAAGGGGGAGAGCTTCGTAGCCGCGGATGTCCCTGGGCTGGTCGAGGGAGCTCACCAGGGTGTTGGCTTGGGCGATGAGTTTCTCCGACACATTGAGCGTACCAGGCTGTTGATTCACGTGGTCGATGGGTCGACAGACGATCCGGCGGGCGTCCGGGCCAGGGTTGACCGGGAGTTGCGCCTATTCAATGAGGGCTTGGGACGGAGGCCGCAGATCATTGCGCTGAACAAGACTGATCTGGACGCCGTGAGCGATAGGGTACCGGTACTGACAGGCGCTCTGGCCTCGGAAGGGACAGCAGTAGTCCCTGTGTCTGCAGCGAGCGGCAAGAACATCAACGCCCTCCTCGACAAGGTGCTGGAGGGCCTGGACCGCCTGAAGAGGGAGGAAGAAGATGAGCCGGCACCGCGATTCGTGGGCACCATCAGGCCGGTGCCCGTCGAGGAGAAGCCCAAGGTGCGAAGGATGGATGGAGGGTTCGTGGTGGAAGACTCGTCCATTTCAAGAATCGCTGCGATGGTGGACCCGGACAACTGGGGCGCGAAGATCCAGTTCCATGCCCACCTGAAGCGCAAGGGGGTTGTGCGTGCATTGGAGGAGGCTGGGGTGTCGCATGGCGACACGGTCAGGATAGGCGATATGGAGTGGGAGTGGGAGTAGTGGCGAAGCTGGGCGTAATGGGAGGCACGTTTGACCCTGCTCACACGGGCCACCTTGCGGCGGCGGAGTACGCCAGAGTGTGTCTGAATCTGGACGAGGTGGTGTTCGTGCCCGCAGGCAGACCTTGGATGAAGGAAAGTGATACAGTCAGCGCCGCGGAGGACCGGCTGGCCATGGTGGAGGCCGCCGTCGGCCCCAACCCGCGATTCAGCGTATCGCGCATCGATATTGAGAGGCCGGGCCGGACGTACACTGTGGACACGCTGGCCGATCTGTCACGGGCCCGAGGGGCGGATGCGAAGCTCTACCTGCTTTTGGGGATCGACGCGCTGACCGAGCTCCACAGGTGGCAAGAGCCGTCACGCGTCCTCACGATGGCCACCGTGGTGGGTATCGGGCGCCCAGGCTCCGGAGGACCCAACCTGAGCAACCTGGAAGCCGTCGCGCCGGGAGCTTCTAGGCTGGTCCTGCTAACGGCAGGCCCGGGGATTGACGTGAGCGGATCCGATATTAGGCGGCGCGTGGCTGCGGGGCAACCAACCAGGCATCTTGTTCCAGAAGCCGTAGAGGAGTACATCCGCAGGCACGGGCTGTACTCCCCCGTGGAGGTGACGCGTGAGGGATAGGGATGCAATACTAGGGGCTGCGAAGAGGCTTGGGGCGCTCCAGTTCGGCGACTTCACACTGACATCCGGGGCGAAAGGTACATACTACTTCGACGGACGCCTGCTGACTCTCGACCCGGAGGGTGCGACCCTGGTCGCCAGGGCATTCCTGCCGATGCTGATAGAATGCGGTGCGGAGGCGATAGCAGGCCCGACCCTTGGAGCGGACCCGATAGTGGCGACGGTGGCGATGGCGAGTCACCTGCAGGGGCACTCGATTCCCGGTCTGATCATCCGAATGAAGGTGAAAGAGCACGGCACGGGGCGGCTGATCGAGGGTCCTCTTGTGAAGGGCTCAAAGGTGGCCGTCGTGGACGACGTCTGCACCCGCGGTGGGAGCCTGCTGCACGCCATCGACGCCGTGGAGCGCGCGAGTTGCAGCGTGGTCAAGGTCTTGTGCATCCTGGACAGGCTCGAAGGCGGCAGCGCCGAGATAAGGCGCAGGGGGTACGACTTTGCCTCGCTTCTTCAGCCTGACGGAACGGGGGGAATCGCCCCTTCCCCGGAAGAGGAGACATCGTGAGGCTGGTGTTCGTCAGGCACGCAGAGTCGCTGGGCAACGCGGAGCACCGAATGCAGGGTCACGCCGACTACCCGCTGTCGGACCGGGGCCGCGCCCAGGCCGAGAGGCTCTTCACCCGCTTCAAGGTGGAGCGGGTGGAGCCCACCCACGTCTATTCCAGCCCGCTCAAGCGAGTCGCCGAGACCGCGCAGATAGTGTCTCGGGAGTGGCCGGTAGAGGTCTCATACTCCGACGACCTGAAGGAGCACGACATCGGTGTGTTCTCCGGCCTGACGTGGGATGAGGCTGAGGCCGCCTACCCGCAGATGGCCCGGGCGCTCGGCAAGTCGGAGGACTGGGGAGTGGTCGAGGGCGCCGAGTCCCTTGAGGACATCCGCCGCCGCGCGGAGAGGGTCGTGAGCGGCCTGATCGGCGGGAGCGACCGGGACGACGTTGTGGTGGCCTTTACCCACGGCGGGATACTGCTGCGAATGCTAGCGGTCGTTCTGGGGACGGACCGCATCTGGAGGCCTCATCTGCGGAACACCACTCTCTTCGACTTCACGCTGGACGGCGCCCGCTGGCACCTGCGGGACTTCGGTCGGGACAACTGGGACCTGTGGCGGGTCAACCGCTTCGCGGACGCGTCCCACCTGGACGGCTGACCGTCAGACCGGCCCGGCATTCCCGCAGACGCTGAGGATGCTGTCCCTCAGCGTGGACACGATAAACTCAACGTGCTCGTCCTCTATGACGTATGGGGGCACCAGCTCGATGTGGTCGCCTGCCGCTCCGTTGACCAGGCCGGACACGCCCGCCAGGACGAGCAGCCCGTTCTTCATGGCATCGGCCTCCACCCGGTGTCCGATGTCCCACTCGACGGGGAAGGGTTTCTTCGTCTCCTTGTCGGCCACCAGCTCGACGCCTGCGAAGAGCCCCCTGCCGCGGACGTCGCCCACGTAGGGGATGTCCAGCAGGGCCTCCTCCAGGGCGGCGATGAGACGGTCGCCCATTTCGCCGGCACGAGCGACGAGGCCGTGCTCCTCGATGTAGTCCAATACCGCGAGGCCGACGGCGCAGCTGAGCGGGTTGCCGCCGTAGGTGGAGCTGTGAGAGACGCGCCCGGAGCCGTCGGCGATGGCCGTCCACACCTTCTCGCCCAGGATCAGCGCCCCCAGGGGAGAGTAGCCCCCGGCGAGCCCCTTGGACGAGGTGATGATGTCGGGCGCTACCCCCCAGTGCTCGATGGCCCAGTTCTTCCCTGTGCGGCCCACGCCGCTCATAACCTCGTCAGAGATGAGCAGGATGTCGTTTTCGTCGCAGATGTCACGGATGATCCCGTAGTACTCGTCGGGCGGTACGACGGCCGACATCGAGGTCCCGATGATGGGCTCCGCGATGAAGGCCGCGATGTTCTCGGCGCCCTCCTGTCTGATTACTCGCTGCAGCTCTGTGGCGCAAGTCAGGCCGCAGCCCGGGTAGGTGAGGTCCCACGGGCAGCGGTAACAGTACGGCGGCGGGATGTGGGGCAGGTCGATCAGGAGCGGGCTGTTCGAAGACCTCCACGCGGTGCGGCCGCTCACCGACAGGGTTGCGACGGTATTGCCGTGGTAGCTCTGCCACCTGCCGATGACCTTCCGCTTGGTGGGGTTCCCCCGCTCCCGGTGGTACTGGTAGGCCAACTTCAAGGCCCCCTCGTTGGCCTCCGCTCCGCCTGAGCAGAACAGCGTCCGCGTGTGCCCCATGCCCGGGGGCGCCCAATCCTGGAGCTTGCGGGCCAGCCTCTGCCGGGGCTCGTTGTCGACTATGCCGCCGTAGGTGTAGGTGAGGACCGCCGCCTGCTTGTTGATGGCGTCGATGATCTCCTGTACGCCGTGGCCGATGTTTACGACGCACACCCCGCCCACGGCGTCGAGGTACCGGTTGCCGTCGCCGTCGTAGACGTAGACGCCGTCGCCCCTCGTCATGGTGACGTAGTGGCCGTCGAAGCTCCCGTATAGTACGTGGTTATCCCTGTCCATCAGTGTCTCCTACCTGCCCGGCGCGGGCATTTACGAGGTCTCTGAGCACGAACTTCTGTACCTTTCCCGAGGGCGTCCTCGGGAGCTCGTCGAACACCTCCAGGCGCTCAGGCCAGTACTGCTTGGCCGTCTGGCTCTCCGCGAACCAGGCTTGCATCTCTTCGAACGACATCCGCTCCCCCGGCCTGAGGAGCACGCAGGCGCAGGCGCGCTCGCCCAGCCGGGCGTCCGCCGTCGCGACGAGCGCCGCTTCCCGGACCTTCGGATGCCGGAAGAGTATCTCCTCGACGTCGGCGACCGGGATGTTCTCGCCCCCGCGGATTATGATGTCCTTTGTCCGGCCAACTATGCGGATGTAGCCCTGCTCGTCCATGCGGGCCAGGTCTCCCGTGTCGAACCAGCGATCGCCGTCGTGCGCGGCGGCCCACAGGTCGGGGCGTTGGTAGTAGCCCACGAACTGACCCGGCCCCCGCATGACCAGGAGCCCCTCAGCGCCCGTCGGCGCGGGCTCCCGCGTGACCGGGTCGAGCACAGCCACCTCCATACCGTCGACCGGTCCGCCGTCGGTCTGGGCCGCCCTGGACGGAGGGTCAGAGGGCCACACGAAGGTGACCCCGCCGCACTCGGTCATGCCCCAGTCCGGTATGACGCGGAAGGGGAGCCTGGCGTGTGTCTCCTCGATGAGCGCTCCGGGTATCTTCGAGCCCCCGCAGATGAAGTAGCGCAGGGAGGGGATGTCGTGGACATCGTGGGCCTCGCACCGGACGAAGTCGAGGAGGAAGGTGGTGGAAGCCCAGGTCCACGTCACCTGCTCTTCGGCCACCAGTCGTACAGCCGTGTCCGGCTGCCAGTAGTCCATCAGGACAGTCTTCATCCCCCACACCATCGGGGCATTGATGCCGTATGCGAAGCCGGTGTAGTGGCCCAGCGGCGACGCCATGAGCACGGTGTCCTCGCCGCCGAGGCCGAGGACGGAGGCCGGGCCGCGGACCTGGAACATGATCGTGGCCTGATTGTGCATCACGCCCTTGGGCTCGCCGGTGGTCCCCGAGGTGAAGCAGATGCAGGTCACCCCCCGGACCGGGTCGGGCCGCAGCCGGCCCAAGTCCTCCGAAGCATCCGGCCGCTCGGAAACGATGTCCCTGTCGAAGGAGAGCATGCCGGGCGGCGCGTCGTCCCCGACGACGACGACTCTTGGAGGAGACGGAAGCTCGGCGGCCAGCTGCTTCGCCATCGCCGCGTGGTCGAATCCCCGGAACGTCGACGGCACGACGACGACCCTGGCGCCGGTGCGCTCCAGGATGTGGCGAACCTGCCGGTGGCGCATGATCGGGGTGATGGGGATGATGGTCGCGCCTACTCGGACGCACGCCAGGTACAGGACCGGGAATTGCCACCAGTTCGGGAGCTGCACCGCCACCCTGTCGCCCGGCTGGACGCCCAGGTCGAGCAGCGAGCGGGCCGCAAGGTCTACGAGTCGCCGGACCTCCCCGTAGCTGAGGGAGACGGACCGGTCGTCCTGGTGGAAGTGGGATACGATGGCGGTGCTATCGGGCTTCTCGTCGGCCCAGCGGTCGAGGTAGTCCGTCACGACCGAGTCGCCCCACGACCCCTCGCGCCGGTACCGCTCGACGAGATCGGGAGGAGTTTGCAGCATGGCTGTCAGGGGGGGGGGTGGCCCGCCCTCACATCATCGTGTAGCCGCCGCTGACGCTCCACACCTGCCCGGTGACGAAGTTGCAGCGGTCCGAGGCCAGGAAGACGACGACGTTCGCCACGTCCTGCGGCGTGCCGAGCCGCTTGAGGGCGTAGCGTCTGGCGGCGCTGTGGCGGCGCTCAGGAGTCCAGTAGTCGAGCGCCTCCTGGGACCACATGCTTATCCTGCCGGCCGATCCCGGCTCAGCGATCGTGAGGCCTGGGCAGACCACGTTGAACGTCACGTTCTGCCTGCCGACCTCCTTGGCCAGCGACTTGGACAATCCGATCACGCCCGCTTTGGCCCCGGCGTAGACGGCCTCGTGGTACTCGCCAGCCCTGCCGGCGTCGGAGCCGAGGCTGACGACCCGGCCGTAGCCGTTCTTCACCATGTGGGGAACCGTCGCCCGCATCAGGTTTACGGGGCCCATGTAGTTTATGCGTACGACCTTCTCGTGGAACTCGGCCTGCTGGCCGACGAACGGCGAGGTCTCGTCCCAGCCGACGCCGTTGACCAGAACATGCACCTGCCCCAGCTTCTCGATCACGGCTCCGACCGAGGCCTCCACCTGCCCCTGGTCAGTTATATCGGTGGGGTGGACGGACAGCTCTCCGGCGGCACCGGCGTCCCGGGCCTCCTGGACGACGCTGCCCGCCGTCTCCTCGTCTACGTCGAACACGGCGATGTTGGCGCCCTCTTCAGCCAGCGTCAGAACGATGCTGCGGCCGATATTCGATCCGCCACCCGTAACGATGGCGTTCTTACTTCGTAGCTCCAGGTCCATTCAGCGTCACCAACCTTGAAGAAAACCGGATGCGGAGGATTGTACGGGCAGCGGGGAGAGGCGTCAAACGAAACTCCGTGTACCCAGATCCCTCACCCAGACCTAGGAGCTTCGCCCGTGAGCAGCTCGAATATGGCGCGTATGCGAGATTGGCATTGGCGAGAGGGTTGGCCGAAAAATTGTCTCAAACTGCCCAAATTGCGTCACGCTGTAGCTAAGAGCCCCGGTGACGGGACCGGTTTTGGGGCGTTCTTGAGGCTAATACGGACGGAAGGAGAGCGCATTCGGGCGAATCAGGGACAGGCTCTCCAATGGTGAGGGAGGTGGACTTCATCCGGATATAATAGCACAATCGTTCGCGGACGTCAATGGGAATATCAGGTCGCAATCTCCGCCAGGGGCAAGCATTCGCGCCGCGCGGCTGGTCGGACTGCGCTGGGAGGACTGGCCGGGGGTGTACTGGCCGAAGACGAGGTGGTAGGCTGGCCGCCCAAGTTTCCGCCGTTCTGGCGGAGCCAATATCGAGACCGCCGTGCATGTGGGAGCCTGCTGAGCGGTCGCACGGTAAGGAGAGTCCACATGGCGTTCGACACCCTAATCAAGAATGGAACGATCATAGACGGCACCGGCAGGCTCCGGTACGACGCCGACGTGGGTATCAGGGGCGGCAAGATAGAGGCCATCGGGAGCCTCGAGGACGCGGCGGCGGGCCGTATAGTCGATGCCGAGGGCCTGATCGTCGCGCCCGGATTCATCGACATGCACTCGCACTCCGACATGTCGCTGTTCGACGACCCCGGAGGCGAGAGCAAGGTGCACCAGGGCGTGACCACGGAGGTGACGGGCAACTGCAGCTACTCGCCGTTCCCGTTGGGTCCAGCAAGCGCCGCCAACATTGGGATGGGGTGGAAGTTCGAGTGGGGCGAGTGGTCGGACCTGAACGGCTGGGCCGAGCGCCTTGAAGCCAATGGCATGAGCATCAACATCGCTCCGCAGCTGGGCCAGGCGGCGCTCCAGATCGCCGTCGGTGCGAACGAGGACCGGCCGGCGACGCGGGACGAGATGCGGGAGATGCAGCGCCTGGCCGCCGAAGCTATCGAGCAGGGCGCGTTCTCGCTGTCCACGGGCCTGTCGCTGTCGCCCTCCGGCTACATGTCCACCGAGGAGCTGGTCGAGCTCTGCCGCGCCATCGCGCACTACGACGGTGTCTTCTACGTGACCCACGCGAGGGTCGGCGCGGGAAGGCACCTTCTCGCCATCGAGGAGGCGGTCGAGATCGGCCAGAAGGGCGGTCTGCCCGTCCAGTTCTCACACCTCGCCATCGGCTCGCAGCCCGACATGGGAGGCTGGCGCAAGCCGGAGTCCGATCCGGTCGGGCGCGGCCCCGAGATGATGGAGCTGTTCGAGAACGCCCGTGACGGCGGCCTGGACATCACCTACGACTCCTACCCCTATACCGCGGGGCAGGCGGGCATCGACCAGACCGTCCCGAACTGGGCGCAGGCCGGAGGGATCGAGACCTACATGGCACGGCTGCGCGATCCCGAAATGCGGGCCCGCATCCGCGACGAAGTGAGAGCGGGCCTCGGTGGGGTGAGGCCGCTGTGGGACACCTGGATCATCGCCGAGGTGAGTACCGACTCGAACAGGGGGCTCGTCGGACGGTCCATCGCGGAGATCGCGGCCGAGCGAGAGGTCGAGCCCGCTGAGGCCGCCCTTCAGATCGAGGAGGAGGAGGGGAGCGCGGTGTCGGCGGTCGTCCACAACCGGAGCGAGCGCGATGTCCGCTTCTTCCTGTCCCACCCGCTGGGCATGATCGGCTCGGACGGCCTGGCGATCTCGCCGACGGGCGTCCACGGGAGCGAGCAGCACCACCCGCGCTTCTACGGGACCTACCCGCGCATCCTGGGCCGGTACGTTCGGGAGCAGTCGATAATGTCGCTGGAGACGGCGGTGGAGAAGATGAGCGGGATGCCGGCCGAGCGGCTGGGCCTCAAGGACCGCGGGAGGGTCGAGGAGGGGCTGGTGGCCGACCTGGCAATCTTCGACCCGGACACGGTTATCGACATGTCCACCTTCGAGGACCCGCACCAACTGGCGGGGGGCGTGCCGCACGTGTTCGTGGCGGGCGAGCCGGTCGTGAGCGACGGCGCGCACACGGGCGCGCGTCCTGGCCGCGTGCTGCGGCGCGGCGGCTAGGGGGTGGACTCCCCGTTTTCGGGGAGGGAGCGGTAGAGTTGCGCTTTGAGCTCCTCAATTGCGATACCCTCGCCCGCTTCAATCTCGCGTTCACCCTGTCGGATCTGTTCGACGAGATCCGGATCGCTCAGAACCTCAACGGTAGCCAAGACCTCCTGCGCGCGCTCGTAGGCTCGCCACGGAATCATTGGTACGCCATCTAAGCGCAGGCTGGGTCGTCGGTGTTCCACCGCTGGAAGGTCCAGGGCTCTTCCTGCGCGAGCCTTTCACGCGTGTCCAGCCAGGACTGCCTCCACGCAACCGGGTCGTGCAGCTCGGCTTCGGGTTGGGACCTGCTCCGGGCGACGAAGCCGGGGAAGACCTCTCTGCCGGTGTTCTGCCCCATCGGGTTGTACCTGAGGTCTAGGCTCCACCTTATGCGGTCACTCTTGTTGGGGAGTGACCCGTGGCAGGTCAGCCGATGCATGAAGAGGGCGCTCCCCCGCTTCATGGGTAGAGGGACGGCGTCTTGGGCTCTGAACCGGTCTTCCGGGATGTGCAGCCCGGGCGTCGATGCGTTCGGGCCCGCGCAGTGGAAGGCCAAACCCTCCTCGTGGCTCCAGGGCACGAGGTGGAGGCATCCGGCCCTCTCGTCGGCGTCCCAGACGGGTATCCACACTGTGAGCATCTCGGTATCGTCGGCCTGGGTGCTCACCACGCCGAGGTCCTGGTGCCAGGGGGTGGCGCGGACAAGCGAGTTGCCGGAGTCGTCGGTAGGCGCCAGGTGCTCCGGCGGCTTAAGCCCGAATCCACCGAAGGAGGGCGTCGGGTCAGTGTCCTGAAGCGGCAAGAGGGTGCTCCTGTGAATCTGGGATAATGGTTTTGAAACAGCAAAGCCGACCCCAGAACAAGGAGCACCCGATAGATGCTAGCACGCAACCATCCCGACCGCATCCGTATCGCCTTCGACGACCACCGCCTGGTGGCCAATGCTGGGCTGCTCCTCCCGGTGACCCTAGCCCAGCACCTGGGCCTGCGTGAAGTCGTCGACAGCCACGTCGACCTGGGAGACGCGCCGGGGCGAGCGAACCCAGGAGACAAGATGCTGACCCTGGTGGCCTCGGCGCTGGCTGGGGGCGACTTCATTGACGACGCCGACGTGTTGCGTACCGGCGGGACAGCTGGCGCCATCGGCTGCGTAGTCAAGGCGCCATCCACCCTGGGAACTTTCCTGCGCAGCTTCCGGTGGGGCCACGTCCGCCAGTTGGATCGGGTGAGCCGGGAGTTGCTGTCCCGGGCCTGGGCCGCTGGTGCGGGACCCGGCGAAGGGCCGTTGACCATCGACTTGGACTCCACCATGTGCGAGACCTACGGACTGGCCAAGGAGGGGGCGCGTCACCATGGTTACACTGGCCAGCGGGGCTATCACCCGCTGCTGGCCATCGCCGCCGGCACCGGCGACGTGCTGATGTCTCGGCTGCGCGAGGGCCGCGCCAACACCGTTCGGGGCGCCGCCCACTTCCTGCGGGAGACCGTGGGCCGGGTGCGCCATGCTGGGGCTACAGGACAACTCACGGTGCGGGCCGACAGCGGCTTCTATGCCCACGCCCTGGTCGTCGTCTGCCGCAAGATGGATGTCCGCTTCTCCATCACCATCCGCCAACACGCCCGCCTCAGGGAGTTGATTGAGGCGATTCCCGAGGAGGACTGGACGCCCGTCCCCTACTGGATGGACGGCGGCGCCGACGTGGCCGAGACCACCTACACTCCCTTCCAGGGTGAGCCCGAAGCCGCCCCAGTGCGGCTCATCGTCCGGCGGGTGAAGCCCACGCCCGGTTCCCAACTGGCCCTCTTCGCCAGCTACAGCTATCACGGCTTCATCACCGACCGGGACGGGGAAACCCTGGAACTGGAGGCCGACCATCGCCGCCACGCCGAGATTGAGAATGCTATCCGAGACCTCAAGCACGGCGTCGGCCTCAACCATCTCCCCTCGGGCCGCTTCCCCGCCAACGGCGCATGGCTGGCCGTCCAGGTGCTGGCCCATAACCTGGCCCGCTGGACCGCGCGCATCGGTCTGGACGAGGGGGTGGTGACCACCAAGACCCTCCGGCGGCGCTTCTTCTCCCTGGCCGGACGGCTCACCCGCTCGGCCCGCCGCCTCACTTTGCATCTGCCACAGGGCTGGCCTTGGGAAACCCAGTTCACTCGCGCGCTGGCTCGATTGCGAGCCCTGCCATTGCCTGCCTGACGGCACCGACGGCGCCTGACACGTCCACCAGACTACCCAACCGACCCACAGAGTCGCACCGGCCCGGTCCGCGATTGTCTTCCCCTGCATGCTGTCCCGCCGACCCCGCCCCAGCGCCGCTGCCCAGGACCGCCATCGGCGCCCCCAACGACAACCAAAGGCCGCCACCGGCCCCATTTATCGGAATCGAGCGCGGACCGTCGCGTCCCACGGCCCTCACCCCTTGTTCCAACCCCAAGGCCGCTCCGCATCGGTGGATTCGGGTTAAGGCGGACGTGCTGCACCGGGTTGGAGTATATCTCCGGGCCGATGATCGACTCTACGGCGTCGAGGATCGGGGGAGCCGTAAGCGTGTTGAACACCGCAGGGCCGTGCCACATAGGCGTGTCGCTCTTTATCTCACCCTGTGGCATGGAGAAGTCGAAGTAGCCCGAGTGGACCGTCCCGCTGTCCTGGTAGACGCGGGTCAGCCGATCACTGAACGGCAGGCCGGCGTAGGTCGATGAGATGACTCCGTCCTCGAACAGCTCGTTGGCGAGGCTGTCGAGCACCATGGCGTACTCGTCCTCCAGCGGGTCTAGCACCTCATCGGGGACTACGTCCTCGACGACCACGTAGCCTTTGGTATGGAAGTGGTCAAGCTGTTCCTGAGTCAGCGCGGGCATGTTGTCCTCTCCTTCGATACTGAGCGATGGCCTCTCAAGTCAGCGAGCGTCATATTACGAAGGAGAAGTCGGTATTGTCAATTCATGTAGAGGGCTTCTTTAGGCGCCAACTTCAAGACCGCCCACTTTGAAGCGGCAGACTTCAGGCATTGTCCAGAACCGACGCAATCCTCGGCATAACGTCGGCAAGTGACTTGCCGGTAAGCTGCATATAGAGTGCATCGGGACATAGCTCTAAGTCCTCGTCCCAGGCGACGGCGTCGTATTCGGTAATGTGTACAGCCTCGAAGCAAGCTCGGTCGTTCCAGGCCTCAAACACGCCGGCGCCCGCCAGATGCGACAGGTCCACTTCACCAGCGGAGCCGTCTGAGTAGCGGAGCCAGATGCGGTAGCCGTCTCGAGGCGCCACCGCAGTCGGTCGAATCGAGGTCATACGGGCACCTACTCGGCTGTGCCTACGGGGCGAGGAAGGCCCGGGTGATGGCGGTGCCTTCGCTCCTCCCCAGCCACTCGGACTGCTCGAACGCCTCTCCTATCTGCTCCAGCGGGTACCTATGGGACATCACGCTGGTCAGCGGGTAGCGGTCTTTCGTCCGTACCAGGAAGTCGAGCGCCGCCGGCAGGATCTCGGGGTTGTAGTGGGCGGCGGGTATGATCCGCGTTTGCCCCCAGATCAGCTTGGACAGGTCGAGGGTGACGTTGCTATTCGCCCAGATGTTGCCGACCTCGACCAGTGTGCCGCCGCGCCTGAGCATCTGGAGGCCCTCCGCGGCCACCTGTGGGTACCCCACGAGCTCCAGGCACACGTCCGCGCCCCATCCGCCGGTCAGCTCCTTGACCCTTTCGGCCCGGTCCTCCGCAGTGGGGTACTCATTGATGTCGATGGTGTCGTCGGCGCCGCACTGTTGGGCGAGGTCGAGCCTCTGTGCCAGCCCGTCGATGGTGATCACACGTCCGGCGCCCATGTCGCGGGCCGCAGCCGTCGCATAAAGACCGAGGCCTCCCGCCCCCTGCACGACTACGGCGTCGCCCATCCGTGCGCCGCCGATCTGCAGCGCGTAGATGACCTGCGAGACGGCGCAGTTCACCGCGGTCACGGCCTCGTCGGGAAGCTCGTCCGGCACCTTGAAGACGTAGTGTCCCGGGAACAGGTAGTAGTACTCGGCGAACCCTCCGTTGCAGTACGGCTCATCCTCGATGGAGGCCCTGAAGCGGAACCTGTCCGGGCAGTGGTTAGGCTCGCCCCGGAGGCAAATGTAGCAGCGGCGGCACGGGAAGAAGTAGGTGAACACCACCCTGTCGCCCTCGGACAGCGGACTTCCCATCGAGTCCGTGTTCACGCCCTTGCCGAGGGTGTGTACTACCCCGGCCATCTCGTGCCCGAGAATCACCGGGCCCGGCCGCTTGAGCATAGGCTTCATCTCGCCGCGCCAGTAGTGGAGGTCGGAGCCGCATATGCCCGCCGACGTGATCTTGACGAGCAGTGCTCCGGGCTCCACCTCCTGGGTTGGAAGCTCGGTCATCTCGAAGCGGTAGGGCTCTACGAAGACGGCCGCCTTTCCCATGGGCATCTTGCCCACCTCCTTCCGAATTGCCTCTTTTGGGTCACTCCTCGAATCGCTGGAACACCAGGCAGGCGTTCTGGCCGCCGAAGCCGAAGCTGTTCGACAGGACCGTGTCCACCTGCGCCTTCCGCGACTCGTTGGGCACGTAATCGAGGTCGCACTCCGGGTCGGGGACCTCGTAGTTGATCGTCGGGTGAATCTCGTTCTCCCTGATCGTCTGGACGCAGGCCACGGCCTCCAGGGCCCCCGCGCCGCCGAGGACGTGGCCGGTCATCGACTTCGTGGAGCTGACGGGCACGCCGTATGCGGCCTCGCCGAAGGCCAGCTTGATGGCAAGGGTCTCGGACAGGTCGTTCTTGGGCGTGGACGTGCCGTGGGCGTTGATGTAGCTCACGTCCCCCGGCCCGATGCCGGCGTCCTGGAGGGCCCACTTGATCGCCCGGGCGGCCCCCGCGCCGTCTTCGTCGGGCTGGACGGCGTGGTAGGCGTCTGACGAGACCCCGTAACCGGTGACCTCGGCGATGATGTCCGCGCCGCGGTCCAGGGCGTGCTCCAGGCTCTCCATAACCAGGTAGGCGGCGCCCTCGGCGGGGACGAAGCCGTCGCGCCCGGCGTCGAAGGGCCGGCTGGCCTTTTCGGGCTCGTCGTTCTGCCTGGTCAGCGCCTTGATTACGTTGAAGCCGCCCAGGCCGAGCAGGCTGATCCCGGCCTCGCAGCCGCCGCCCAGAACGACGTCGGCTGCTCCGCGCCTTATGGCCTCGGCGGCGTCTCCGATGGCCTGGTTTCCGGCCGCGCACGCCGTTATCACCGTCGACGTGTAGCCCTTCAGGCCGTATATGCGGCTGACGTTTGCGGCCGCCATGTTCGGCAGGATCATCGGGATGAAGAAGGGGCTCATTTTCATGCCGCCCCTCGCCACGAGGATGCGTGCATTCTCCTCAGTGGTGGGAAAGCCGCCGTTGCCGTTTCCGGTCACGACGCCGAGCCGCTCCGCGTCCTCGGCCGAGAGGTCCAGCCGGCTGTCCTCGATGGCCAGGCCGGCTGCCGACACGGCCATCTGGGAGAACCTGGCCATCCGCCGGGCCTCCTTCGGGTTTATGTACTTGCCGGGATCGAACCCCGACACCTCGCCGGATATCTTGCAAGGGTACTCGGCCGGGTCGCAGAGCGTCATCGGACCGATCCCCGACCTGCCATGCACCAGATTGTCCCAGTACTCGCGGATGTCCTCGCCAAGAGGCGTCACGGCCCCCATACCGGTGACCACCACCCGTCTTCTGTCTCCGTGTCTGCTCATGACTGCTCCGGTTCTCCCCGATCGTTACACGCTGGCGGGCCGCTCCAGGTAAGGATAGAGCTCCGGCTCGATTCCTTCCATCTCTTCGATCACTTCCGCGGCGACGGTAAGCGAGCCTGCGGCGACCACAAGGCCGCCTTCGCCCGCCAGCTCCATGCCGCGTCTGGTCGCCGCTCCGACGTTGTCTGACTCGAGAGCTACCGTCAACCCCATGCCTCGTGCCGCCTTGGCTATCACGCAGCTTTCGAGGGCCCTGGGGTCCCTCGACTGGACCGCGAGGACCAGCGGCGAAAGCGTTTCTAGCTCGCGCAGCATATCGGCGTGGCTGTGACTGCGCAGAGCGCCGAATAGCAGCACCATATGGCTGCAGTCGAAGTACTCCCCGACTGCCTCGACCAGCCTTCGGACCGAGTGGGCGTTGTGTGCTCCGTCGGCGACGACGATGCGGCCGTTGCGGGAGAAGGTCTGCATCCTGGCCGGCCACTCGACCGTCTCCAGCCCCCGCACGATAGCGTCGTCAGATATGGCCACTCCGCCGTCGGACAGGGCCTCGACGACCGTGACCGCCGTGGCAGCGTTCTCCATCTGGTGGGAGCCCAGCAGGGGGACCTGCAGCGTTCGTACCGCGCCGCGGCCCTCCAGCTCGAACCTCTGGCCGGTCAGGTCGCAGCTCAGGCGTCGCCACGTCTTTTCAGCCCCGACGTCGATGAGCGGGGCGCTCCGCTCGGCGGCGACCTGCCGGAAAACGGCAAGGGCCTCTTCTGACTGCGGCGCGACCACCACGGGCACGCCGCGTTTGATGATCCCCGCCTTCTCGCTGGCGATCAGCTCCACGGTATCACCGAGCGTCCCGACGTGGTCGAGGCTGATGTGGGTGAGGGCGCAGAGCCTGGGGGCCACGACGTTGGTCGCGTCGAGCCTGCCGCCAAGCCCGACCTCCACCACCTGGAAGTCCGCGCCCAGCTCCGCGAACCAGACGAACGCCATCGCCGTCAGCATCTCGAAGAAAGTGACCTCGGCGTACGGGCCGGTCCCTATCGACTCGACGGTTGGCCACATGTCGTCGACGAGTGCCGCGAAGTCGTCGGGACCGATCGGCTCCAGCCCTACCCGGATGCGCTCCACGGTACGGTGCAGGTGAGGCGAGGTGTACAGGCCGACCGTGTAGCCCTCCGCCGTCAGAATCGACGTGACCATGGCCGCCGTGCTGCCTTTGCCCTTCGTTCCCGCAACGTGGACGGTGGGCACGGCGAGGTGCGGATTACCGAGCCGCTCCATCAGCAGGCCCATGCGCTCGAGATGAAATGACGAGTGACTCGGACTCTGGAGGGAGCGCTCGAAGTTAGCAAGGCCCATGACCCGGGCCAAGGCTTCGGCGTAGCTGGAGCGAGTCGCGGCGATGGCGGGAGAGTCGGCCATTGGTTGAAAGCGTCGCGCCGGTCTTTGGAAAAGGCAACGTTCCACGGCGCAATCCCCTGTTAGACTTTACCTGAAATCGGCGACGGCGTACATGGCCGCCCCTCGGCACACCGTTAATGCCGACGTGGCCCGGAACCCCCCGCCAATATTAGAAGGGGCCGGAACTCAGTCCCGGCCCCTTGACTAACAGGGTTGCCTATTCCGGTTGGGTCAACCGCTCACGCCACGACGCGCGCCCTGTTCAGGCTGATGTGATCGCTGACCGCGCCGTTCGACGCGTTCGACGGCAGCAGCTTGTTGATGCGGTCGAAGAGCGCCGCCGCTCGTTCTATGGTCGAATCGTCGATGCCGTTGCGCAGGTGCGCGTGCTCGCCGAGCAGGTACGCAGCCGGCCGATTCCTGTCGAAGTTGCCGTCCGCTATTCCCGTGCTGCGGAAGTATGAGGCCACCCGCGCAGCGATCCGAGGGTTGCTGCTGGAAATCGACTTGAGGGTCAGATTGGCGGGAAGCTCGTCTGCGTAGGCGCGGTTCACGAGATCGAGAAAGAAGCTGGGGTCGAACAGGTCTTCCAGGTCCGCGTCCCGTATCCTGGTCACCTCGACCCACTTGATCGGGTTGGAGCGGTCGGTGATCCGCTCTATCCGATCCCTCTTGGTCGGGGTGATGTCCATGAGCACGCCGACGGTGACGTGGTCCTCGTCAAGGAGCGAGATGAAGGTCGGCACGTTCTCGGCGCCGCCCACGGGGATGAGGACCCACCTGGGATCGAGGCGGGCGCCCACCGTGGAGGCCGCCACGTCGCCCAGTACCTGCAGGTAGATCAGGTCAGAGGGGCTGTTCACCATGAGGACGTGCGGCGCGCGGAAGAGCCGCTCCGCCATGTGGTACCCGAGTCCGACCTGGAGCGGGAACACCGTCTCCCTGTCGTTGCTGAGAACGTCCTCGCTGATGACCGTCCCGGCGCCGTCCAGGTCCTCGACCATGCGGACCCTGTCGAGCCGCTTGAGGTCCACCATGAACGGCGAGTGGGTGGAGTAGACGACCTGGTGCCTTCGCAACAGGCGCTCCTCCATGAAGCGCAGGAAGTCGGTCTGGGCCATGGCGTGGAGGTTGATGCCGGGCTCGTCCAACAGCAGGATCAGGTTGTCCAGGCTCTCCTCCTCCAGGTTGGAGAAGTAGGTGAGGAAGGAGAAGAACCAGACGAAGCCCTTCGAGCGCTCATCGAAGGATACGGAAACCCGGTGACGGTCGTTCCAGACGCGGACGTGGAGGATCGTGCCGCTGTTGAGCGGGGGCGGATCGTCGGGATTGGCCAGGGACATGTCGAAGTCCACTCTCAGCTGCTTGTTCTGCTGCCAGTACTCGAACATCGCGTCCGAGATGCCGATGGCCGCAGACTCCAGCTCGGCCTTCAGGTGCTCATAGTTGGTCTGCATCCTGAGGTCCTCGAGCTCCACCCCGGCGGTCTCAAGCAGCGACAGGAAGGTCCGGTCGGCGTCGTCCAGCTCCCCTTTGCCGCTGCGGCGCTCAAGCATGTCTTCTATGGCGATCCGTCCGCGCATGGAGCTGTAGTCGTCGAAATAGACGAAGCGCGGGAGGATGGTCTGCAGGTGCTCCTCAACGGCCCGCCGGTCGGCCGCTCCCTGGGGAGGCTCGCCGAAGTCGAGGTTCCAGGTTAGCCGGTTCGCGTAGTCCTTGTGGACGACGATCTTGGACGAGGCCAGGACACCGATGTCGTCGACCTCCTGGTCGGCGAGCTCGAACTCGGCGCTCACCACGATGGCCGGGCGCTTGGGATGGATGCGCTTGTAGCGCGCGTAGCCCTTGCGTGGATAGTCCTTGAGGTCGAAGTCGCCGTTGGCCCCCGGAACCGGGTTCAACCTTCTCAGCGCCTGCAGGAAGGCGGTCTTACCGGACTCGTTCTTCCCAACGAGGCACGTGATCCCGTCCATGGAGACCCAGCCCGAATCGTCGATGCTCTTGTAGTTGGTGACTCTGGCTCGAACCAGCTGCATACGTCCTCCTCCATTACGTTATTGGTCGGCCCCGGGGGCCAGACCTACGCCGCACGGAGCAAGAGTATCCAGAGGAGGGGAGCTACTTCAAGGAGAAATGAGACTTGTTTTGTGTTGTTGCTAAATAAAGTCAAAAAGAGGAAGGCGCCCAGGACGGGGCATGCTATCGCTGCCAGAAACTGCGGCTATTGAAAGTACAGACCCCATGCCAGTAGCGCTGGGATCCCCAACGCGGCCACGAGGGCGACGACCGTCGCGGGTCACTATCCCAATATTTCGATCTGCGGTTCGTCCTTTGCAGGGTACGGGAAGTTGATGAGTATGCCGTCGTCGATTCCGGTCTCCCTCATGTACGCCCGCGTCTGCGAAATGCTAGGCTTGCCCAGACTGCCGAGCGCCTTTAGCTCAACTACAAGGCGACCGTCCACAACGAAGTCCAACGCCGCCGTGCCGACGCGTTCGCCCTTGTAGAAGACCTCGGTATAGACCTCCATCTGGTATGGGATGCCGCGTTGCCGGAATTCGACGGCCATGGCCTGCTCGTACACACTCTCAATGCGGCCGTCTCCCAACGTGCGGTACACTTCGACGGCCGCGTCCTTCACATGTTCAACCAGTTCTGCGAACTCCAAACCCCTTGTCTCCCTTCGGTAATACCTAGGACAGTCTTCTCATTCACTCATTCGTGACCGGCTCGTAATAATTTGCACTTTTCAGGGAAGCAGGACAGGCAGGGCGTCGTGGCCATCCCTGAGCGCTATGTCGACTCTCTGCATCCCGAACAGGCGGAAGGGACCGAGCTAGGAGTGGGACCCCCTGCCGTCCTGAAGGTCGGGCCCGACCCCGGCTCGCTCAAGCGTGTCCCGGGCCTCCGCCTCCCTGAGGGTCTCCCACTCGTGGCGGAGCATTTCCATGCGGACGAACTTCATGCCGCTTCTGCGGACGGTCTTGACCTCCCGCATTCCGGCCTTGGTGAATGACCGCCGGGCTCGCTCGTTCCACTCCAGCGTATGGAGGTACACCCGCGTCAGGGTGGTTTGGGTGAAGATGTAGTCCTGCACGGCGCGTATCGCGTCGCTGCCGTAGCCTTTACCCCAGTAGTCGCGGTCGCCGATCATGATGCCCAGCTCGGCCTCGCCGCGGCGGAGGTCCAGATCGTAGTACATGAAGTTGCCGATGTGCCTGCCGTCGAGCGTGTCTATGGCTAGGCGCATGGAGCGGGGTCCCGGGTCGTCGATCTCCGTCCTGGCGTAGCGCAGGAAGTCGTCGTAGGTCATGTTGAGGGGTCGGGTGGCGTCGAGCTTTGCCAGCTCCTCGTCGGACCTCCAGGCGAAGTCGTCGGGGGCGTCTTCTATGCGCTTCTCGCGCAGAACGACCTTCTGGCCCCGTATGAAGACCCTCTCACTCAAGGGGGGCGGCTCCCTCTTCGCCCGCGACCATGGCAAGACCCTTTCGAACAATCTCAACCTCGCTCTCGTAGGTCAAGGCCGCCAGAGCATCCCTGTAAGGCAGCCAATCCACGGCGTCGAACTCGTGGTCGTGCAACGCAAGGTCGCCGCCGGTGGGAGACATCAGGTAGAAGTATACGGTCTTGTCGTAGCGGACGGCTGGCTTACGGCCCTGGAACCAGTAGTTGATGCTTCCGATGAGGCCGCGGCTGGCGACCTCCAGGCCCGTCTCTTCCCTGACCTCTCTCAGTGCGGTCTGCTCCTGCGTCTCGCCCGGTTCCGGGGTGCCCTTGGGCAGCCCCATAACGGCGGGCGAGTCGCGCCGGCAGACCACTATCTCTGTCCCCGCGCCGCTCTCCCTGTAGACCACTCCCCCGGCGGAGACCAGTCGTTCCACGCGCTTGTAAGGCTTCATACAGCCGTCGGCAACCTATTCTGGCGCAATTCTAGGGGGCCGTACGAGAGCGAGTCAAGGAGAGGAGATGCGCAGCGCTATTGCCCGGCGGGCGGCGGCCCGAGCGCGTCCAGCCAGTGGAGGACCTGCGCCGTGTGGTCCGCGTAGTGCTCGTAGGTGTCTATTCGGATGCGCGCCTTCACCTCTCTGGTCTCGAGCTCCTCCTCCCCAAGGCTGGAGATGAGCTCGACGATCTGCCGGTGAGACTCGGCGAGCTCGCGGCGCAGCACGGCCAATTCGGCGGCCCTCTTCCCGTCTGCCTCGCGTGCGTTGAAGCCGTCGATGTCGGCCGGCCAGGTTACGAGCGCTTTGGCGTCGCGGTCGAGGAGATAGCGGCGCAGTGCCTGAAGGGCCTCCCGGTCCCAGGTCGCCACGTGTCCGGTGATGTCCTTCACGGACCAGGGGCCGACGACGCCTGGCGTGTCGACGCGATCGTGCGGGACGTGGGCAATCGCGCACTCAAGCTCCTGTCATGAGCTGCTCACGGTGCTGAGGGTATCGACCCGGTCCGTCATACTGCAGCAATCCCTTCCCTGGATAAGCTGATCAGACGTGTTCCACAGGCCTGTGGATAGTACGGATGCCGCTCAGGTCAAACCGGGGAGACGGGGACCGTTCAGCTCGGATGCGTTGATCGAGTGGAGGGTCCTGCCAGGCCGCCGCGCTTTTTCGGAGGGATGAGGCTGGCGTCGACCGGTCTCCCCCCGACCCGCTCGAGAACTTGAAGGAATTCCGGGGTGGGGGCGTTGGCAGACGGCCCTGCCCCCACTACCGGGGGCTTCCTGGGGACGTACTCCGCTGGTCGGTCGTGTGTCGGGACGACCGGGGGCGCTCGTTCCGGCACGGGGCTTGTAGATTCAGTCTGCTTCGCCGCCGGCTCCGGCCCGGCGGCAGGACTCCTCATTAGCCCGAAGAGGCCGGACACCATGCGAAGTACGAACTCCATCGCCACCACGCCGCCCAGGTAGTAGACCATCGTCTCCAATTCCAGAGCAGCCAGTTGGAGGCTGTCGGTTGGGTCCGGGATACGGATCAGGGAGTTGTCGATCAGGACAATGCCGAGGAGCGCGAATGGCAGTATCTTGGCGATGTCCGTCGAAAGCGCGCCGTTGTAGTAGGAGCATATCCGGATCGCGGCCACGACTCCCATGGCGGCGAGCATGACGCTGTCCATCGATTGATTCCTGCCCATCAGGAAGAGCAGGCCGGCCATCACGAGGAACCAGAAGAACACGAACAGCGGGAACACCAGCAGGCTCTTGAACATGTAGAAGACGAGCGCGAACGTCTTCCTGAGAACGGGATGCCTGGCCTCGTTGTGCTTGCTGAGGTTGAGGTCGAGGATGTCCTTTCTTGCCAGGAGCCTGTAGAAGTGGAATACGAAGACCCCGTAGACGGTTACGCCCACAGCGAACAGCGCCAGCGGCCGCAGGGCTGTGTAGGCCCCCATGAGGTCGATGGTGATCTGGGGAAGCTCCATAGCGAGACTCCGGCACCTGGGATATTTCCGAGAGTAGTGCCTGGTCAGGCCCGGCGGCTAGCAGTATGGAGCGGTCTATTTGGTCATTATGGCGGTGTTGGCGCGCCAGCTACCTTGCTTGTTGCCCCGCCGTGCGGTCAGTATTGAATACTCTAGGGATGCTCTGAACAATCGGCTTCAGGCTGGGCCGAGTTGACCGGAGTGGTTTTGGGGGCGTTGAATTGCCTTATGGCGCCGTGGTGGGGGTTAATCTCGGCCTACAACCGGCCCTGACAGGGCGTTTCGCCGCCGTTAGGCCTGATTTTGGGCGCACTTATACAAGGTTTCACGCCGCCAGGTACTGTTCGGCCCTCATCAAGTTGGCAAACCCCAGCAGCGTCATCAGCCGCTGCGTGTTCTTGGACAGTCCCCTGTAGCGGACCTTGGCGTAGCCGAAGTGCCGCTTGATGTACAGGAACGGATGCTCCACCTTAGCTCTGACCGACGCTTTGCGCTTCTCCGACACCGCCTCAGGACTCTCAGGCTCCAGCTTCCGACGCTGGCCGGGCCTCATCGCGACCTGCCACTCCACATCCAAGCCCCGGTTGCCCGGCCTCTTGTCAACTCCCTGATACCCAGCATCTCCCCACACCTGAGACTCCCCACCGTGCAGCAACCGGGGCAACTCAGTCAGGTCATGCACGTTCGCAGATGTCGTGGTCATGCTGTGCACCACTCCCGTCTGCGAGTCCACACCGATGTGCACCTTCATCCCGAAGTGCCACTCGTTACCCTTCTTCGTCTGGTGCATCTCGGGGTCGCGCTCTTTAGCCCGATTCTTCGTCGATGAGGGCGCCGCTATGATGCTCGCGTCCACTATCGTCCCCTCCTGAAGACGGAGACCCTTGGACTCCAGATAGCGGTTGATCTCCTCGAACAGACCCGAGCCTAACGCATGCTCTTCCAGCAGGTGGCGGAAGTTCAGAATCGTCGTCTCGTCCGGCAGCGGCCCAGGCAGTCTCAGCCCTACGAACCGCCTCACCGATTCGACCTCGTAGAGCATGTCCTCCATCCCAGGGTCGCTCAGGTTGTAGAACAACTGCACGCAGTGTATGCGAAGCATCGCCGACAACTCGTAGGGACGCCGACCTCGGCCAGCATTGGGATAGAACGGTCGGATGCGCTCTTCCAACTCTTCCCACGGGATCAGTCCATCCATGCGCTCAAGGAACTTCTCCCTGCGAGTCTTTCGCTTCTTGCTCTCGTAGTCCAAGTCCGCAAACGTCGGCTGGTTCATTGCCTCGCCTCCCACGTCTTCAGGCCTTGGCCCTATGTTACTATCCCGCAAACCACCGGGACTTATTCAGAGCATCCCTAGACTGCGCGGGGCTGAGGTATGCGCGACCTGTTCCAGCACATCGACGAGACCGCGAGCGTGGCCGCCGTGCGCTCATGCGGTCTATTCGTCGATATCGATGGCACGCTCGCGCCGATACAGCCGCGCCCCGATATGGCCGCCGTCTCACCGGATGTGCGCGATAGCCTGGAGGCCGTCGCCAGGCGCATGAGCGTTGCCGTGCTCACCGGGCGCAGCGCCGCTGACGGCAAGCGCATGGTCGGCAGCGACGCCCTCCTCTACGTCGGCAACCACGGCATGGAGTGGATAGAGGGCGACAGGGAGTGGGTCGCGCCCGAGGCGGCGCCTTACACCGGCGCTATCCGCGCCCTCGCCGCAGACATCGTCGCCCACTTCTCTGGATACGAAGGCCTCATAGTAGAGGACAAGGGGCCGACGCTTTCCGTCCACCACCGCCTGACCGCCGACCCCAGCGCCGCGCGCGCTGCAATCCTCGACTTCCTGACGGCGCAGGGGCGCACCGAGGGGTTGCGCGTGTCGGAGGGGAAGAGCGTCGTCGAGGTGCGCCCACCTATCGAATTGTCGAAGGGCACGTCACTGGCGCGCATCGTCCAGGAGCGGGGCCTCGCCGCCGCCATCGCTATGGGCGACGACGTGACGGACGTTGACATGCTGCTTTCCGTCCGCGCACTCACGGCGTCCGGCGCCTTGCAAGCGGGCATCGCCATCGCCGTGTGCGGCGATGAGACGCCGCCTGCGCTGCTCGAGGCGGCAGACTACGCCGTGAATGGACCGGAAGGGGCAGCGCGCTTCCTGCGTCTGCTGGCCGAACTGCCCTAGCCGAGCGCCGCGATGTCCTGCAGCTGCGTCCACAGCCAGTGCGTAACGTCCTCACGCTCGATGACGTCGACCATCGCCTTGTTGCGGGCAGCGCGCTCGTCGTCGGGCATCGACAGGGCGCGGTAGAGCGCCTGCGCAGTCCCCTCGACGTCGACCGACGCAACGGACAGCGCGCCGACCTTGAGGCGTTCGTGCGCTCCCACCGCTTCCGACAGGACCAACACGCCGTTGCGGTCGTTCACCACAGGCCCTTCTTTACAGACGAGGTTCATACCATCAATGACGGAGTTGACAAGCAGCACGTCATAGTGGCGCATGGCGGCGATGGCCTGTACGTAGTTGTTCTCGTAGGACACCTTCACCGGCTCCCATTCTCCCGTTCCGAAGCGGCGGTTGACTTGGGTCACCATCTGGTCGATCTCGTCGAGGTAGCGCTTGTACTCGCGGATGTGCGTGCGCGAGGGCGCGAGGGGACGAGGAAAGCGAGGAACTGCACGTTGCCACGCAGGTCTGGGAAGCGTTCGAGAAGCGTTTCGTAAGCGGAGAAACCCCGAAGGATGTTCTTGCTCGGATCAGTCCGGTCGACGCGCATGATGGTCTTCTTGTCAAGGAGGGGGCGCAGCCGCTTCTCGTACTCGGCCGCACGCGGCGAGGTTGCGATGGAGCGGACCTCATCGACGTCGATTGAGATGGGGTAGGCGCGGGCCAGCGTTTCGCGCCCTCGGTAGCGCACCGCACGCGCGTTGTAGTCGACCTCGGCATCGGTCAGGAAGATGTCGCAGGAATTCAGAAAAGCCTGCACGTCGCGGTCGGTCTGAAAGCCCACGATGTCGCCCTGGCAGGTGCTGCCACAAATGGCCTCACGCATCTTCATCGGCAGCAGCTCCCAGTAGAACACTGAAGGCCACGGGATGTGGATGAACAGCTGAATGCGCGCCTCGGGCAGCCGCTGGCGCACCATGCCGGGCACGAGATATAGGTGGTAGTCATGGACCATGACGAGCGGGCGCATCGTCGACGCGGCGGCCTCGCCGGCTATCGCATCGGCGAATTGGCGGTTCACCTCCCTGTACCCGGTCTCCCACGCGTCGTACACGGCCGCATCGATCCGCGGGGTGTAGGCGGCGTTCCACAGGTAGTGCTGGACGAACCAGAGCAGCGGGTTGCAGATGATGTTGTAGTGCTTGTGGTTGACGTCCTCAGGCGTGTTGACGTAGCGGACGGAGACGCGCTGGCCGGGGAGCGGCGACCTGACGGCCTTGCCGCCGTTGGCCTCCGCCATACGACGGTCGCCATCGCCCATCGCGTTGGCGATCCACGTGAAGTCGGCATGGCTGGTAAGGCCGCTGAAGGCAGTGACGACACCGCCGGAACCCCGGCGAGGCTGGAGCTGGCCATCCTCCTGAAGGTGCCACTCCATCGGCCCGCGGTTGGAGGCGAGTATGAGGTGCTGACTGTCGAGGAGGTCGCCGAGCGCCTCCCAGACCGAACCGCGTTCCGACAGGCCTGTCGGAACGCGCATAGAGTCAGCCTCCTCGCCACACCAGCGGCGGGCAACCTAGCACGACCAACCACGAGATCCGTCGAGGGGGGCGTGAGGTGCAGCGGCTGCGCCAGGTTCCGGTCGCCGCCGACGGGTGCCGGGCCCTTGTGCGCAGGCGATGGGGCCGCCCATCTCGTCAGCCCTCACTGCGCGTAAGCGCTCAACCCGGCGGCATCAACATACCACAACCACACGAGGGATGCGCCCCTTTGCAACAAGGAACGCTGGGGCGGAACTCACAGGTGCGGTCTCTGTACCCTACTGCGAACGACGTAGAGGCGGTTGGACCTTGCCGCTTCGCACACGTGCTCGCGTATAATGCCGCCATATCCGGACGCATGCGACTTTCGGGAGGGCTGCACGTTATGAGCTACAAGCCCATCGAGGACTACGGCGTCATCGGCGATCTGCACTCGGTCGCTTTGGTCGGCAAGGACGGCTCCATCGACTGGTGTTGCCTGCCCAACTTCGACTCCCCGAGCGTGTTCGCCGCCATCCTGGACGACAAGAAGGGCGGGTTTTTCAAGGTCGGCGGCGTGGGCGACCAGATAGAGAGGCAGCTCTACCACCCCGACACCAACGTCCTCATGACCCACTTTTCGGATTCGGGCGGCGTCGCGCTGCTGGAAGATTTCATGCCGATGGACGGCGCGCCGGGACGCAACGGCGGCGGACGCCGTCCTCTGATCGTCCGCCGTTTGACCGGCATCCGCGGCACGAAGCGAATGCGCCTGGAGTGCCTTCCCGGCTTCGACTACGCTCGGGCCTCCCACCGGGTCAACCGCATACCCGACGGGGTGCTGTTCGAGTCCGATCAAGGTGAGCGGATAGCGCTTTCGGTGCAGGGCGGGGGCCACGCCATAGACATAGTCGACGGCGGGGCGTTCTGCGAATTCGACCTCGGCGCCGGCGAGTCGGTCTGTATAGCGCTGTGCCTGCTGGACAAGGACGACTCCGCGCCGCTCGTCGTGACCCAGGACGACGCGCAGCGGATGCTGAACGAGACGATCGCATACTGGCGGCGGTGGCTCAGCCGCTGCACGTACAAGGGCCGTTGGAGGGAGATGGTCTACCGCTCGGTGCTGACGCTCAAGCTCCTGACGTTCGCGCCCACGGGAGCAATTGTCGCGGCCCCGACCTGCAGCCTGCCCGAGCTCATCGGCGGCTCGCGCAACTGGGACTACCGCTACACGTGGATGAGGGACGCGGCCTTCACCGTCTACGGGTTCATGCGCGTCGGTCTGACCGAGGAGGCGGGCCACTTCATGGAGTGGATCGAGGCCCGCACGGCCGAGCTGAGCGACGCGGGCACCCCCGAGATCATGTATCGCCTCGATGGCGGACACGACATCGAGGAGCAGACACTCGGACATCTGGACGGCTACCGCGGGTCGAAGCCGGTCAGGGTCGGCAACAACGCCAAGCACCAGCTACAGCTCGACATATTCGGCGAGCTAATGGACTCGGTCTATCTGTACAACAAGTACGGCTCGCCCATCTCCTACGACCTGTGGACGCAGCTCCGCCGGCTCGTCGACTGGGTCGCCGCCAACTGGCAGCAGGCCGACGAGGGGATCTGGGAGGTGCGAGGCGGCAGGCAGCAGTTCGTCTTCTCCAAGTTGATGTGCTGGGTCGCATTGGACAGGGCACTGCGCCTCGCCGACAAGCGCTCGTTCCCGGCACACAGGGACCTGTGGCTCAGCGCCAGGGACGCCATATACGAGACGATCATGGACCGCGGATGGAACGCCGAGCGGCGGACCTTCGTCCAGTACTTCGACTCCGACGTCCTGGACGCGTCGAGCCTGCTGATGCCCCTGGTCTTCTTCATCTCGCCGCGCGACCCGCGGATGCTCTCGACCATTGACGCGGTGCTGGCCGACCTGACCAGCGACGGCATGGTCCAGCGCTACGATGTCAACAAAGCGGCCGAGGACGGGCTGGGCGAGGAGGAGGGCAGCTTTTCCATGTGCACCTTCTGGCTGACCGAGGCCCTGACGCGGGCCGGCAGGCTGGACGAGGCGCGGTTTATCTTCGAGCGCATGCTCGGCCATTCCAACCACCTCGGGCTCTACTCCGAGGAGATCGGACCGTCCGGGGAGGCGCTCGGCAATTTCCCGCAGGCCTTCACGCACCTGTCTCTCATCAGCGCAGCCTACAACTTGGACCGCATGCTCGGCGGCGGCAGCTAGGACGGTGGCTCCGCGTCGGATTGCCCGCAGTAGCAGATGGTGGAGGGGGCGTCCTCCTCACTGAGGCCTGATTAGCTATGGATACGGAGCTATACGGCCTCTAATCCCACAATCCATCCCACGGTAACAGAACACCTGGAAGGGGACACTGGTTCTACCCGCCTCATCCAGCATCAGTCGGGGTTGGGGCCGGTCGGCGATGTGTGTTGATGGTCGGCAAAAATGTCACCAATACTTCGCGCGATGGTATCAGGGTGGAAGCAACAGGGTCACGGGCGGGGGCAGATCTGGCACATCACTTCTGGTCAACCAATTAAGTGCGGAGGATCGTGGTCAAGATCCCCGTTGCGCCACTGCTCTCGCCGAACGAACGAGTGCTCACTGCGGTAGACCAGAAAGGCTCAGCGCTGAAGACGAGCCGGGACCTCTCGTAGCCCCGGAACCGCCGCCAACCGGGACCTTGGACGGTGATGGCGCAGCCGGAGCCGGGACTCATGCCGTCCGTGTTGCGGCCAGGGACTCCCCGATCCGGTCGATCTCGACCCTGTTCATCAGATAGAAAACATCGGCGGCGTCCCCGCCGACAAGCTTAATCGCCACTTCCTCAATCCGCGGTTCCAACAGCCTATTCAGCATCATGGCGCCACCCAAGCCCGCCATGCCGCCGGCAAGTCCACCTGGAAGACCGGCTGTATGGCTTTCGGCTGGGACCGTCTACCTGTCCCTGGAATAGGCGCAAAGCGACCCGCGCGCCTGGAGTCCGCCCCGTTCCTCGCCTGAGCCTGGTATCGGGGGAAGAACCCGTTGGCGCTTTGCGAAATCCGGCGTCAGGGTCCGACTATGCGTTGCAGTGCGCCGGTCACGCTTCTTATGACTCCGTCCGGGTCTGCGGCAAGTCGCCTCAGGTCGAGTCGATATATCCCCACGACGATGCCTCGTTCCCCGCTGAAGGAAACAAGGTTCCATTCCTCAAATTCGTCGTCTACTCCCTCGATCCTCGGCGCGACGATCAACGCGGAACCGACGCCGAACGCCCTCGCAGCGGCACCAACCTGATAGAAATGCTCGCGTCCGATTCCAGCACTACTCCCCAAACGACCTACGTACTTTGCGTCACCAACGACGATAGGCGAATTCGCTTTGTCAACCAACACTTCGTCAGGCCTTGAAGATCGCTCCACGTGACTGCCCACGCGCCTGGCGTAGGGCCTTGACTGTTGGCGTCGCTCCGAAAGACCGAGAGGCTTCGCCGCTTGGGTCATCACGGCACTAACGAACCCCTGGAACGCCTTGTGTGTCAGAACCAACACTGATGCCGTCTGCGATGTGGGCACCGGAGGAGTCGGGGTTCCAGGCGCAGCGCCGCGTCTCCCGCGGGCCACTTCAAGGGCAAGCCGGACAGGTTCCCTGTACTCAGAGGCCGACGCAGGAATAGACTCGAGCCTGGGTAGAGGACCAGCGGCGTCGAATGGCACTGGCTGCATCGCTGCCTCGATCGCGGCGAGTCGACGGCGAACTGAACCCAGACTGCTCGTGCGGCGCAGTTCTGACGCACACCATCTCAGCAACCCGACGATGGGGTTTTCTTGCGTGAGCTCCGAGAACTCGCACGGTAATTGGTGGCGCTGGTGAGGTAGCGAGCGGAAATGCCAATCACTCAGAAGACGCCCTCGCAGGGAGCTCCGACGCTCTCGAACGCGTTGATACACGCGCAACGGTTGGGACTGGAGTGCGTGGGACACCTTAATCGCAAAGTAGGAGGCGACCAAGTCTCTCATCCGCCGGGAAAGCCTCTGCGCTCTTACTCCCCTCGGATCGATTCTCACGCAAGACGGTTCAAAAGTCATCGCGATTGGCAAGAGATCAATAAGATCATCCGCCGCCTCGGGGTGCGAAGAGTACTTCGGCGCAATTACAAATTCAAGGCTTGCCAACTCAAGGTAACCGACGATACCCGAGAACCTGACCCTTCCCTCAGAGCCAACGAGCTGTACTGGAAGCTCACCGCCGGGAGTTCTCCACGATGTGCCGAGACGACGGTTGACCCGGCGGACCGATGCTTCGAACTGCTCGGAATCAGCATCAGCTTTAGCGAGCTCAAAGAATTGGTCCTCAATGGCAAGATGAGCCCGGTAGGTCAAAGTTCCGCCTCGTCTTCGTCTTCTTCGGCAATCGTCTCGGCGTCATTAACAGATGTCCATTTGTCGTCCTCCCCCACGCGTGCCACTACTCGGAGGGCATTCAGAGACGCGCCGATGTCGTCCAATGGGAATCCCGACTGTTCTAGCCAGGCTGTCTGATCGCCGAATGCGCCCGACGCACCATCGCCGGGCGGGTCGTGCCGATGGAAGAGCAGACCCTCATTACTATAGCCACCGAGGAGCTCAAACAGCGTCTCTGAGTCGTCCCTGAACAGCTCCCATAACTGAGGGAGAATGCGATCGGCGACCAACTCAACGAGTCGTTTCTCCAGTTCTGCGACACCGCCCTCAGTGTCAAAGATCGGCCACAGATAGGCGTGACCGAGAAGGAAGTCGGGGCCACGAGTCGCCCCGATGTACTCGTTGACTCGCTTGAGGAGGTTGTGTGCGATGAGAAAAAGACGAGCCCAACGTTCTTGTTCGGTGTCGCTGTCGAGTCCCTGAGCGACAACATCGAACCGGCCTATCAGAAGTTCGGAATCTGGAGGCACATTCATCACGCGGAATCTGCGCCGGAGAGCCGAGTCCAGCGGCGCTACTCCTCTGTCAACCGAGTTCATTGAAGCGAGGACGTAGAGATCGCCAGGGATCGTGAGTCGACCGTCCGTTACGGATGCGCTTTTCTCTGGTGCGTAGGGGAGCCGCGCTTGCAACTGATCACGCTTATCCGCCTCGATAAGGGAGATCAGTTCACCGAAAATCTCCGAGGTATTGCCTCTATTGATCTCATCAATAAGGAGCAAAGACGCCCCTTCAACAGCATGGTCAGCCAACTCAATCAGAGGTCCTGGGGTGACCTGGTAGCCAATCTCGCCGTCCTCAATTACCGGTCTGATTCCGACGACGAATGCCTCGTACGACATCGACTGATGGAAGACAACGAACTCCGTTTTCCGTTTCTCTTTGTCAGGTGCGATCGGTTGCTGACCCTCTGACTGCTTGAATGGTTCGCCGAGGTCCCTGGGGTCGAAGAGTACCGGCGCGATGCCCTGTTGGAATGCTTCAGCGACCTGCCTCATTAGCCAAGTCTTTCCCGTTCCCGGCGGCCCATAGAGGATCACGTTCTTGTCGACACTCAACGCGTCGAGGATCCGAGCGAAGAGCGGGTAGTCGAGCACAACCTTGCCTTCTCGGCGGAGATCGAGGACACCGGTCGACCTGTCGGTAGCCAGTATCCTAGTGCGGAGCGCGGCTGGCAGTTCCAGAAAACTCTGTACGTAGCGGGCGTGGATTGCTCCCTGGTGGTCACGGACGAGGAAAATGAAGGCCTCGTCATCCTTCGGTAGTGCACTGGCGAGAGGCTTCTTCCACGTCTCAAGCGGGTTTCCGCGCTGGCGGTCTAGCTTGATTTCACCCTGGCGCTTCCCGCCCATCACGCGAATTTCGAGTTCGCGTGATGGATACTCTTCCTCCCTGCCAGCGACCGCGTCAACTTGAATCGTAGCGACTAAACTACCGACATTGCCTTCAGGTGTAAACGCAGTTGGTGCGCAGAATTCACGGATCAGTTCTCCGACGCGTTTCACTAAGGCGACATAGGTGTGACCCTCGTTCTCCGGTCTGTCGAGGAGAACGTCAAGATCGGTCTTGCCGAGCCGCTTATATATGATAAACTCGATGGAGTTCATGTCATGCCTCGCTTCAGGAGAGGGATTGCGCCCACGGGGGTCGAATCGTCGGTTGAGCCCCGGTAGAAGTCGCCAGTTGAGATTAGGAATTTTGCGATTCTAGCAGTTTGCCAGTGGCGAGACACCTGTGTCCGACAGGAATTTCAGGCCTTGATTCTCTCGCCAAAAGTCTGTGCAGGTCGAAATAGAACAAACGTACCCACGCCTGGGTACAATATACAGCCTCTGTTCCGTATACTACCCCAACATACGGTAGCGCTCAGATGTGCTAAATCGCTGGAACTTCCTCAAGACGGGTTTTTACGAGGGAATCAGGCCTTCTGCTTGGCCGCTCCACACATTCCACCTGGGTCGTATCCCCCAGGTGGTGCAAAAGCGGCACCCTCGCTGACGACTAGCTGCCGCTGCGGGCCAGCATCATTGATGTCTCCATGCGGTGCTGATCGCCGGTGTGGCCGCAAGAGCGAGCAGCGTGCGGCGGGCGAAGTGCCACTCCTCGTGCTGCCCGGCGGGGACTGCCCCGATGAGTCGTGGGACCGCGCCCCAATTCAGGAAGATCCACACCGCGTCAGTTCGGTGTCTGGTCTCCCTCGTTCAGCCGGTTCCGCGGGTTGTTCGAACAGACCTGCTCATCCGAAGAGTCTGTCGGTTGACTCTCCTCGTCGCCGCGGTCAGCCATGCCAACACCCAATAGACCGCAATCGATAGGTCTGGGATGATGCGCTAGCCAAAGATTCCTGCGAGCATTGACACCATGATTCATCAAGGACAGTTGCTGACTGGACCTCTGTTCAACGAGCCGATGCGGGTGGAGACGGTTCGTCCGAGCAGTCACGGTTCCGTCGAGGTGGGCCTCGTCGGGCAGCGGACGGAGCAGTTTCGGCGGGTTACGCTGACTGCAGCCGACATCGCTGAACTGACCATCGCCGACTCCGCTCTGTCCTATGATGGCGACGGACGGCTCCTGCGGCTCGGGCTCCAGGCCTCCGCTCTCGGCATCGCCTACGAGTTCGACCCGTACTTCGGGCTGTCCATCTCGCGGGTGGATCCGCTGCCCCACCAGCTCGAGGCTGTGTGCGAGTACCTCCTTAAGCTCCCCAGCGTGCGATTCCTCCTCGCCGACGACGCAGGCGCAGGCAAGACCATCATGGCGGGGCTGCTCGTCCGTGAGCTCAAGCTCCGAGGGCTTGCCGAGCGTGTGCTCGTCGTCTGCCCCGCCAACCTGGCGTTCCAGTGGCAGCGGGAACTCAGGGAGAAGTTCGACGAGCGGTTCCTCGTGCTGAAGGGCGGCGACATCCGCGACCAGTTCGGCGTCAACCAGTGGCTGGACCAGAAACTGGTCATCACCTCACTCGATCTCGCCAAGCGCGAAGACATCCTTCCTGGGCTGCGGCAGGCGCGCTGGGACCTGGTGATCGTCGACGAGGCCCACCGCATGTCGGCGAGAGACGAGACGCACAAGAGCCAGCGCTACCGGCTCGGGGAGCTTCTTCGCGACAGCGCGGAGAACATCCTGCTGCTGACCGCCACGCCGCACAAGGGCGACCCACACAACTTCACCCTCTTCCTGCAGCTCCTCGACCAGGACGTCTACGCCGACGTGAAGTCCATTCGTGAGGCCTTGGAGCGGCGGCGGGCGCCCTTCTACCTGCGCCGCACCAAAGAGGCGATGGTCTACTTCCCAGAGAGGCAGCCGGACGGGACTTGGGCCGCCGAGCCCGTGTTCACGAAGCGGATCACCCACACAGCCGGTTTCGCCATCGACGGCGCCGAGTTCGACCTGTACCAGGACGTTACTCGATTCGTGAAGCGGCAGAGCGCCCGGGCCGCGGCGCAGGGCGACGACCGGCGCGCCCGCGCCGTCGGCTTCCTGATGTCGCTGTACCAGAGGCGTCTCGCCTCCAGCACCCGCCTCGATGCGCCGCTCGTTGGAGAATCGGGCGAAGCGCCTGGAAGACGGCCTCCAGCAAGCCCAGGACATGGCGCGTACGGCCCCGCCGGATCTTCCCGACTGGGATGACATCGAGGAGATGGAGGAGGCCGAGCGCGAGCGTTTGGAGAGGATGCTGGAAGCGGTCACGCTGGCCGGCGACGCCGAGGATGTCCGCAAGGAGGTCGCCGAACTGCGCGACCTCGCCGAGCGGGCCAAGTTGGTAGAAGACTCAGGCAGTGAAGAAAAGCTAGCCCGGCTCAGGGCCATCCTCCAAGAGCAGGGGTTCTTCGACGATCCTGACCAGCGCCTGCTGGTCTTCACCGAGTTCAAGGACACCCTCGACTACCTGATGGATCAGTTGAAGGCCTGGGGCTTCCGGGCCGGCTGCATCCACGGCGGCATGAGACCCGGATCGCGCGACGACCTGGGGTCGCGACTCTACGCGGAGCAACAGTTCCGCGATGGGGATATCCAGGTCCTGGTGGCCACCGAGGCGGCAGGCGAAGGCATCAACCAGTGTTGCCACATCCTGTTCAACTACGACATCCCCTGGAACCCGAACCGGCTGGAACAGCGCATGGGGCGCATCCACCGCTACGGCCAGCGTTTCGACTGCCTCATCTTCAACTTCGTCGCCGCCAACACCATTGAGGGGCGCGTGCTCCAGCGCCTTCTTACGAAGTTGCAGGAGATCAGGGACGCCCTGGAAGACGATGCGGTGTTCAATGTGGTCGGCGAGATCCTGCCCGCCGCCCATGTCGAGCGCGTGTTCCGTGATTACTACGCTGGAACCTTGGGCGACGCGGACCTGGAAGACCGGCTCCTGAGGGACGTGGATGAGGGACACTTTCGGGAGATATGCCAGACTGCCCTGGAAGGGCTGGCGACCAAGAAGCTGAACCTCGCCATGCTCACCGAGCGCCGCGCTCGCGCTCAGGAGCGCCGCGTCGTGCCCGAGACTATAGCTCGGTTCATTGCGGCGTGTGCCAATGATTCGGGGCTGTCGCTCAGACCAGTGAACCGTTTGCCTCACACCTTCGAGCCGGGCCGGACGCCAACCGTGCTGAAGCAGTACGAGCGCGGCTTGGACTGGAGGCTTCCAGATCTCCTGTCGCGTTACCCCCGCTTTTCCACAGAGCGGGCAACGGCGGAGGAGCACAATCTGGAATGGGTCACACCAGGGCATCCGCTCTTCGAAGCCTTGCGCCGCCACAGTCTTGACCTGGGGCGCGACGCCTTTGCCAAGGGCGCCCGCTTCCACTCCCTCGAACACGCGACGCCGGCGCGCCTTGACTTCTACCAAGCACGGGTCGTCGACGGTCTCGGCCACATCGTCCACGAACGGCTGTTCACCGTTGAGATGGCGGACGGATGCCCGCCCCGCCTCCGGGAACCTGACATCCTCGGCAACATGACACCCGCCGATGCGTTGGACGGATTGCCCGCAGCGGCCTCGATCCCGGAAGCTACTGCGTGGCTGAACGAGCACGCACTCACTCCGTTCATAGACGACGTGAGGGCGGAGCGGCTGGCCGAGGTCGACCGCATCGCCGATCACGTTGAACTCTCGCTCACTGCTGTGCTGGAGCGCGTAGATTTGGAGATAGGCCGCGCGTCTGAAGAATTGGAGAGGCAGGTCACCGGTGCCGAGGGGCGGCTAGCCCAGGCCGAAGCCCGGCACGATGAGGCTACGGCGCGGCGCGACCGTCGTCGTCGTGAGCTGACCCAACAGCGGGCGCTCACGCTACAAGGGGTAGAGCGGCTGGCCAGCGTGCTGGTCCTGCCGCACCCAGAGAGCGATGACGCTGAATTGAAGCAGCTCCGGCCTAGCGCCGAGACTGAGATGACCGCCATGCGGGTGGTCATGGACTACGAGGCGGCCAAGGGTCGGCAAGTCGAGGACGTCCACGAGAAGAACCTGGGCTACGACGTGAGGAGCCTGGACGTTCAATCTGGAGAGTTGCGATTGGTCGAGGTGAAGGGCTTGGCAGCTGAGACCGGCACGATCCTGCTCTCCCCGAACGAGCGGCGTGTGGCCGAGGATCGGAGGGATTGCTACTGGCTCTACATCGTCACCAACTGCGCCGCTGAGCCGCAATTGCAGGAGCCCATCAGGAATCCGGCCAGCTTCACGTGGCACGAGGTGAGCAAGGTGCAGCACTATTGGTTGCAGGTCGGTGAGATGACCCAGCCGATGGGGGTGCGGGAAGAGGGGCCTGGGTATGAGTGACAGTGACACTAACGGCAAGTAGAGGAGCCTCACCCAACAGTTGTAAGGAGCTCGACTCCTTTGTTGGGTGCAGCCTAAGCACCGGCTGCGGTGGTGCCGCGAAAGGTTGAAAGACGTTGGCTCGTGCGGCGAAAAGCGGCGAAGAATACCGTCATTGCACGCCATGGCAATGGATGTGGCCGGATGATTCGCATCCCTGACCGGGGACGGTACCAGTATCTGCAGTAGTTGTTTGTCAGATATCATTTGAATACGAGTAAAGGGACCCAGTCAAAGGAAGGCCCGTATTGTTTGAGAACCCTCTCCCATGATTCCTAAAGAATGTAAACGCCTCGCTGAGGTCGACTTCCCCATCGCTGAAGTGTCGAAGCACGCCTCTCGGGAGAAGTCGATACGGCATGGACACCCATCGACGCTGCACTTGTGGTGGGCCCGGCGGCCGCTGGCGTCGTCGCGGGCTATGCTGATGGCGCTGCTGCTGCCCGACCCTGGCGACCCGTTCTGCCCACCGGCGTTCAAGAGTCGTGCGCGGAAGGCGCTGCTCGATATGCGCTGGCGGCCTCGGGGTTGGGAGGCCGAGGTCGAGACGGACGAAGGGCTCCGCAAGGTGCTGCTGCAATTCATTGCTGATTTCGCCAACTGGGACAACGTGAGCAACCCCGACTATTTGGAGACGAGCCGAGCGCTAGTGCGCACAGCGCACCCGGAGGAAACGCCACTGGTCGTCGACCCCTTCTCCGGCGGTGGGTCCATCCCACTGGAGGCCCTGCGGCTCGGTTGCGAGACCTTCGCCAGCGACCTCAACCCCGTGGCTTGCCTCATCCTCAAGGTAATGTTGGAGGACATTCCCCGGCATGGACCAGGCCTCGCCGACGAATTCCGACGAGTTAGCACGGAGATCAAAGCAAGGGTGGAAGAGGAGGTGGCTGACCTCTATCCTAAGGACGCTGACGGAGCGGCCCCCATCGTTTACCTCTGGGCACGGACCGTGCGCTGCGAAGCCCCGAACTGCGGCGCGGAGATTCCACTGATGCCATCGCTGTGGCTGTCCAAGAAGCCAAGGCGCAGACGGGCGCTGCGTGGCAACATCGTACGGGAGGACGGCGTCGCGCCACGAGTTGAGTTCGAGGTATTCGAGCCGCAGTTGGAGCGGGAGGTGGGCAATGGCACGGTAGCCCGAGCAAAGGCCAGTTGCCTCTGCTGCGGTGCCGTGCTGCCGCCGGAGCGGGTGCGAACTCAGCTAAAGGTTCAACGGGGCGGCGCAGACGTAATATTCGACGAGTTTGGTAACCGCATTGGCGGCGCGCGCATGGTCGCCGTGGTGACGCTCAGGCCTGGTGAGGAAGGCCGCCATTACCGCCTGCCGACGGATGCAGACTACGCGGCGGTAAAGAGAGCGCAGACCTGTGTCAATGACCTGCTGAACGAGTGGGAACGCGGAGGCAAGCAGGGCTTGTGCCCCGTGCCGGACGAGACCCTCCCGCTGATGAGCGGCACGTTTAACGTGCCGCTGTACGGTGTAAACACGTGGGGCGACTTATTCACGGCGCGACAGAAGATAGCGTTGATTACTATCTCTAGATTAATAGAGAGTGTGGCAACTTCAGATGTTCTTCGGGCGTTACTAGCGTGCGCCTTGAGTGTATTTGCAAGGGCTTGCAACGGCAACGCGCGGCTAAGGCCAGACTCTTCAGTTGCACCTGCATTCGGAATGCATGCGTTGCCAATAACGTGGGCTTTTCCAGAGACCATCATTTCCGGCGGCCGTTCGGAACATTTCGACGGAGCACTATCGAACGTTGCGCGAATCGTCGAGCGATTCCCGTTACTTCCGGCGGGGCAATTCCAGCAGGCCGACGCTACTGACCACCCTTTGCCCGACCAGACGGCAGGAGTTTGGTTCACAGATCCGCCCTACTACTTTGCCGTTCCATATGCCGACCTTTCCGATTTCTTTTTCGTTTGGCTCAAGCGGACTCTGCCCAGTCACCAGTTCCCGGGTGATCCGTTTGACTCAAGTAACGCGCTTACTCCGAAGGCGGCAGAGTTATGCGAGATGGCCCGGTGGGATCCGGTTCGCTATGGCCACAAAGACAAACTCTTCTTTGAGAACGGAATGGCGGAAGCCTTCACAGAAGGCCGCCGGGTGTTGCGGGAGGATGGCATTGGCGCTGTCGTTTTCGCTCACAAGACAACTGAGGGATGGGAGGCGCTGCTCTCGGGCATGATTCGCGGTGGATGGACTATTACTGGCTCATGGCCGATTGCAACGGAATCGACTTCGCGGCTGCGGGCCAGGGACGCGGCAGCATGGGCCACCAGCGTTCATCTAGTTTGCCGTCCGAGGTCCGAGAACGCGCAGGTCGGCGACTGGGCCGATGTGCTGCGGGAGGTGCCGGGGCGGGTCGGCGACTGGATGCAGAGACTGGAGGGCGAGGGTGTCCGGGGTGCGGACCTGGTGTTCGCGTGCGTCGGGCCGGCGCTGGAGATATATAGCCGACACTCCCGCGTGGAGACCTCTGAGGGGCGGAAAGTCGAGCTGCCAGAGTACCTAGAGAAGGTGTGGGAGGTGGTCGGCCGGGAAGCGTTGCAGCAGATCCTTGGCACAGAGGAGGCGCAGGCCCGCAACGGAGCGACCGGGGCGCTGGGGGAGGACGCTCGCCTCACGGCGCTGTTCCTCTGGACAATGCAGAGCACAGCGGAAGGCGCGGCCTTCAATAGCGACGGCGAAGCGGACGAGGGGGACGGGCAGACCGAAGAAAACGAGGATGAAGACGTAACGCCCAGCCGGAGGGCATCTGGCTACAACCTGCCGTTCGACGTAGCCCGCCGCATCGCCCAGCCCCTTGGCATCCACCTCGACGACTGGGAAAAACGCATCATCGACACACAGAAAGGCGTCGTGCGGCTCTTGTCGGTAAGGGAACGCGACAGGCAACTCTTCGGCCAGTCTGGGGTAGGCGCTCGAGCCGACGAGATCGAGTCGAGCGTGGCGGCATCGCCGCAACTCAGCCTCTTCCCTGAGGTGCCGCCAACTGTCAGGGGCCCCGCGCGGCGGCAGACCAGGACGGTTGACTTCCGCGAACACCGGGACGCGACGACGCTGGACCGGGTCCACGCCGCGATGCTGTTGCAGGCGTCGGGCCACACCGAGGCCTTACCCCGAATCCACCGAAGGAGGGCGTCGGGTCAGTGTCCTGAAGCGGCAAGAGGGTGCTCCTGTGAATCTGGGATAATGGTTTTGAAACAGCAAAGCCGACCCCAGAACAAGGAGCACCCGATAGATGCTAGCACGCAACCATCCCGACCGCATCCGTATCGCCTTCGACGACCACCGCCTGGTGGCCAATGCTGGGCTGCTCCTCCCGGTGACCCTAGCCCAGCACCTGGGCCTGCGTGAAGTCGTCGACAGCCACGTCGACCTGGGAGACGCGCCGGGGCGAGCGAACCCAGGAGACAAGATGCTGACCCTGGTGGCCTCGGCGCTGGCTGGGGGCGACTTCATTGACGACGCCGACGTGTTGCGTACCGGCGGGACAGCTGGCGCCATCGGCTGCGTAGTCAAGGCGCCATCCACCCTGGGAACTTTCCTGCGCAGCTTCCGGTGGGGCCACGTCCGCCAGTTGGATCGGGTGAGCCGGGAGTTGCTGTCCCGGGCCTGGGCCGCTGGTGCGGGACCCGGCGAAGGGCCGTTGACCATCGACTTGGACTCCACCATGTGCGAGACCTACGGACTGGCCAAGGAGGGGGCGCGTCACCATGGTTACACTGGCCAGCGGGGCTATCACCCGCTGCTGGCCATCGCCGCCGGCACCGGCGACGTGCTGATGTCTCGGCTGCGCGAGGGCCGCGCCAACACCGTTCGGGGCGCCGCCCACTTCCTGCGGGAGACCGTGGGCCGGGTGCGCCATGCTGGGGCTACAGGACAACTCACGGTGCGGGCCGACAGCGGCTTCTATGCCCACGCCCTGGTCGTCGTCTGCCGCAAGATGGATGTCCGCTTCTCCATCACCATCCGCCAACACGCCCGCCTCAGGGAGTTGATTGAGGCGATTCCCGAGGAGGACTGGACGCCCGTCCCCTACTGGATGGACGGCGGCGCCGACGTGGCCGAGACCACCTACACTCCCTTCCAGGGTGAGCCCGAAGCCGCCCCAGTGCGGCTCATCGTCCGGCGGGTGAAGCCCACGCCCGGTTCCCAACTGGCCCTCTTCGCCAGCTACAGCTATCACGGCTTCATCACCGACCGGGACGGGGAAACCCTGGAACTGGAGGCCGACCATCGCCGCCACGCCGAGATTGAGAATGCTATCCGAGACCTCAAGCACGGCGTCGGCCTCAACCATCTCCCCTCGGGCCGCTTCCCCGCCAACGGCGCATGGCTGGCCGTCCAGGTGCTGGCCCATAACCTGGCCCGCTGGACCGCGCGCATCGGTCTGGACGAGGGGGTGGTGACCACCAAGACCCTCCGGCGGCGCTTCTTCTCCCTGGCCGGACGGCTCACCCGCTCGGCCCGCCGCCTCACTTTGCATCTGCCACAGGGCTGGCCTTGGGAAACCCAGTTCACTCGCGCGCTGGCTCGATTGCGAGCCCTGCCATTGCCTGCCTGACGGCACCGACGGCGCCTGACACGTCCACCAGACTACCCAACCGACCCACAGAGTCGCACCGGCCCGGTCCGCGATTGTCTTCCCCTGCATGCTGTCCCGCCGACCCCGCCCCAGCGCCGCTGCCCAGGACCGCCATCGGCGCCCCCAACGACAACCAAAGGCCGCCACCGGCCCCATTTATCGGAATCGAGCGCGGACCGTCGCGTCCCACGGCCCTCACCCCTTGTTCCAACCCCAAGGCCGCTCCGCATCGGTGGATTCGGGCTTACACGCCCACCTGCGTTCCGAGCAAGAGCGCGGCACCGACTTCCTCCGTCTGGCCAACGCACTCACCGCGCTCTATCCCCGCGGGAGCGAGGAGAAGCGTCTATTGGATGCTATGCTGTTGACGGTGGGACGGTGACGATGTGCGATCATCCTCCGCAGGATGGACATCGGAAGAAGAGCCATGACGGATGAGCCCGAACTGGTAACGCAGAATCGAGTGCGAATCCGCCGCGGGGAGCCCGGCGAAGGAGGCGACGGCTGATGGATCCCTGGTACAGAGTGGTCACGTCCCGCCGGGAGGTCCGAGAGGGCCGGTCGTTCAGCCCGGACGAGTTCGCCATCGCCTTGGAGCAGGTGGTCGCAGGGACGGCCCCTTCGGACTATAGGGATCCGGCGCAGTTCTTCTCGCGAACCTACTTCACCCGCGCGCTGACGGAGCACTCCGGCATGGTGCTCCGGCGGCTCTCCGGCAGAACGGAGAATACCGCGCCGGTCCTGACGCTAGTACCGGTTCCATGTGTATTTGGCAAGTATAAGAAATAGGTTAGTCTTATGTATGATCCTATAGGGAGGACATACGAAGACATGGCTGCTCTCAAGTACAAGGTGGAGTTGAACGAGTCGGAACGGACACATCTCAAGCAGATGGCGAGTCGTGGCGAGACTTCGGCCCGTAAGGTCAAGCGAGCGCTGGTGTTGCTGAAGGCGGACGAAGGCATGACCGACCGTGACATCGCCAGCGGCCTATTGATAAGCGCATCCACGGTGGGACGTGTGCGCACGCGGTTTGTGAAGGAGGAACTCGACAGCGCACTCAATGAGCGCCCTCGACCGGGACAGAAGCGCAAGTTGGACGGCAGACAGGAAGCACATCTGATAGCCATCGCGTGCAGCGACGCACCCGAAGGACACGCGGATTGGACGATCCAACTGCTTGCCGACAAGGTGGTGGCGATGGGGTTTGCCGAGAGCATCTCCCTCGAGACGGTGCGCCAGATACTCAAAAAAACGAACTCAAGCCGTGGAAGAAGAAGGAGTGGTGCATCCTGGAGGTGAGCGGGGAGTTCGTGGCTCGAATGGAGGACGTGCTGGACCTGTACCACGCAGACTACGACCCGGACCATCCCGTGGTCTGTTTCGACGAGACATCCAGGCAACTGGTGGCCGATAAGAGACCGGTCATCGAGGCCAAGCCGGGTCGGGTGGAACGATATGACTACGAGTACAAGCGAAACGGCACTCGAAACCTGTTCATGTTCTGTGAGCCGAAAGCTGGCTGGCGGCATGTCGAGGTGACCGAGCGGCGCACTGCTGTGGACTTCGCTCATCAGATGAGGTGGCTGGTTGATGATGCATACCCTCACACAGAGACGATACGGTTGGTGCTGGACAACCTCAACACTCACAAGCTGGGCTCGTTGTACGATGCCTTCAAGCCAACCGAAGCGCGGCGCATCGCCAAGCGCCTGGAGTTCCACTACACTCCTCTACACGGCAGTTGGCTGAACATGGCTGAGATAGAGTTGAGCGTATTTAGCAACCAGTGTCTCAACCGTCGAATCAGCGACGAGGTGATACTGAAGCGAGAGGTCTCGGCGCTGGAACGTAAGCGCAATGAGGCTGTCGCCGTCATAGACTGGCGCTTCTCCACTCAGGACGCTCGTACTAAACTTCAACACATCTATCCATCATATTCAGATTGAAACGGTACTAGTCACCCAGTTCGGTGGTGGCAAGACCCACACATTGACGTCGCTTTACCACCTCGCTAACGCAGGACCCGGCGCTTCCCAGTTCCCCGGCGTACCCGCTCTTCTGAGCGATGCCGGTGTCGCTCAGGCCCCTGCCACTCGGGTCGGCGTCTTCGCTGGCAGCGCCTGGGACCCCTTGGAAGGGCGTGAGACGCCCTGGATCGACCTAGCGCGCCAGATTGCGGGCGACAAGGGCGTCGCCGAGCTGGGCACTGCCCCCCAGACCACACCTCCGGGAACCGCTGCGTTGTCCAGGGTGTTCGCCGCTGCGGAGTCCCCGGCCCTCCTGCTGTTCGACGAGGTGCTGAACTTCATCACCCGCCATCCGGGTATGGCCGATTCCTTCCTTGCCTTCTTGCAGAATCTGACAGTCGCTGTCACTGGCGCGACCCATGTGGCGGCCGTCATCAGCCTTCCACGCAGCCAGGTCGAGATGAGTGGATCGGACCAAGCGTGGCAGGACCGCATCACCAAGGTCATCCGCCGCGTGGCCCTCGACCTCATAGCCAACGACGAGTCCGAGATTAGCGAGGTTGTGCGGAGGCGGCTGTTCGAGGACCTCGGCCGCGAGCGGATTCGGCAGAATGTAGCGAGAACATACGCGGACTGGTGCTTCGAACGGAGCGCCCGGCTGCCCTCCGAGTGGACGGCCGTGGACACCGCGACTAGGGGAGGCAAAGGGCGGGGGTTCCTCCGGAGCCGCTTCGACGCTTGCTACCCATTCCATCCTGCGACGCTGTCCGTCTTTCAGCGGAAATGGCGGGCGCTTCCTCAGTTTCAGCAAACCCGAGGGGCGCTGGCGATGTTTGCGCAGTGGATATCGTGCGCCTCGCGCGAGCAATTTCGCCAGGCGCGCAACGAACCGCTGATCACCCTGGGCTCTGCGCCCCTAGACGTGCCAGAGTTCCGAGCCGTAGTCCTAGGCCAGTTGGGCGAGTCCCGGCTCGACGTGGCCATCGACGCCGATCTCGCCGCAGATACAGCTCATGCTAGGGCCTTGGACGCAAACGCAAAGGGCGCTCTCCGGGACATCCACCGGCGGGTGGGCACGGCGATTCTGTTTGAGTCTTCCGGTGGCCAGGTGGAGAAAGTGGCGCACCTACCTGAGTTGAGGTTTGCTCTCGGCGAACCTGAGGTAGAGACGACCACTATCGACAACGCCGCTGCCGCGCTCGAGAAGTCCGGCTTCTTCGTCCGCAAGATCGGCGCTGACGGCTATCGCATCCACCACCAAGCGACCTTGCGGAAGGTTGTCAGCGACCGTCGCGCCTCGCTCGACGAGGAGACGGAGATTAGGCCTGAAGTACGCAGGGTCGTTGAGCGTCAGTTCACCAATGGCGCGACCATACCGGTCGTTTGTTTCCCGGAAGACGGCAATGCGGCACCGGACTCGTCGCGCCTGACGTTGGTTGTCGTCGACCCTGCCGAGGAATGGAGCGACGGAGGTGAAACTCGCGAGCGCATCGCCCAGTGGACTAGAGCGCGCGGCAAGTCACCTCGTCTCTACCCAGCCTCGTTGGTGTGGTCGGTAAGGAAGCCGGGGCGTGAGCTGCGGGAGAGCGTCGAACTGCTGCTTGCCTGGCGGCGGGTGGCCAACGAAGTGTCCCAGGGTATCCTAGGCGCGGAGTTCGACAGAGCGGACTGGGGGGAGGTGCAGGCTAGGGTCAAGGAAGCGGAGGAGGCGGCAAAGGAAGAGGTGTGGGCTGGCTATCGCTTCGTGGCGCTATCGGACGTACCAGCGGGTGGGCTCAAGGTTATCGACCTCGGCGCGGGCCATTCCAGCACAAACGAGACGCTATGCGGACGCGTCATCGCCGCGCTAAAGTCCGAAGGACTGCTCAACGAGTCCGTCGGCGCGGGCTACATCGACCGCCACTGGCCGCCTGCTTTCAGGGACACTGGAGCTTGGCCGCTCACCAGCCTGCGCAACAGCTTCCTCAGCGGGGCCTTGACTCGGCTCGTTGATCCAGACACGATGCTTCGTCGGCAGATCATCGATTTCGTGGGGGGCGGAGATTTCGGATTGGCCTCCGGCGATAGGGGCGGGGGCCAATACGAACGACACTGGTATAGGGAGCCGCCAAGGGCCGAGGAGATAGCTTTCGAGTCCGGCGTCTTCTTGCTGACCAAGGCCAAGGCCGAGGAATTTCGAGCGGCGACGGAAGCCCCGCCGCCGGAGTTGCCTCTGGGCCAGACCGAGGCCCTTGGTTCGCAACCTAGCCTTGGCGCAGACAGCGACCAGATAGTCGGGTCTCCGGCACAGGTCGACCAGCGAACGATAATACGGCTCAAAGGCACCGTGCCCTCGGAGGCGTGGAATCGCCTTGGAACCAAGATACTGCCGAAGCTACGGTCTGGGGACGACCTGAGCGTGGGCGTCGAGTTCTCAGTGAGCGTTGACGCGGCTATCGGGCAAAGCCTGCGGGCGGAACTCCGGCAGGCGCTGACTGAACTTGGCCTGGACGATCAAGTGCGGGTTGAACCGTAGTGAGCCAACAGGTAAATCCGCTGGATCGGCCTTACAGCACCCTCAATTAACGTTAAAACCCATCACTGGAGAAGCCCGTCCACGGAATGAGATGATCATGCCAAAACAAGAACCGCCGGTGTGGGAGGCTGTGCAGAGACGCCTTCCAGATTTATTGGACGAGCTGAAAAGCTGCCCGCCGATTGTTCGTGATAGTCCACGCAGAAATCTCGATATCCCCAAGCAGGGAATATCCGTCTTTCTTGAAGACGGCAGGCCGCGCTATGTAGGGCGTTCCGACCGGATGCGAACTCGTATCCTAGAACACGGCCGTGCCGGCTCCCAGCACAATGCCGCTACGTTCGCCTTCTTATTGGCCACCGAGGCGGCTCACCAGAAAGGTATCGACTGCACTGCAAGAACCCGAGCCGAGTTACAGAACTCGGATGACTTCAACCCGCTTTACGATGAAGCAAAAGCACGGGTACGGAGCATGGAATTCAAAGTTGTCGAAGTCACCGACCCCATAGAGCAGGCGGTATTCGAAGCATACGCTGCCCTGTGCCTCGCGGAGTAGGCGCTCATTTGTTGCCTTTGGCCTGAGCGGGAATCCGTCCCGCTGATCCGCCACAACGAGGCCGAGCGTCTCGACTAGCGGCTGCGCGGGAAGATCGGCTCGATGCCCTCCGTGGAGAGGGCGATAGTCTCCTCGTCTTCCGTCGTGATCTCCGCGATCTCCTTTTCCGCGTCGATCATCCACCACAGTAGCTCAGCATGACTGGGACTCACACAGGACGTGACGGGACGCGAAAGCGTCCAGCCTAGGGCAATACGGGCCTCTTCGTACGAGTCCACCGGCGAATACCAGGCCTTCGTCCACTTCTCCTTCTTCTCGTCCGGCCAGGGCTTCTTCGCCAGGGCCTTTAGCGCGAGGATTCCCGTACCCGTCTCTTGGGCCTTCTTCACAACAGCAGGTCCGAACTTCCCCTGGTACCACGCCACGTAGTTCAGTGGGAAAAGGACCGAGTCGAAATCGTACTGGTCCATCAGGGCAAGCGCCGCCTCTTCGGAGTGTGCGGAGAATCCTAGGTAACGGACCAGGCCCTGTTCGCGCGCTTCGACGAACGCTTCCAGGGCTCCACCGGGACCGACGATCGTCTCGACCTCTTCCAGCGTGGTCACGGCGTGAAACTGGTAGAGATCGAAATGGTCCGTGCGCATCCGACCGAGCGACTCCCTGAGCTCGGCCGTGGCCGCGTCCTTCGTGCGCTTGCCGGTCTTTTCGGCCAGGAAGATCCGGTCTCGGTAAGGCTCGATTGCCGGTCCACCTCTCTCCTCGGCCTCCCCTCTGCCGTACGCCGGTCCCATGTCGAAGTAGTTGACGCTCGCGTCGATGGCCCGGGCCACGGTTTCGCGGGCGAAGTCCGGCCCTTCGTTGATGAAAACGATGGCACCGAAGCCGACGACGGAAAGAGACTCACCGGTCTTTCCTAGTAGACGTGTCTGCATTGGATTTCCTCCTCCTTCTTGCCCTATCTCCTGGACGATTCAGGAGGGGTCTCGCCGCCCCATGTCTGAGGCCAGTGTGTCCAGATAGTACCCTTCTTTGCGCACCCGCAGGCCTATGTAGACGAGGGTGGAGCCGATTGCCGTAACCGGGGTATAAGCGCCGCCACCAGTCCGAATCCCACCGCACCGAGTACCGGTCTGCCTGTATCCATCAGGCCGATGACAAGCAAGCCAGGTATCCACAGGCTGCACGTCGGCTCAGTCGCGCGCTCGACGGACGTCACCATCCGATGGCGTAGCCTATGCTGCCCCTGGGTGACGCGCCGCCCGAAATGACGCCGCTGCCCTTGTCATAGTGGATGGCCAGCACCTTTCCGCCATACCAGGCGTCGGTCATCTCAATCTCATGACCGCGCCGCTCAAGCTCTGCGAGCACCTCCCCTGGGACCAATGATTCGGCGATCAATCGGCCGGGATAGGCAGCGCGGGGATAGAAGGACGAAGGGAAGTGAACAGAGCGAACCGCTGGCGCGTCCAGCGCCTCCTGGAGATTCATGCCGAACTCGACGTAGTTCAAGAAGAATTGCAGCGTTAGCTGCTCCTGGCTATCGCCGCCCGGCGTGCCAAATACCATGAACGGCTCGCCCCGCCGCGTCACCAGGGACGGCGTGAGGGTGGCACGGGGCCGTTTGCGAGGCTCCAGGGCGTTGGGGCGTTCCGGGTTAAGGTAGAACATCTGGCCGCGGGTACCGATGGGAAATCCCAGTCCAGCGATCACCGGCGACGAGCCGATCCACCCCCCGCTGGGGGTGCTGGCGACCATGTTCCCCTCCCGGTCCACTGCGTCCAGGTGCGTGGTGTCGCCTTCGTGGACCCCTGTCAGGTCCTGCTCCTTGGCGTGCCTTGCCGCCACTCCAAGGGCGCGACGATTGTCCTCGGCCACGTCCCGGGTGGCGTAATGAGGCATGCCGTTTCCAACATCTCCGGGCCGCATCTCAAGTGACCCCGTGGCGCCGATGAGGTCACGCCGTGCCGAGGCGTATTCCTTGGAAAGGAGCACGTCCAGGGGCACATCGTCGAACAGTGGGTCACCGTAGTAGGCTTCACGGTCGGCGAAGGCTAGCTTGGCCGACTCGATCCATGTATGAAGGTACTCGGCGGAGTTGTGGCCCAGCTTCTTCAGATCAAACCCCTCGAGGATGGCCAGGTGCTGGAGAAATGTAGGTCCCTGGGTCCAGGTTGGACACTTATGTACATCGAGACCGCGGTAGTTGAAGATCACAGGGTCCTCTACGGTCGCATGCCAGTCTGCGATGTCCTCGTAGGACAGGAGCCCGGCGTGGGCACTCCCGCTCGCGTCCTCCATCGGGTTGTCCGAGATGAACTTGACGATGCGTTCGGCGATCTCGCCTTTGTAGAAGGCGTCGCGCGCAGCTTCGATGCCGGCGACTCTCCCCCTGTGTTGGGATGCCTCCTCCGCACGGCACATTATCTTGAGTACGGAGGCGAAGTCCGGATTGTGAAACACCTCCCCCACGTTGGGCACGCGACCGTTGGGGAGATACACCTGGCCTGTCGTCGGGTACAGTTCAGTGAACTTGTGCACGCTGCTTGACAGACTGTTGTGCATGCCCTCGTAGACCGGGAACCCGTACTCGGCCAGCTCAAGGGCGGGCTGAAGCAGTTGGGAGAAGCTCATCGTGCCGAAGCGGGCGACGGCCGTGGCCCAGGTATCGACCACCGCCGGTACGCACGCCGGCAGGTAGCCGTCGCCGGGTATGAGATCGATCCCGTTCCGGCGGCACCAGTCGATCGTGAACGCCTTTGGAGACCAGCCCATCCCACTGACGGCGAAAGTCTTCCCCTCTTTGGCTGAGTAGACCAGGGTGGGTGATTCGCCCCCGATGCCGTTGCTAAAAGGCTCCAGCAGGTTGAGACAGAAGCCCATCGCCGCCGCCGCATCGATGGCGTTGCCACCCTGGTCCATGATACGGAATCCCGCCGCAGTGGCCAGGTAGTGCCCGGACGTAACGACGCCGCGTGTGCCCATGATGACCGGTCGTGTCGTGAATGCCACGATATGAATGCCTCGGCTCTAGTCTGGGTCCTTCAAACCGACATTTCCATATTAGATTGCCGGCGTCCGACGAACGCGCGATCCATAACCTTGATGATAGTACGGACGCTCCGGAACGTAGTCAATCACTCTATCGTGCCCACTGGATGTAAAGGGCGGAGTAATAATGGACCGGCGAGGCGGGGGTGAGCGTCCGGGAGTGGCGCTGCAAAACTGGACCACCCGCCGCCTTCTATAGAGTTGGAGGCAACTCGATGGAAGGTGTGAAGGATGTACAAAGTGGAACTGTACGTTCGAGTGCGCCGGGCCTGCATGGTGGAAGGGATGAGCACGCGAGAGGCTGCCCGGGTGTTCGGGCTGCACCGGGACACGGTGCGCAAGATGCTGGAGTACTCGGTGCCACCCGGGTACCGTCGACAGTCACCGCCGCGTCGCCCTAAGCTGGACCCGTACCACGGGGTGATCGACCGGATACTGGAAGAGGACCGGCGTCTTCCGAGGAAGCAGCGCCACACTGCGAAGCGGATCTATGACCGTCTGAGAGCGGAGCACGGGTTCGGTGGCAGGTACACGATAGTCAAGGACTACGTGCGCGAGCGACGGCGCCGGACACGCGAGATGTACGTTCCGCTCTCCCATCCTCCTGGTGATGCCCAGTGCGACTTCGGCCAGGCGAAGGCGGTCATCGGAGGAGTGGAGCAGACCATCCACTACTTCGTGCTGGACCTTCCCCACAGCGACGCGTGCTTCGTCAAGGCCTACCCCGCAGAGACGACCGAGGCGTTCTGCGACGGTCACGTCTCGGCGTTCTCGTTCCTGGGCGGCGTGCCGCGGAGCATCTTGTACGACAACACGAGACTGGCTGTGGCCAGGATCCTGGGAGACGGCCGGCGCCAGCGTACTCGTGTGTTCTCGGAGCTGGTGTCGCACTACCTGTTCGAGGACTGCGATGATGAATACCGGGCCACCTCGGCCCGGGTCTGACCCCTTCGAGGACTGGCACCATGCCTTCAACCGGATCTGTCGACTCGAGTCGAGGTGGCCCGGAAGTGCCTTTGGCACGGCGAGCAGTGACTTTATAGGAGCCTGGCTTTAAGTCCCATCGCAGTCCTGTCCGCTCACCCAGCCAGAGCGCTATCCCAGAGGAGGTGGTAGAGATGACAGGAGTCGTAGATCAAGAAGGCGGTCGTTCTATTCGGGTAGTCGTCGGAGTGGATACTCACCAAGACAAGCATGTGGCAGTGGCCATTGACCGCCAGGGTGTACGGCTGGGGGAGCTTCACGCACCGGCGACTATGCATGGCTATCAGGATCTCGAACGGTGGTCACGGAGTCTGGGAGAGATTCACGCCTTTGGGATTGAGGGTACGGGTTCCTACGGGGCCGGAGTGGCTCGCTACCTGACCCGTAGGGGACATACCGTTGTGGAAGTGAATAGGCCCGACCGGTCAACCCGCTACAGGAAAGGGAAGAGCGACCCCACCGATGCGGAGATGGCAGCTCGATCAGTATTGGCGGGAGTGGCCGAAGCCACACCCAAGTCGGGGGAGGGAGAGGTGGAGATGATTCGCATGCTCAAGAGCGCCAAAGACTCGGCCGTCAAGGCTCGCACCCAGGCCTTCAATCAGATGAAGGCCCTGATTGTCACAGCCCCGGCTGAGCTTCGCGAGACCCTCGTTGGACTCACCGCCGGTGCTCTGATCAACCTGTGCAAGAGCTTCCGGCCTGGTCGTCTGGACGATCCCACGGCGGCGGGCAAGTACACCCTGCGCTCCCTTGCCCGCCGCTACCGTCAACTCAGCAAGGAGATACATGACCTGGAGGGGGAGCTGGAACGACTCACCCGTACCATATCCCCAGCCCTGGTAGACAGCTACGGCATAGGACCCGACACGGCAGCCACTCTACTGGTGGCTGCAGGGAGCAACCCTGAGCGCCTCCACTCCGAGGCTTCTTTCGCCTCCCTGTGCGGCGTCAATCCCATACCTGCTTCCTCAGGCAAGACCAATCGGCATCGGCTCAATCGCGGCGGTCATCGTCAGGCCAACGCTGCTCTCCATCGCATCGTTGTGGTCAGACTTCGGTATGACCCGCGGACCCAGTCCTACATGCGACGCCGCACCAGGGAGGGGATGAGCAAGGCGGAGATCATCCGTTGCCTCAAACGCTACGTAGCTCGCGAAGTCTTCTCTGCCCTACGGACCTCGGCCCAAACAGTTCAAGCCACGACTTGACTTCTATAGGAGCATCCGGTTCGGCCGTCCCGGCAAGGGTAACGACAAGGGCAAGGTCGAGGGGCTGGTGGGATATGCTCGCCGGAACTTCCTGGTGCCTGTGCCGTCGTTCCCGAGCTTCGATGCGCTCAACGCCTACCTCGAGGAGAGGTGCCTGGAACGGATGGGGAGACAGCTGCGTGGGCACAGGGAGACGATAGGCCAGCGGATGGAGCGTGACCTGGAAGCCCTGCTGGCGTTCCCCGCCGTGCCATACGACGCCAGCGACAAGCACGTGAGCCGTGTCAGCTCCCTGTCCCTGGTGCGGTACCGGACCAACGACTACTCGGTGCCCGTGGCCTACGGTCACAGGGAGGTGGTGGTCCGGGGCTATGTGGGTGACGTGGTGATCAGCTGCGGGGCAGAGGTGATAGCCCGGCATCCGCGCTCATACGAACGCGACGACTTCGTCTTCGACCCTGTCCACTACCTGCCGCTGCTGGAGCGCAAGACGGGAGCGCTGGACCAGGCTGCTCCTTTGGCCGGGTGGGAGTTGCCGGAGGAGTTCGGCATGCTGCGCAGACTGCTGGAGTCGAGGATGGGCAGGCGAGGCAAGCGTGAGTTCGTACAGGTGCTGCGGTTGGTGGAGAACTTCCGCAAGGAGGAGGTGTACGAGGCCGTGCGTGATGGCCTCAGGCTCGGCGCCATAAGCTTCGACGCCATCAAACACCTGGTGCTGTGCAGGATAGAGGGCCGTCCCCAGAGACTCGACCTGGAGCTGTACCCCTACCTGCCCAGGGTCACCGTGACGAAGACAGCAGCCAGCGACTACATGGCGCTCATGTCGGGGATCGGGCGGTGAGCGAGAGGTCTACGGTGCTGCTGGAGCATCACCTCAAGGAGCTGAAGCTGCCCACCTTCCTGAGGGAGTACTGCAAGGTGGCCGGCCAGTGCGCCGCCGAGGGCGTCGACCATCCAGGCTACCTGCTGAGGCTCTCTGAGCTTGAGCTGATAGACCGCCATCATCGGATGGTTGACCGCAGGATCAAGGCGGCACGCTTCCCCGCCACCAAGAGCCTCGACACCTTCGACTTCCTGGCCATGCCGTCGGTGAACAAGCACCTGGCCATGCAGCTGGCACGCTGCGAGTACGTAGACCGGCGGGAGAACGTCATCGCCATAGGCAACAGCGGCACCGGCAAGACCCATGTGGCCCTCGGTCTGGGGCTCGCCGCCTGCCAGAGGGGACTGTCGGTCGGCTTCACCACGGCCGCCTCGCTGGTCCACGAGCTGATCTAGGCCAGGGACGAGCGGCGACTGCTCAACCTCCAGAAGAAGCTGGCCCGACTCAAGCTGCTTATCGTCGACGAGCTTGGCTTCGTACCACTTTCCAAGACCGGCGCGGAGCTCCTCTTCGAGGTCTTCAGCCAGAGATACGAGAGGGGGTCGGTACTGGTCACCACCAACCTGCCTTTCGACGAGTGGACCGAGGTCTTCGGCTCGGAGAGACTGACCGGCGCCCTGCTGGACCGCCTCACTCACAGAGTTCACATCCTGGAAATGAACGGCGAAAGCTACCGCCTCAAGCAGAGCCGGCAGGCCGTCACCACGCGCTCAGCCAGCGATTCCCCTGACGCATAGGCTCCACCAACCTCGCTGCGACTAAGGGCTCCCGACGACACCCGTCGTAGGCGGACATTTTCGCTGAACATCGCCGCTCAAGTGGTACACTTTTGCTCCGCCACACGGCCTGATTTCTCTCCGCCCTTGACACACTGGACTGCCCTGTTGTGTCAAACGCCAGGAACTATGTACCAGTAGATAGAGAGATCTGTTGTTGTCCAGCGATTACGTCACCCTAAGTGAAAAGCGAAAATGTCACCCTGGCTAATCCGCGGCTACCATCGATGCGGCGAGCGCCTCCGCCTTGGCACGCTCTTTGGCGCTGAAGCGTTTGGTGGGAGGACTCTCCGCCAGGGCGTACTTCGTGGTGGTAACCCGCGACATTCCCAGCTTGCGCGCGATGGCGCGCAGCGAGAGTCCCTGCCTCTTGGCCTTCTGTACCGCCTCCCAGCGTGCCCGCTGGGCCTGAGTGGGCGTCCGGTGCAACGAGTGGCGAACCGGCTTTCCCGCACCACGCTTAGCCCTGATGCCCATTCCTTCGGCACCGGCCTTTTCCTCACCGGTGGGTTCCAGAGAGTCCAGGAGTGACCGGTGAGCCCCGTTAAGGTGGCCGTTGGCGGGGTCGTCGGCGATGGGTTGGAGCTCCGAGCCGACGGAGCTGGGATTGGTAGCTCCCCACAGCGAGGACGGGGGCTGGGGCGATTCCTGAAAGTCTACCCTCTCTCCGTGATACCTGATCATCAGCTGGCCGTCAGCCCGCTCCAGGACCTCCACCCGTAGACCAGCGTAGCTTGGCCGGTCCATCCCGGGCAATAGTTGCAGGACCTGCCACTGGTATTTGACCGTGTTGTCCCGGGCCACCTTGCGCGTATGCTTGAGGCTGATGGTCTCGCTCAGAGACAGTTCTGCGGCCAGTGGGCGGTAGGCTGTCTCGGACTGTTCGGCTGCGACTGAGAACCGGGCGTTGAAGCGGGGCAGGAACTCTGCAAGGATGGTGTTGGCCTGGTCGATTGTGCTGGCGCCGGTCAGGCGCAACTCGGTGATCAAGCGGTCCTGTAAGGTCGACGCCATACGTTCCACCCTTCCCTTGGCTTGGGGAGAGAGGGCGAAGATCTGCCGGATGCCCAGTTGCTGCATCATCTTTGCGAACTGGGTGGGTTCGGCAGTCAGCTGTGCCAGGCGGACGTTGTGCTTGAAGGCCGAATGTCTGTCGCTGTACAGGGCCAGCGGGACTCCCCACTGTCGGATGAGGCCCTCAAGGAGCACCATGTAGCCTCGGGTGTCTTCCGTGGTGCGGAAGATCGCCTGGGCCACAGCACCGGTGGCGTCGTCCACCGCCAGCAGCAACACAAGCTTCGGCCCCCGCTCTTCGAGCCAGCGGTGGTGACTGCCATCGACCTGTACCAGCATGCCCTTCTGGGGCATGCGCCACCTCCGGAACCGGTGCTGCGGAGAGCGACGACTGCGCGGGCTGCCCATGCCTACCCTGGTCAGGATGCGGCGCACCGTGGGACGGCTCAGGTCGATGGCCTCGCGCTCTCTGAGCAGTTCGGTAAGGTGAGTATGGTTGGCGCCGGCGTAGTGTTCGCCGACCAACTCCACCACTGCGGCCGCCGCGGCCTCGGGGACGGCGTTGTGGGGCCTCCGTCCCCGGTTCCCGTGGGCCAGTGCGGCGGGACCGTCTCTGCGATAGGCCGCGAGAAGACGTTTGGTGTGGCGTTGGCTCAATCCCATGATCTCCGAAGCCTGGGCGATGGGTAGGCCGTATTCCAGAACGCTGTTTAGTACTTGGATCCTGGTCTGTTCCTGCTGGTTCAATGTCAAATCCCTCATGGGGTGACATTTTCGCTGACCAGTTAGCAGGTGACATAATCGTAGACCAACAACAGCGCTGTTCGGACAAACTAGACCACCCCTAACCTCGGCTTCAGACCGGCAAGTAGCCGGGAAGTCAGTCAGGTCGAGGACGGACTTCGCCACACCGCGGCAACACAACGGTAGATAGACGCCCTGGCCGACCTCTTCCACTTTGCGCCTCCACCAAGATAATTCGGATTTCCTTCCACTCCCTCCACTGCCTCCACCCCAAGCACGAATTGGCTCGAATTGGTGGAAGCAGTGGGTACTCGGTGGAAGCAACAGGGTCACGGGTGGAGGCAGATCCGGTACATCACTTCGGGCAAATAACTAAGTCCCCGATTTGGCGCCCACTTACTGTGCGGCTCTTGGCCTGCAGATCCTTCGGCGAGATAACTAAGTCCCCGATTCGGCAGCCACTTATTGTGCGTCCATTTGGCTGTGGAACCCCATAGACTTTGTTGCAGACTCAATGGACGGAAGGAGGTCGCATGGACAAGCAACTCGAGGAACATCGGATCCTCCGCATCGGTAAGGTCTCCGAAATGACAGGCGTGCGCAAGTCAACGATCTACAAGAATGTAGCCGATGGCAGTTTCCCCAAGCCCATCCGCCTGGGTGCTCGCTCCGTGGGCTGGCGCCTGTCGGATATAGTCGCCTGGCTGCAGGCACCGGAGAGGCGACGGGACCCGTCTGAGGGCAGATAGGGATGGACCCCAAGCAGCGGTTCAAGTTGTACTGTCAAGGGCGGAGAGAAATCAGGCCGTGTGGCGGAGCAAAAGTGTACCACTTGAGCGGCGATGTTCAGCGAAAATGTCCGCCTACGACGGGTGTCGTCGGGAGCCCTTAGTCGCAGCGAGGTTGGTGGAGCCTATGCGTCAGGGGAATCGCTGGCTGAGCGCGTGGTGACGGCCTGCCGGCTCTGCTTGAGGCGGTAGCTTTCGCCGTTCATTTCCAGGATGTGAACTCTGTGAGTGAGGCGGTCCAGCAGGGCGCCGGTCAGTCTCTCCGAGCCGAAGACCTCGGTCCACTCATCGAAGGGCAGGTTGGTGGTGACCAGGACCGACCCCCTCTCGTATCTCTGGCTGAAGACCTCGAAGAGGAGCTCCGCGCCGGTCTTGGAAAGTGGTACGAAGCCAAGCTCGTCGACGATAAGCAGCTTGAGTCGGGCCAGCTTCTTCTGGAGGTTGAGCAGTCGCCGCTCGTCCCTGGCCTAGATCAGCTCGTGGACCAGCGAGGCGGCCGTGGTGAAGCCGACCGACAGTCCCCTCTGGCAGGCGGCGAGCCCCAGACCGAGGGCCACATGGGTCTTGCCGGTGCCGCTGTTGCCTATGGCGATGACGTTCTCCCGCCGGTCTACGTACTCGCAGCGTGCCAGCTGCATGGCCAGGTGCTTGTTCACCGACGGCATGGCCAGGAAGTCGAAGGTGTCGAGGCTCTTGGTGGCGGGGAAGCGTGCCGCCTTGATCCTGCGGTCAACCATCCGATGATGGCGGTCTATCAGCTCAAGCTCAGAGAGCCTCAGCAGGTAGCCTGGATGGTCGACGCCCTCGGCGGCGCACTGGCCGGCCACCTTGCAGTACTCCCTCAGGAAGGTGGGCAGCTTCAGCTCCTTGAGGTGATGCTCCAGCAGCACCGTAGACCTCTCGCTCACCGCCCGATCCCCGACATGAGCGCCATGTAGTCGCTGGCTGCTGTCTTCGTCACGGTGACCCTGGGCAGGTAGGGGTACAGCTCCAGGTCGAGTCTCTGGGGACGGCCCTCTATCCTGCACAGCACCAGGTGTTTGATGGCGTCGAAGCTTATGGCGCCGAGCCTGAGGGCATCACGCACGGCCTCGTACACCTCCTCCTTGCGGAAGTTCTCCACCAACCGCAGCACCTGTACGAACTCACGCTTGCCTCGCCTGCCCATCCTCGACTCCAGCAGTCTGCGCAGCATGCCGAACTCCTCCGGCAACTCCCACCCGGCCAAAGGAGCAGCCTGGTCCAGCGCTCCCGTCTTGCGCTCCAGCAGCGGCAGGTAGTGGACAGGGTCGAAGACGAAGTCGTCGCGTTCGTATGAGCGCGGATGCCGGGCTATCACCTCTGCCCCGCAGCTGATCACCACGTCACCCACATAGCCCCGGACCACCACCTCCCTGTGACCGTAGGCCACGGGCACCGAGTAGTCGTTGGTCCGGTACCGCACCAGGGACAGGGAGCTGACACGGCTCACGTGCTTGTCGCTGGCGTCGTATGGCACGGCGGGGAACGCCAGCAGGGCTTCCAGGTCACGCTCCATCCGCTGGCCTATCGTCTCCCTGTGCCCACGCAGCTGTCTCCCCATCCGTTCCAGGCACCTCTCCTCGAGGTAGGCGTTGAGCGCATCGAAGCTCGGGAACGACGGCACAGGCACCAGGAAGTTCCGGCGAGCATATCCCACCAGCCCCTCGACCTTGCCCTTGTCGTTACCTTTGCCGGGACGGCCGAACCGGATGCTCCTATAGATGTCAAGGAGTGCTGTGGGATAGGGCTGAGTTCCGTAGGACGGAGAAGACCTCGCGAGCGACATAGCGTTTGAGGCAGCGGATCACCTCAGCCTTGCTCATTCCCTCGGTGGTGCGACGACGCATGTATGCCTGGGTCCGCTCATCATGACGAAGTCTGACGACAACAATGCGATGGAGTGCCGCGTTGGCCTGGCGGTGGCCGCCTCGGTTGAGCCGATGCCTGGTGGTCTTGCCGGAGGAAGCAGGGATGGGATTGACACCGCACAGGGAGGCGAAGGCAGCCTCGGAGTGGAGGCGGTCCGGGTTACTCCCTGCAGCAATGAGGAGGGTCGCCGCCGTGTCTGGTCCTATGCCGAAGCCATCCACCAGGGCTGGGGCTGCCGTCCGTGTGAGTCTTTGGATCTCGGCCTCCAGGTCCTGTATCTCATTACCGAGTTGACGGTAGCGACGGGCAAGGGAGCGAAGAGCATACTTGGCCGCCGCGGTGGGACCCTCCATACGACCAGGCCGGAAGCTCTTGGACCGGGTGACAAGGGCAGCAGCGGTGAGGCCAGTGAGGTGCTCACGAAGCCGGGCCGGGGCCGTGACAACCAGGGCCTTCATCTGGTTGATTGCCTGGGTGCGAGCCTTGACGGCCGAGTCCTTGGTGCTCTTGAACATACGGATCATTTCGACTTCACCCTCACCTGACTTGGGAGTGGCATCGGCTACTCCGGCAAGCACAGCACGCGCTGCCATCTCCGCATCAGTGGAATCGCTCTTCCCCTTCCGATAGCGGGTTGACCGGTCGGGCCGGTTGACCTCCACTACGGTATGGCCCCTACTGGTCAGGAATCGGGCGACTCCGGCACCGTAGGAACCGGTGCCTTCAATCCCGAAGGCATGAATCTCTCCCAGGCCCCGGGACCACCGTTCGAGCTCCTCATACCCATGGGTGGTCGCCACTGTGTGAAGCTCCCCCAGGCGGACCCCCTGACGGTCAATGGCCACCGCCACATGCTCATCCTGGTGGGTGTCGACTCCGACGACCAGCTCAACACCACGACTACCTTCATGACCGACGACTCCTGTCATTTCTACCTCCCGGAGGATTGCGCGCCGGCCAGGTGAGCGGACAAGACTGCGATGGGGCGTGGGGCCAGGCTCCTATAAGGTCACTGCTCGCCTTGCCAAAGGCACTTCGGGTGCCACCTCGACTCGAGTCGACAGATCAGGCTGAAGGCATGATGCCAGTCTCAGAAAGGGTCAGGCCCGAGCCGAGGTGGCCCAGGATTCATCATCGCAGTCCTCGAACAGGTAGTGCGACACCAGCTCCGAGAACACACGAGTACGCTGGCGCCGGCCGTCTCCCAGGATCCTGGCCACCGCCAGTCTCGTGTTGTCGTACAAGATGCTCCGCGGCACGCCGCCCAGGAACGAGAACGCCGAGACGTGACCGTCGCAGAACGCCTCGGTCGTCTCTGCGGGGTAGGCCTTGACGAAGCACGCGTCGCTGTGGGGAAGGTCCAGCACGAAGTAGTGGACGGTCTGCTCCACTCCTCCGATGACCGCCTTGGCCTGGCCGAAGTCGCACTGGGCATCACCAGGAGGATGGGAGAGCGGAACGTACATCTCGCGTGTCCGGCGCCGTCGCTCGCGCACGTAGTCCTTGACTATCGTGTACCTGCCACCGAACCCGTGCTCCGCTCTCAGACGGTCATATATCCGCTTCGCCGTGTGGCGCTGCTTCCTCGGAAGACGCCGGTCCTCTTCCAGTATCCGGTCGATCACCCCGTGGTACGGGTCCAGCTTAGGGCGACGCGGCGGTGACTGTCGACGGTACCCGGGTGGCACCGAGTACTCCAGCATCTTGCGCACCGTGTCCCGGTGCAAACCGAACACCCGGGCAGCCTCTCGCGTGCTCATCCCTTCCACCATGCAGGCCCGGCGCACTCGAACGTACAGTTCCACTTTGTACATCCTTCACACCTTCCATCGAGTTGCCTCCAACTCTATAGAAGGCGGCGGGTGGTCCAGTTTTGCAGCGCCACTCCCGGACGCTCACCCCCGCCTCGCCGGTCCATTATTACTCCGCCCTTTACACCCAGCCGCTTAGTCGGCTTCCCGCTGGCGGGGTCGCATGACTTCCCAATGGTGCAAGTGCCATCAACGCCGCCTGCGAGGAGACAGGGAACCCGGACGGCCCGGAGAACGTCGGATTCAACCTCAATGCCAAACCCGACCGTCTCACCGAACGCGGTGAGACGGTCCCTAGGAGACATGCTCGGGGTCGACCGAGAAGCTCGTGCCGTCCTTGACTTCAACGTCCTTGCCCGGCAGGAGGACACCGTCCTCACCTTTGAGGTCGTTTTCGTAGTCGATGCCGGGCGTGCCGATGATGTGCTTGTTCTCAGGCTCGTGCAGCTCGTTCCAGATGTTCACGACCTGCTCATAAGTCACAAGAGGGCCTGGAACCTTGTACTCTCGACCGCTCACGTAGATCTGCGTGTCACCATTCATGGGTTTGCTTCCCTCCCGTTGTCCCACTAGATATTGACAGTACCAACTCCGGTACCCATAATACGGGTGGCTGACCCTCGTGTCAAGCCTTCAGTGCTACAGTGTACCGGTTTACGCACAGGAGACGCGATGAATGCAGGTAAGCTTGATCTCAGCGACCTAGGTCGCCTGGTTCTTGCCGAGCGAAGCCGTAGAGGGATGAGCCTACGAGAAGCCGCTCTTGCCATAGGAATCCCCTTCAATACTCTGGCGCGGGTAGAGAAGGGACACGTACCAGACCTTCCTAAGTTCAAACGCCTTGTCGAGTGGTGTGGCGCCGATATCAAGCAATTCTTTGAAATCCAGGAGAAGACAACTGCTACCTCCGATGTAATCGCTGAGCACCTGCGTGCAGACCGCAACCTCCCCCCTGAAGCCGCGGAACGGATCGCAGGCATCGTCGGCGACCTCTATCAGGCTCTGGCGCGCCCCCAGCAGGTCGCTGCGGTGCACCTGCGGGCTGCGAAGACCTTCCGCCCTGACGCGGCTCACGCTCTGGGGGCCTTGCTGAGCGATCTGAATCAAGCCCTCATGGAGGAGGCCGATCATGGCCCTGCGGAGAGGGTTTAAATCCGAAGCTGAGAGAATCGCAAGGGACGTGCGAACGGAACTGCGGATGAAGGCCGCTCAGTCCGTTGAGCCCGAAATTCTTGCCAAGCTGCTGGGAATTGAGGTCCGAGCGGGGGACGAGTTGATCCCCCGTGAACGTTTCAGCGAGCTCGAAAACCTTCAGCCCGGTTCCTTCTCTGCATGCACCCTCCGGCCTTCGCCTGATCGCTTGGTCGTCGTATACAACCCCCTCTCGGCAGAGTCGCGCCGGAGGAGTGACGTCGCTCACGAACTTGCGCATGCTCTCCTCGAGCACGATTTGAGCCGCGTTGAGCGGCTTGGCGATGTCACCTTCCTTTCTTGTGATCCGACTCAGGAGGAAGAGGCTGGCTGGTTGTCTGGGTGCCTCCTTCTTCCTAGGACGTTGCTCTTGGCGGAAGTCCGTAGGGGGTCAGGCGCGAAAGACATCGCCAAGAAGTACGGGGTCAGCGAAAAGATGGCTCAGTACAGATTGGACGTCACCGGCGTGGTGAGGCAGAATCAGGCTCTTATGAAGAGAGGCGCACAGCGATAGAGGCCGTCGCGGGGACCTCTACAATCGCCGCGGGGCTACTCCGGCCCGCCCGCGATTACTAACTCGTCCCAATCAGGAAAGCTGGAAGGGCCGCCTTCCAATACAAGCTTGGTCAAAGTGCGCCGTGCTATATCGAGACTCGCATTGAGTACATCTCCCTCGCCCCCAGTTCCACCGTGCACGATAGTTGACCGGGCCTTGTAGAAGTCTCTGACAGCTTTGTAGGTCGCAATGCGACTCTCAGCACTCTCTTCTAGGAAGTACGATGCCCGCGTTGCCAATCTGTACGTCTGCTCCGGGGGACCCACCTGATACATAGCCTCCAGAGCGATCGCAACATCGACGATTCCGTCAAAGACTGCATGACCTCCAGACCGAGACAGCGATGATGCGAGCCGTGACAAGGCCAAGCGCAATCTGCCTGGCGCTTCGTGCATCCTAGGGAACAAACGCTTCGCCTCGGAGAACCTCTCCATCAACAGTTCAGGCGCAGCAGGAACGACCATCTTAGTGTTGCCGCCGCGCGTCCCCATGCGGGACGACCAAGAGGAGGGAGCATTCCCGACAAGGCGCTCAATCTCCCGCCCTACGCCGTTGTAGATGTACCCTGTGCTTTGCAGCCCTAGCCCGTGGGTCACGGACAATAGGTTGATGAAAAGCAGCGCGTCGTCCCTGAATGACCTAGGGCGGTCAGGCCAAGCCCCCTCGAAGTCGTAGTCCTCTGGGACGATCGCCGGACCCCATCTCGCCGGACATGCCACGGCCCCAATAGGTAGCCCGTCGGCTCTGTTGTCCATGCCAAGCAGTGATTGGACCGCTATGTCGGGGATGTACTGCCGTGCCTCCTCCCATGGAATCAAGGACAGATCCTGTGAAATCTCGTGTGTGCTCTCGACATGCATGCCGCGGAACAACACCATCTCATAGGAAATCAACTCCTGCCTCTCGCCTTCGTCGATCAACCGAGCGAAGGCGTTAGCGGCAACCTGGGGGTTGTGCTCAACGGCATAGTCGACAAGGTCAACCACCATGAAACACACCTGCTGGCGCGGCAGTCGCTTTACCGACATATCCAGGCCAATCATCAACTCCCCGTCGAAGGTGTAAATCGCCCGATCCAAGACCGGATGCTCTCGCAAGACGTCGACCAAGCCGTTCACTCGACTATGCACACCCTGCCAATAGGCCGAGTCATCACGTGGCTCACGCCCAATAACCGCATGATAGCGATCAACGCGTCCCCGGATGTTCTCGGTAAAATCACCATATGTTCTGCTGGATAAGCCCATCAACCGTTCGTCCTGCCTTTGGAAGTCCGTAAGTGTGAACTCGACGGACTTCTCAAAGTCGACTAGGTCCTCCAACCGGGAACGTAGTCGTTCGATCCAATCGGTCGGCACGGATTCTCGCTGACTCATTGGCACCTCTCAACCTGCCGAATTGCCCACTCGCTGCTGCATCCGCCAGTCCTTCGTCAAGCAGGTCGTGATCATACCGGGCACGACCTACATCGCCGACTCCATACTCACGCCACATGAGAATCCCGATTTTGAAGAGAGCAGACGTCTACGTGGATATCGCTACTCAAACAACTATCCGCCGGATGCGAACAGCTAAGTCAGGTTGGGAACGGGACCATCTCGGAATCGTGCCCCATCGCTTCAAGCACATCCACGCTCTGCCCTGTTGGCCGCTTAGCCCGAATCCACCGATGCGGAGCGGCCTTGGGGTTGGAACAAGGGGTGAGGGCCGTGGGACGCGACGGTCCGCGCTCGATTCCGATAAATGGGGCCGGTGGCGGCCTTTGGTTGTCGTTGGGGGCGCCGATGGCGGTCCTGGGCAGCGGCGCTGGGGCGGGGTCGGCGGGACAGCATGCAGGGGAAGACAATCGCGGACCGGGCCAGTGCGACTCTGTGGGTCGGTTGGGTAGTCTGGTGGACGTGTCAGGCGCCGTCGGTGCCGTCAGGCAGGCAATGGCAGGGCTCGCAATCGAGCCAGGGCGCGAGTGAACTGGGTTTCCCAAGGCCAGCCCTGTGGCAGATGCAAAGTGAGGCGGCGGGCCGAGCGGGTGAGCCGTCCGGCCAGGGAGAAGAAGCGCCGCCGGAGGGTCTTGGTGGTCACCACCCCCTCGTCCAGACCGATGCGCGCGGTCCAGCGGGCCAGGTTATGGGCCAGCACCTGGACGGCCAGCCATGCGCCGTTGGCGGGGAAGCGGCCCGAGGGGAGATGGTTGAGGCCGACGCCGTGCTTGAGGTCTCGGATAGCATTCTCAATCTCGGCGTGGCGGCGATGGTCGGCCTCCAGTTCCAGGGTTTCCCCGTCCCGGTCGGTGATGAAGCCGTGATAGCTGTAGCTGGCGAAGAGGGCCAGTTGGGAACCGGGCGTGGGCTTCACCCGCCGGACGATGAGCCGCACTGGGGCGGCTTCGGGCTCACCCTGGAAGGGAGTGTAGGTGGTCTCGGCCACGTCGGCGCCGCCGTCCATCCAGTAGGGGACGGGCGTCCAGTCCTCCTCGGGAATCGCCTCAATCAACTCCCTGAGGCGGGCGTGTTGGCGGATGGTGATGGAGAAGCGGACATCCATCTTGCGGCAGACGACGACCAGGGCGTGGGCATAGAAGCCGCTGTCGGCCCGCACCGTGAGTTGTCCTGTAGCCCCAGCATGGCGCACCCGGCCCACGGTCTCCCGCAGGAAGTGGGCGGCGCCCCGAACGGTGTTGGCGCGGCCCTCGCGCAGCCGAGACATCAGCACGTCGCCGGTGCCGGCGGCGATGGCCAGCAGCGGGTGATAGCCCCGCTGGCCAGTGTAACCATGGTGACGCGCCCCCTCCTTGGCCAGTCCGTAGGTCTCGCACATGGTGGAGTCCAAGTCGATGGTCAACGGCCCTTCGCCGGGTCCCGCACCAGCGGCCCAGGCCCGGGACAGCAACTCCCGGCTCACCCGATCCAACTGGCGGACGTGGCCCCACCGGAAGCTGCGCAGGAAAGTTCCCAGGGTGGATGGCGCCTTGACTACGCAGCCGATGGCGCCAGCTGTCCCGCCGGTACGCAACACGTCGGCGTCGTCAATGAAGTCGCCCCCAGCCAGCGCCGAGGCCACCAGGGTCAGCATCTTGTCTCCTGGGTTCGCTCGCCCCGGCGCGTCTCCCAGGTCGACGTGGCTGTCGACGACTTCACGCAGGCCCAGGTGCTGGGCTAGGGTCACCGGGAGGAGCAGCCCAGCATTGGCCACCAGGCGGTGGTCGTGGAAGGCGATACGGATGCGGTCGGGATGGTTGCGTGCTAGCATCTATCGGGTGCTCCTTGTTCTGGGGTCGGCTTTGCTGTTTCAAAACCATTATCCCAGATTCACAGGAGCACCCTCTTGCCGCTTCAGGACACTGACCCGACGCCCTCCTTCGGTGGATTCGGGCTTAGCCTCCAGGCCATTCGCGCTGGCGGTCTTTGCCCACTGATCCAACATGGATAGACTGGAGTCGCCGGACTGTCAAGGCCGGTCCCTGCGCCCACGGCTCTGCCCATCCCTCCTTCCCCTCTGCCTTCGGCATCCGGTAGCCGAAGCGGCGCTGGGCGAGAACCGCGCACCCACGCCCGGCACCGCCAGGGTGACCTGAGCTCCCACACGCGCTGCGCGGATACTCGTAGGTCAACACCCACGCGCCGCCGACCGACGGCCCAAAGAGGAATCGTTCCCCATTGGTACTGGACCGGTCGCGCCGGTCTGTCCCCGGCCAACCGCAGTACGGCTGCATCAACCATCCCGCTCCACGCCCTCCAGCAGGCCGTTCTTCACGGCCCAGACGACCATCTCCTGTTTCGTATCGACGCCCAGCTTGTTCTGAATGCGGTAGATCGAGTTCCTGACGGTAACGACCTTGTTGCCATTGGCCTCGGCGATCTGGGCGTATGACTTGCCGCCGGCAAACATCTGGAGGATCTCCCGCTCCCGGTCGGTCAGCGCCTTCAGGGCCCGGCTCGCGGTGAGCCCCCGCTGGCCGCGGATCATCGCGAACACCCGCCGTATGGACTTGTCCGGTATGCGCAGGCGGCCCTGGGCCACCTCCCGAATCGCCTCCGCCAGCTCCTCCGGCCCCGAGTCCTTCTGCAGATAGCCCGTCGCGCCGGCGGCTATCGCCTCCACGACCGCATCCTCCGTGGTCGAGGCCGTCAGCATCAGCACCCGCGTGTCCGGCAACAGTTCCATGATCTCCCGGCAGGCGTCCACGCCGTCCTTGTGCGGCATCATCACGTCCATGACGATGACCTCGGGCGCAACGCTCTGCGCCATCCTCACCGCCTCGACCCCGTCTTTCGCCGATCCGACCACCTCGAAGTCCCCTTCACCCTCCAGGGCGTCCCGCAGGCCGTCCCGCATGATGGGATGGTCGTCCGCCAGCATCACTCTGATCCGTTCCGTCGTAGGCATCTCGGTCTCCTCCTGCGAACTATTCATAGGGCGCCTCGCAGGTCACGGTCGTTCCCCCATTGCCTCCGCCCGTCTCCACGATGAGCCTGCCGCCCAGCCGCTCGGCGTCCGCCCTCATGCCCCTGAATCCCCGGCCGCGCTCGGCGTAGTCGTCGGGCAGGCCGACCCCGTCGTCCGATATAGACAGCCGGATAGAGTCGGCCCCGAAGTCCAGCCGGACCTCGACCCTGCCGGCACTGGCGTGCAGGAATGCGTTGGTGAGCGCGTTGTGGGCGATGGAGAAGAGGCGGGACCGGGTCTCCACGGCAAGCGGCGGCTCGGTCCCGGACTGCAGCATCTCGGCGGGGACCGACGCGACCCTCTCGAACGTCTCGGTGTGCGACCAGAGCACCCGGCCCAGCTCCCTCCCCTCGAAGAGGTGCCCCTCGTCGATGGGACGCCGCAGCTCCCAGATTGCCGCCTTGGACAGCGATGCGGTCGCGGCCAGCGTGGAGGTCAGCTCCTCGTTCGAGCCGCCGGCCAGCCTCATGGCCTTGCGGATCCCCAGGCCGATCATGTACGCGGTCTGAGCGGCCGTGTCGTGGATGGACTGAGAGAGCTCGATGCGCTCCCGAAGCAGCTCCCGTTCCCGTTCCGCAGACTCCTGTCGCCTGACCCGTTCGAACCGGGCGATGAGGCTGACGGACGCGACGACGGCGTACATGGCCACCACCCTGGCGAGCAGGGCCTTCTCCTGACCCAAATCGAGGTCGAGGCCGGCGCCCGCCGTCAGGCTGACGACGGCATAGATGGCCGCGGCCATCGTCGCCCAGGCGAGGCTGAGCCACAGGGACGCGAAGACGACCGCGAACAGCGCCAGTGCGGGATAGTAGGTCACGTAGCTGAAGTGGTGGAAGTCGCCGCCGATGATGACGGCGGCGGTGATCAGCGCGATATCCATTCCGCTGAGGAAGAGGAGCCAGCGCCACGTCACCGCCCGGTCCCTGCGGAGCCGGTAGTGGACGAACCCGTTGAACGCCAGCAGCGGCACGCTCAGGAACAGGTACTCCTTGTCGGCGGGGTACCAGAGCCCCGGCCGATAGGCCAGCTCGACCACGAAGACGAGCAACAAAAGCCAGCGCGCCCAGACCGAGACCCTGGCTGTGAGCAGCATCACGTCCGGGTCGGCCCGGACGGCCCGGAGAACGCGCCTGCGCAGCTCGCCGCCGAGCATGGCCGGGCCCCTTGCCCCCCAACGCAACCCGCGTTGCGATGCTGTGGGGATGGGACGCGCTCCGCCCAAACCGTTCTCTGGCATCAATATCGGTGGACCCCTCTCACTAGTAGGGTGAGTGCCGTTGCATGCTGCACCCCCAAACGTACCGCGTCTGTGCGGCATTGTCGAGACTGAAATGTACCCAAGCATGTGTAGGCATTAGTACCTACATCAAACATGCTAAACGCCCTCATCAATAGCACACCATAATAGCTATATAAACACCATCAAAAGAAGGCGCATACGCATCACCAAATACATGCAAGAGTACCCCCCCCCCCCCGATGTTGCCTACTAAACGTTGCGTTCAGATTCCCTATGCAAGACGTTGCAAACGAACCTTGTCCAGCCTCTTGTTGCGGCCATAGGCTTAGATGTCGCAGTGCGCATAAGGATTGAGAACGCTGGCCGTAATTGACGAGCCCCGTGCAACGCCAACAGTTCAACACCGGCCACGCGGGGCCGACGCCCGTCATATTCGAATGTTGAGGAGAGTAAATGACTATGAGAAAGTCCGCGACTCCAACCGTCCAAGCCTCCGGCGTATTCCACCGCATGTCTGGCGTTTGGAGACGCGCGGGGAGCTCCCTGCCGGTGCTTAGGCTGACGTTTGTGGTCCTGCTGCTGGCCGCCGTCACCTTCGGGGGCGTCTTCGCGGTCGCGCAGGCCCAGGAGGCCGAGGGGGCCATAAACGGTCTGACCCTGAGCAGCGACACGCCGGGGACCCTGACGGTGTCCTGGGACGCGCCCAGTCCCCAGCCAACCGACTACCGCCTCAGATGGGCGCCGGTCGGTTCCGACTATCTCCCGTGGAGTGACGACAACGAGACCGACCGGGGCAACGAATACCCGGCCGGCGACGCGACCTCGCTGACCCTGAGCGGGCTGTCGCAGGGGGTCGAGTTCAAGGTGCAGGTGCGGGCCCGGTATAACGACGGCGACGCTCCCTGGTCAGGGTCCTGGGCCTCGTCATCCCTGAGAGTGTCCGGCGACGCGCAGGAAGAGGAGGCGACGCCCACCCCCGAACCCACTGCTACCCCTGAGCCCACGCCCGTTCCCGGAGCCATAAACGGTCTGACGCTGGGCAGCGAGACGCCGGGGACCCTGACGGTCTCCTGGGACGCGCCCAGTCCCCAGCCAACCGACTACCGCCTCAGATGGGCGCCGGTCGGTTCCGACTATCTCCCGTGGAGTGACGAGAACGAGACCGACCGGGGCAACGAATACCCGGCCGGCGACGCGACCTCGCTGACCCTGAGCGGGCTGTCGGAGGGTACAGAGTACAAGGTGCAGGTGCGGGCCCGGTATAACGACGGGGCGCACAAGGACAAGCCCTGGAGCGGGCCGTGGACGGAGGAGGTGCGGGGCCAGCCGTCGGAGGAATCCGCGGGATCCGGCGTCAAGGGAGCCACAGACGATCCTTCCGCGCCCGCGGCGCCCAACATCGTGGGAACCGCCGCGACCCCCGAGGGGCTGGTCATGCTGGTGTGGCAGGACCCCTCGGACGACTCGATCACCGGCTACCAGGTCCTGCGCGGCCCTGACGCCGACTCCCTTGTCGTCATCGAGGAGGACACGGGGTCGAGCGGGACCAGCTACACGGACACGTCGCCGCCCGCGGGCCGGACCCACACCTACGCCGTGAAGGCGCGCAACGCCGCGGGCCTCAGCCCCCCGTCCGACACGGTCACGGCGAACGTGCCGGAAGCCGAAGAGGAAGAGGAAGAGGAGCTGGTCACATCGCAGCAGACCAGCGATGCGACCCTCGTCTCGAACCTTGGGCAAACGAGCACTCTTGGCTCCGCCTCTACTGATAGTACAATTGCGCTTTCGCAGGCGTTTGTCGCCGGTCCGGGCCTTGCCGGCTTCGACTATCGCTTCCAGGGTGTCCGGCTAGCGGCGTTCAATTTGGGAGATACCCCGGTAGTGCGCGCCGGCCTGCACCGGGACAATGGCGGGCGCCCCGGTACCCGGCTCTATGCCCTAGATGTGCCCTCAGACTTCGGCACCAACTTTAATACGGCTACGGAGTACATCCTGTCAGCCCCGGCGGGGGCGGTGCTTGACGGCGGCGCCAGGTACTGGCTCGTGCTCAATGCCGAAAGCGGGGAAGCGTATGTCAGCACCACCGCGCTCACAGCCGAGGACCAGGACCCGCCGCCAGCCGAGGGCTGGAGCATCGATGACACGAGATACACCCGCCCTAACTCCGGTGGGTGGGTTTTGTGGACTGACATCAAGCGGGTCATAAAGCTGGCGGTGCTGGGCTCGCCCGAGTGGGATACCTCCGAGCCCGCCAGCGAACCGGCGGACGGCGACCTGCCCGCCGGCACCACCACCAGGGGGCTCCTGGTCGTCGACGGCGCCGGCGTGACGGGCACGCACTTTAGCTACGACGACGTCGACTGGTATGTCGTGGAGCTCGAAGCCGACACCGACTACGAGTTCCGCGGCGTCAATACCACCCCACATTCGAGGCTGCACGTGCTGAAGGTCCACAACCACGAAGGAGAAGAGCAGAGCTCGAGTCTCATCGAGATCAACACGTCCAAGGGCTACTACGAACATGTCGAGCGGCTCAACAAGCTGCCCTACAAGACAAGTACGGCCGGCACCTATTACGTGTCGATAGAGCCCTGGAACTACGGGTCGGGCGCCGAAAAGGTGTACACCCTGACCGCGCGGTCCGACGACTCCCCGGACTGCCGGGGCGGGGGAACGCTCGCCGAGGAGAGTTTTCGATTGTGCGCCACCGGCACCGACCCCGCCCGCCCCGGCGTCACATTGGACCCGGCCCGAGTGCTCCCAATCGCAATCAGTGTCGGGGATAAGGCCGGATCCTACATCATGCGCACCAGATCGGATTCCACCAGCTCATTCACCGATGACGCCGACATGTTTAGGGTCCTGCTGAAAAGGAACACCCTGTATCGGTTCGAGTGGGACGTGGCCTGCGTGCACGAAGGCATCATCCTTGGAATCTTCGATGACAACGCGGATCCCCAGGTGAGCGAAACGTCAGTTTCGCGCATACACACTACTTGCACGAACGTCACCGTCGAATTCACGCCGATCACCAGCGATTTCTACAACGTTATTGTCAGCGCCCGAGGAAGCCAATTTCCCGTGTCTGGAGTGGATCGCAGCCCCCGTGTCCGCTATCCGTTCCTTGGCGTCCACGGCACCCTCACGGTGGTCGATACGACTGCCCCGCCCCCGAACAGCCCAGCAAAGGGCGATCCGCTGGCGCGCGGCGAGCGCAAGGTGGGCGCGACCCTCGCCGCGGACATCGTCGGCATCACCGATGCCGACGGCTTGACGGACCCGATGTTCACGTACCAGTGGCAGCGCGACGACGGCGGCGCCCCGGCCGACATCTCGGGCGCGACGTCGGACACGTACACGTTGACGGACGACGACGTGGGCAAGCGGATACGGCTGCAAGTGCAGTTCACCGACGATGGCGGCTTTTCAGAGACGCGCACGGGGCCCGCTACCTCAGTAATTGCGCGCGCGCCGCGGACCCTGGTCACGAACTATTCCAGGTCCATATCAGCTGATACGATTCTCAACGTGTCAAGTGGCTTTGGGACAGGGGCTCATCCTCTCGGTTACTGGATCGAGCGCGTCACGGTGCACCGCAGCTCTTTTTTGTCTGCCCCCGCTGCTTCGGCCGAATTCGGACTATATACGAGTACCGTCACCTCCGATCCCATCGCTGCGAGGCCAGACGATCTGATCATTAGGGTTAGCGGTCCTGACCGCGTAAGCGGTTTGAATTTGACTTTTGACTTGCCGTCGAGGGTGAAACTCAGCCGGGAAACGATCTATCACATCGTGTTGACTTCAAGCTCCGGCGCGCAGGTGGGCTGTAGATTGGGCAACTCGGGCACGGATAGCGGCTCGCTGACGGGCTTCTCCATGATCGATAGGGCTCACCATTTCCCATCCGCCAGTTCCCACCATGGCGCGTGCCTGATGCGGATCGAAGGGCTTGAACTGGTGTCGTCGAAGTTCGTGGAGAAGGTGGAGTTCACGTCGCCGCCGGCACAGGCCGGGATGTACGCGACCGGCGAGGTGATCGAGGCGACGGCGACACTCAGCGAAGCCGTCACCTTTGAGGGTTCGCCGCCGGCGCTGCTGCTGCAGGTGGGCGACAACGAGCGCGAGATGTCATACGTGAAGTCGGCGAGCTCGGCGACGTCGTGGGTCTTCCGCTACACGGTGGCTGCCGACGACCGCGACGATGACGGGATGTCGATCGAGCGCCATGCGCTGCAGGGGTACGCGGACGCGGACCTGTCTCATCGCGGCATCGATAACGACCGGGAGCGCCATGTCAACGCCGCGCCCCGAATCGTGTCGCGCCAGGTCTCGTCGCGTCCTGTGGCGCCGAACTGGTACGGGCCGGGCGAGCTGATCCAGTTTACGGTGGGGTTCTCGCTGCCGGTCACGGTGGTCGGCGATCCCCAGCTGGAGTTCAACGTGACCACGCCGGGACCCCAGAACGAGTTCGCCTCCTATCTGAGCGGCAGCGGCACCAGGGAGCTGGTGTTCTCCTACACCGTGGGCACCGCCGATGACGACGACGACGGCATCTATTGGGGCAGCAACTCGCTGCGGCTCGACAGCGACGACGCGATCACCAGCGTCTACAACAGCCTGGAGCCGGTGCTGGACCATACAGGGCCCAACAGGCTCAATCGCCATCGCATCGACCAGAACCCGCGGGCGGTCTCGCAGCAGGTGACCTCTAATCCCACTCACGGCGCGAACTCGGACACCTACGGGGCGGGCGACGCGATCACGTTCGAGGTGGTGTTCAACCAGACGGTGACCGTCACGGGCGGTCCGCGGCTGCGCTTCAACATCGGCAGCGGGTCGGGCGCCGAGTACGCGTCCTATGTGAGCGGCAGCGGCACCGACACGCTGGTGTTCTCCTACACCGTGCTCGCCGCCGACGCCGACACCGACGGCATCTACCTCTTCAACGATCCGCTCGACTACCCCGACGCCGCAACCGACTCCATCGTCGGCGAAGACAACAGCCTCCCCGCCGTAAACGAGGGGATCGGCAGAACGGGCGCGATTTCGGGCCACAAGGTCGATGGTTCCATCACCAACTAGATGGGAGGCGGCTCAGCGGCCCTCCGCGGAGGGCCGCTGTAGCTGCAAGGGGCGATAGGGGTTGAGAACGCTTGCCGAAATTGACGAACCCCGTGCAACGCCGCCACTTGTAGGGAAAGGCCATCCGGAATGCGGGTGGGAGGCGGCCCTCATCGCCGGCATCGAGGCGGGCGAGCGCTTCATCCTGGGCCTGACCCGTCCGTCAGCGCCGGACGGCTAGCGGTCTCCGGCCACGCCCCGGAGCGGATGCGCCGCAGGCTCAGCGGGACTGGCTGACCTAGGGGAAGGGCCGCGCAGTCGTTCCCTGGAAGGACCGTTGCCATGCCTCGACAGCGAACAAACTACAGCAGAAGAACTTACACCTTCCCCGACGACTTCCCGGAGCGCCTGGAGCGGTTCAAGGAGGCGTCGGGCCTGTCGTGGGCGGAGTTGAACCGCCGTCTCGGAGTCCATCCCCAGACGATGAGGCGCTGGAGGAAGGGCCGTGCCCGCCCCAGCATGCGGCACATGATGGCCCTGCTGGACCTGGCTGACGGCCTGGGTCTCGGCCACATCTTCACGGACTGAACGGGCGGCCCGCAGGGCCAGGGGCCTAAACGCAAAAAAGGCCGCATACATGGCCGTGCGGGGGGAGAGCGCCCGAATCCTGGCGCCCTCCCCCCGTGTCTCCGGCTCCAGCGCCCCTTAGAACAGCCTCAGCGTCTGCTGTTGCGTCTGCTCCGCCTCTCCCTCGGCGGCCCCGGCCTGCGCCTCACCCTGCCCACGCCGGTTCCGGCGGCGGGCCTGGGGAGCGGGCCTCTCGTGCGCCGGATACTTGGGCGCGTCCTCCCATCTGGCCCTCGCCCTTTCGACCACCGCCAGGGTCTCCTGTATCAACCCGGCCAGGTCCCTGTCGTCGAAGGTCTCGATGTGCGGGTCCGACGAGGGCTGCTGCACCCCGATGGTGGCCCGGCCGCCCTTGATGGACACGACGACCTTCAGGTCCTCCGAGGCTTCGGTCGCGTCTCCATCGGCCTGCTCCCCGGCGTCATCGGAGCCCTGGCCGTCCTGTGTCGTCTCACCCTTGGAGTCTTCCTCCTGGTCAACGGCGGCAGCCGCGTCGTCAGCCGCATCGCCGAAGAGACTCTCGTCGGTGCTCGGTCCGTCCGAGCGAGTTGCTTCCGTTCCATTCTCGTCAGGCATGGTCTTCTCCTTTCCCTGATTCTTCTCCGAATGCGTCGATGACAGCTAACTGCTAGGCCGCAATCCCCGACGCCTGCCTCCTGATCTCGCCCAGGGTCTGCGGCTCCCAGTACAGGTCGCGCTCCACGGCGGGGACCCTGCCGAACACGGTTACCTCAGCCAGCTCGGTCAGATCAAAGTATCCAAGCTCAGTCTCGAACCCCTCGACGAGGCCGAAGCACGTTCCGGTCTCGGCGTCCCACTCGGTGATGAACCAGCGCCAGCCGTTATAGGGACTGAACAGCTTCACCTTGGCAACGACGGCGTCGTAGTCCTCGACGTTCTCGTTGGCGTAGAGAGCGGGGATGGTGTCCCCGAGCTCCTTCGTCATCAGCTTGTGCCTGCGGAGGCCGCTGTGGTTGTCCTGCCAGATCGTGGTGGTCTTGATGGTTCCGTTTTCGTTAGACATAGTTTCTCCTTCTCCTTGATGCTTCTTTGAGTGTGTGCTTGTGCGTTGACTGCTAGGCCGATATTTCCCATTCGGAGCCGGGTCCCACCACCGGCGCCACCGCCTCCGGGGTGACGTAGCGCGGGGTGACGGTCCCTTGCTCCATGTCCAGGTAGAGGCCCATGAAGGGGCAGGAGCCCGCCACCATGCGGCGGACCACCTGTAGCACCAGCGACGCCATCATCTGGTTGATGGTCGGGTCCTGGTCGGTGAGGTCGAGGGCCGCCGCGCAGTCCACGTCCGGCGGCCTGGTCGACACGGCCGTCAGCAGGTCGGGGCGCTGGAGCGTGGGCGCTGGGGCCAGGTGGCACGTCTCGCCGGTGAAGGGAGGTTCCTCCAGGGTCACGGGCTCGGCGACGTTTCCGATGAGCACCTGGCCCCAGTTGGTGTCGTTGCCCGCGTCGATGAGCCACCGTCGCGGGTCGCCCGGCAGGCACTCCGCCATCGCCCGCCGTGCGGCGGCGTTGTCGGCGCAGCCGATGATGAGGCTGTCGCCGTAGTTGGGAAGGCCGGGGTAGCAGTTTCCGTTGGGGCGCGTGTCGCCCTCCCTGAATGGGTAGACCGAGTAGCCGACGGGCCTTCTGTAGGCCCGCGCCAGCCGGTCGGCCAACGCCTGGCTCTTGAACTTGCCGACATCCTCTGCGTAAAAATTCTGGCGCAGCAGGTTGTGGGGTTCCACCCGGTCGTGGTCGACCAGGACGATGGTGGCCTTGCGCCCCTGGAAGAGGCGGCAGAGGCCCTCGGCGACGAAGCCGCCGGTCCCGCCGCAGCCGACCACGGTGATCCAGGGGTTGTCCAGCAGGAACGCGTTGTCGAGGTAGTAGGGCATTTTCATTCACCTCCTTGCCCTTCAATGAGTGAGTGGTCCGGCTCCTGGCCCATGAGCCGCAGGCCGGGGTTTGGGCCGCTGAACACCTGTGACCACTCCACCGGGGCGAAGTGGCCGTAGACGCCGACCCGGAGGCTCAGCTCGGGCCGGTCGCTGTCGAGGCGTCCGGCGACGCCGTATATTCGGAACCCCTGCTCGTCCCGGTCGTCGGTCTTCGAGAAGAAGGCGCGGGAGCGACCGTGGGAGTGGAACTCGGCCACCACCCCTGCGGGGGGCCGGTACTTGAGGCGCGTGGCCGTCCCTTCCTGTTCGGGAACCACCAGCCGGTAGGCTCGCCCGTCCCAGCGGATTGCGAAGAACCGCTCGGTGTGCGGGGTGTCCTCGAACCAGCGCAGCCCGATCTCGAAGAGGGCTGCCGGGATGGGGCCGTGGGCGAGCTCCACCTTCTCCGCAACGGGAGCCAGGCCGCGCACCTCGCAGGATGCGACCGGCACCCGCGCCGTCAGGTGGGCGCTCTCGGACTGGACGTAGAGACCGCCGGAGCCGAGAACGTAGTCGTAGCCGATCCCCTGTATTCCGGCCAGCCCGCCGGTGTGGTTGACCAGGTAGCCCACCGGCCCCGGCCCTGGGCTAGCGGTAGCCACGTCTCCCCTCGGAGACCGCCATCGCCTGGCCCACCGTGCACTGGGGAACCAGGTCTTCAACCGGGTACTCAGTCTGTCCATCTATCTCCTCCCATAGCGCTTGCAGGTTGTCGGCGTGTTTCTTCGAGCGGTCCCGTGAATCGCCGGTAAGCGAGAAGTAGGACTGGAAGAAGGACTCCGGTATCAGCCCCACCTCCTCGGGGAACCGGTGGCTTCCGGGGCAGACCCGCCCGTCCCTGAAGACGTTGAAGGCGGGGGCCCGGAAGAGGTGCTGCTCGGGGTCGTTGGGCCGGCTCGTTGCGGCGTAGACCCAGGGCGCACGGCCCGGCGAGCAGACGAAGACCAGCCCCGGCATGGGAAGCCGGAGCCGTGCGGGGGGCTTGAACGCCTCCCGTTGCAGGGCTACGGACCAGACCTGCGGCGGCCTCCAGAGGGCCACCACCTGCCCGGTCTCGCCCTGGTTCCACCAGAGAGCGTCCTGGGGCAGCAGCCCCGAGGAGAAGCCCAGGTGCTGGGTGAACACGTTGGCGATCTCGTCCGCCGAGACGGTCCTGACCCAGGTGGAGTCGCCCTCGAAGCCCCGCAGCAGGATCGTCTCCCCGTAGACCTCCAGCTGTAGCTTGAGGTCGTCACGGGGCGCGTCCGCCGGGACCGGCAGGGACCATTGGGTCGTGTCGGGTTCATTGCTCATCGTCGTTGTCCTCCTTTCCCTTTTCTTGTTCCGGTATCCGCGTGAGGGTGAAGTCCAGCATCTCGGCGAAGCGGCCCGGCAGGTCCTCCTCCAGCCAGTCGCCCAGCTTGCACACCGCGTCCATGAGGGCATTGGCCTTGCGCCACTCCTCGGTGCCCTCGGCGATGATGTCGTCATCCCATGGGTCGCAGAAGCCGTCGTAGGAGCCGTCCTCGTAGTTGTGGTCGAGAAACCAGTTGCCGGTCTCGGCGAGGACCCAGGAGGCGGCCAGGGCCGCACCCTCGAACCTCGTGTCCTTCAGCGCCGTGGTGAGGTCTTCCGGGGATATGCCGCCCTCGGGGACTCGTTGCAGGGTCTCCTGCGGGATGCGTTCGGCGGCAGACTCAAGCCAGGCCACCCGCAGCCCGTCGGGGCCGTCGTAGTAGACGTCGGGGGGCCTGACCAGCAGGGCCATCGCCGAGAGCCCCTCGCGGTAGCCGTTCCACATCTCGTGGAGGCCGTCGTAGCCGAAGCCCATCAGCTCGAAGGGGATGCCCCTCCTCAGCCAGGACCATGGCGGTTCGTCATCGGAGTCCGTCCAGAACTCGATCATTGGCGCGTAGAGGGGGAAGTGCCGTTCTCCGAAGAGATTGGCGAACCGTTCCACCCTCTGACGTACGTCGGGGGCCGCCAGCGCCGCCTCCGCCTCGTTGGGAAAGAGGCGGCGCACCAGCCCCGCGAACCATGCGTAGTCGTCGGCGTAGCCGACCAGCGTCACCAGCTCCCGCAGCGACGGCGGACGCCGCAGGAGCAGTGTTGCAAGGCCGCTCAGCGTCGGCGGAGCAGCTTGCATCTCATGGCCTCCAGGAGCCGTCCCGTGGATGAGGCGTAGTCCTGCGCCTGGGTGCAGGCCATCTCCACCTCTCCCTGCCTTGCGGCCGCGGCGTCCAGGTCGAAGGAGCCGTCGGGCCGTGTGAGCTCCGCCGTGAGCTCGATGATGCTCAGGGCCGCCGGCGGGGTCGCCGCCAGCAGGCCCGCGAAGGTCCGGTTGTCCATCGGATGCCCTCCTCTAGCTCCCTGCCAGAGGGAAGGCGCCCTTGGTGCCCACCCGCCGCTGGAACTCGTAGATGGTGTCGTCGCCGCGCTTGGTCTCCTTGACCGAGGCGTTGGCGATCTCCCCGTAGAAGTCGCTGAGCGTTGCCTTCACCTGGTCGACGCTCATCTCGGGGTCGGGGTCGGGGAACTCGCGGTCGTCGTATACGAATATCCTTGCCATTGGTTCATCTCCTTGTGAGTGTTGCTGTTTCGCTGCGTTGCCACGTTCGCGGCGTCCCGTTCAGGGCACCGTTTGGGCCTGGAAGGAGGACACCTACGGCCAGGTATCCTCCCCCCATACCATTGCGGTCTAGCGTCCCGCGCCGACCGGCTCTTCCTCCCGCTCCTGTTCCACCGCCCACTCGAACAGGGACAGTGACGGAGCCTGGGTCTTGCGGCCCCTGGGCTTGACCGGCTCTTCGGCCATGAACTCGGCCCAGGAGAACAGCGACTGCTGCGGCTCCGGGGTTTCGTCGTGGTGGCCGTTCCCGTTCCCGTTGGCGTGACCGTTGGCCGGGACAAGCTCCACGGTCGGCCCGATGTCGAAGGGGTCGTGGTGGCCGTTGCCATTCCCGTTGGCGTGGTGTCCGTTGCCGTTGACCGAGATGGTCTCCGGCTCGATCTCGACGACCTTCCAGCCGTCGTCCACCAGCAGCTCCTCGGCCTCGCTCTCGGCGTTCCTGGCCTGGGCGAACACCTCCTCCATCGTCTCGGTGTCCTCCTCGTCGCCGCTGACGATCCTGCGGGCCAGGGCCATCATCATGTCGTCGCCGTCGTCCCCGTATGCCGCGAGGCCGTCCTCCGGCAGCTCCCCCTCGACGGCCAGGGAGCTCTGCATCTTCTTCGCCACCAGCTTCAGCGCGTCGGCCTGGAGGGTGTTCCGGTAGCTCATGAACACCACCTTCACCGGGCGGGTCTGCCCGATGCGCCACGACCGCCGCGACGCCTGCCGGACGACGTAGACCGAATAATCCGTTTCGTCCCAGCAAATTGTCGGGAAGTCGATGAGGTCGAGGCCGGTCTGCACCAGCCTGGGGTGGCAGATGAGCACGTCGATGCCCTCCTTCACCTTGTCGGCGACCCACTTCTCCCTGCGGTTCGGGGCCACCGCGTCGGCCTTCATCACCGCCACCCTGAACCCGTGCCGGGTGAGGATGTCGTCCATCCGCCCGGTGATGTCCCGCGTCCCCGTGTGGGTGACGTAGACCAGCACCCGCCTTTCCTCCAGCCGCTCGGCGGCCACCAGGTCGATGAGCGCCTTCTCCTTCGGGTAGAGTTTGTCTTCGGACAGGGGCGGGACCTGCACGATGATGTCGCCCGTCCTGGGATCGAAGACCGTCTCCCCCCTGGTGCAGCCGTCCGGGTAGGCCAGAAGGGTTTGCAGGTAGGTAGCCAGCAGCCGCTTGGAGCCGCTCTTGAGCGCGGCCGCCAGCTCTTTCTTTAGCTCCTCGAACACGGTGTTGTAGGCGCTGCGCTGGGAGTAGCCCGTCGCGTCCTCCTCCGAGTCCATCGAGGACACGAGGATATTCTCCTCGTAGTCGGGCAGGCCGGAGGCAACGTCCGCCAGTCTGAGGAACACCGTGTTCCCTATGATGTGGAACAGCGCGGAAGGAACGAGTCCCGGCCGCTCCCTGGTCACCTTGCGGAAGCTGCGCCGCCTGCTGTTGCGCCCGTCCTCCACCGCGTCGTCGTCGGGCTTGCCGACAGTGACCTCCTCGAAGCCGTACCGCTTGATCCAGCGCCCCTCGTCGGAGCGCCCAAACTCCGTCCTGATCTCCGGCGAGAACCGGTAGAGCAGGTGGAAGATGGTCGAGGAGTAGCCGCCGAGGAGCGTCCCGGTCAGGCTGAGGGACTTGCCGCACACGTCGGCGAGGATGCCCGCGGCGATGCCCTGGGCCGAGCCGCGCCCCTTGAACTCGTGAACTTCGTCGCCGATCAGCAGGTCGAAGAACCCCTTCATCCTGTGCTTGATGTAGTCGGCCAGCGGGTAGCGGGCCGGGCCGGACCTGTCGGCCTGCCAGAGGGGGGCGTCGCAGCCGGCGCAGGTGTGCTTGCGCCGGTTCAGGTCCGCGAACGGCAGCGGCACGCCGTCCTTGTCGACGATCTGCGCCGTGCAGTCGGGGCAGCAGGGGACCCGGAAGGGCTCCCCCGTCTCCTCCTCCCGCAGGAGCCTTCCCTTCGAGACGGCCCACCGCTCGATGACGGCGGGCATCCAGCGGTAGGACAGCTTGGCCTTCTCACGGCTCATCACCGCGAACAGCGGGCCGGAGCCGACGGAGAGGCGAAGCCGCTCCAGGTCGGTGATGGACTCGACGATGGCGGCGCGGACGCCGGGCACCGTCATCTCCACCTCCCGCTTCCACTTGGGCACCAGGTGAGGCGGGCAGATGATGAGGATGCGCTCGAATCCCGCCATGTGCGCGGCTGCGGCGGCGATGAAGGTCTTGCCCGTGCCCATCTCCCCGACGACGGTGGTGCCCCGGTGGGCCTTCAGCGATAGGGCCGCGCCCCTTATGGCGTCGGCCTGCGCTCCCAGGGGCTTGCGGAGCAGCCTGGGGAGCGTGCCGCCGTTCTCCGAGGGCCGGTAGAGCGGCGGGTAGGACTCCACCACCCTCCTGGCGATGGCGTCCTTGAACGTGTCTATGAAACCTCCGAGGTTCATGTGAGTCGTCCTCCTTTTCCGTGGTGGGCCGGAGGACGACGCAGGGACCCGGGACGCACCACGCTCCCAGGTGGGGGACGCTTCTGTGTCGCGGGTCCCTGGAAACGTCCCCAGGCGGTTGCTTGAACGTGCGAGACCCGCGCGGTTGGCGGGGGCCTCGTGATGCGGCTCGGTGTGAGCCGTCTATGCCGCTTTCATGGCCTCCCTGCGGGCGGCTTCGGCGGCCCTGTACTCGTCGTAGCACCGCCCCTTCAGGTGGTACGCCTTCACCGGCGAGGACACGGCTCTCCCGTAGTCGTCGATGTCCACCGAGGCGGTCTGCATGGCGGGCTCGCCGGGTGCGATGGGCTGCCCGCACCGGCAGCAGGCTTCGAGGGTCATGGTCGTCTGCATCGTTCTTGTCTCTCCTTCCTTGTTATGAGGGTCTTCTCTGGTCGTTCCGATAGGGCGAAGGGTGAGCCGGGCTAGGCGGCGATGTCCTCGATCTGCCCGTCGTCGAGATCGAGGGCCACCACGGTCGTCGTCAGCTTCTCCCGGTGGACCTCCTTCTCCGGGGCGTCCTCGACCAGCACCATGTCCTTCGAGGTGCGGCCCTTGACCAGGATGCGCCTGTCGTCGGCTTCGAGGACCAGGTTGTCGAGGAAGCCCGCCGCCACCAGCATCGCCATGTGCCCCCGTCTGAGGGGCATCAGCGGCCGGGTGCGGCTGTCCTTCGCGGGCCACAGGGAGTCGGTTATCTCCGTGCTGGCCCAGAGCCTCGACCGCCTGGCCTCAGCCGCCGCCGAGACCGGATCGACGGTGCGGGTGGTGAACAGGACGTCGCCGCTCGGCGTCGTGGCGGGGGTGTACTCCGCGTAGGAGTAGGAGTTGCGCTGGGAGCGCAGGGGCTCCGGCTCCCCCGCCGCCCACTCCAGAACCATGCTCTCGGCTGTGGCGTCGGGAACCGGGTCAGCCTTGCGGTAGCCCATCAGGACCACCTGGTCGAAGACCTCCCGCTCAGGGTCGGGGAAGGCCCAGCAGCGCATCCGTCCGTAGTGGGTGGAGAGGTAGCGGGCCGAGACCGCGAGGCGCTGCCGGGGCACGATGAAGACCAGCAGGCCGCTCTCGGCCAGGTAGCGCGTGGTTTGCGTCAGGAAGGCGTGCTCCGCCCGCTTGTCCTCCGAGTCATAGTCATAGGGCGGGTTGAGCAGCAGCAGGCCGAAGGCCCCGTTCGCTAGGGACGTGGCGAACAGGTCCGAGGCCAGGGTGCGGTGGAGCCGCTTCTCGGCCTCCTCCGCCCTGTCCCGGTGCAGCTCGACGCCGTAGGTCTCGATGGAAATCGAGTTGGGCCGGTCGAGGTTCTCGGCCAGCCTCTGGAGCGCGTCCCCGGCCCCGCAGCAGGGGTCGAGGATACGGAGGGTCTCCCGGCCCCGGTTGTAGGAGCCGGAGGGGGTGTGAATCAGCTCGGCGATCAGGTCCACCACCCGGTCGGGAGTCGGGTAGTAGCCCCCTTTGGCTTGTGCAGCGAGCCTCATGTCGTCTCTCCTTTCTTGCTTACTCTTCTGTCGCTTGGCGCCGCACCCAGACGGACTGGGCCTTGCGCTCGCGGGTCTCGAATTCGGCCTGCGCCGCCGGGCGGAAGACGTCCCACCCGGACTCCGTCTGGGGCTTGGCCCACTCGTAGGTGCGTCCGTCGAAGGTGTCGCGGAGGGCGCCGTCCACGACGGCCGCCACGTGCTTCGTCGTGACGACGATGCAGTCCCCGTAGTGGCGGTGCGCCTCTGTGAACGTGGGACGCTCTCCCGCCGGGAGGCGGACCTTCCGGAAGCCGTAGACCTCGAGGACGCGGTCCTGGACGCGCCGGGCGGTGGTCTGGCCCTTGCGGCGGGGCGCTTTGCGGTTGCGCTCCCGTGTGGCGTAGGCGTTGCCGCTGGCGGCGTAGCCGTTGCCCTTCATTTGCTCGGCCATCGTGCGGTAGACGGCCCGGTAGTCCTCGCGGGCGCAGATGGCGATGGCGCGGACGACGCAGTCACCCGTCTTGCCCCGGTAACCCGCGGCCGCTCGGCCGCCGTCGTCGTAGCGGTAGTCGATCATGACGCCGCGCCTCCCGCCGCTACGGACGCCTCCCTGGGCAGCGTCAGCCGGCCCGACGCCACGGCGTCGGACAGGTCTTCGCGCAGCTTCTTGGCCTTGGGGGAGCACCGGTAGGCGGAGACGCCCACCGACTGGAGGGGGACGATCTCCTCCTCCTTGATGCCCCGCTCCCAGAGCCAGCCGGCCCAGGAGCCGTGCAGGGGCAGCGGGCTGCGCTTGTCGAGGAACCGGTGGTGCAGCGCCGGGGCCTCCTCCTCCGACTGCGCCAGCAGGAGGAAGGAGTCCTTCTCGTAGCCGTACTCCGCCGTTTTTGTGTAGACGAGCGCGTGCCAGCCGCCGGTCGCGGGCAGGCGGGCGATCTTGGTTGTCCACGTTCCTATGGTCTCGTGGGGAATGGCGCAGCGCTGGTAGCCGCCGTGGAGCGCCATGCCGTCCGCGCCTCTGATGATGTGGGCCACGTCCGGGGGCTGCTTCAGCAGCGAAGCCCAGATCGCCTTGAGCGCCGTCTGGGAGCCGACCATCGAGACGAACCAGAGGCCGTCCGTCCGGTCGTCGCGGGCGAAGGCGTCGGCGGTGGCACTGAAGCCGCCCGCCGTGATGGTGTAGAGGTCTTCGGGGTCGATGGTGTGAGTCTGCAACATGGGCAGTCTCCTTTCGTTCCTTGGTGTGGGTGATGCAAGCGCGGGAGGGTGTCCCCCCGCGTGAGAGCCGGACGGCGTGGGCCGTCAGGACATGAGGCCCCGTTCCTTGAGGCTGACGAACCGCTCGCCGCCGATGACGATGTGGTCCAGCAGCTCGATGTCCAGGAGCTTGCCCGCCTGGACCAGCTCGCGGGTGAGGGCCGCGTCCTCGGGGCTGGGCGTCGGGTCCTGGCTGGGGTGGTTGTGGCTGACGATGATGCTGGGGACGGCCTCGATGACCGCCGGGCGGAAGACCTCGGCGTTCCTCACGATGGCCGAGGACACGTTGCCCTGGTAGACGACCCGCTGGCCCACCACCTGGTTCTTGGTGTTCAGCAGCAGCACCCGGAGCTGCTCCTGGGCCAGGCCGGACATCTCCGGCCCCAGCAGCTTCCGCACGTCTTCGGGGCAGTTGATGGAGGGCGGGTCCTCCGGGCCTTCCGGCCTGGTCTCCACGTCGTAGCGGACCGCCAGCTCCCCCAGCAGGCTCAGGTTGATGCGGAGCGCGTTCAGCAGAACAGCGTCCTTGGTGTAGGTCTTCTTCCTGGTCATGTCGGCCTCCTTGCCTGTCGGTTAGAACAAGAGCGGGGCCGCCCCCTGTAGATGGAAGCGGCCCCGTGGCGCGCCTTTGAGAAGGCGTCGCTCTGCGGTTGTGGGACTAGAAGGGAGAGGCGCCGACCGGCTGCTCGATGTCCGAGGCGTCGCCGTTGCCGTTCCCACCCTTGGAGTCGAGGAACACGACCTCGGAGGCGTGGACCTCGGTGCGGTGGCGGCGCTGGCCGTCGTCGCCCTCCCAACTGTTCTGGACGAGGCGGCCCGCGACGTAGACTCGCTGGCCCGTCCCGATGTACTGGTTCACGGCCTCCGCAGTGGCGCCCCAGACCACGATATTGTGCCAATCCGTCTCGTTCTCGGCGTCCTTGCGGTAGCGGTCGGTGGCCAGCCGCAGCTTGGTGACGGCGGTGCCGCCGGGGGTGTACTGCATCTCCGGGTCCGTTCCGACCCTGCCCAAGAGCTCTACCTTGTTGATGGTGCGTGACATGTGATTCTCCTTGTGTGTGTAGTAGCGCGGTGTTGCCGCGCCCGGTTGAATGAGAGCGGGGCCGACTCCCTGATAGGGGGAAGACGGCCCCGTCCTGCGCTCCCGACAGGGGGAGCGTCTAGGTGTTCACCCGCACGTACTCCGACTCGCTCTCGGTGACGATCTCGGCCCGGACCTCCGGGTCGAGGGCCTCGTTGAGCCTGCGGTGGTTCACCGAGTACCTGGTGGAGCTGACGAGGGTGACCGTCCGGCCCCCCACCGTCGCCTTCGAGTCACCCTGGCGACGCATCCACGCCTTCAGGGTGTCCAGCGCGGCGCGCTTGGCCTTCTCAGGCTCCTTGATGGACTCCTGAGCCTCTGCGTAGGCCGCCACCGCGTCCCGTGCCTCTTCGTCGCTCACCTCCTCTGTCTCTGTCTCGTTCTCCGTCTCTTCGCTCGCTTCCGCCGTTCCCGGCAGGCAGACCGCCAGGAAGGGGCAGCTTCGGCACTGCCAGCTGGTCGCGGAGAAGTCCCGCTCCGGCAGCGTGTCGGGGTCAGGCCCGCTACGGACGTGGTGAGCGGCAAGCTCACCGAGCCACTCGCTGGCGTCCTGCAAGGCCCGCTCCAGCCGGTGGGCGGGAATCCGCTCCCAGCCCCAGGTGCGAGCCCCCGTGTCCATCGTGGCGATCACCGCGTCCCGCAGGTCGCCGAACTCGCCGAGGGAGTAGAGGGCGGCCTGGGCCACCGCCGCCGGGTGGCTGCGCTCCGCTCCCAGCGTCTGCCAGCGCTTGAACGCATCCGGTCCCCGCGTCTTGATCTCGACGACCATCGGGTCGCCGAAGACGGGGGCATCGGGCTCTCCCTCGAAGAGGAAGAGTTGAGGGGGCGCAGCGCCCGGTTCCACCGGCAGCCGCACCGTGCCGTCCGGGTGGCCGGTCACGATCATGTTGGGGCCTACCCTCACGGCGACCTGCTTCGGGTCCTGGACATCTGGCGCATCGACCTTCCAGCCAGCCCGCTCCATCGCCCGCACCACCACCGGCTCCAGGGCGTTGCCCGCCTCCATCGCCGTCAGCGACTCCTCGCTGGGGGGATTCGTGGGCTCGTAGCCGGTGGCGGCGTACCAGAGGGCGCGGCGGCAGCCCAGGGCTGACGATGCCCGCACCTCCATGTTGCCGTCGGCGTCGAACCGCGCCGCGGGACGGGAGAAGACCTCCGCCCTGTCAGTAGTCGTCGTTACCATCGTCGTCGCCTCCTTCCTATAAGTGAGAAGCGGGGCCGCCCGTGAAGGAGACAGCCCCGCCTCGATTCCGTTGTTAGTCCGGCTCACGCAGCCGCCTGCACTTCCTCCGCCTGCGTCGTCTGTCGTTCCTCCCTGGCCTTCAGGTGAGCCTTGAGGATGTGGGCGATGCCGTCGCCGAGTCCGAGCACCGCGACGCTCTTGCCGTCGGGCATCTGGTTGAAGAAGGGCTGCATCTCCTGAATCCCCCGGCACTGGTCGATCACCTCTTCGACCGGCGTACCTCTCCGCAGGTGCAGAGAGATCAACCGGCAGGCCAGCTCGGTGACGCCGTGTTGGAAGCTGCCTCCCTTGCCCAGCCAGCCGAACACCTCGAAGGGCTCTCCGTCCTCGTCCGTCGAGACGGTCACGTAGAGGTTCCCCATCTCCGTCTGGAGCTTGGTCGTCGTGCTGGGAAGGCTGCGGGGCCTGGGCCGTGTCGTCGCGGTCATGGCCTGCCCCCTTCCGCACGGCAGAGCGGGAGCGTCCGGCTGCACTCGACGGCCTTCAGCTTCCCGTAGGCCCGCACCATCTCGGCGTCGCCCACGAAGGACTCGGCCTCGATGCGGGTGTCGAACCGCCCGAACGGGTCCGTCCCGAAGCCGCCCCGGCGGGCGACGGCGTGGTAGTGGACGCTAGGGGGGCAGTCGCGGAGGTACGGGAGGGCCGGGGCGTAGCGGTCGAAGTAGCCCGCGACCTTCAGCGCCATCTCCCTTTCGTTGTCGTCGCCCAGGCCGAGCAGTGTCCTGACGATGGGCTCCTCGCAGTCCTCCTCGGCGAAGGTCTGTGTGAACATGGCGTCCCGCAGTTCGGCGGGAAGCTCGTTCCACCGCTCGCGGCTGAGCTTCAGCCCGCCGTGGCTCGGCGTCCAGACCCGCCAGACGCCCTCGGCCAACTCCTCGATGTCGTGTGTCCAGCCCCAAGGTGTGCTTACCAAGGTCTCAGTCGTTGTCATGGCTCGTTGCCTCCTTGTCCTGTAATGAAGGAGCGGGGCAGCCCCACGAAGGAGACGGCCCCGCTCTCGATTCCGAACCGGATTGACCGGCAGATTAAGCGGCCTGGGCCTGCTGCATCTGCCGGAGCTTGTTGGCCGCGGCTTCCACCAGCGGCCCGAGCTCGGTGCCGTCCAGGTCGTCGATGCTCTTGCCCGTCCGGTCCACGACGGCGGACCGCACCTGGTCCTCATCGAGGCCCTGCTCGGCGGCGATCTCGATGAGCCGCTTCCGCAGCTTTGCCATCTGGGACTCGACGCGGTCGTTGGCCTGGTTCTGGCCGGAGTTGCCGTTGGCCCCGTTTCCAGTACGGGGCTGGCTCTGGGCGGGGACCCGTTGCGGCTGATTGCCGACCTGCGGCTGGTCGCCGTAAAATGCGTTGCCGAACTGGACGCCGAAGCTGCGGAACGCCCGCTTCAATCCGTCCGTGACGGCGGCCTTTATGGCCGTGTCGTGGCCGTCGAAGGTGTCCTCCGCCACCGGGTGGACGCCGATGTCGGCGCGGGGCAGGGCGCCCGCCACGGAGACCCGCACCGGGGCGCTGTAGCCCTGTTCCACCTTCACCTCGCCGGTCTGGGGGTTGACCGTCTCGATCCTGCGCAGGGTGACGTCCCCGGCCAGCTCGTAGCCCCAGCCTCCGTAGCCGAATATCCGGTTGGCCTGGGCGATGACGATGTGGCCTTCGAGGTAGTCGAAGGACTTGCCGCCGCGCCCCTTGCGCTGGGAGACCAACTGGGGGTCGAGGGGCTGTCCGAGCGCCTGCGTGACGGCGGGCGAGAGCCCGTCCCAGAGCAGCTCGTGCTCGGCGGGGATGGCGGCGTCGGGCTTGTGCCCGTTGCCGTTGACCTGGACGAGACCGTTGCCCGTCCCGTTGCCGTTGTGTCCGTTGTTGCTTCCGTTCTTGTTGAACATCTCAATCTCCTTCTTGTGGTGTCGTTCCTGTAGCGAATGACCGATGCGGCTGCCTCAACGGGGAGCCGTGCGCGGGCAGAGCCCGTCGTGAATTGGGCATAGGACCTCCTGTGCGGTGAGAGTGGGAATGGGCAGGGAGCGGGCCGGGAAGCCCGCTGAGGAGCGGCGGGGAGCCGCTAGCGGGCGGAGCGTGCCGCCAGGGAGAGCAGGCGGAGGAAGGCGGCCTGTCCGTGGGGCCGGGCAGCCAGCTCGCCCACGTCGCCGACGCCCTGGGGGAGGGTGACGGCGGCGGCCCTGCGTCCGAGCAGGGTCAGAAGCCGCTCCGTCGCCTCAAGGCCCGCGTCGTCGCCGTCGAAGGCGAGGAAGACGCGGGGGCAGCCCCGGAGGGCGGAGGCGACCCGCTCAACGCCCTGGGTGCCGAGAGCGGCGCAGGTTGGGATGCCCCATCCGGTAAGGGCGAGCCAGTCGAACAGCCCCTCGGCCACGACCGCCCATTCAGGGGCGGGGCCGAGACGGCCGAGACCCAGGACCGGCTTGGGGCCGGGGAGGGCCTGGAAGCGGGGTGTCCGGTCGGGAACGACCGCTCGCCCGGCGAGCCAGCGGACGAGGCCGCCTGCCTGCCCCGTACTCGATACGGGGTCGGGGACGACGACCATTCCGGCGAACCGCTCCGCTCCCCGCTCCATGAACAGCCCGGAGTCCCTGATGCGCTTCTCGGAGAAGCCGAGGGACTCCAGGGCCAGCCGCAGCCCGCCGCCCGGCGAGTAGCCGAGACCAAGGCGGGCTGCGGCGACCGGGCCGACGCCCCGCGAGGCCAGGTACTCCCGCGCTTCTACGCCGGAGGCATCCGGCGTAGAAGCGCGCCGCCGCCGTCAACAGGGCGGGGTCGCGGGGAGGCAGCGCGGCGGACTTGGGACGCCGCGTTCCGGCTGGACGAATGGCGGCCCTGGGCGCAAGCCCTGGGCTGCCGTCCAGCCGCGCGATGGCATCGGGCAGCGACAGCCCCTCGGCCTGCTGGATGAAGTCCAGCACGTCGCCGCCGAGTCCGCAGCCGAAGCAGTAGAACCGCTCCGAATCTGCGTACACCGTGAAGCTGCCCTCCACCTCGTCGTGAAAGGGGCAGACGCCCTGGCGGACCCTGCCACGACCGCGCAGCCACACCCCGGCGGCCTCCACCGTGTCGCCCAGGGGATGCCGGGCCTTCAGCGCGGGGATGTCCACGTTGGCCGTGACCATCACGCACCTCCGGCCAGGGGCCGCAGGCCCCGGAGGCTGCTTCGGGAGACCGCCTTGCCCGGCTTCCAGCGCATCCCCAGGACCGCCACCACCTCCAGCGTCCCACCGGCGTCCTGGGGCACCAGCGCGGCGGCCCGGCCCGTGCCCTGGCTGTAGACCACCGCGTCCCGGTCTCCGAACCTGCGCTTCACCAGCTGCTTCCACTCGGCGAAGGCCCACCGGGCCTCCCGCGGCGCCGCCTTAGCCGCGTCCACGCCGGCGAGGGCCACCAGCGCGGTGTCGACGTCCCCGGCCTGCCGGAGCCGCCGGGCCTCGTGGATCGAGCGCACCGCGCTCGTCTCCATCGTCTCCGTCGATGCCGTCTGCGTTGCCGCGCTCGGCTCCTCATCCCTGAACCCCATCGCAGCGAAGAGCTGGTCGACCAACTCCTCCAGGCTGCGCCCGGGCCTGTCCACCGCGTCCATCGTCCCATTGCCTATTGCCACTGTTGCCGTCGTCATCGTGCACCTCCTAAGTGCCTTTACTTTGTTGCCTTGCCGATTGCTGCCCGCTTGCGGGCAAAGAAGAAGGGCCGCCCCCGGATGGAGACGGCCCTTTGCGTTGAGTTGGGTTGTGAGGGAGCCGGAGGCCCCGTCGTCAGCGGCGACGGACCCTTCCTACCGGACCCCGGGGCATGAACCGCCGGAGCAGCAGCGCCCCGATGCCCAGCCCAACGAGGTTGAGGAAGAAGAGCTCCACGTCGAGGGTCAGCAGCGGCGCCGCGACGACCAGGACGACCGCCCCGGCCACGACGACCCGCCTGCGCTTCCACCACGGCTGCTTCTCAGGGGCCTTGACCGGGGCGTCATTCACCTGTGCGTAGGCCGTCCAGATGGGCAGCCCGATCAAGACCTCAAGCTCGGTTATCACCACGCCGGCCGAGCAGCCCCCGGTGTGGCACTTGACCTCGATGCCGTTGCCGTCCGGTCGCTGCCGGAAAGCCAGCCCGTCCGACTTACCGCCGTGACAGACCGCCGTCGTCGTCCAGAACCAGCCCCGCTCGAAGCTGACCCGGTGCGGCAGCAGGTTGGCTATCCGCATCGCGCTCGGCCCGACGTACTGCTCCGTCCTGTCCTGTGTCCGTGTTTCGTCCATGCCCATGTACCTCCTTGCTGATTGGTATGCCGATGCCGTTGAACCCGTGAATCCGTTCCGAAAACGCACTCCGCCCACGGTCGGAAGACGAACGTGGAAGCCGGAGTGGGATGAATGAAGACGCAGCTTTCCCACGGACGGTAACCACCCGGGGAGAACTGCGAGACGTGAAGCGGCCAGCCTGCTTCTCAGTCGCAGACCGGCGCGTGTCGAAGCTGCGGCCCTCGCTGTCAGTCAGCCGTGCCGCAGGCATGTCGAGTCGGTCGGGGCGACAGATGCACTCCGACCGACTGGCTGAGGACGAGGCGCAGAAGGCGCTCCATCCTCAGAGTCCAGCGGGAGAAGCGATCAACTCCAACCGCCAGCCAAATGTCCAGCGGGAGAAGGACTTACGTCAAACTCCAACCGCCGGACGTGGACCGAGGACGAAGGACCAGTGTCAACTCCGTCGTTTCGATCCGTGCTGGTTGCGAAGGACTAACGTCAACTCCGCATTGCCAGCAATTCCCTCGTGGGCGACCGGTCAGGAGAGCGAATCCTCCGTCAGGTCTGACCCGGGCTCAGGGATCACGCCCCCAGGTTTCTATGGTTGGAAACCTTGGAGAAAGCCAAACAGTGCGTCAATTATTACCGCATCGAAAGCCCGGCGGTAAGGTCTCGGAAGACCCCCCCGCAAAAGTGTTCACAAAAGTTAACTGACAACCTGAGCGCTCCACGCCGATTACTTCCGCCACAACCCGAGCGTCAGGACGCGCCTGACCCACCGAAGAAGCTCCCGCCTTCGCAGCGCCCTCCGCGTGTCGGAGAGCGCTGCCCTGCGCCAGTTGACCTGGCCGTTCCGGTCGAAGCCCCGCAGCGGAAAGGTCGCCGGGGGAAGGGTCAGCCCGTGCCCCTCCAACAGGGTCAGCTCCAACGCCAGGAACCGCTCCTCGGTCGTCAGCCAGGACAGGGTCCCGCCCTCGTTGGGATGCGCCGCCTTCAACTCCCGCCACTCCACGATCAGCGGCCACGCCTCCCCGAACACCTCCTCGTCGTCAGGGGCGGGTTCCAGGGTCACCAGGCCGGGGAACTCCCGCCGGAGCGTCGATGTCTTCCCCGGCTGCGGGCCGGCGCCGTTCGCCTTCGCCTCGCCCCCGGAGTCGCCCGCCGTCCTCCGCTCGCCCAGCGCCCGTTCCAGCTTGCGAAACCCCTGGGCCACCTCATCCCGGATGGCCCGGTCCCTGTCCTCACCGGCCCTGTGATTCGCCCGCATCTCCGTGCCCAGCTCACCGACGACGCCCTCCAGCTCCCCCAGCCTGTCCTCCAGCTTGTCGTTGCGGTCCCGCTGCTCGACGGCCGCGGATCCCATGCCGTACTGAAGGGCCTTGTCCAGCGCTCCCCGCATGCGCCTCGACAGCACGCCTTCGTCCAGGCTGGCGTCCAGCGTCCTGCGGTCCACCCCCAGGAGCGCCGCCGCCTTCTTTGCGCCCGTGGTCCCGCTCCAGCTCTTGCAGCAGCGACATGAGCCGCAGGTGGTGCATGTCCTGGACGGCCCTGCTCTTGGCGAACACGTCCTTCTTCGCTTCCATCAGACCTCCTCCTGAACACCGGCCCGCACTCCCACGGGCTGCGTTCCGTGTACCCCTGTAGGGGGGATTGGGGGATTCCGGCCCTATTTCTGCGGTTTCTCGCCGCTCTTCATGTGGCCCCGCTGCCCGCCCGGTTGTACCCCCTGGCCGGACTGGGGACTTGCACCGAAGTGTTCACAACTTTCGGGCCTTTTCACCCTCTTTTATGCCTGTCTCAGCTTTACGGCAACCCGCCCGTCAACTCCGCCACCAAAGTCGTTTCTCTGTACAGCCCCATTACTGCACGAAAGGGAGTCGTCTGAACAGGGGGCACGTAGGGGGTCGCAGCGGTGCGAGCCCCTATGGGAGGTTATGTACGGCGTTTCTTTTATTCACACTCTTTTGCGATCAAGCGATGCGATGAATCGCATCAATTTGGAGAGGGGTGAACATGTTGGCGCTGCAATCGAAAATCCGGTCAGTTAGACGCCTTATTCCCCTGGCAAGCGCGCTGCTTTTGGCGGCGCTTGTGGCAATTCCGTCCAGCGGAGTTGTCCTCGCCCAGACCCCGCCCGGCGGCCGCACCGTTCTGGTCAACGCCGACCGGGAGTTCGTGGAGCGCAAGGGCGGCGGCGAGTTCGTCGCCCGGCCCGTCTTCGACCGCAAGATCGTGGACCTCTTCTACGCCGTCCGGGACGCCGACACCGGCGACTGGATCACCGCCATGTACCGGGTGAGGGGCGGCGAGAAGAGGCACAGCGACGGCTGGGAGTACTCGTGGGAGTACCCCGACCTGGACGAGCAGCCCGACCTCGACCGCGACCGGGCCTACCTGCTGGTCATGCTGGCCCAACCCGAGGCCGGGCCGAGAGGAGACTTCTACGCCGTCATACCCATCCATCAGCCGGGCCGCATCTGGGACAAGGTTCTCGCCGCCCTCAGCCCGGCGCGCTGGGCCAAAGCCTTCGCCGGCTGGGTGATCGAGGGCGTCCACGGGACCCTCTGCGGCGTCGTTGAAAGAGCGAGCGGCGAGGACGCCGACAACTGCCGGAGGGAACCCGGCTCATGAGCGACATCATCACCGGCACCCCGCCCGATCTCACCTACGCCCACTGGCTGGTCCAGCAGGCGTGGATGGTCGTCTGGGCCATCACCTCCGGCGCCCTCGTCGTCATCCTCGGCTGGATGGGGCTCACCTTCATCGTCGCCGAGCACCTGGGGAGCCGTCAGGCGGGATGGCGGGAGATGGTGCCCCGCCTCGTCCTTGGCCTCGTGGCCGCCGCATCGTCGCTCTGGTGGTGCGCCCTGGTCATCGACGTGGCCGACGCCGTGTCCGGCTTCATCGCCGTCTCCCTGAACGTCACCGCCGGAGACATGCTCCGCTCGACGCTCCGCACCCTGATGACGGCGGTGGAGGCCGGGAGCGTGGGCATGGCCCTGCTCCTGGCCGTCCTCTACCTCGTCTACGGCTTCTTCGTCCTCTACGTGATCGTGCAGATGGTGCTGCGCCTGGCCCTCATCGACATCCTGCTCGCCCTGGCCCCCATCGCGTTGGGGCTATGGATTCTGCCTCACACGGCGGGCTGGGGCCGCCACTGGCTGCGCCTTTTCATGACGACGGTGTTCCAGCAGGCCATCCAGCTCATCGCCCTGGCCCTGGGCTTCGGCTTCCTCAACGAGGTGGCGGCCATCGCCGCCTTCGAGCCGGTCCAGGACCTCATCTGGAAGCTCCTGCTGTCCCTGGCCTTCATCTACATGGCCACCCGGGTGCCGGCGATGCTCGGCAACGCCGGGACCTTCGACTCCTGGCTCTCGATGCTCTACTTCGGCATGAACCTGCCCTCGTCGATGGTCAGGTCGGCCAAGACCATCGGGCTGGTGGCGGGCGGCGCGGCGGGAGGGCCGGGCGGCGTGGCGGTGGGCGCAATGGCGGCCAGCGCGGGCGTTTCGGCTGCCTCAAGCGGCCTGAGCTCGGCGGCTTCGATGGCCACCCCGTCGGCGGGAGGGGACGGCGGCGGCGAGCCCCGGAGCAGCGGGGAGTAACCACGCCAACCCACGGGCGCGGGCGGGACCCGCGCCGGTCGACACCACGACGGAGGAGCAGCGATGTGCAGGTAACGGAGCCTACGGACACCGACCGATAGAGACGGGCGAAGGCCCGGACAGAGAGGAGAGAAACGAATGGAAGACCTTACACAGACGATTTCGAACCTGGTGGGAATCCTGCTGGGCGTCGTGGGAGCGGTGGGCGTCGGCTTCTTCATCTACGGCGCGTACATGTACCTGACTGCCAGCGGAGCGCCCAACCAGATGGAGCGCGGCAAGAGCGCAATGATGACCGCCCTGGCGGGCATCGTCCTGGCCCTGGTCGCCTACGGCGTCGTGGAGCTGGTGATGGACGCGGTGGTCAACCCCGGCGTGGAGATCGAAGACGCGCTGCCCAAGCCGGACGCAGGCGACGGCGGCTAGGCCGACGTGAGAAAGGGAGGAATGGCAATGAGAGAACACGAGGTACCGACCCACGTGCAGGCCGAGGACAGGGTGCTGCTGGGGTTCACCTTCCCGCAGGTCGTGGCGGTGATGGCGGTGTGCGCCCTGTCCTACGGGGCCTACCGCTACGCCCCCGTCGGCCCCTCCGAGGTGCGCACGGCCCTGGCCGTCGTCCTCGGGCTGGTCGGGGTGGCGATGAGCGTCGGGAAGATAGGCGGCCGGCGGCTGCCCCTGGTGGCCGCCGACCTGCTGAAGTACCGGCTGGGGGCCCGGCTCTACGCCGGGCACGTCGCCCAGCTGGTGCGGAGCGAGCCGCCCGCGCCGCAGCAGCCGGTGAGGAGCGGTCCCGGCCCGCTGAGCCTGATGGCGAAACGCGCAGGGCGCGCCCTGGGAAGGCTGCGCAAGAGCAGGAAACGGCGCAAGGACAACAGGGAGCGCCGCAACGGGCGGATGCGCTGGTTCGGCAAGCGTAGGGGAAAGGACGCCGGGAACCAGCAGGCCCGCGACCACCGGGCCGCGACGCTGGAGACGAGGCGGAGGAAACCCCGCAGGGGCTTCCTGGCCTTCGCGGCCCTGGCCGTCCTTGCCATGGCCTTGGTGACCGTACCCCAGTCCGCCCTGGCTGACGACCACGAGCCCTGGAGGGACGAGATCGACTTCGAGGTCGAGGAGCCGGTGGAAGGCCGCCGGATATTCGTCGAGGGGCTCACCGTCTCCGGCGACCGCGCCGCCGTCACATTCCGCGCCGCCACCGCCCTTGACATCCGGGTGCGGGCCTTCGGCGGGCCCGAGGGGACCTGGCTGCGTTTCTGGGGTTCGGCGACGCTGGCGCAGGGGGAGAGCATCGACTACTCGCTGCCCCTGCACGGACCGGCGCCGTCCTTCACCGTCTCGTGGGAGGACGGCCTGGGACAGGCCGGAGCGCTCACGGTGGACCACGACCAGATCCCGTACCCGCTGCCCGCCGCCCAGGGCGAGCTGTGCACGGTCAGGCTCGCCTCTTTGGGCTGGACAACCGGGTTCGTCAGCGGCGCCGTCGAGTCCGAGTGCGTTGCCCGGATCGACGAGCCGGTCAAGAGCCAGACCGTCGCCGGGTACGCGAACGTGACCCAGACGGCGCTGATGGACGCCGAGGTGACGTCCATCACGGGGAAGGTCGTGGCCGCCAGTAGCGAGTCGGTGGCGAACCTCCCCTTCGTCCCCAACGGCAAGACACGCTTCCGGCTGGCCGTTCCCGCCGGGGAGGCGCTCCACCCCGTGGCCGTGACCGTGACCATCGAGGCAACGTTCAGGATCGTCCCGCCGCCCCTGACCGTGCTCACCCACCGTCCGGAGAGGACGGAGCGCCGCACCGAGACGGTGACCCTGTGGAGGCCGGGGACGAGCGAGAGCGTCAGCGAGACGGTCACGGTGACCAACCCCGACGGCACGACGTCGGAGCACACCGTCTCGGCCACCCTGTCGATACCCGGCGAGACCGTCTACCGGGAGGTGACCCTCACCGTTGTCCACCCCGAGCACGTGAGGGCCGAGATATTGGAGCGGTCGCCAGTCTCGGACAGCCGCGACGAGTCAATGGTTCTGCTGTCCGTCGTGGGAGCGGACGCCTCATTCAGGGAACTGGTCCTGCCGGAGCCCGAGCCGGAAGACCCGCCCGCCGAGCAGGAGCCCGCAGGCGGCCTGCAGGGCTGGTTCGAACTTCTCGGATGGGAGTGGCCGTGGTGAGGCGCGTAGTGGCGGCGACACTTCTGGCCGGGGTCGCGCTGGCGACGACCGGCGCGGCCCCGGCGGAGGAGCAGGAGATGCTCCGCCAGTTCGACCGTGTGCTCACGGCGATGACGTACGCCGCCTCCGGGGTCTGCGTCTTCGCCATCGTCTGGGCGGGCTTCGTCCTGATGGCCGAGGGCGGCGAGGAGCGCGGCGGGGGCAGGGCCAAGGCCGCCGTCGTCATGGCGGTGGTCGGCCTCGTCCTGGTGCTGTCCGCCAAGGGCGTGGCCGCCCTGCTGAGCAGCGGCCTCGTGGACTTCCCAACACCCTAGAGCGGAGGAGACGAGCGCATATGAGAGAAATAGTAGAACGTGCCCGGCGCGGCGCAGAGGGCCTCCGGCTCAGGCTCGCGGCCCTGCGGCCGAAGCCGAAAAGCCCTGACGGGTCCGCCGCGCACCCCGGCGAAGCGCAGCAGCCCGCGCCCAAGCCGCCGCCGGACCCGCCCCTGTTCTTCATGCTGTCCCACCTGGACGACGACGGGCCGGTGCGCCTCGACGGGGTCAAGCTCGGCATCTGCGAGGTGATGGGGCTGGAGATCGACGAGCCCAAGCTCGGCGCCTTCGCCGGGGCCCTCAACGCCCTGGACTTCCCGGCCCAGCTGCTCATCAGGCAGCACCCGCCCCGTCTGGGACGCCTGAGAGAAGACCTCAGTCAGGCCCAGCCCGCCGACCTTCCCCCGCAGACGAAGGCGGCGGCGGAGTCCCTCCGGCGCCTGCTCACCGACCTGGAGACGCGGGACGGCATCCTCGACCGGCGCTTCTACGCCGTGTGCGAGTTCGCCCGCATCGACGACTTGCGGGGCCTTCTCTCCAGGGCCGGGCTGTCCGTCCACCCGCTGCGCGGGCGGCAGCTCAAGATGCTGGTGGTCTCCGCTGCCCTGGGCGGCTCGCCCACCGAGTTCGACGAAGAGCAGCCCGTCGAGGTGGAGATAGGCCGGCGCGACATCCGCGTCGGCGCGCATATGACACGCTCCCTCCACCTGGGCAAGTGGCCTCGTTCCCTGGCCCCCGGCTTCCTCCAGGGACTCATGGCGGCGGGCGCGCCCATGGACTTGTCCGTCCACGTCGGCCCGATACCGGCGGAGCAGGCGGCGAGGACCCTGGAGTGGCAGAAGGTCAGGTTCGAGTCGGCCCAGTCCCTCTCCTTCAAGCGGGGTCGCACCATGTCGCCCGAGGCGGAGATCGCCCTGGAGGACGTGACCCGCCTGCGCGACGAGGTGCAGCGAGGCAGGGAGCGGCTCTTCCACGCATCCCTCTCCGTGACCCTTCACGGCCGGGACGAGGCCGCGCTCAAGGAGATGACCCAGCGGGCGAAGGCCCACTTCGGCGCGACCCTCGGCAAGCTGGACGCCCTGGCCTTCCGCCAGCGCGAGGGCCTGCTTTCGACGCTGCCCCTGGCCCTGAACGCCGTCGCCGACTGGCGCAGCCTCGACACCTCGTCCCTGGCCCGCCTCTTCCCCTTCTCGCCACCGGACATGGACACCCGCAGCGGCACCCTCTACGGCATCGACATGCGGGCCTGCTCCCCCGTGGTCTACGACCCCTGGGACGGGACGCACATGAATGCCAACACCGCCGTCCTCGCACGGTCGGGCAGCGGCAAGAGCTTCGCCACCAAGCTGGGCGTGCTGCGCGGCATTACGCGCGGCATCACGGCCTACGTCATCGACCCGGAGGGCGAGTACGCGGACATGGCCCGCGCCGCAGGTGGGCGCGTGCTGTCCCCCGGCATCCCCGGCCAGGGCATGAACCCCTTCGTCATCGACAAGGGCGACTCCGAGGAGATGCTCCAGCGCATCGGCAGCCTGCGACGGCTCATCGAGGTCATGGTGGGAGAGAGTCTCGGGGCGGAGCGCCGCGCCTCCCTCGACCACGCCCTGGCGGGCTACTACGCAAAGCCCCGCGAGCGCACCGGCTTCCGCGATTTCTACACCTACCTGCAGGAGGACGAGGCAGGCGACCCCGACCCCGCATCAAGTTCGGGGCAGGCTCTGGCACGCCTGCTGCGCCCCTTCGCCACCGGCAGTCTCCGCCACCTCCTCTCCGACGAGGGCGACGACCTGCTCGGCAACGAGGCCCTGGTCACCGTCTTCGACCTGCGGCTCCTGGAGCCGGAGCTCCGGCCCGCCGCCGCGATGGTCTGCACCGAGACGGTGTGGGCGGCCGCCGCCCAGGACCCCAAGCCCCGCCTGCTGGTCGTCGACGAGGTCTGGTCGATCATGCAGCACCCCGAGGGGGCCGCGTTCATGGTGTCGATGGCGAAGCGGGCGAGGAAGCACCGCCTGGGCTTGCAGTTCATCACCCAGGACGTCCAGGACCTCCTCTCCGAGGACTCGTCCAGGACCATCACCGGCCACTCCGGGCGGGCGCTCCTCCAGAACGCCGCCTTCAAGCTGCTCCTCCAGCAGGACGCCGCCGCCATCGGCACCGTGGGCGACGCCTTCGATCTGCCCGAGGACCTCCAGCGCTGGCTGCTGTCCTGCCCCAGGGGAGACGGGCTGCTGCTGGCGAAGGGCAACCGCTTCCCCGTCCGCATCGAGGCCACCCCGGAGGAGACGGAGGTCATCGAGTGGAGGCCGGGACGCCACCAGAGAAAGGAGCAACACCCATGAAGCTGAACCCGAAGGAGATCCTCTTCGGAAACGACGAAGACGAGAAGGGGCCCGTCCTGCTGGCGGTGACGCCGCCCCGCGCCGGGGAGCGCACCCTGCTGGGCGTCGAGAACCTCCTCGGCTCCATCGCCGTGCCCGAGCCCTTCTCCCTGGAGCTGGCCGGGGACATGGACGGCGTGGCCCTGATGGCCCGCTGCCTCGACGACCAGGTGGTGCGCGGCCAGCTCTCGGCCCACTATCCCCAGGCCCGCATCCAGACGGTGGACCCCGGCGACGACCCCCTGCGCCTCGCCGAGGGCGAGCAGGCGTGGTCGATCACGCTGCGGGCCGACGGCCCCGAGTACGTCCCCCTGCGCACCTTCCGGGACGACGACCTGCTCGACCCCGGCTCCGACCCCCTCATCGCCCTCATGGGCGCCCTGTCGGAGCTTGAGGCCGGGGAGCGCGTCGTGGCGCGGCTGATGCTGCGCTCCCTCGGCCCCGACTGGTCGCAGAATCACCTCGAAAAGGCCCACAGGCGGCCCGGCATGGAGCCGCGGGAGCCCGCATACACCTTCCAGACCAAGCCCCTCCAGATGGACGGCATCACCATGGCCGTCCTCGGCATCGGCGCGCTGGCTGCCCTCAAGGGATACCTGTGGGTGCAGGACGGCGAGATATGGAAGGCGGCGGCCCTGGGAACCCTGACGGCCCTGGGGCTGGCCGCGGGCGGCTGGGCGTGGTGGCGGTGGAAGAAGGCCCGCAAGCGCGTCGAGGACCCCATCCTGATAGGGGAGAAGGTCTCCCGCATCGCCTTCGAGGCCGAGCTGCAGGTCGTCGCCGTCATGCCCGCCGACACCCGGCCCCACCGCGCCAGGGAGCTTCTCGGGCCGGTGGCCGCCGCCTACCGCCACTTCGACAACCCCGCCGGCGCCCGCCTCAAGATCGGCAAGGTCCAGCCGGTCGCGCCCGACCCCAACCTGCTGCACCCGTCGGGCCCCGGCCTGTTCGGGCGGCGCAGCGTCCTGGGCGTCCGCGAGATCGCCTGCCTCTGGCACGCGCCCGGAGCGGGCGACGAGACGCCCCTGGTGGAGCGGTCCGGCGCGAGGGCGCTCCTGCCCTCGGCCAGGGGCGTCCGGGGCGGCGCGCTGGTGGGCGATACCACGGCGGGCAAGCCCAGGCCCATCCGCTTCCCCGAGGACCTGCTCCGGCGACACCACCTCTACGTCGCCCGAACCCGCATGGGCAAGTCCACCCTCATGCACCACATCGCCGCCCACAAGATGCGGGAGAAGGCCGAGGGCAGGGACAACGACGCCATCGTCGTCATAGACCCTCACGCCGACCTGGTGGCCGGGCTGCTCCAGCACGTGCCCGAGTCGCTCATAGACCGGGTGCGCCTCATCAACCTGGCCGACCAGCGGAGGGCGCCGGGCATCAACCTGCTGGACACCCGCATCTTCGCCGACCGCGACCGCACCGCCGACTCGGTGGTGCGCGTCGCCAAGGGCCTGTGGGAGCAGTGGGGGCCGAGGATGCAGTCGATCCTTGAGCAGACCGTCAAGACCCTGCATGAAGCGAATGAGCACCCAGAGACGGACGAGGGCAGCCAGCACACCATCCTCGACGGCCTGAAGCTCCTCTCCGACAGGAAATTCCGGGACGGCGTTCTCAAGAGGGTCTCCGACCCCTACCTCTTGGAGTGGTGGGCCAGGGACTTCGGCGGCTGGCACCACCAGTACCGGGCCGAGGCCCTCGCCCCCGTGCAGACCCGCCTCTCCTACTACGCGTCCTCCAAGCGGGCGCGGGCCATCCTGGGCCAGCGCCGCTCCACCATCGACTTGCGCGAGACGATCCTGAACGGCGGCATCCTGCTGGTCTCCACCGCCCAGGGCGCCGTGGGCAGGGACGTGGCCGCCCTGGTGGGCGCGTCCCTCCTCAACCTCGTCGACTCCGTGATACGGGAGCAGGAGAGCGCCTCCCTCCGGGAGCGCCGCGGCGTGCTGGTGGTCGTCGACGAGATGCAGTCGATGCCCGGCGTCGATTACGAATCGATGCTGTCCGAGCTGGGCAAATTCGGGGCCTCCTTCATCCTCGCCACCCAGAGCCTCGCCAAGCTGGACGACCTCTCCCGGACCATGCGGGACACCCTGCTCGCCAACGTCGGGTGCCTGGCCGTGTTCCAGGTGGCCGGCAGCGACGCCCGACAGTTGGTGTGGGAGCTGGGCAAGGAGCGGGTGACCGAGGACGACATCACGTCGCTGCCGGTGCACCACTGCTACGTCCGCGCTACTGTCGGCTTCGAGCGGATGCCCGCCTTCTCGATGATGGTGCGCAAGCCGGAGGAGGGAGACCCCGCCGTCGCCTCCCGCATCCGCGATGCGGTCTCCTCCTACACCCTCTCGGCCCAGGACATCTCCTTCACCGAGGCCCCCGACCAGAAGAAGGTGCGGGACTTCAGGGACCGGGCGGCCGAGCTGGAGAACAACCCAGAAGACCCAGGAAAGGAGGCGCAGGAATGAGACCCGCAGGATGTGAGGCCGAGGTCATCCGCGCCCTGGCGTCCATGCCCTTCCTGGACCGGACGGAGATGGTCGCGGTCACGGGCCGTTCGAAGGGCGCGGTCTACGAGGCCGTCGAGAGGCTGGAACAGGGCGGGTTCTGCACGGCGGTCCCCCACGCCGCCTCACTCTTTCCCCAGACCCAGCGCTACCACCTCGCCGCCGCCGGGCTGCACTGGCTCGCCGGGGAGGAGGGCAGGTCCCTGGACGACCTCATGCTCGAACGCCCCCTCTCCGCCCAGTGGCGGCGCAACCTAATGGAGCGCCTGGACGCCCTCGCCTCCATCTACCGGCTGGCGGCCGGCCTCGCCGCCCTCGAGTACCCCATACGGTTCCGCTGGTACAGGGCGCTGCCCCTAGACGCCGCCGTCGAGCTTCCCGGCGGACGCAGCGTCGGCATCGTCCGGCGCGGGAACACCGCGGACAGGTCGCCCTTCTCCAACCGGATGTGGAGGCTGCGCGGCAGGCCGCTCCCTGGAGCCGTCCTCGTCCTCATGCCCGACCACGTGCGGCTGCGCCACTCGCGGAGGATGCTGGACGGCTTCCCCGCGCCGGTCTTCCTCGCCGTCGAGGGCGAGGCGGTCGCGGCCGCGCCGGACGACCCGGTCTGGACTCCCGCCCCCGTCAGCGCCGGCGTCGACCTGCGCTCCCTCCTCGGCAGCCTGGAAGAGGGAGGCGAGATTCCCGAGGAGGGCGCGTCCCAGCGGGTCTCCATCCCCGCGGACTTCAGCGTCGAGGGCCCGGGATGGGACATCCCCGACTACATGCTGCCTTCCACCATCAAGGCCGCCGAGAAGCGCGCCGTCGAGCTGGTCTCCGACTGGCCCTGGCTCACCCTGACGGACCTGGCCGGGCTGATGGGAGTCTCCCACCAGCGGGCCTCCCAGATCGTCATCCCCCTGGAGTTCTTCAAGCTCGTCGCCCGGCCCTCCTACACGGCTGGACGGCTGGTCATCACCGACCGGGGACTCGCTCTTCTGGCCCGAAGGGACCGCACCTCCCTGGGCACGGCGAAGGGCCGCTGGAGCGAAGCGCCCCTCATCCCCGGCGCCCCCTTCGACTGGACCACCGTCACCGGCAGGAGGAGCCGCCAGCTGCTCAGGAACATTGAGCACACCGCCGCCGTCCACGCCTTCATCGCGCACCTGTCCGTGCAGGCCGGCCTCGTGGGCTGGGAGGTCTCCCAGCTCGACCCGCCCCAACGGGCGTCCAGACACTTCAGGCACGAAAGCGGGAGGCGCTCCGTCAACCCCGACGCATTCGGCGTCCTGCGGAAGGACGGGACGGCCTGGCCCTTCTTCCTGGAGTGGGAGCGCAGGGCCGTGCGGCCCACCACCATGTCGGAGCGCCTCGCCCCATATCTGCGTTACTACTCATCTCACAGGCCCACCGACGACCACGGCACGCGGCCCGACGTCCTGGTCGTCTTCGACGACGACATCGCCCACACCCACTTCCTGCGCGTGGCGCGGGAGGAGATGCAGGCCCGGAGCGTCTCCGTGCCCCTGTGGGTCTCCCACAGGAAGGCCATCGAGGAGCTGGGGCCCCTGGGACGCGCATGGCGCGCCCCCGGCGACTGGCAGACGCCCCAGGCCCTGCCGCCGCAGTGACCAACCACTGACCGGGGGGAGCGGCGCAAGGGCCGACTCCCCTCCCACAGGAGAAACAGAACAGCCATGCGTTCGCGACACACCAACCCACAGAAAGGCCACCGGAGGGGCGGGGGACGGACCGTTGTCCGGCTGAAGACGGCGGCCCTCTGGGAGAGGCTCACGAATCTGAACCGCTCCCAGAACTGGCTCGCCAGGGAGGTCGGGGTCAGCCCCGGCTATATGTCGATGCTGGTCAACGGGGGACGCTCGCCCTCCGGGCGCATCCGCCGCCGGATGCTCAAGGCCCTCGGCCTGGACCAATTTCAGCAGCTTTTCACAAGGGAGGAGTAGACATGAACAACCCTGACGTTTCGTCCCGTTTCGACGGGCACACCAACGGTATCGCCGATGACGACAGCGACCTGCTCTATCAGGGAGGAGTCCTGCCCAAGGACTTCCCGGAGCGACTCGAAAGGCTCAAGCGGGCCAGCGGCCTCTCCTGGGGCGCGCTGGCCAGGGCCATCGGCGTCGACCGCAAGTCGCTGATGAGGTGGCGCAACAAGGGCGTCGAGCCCTGCGGGGGAGCGATGCACGCCATCTTCCGCTTCGCGGCCCAGATGCCCGGCGGTCTGGAGATCCTCATGGGTGAGGGCTTCCAGATGAACCTCTTCGAGGAGGAGCGCTAGACCAACGGCCCCGCCGGGCGCAGGCGCAGCGCAACGGCGGCGAGGCGGGGCAAACAGGAGACGCCGCTCGGCGCACGCCCCATTCCGTCCGCGCCGGGCGGCAAGTCCCCAGACCCGTAACGAGAGGCCAGCGGCCCGACGAGTCGCCGCTGTGACTGGACAACATGAAAGACACCAACAGAGAGAACGAAGGCAACGTACCGGAGGACTCGCCGGTCTGGCCGCCCGCGTCCCTCACCCCGGAGCAGCGGAGACTGGTCCGCAGGGGCATTCGCCTGTGGGCGAAGGTCGCCATCCGCTCTTACATGCGCAAGAAGGAGGCCGGGTCCCAGGCCGGGCGGGAGGACGGCGGCGAGGAGCAGGCCCAATGAACGCCCCTCCAACACTGATCGTCCTCAGCCTGGGCGGAGGCGTGCAGTCCTCCGTCATGGCGCTCATGGCCGGAGAGCGCGCGTTTGGCCGTATGCCGGACTGCGCCATCTTCGCCGACACCCACTGGGAGCCGCCCAGTGTCTATGAGCACATCGAATGGCTCAAAGACCGGCTGCGCTTCCCCCTCCATGTCGTCGACAACGGCCGCAACCTCCGCGAGGATGTGAAGGCCCTCACCAACCACTCAGGCTCCCGCAGGTACATTGACATACCGGTCTATCTGAAGGGACGCGACGGGCAGGGCGACGGCATCGGCAAGCGCCAGTGCACCACCAACTACAAGGTCAGGCCCATACGCACCAAGATACGGGAGTTGCTGGGCCTCAGACCCCGCCAGCGCGTCCCCGCCGGCACGAACGTCGAGCTATGGCTCGGCATCTCCACCGACGAGGCCATCCGCATGAAGGACTCCCGGGACCGGTGGATGACGAACCGCTACCCGCTCATCGAGGCGGGCATGTCCCGCAGGGACTGCGCCGACTGGTGGGCGGCCCGGTACGACAGGCCCCTGGAACGCTCGGCCTGCGCCGCCTGCCCCTTCCAGTCCCGCCAGCGATGGGTGGAGACCAAGCGCAGGTGGCCGGGGCTGTTCGCCGAGGCGGTGGAGATCGACGCCAGGTTGCGCGGAGGGCTGGCCCTCGACAAGACCCCGTACCTGCACATGCTTCGGATGCCCCTGGCCGAGGGTGTCGCTTTCGACGAAGCGGAGCTGGGAGCTGCGAGGCAGGCGGACGGGTTCGGGAACGAGTGCGAAGGACACTGTGGGGTGTGAGACGCGGAAGAAGCAATGTGGACCTCAATGTTGAACCTGTCCGCCAACTATCTGGAACTCCTCCCGACATAGTACAATGCAACGGGTGGGATCCAACATCTTCTACTCTTCCTAGCATGAGGCCCCCAGAAAACTCAATTGAGATTGCACGTAAGTGGGATAAATGATATGAGCAGCATCGACGAAGAAACCCTGAGCGAACTCCATAGGGCGATCCGAGGAGAGTTGATTAGGAAACTGCGCCAATCCAGGCTGGCTCCAGTGATGGGAGACGTTGGTAAGGACTCCCGGCCAGGATTCACAGACTTGGGTGTAGTGACTGGTGTGAAGGATCCTGATTTCGTTGGGAGATTTGGATTATCTCTGGATAAGGTGACAGATGCGGACATAGCTGCACTAACCCTCTATCTCCCGGAGCAGGAAACATTGGTGATGGCGTTGGGCAAGTTGGCGGGACACATTGGCGCTGCGCCCGAAGGCAAGACGGGATTGCCATACCTTGATGAGTGGGAGCTTGCGGATGACTCGCCTTCCAAGGAAGTCCCTTTGGTCTGGACCAATGACTATCAGGACGAGCCGCGTAGTTTGCTCAAGAGCGGCTATCGTATTGGCAAGAGTAAGCCTTCGGCGGACGGATCGCTGGCAGCCTTCGTAACTGTTTTTGTATCGAGGGACAAGTCATAGGTCAGAGGCGTTATGGGTTCAGAGATGAAGAATCTACGAATACTACAACTAGCGATATAGTCAATCATGGCAGTCAACAGCAACAGGCCGGACAGGTGGAAGGCGGACGTCGCGCAGTCGGTAGACATGTTCAACGACTGGTTCTTGCAGTTTGCCCCCGACGCCTACAGGAGAACCCGGGTTCAAACTACGAGCGACGTTGAGGCGACCTTAGAGGCCACTGTGAATCTGACCGACATCGGCGTCTCGTTGCTCAGGGCGAATCCAGGCGTCTTGCCTACTTTGCGGATGGCGACCTGCCCTCCCCTCGCCGTTGATCGGCTCATTGGGTTGGCCGGAGTGCGGCCGAACCTTGTCAAGGTCATGGAAAAGGACGAGAGACTGCCCCCTCGGATGTCCCGGCATCAGACAGACATAGCCCTTGGCAAAATAGCAGGCGTCATCCAGCGGATGGCGGACCCGGACATTCTCGTATGGCTTGAAAGAGGGGATACCCCGTCTGAGTTGGAGCGGTACCGAGCGGCGACGATTATCGCTGATCGCTTGTGCGGCGCCGTAGCGAACCCCATCATTCGGAATGCGCAAGAGGAAAGGCAGCTCGACACCATCGCAGCCTGGCTTGACGAACGGGGCTACGTCAGTCTTCCTGCTGGAGGGCAGAGGAGCTACGACAATATGCCACCGGGGACCTTCTCGTTCCGGATGAACGTACCCGCTGAACAGGAAGGAACCGGTCGTCAGGTCAATATACCTGTGGATGCGGTCATCATGCCAAAGACCGCCCAACCGGGTGACCTACCCCTGCTCGTCGAGGCCAAGTCTGCGGGAGACTTTACCAACGTCAACAAGAGGCGCAAGGAAGAGGCTGCGAAGATGGGCCAACTGCGCCAAACCTATGGGGAGCACGTGAGATTCGTGCTGTTCTTGTGTGGCTACTTCGACAGCGGTTACCTAGGGTACGAGGCGGCGGAAGGCATCGACTGGGTGTGGGAGCATCGAATCGGAGACTTCGGGGAGTTTGGCCTGTAGATGACGAACACCACGGCTGATAGAGAAGCACGTCGTCTCGCGATTCAAGCCGATCTCGACGCGGCCAAGGACCAGGCTGAACGGAACAGGATGGGGCAGTTCGCCACACCCACAGGCCTCGCCTTGGAGATTCTTGAGTATGCAAGGCACCGGATGGACAGCACTCAAGCCGTTCGGTTCATCGACCCGGCCATTGGCACGGGCGCTTTCTTTTCAGCGCTGCTCAATGTGTTCCCGACGGACCTAGTGAGTGATGCTGTTGGCTACGAACTGGACCCCCATTACGGTGAGCCGGCGGCGAGGCTGTGGAATGACACAATCTTGGACGTCCGTCTGGAGGACTTCACCTTGGCCGCTCCACCATTGGACGAAGACAGGTTCAACCTGCTGATCTGTAATCCACCCTATGTGCGGCATCATCACATCCAGAGCAGGGACAAGCGACGCCTAAAGGCTCTCATTTGGGAATCCTGCGGAATCGAAATGAATGGACTTGCGGGCCTCTACTGCTACTTTCTCGGCCTGTCTCACAGATGGATGGAGCAGGGCGGACTGGCGGGATGGCTGGTACCGAGCGAGTTCATGGACGTCAACTACGGAGTGTCTGTGAAACACTACCTCCTGGATAAGGTGACCTTGCGACACATTCATCGGTTTGACCCCAACGAGGTTCAGTTCGGGGACGCTCTCGTTTCTTCGTCGGTCGTTTGGTTCAACAAAGAGCAGCCGCCTCCGGACCACGAGGTGCGCATGACTTACGGCGGCTCATTGTTGCGGCCCAGGCTTGAACGATTGGTGCCCGCCGAAACGCTTCGCCGCGACCCCAAGTGGACCCGCTATCCAATTAAGGTGGGCCATACAGAGTCGTCCGTGCCGACGCTCGCGGATTTCTTCGACATCAAGCGCGGGTTGGCGACCGGAAACAACAGGTACTTCATCCTCCCGATAGCCGAAATTGAAGAGCGAGGTCTGCCCATTGAGGCGTTCCGGCCGATTCTCCCAAGTCCTCGCTACCTGCCCGAAACCGAAATCTTGGCAGATAGCACCGGTAATCCCGTGCTGGACCGTCGGTTGTTCCTCCTGGACTGCCACTTATCGGAAGAGGAGATCAAGGAACGACTCCCATCACTGGAAGCTTACCTTGAGGAGGGGAAGGCCCAAGGCATTGCAGATCGGTACTTGTGTCGGCACCGGTCTCCCTGGTATGCCCAGGAGCACCGCCCGGCTGCGCCGTTTCTGTGTACGTACCTAGGACGGAGCGACAAGAAGAACGGTCGGCCATTTCGATTCATTCTAAATCACTCCGAGGCGACAGCTCCCAATGTCTATCTGATGCTCTACCCCAAGGGACTCCTCCAAGGGGCCATTGCAGATTCCCCTGACTTGAAGCCTCGGGTCTGGGAGCATCTGAACAGCATAGGATCGAAGGCCCTGTTGAACGAGGGGAGAGTGTATGGTGGAGGGCTGCACAAGCTGGAGCCAAAGGAGTTGGGCAGGGTTCCGTCTGCTGGACTTGCGAACCTAGTGAGGGAACGAAGAAAGCAAGCCCAACCGAGGCAACAAGAGTTATTCATGCTTTCTTAGGCTTGGAAAGGGCTCCCAGGATGTGAGGCCGGAACATTCCGTTATCACCTTGTGCCCGTAGCCCGAGCCGCTTGAGCAAATATGGAGAAATTACATGGACTACACCGACCTGATACACACTTGTACCGATCCCCAGTGCCTCGAAGAGGAGGGCGCTGAAGCGCAGTGCGAGGAACGAGGAGATAGGATTCACGTTCTTTGCGGCTTGTGCGGCCGCAGACGAGACTACCCTGTGGAAGCGCTCAATCGCGAATCGCCAGCCCTAGTTGCTGAGAATCTCCGGGGGCACTTCACGGTAGTCGAGCGGTACGTGACTGGCTAGCCGTCGATTGTCCCTAGGAGCCTGTCCGAGGATTCGTTCCTGGAGACGAAACCCGCCACGCAATAACCTGCTTACAGCAATCTGGACTTTGTCGTGGAGTAAATAGCATCTTTACACTCCACTAATGACGCATATCGTTTAGAACATTGTTTCTCGGACAGACTCCTAGCCAACTGAGGGTCAGGATTACCACCTTGCAGCGCCCTTGACGAATGGAGCCTCTTAGTTCATCATAAGGGTAAGACCATGTCTTACCCTGAAGAACGAAAGAGATGCCGAGGAACAGAAAGACCATAACCCTATCCCTGCCGCCCGAGATGGACGAGCAGCTGAGGCAGGTGGTCGAGGAGGAGGGCCGCACCGTGAGCGAGCTTCTGCGCGAGGCGTTCCGCCTCTACTTGGAGGAGAGGGAATGGCGCAGACAGGAACGGGTGCAGAGGCGGCGCTCACGCCAACCGAACAGGAAGAGACAGGGAGGACGCACCGATGAGTGAAAGACACGACTACACCCCAGTCGCCCTCTACGCCAGGGTGTCCAGTGACCGGCAGGACGTGGACCTGTCCATCGCCGCACAGCTGCGGGCGCTCAGGGACTACGCCAACAAGAACGGCTACATCGTCGTCCGCGAGTACGTCGATGAGGCTGAGAGTGGGCGCATTGCGGACCGGCCGGAGTTCCGCAAGATGATCGACGCGGCCAGCAAGACCAGCGCTCCGTTCCAGGAGATTTTGGTCTGGAAGTTCTCCCGCTTCACCCGCAAGCGGGAGCACGCCGTCGCCTTTAAGTCCATGCTCAGGCGCAAGGGCGTCCGGGTGGTCTCCATCACGGAGCACGCCGACGACACCCCCACCGGCAAGCTGATGGAGGCCATCATCGAGAGCGTGGACGAGTTCTACTCGGAGAATCTGATACCGGTGATCCAATCGACACCAACTCTTCCGTTGGGACTGCCAGCGTGAGATTGACGTTGTTCTCCCCGTCGATGGTCACCTCGTCCAGCAGCAGCCGCAGCACGTCTCGCCGCTTCTCCTGGGGCAGGTCGTCCAGCCCGTCGCCAACCCTGTTAGCCCATTCCACCACGTGCTCCCCCAGCGCCCGCTTCTCAATTGAGGCGGTCTCCTTGGCCCGGTAGTCGGCCAGCCTCGCCCGCAGAGTTTCCAGCCTCTCGGTGATGAACTTGCGCTGCCGGTCCAGCTGCTCCTCGGTTATCTTCTCTGACACGTACAGCCTGATGGCCCGGTCCTCCTCGAACTGCACCTTCTGGAGCTCGCGCTCCGTCCCGGCGATCTGCTTCTCCAACCCCTCGCCTTCCTGGGAGTCCAGGGACTCGATTCCAGCGACGATGAGGTCGGGGTTCTCCATCACCTTCTTGACCTGGCCCCAGACCAGGCCCTCCAGCCGTTCCGCCCGGATCATCGTGTGCTCCCGGCATCCCGTGCGGAAATGCTGCACTCCATAGCACTTGTAGTATCGGCGCGGAGTCTCCAGCTCGTACTTGTAGACCTTGCCGTTGCGCTTGACTGTCCGCTTCCTGGTGGCCATGCATCCCATGAGCATCCCGCACCCGGTGCACCGGACCATGTGCTGCAACAGGTAGAATATCTTGGTGTTGCGCCCGGAGCGGGTCCTTCGCTTTTTCATGATGCTCTGCGCCATATCCCAGGTGTGCTCGTCCACTATCTCAGGGAACGGCACCGGTATCCACGTCTCCTTGTCCTTCTCGTGGACCCGTATCCCGTCCTCCGTCGAGATGTAGCGGGCCTTGCCGTACCACCAGGTGCCCTTGTAGGTCTCGTTGCTCAGGACGCGGTAGACCTGACCGTCCCACCACCGCTTGGCATTATTGGCTGCGGGAACGCCGTCGGCCATCAACCGCTGGCCGATCACCCGCGCCCCCAGTCCGTCCTTCACGCACATGCGGTAGATGCGCCGCACGACCTCGGCCTCGGCTTCCACTATCTCGGGCCTGCCGTCGTCTCGGACGCGGTATCCGTAGGGGACGTTGCTGACCGGAATGCGCCCCTGCTTGGCCGTGCCCCGCTTGCCCATCGACGCGCGCTCCCTGAAGTTGTCCAACTCGATCTTGCCGATGGCCGCCATGAGGCCGAAGGTCTTCATGTCGATGGCGTCCATAACGGCTTCAAGCTCTATCTGGTGGGCCTCGACGACCTCCATGAGGGCGGCTGCGGGGTACATGCCCCGGCTGAGGCGGTCGGACTTCCAGCAGACGATGGTGTCGAAGCGTCCGCGCCTGGCGTCGGCCAGCATCCTCTGGAACTCAGGGCGCTTCTTCGACCAGCCCTGGCCCACCTCCTGGTAGCGGGCGACGACGGTCAGCCCCCGGCGCTCGCAGTGGACCTCCATTTCGGACGTCTGCTCCGTGATGGAGGTCTTGTCCTCCGCGTCCTGGCTCTGGTCGGAGACACGGGCGTATATGGCCGCCCTGTTCTCCCTCGCCTTCCGGCGCTTCACCTTGATTCCCGGCATGGCCCCCTCCTCTCTTTCTTACCCTCAAAAATGAAGAAGACCCGCCTCCTGTCGGGAGCGGGTCTGCGAGTAGTACAATCTATTCGCATCACCTGCTCCAACAGGTGGCGCCACGGCCCGGGGTGTTTGCGCATCGCCGGGCCAACTTCTACCCACAATTTTACCGCACCGGGCAGGGGGGCGTCAAAGCGTGTCTGGGCGCTGCTCCATCTCCTGCCTCGTCCGGTCGAGCTCCGCCGCCAGGACCGTCTCGTCGGGCAGGGCGATGCGGTACTCCGCGGCCATCACCTTGTTCGACAGGCCCTCAAGGGCGTACCGGGCGAGGGCCTCGTCCTTCTCGGAGCAGAGGATCAGTCCGACGGGCGGGTTCTCGCCCTCGCGCATCCAGTGCTCACGCGCATAGTTCAGGTAGAAGTGCATCTGCCCGGCGTCGGCATGGGTGAACGCCCCGATCTTCAGGTCGATGACCACGATACATCTCAGGCTCCGGTGGTAGAACAGCAGGTCCACCCGGTACCACCGGCCGCCGACGCGCAGCCGCCTCTGCCTGCCCATGAAGCAGAAGTCGTCCCCCAGCTCCAGGAGGAAGGTCTCCAGGTGACGGATGAGCGCCTCCTCAAGGTCGCTCTCGGAGTACTCGTCCCTGAGATCGAGGAACTCCAGGACGAAGGGGTCCTTCATCTGCTCGCCGGGGAGGGCGATGTCTTCGGGACGCTCCCTCTGCCCATCTGCGAGCATTGCGGCCCTGTTCTTCGAGAGGGCCGTGCGTTCGTAGAACTGCGAGCCGATCTGCCGGTCGAGCTGGCGGACCGACCACCCCCCTCGCAGCGCCTCGGTCTCGTAGAACTCGCGGGCGCTCTCGCTCCTGACCGACAGGAGGCGCACGTATGCGGACCAGGGCAGCGGGAAGGCCGAGAGAAGGTCTTCGAAGCCCACCTCGACGGCGGGGCTGTCGAATTCTCCAGACGGCGTCCGGAGAATCTCCCGTGCGGGGAGTCGAGCCGATTTGCCAGACGGTGTCTGGCGAATCTTCCCGATTGGGTATGAGAGGTAGAACAGGCGCATGTTCTGGATGTTCTGGCGTGAGAAGCCGCGTCCGAACCGCACGGTCAGGTCCTCGGCCAGCCTCTCGATCAGCGCGGCCCCGTACTCGGCCCGCTCCTGTCCCGACTGCTCGAACTCGATGATGCGCCGCCCGGCCAGCCAGTACGCGGCGGTCATGGCGGCGTTCACCGAGCGGGCGGCCGACTCCCTGGCGGCGTCGATGATCTTCGACACGTCGCCGAAGACGGCCTGGTAGTGGGTGACGTCGGTTGGGCGCCGTTCCGGCTGCATCAGGCTTCCGCCTCTGGAAGGGAGTCCTCGTCGGGCGCGGCGTGCCTCTCGCCGGCTGCGTGTTCCAGCAGGATGGTGAAGATTCGGCGCAGCCGGTCCTGGGCGTCGGGCGCGGGTTTGACGTCGATGCCGACGACCCTCAGCTCGGGGGCGTCCCTGGTGGGCTTTCGCCTTCTGTTCTGTCCGTTGGGATCTTTCATGTTGCGGTCGCAAAAAGTGTGACCAAATGAAACTGGAAATAAGACCCCTCATAACTCCGCGCACGAATGCGGGGCGTTACGGGCCGTCCCCCCGTGGCTCTGCGCACGAATGCGGGGGGCTATGGACTCTCTTTTTTTCGGCCTCTTTCGTGCAGTATTGGGGGTGTACAGGAGTTTCAGTTTTGTAACAGAGCGGCCAGAGTCGTGATTTCGTAGCTGAAACAGGGGTAAATCGCCCCCCTACAGGACGTAACCAGTGAACACTTTCAGAAAGGGTGCGTTCCGGACTGCAATGACATCGCCAAACGGGGGGAATGACATCGGCGGGTCCGTGGGGGCGGCGTCCCAATGACATTAGGCCCCGAAAATGGCGCTTGAAGTGGGGGTGCATGACGTGCCCCAAAAACCTGGCCGAAGACCAGGGGAACGGCCGGACCTCAGCCGACCGGAGGTTCAGACGGAGGTTTGGGAAGGATGAAAGTCGAAGAAAACGACCGAACACGGCATCGAGGACAGCAGGGACGTGTTGCAGGAGAAGGGGCGCGACCCGCTGGACTGTCAGGTTCGGGGCCTCTTGGCTGATCGATGAACGCGTCAGCGGCCACTGATGCCGCTTGTGAAACGGGTCTGACCGCATCACGCCGACGCCCGTCAACAGTGGTCGGCGTGCCGGGCATCTGGAAGAGAGCCCCTTCCGGCCGTGCATTGCCTCTTCCTGGCTGGTGAGTTCCGTCTTCGTATCTTTCATATCGTCCAGTTGCAGCTACCTTTGCCCAGAGTGATTGACGGTCGGCGCATCGGCCGCTGGCATGGTCGGGGGCACAGGCGCCGGCGGCGTCTTCGCAACCATGAGCTCGGTTTCGCTCGGCCTATTCGCGGCGAGACCGCCAGCGGGGACCCGGGCCGCTCGATTCAAGTGTGAACGGCCGCAGCTCGGTGGGAAACTGCCTGAACGGGGGTACACAAATGTCGCCCCTTCCAAGGGATTTGCAGGCGGCCTTCGTTGTGCTGTGATTGGAGGCGGAGCAGCGGCAGGCATGCGCCTCCGGCCTGGACACCGCCCAGCGGCGATATCTGAAGGGGATAAGCCGTCCAGGGCGAAGGCATCAATCCCAAATCGAGCACTTTCAGGGGATGCGATTGCTCCACAGGTGGCCCAGGTTGGCCCATCGGTCCAGAGGCCAATTGCAGTCAAGGGGCTGTACAGGGAAAAGAGACTTTGGGTAGAAACGGACATTCTGGGCCATTTAGCTAGGGAAGCAGCATGGTTTCGGGGTACATTGGACGGTTTCTGTGAACACTTTGAGTTAAGGCCCCAGTCCGGCGGAAGAGAGGCCCCGATTACAAAAATGGGCCACCCCCTACAGGAGGCATGAGATGGCGAGCAAGACTGAGGAGAAGGTCGGCAGACCGGAGGCTGAGGCGAGGTCCGGGCAGCGGGGCTTCAAGTGGGCTGTGGAGTGGCTGGTGAGGCGGGAGGGGCAGCGGCGGACGGCTGAGATCCTGGGGGTGAACAGGAAGACGGTGGCCCTGGCGCTGCGCCGGGAACGGCTGACGGGCAGGATGACGCACGCAGTCCAGACGCTCCTGGCCAATCTGGATGACCCCGTGGCGCAGGAAGTCATGCCGCTGGACCGGATTGAGTCGCAGGTCAGTGGTCTCGTCGAGTCCGTGGACGAAATCTACGGGCTTGTCAACAGACTGACGCTGCGAGTGGAAGCGTTGGAGGAGGCGCGGCCACAGCCACAGACGAAGGAACAGGAGGCAGAGTCCAGCGACGAGGCTGCGGGGCATGAGAGCGAGGATACGGAGGGGGAAGGGCAGCAGGGTGAGCCCGGTGATGCGCTGGACCCAGAGCGGGAGCAGGCCGGACGGCGGTTTGGCTGGCGGGGACGCTAGGTGCAGTAATCGGGCAATCCGCTGTGGCGGGAAAGCCCTCTACAGGAGTGGCGGGGCGTGAGTAGGTCGGTGGGACAAACCTGAGTACGGAGAATCGAGCTTGTGAATAGGTCACAGAGGGAGGTCGAACCGAATGAAACAGAGAAGACCAGTCATCGAAGGCAGCGGGGAGGTGGCCGACATGCACCACCTGAGGCTCATGGCGCTGCTTCAAGAGCTGGAGCGGGAACACGGTCGGAAGCAGGCTGCCGAGCTCCTGGGGGTGGACCGCAGGACGCTGGACATCAGCCTGGATGAGGGGGCGCTGTCGAGGCGCATGCGGGGAGCGTTGGACAAGGCTCTTCAAGCAGGCGTGGGCTCCGCAGCCGCCGAGCAGCGGGACCGCAACGACCAGCTGGCGGACCGGCTGGAAGAGCTGGAAGGCAAGGTCGAGGAGCAGGGCAAGGAGATGCGGGCGAACAACAGGGCCAGCGAGGACAGAGACAGGGCCATTCGGGAGGAGGTGGCCCAGGGCTTTCACAAGGTGGAGAAGATGCTGGCGGGTCTTGAGACGGGACGGGGTGGGCAGGACGGGGCGCAGGCGAACGGCGCCGGCCCGCAGCTCAGGCGAAGGGCGACGCTGCGGCGGGAGTTCCCCGACCTCGTGACGTTGGAGCCCGCCGAGGACGACGAGGACGTGTTCGGCGAGGTCTGGTCCCTGATCGTTGAGTGGCGGGAGCTTAAGGCCGTTCATCCCGACGAAGGCAAGAGCCTGTCCTGGCTGACGACCGAGGAGCGGTTCCTGGCGTTGGAGTTGACGCTCTTGGAGGAGCACGGGCTGACGCTTCCCCCGGCGACGTTTCCTCTGCGGGGCTTCGACCGCAACGGCCAGGTCAACTGGCGGAAGACAGCGCTCTCCGACACGCGGAGGGCGCTGAAGAAGCGTGAGCTTCTGAACACGCTGACCTTCCGACGTCTGTGGAAGTAGCCGGACCGGGGTGCTGGGGTGTTCTAGCCGGTTCGGTGGCGTTGTGCCGGGACAAAGAGATTGAACATGTGGACGGTTTATACAGAGAGAGAGGGGGCCGAATGAAACGCAAAGATCCACTCATCGTAGGGAGAAATAGTGTTCGAGACATGCACCACCTGAGGCTCATGGCGCTGTTGCAGGAGCTGGTGCGGACATGGGGGTGCACAGGTACTGCGCGGGTGCTGGAGATCGACCCCAGGACGGTGACCTCCAGCATGCAGTCGGGCCAGCTGACACACCGGGTGCGTGAGAGCCTGCAAAGGGCGCTTCAGCACGGAGTGGGATCCGCAGCCGACAGGCAACGGGAGCGCAGCGACAAGCTGGAGGCCCGGATGGACAAGCTGGAGGCCCAACTCAAGGAGATGAAGGAGAATCTCAGGAGCGGTCTCAAGGGATTGAGGATGTCACTGGACGGGGTGCGGAAATACTACGGCGTACAGCGTCGGCTAATCGAGCAGCGTCTCTTGGTCTTGGAAGCGGACCGTGACAGTACGGAAACCGGAGCACCCACAGATGATGGGAGTGGCGGTCCTGGGGCGAGAAGCGTCGCAGCCGGCACAGAGTTCCCAGGGAAGCTCACGGACCCGACACTGGCCGAGTTGGTGGATGCAAGGGAGCGGACGAACGGGGTGGTCGAGTGGGGCACGTCGGCGCCACCCGGCCGTAGTGACGAGAAATGTAAAGGGCGGAGTAATAATGGACCGGCGAGGCGGAGTCGAGCGTTGAGGAGTGGCGCTTGAAAACTGTACCACCCGCCGCTTTCCATAGAGTTGGAGGCAACTCGATGGAAGGTGTGAAGGATGTACAAGGTGGAACTGTACGCGCGGGTGCGCCGGGCCTGCATGGTGGAAGGGATGAGCACACGGGAGGCTGCCCGGGTGTTCGGTCTGCACCGGGATACGGTGCGCAAGATGCTGGAGTACTCGGTGCCACCCGGGTACCGTCGGGAGTCACCGCCCCGCCGCCCTAAGCTGGACCCGTACCGCGGGGTGATCGACCGGATCCTAGAGGATGACCGTAGTCTTCCGAAGAAGCAGCGCCACACGGCGAAGCGGATCTACGAGCGCCTGAGAGCGGAGCACAGCTTCACCGGCAGGTACACGATAGTCAAGGACTACGTGCGCGAGCGGCGCCGCCGGACACGCGAGATGTACGTTCCGCTCTCCCATCCTCCTGGTGATGCCCAGTGCGACTTCGGCCAGGCCAAGGCGGTCATCGAAGGAGTGGAGCAGACCATCCACTACTTCGTGCTGGACCTTCCCCACAGCGACGCATGCTTCGTCAAGGCCTACCCCGCAGAGACCACCGAGGCGTTCTGCGACGGTCACGTCTCGGCGTTCTCGTTCCTAGGCGGGGTCCCGCGGAGCATCCTGTACGACAACACGAGACTGGCTGTGGCCAGGATCCTGGGAGACGGCCGAAGGAAGCGTACTCGTGTGTTCTCTGAACTCCAGTCCCACTACCTGTTCGATGACCGGTTCGGCCGTCCCGGCAAGGGCAACGACAAGGGCAAGGTGGAGGGGCTGGTGGGATATGCTCGCCGGAACTTCCTGGTGCCTGTACCGTCGTTCCCGAGCTTCGATGCCCTCAACGCCTACCTGGAGGAGCGGTGCCTGGAACGGCTGGGGAGACAGCTGCGTGGGCACAGGGAGACGATAGGCCAGCGGATGGAGCGTGACCTGGGAGCCCTGCTGGCGCTCCCCGACGTGCCATACGATGCCAGCGACAAGCACGTGAGCCGTGTCAGCTCCCTGTCCCTGGTGCGGTACCGGACCAACGACTACTCGGTGCCAGTGGCCTATGGTCACAGGGAGGTTGTGGTGCGCGGCTATGTTGGCGAGGTGGTGATCAGCTGCGGGGTAGAGATGATAGCCCGGCATCCGCGCTCATACGAACGCGACGACTTCATCTTCGACCCTGTCCACTACCTGCCGCTGCTGGAGCGCAAGACGGGAGCGCTGGACCAGGCCGCTCCTCTGGTCGGGTGGGATTTGCCGGAGGAGTTCGGTGTGCTGCGCAGACTGCTGGAGTCGAGGATGGGCAGGCGCGGCAAGCGGGAGTTCGTGCAGGTGCTGCGGTTGGTGGAGAACTTCCGGACGCAGGAGGTGTACGAGGCCGTGCGTGATGCCCTCAGGCTCGGCGCCATAAGCTTCGACGCAGTCAAGCACCTGGTGCTGTGCAGGATGGAGGGTCGTCCTCAGAGACTCGACCTGGAGCTGTACCCCTACCTGCCCAGGGTCACTGTGACGAAGACATCAGCCAGCGACTACATGGCGCTCATGTCGGGGAGCAGGCGGTGAGCAACAGGTCGACGGTGCTGCTGGAGCATCACCTCAAGGAGCTGAAGCTGCCGACCTTCCTGAGGGAGTACGGCAAGGTGGCCGGCCAGTGCGCCGCCGAGGGCGTAGACCATCCGGGATACCTGTTGAGGCTAGCTGAGCTCGAGTTGATAGACCGCCATCATCGCATGGTGGACCGCAGGATCAAGGCGGCGCGCTTCCCCGCCACCAAGAGCCTCGACACCTTCGACTTTCTGGCCATGCCGTCGGTGAACAAGCACCTGGCCATGCAGCTGGCACGCTGCGAGTACGTCGACCGGCGGGAGAACGTCATCGCCGTCGGCAACAGCGGTACAGGCAAGACCCATGTGGCCCTCGGCCTGGGACTCGCCGCCTGCCAGAGGGGGCTGTCGGTCGGCTTCACCACCGCCGCATCGCTGGTACACGAGCTGATCGAGGCCAGGGACGAGCGACGACTACTCAACCTCCAGAAGAAGCTGGCCCGACTCAAGCTGCTCATCATCGACGAGCTGGGCTTCGTTCCACTCTCCAAGACCGGCGCGGAGCTCCTCTTCGAGGTCTTCAGCCAGCGCTACGAGAGAGGTTCGGTCCTGGTCACCACCAACCTGCCCTTCGACGAGTGGACCGAGGTCTTCGGCTCTGAGAGGCTGACCGGCGCACTCTTGGACCGCCTCACTCACCGCGTTCACATCCTTGAGATGAACGGCGAGAGCTACCGCCTCAAGCAGAGTAGGCAAGCCGCTCCCGTGCGCGCTGCCAGCGATCCTGCTGACGCATAGACCGCCGCATTCACTCCAGCTAACGGCTCCTACTGACGCCCGTCGCAGGGTGACATTTATGCTGAACACCAACGTCCCGGTGGTACACTTTTGCTCCGCCCCATGGCCTAATATCCCTCCGCCCTTGACACCGTTTGGCCTTCACGAACAGACTTACTTCCTGTCTTGAAGGCTTCTTGGGTGGAGTCCGAAGAAACTAAGCCCCGAATATGCTCCCTGAAAGCAATCGTCATATACATTTCGCCATCCAGGGATATGCTGGTGACCGTTGCCGTGAGGGTGAGGATGCCTCCAGCCCTGACCGCAGTTGGACTGACCTTGCAGGTTCCCATTACCTCGACGGTCTTGAGGCTAAAGACATCGTACCCAGACCACAGTGTCAGGTCATTTCCTGTGACTTTGACATCCCAGGTGACGGATTCGGACTGTCCGTCGTCGTCGGTGAAGGTGGCCGTTACGCTGTAGTTGCCTGCCGTAAGGAAGCGATGGCTGAACTCCGCATCTACGGGTTCATCAGGTAGTGAAAGCTGCCACGTGTAGTCGTCCCTTGAAATGCCGTTCACGAACCACTCATAGCTCTTGAGGTTGTTGTCTGGGTCTGTGGCATGAGCCGTGAAGGTCTGGCTGTCACCTGTATCCACGGACACAGGCGTAGAGGGCGAGACCCTGGAAACCGATGGACTGGCTGGGTCCCTGACTGTGACCGTCCACTCTTCCGAATCGGCCCCCCCAACATCGTCGGTGAACGTGACCTTCACCTTGTAGGTCCCAGCGGTCGAGAAGGTGTGTGTGAAGCTCCTGGTGACGGTGCCGGTAGGTAGGGTCTGCCACGAGCCGTCATCCTCCGACGTCCCATCCACAAACCACTCGTACCTCTTGAGGTTGTTGTCGGAATCGCTGGCACTTGCCGTGAACGTCTGGCTGTCGCCGGTGTTCAGATCGACAGGCGTCGAGGGTGAGACAATGGAGACTGCGGGGGCAACGTTCGGGTCAACTACCGGGTCACTAACGTTTACTTCCCACTCTTCCGAGTCGGACAGTCCCTCGGAGTCGGTGAACGTGACCTTCACCGTCCAGTCCCCAGCAGTGGAGAAGGTGTAGGTGAAGTCCTTGGGCACACTGGCCGTAGGTGAGGTGTCGAAAGACTGCTCCCCAGGGGTGTACACGAAGTCAGGCAGGAGTGATATGGCCCGTTTCGCCTCCCACTTCCACTTGGACAGGTTTTTGTCGTCGTCTTCGGCGCTTGCCCTGAAGGTCTGGCTGGCACCCGTCGCCAGGTCTACAGGCGTCGAGGGCGAGACCCTGGAAACAGATGGACTGCCTGGATCCCTGACGTTGACCGTCCACTCTTCGGAGTCGGAATCCCCAACAGCGTCGGTGAACGTGACCTTCACCTTGTAGGTCCCAGCAGTCGAGAAGGTGTGGGTGAAGTCAAAGGTGACGGTGCCAGTCGGTAGGGTTAGCAGCCACGTGTGCGCATCCTCCGACGTCCCATCCACAAACCACTCGTAGCTCTTGAGGTTGTTGTCGGAATCGCTGGCGCTTGCCGTGAAGGTCTGGCTGTCTCCGGTATACAGGGTGACAGGCGACGACGGTGAGACAATGGAGACCGAGGGCGCGATGTTGACGGTAACGGCCCACTCTGCAGAGCCCGTCTCCCCCTCCGAGTCTGTGAAGGTGACCTTCACCGTCCAGCTGCCAGCGGTGGAGAAGGTATAGCTGAAGTCCTTGGTCACACTGCCCGTGGGTGAGGTGTCGAAAGACTGCTCTCCAAGGGTGTACACAAAGTCCGGGCCTATGCGGTCCCGCTTCGCCTCCCACTTCCACTTGGACAGGTCGTCGTCGTCGTCGTCGGCACTCGCCCTGAAGGTCTGGCTGTCACCTGTCGCCAAGTCTACAGGCGTAGAAGGCGAGACCCTGGAAACAGATGGACTGCCTGCGTCTCTAACGTTGACCGTCCACTCTTCGGAGTCGGAATCCCCAACAGCGTCGGTGAACGTGACCTTCACCTTGTAGGTCCCAGCGGTCGAGAAGGTGTGGGTGAAGTCAAAGGTGACGGTGCCAGTCGGTAGGGTTAGCAGCCACGTGTGCGCATCCTCCGACGTCCCATCCACAAACCACTCGTAGCTCTTGAGGTTGTTGTCGGAATCGCTGGCGCTTGCCGTGAAGGTCTGGCTGTCTCCGGTATACAGGGTGACAGGCGACGACGGTGAGACGATGGAGACCGAGGGCGCGATGTTGACGGTAACGGCCCACTCTGCAGAGCCCGTCTCCCCCTCCGAGTCTGTGAAGGTGACCTTCACCGTCCAGCTGCCAGCGGTGGAGAAGGTGTAGCTGAAGTCCTTGGTCACACTGCCCGTGGGTGAGGTGTCGAAAGACTGCTCCCCAGGGGTGTACACAAAGTCAGGTCCTATGCGGTCCCGCTTCGCCTCCCACTTCCACTTGGACAGGTCATCGTCGTCGTCTTCGGCACTCGCCCTGAAGGTCTGGCTGTCACCTGTATCCAAGGACACAGGCGTAGAGGGCGAGACCCTGGAAACCGATGGACTGGCTGGGTCCCTAACGTTGACCGTCCACTCTTCGGAGTCGGAATCCCCAACAGCGTCGGTGAACGTGACCTTCACCTTGTAGGTCCCCGCGGTCGAGAAGGTGTGCGTGAAGCTCTCCTCTTTGGGGCCCGTCGGTAGGATCAGCCACGTGTGGTCATCCTCCGACGTCCCGTCCACAAACCACTCGTAGCTCTTGAGGTTGTTGTCGGAATCGCTGGCGCTTGCCGTGAAGGTCTGGCTGTCTCCGGTATACAGGGTGACAGGCGTCGATGGCGAGACGATGGAGACCGAGGGCGCGATGTTGACGGTAACGGCCCATTCTTCGGAGTCGGACTCCCCCTTCGCATCGGTGAAGGTGGCAGTCACCGTCCAGTCACCAGCGGTGGAGAAGGTGTAGCTGAAGTCCTTGGTCACACTGCCCGTGGGTGAGGTGCTGAACGACTGCTCCCCAGGGGTGTATACGAAGTCCGGGCCTATGCGGTCCCGCTTCGCCTCCCACTTCCACTTGGACAGGTTGTCGTCGTCGTCATCAGCGCTCGCCCTGAAGGTCTGGCTATCGCCTGTCTCCAGGTCGACCGACGATGACGAGGGCGAGACCCGGGAAACCGAGGGAGCACTGTTCTCGACGTCAACGTCCCACTCTTCGGAGTCCGACAGTCCCTCCGCGTCGGTGAAGGTAATCTTGACCGTCCACTCCCCTTCGTCCTCGAAGGTGTACGCGAAGTCCTTGGTGACACTGCCCGTGGGAGCTGTACCAAACGACTGCTCCCCAGGGGTGTACACGAAGTCCGGCAGAATACCCCTGTCCCTCCTCGCCTCCCACTTCCACTTGGACAGGTCGTCGTCGTCGTCGTCGGCCCTTGCCCTGAAGGTCCGTCTGTCGCCTATCCCTATGTCTAAGGACGATGACGAAGGCGAAACCCTTGAGACCGAGGGTGTGCTGTATTCGACATCAACGTCCCAGGATACGGAGTCCGTATCCCCCCCCGAGTCGGTGAAGGTAACCTTGACCGTCCAGTCGCCATCGTCCGCGAAGGTGTACGTGAAGTCCTTGGTGACACTGCCCGTGGGGGCTGTGCCAAACGACTGTTCCCCTGGGGTGTAGACGAAGTCCGGCAGCGGAAAGGTCCTGTCCCTCCTCGCCTCCCACTTCCACTTGGACAGATCATTGTTGGGGTCACTGGCCCTTGCCCTGAAGGTTTGGCTGTCGCCAGGCCCCAGGTCGATAGACGACGAGGGCGAGACCCTGGAAACCGAGGGGCTCGGATCTCTGACCGTGACAGTCCAGGAAACGGAATCGGACAGGCCCTGGGTGTCGGTGAATTCGACCTCCACCGTGTGGGTTCCATCGGTAGAGAAGGTGTGCGTGAAATCCCTAGTGGTAGTGCCGCTGGGTAGAAAAAGGCGCCATATGAAGCTGTCTTCCTCCTGGTTGTTCACCAACCACCTGCCCCTCTTGAGGTCGTTGTCGGGGTCGCTGGCACTTGCCGTGAAGGTCTGGGTGTCGCCGGCATATATAGAGACCGACGACGAGGGTGAGACCCTGGAAACCGAGGGGGCGCTGTTGCTCTGCGCGTATACGATCGAGGTGCCCGAAAGTACCTGGCCTGCGGGTCCCAGCAACAGGCCGAGCACCGCGGCCACCAGTATTATCCGAATCCTGGTCACCAACCAAGAGGGACGGCTCGGTTTGCTGCCATTGAGTCCCATAACATCCTCCCCGAGATGTTCAGACTGCTGTCTGGACATCTATTGCGGCGGCGTCTCCTTACGATGGCAAGACGGTGATTATCCGTTATGGCGGATATGACCAAGTCTTGGCACATGACTGTAGTGGGTGGGAGGGCCTAATGTCTGTGAATTGGTGAAACTGCCCAACTTCCCGTTGTAATGTGCAGAACCAGAGGCTTAGCTGGTTTGTGCACTGTAGTAAATGCCCAATGCCCCTCTGGACTGTGGGCTAGGTCCAAGGTGTGCACACCGTGAATGCACCAAAGACCTGTGGATTGTGTCACTGGTGGTTCAACTGGTTAAGCCACCATACTTGTCTGTGCATAACTGCAAAAGCCCAGTTTCCTGTGGAAGGCGTCAAGGAACCCGGTCCATCTCTTGAGCCCCGCGTGGTCAACATGTCAGGACAGCTTGTCTGTCGAAAGGGAGCAAGTCCCAGGCGTGACTGAATTGGCGTCCTGCGCCGACGGGGGGGCAAACGGGGTCAAACCCGCCCCTACCCAGCCGTCGGCACCCTTCAATACTAAGATGTTGGACCACTAGTTTCCGAGCAAGACCCGAGCGAGACGCAGCACATCGGCCTCTGTCGTCTCCGAAGTCGTGTTGTGGTGCTCGGTGCTGATACTCGCGAGGTTGGAGCTAGGCGGTCCTTCCGCACGGGAAGGGGTAAGTCTAGGAGGCGATGCGGATGACGTCGTACATGTGGCGGTAGAGGCGGACGGCTTGTCCCAGACGTGTGAATATGCCACCGGCGCCGGGACGCACGTGATCGAAGGCCAAGAACTCGGTGTATCGCACATCGATCCGATCTCGCGTCGCCTTCACCAGGCGGCGGGACTCGGCGATCGGTACAACCTGATCGTCACGGTCGTGCATTACCAGAAGACGCGCACGAAGGCCGTCTACATGATTGGAGGGTGATACTCTCGCGAGGTCTTCGCGGAAGCTGGACGGCAGGGTCGAGTAGAGCGCCCCGGCCTCGTGCGGCTCCACTCCGTCCAGCAGGCTGTTCACGGTCCTCCCGGACGGGGACAGCGCAGCCAACTCAGCCTGCGTTGCCGTTTCATCCTCAAGGTAGAAGCGAGTCAGGATGTCCGCGTCGGAAGAGTTGTCCAGACTCTCGATCAGCTTGCTTGCCATAACTTGGAGCGTCAGCGAATGCGGCTCCCAGGGAGTGCTCTCTCCCTCGTAGAGCACCGCGCGGGATGCCGCTTGGAGAAACAGCGATTCGGCGTCGAAGAAGGGCCCGAAGGCGTTGATGAAGTGCACCCGGTCACTAATCTTGGGATTGGAGGCCGCCACCAGCGCAAGAGAAGCGCCTACGCAGAACCCTCCCAGGCCAACACGCTCCCGGTCCACGTAGTCGCGTTCCTCCAGAAACTGAAAGGCCCGGACCAGCTTCTCCGGTTCAGCGGGGTCGATGTTGGCGTGCAGTCCCATTGTGGGAGACCAGTGGAACATCACGACGTATCCGGCCCGGGCCAGAGCGTGGCCCAAATTGACGACGCTCGTGTCGTCACGCCCCGTCTCGTTGGCGCCAAGGGACAGCAGCACTGCTGCGCGAGGTTTCCCGTCACTCAGACGGTAGATGTCCGCCACTGCGGTCCCGTCGGCTGTCCGATAGTGCACCTCCTGGCGCAGCGAATCACCGGTGAACCAGGATTGGGGCTTGATGGGTGTCTCCAGCGTCTGCAAGACGAACAGTACAGTGTGAAACCCGGCCCTGCCTTGAGGAGTTAGGACTATGAACAGTGTCAGAAGAGAGACGGCCGCCACCAAGGACCGGAGCAGCCAAGACATTCCCCTCCTGAGCATCCGTTTCAAGCGGCCGCTGCCGGGGGCGGAGTTTTCAGATCACTGTACACAGAACTACCCCTCTACCGCCCTGATCATACAGGGAAGCGTCAAACTGTTACAGATATGGACAACCCGAAGCAAGTACGACCGGATTCCCTACATGGTTCAATTCGAAGGGAATCGTGTCCTCATACGTGTTGAACGAGAACGCGTCCACCAGCTTGCATCCGCCAGCCGTCGCTGCAACAATAGCGGTGTATTTATTGGATATCCACAATCCTACTAGAAAATGTGTGAGGACTATGGCCCTAGACGCTGAATCCCAACGATTGCGGGCCAAGCAAGTCGGCATGCTAATGCGTGCCTATCGGAACGCCTACCCTCGACCGGGTGGGGCTAGGAGGCTTTCTCAAACCGGTCTGCTGGACCTGATGGCACCGGTGGACAGCAGATACTCGGGACGGTACGACCACTCGACCGTAGCGCGTTGGGAGTCGGGAGCCATCCGTCCCACCAGAGAGCGACTAGAGGTGTTCGGACGGGCTCTAGACCTCTCATCCACCGAAATCGATGGGTTGGTGTCGTTGGCCGGCCTGGACGCGGACGCAGTCACCAGCAAGACGACTGAGACGCAGGACTTGGTCGAACCGGACAACGCTGAAGAAGCGGTGTCACCAGGTTCGCCAGAACGCCTCAGTCTAGGGAGAGTCGCAGCAGCAGGCGACGGGAACGTCTCTTCGGCCTACGCCGGCTATGCGATTCGATATGCCCGCTCCCGGTTCTTGTTGCCCGCGTTGGGCGTTGCACTTGTCGGTTACTTCCTGGCTTTGCTTGGCTGGAACTCGTCCTTCATGCTGGCCGTGTACGTCGGCGCTGCCATGTGTGTATTGACAGCACAGGGGTTCTTGAGACTACGCAGGTCCGACAACGACCTCCGGGAGCTGCTTTTCGTCACGGTGTTCTTTCAGTTGAGCATACATTTGCTGCACGCCCCGCTGACCAAGATGGACGCCTATGGACTGTACAGCATTGGGAACTTTGCGGGCACCTCAGTACCATTTACGCTTAGCCTGATTGCGAACTTGCTTGTTGCGATGGTCGCCGGGCTGATGTTCCATTTTCTATACAGGTGGCAGTACTCCGACCCCACAGCTGAGAAGGGTGTTTACGGCCGGGCCGCATGGATCGTGCTTCCGCCGATCGCGCTTGTCTACGCTTTTCTCTTGGCGTTCTCAAATGTCGGGTTCTGGATAGTCGGCTTGGGTTTGTTCACCCTGTTGGCCGGTGTGTTCACGACGTTGGTGGTGCTGCGCGATGGGGAGGTCAGCTTAAGTGGATGGGATAGGAAATTCCTCCTCTGTACGGCGACGGCGGTTACCATAGTTCTCTCCGTTTTCGGGCTGGCTGCGATATTGGCGACCTACCTGCAACCTAGTTCGTATGATGTGTCGGAGCAGGGTCTGTTCTACTCATGGGCCGTCGAATTCGACGCCCTAGGGTATCCCGCCGACGAGTACTTCGAACGATCCCGCCTCGCGGTTACTTGGTCCTCGCTGACGACCTTGGCCTACATGGTCATTGTCATTGGAGGCAAGCTGATTGTCACCATCTATCGGCTGGACGGCGGGAATTCGGCCAATCCTGCCGTGGCCACGGCAGTTACGCCCTCCGAGGCTCCATCACAGCGACGGAAGACAAGACGCCCCCGTGTGGACCTGCGTCACTGGCCTGGATGGATCACTGCCCATCGAATCCTCCGGCTCGGCCGCAACCGGTAGCCGGGCATCCTTCTTCTCCAATCAAGCCCACTACTAACAAACGGCTTCGGACTCCCACTCGGAGTCCAACCGGCCCGTGTCCGGGAAGTCGGCCAGCAGTGGCGTGGCAACCCGGAGGCCCGCCGCATGATACGGGCGGCGTCCACTGTCGGGGAACCACCTCACCCCCTGAGTAGGCGGTGCGGTCTGAGGAGGGCGAAAAGTCTCTTGTTGGTAAGGGACGGCGCTAGGCGGATAGGTCTGCGGGGGCTGGCTGGCCCTAGGGCGGTTCGCCAGACTGTACAGGCTAGGGGCTCGTGTGGGCAAGCCTAGCTCGCCTGACCGACTCCTTATATGGGAACCTCCCAGCGAAAAGTTCGCAGTACAGGACACCCTAGCCCACCAGACTTGATAAAATCAAGAACCTTCACCTTGAGCTTCAAGCTGGCGGTGTAGGAACAGGAGCCTCCTCAATAGCCTTGCGGCCTGCGGCGAACTTTCGGCTCACTCACAGCCTGGACCCCGCGAGAGTTGCAATCCGTCCCGCGGCCGCCGGACATGTGGGTGAGTCTGCCGTTTGCAGGCAGCACGCGGGGACGATGGTATGGCCTACGGCGTAACCGGGTCGTAGCTGCCGTCCGGCAGTATACGCGGCAATGCGTATTGAGGGTTGGTCAGCAGGTCGTAGACATCCGGGTCCTTCGCTTTGAGTTGCTCGGCAGTGCAGGCCGCCCACTCCCCTGAAATGTCTCCACACCTCTGAGCGTCGCTTTGGGCGCCCATGATCGTCGTGAGCGCCCAGTAGAAGTATTCGCTTGTCATACAAGCGTAGTCGCAGGTTGGATCAAGGTAGGTGTACCACGCGCCCGATGGATACTCCCCATCCGGAGGGAGGGCGCATGGACCATTCCCGTCGTCCTCGCAATCGGCGGCTTGACTCTCCTCAAAGTGCCCGCCCCTGGCGGTGTCCATGTATGCGGCTATAGTCGAAGCCGCTTCTTCGCCAAACACGTCTGGGTAGGCCTGCGCGTAGCCAACCGAACTTATCAGGTGCAGGACCTCCTCCAGGCTGGCGTCGAATCCGTGTTCGGGCTTGGTTTCCGACCCGTACAGACCCTGCACACGGACCTGACCTTTCTCCACCATCTCCAGGAAACTGCTGGGCGCTTGCTCGTACAGAGACGCCACTTCGGCTTCCGTCTCAGTCATGAGGAGCGAGGCGTTTGCGCGAGTCATTGCCCGGACGACATCGGGTTTGTCCGGCTCTCCGTCTCCGTTATTGTCTAGGTACTGCGCCATCACGTTTGACGCATGGATTACTTTAGCGTCAGGGGTGTGGACGGTGGCAAATATGTTGACGCCAAACACATTGGCATATTTCGGGAATACGCCGGAGAGGAACTGCCAATGGGCGGGGAGCTCCTGGAGGTCTGTGTTCGCCCTCGACGATATGTCGGACGACGCGGTTGCCGTTGCGTTCCCAATGGACGCCATTGATTGAGGCGTGACTGAAGGCTCGGCGGACGTCCCATCACAACTCGCCAGCGCCGTGAGCAGCGCTACGGACACCAGAAGCAGCCAGACGGACTTAGTGAGACGTCTGTGGGCCGCCAAACCTCCAGGAATTGCACTGGGGCGTTCCACTACCAGAGCGTCGGCTTATTGACCATCAAATAGAGGGAGATGATCGGCAACACGGTTGCCAGCGTTCCCCAGGCGTACCACTGGTGAAGCGCCGAGAAGAATTCTGCGGGCAGCGGCAAATCGGCCCGGCCCGATGGTCCAGAGAGCGTCAGCATGCGGCGTTGCAGGCGGAGGAGAATGCCCACCCATACCAGCCCGGAGACTGTGAACAGTATCAAGGAGGTCGTTATCCAGGATACCTCATGAAACCCTGCCCATCCGCCCCAGCGCGCAGCGGCCATCGCAAGGCCGTTCAGCAGCACCAGGAGCAAGCCGGGCAGCGTGAACAGCAGGTCGGCGCGGGTAACGGACTTGGCGGCGAAGTGCAGAACATGGCGGTTCTTCGTGCGTCCCGCCATGAGCATCCATGCGGCGGTCACGCTGATGTTGCCCAGAAAGACCACCACGCCGACTATGTGCAGGAGCAGTGCCACTGATACGGGTACAGCGGCAAGGAAGCGACCAGCGCCGCGATGGCCAGGAGTCCGTAGGCCAGCAACTCGTTTCTGTGGAAGTATCGCATGGTCACTCCTCCTCAGTGAACGCAACGTCCTCACAGGTCCTGCATTGACCCGGCACGGCTCACGCCACCCAGCCCTCTGACAGGACTTCCGCCTGCTCTAGGACGGTGAGCGTGGCCTTCTCCTGCTCGCCTGTTGGGTAGCTGTGCCCGTTCAGGGTATGGTAGACCCGGCGTTAGTCTCATCATCATGTGGATTATGTAATCTTGAGCAGGAGTAACCTGCACATTCGTTCTATATGAGAGCCGCACTAATTGCTGCCATGAACTCTCCCCAACGATCCTGTATCCAGTCCAGCGATATCAATGCTGCGTCGCTTGTAATGAACGTAATGCCTGCCAATGCGACGACAACATAGGTGAGCCATTTAACCGCTTTTTGTGTTCGGGCATTCTCTGTTGCCGCCAGCAATGAGCCGTACTGTGTCAGGTAGTCGCGCAGAGACCTTTCCGTTTGGTTGAGTTCCGTGGCTCGCCCGTTGATTGCAGTGCTGAGAGCTTGGCAAAAAGTGTTCTCAGACAACCGCTCACGGACTAGGTCAAATTCAGCAACATCACTACAGAAGTGGGAAGGCTCTTGGGTGGACGAAATCAGGTCAGCCGTGACTGCCCGAATGTCTACGCTATAGGCAACATTGTCGACAAGCGTTCCCAGGACCTGGATTACCCTTTGTCGACGACGGCGCTTGCTTTCTGTAGCGAGAGCACTGCGAATCTTGTTGAGGCTTCGTATGTAGCCTTCTAAGAGATGCCATAGAGCATATATGCCGACCAGGCCATGAACGGTGTTATCTATATAACTGGTGAGTTGATTCAGTCCACCCCACGCCTTGAGTTGCTTGTCATCTAGGTCTTTCTCCCTGATCGTGAGGGCCGAATGTCGGTAGCGGTCCCCCCTTTTCAGGAAAGAAGCAAATTTCAGGCCAGTGTTCTGTCTACCCCTCCACAAATCAGGAGCAAAATCTAAGCTGAGTACGCTCAAGTACCCAGGTGCCTGAGGCATTTCACAATCCTTCTTGGGAAAGGGCTCGGCCTTGCGCAACGTGACCAATTCACACGTTGGCAGTTCGTTGTCAAGGAGGCCAGAAGAGAACACGCCCGGCAGATGTTCTCGGAACCAGTTCCCGGCTAGGCTTGCACTTTCATCACGAATCCGCTCAATCTCTCTCACCTTCTGCATTTCAGGACCGGAAACGCGGTAACTGTAAGGTGTGCGCAAGCGCGTTCTGATAGTTTCTCTTTGTGTCCGAAGCGCACGATCGATACGGGCCCGAAAGCTCTCTTCGAACACAAAGCACATGACGACGCAAAGGAGAGAGGGAGTAAGAGAGTACAGATAGCCTATAGCGTGATGAACACAGTCCGGCATTGGAGCCGTCCGGGCGCGTGGCAGAAAAGCCCCGGCACTTTCAGAGGAAGCAATGATGCCCAAATTGAAGGCGCTACCTTCAAAGCCATGCTGACTAGCATCTCTGAGCCATTCACTGGGGTCATGCCGGCCCAATCGTTCATCCCGACCCCATCCTAGTTTTCGGAAGTTATCGAGAAGCTTATCCACATGTGAAGGCGGATAGAACTCTACTGCCCATACACAGCGTAGGTCTACGTACTCATCTTCGGGTGGTGTGGTCTTCGCGTTTTTCCTTTGATCGTCCCTCCGGTTGATTTCCAGCTTCCAAGCCGTATCGTGAGCACTGGGGAACCACGGAAGACGTTTCCATACAAAACGTTTGACCTGCTGAGCTATCCGCCATACCAGACCGATTGATCTGGATTGTTTATCAGGTTGGTCTTGTTTCTGTTTAACCATTTCTCTGTGCTTCCGAAAGCCTCAGGCCCCCCGGCCTCCTCACCTCGGCAACTCCGGCTTCTTGGAGCCGTGGATAGGCGGATCGATGGCCAGCAGCGTCCGCAGTCTGGCTACGAATGCGACGGCGTCTTCGCCAAGACCGAGCAGGTCGCGAAGAACGACGCGCCCCGCTCAACTGCCACGCTTCCTGTCTTCGCACGTCAAGCATAACCAGGCTCTGAGCATCTCCGTGTTGCCGCTTGCCATTACCCTTCAGTGGCCTCTGTTTCTTCCGCATCGGCATCGGCGCTTGCTCTCTCAGTATGGGTCCCATGTCCTCCATCTGTAACCGAGGGTTCCCGTGCCAACTCTCGCCGAATGGTAGCAATCCATTCGGGGTCAAGGCCCAATGCTTGGGTCACCGCATCGTCGATATGCTGTCGCACGGGGTCCTGGTGCATTTTGGGGAAGGGCTGGAGGGTTTCGCTTTGCAGCCAGCCGAACCAACTGCTCAGCAGGTCGCGCTCGGCGGCTCCCAAAGCGGCGAAGTTGGGTACCGGCAGCGAGCGCAGCGTGTCCAGCGAGAACGACGGATAGGACGGCACCCGGTTATCGCGCCCGCCCAGCAGCGACAGCAGGCCCGGCGTGGAGTTCAAGTAGAGGCACAGGGCCTTGGCTGTGTCCGGGTCGTGGGGGCGGCATGGCGTCCAGATCGAACCAACGGCTCGCTCAGGCAGCATCACCGCAACGACCCGCGCCAAGTTGAGCCGGAGCCGGTGTGGCAACAACATTTGGCTGCGCTGCTCCCAATAGCTGTCGGCAAGGTGGCGTTTTGATTCTTTCGGTTCGATGTAGACGTCGGTCTCCGCCCGCATTGACTGCGAGACGTCCGTCTTGTGGTACCAGAGCGCCCGCCTGCCCGACTGAGTCGGCATATCCGAGGGGGTGTAGGAATCTCGTATCCGTCTTCCTTCCGGTCCGATGTCGGCGAGCTCGCTCAACGGCACGGTTGGAACAGACGCCGGATTTGCCTCGCTGAGCGTCCGGTAGGCCTCCACGAGGTACGGCGACAGGAAGTTGACGGCGAACCAGTCGCCGCGCTCGATACGGTTGGAGTCTACCCGCTGAATGGCAAAGTCATGGGAAACCTGGTCGCCCGTTTCGACTGCCCTCTCGATCCTTGCAGAGGTGTCAAGCGCCTCCAGCGGCGTCGCCGGGTTTCGGGCCAGGTTGACCACGCGCGTCGGCGGCTTCGGCCCGTCACCGGTCCAGCGACGGCAGATCAACAGAATCTCGCCGATGCTGGTGTTCTCCGAGAAGAAGATACGGGCGGGATCATGGGAGCTGACGATGGTGTCGATGTGGAACCGCTGAGCAAGATACTTGCGCAACTCCAGATTGCCCGGCGCAGTGGGGACTACTGAAGGCAGGACTAGCGCAAGTGTGCCGGTGTCGCCCGTGAGCATCTTCTCGGCCAGCACTGTGAAAGCTCCACCGGAGGAATGGAGCCGGGCTGCTTCTCTGTAGGGCTGCCCCTCCATAATCTCCTTCTCCCGCCGCTTGATGGCCTGTTCGTCAGCGCTACTGAACTGGTCATGGCGCAGGCTGTCGCGGGTGAAGGGAGGGTTCATGATCACGAGGTCCATCAGCGGGGGCGGTTCCGGCATCCCCTGTTCGCTCTCCACCTGCTGAGTGGCGGACGGCCATGCGGCCAGTCGGGCCTGACCGGAGAGGAAGTCCAGGGAGCCGAGGTAAGGCGTGCCGTCGAACACGCCCAGCAAAGCCCGGTGGATGTTCATACGGCTGAACCTGGTCGTGGGGGAGAGCATCCCCAGTGTGCTGGCCGCCATGTGGGTCGCGGTCAAATTGACGTCGTAGCCCCACAGCATGTCTTCGACAAGCATCAGGCCGAGGGCCTCTTCATCTTCGAGGTCGCCGCGTCCGGCGGCGTTGCGCAGGTCACGAATACGCTCGGCGGCCGCCATCAGCAGGGTCCCGGTGCCGCAGGCGGGGTCGCAAATGCGCAGGGAAGCGGCGACGTTCGGGTCGGACCAGTCGGCGTCCTGCTCGCGCAAGGCCAGTGTCGCCAGGAGCACCGCAGCGGCGGTGGAGGTATAGAAGGAGCCGTCGTAACGGGCGGTATCCAGAACCCGGTGGAAGATGCGTCCCAGCAGGTCGTGGCGCAGACCGGTCACCCGCTCCGAGACCTGCGCCACCACCTCGGCCAAACTGCGCACGGCTTGGCCGGTATCAGGGTCTGCCGTCAACTCCGCCAACGCTGCGCGTCCGGTCTCGAAGACCGGGCGGTAGTCCACAGCGAGGATGCCGCGCCACGCCTCGCGGAAGGCGTTAATCACAGAGCTTTGCTCGGCGCACCCGGTCGCGCTGGCGGGCGGCCAGTCCCCGTCAAAACCGTCAGGGCACTGGGTTGGCAGGTAGCCCTGGACGCGGTGATGGAACAACATGGCCGTAGCCACGACCAGCATTCCGCGCTTGGCGGCCACAAAGTAGCCATCGCTCTGCTCTCGGCCGCTGGGCTTGGTGGCGGGGAGGTCGAGGGCCCGCGCCAAGCCCTTGCGGACGGGCGTCTTCAGCCGCTGCACCACCTCGTTCAGGCTATCCGAGAGCAGTTGAGCCGCCACGTCCGCGCCGCTCAGGGAACGCGGCGCCTGCTGGACGGCCTGCGCGAGTTGTGTCACGCTGCCAGTGGACCATTCGCCTGACGGTTCTCCCGCCTTGACCCGAACGGTCCAGGCCAGTGTCGCCTCGGCCAGATTGTCCTCGGTAACGTCGTCGGGATAGCAGACGGCGAACACGACGGTGGCGAGCTTCTGGCGCAGACGGGCGTCGGCGTCCTTTATAGCCTGCGCCTTGCGGTCGAACCCGGTCTCCGCTTCTAGGACCACGCGCAGCCCTTCCACGTTCGCGACAACATCCATCCGCCTGCGCCCGGCCCGCTGCTCGAAGTCCGCAGCTACTCCTCGCTCGGTGAGGAGTAGGGCCAATGCACGGTTCTGGAAGTCCTCTTGCTTGTTCATCCCGCCCCGTTTTCGAACGGGTTCAGCAACTCCGCCTGAAGCTGGCTGAAGTCACTCACGTTCCGGGTCACGACCGTCAGTCTATGAACGACGGCAGTCGCCGCAATCATGGCGTCCTCAGTAATGGTGTCCGACCTTCTGTGCATGAGCCGCGCCCACTCCCGGAAGGCGGGCGCGCCCATGGGCAATACGCCGTAGGAAGCCAGCACCTTGTCCAGCCAGGCTTCCAACTCCTCCGCCTTGGCCGCATCCTGCTCACGGGTGATCTCGATCCCCGCCTGTATCTCTCCCACCGTAACGGCAGACACGAAGAGTTGCTCCGCCGACACATCCGCGATCCAATCCAGGACAGCGCCATGTGGACGGGGGCGACGCAGTTCCGAGACCACGTTGGTATCGAGGAGGTACATGGGCCTACTCCACGGCCAAGGGTGTTCGATGGCGGCGCTGTCGGCGCGGTGGCGTAAGGTCCTCGGTCCGCGCCTCCGAGGCGAGGAGCAACTCCTTCAGGTCCGGCCTGGTCATGCGCTCCAGCCTCCGCCACTGCTCGATGGGAAGGAGCACGGCGGTTTCGACTCCGCGCTTGGTCACGATCTGCGGCCCTTCGGCGAGGGTCGTATCGAGGAGCTCGCTGAACCTCGACTTGGCGTCTTGCACAGGCCATTTCTTGTTCATGATTCACTCCAAAAAGAATAAGGACTAGGTATCAGACTAGCTTAGAAGCCTCATTGATGTCAAGCTGAACTGCTGGTCGCTGGTACGTTGGACTGCCAGCAAGCCATTACATTCGCCATTTTCTCCGTTCACAATGGAATGATAGGGCAGTTGCCGACGACAGCCGATGTGTGAATACGACACAGCAAGGAATGAAAACCCTGATATGACTCTCTCCGGCCGGAAGCTATTCGACGCCCTCAGCCGAATGCCGTTTGTCGAATCGACAGAGTTGGCGCTCATCCTGGGCGAGCCGCACTCGACCGTCCACCGTGCCCTGACTGGCCTGTTGGCCGACGGAATAGCCGAGCGCGTCAACCACGGCACCGTACATCTGCCGTCGAGCGGGAGGTACTGCCTGATGGCAAAGGGCATCAGGCAGGCCACCGAAACTCTTGGCTTTGCCACACCCTCGGACTTCGTGCGGGCCTACCCCATGTCCAGGGAGTGGCTCACGCTGCTCCTCCGCAGGATGGACGCGGTGGCCTCCGTCTACCGCCTCGCAACCACCATGTCCCCCGGCATCGACGGCCTGTGGTCTCAGGTCGAATTCCACCGCAGGGGCCGCTTCGACGCCACCATCACCCTCCACGACGGCCGTAGCTTCGGCGTGGTGCGCCAGGGTCTGGCCCTGCGCAGGCGCTCCCTCTACGACCGGCTGCGGGCCATAGCCGAGTACGACTACACCCGCCGCCCCGACACCATCCTGATCCTGGCTCCGAGCGTTTGGGAGGAGAGACTGACGGGGAGGTTCTGCGAGCGCATCTATCTCAGGGACTCCTACATCGCCGTGGAGTCGAGGGACGCGCTCGAACGGCGGGACCTTCGCCTCTGGCAGCAGACCACGGGGCTGTTCGGAAGCACGTACCACACCCTCAATTACGTCAGCTCCCAGGGCAGCCCCGGTGGAAGGCTGCGCACCGAGTCGCCGGAGCGCAAACGCGCCTCGATACCACGTCCCGAGCGGATGACGCAGGCTGCGCCGACCTTCGGCATCAACCCAGCTGAGAAGCGGACGTTAGACCTCGTGACCGACCACCCGATGATCCCCCGTGAGCACCTTGCCCTCTGGCTCGGCGTCTCCGAGGGCCGGGTCAGCCAGATGATGCACAGCCTCGTGAAGACCTGGGGCCTCATCGAGCGTCACGGCAGACGGGGCGACGTTCGCTACACCCTGTCCGCCGAGGGCATTCGCTACATTACGCACCGGGACCGGGCAGAGCTGCCGACCACGCGGGGCATCTGGAGCACGGCCCTCACCACCGACAAACAGGGCCGCAGACGACACGTGGGCCACCGCATCGAGACGTGGGCACGGCAGACCAAGCACGCCGACGGCATCACGTGGTTCCTCTCGAAGCTGGAGGCTGAGGCCAGGGCAGACCCCGACAGCGAGCTGCTGTGGTCAGTCCCCACCGCCAGGTCCGACCGGGCTTACAACTGGGGCGATTCCGCCATCGCCCCAGACGCCGTGGGAAAGGTGATTGCAGGGGGCCTTCATGTGCCGTTCTACTTCGAGTACGAGCTACGCGCCAGGCATCCCCAGGGAGTCCTTGCCCGCCTGGACCCCTATGAGAGCTACTACTGGTCGCCCGAGCATAAGGAAGACCAGCCCCCGTTCCCCACCACGCTGTTCGTCGTGGATACCGAGGAGGTCGAGGACACCTACGTGAGCACGGCAGCCCGGATGACCCGGATGTCGCTGCCCATCCTCGTGTCGTGCATTCCCGTGCTGTCCACCACGGGAATACTTGGAAAGTCATGGCGTCCACTGTGGGAGGCGGAGTCCCCCCGACTGGCGCTGTCCAGCCTGCGGGACTACCAGTGGGATTCTCTGTACCACCGGATGCGTCCTGTAGGGGGCGACACGCAGATAGCGCTGATGCATCGCTATCTGCCCTCCTTGCAGTCTGGGGGCTGCAAAGTAGCGCCATCGGGGTGATGTTCGGAGCCGCTGTTCCAGGGTTTCCGGCCCATTTGCACCTGTATTAGCTACGAAATGGGCTGATGCATCACGCTGACGTGTCTCGACGTGTCGGGCAGAAAAACAGGAAACCGTGCTAAAATAACTCATCGACCCGATGACAACTTGCTTGCACTATGGCAACCCTGACGTGTCAGCCGATACGGGAGGAAGAAGGATGAATGAACCCGTCCGCTGGGTAACGAAAGCGGCGGCGGCGGCGGAGCTGGAGATCTCCCTGTCCACCCTCGATCGGATGATCAGAAAGGGAGAGATCGAGGTCTCGAGGGAGGGCCGCCGGATCTACGTGCGGATGGAGGGACCGGCGTATCTGACCGACGAGGAGTTGCTGCGCAGGGCCATCGTCAGGGAGGATGAGCTTGAGCGGACCGTGCGGGAGTTGGAGCGGAGCACATCCGAGTTGAAGACTAGAGCGTCCGAGATGGAGCGGGAACGGGATGAGGCCAGGGGCGCCGTCTCCGCCAGCAGACAGGTGTATGAGGAGATGGAGCAGGCGTACCAGAAGGAACACACCGCCCGCAGGGGGATGAGACGGTTGGCTATCAGGCTCGGCCTGGTCGCCGCCGCTCTGCTCGTGGTCGTCGGTCTGCTCACGTGGCAACTGCTTACGTGAGTTCGCCCTTGACGAGCTGTTCTCTGTTTGAGAAGATAATGGCGTGTATCAGGGACTGCAAATCGAATGGGGGGCACGAGCCATCAGGGACATGCGCCGCTTCGCTATACGGGACAGAGAGCGGATCATCGCCAAGATAGAGCAGTATGCTGAGAACCCCGCATCCCTTGCCAGGCAAGTCACCGCACTGACTGGCAGCGACTACAGCCGGTTGAGGGTCGGCCACCACCGCGTCATCTTCACCACTGAACACGGCGAGCCCTCAATCCTGATAGTCCTGAGAGTTCGACATAGGAGGGAGGCTTATGACTAGCGAAGAGACCATCACCGTGACTCGGAGGGAGTACGACGCTCTCGTCGAGCGCAATGGCCAGCTTGAGGACATGCTGGCCGCCCAGGACGCGGACGACGGCGTGCGTGTTCCCCACGAGGTGGCTCTCGACATTATGCGCGGTAGGGGTCCCATCCTGGCGTTCCGAAACCATCAACGCATGACCCTTCGGGAACTGTCTGAGAAAACCGGTATCGCCGCAGGGTACATCTCCGAGATGGAGCGTGGGCTAAAACCGGGATCGACCTCAGCCTTGGTCCGCATTGCCAGCGCACTTGGAACCACTATCGACCTCCTGGTGGGCAAATAGCCACCAGCGCAGAACCGAAAGGTAAGGGACCCAAAGATACGACAGAGCAGAAGGACGACATGAAGAAGAACCTACAGCCGCTAACACCGGCGGCCCTCTACGCCAGGGTATCCAGCGACCGGCAGGACGTGGACCTGTCCGTGTCCGCCCAGCTGAGGGCGCTCAAGGACTACGCCAAGGCCAACGGCTACTCCGTGGCCCGCGAGTACGTGGATGAGGCCGAGAGCGGACGCGTCGCCGACAGGCCCCAGTTCCGCAAGATGATCGAAGAGGGCAGCCAGCCCAAGGCTCCCTTTGAGGTCATTCTCGTATGGAAGTTTTCGAGGTTCACCCGCAAGCGGGAGCACGCCGTCGCCTTCAAGTCCATGCTGAGGCGCAAGGGCATCCGGGTGGTGTCCATCACCGAGCACGCCGACGACTCCCCCACCGGCAAGCTCATGGAGGCCATCATCGAGTCCGTGGACGAATTCTACAGCGAGAATCTTGCCCAGGACGTTGTCCGGGGAATGCGAGAGGCCGCCTCGCGGGGCTTCTTCCTCGGCTCCAAGGCTCCCTTCGGCTACACCCGCGTTAAGGTCAGCGACGGAGTGAAGGAGCGGCCCACCTTGGAGGTTGACCCGGCCACCGCCCCGGTGGTGAAGGAGATATTCGAGAGCTCGCTCAGTGGCTACGGCCTCAAGGAGATATGCAAGACCCTGAACGACCGGGGCGTCACCAACAGGGGCAAACGCTGGTACAAGGGTGGACTCCACTACCTGCTGACCAATGAAGCCTACACGGGAACGGCCGTCTGGGGACTGAAGGGCAAGGGCGAAAAGGCCCAAGACCCGGTGCGGGTGGAGGGAGCGTGGCCCGCCCTGGTGCCGAGGGAGCTGTTCGACGCCGTGCAGCAGGCGATGCGGGACCGCGCCCCGAAGGTGCAGAGGCCCGGTAGAGTGGGGAGCAGGTTCCTGCTGAGCGGGCTGCTCAAGTGCGGGGTGTGCGGCAGGCCCTACTCCGGCCAGGGGGCCAAGAGCGGCCAGTTCGCCTACTACATCTGTGGCACCCTGTTCAGAGAGGGCGCAGGGACGTGCAGCGCCCGCTACCTGAACGCCCCCAGGGTGGAGGACTTCGTGGTAGAGAAGATACGGGAACGGATACTCACCGAGGAGACCATCGTGGAGCTGGTGACGCTGGTGGCCGAAGAGATAGACGCCATGGCGGGTGAGCTTGCCGGCAGGCTGGAGGTGATAGAGGCGGAGCTTGGGGACGTGAGGAAGCGTCTGGGGAAGCTCTACGAGGCCCTTGAGACGAGTGATTTGACCTTGGAGGTCCTGTCGCCCCGCATCTTCTCGCTGAGGCACCGTGAGGAGCAGATTGAGGCTGCCAAAGAAGATGCCGAGACCCAGCTTGAGCAGAGGCGGGTGGAGCTTCCGACCACCGAGGAGATCAAGGGGTACGTGGCGGACTTCAGGAAGTTCCTACAGGAGGGAACGTTCCCTGAGCGCAAGGCACTCATCCGCAACTTCGTGGAGGGCATCGAGGTCAAAGGAGACGAGGTCGTTCTGACGTACACCGTCCCCATGCCGAGGGACGGCGTGACCCGGGAATCGGCCTCGGTTCTCGATTTCGTCCAGTTCGGCCCACCTAACTGGACTCGAACCGAATCTCAAGGATCAATATTGTGGTAACGATTGTGGGAAGAGATGGCAAAACTCAGCCCTTTTGTAGCTAACTCCTAGTCCCCCCAGCTCCACCATGGCGCTGCCAGCCGCCAGCGCCATTTCCGCAGCGTCAGCGCCCGCGGTCGGGCTGTCCCACAGGCGCCGTCCCTATGATAGGGGTTGAGTCCGGGGCGTGAGCGGGACGGGGATCTCCCCTTTCAGTGCTTCAGCTGTCCCCAGCGAATCGCGGCATTACCTTTGCGGCAAAGGTTTCCAGGTTCGTCAGGGTTTTGTTCAATGGAATCCCCATGTGCGAGAACTCGACAAGCAGATAGTCCAGGTGGCATACCTCACGCAGCTCCTGAACCTTCTCCACCACATTCTCAGGGGAACCCACAAGCAGGGTGCGTGGCTCCAGGAAGGCCCAGTCCAGGTTCACGTCAGGGTCCAAGACCTCTCCCGGATTTGTAAAGACCTGCCTGCCGCGAAAGGGATCGTTGAAGATGAATGAGGACATGATGCCCTCTTCCGCATCTCGACGCGCCTCCTCCATCGAAGAGGCCACGTACGTGGAGCGCATGACCGCCTGGTCTTCTCCCACGCTGAAGGGTCTCCCCTCAAGCTCGGTCCTGACCTGTGCGTAGAGTTCCATTCGCTGCCTGATTCTGAGAGCGGGGGGCTGCCAGTAGCACGCTTTCAGTCCAAGCTCGGCCGCAGTCGTTACAGATCGATCCGTGGAGACGGTCATCCACAGCGGCGGGTGAGGCTTCTGGTAGGGCCTCGGCGTCACCCGTAGTTTCGTTACCCTCTCCCCGTCCTGCCAGGCAGGATCCGACGGATATTTGGGGTGCGAGAAGACGGTGTCTTCGGCAGGGAAGCTGTAGTTGGTCCCATTGTACGAAAAGTACTCGTTTGCCCATATCTCCCGCACTAACTCCACCGTCTCCCGGAACAGTTCTCTGTTCTCCACATCCTTGCGAGGATCCGCGTTGGGATGAAACTGCGGACCCTCGTACGGCCAGATTCCCCTGCCGAAGCCAACCTCCAGCCGGCCACGGGTCATGTTGTCCAGGATTGCAAGATCTTCGGCAAGCCGTATCGGATGCCACCACGGAGCTATGTTAGCCATCTGTCCGATGCGAATCCTGGACGTCCGCGCCGCGAGGTCTGCGCCCAGCAGAATCGGGTTCGGAAGATCACCCACTCCATAAGGCCCAAAGTGATGCTCTCCAAGCCACATGGCCTCGAAGCCGAGCTCCTCGGCCAGAATGGTCTGCTGTCTGAGGTTTTCGATAAATTCCTCGGCCGTGGCGGCCTCTCCAGCGGACGCCGCCACGGTCGTGAACGCCGCGAACTTCATGCTTGGAACCTCCCTTTTGTCTGGCTCTTGAGCACTATCCCGGTGATGGTCATTGATAGGAACACAATCGACACCATGACCCCCCGTCCTCTGACGTTTGCAGGCACCGCTTTGCGCCTATGAACGGTCGTGCTAGGCTTGGGGGACACGATACTACAAGGAGCGGGCGCCATGCCATCAGGCCGGAATCGAGGTCTAGTCCAGACCGTGCTGGGGCCTGTACCTCCATCGGAACTGGGCTCCACCACAACCCATGAACACCTCTACGTCGACTTCTCCTTCATGTACCGCCCGGCCCAAGACTCGCCGTCTCAGGAACTGGCGGATGCGCCCATAACCCTCGAGAACCTTGGATGGATACGGCGCAACTACTACAGCAACCGCTCCAACCTTCAGCTGAGAGACCTGGATACAACCGTAGCGGAAGTCAGGAAGTACAGTGAAGTCGGCGGCGGCGCTATTGTGGACGCGACCACGGCGGGAATCGGACGCAAGCCGGATGCGCTAGCCCAAATATCCCTCGAATCGGGCGTTCACATCATCATGGGCGCGGGCTTCTACGTCGAAGCGGTCCATCCAGAAGACATGGATGAGCGAAGCGTCGAGGATCTGGCCCGGGAGATTATCGGCGACATTGTTGAGGGCGTAGAAGGCAGCGGCGTAAGAGCGGGCATTATCGGGGAGATCGGCTGCACGTGGCCTCTGGCCCCGAACGAGCGCAAGTCCCTGTCGGCGGCGGCAATCGCCCAGAGAGAAACGGGTGCGGCGATGCTGGTCCATCCCGGGCGGCATCCGGATGCGCCGTTGGAGATCCTGGAACTGCTTGCGAGCGGCGGCGCGGATATATCCCGGGTGATCATGGGACATCTGGATCGGACCGTGTTCGAGTTCGACGCGCTTCAGAGCATTGCCGCGTCGGGCTGCTACCTTGAATGGGACCTGTTCGGCAATGAGGGGTCGTACTATCCTCTCGCCGAAATCGACATGCCCAGCGACGCCCAGAGGCTGGACTTCATAGAGCTCGTCGCCGACGCCGGCTACTCCGACCGGGTTGTCATTGGTCAGGACATTGCCACCAAGCACCGGCTTGTTAGCTATGGCGGGCACGGCTACGGCCACATTCTCGAGAACATCGTTCCCAAAATGCGACGCAAGGGGTTTTCGGAAGATGTGATTCGAGCGATAACTGTGGGCAACCCGGCAAGGATACTCGCTTTCGCATAGGGTCTGCCGTGCTTGTGACTGTTCAGAGTTGATGAGATGGGTTTCGGGCCGGGTGCTGCGACGTGGGAGGTAGCAGAGACGCCCTTGGGACGCGCGTGGAACAATTGTGGGCCGGATAAGAACAGATCCGGTACAATTATGGTACGATCTCGGTACGGTTATGGGACACTTGATTCGTAGCTAATCAGGGCCGGTTCGTTCGTGGCGGGGCCGCGATTTTCGTGAAATTGTTCCGTTTTGCTCCATCTGTTCTGTAAAGGGCGGAGCAATAATGTACCGGCGAGGCGGGGGAGAGCGTTGAGGAGAGGCGCTTGAAAAGTGTACCACCCGCCGCCTTCCGTAGGGTTCGTAGAGAACTCGATGGAAGGTGTAAGGATGTACAAGGTGGATCTGTACGTGCGAGTACGCCGGGCCCGCATGGTGGAGGGGATGAGCACTCGGGAGGCTGCCTGGGTGTTCGGTCTGCACCGGGACACGGTGCGCAAGATGCTGGAGTACTCGGTGCCACCCGGGTACCGTCGGGAGTCACCGCCGCGCCGCCCTAAGCTGGACCCGTACCGCGGGGTGATCGACCGGATACTGGAGGATGACCGTAGCCTTCCGAAGAAGCAGCGCCACACCGCGAAGCGGATCTACGAGCGTCTGAGAGCTGAGCACAGCTTCACCGGTAGGTACACGATAGTCAAGGACTACGTGCGCGAGCGGCGGCGCCGGACGCGGGAGATGTACGTTCCGCTGTCCCATCCCGCGGGAGATGCCCAGTGCGACTTCGGCCAGGCCAAGGCGATCATCGGAGGAGTGGAGCAGACCATTCACTACTTCGTGCTGGACCTTCCCCACAGCGACGCATGCTTCGTCAAGGCCTACCCCGCAGAGACCACCGAGGCGTTCTGCGACGGTCACGTCTCGGCGTTCTCGTTCCTAGGCGGGGTCCCGCGGAGCATCCTGTACGACAACACGAGACTGGCTGTGGCCAGGATCCTGGGAGACGGCCGAAGGAAGCGTACTCGTGTGTTCTCTGAACTCCAGTCCCACTACCTGTTCGATGACCGGTTCGGCCGTCCCGGCAAGGGCAACGACAAGGGCAAGGTGGAGGGGCTGGTGGGATATGCTCGCCGGAACTTCCTGGTGCCTGTACCGTCGTTCCCGAGCTTCGATGCCCTCAACGCCTACCTGGAGGAGCGGTGCCTGGAACGGCTGGGGAGACAGCTGCGTGGGCACAGGGAGACGATAGGCCAGCGGATGGAGCGTGACCTGGGAGCCCTGCTGGCGCTCCCCGACGTGCCATACGATGCCAGCGACAAGCACGTGAGCCGTGTCAGCTCCCTGTCCCTGGTGCGGTACCGGACCAACGACTACTCGGTGCCAGTGGCCTATGGTCACAGGGAGGTTGTGGTGCGCGGCTATGTTGGCGAGGTGGTGATCAGCTGCGGGGTAGAGATGATAGCCCGGCATCCGCGCTCATACGAACGCGACGACTTCATCTTCGACCCTGTCCACTACCTGCCGCTGCTGGAGCGCAAGACGGGAGCGCTGGACCAGGCCGCTCCTCTGGTCGGGTGGGATTTGCCGGAGGAGTTCGGTGTGCTGCGCAGACTGCTGGAGTCGAGGATGGGCAGGCGCGGCAAGCGGGAGTTCGTGCAGGTGCTGCGGTTGGTGGAGAACTTCCGGACGCAGGAGGTGTACGAGGCCGTGCGTGATGCCCTCAGGCTCGGCGCCATAAGCTTCGACGCAGTCAAGCACCTGGTGCTGTGCAGGATGGAGGGTCGTCCTCAGAGACTCGACCTGGAGCTGTACCCCTACCTGCCCAGGGTCACTGTGACGAAGACATCAGCCAGCGACTACATGGCGCTCATGTCGGGGAGCAGGCGGTGAGCAACAGGTCGACGGTGCTGCTGGAGCATCACCTCAAGGAGCTGAAGCTGCCGACCTTCCTGAGGGAGTACGGCAAGGTGGCCGGCCAGTGCGCCGCCGAGGGCGTAGACCATCCGGGATACCTGTTGAGGCTAGCTGAGCTCGAGTTGATAGACCGCCATCATCGCATGGTGGACCGCAGGATCAAGGCGGCGCGCTTCCCCGCCACCAAGAGCCTCGACACCTTCGACTTTCTGGCCATGCCGTCGGTGAACAAGCACCTGGCCATGCAGCTGGCACGCTGCGAGTACGTCGACCGGCGGGAGAACGTCATCGCCGTCGGCAACAGCGGTACAGGCAAGACCCATGTGGCCCTCGGCCTGGGACTCGCCGCCTGCCAGAGGGGGCTGTCGGTCGGCTTCACCACCGCCGCATCGCTGGTACACGAGCTGATCGAGGCCAGGGACGAGCGACGACTACTCAACCTCCAGAAGAAGCTGGCCCGACTCAAGCTGCTCATCATCGACGAGCTGGGCTTCGTTCCACTCTCCAAGACCGGCGCGGAGCTCCTCTTCGAGGTCTTCAGCCAGCGCTACGAGAGAGGTTCGGTCCTGGTCACCACCAACCTGCCCTTCGACGAGTGGACCGAGGTCTTCGGCTCTGAGAGGCTGACCGGCGCCCTGCTGGACCGCCTTACTCACCGCGTCCACATCCTGGAGATGAACGGGGAGAGCTACCGCCTCAAGCAGAGTAGGCAGGCCGTCACCACGCGCTCAGCCAGCGGTTCCCCTGACGCCTAGACTCCACCGCACTCGCTGCCACTAAGGGCTCCTGATGACGCCCGTCGCAGGCGGACATTTTCGCTGAACATCGCCGCTCAAGTGGTACACTTTTGCTCCGCCACACGGCCTGATTTCTCTCCGCCCTTGACAATCTGTTCCGTTCCCCGTTACCGGGATAGAGGCTTCAGGCTCGGCGGCTGCGTCGATGGTGACTCTCCGCATTGTACGGACGGATGTTCTGTTCGTCAAGCCTTATCTTCATCTACGATAGCACTGCTCGAGAAGATCCCCCTCAAGTCTGATCAGTTACCCGTGCTTGCATCAGCACAGGGGACTGTCCCGCCCGCCCGCAGGATCAGGATTCCTGGCCGCCGGGCTGACCGCGGATCAGTCTCAACACTTGAGCAGAGGGTGTTGGTAGGCTCACAGTCTCATCCTGATCTCGAAGATGGTTCTGTCTGCAGTCAATTTTGGCCCACCACCAACCATTCCGTCCCTGCCCCGTATTATCCCAGAAAACCCCGATTCAACGTTCGCGGTACACAGTAGACACCGAAGGCTCTTGTACTCATGGGCGGTGGACTTGAAGCCAGCCCACAGTCGGAAGTGGCCGTCCTCGGCATCGCGATCCGATCGGGCGGTCCGGGCCTCCAGGGGCGGACGTAGGCGCGTCCTGCGGGGGCCATAGGTAGCCCTCGAGAATCTCCCAGGAGCGGTAGAGACCCCTGGAGTTAACCCATTCTCACCGTTCGCAGACTACGCCATCACCGTCGCCGTCACGGACACTCGGAACCGTCGGCTGGGGAAACCCTCGACCCCCTCCGTCACTGCCCTGCACAAGTTGCTCCCCGGCTTTCTCAGCCTCGTCGCATGAGGCGTATGTATGGCCTGACATTGAGTCTCCTGGAGCAGCTCCACCCTCCATCGGCACTCCGCACCCCATCACCGCCCCGAACAGGGCGAGGAATGAGCTTTCGTCGCCCGCACCCAGAATTTCGGCGAAGGCTTCGGGCCCACCCAGTTCATCCAGAACACACTGCAGGGTTTCCCTTTCTTCCGGAGCGACGCCCAAGCTGGCAGCGGCGCCCTGCCATTCGTCCTCATTCAGACACATGAATGCCAGGATTAAGGTAGACATGCCGCCGATCATGGCCGCTTCTTCGTCGCCCGCCGTACCTGACAGCATCAATGCGGGCAGGTCAACTCCTTCCATCCCCGCACGGATGCAACCAGAGGTCTCTACGCTCAGCGGCCCGGAGCCCGCCATGATTCCGGTGAGGTAGAGGCGCAACAGCGTTTCGTCCTCAAAACAGCCAAGCAGCTTGGTCTGCTCTTCGATTGATGCCTGTTCCGGCGCGGCGAAGATCTCCATCAGCCGCCCTATTTCTGCCACTCCTGCGAGACAGGTCAACTCAGACTCAGAGAACTCAGACGCAATCGCCAGCGGGTCATCCAGGCGCAGAGGCGTTATTGCCCCCGTTCCGGCAGCTTGCTCTGGGACCTGCGGAGCGGCCGTGGCCGTGGGTGCTGGTGCGACGGTCGGCTCGGGCGTGGCAGTGGGCTCTGGGGTCGCAGTCGGCTCGGGGGTCGGCGAGGGCCTGGGAGTTGCTGTCGGTGCCTCCGTCGTCCGTGAGGACGTGGCGTCGGCCGGGGCCTCGGTGGGCTCGTCGTCCCCGCATGCCGCGAGTACCACTAGTGCAATCAACGCTACGAGACAGACCAGTTTCGACATCATTTGCTCGCTTCCTCAGTATAGCTGTGTCTTCCTATGTTACATCCATTGCTTACGGTCTGGCATGCTGACTACCAGAAATACCAGCGGTCTGGGCTGAGCAACTCTCTGGTAAGTATAACCTCAGGAAAAGTCATCTGCTTCTTCGACATCTTCCGTTTTCATCAGCAGGGCCGGCAGGATGGCAACCAAGGACAGGAACCCCGCGATCATAAAGAGGTTCTGAAACACGGTGACGCCGGCGTCAATCAAGACGGCCTCGGTCTCCTCGAAGGACGGACCGAGGGTCACATGGGCGGTCAGGCTGTAGAAGCGCTCTATACCCCAGGCGGACAAGGCCGCCAGCCCCAACGCCATCCCCACCATTCGCGATGCGGTGACCAATGAGGCCGCGGCTCCCCAATAGTGACTAGGTGACGCGCTCAAAGCGCTGACGCCGATAGGAGGGATGACCAGCCCAAATCCCAGACCCGCCGCGACCAAGGGCAGGGTTAGCCTGAGCTCCTCCACCTCCGTCTCCCAGCCACTCATGATCAGCAAGCCGGTTCCCATGAACACAAGGCCGGCTATGCACACCGGTCTCACTCCGGCCCAGCGAAGAATGTATCCTCCTACCACCGCCCCCACCGGAATGGCGGCCGTAAGGCGTACCAGGTGGAGGGCGCTCTCCCATGCATCCCTCTTCATGACGGTGGCGGCCATGAGGGGCACACATACCAAAGCCATGACCAATGCGATCCCCACCAGGAACTGCGTAATATTGGACGATAAGAACGCCCTGGATGTGTACAGGAACGACGCCAACAGAGGCTGGACCGCCCGTCTCTCCACCATGACCAGGACACCGATGAGGAAGACTCCCGCGGCCACCGTCAAGTACGGGTAAATGGACTCTCCGGTGAAGATGCTTCTTTGGGCCAGCGCAATAGTAAGAACAGTGAGTGCCGCTCCCAGCATCAGCGCTCCGAAGTAGTCCATCTTTGCAGCAGGATTGGCGCGGTTCGGCAAAATGGCCATAAGCGCTATCAGAACGAGGCTCTGGGGTACGTCCAGCCAGAATATCCACCGCCAGCCGATCCACTCGATGATGGCTCCTCCATAGAGAGGACCCACAACGGACCCGGCTTCAGCCGAGGCGGCCACGAGTCCTATTGCAATTCCCCTCTTCTCCGGCGCCACAGCTGCCACGGCCATAGCGAGACCTATGGGGACCGTGGCGCCGCCGCCCATGGCCTGGATCACCCTGGCGGGCACCACCCAGCTGAAGTTCGGCGCAACTGCTACAAACGCCGACCCGACGGCAAACACAACCAGTGCCGCCTGGAACATCCTGACGCGGCCGTAGACGTCTGACAGACGCCCCGCCAATGGCATGGCCACGGTGTAGCTGACCAGATACGCGGTAATGATCCAGGACGCCTTGTCCAGGTCCGTAAGGGGGATCTCCAGGTCCACCATTACCCCGGGCAAGGCTGCGATTACCACGGTCTGATCCAGGGCAGTCGAGAATACCCCCAGGCAGAGGACCCCTAACACCACCGACTGGGAAGAACCCAGGGAGGTGAGGCGATGCCTAACGCCGCTCACGGCCCGGGTTCTACGTCCGGAAGTTGGATGTAGACTGGTACGTTGAAGCCTTCAATCGTTATAAGACGAGAGGTTTCCGGAGCGTCGTCGTCGTCGACTTGTCCAACTATCCTTATCTGGTGTAAAGCTTGATCAGCTTCGTCAATCCACAAAGTCAAGGCCACTGTATGACCCGGGTCCGCGGACGTGATGAGGTGCAACAACTCATCAGACGCAATGGTTCCCTCAACGCGAACGGCCTGGGTGTCCATAACGGACTCCCGTCCCGTGATAGCTGGGTCCTTGATCATGGGAAGCAGGTCGCGCAAAGTCGTGCCCAACCCCGCGAAATTGAAGGGCACCTGGTCCAGGGGCAGAGGGGCCCACGGCGCGTCTTTGGAGAGCTTCATGTAGGCCTGGTCTCCGACCCCTATCATTTCAATTTCCACGAATCCAAAACCCGGAGCGACCACGTCCACCACCATCCTGAAACTGTTGGGAGGCTGTACTTCTGCTTCCATGCTCTTGAAAGTCGTCTCAAAGAACTTGGCTCCCGATTCCGTTTCGTCGACCATCTTGAATTTGGCCGTCGTCATGGTATCCAGCTTCTTCCCCGCCCTCGAAAGCAGATCACCCAAGTCAGGCGATGGCGATGGCGTTGGCGTTGGAGTGGGCGCAGACTCCGTTCCACACACGGCGGTCAAGAGCAGGAAAGCCATCATCAGAACGGTGACAGACAACCTGCGACGAAGTGTCCTGGACAAGTTCATCTCCTCATCTCCTTGACTAGTCATCCAGCGGGGATGCGGCAATCTTACCGGGAACGGAGGCTTCTTGCATGTTGATCAGACACATACTGCCGCCGTGGGAACAAGGCCCGTTCCTGCATATTCCTCCAGTGCGTCCGGCGCTCTAGCGGCTCTCGAGACAGGGCCCGTCCACCGACACTGGCTCGATGCGGTCCACGCTGCCGTAGCCGTGGACGTAGCGCAGGTGGCCCAAATCCACTGAGTTCTCCGTCGTCTCCTGCGGATGCCCGGGAAAGCGATTGGTCTTGATCTCGATGCCACTCCAGCCGGCTTGGTCCGGCGGATCCGCGGGTAGGCTCCATTGCGGCGCTCGTCCCTGGATCCCCCACCAGGCGAAGATCAGGCCGAGAACTTCCCGCATTTCGAAGACTCCCAACCTTTTGTACCTGGGTGGGACGGAATAGGGAGTGGCGACGCACTGGCCGGTAGTATCGAATCAAAGCCATGGAAAGAACAGATGAGCCTGCCATCGCATACGCGCCCCCCCGCGGCGGGCCCGAGATCGGAGCCCAAGTGCGGGCAATAGGCCTCAGCGACGCAGACACGCCCGTTCTCGTCACACCAGGCGACGATGTTCATGCCCATCCAGGTCTTCTGGATGAGCTTGGCCCTCATAATGGCCTGACGGCTTGCGATGAAATACCAGCCCTCAGGAAATGGTGAAGGCAACGGGGCACCGACGGGTGCCTTATACCTGGTTGCTATCGTCGAAACTCCTCACTCGCATTCCCAGGATAACGGCTTCCTTACCAGCCAAAGCACCCACTTAATTTATCAGAACAGCTTGTCCATCACACCCTGGGTACCCGCACGCCAACACGTCCTGTTTCAGATAGGCCACGTTGTCAGTGGTTGGCGAATTCTCACAGGCGGGCCGGGCACGATTTCAAGCAGGTTGAAGCCTGAGAGATCAGGGCAGCGGGCTCCAGCGGAGACTGAGGGCGACTGCCGAGAGCGCGAGGAGGGCGCTTATGGCAGTCAGCACGGCCGACACCTCCATGCGCACCTTCTTCTTCTCGATCTGCAACGGTATCGTAGAGAAGACCTCAAGAAGCTCGTCCGCGCTCTCGGCCAGGTAGTACTCGGCGTCCGTGATCTCGGCCACATTGGTAAGTGTCTGCTCGTCCAGTCTCAGAAAGTTCCCGCGTCCAAACCCGCGCCCGAAGCTCCCGAAACCGCCCCGCCCGATGCGGTTGGCGAGCTCGTCTCCTCCAAGCTGTTCCGGCGTGCACCTCAGCACCGCAGGGCTCGCTGTGCCGAAGCCTATGGTGTACACCCGGACTCCCCGGTCCCGGGCGGCCCGGGCGGCTCTGAGCGGGAGCACTCCCCGGTTGCTCGCCCCGTCGGTGAGCAGGACGATGACATCCGGCTGTATGCCATCTTCCACGCCGGGCTCCACCGTGGCTTCGCGGGGGCTTACAAACACGCTGACAGGTGGAATGTCCGGGTTAACCTCGGCCAGCGCGTCCAGGGAGCGCGCGATAGCGCTGCCCACAGCCGTGGCGCGCGCTGTTGTAAGGTTGGCTACCGCCTCCAGCAGCACCTCCCTGTCGGTAGTGGGAGGCGCGATAAGCTGGGCGATGCCTGCGAAGGCGACAATCCCCACTCGGGTCCCGGGCTCCTGGCTATCGATGAACCTCTCGGTGGCTTCCTGAGCTACTGTGAGCCTGTTGGGATAGACGTCGTCGGCGCACATGCTCAGCGACACGTCCAGGGCCAGCATGACGGTGGTCCGGCTGGCGGACACGGTCACGTCCGCGAATGGGCGCGCAAGGGCCAGGATGAGCAGTGTGATGGCGAGCACCGTCAGGGCGAACGGCAGATGACGCCTCCATCTAAAGCCTCCAGGCATCGCCTGCCGTATCAGGGAAAGGCTGGAGTAGTGGACGGCGAACCGCCTCCTCCGCCTCAGGACCAGGACATACGCCCCCACAACCAGCGGTATCGCGGTCAGAAGCAGAAGGTAGGCCGGCCAAAGCAGTCCCATAGAGTTACCCCCGGCTACGGCATCCGTCCGAACCAGAGTAGGGAGAGAGCGCCGCCGACCAGGAGCAGCAGCGCGCTGACACCTCCGAAGGCAGACGTGACCTCGACCTCGCGCGACTCTACCACGAACTCGGTCTCCAGCTGATCGTACACCGTCGGCAGGTCGTCGATGTCTTCTATCCTGAAGTAGACCCCCTCTGTCAGCAGAGCGATCTCCTGCAAGACTGGCTCGTTTAGCTGTGTAAACAGGTTGAAGCCGTCGATCTCTACGGTCGCCCCGCCCTCTGACCCGAGTCCCACGGTATAGACGCGCACTCCTCGCTCGATGGCCATCTGCGCGACCTCGAATGGGTCGGGAGGGTCCGTGTTCTCTCCGTCGGTCAGCAGCACGATGATCGCAGGCGCGAATGCACTCCGAGGCTCCGCTTCACCTACCAGGGCCGGCTCCCGCGAGCTGAAATCGGACTCCGGCGAAACGACGTTCAGCGCGGTCAGTATTCCTCTACCCAGCGACGTGCCACTATCCGGCGCCAGGCGGTCGATGGTGGCGTACAGCACCTCGTCATCGTCGACCGGAGGCTGCACAACCAGCCCGCTCTCTCCGAAGGCTACAACGCCAATCTTCGCGCTGCCGGGACGCCGGTCGACGAGTGCCTTCGCAACCAGCTTGGCAGCGTCCATCCTCGTGGGCTCGACATCATCGGCAGCCATACTGGACGACACGTCCAGCGCCAGCATGACGGTGCCCTCCATCCGTGGCAAGGGAAGCGTCAGCTGCGGGCGGGCCGAAGCCAGCGCCAAGAGGGCAACTGCGATCAGGAAGATGATGGGCGGTACATGCCGCCGTCTCCCAGCCAGCGCGGTGGTCCATTCCCGCACTGTGCCCATAGTGCCCAGGCTGGCTGCGTCCCTGCTCCGCTTCCGTTGTAGACGCATGTACAAGAAGATGCACACGGGCAGCGCAAGCAGAGAGACGAGGACCCACGGCCAGATGAAGGACACGGCTGATACTCCCTACCGCTGCCGTGCCCTGCCGCGCAGCGAGGCGAATCGGAGGATGGCCAGCACGAGATCCTCCTCAGTAGACAGAGACAGCTCGCCCACCCCGGCCCGCTTGAAGGTCATTGCCAGCTCCGCCTCGCGGCGGAGCGCCGCGTCGTGGAACCTCCGCCGGAATCCCCTGTCGCTCGTGTCCACGCTCAATTGAGCGCCCGTCTCCGAGTCCTCGACGAGTACCACACCGACATCGGGAAGGTCTGCCTCGCGCGGGTCCCAGAGCCGCACGGCCAGCAGGTCGTGCTTCCTGTTCAGGCGGTCCATTACTCTATCCCACCCCGGCAGGCAGATGAAGTCGGAGACCAGGAAGATGAGCGAACGCCGCTTTATGCTGTTGTATGCGGACTCCAGCAGCTTCGCGAGATTCGTCATCGCCCCGCCGGGTGACGACTGCTGTCTCTGAATGTCGTTGATCAGCCGGAGTACCTGAGGGCGGCCGCCGCGGGGAGGAATCGCAAACTCCACGTCGTTGTCGTACAGGATGGCGCCGACCCGGTTCCCGTTGCGTGTGAGTACGCGTGCCAGCACTCCTACCAAGTCGACCACGACAGACTTTTTCCGCCGCTCCAACCCCCCGAACGCCATAGAAGGGCTCAGGTCGAGCAGGAACCATGCTGTGATTTCTCTGTCTTCCATATACTGGCGCACGTACGGCATGTCCATGCGCGCCGTCACGTTCCAGTCGATGTGGCGAATGTCGTCCGGCGGCTGGTACTCGCGCAGCTCAGCGAAGTCGAGGCCGCCTCCCATGAAGAGGCTGCGATAGTCGCCCTGGAGGATGCCGTCGAGCCGGCGCAAGAGTTGCCAGTCGAGGCGATGCAGCACCCGCTCAGGCGCCTCCGGACTACTGGATAGGACGTGTGCCTGCGTACTCACGTAAGGGTACCTCTGGCATTGGAACGGCCTCCATCAGCCTGTCCAGTATGTCATCACTCTGGATGTTGTCCGAGAGAGCTTCGTAGGAGAGCACGAGCCGGTGCCTCATGACGTCGAGGGCCACGTCGCGAACGTCCTGCGGCAGCGCATAGTCACGACCGCGCACGAAGGCCAGGGCCCGTCCCGCGATGATCATGTTGATGGACGCGCGTGGGCTGGCGCCAAACAGGATGTAGCGCTTCAAATCGTCCAAGCCGCACACCTCGGGTTGGCGCGAGGCCGTGACCAGTTTCACCGAATACTCGATGAGGGCCGGGTCCACGTAAACACTGTCCGCGCGACGCTGCAGGGCAATCAGCTCTCCGGTATCGAAGACGGGCTGCACGTCCTGCAACGCGCCGGTCATGCGCTCGACGATTACAAACTCCTCGGTCGTGCTGGGATAGCCAACAAGCACCTTTAGCATGAAGCGGTCCACCTGCGCCTCAGGCAGAGGATAGGTGCCCTCCGACTCGATGGGGTTCTGGGTGGCCATTACAAGAAAGGGCCTGGGCACCGGGTAGCTCTCGCGTCCAATCGTGACCTGGCGCTCCTGCATGACCTCAAGCAGAGCACTCTGGACCTTGGCGGGGGCCCGGTTGATCTCATCAGCCAGCAGCAGGTTGGTAAAGACCGGCCCCAGAGATGTGTTGAACTCGCCCGTCTTCTGGTTGTAGATGCGTGTGCCCACGAGATCGGCGGGCATGAGGTCCGGCGTGAACTGGATACGCTGAAACTCCCCGCTTATGGCCTGCGACAGCGTCTTCACAGCCATGGTCTTTGCCAGCCCCGGGACGCCCTCCACGAGGATGTGTCCCCTCGCCAGCAGCGCCACCACCATGCGCTCAAGCAGGTGGTCCTGCCCGACTATGACCTTTTTCACCTCGTACAGTACCCGTTCCATCGGCTGGCTGCTTCCGCTATTGGTCATGCTTGCTTTACACCTCTCTGTCGGCTACCGCGCCAGCTGTCTGAAGCCACCTACGGCCACGTCGATGGGCACAGCGAATCCAATGCCAATGAAGACATCCTGCTCAGTGGGGTTGACCAGCCCAGTCACTATGCCGACGACCTGACCGCGTCGATCCAACAATGGACCGCCCGAATTGCCCGGATTCACCGCGGCGTCGAACTGGATCAGCCCCCGAAGCGGGTCCTCCCTGCCCGGTGGCGTGGACTCACGGTCGAATCCGGACACTACGCCCGCACTCAACGAACCTACAAGGCCCAGCGGGTTGCCCACCGCAAACACCTCGTCGCCGACACGCATGGCCGAGGGATTGCCGATGGTCGCGGGCACAATGAAGCCGGGCAGCGCTGCCGGCGTCAAGACGGCAATGTCCCTCTCCGGGTCCACGTTGGCAACAGTGGCGGATGTCCTGGTACCGTCCGCGAAGCCGAGTTGAACCTCCGTCGAACCCTCAATGATGTGCAACGCGGTAAGTACGTCGGCGGAGCTGTTGATCACCACTCCACTTCCGATGCCGAACTTGCTCCCTTCGCCAGCGTTTTCCGTCTGTACAACGACCAAGGACGGCAATATAGCCTGATAGACCTGCACAGAGGTGACTGGCGAGGGTGTTTGCGAGTCCAGGACCTCTGCTATGGCCGCCTCCACGTCCACAGACGGAAGCTGCTGACCATCTGTGTAGAAGGTCCTCCAGAGCACCAGGGCGAGCAGCAAGGCCACTGCGCCGAGCGCGACAACCGATAACAGAGCGGGCCACTCTCGCAAGACCCGCCAGCGCCTTCTCCACGTCGGCGGCCGCGAACCAGACGAACCGACAGCCGCCTCTGTAGTCTCAGGCTCCGGGTCGGACCTGTTAGATGGAATCGTTCCGGCGCGCGAAAGTCGCCTCCTAGCTACTGCCCAAACCCCTATAGTCTGCCACTTTGGAGTGCAGCCCCGTCCGCAGAATCCATGGGACTCTCCTTCTAAACGTACCACAGTGGTGTCAAGATAGTGTGAAGGAATGCCCATTCCACAAATTCGCTTATTGAGATGGCTTCTGGGGCCACACCATGTGTCCGGTACCGACCAGGGGTGAGATACGGTCAGATCGGGCCATTGAGAAACCTGGGCCAATGAGTCGGTGTGTTGGGCAACGGACGCGGGCGCCCGTGTCGGTCTCTAGTCGCCTGTCAGGTCTGCGACCTGCGGCAGTACCTCCTCGACGAGCAGGCGCATCGACCTGTTCCAGGCATCCTTGTCGTCGGTGTTGTCCAGCACCATCGTCAGCAGCACACCGAAGCCTCCGGCGGCCTCGTACAGGTTGCGGATCTTCCTGGCGACTGTGTCTGGAGAGCCCACGAGCCACAGGTGCTCGAGCATGTACTCAAGGTCGATGTCCTCCGTGGCGACGCTCTCGTCATGCTTCATCCCCGCGACGAGCGGGTACGGCCCATAGTTGAACAGCGGGTAGAGGTACTCAGTCCAAGCGCGGAACAGCATGCCCTCACGGGCAGCCCTGATCGCTTCCTCGTCAGTGTCGGCGACCCACACGTCGCGGACGAGCCGCCACTCGCTTCTGGAGGGGGGCTCCCTGTTGCCTCGCATTGCGCCTTCGAGCACCGACTCCCAATGGCTCGCGATGTAGGCCGGTCCGAGGCCTAGGCTCATCGGAATGTAGCCCCGCTCACCCGCAATCTTCAGCGTCTGGGAGCCGGGGCTTGCAGCGGCGACGCCTATCGGCGGATGCGGCTTCTGGAAGGGCGTCAGGAAGTGCTTAAGGCCCGCCCACTCCCACTCCTTTGGGTCCGGCACCTCCACCCTCCAGTGCTTGGTCTTGTGCTCCCTGGGCGCGTCGCCGCCGGTCCACAGCATGAGCAGGACCTCCAGAGCCTCACGGGTCATTTCCCGGTTTTCCCCGGCGTCGAAGTCAACGTCGAACAGGATGGCGTCGGTCTGCAGGCCGCCTGCCCCTATCCCAACCAGCAGCCTGCCCTGAGCGAGATGGTCCAGATAGGCTATCCGCATGGCGAGCTCCACCGGATGGTGGTACGGAAGCAGATGCGCCCCGGCGCCAAGCTTGATGTTCTTGGTGCGCGTGAGGGCCTGGGCGATCATCAGATCGGGCGACGGTATCGGCTCCCACGGGGCAGTGAAGTGCTCCCCAATCCACGCCTCCTGGTACCCCAGCTCGTCGGCCAGCGCGATCACGTCCAGGTCGAACTGATGCGCGTCGTACAACGCACGCTCCGGGGGATGTGACGGCATCAGGAACAGGCCAGCTTTCATTGCGGTACCTCGCATTTTGCCTGGAGTAAGAAGACGTGCGGCGACGGGTCGGCACTATCCCTCATGGGTGTCCTCATGTCCAGGTCGATGTCGACACCGTGTTCAAGAGGTATGTCACTCCCCTGAGCGGGGTTACTTCGCGGGTATGGAGGAATTTAAGCGCGAGGTCTGTGAAGTCGTCCAGATCGGAGCCTACTGCGAGTCCTTAGACCTCCCACGCAGACGACACCAAAACGGCACCAAACTGATGGGCCTCAGTCTATGCAGACGCCGAAGGGAGGTCAAGCGCACGAATTGCTGCACGACCGAGTTAAGGAGAGTGTATGACCGGCCATCCCTTATATGAACTCCTCGTCATAGCGGTGCCTTATCAACATAAACTATAATTCACTTTAGCTGAGGTGGAGACTATGGCGAAGCAATTGAAGAGCAGGATGCCGGGCATCTTCTTCACTGCAGGATCAGAGGTCCTATGACTCGCAGGAGTCTCGGTCGAGTCGCGGTGGCGATCCTACTCCTCCTTGTTCCGATTCTGCTGATAACATGCGGAGGCAGAGAATCAGACACCTATACGGGGCCATCCCGCGCTGAGATCAAGAGCATAGTACGCGCGGAATTGGCTGATGCCCCCACACCGGCCGAACCCGGCCCTTCCCGTGCAGAGGTCGAACAGATAGTAGAGTCGGCGATAGCGGGTATTCCAGAACCCGCACCCGGGCTCACTCCTGCGGATGTAGGGCAGATCGTACAGGCTGGGATAGCTCATATTCCTACCCCCGCCTCCGGGCTCAGCCGTGATGATGTCGAGAAGATTCTACAGGAGAGTATAGAAGCGACCCTCCGTCCCGAACACCTAACTCCCGAAGATGTAGAGAAGATCATACAGTCAGCAATAGCGGATATGCCTGAACCCGGCCTCAGCCGCGCCGATGTCGAAGAGGCTGTGCAGGCGGCCATACAGGAGGCAGCCGAACCTGAACCAAGTCTCACCTACGCAGAGGTACAGCGAATAGCCCGAAACGCAGTGGCATCCATTCCACCCAGGTCCGCACACGCCGAGTACACCAAGTTCATTGTGGACAACGCCATCAACAGGTACGAGACCCAAGGACTAAACGCCACTCTTACCTACTACAACCGGGCCGAGAGCGTTGATGGACAGTGGTACGTGTTCATCATCGACGAGAAGGGTAAGATCATCGGGCACTACGACGCCAGCCGCCTTGGACTGGACCTGAACGGGTGGGTGGGGACCGACGCCAACGGGTACAACTTCGGCACTGAAATGCTCACGGCCACCCAGGACGGCAAGTGGGTGCCATATGTGTACAACAATCCTGAAACCGACAGCCTCGGCTCCGAACGTGTCGACGACTATCAGCTCAAGAGCGCTTGGGTGGTACGGCACGACGGACTGCTGTTCGGCTCCGGTTGGTACATCAACGCAGACGAGCACATCAAGTCCCTGGTGACTGCCACCGTTAACAGCTTCAGTTCAGTAGGACTGGAAGCGACCGTCGAATACTTCGCCAGCGCCGAGAACCTTCCGGCAGGACTGGCAGCGACCATCGACTACTACAACAACACCGACGGCGTCAAAGGCGAGTGGTTCGCGTTCATAGCAGATCGAAGCGGCAGAATCGTCGCGCACTACGATCCCGAGATGTTAGGAAAGGACCTCGAGTACCTGTCCGGCACGGATGCGTTCGAGGGCACCGAAGATGGAAGCTGGGTCACCACCGAGGACACCAACCCGTCAACCAGCCATTGGGAGTCCATGCGCATCTGGGTTGTCAGCCACGACGGGATGACGTTCGGCTCCGGGTGGTACTACGACGGGACCAGCTAGTGCCTCTCCGGCAACGCAGCGTCGCAACGGCGTGGACGAAGCCGAGCGTGAAACGGTGGCCCTGACCGACAGGACAAGGTTGATTCCCTCGTAAAAACCCGTTTTGAGGAAGTTCCAGCGATTTAGCACACTTGAGCGCTACAGTATGTTGGGCTAGTATATGGAACAGAGACTGTATATTGTACCCAGGCGTGGGTGCGTTTGTTCTAATTCGGCCTGCACAGACTTTTTACGAGAGAATCAAGGTTCAAGCTTGCCTTCCCAGGAGCACAGCACTGATAATCGTGGCATGGAATACCGCCGAGCATCGGCATTAGCGAGGCAAGCACTGTGAAGCGAGACCCTCTTCCTCAGGACACTATCCAACGCTATAGGAGAGTAGCGGTTGCCACGGTCTACAGCGGCCTCCAGCAGATGAGCTACACACCATGTCTCATGAAGGGAGTCCGAGCCCTGACCCCCGGCCAGCACCTCGTGGGGACAGCGCGTACCCTTCGTTTTATACCCCCTCGGCCCGACATAGTAGGAGAAACCAACCGAGGAGTCGATTCACCGGAATACCGAGCCATGGGCTCCTGCCGCGCCGGCGAAGTCCTGGTGTGCGACGCCATGGGTAAGAGGTATGCCTCCGTAGGCGGAGACGTCAAGCTGCTGCAGCTTCAGATGGTCGGCGCAGCCGGCATAGTTACGGATGGCGCCATCCGTGATCTGGACATAGTGCGAACCTACGGGCTGGCGGTGTTTGCGCAGGACCGCAGTCCGGCGGGAGGCCCGGCGGAGGGAATTTCTCCGTACGAAGAGAATGTGGCAATCGGATGCGGTGGCGTCGCCGTCCGACCCGGCGACCTGATCGTGGGCGACGACGACGGGGTGGTGGTCGTGGCCCGAGCGGTTGTTGCCGACGTCATCGATTGGGCAGAGGACCACGAGAAATCGGAAGAGCATATCAAGGAACTCATCCGGAGAGAAAACGTCGCGCCGGGCAAAGTACTACAACCCAGAGACGTTCGAGCGCCTCAGCCACGAGCGGCAGAAGCGGCGCGATCCTTCGTAGGTCAGCGCGGTACTCTCACGCCCAGCAAGAACCGCTAGGCTCGTAACGTTCCACAAGTCTGCGCGAGAGCGGGTCACGGTCGACGACGAGGATACTTCGTCCCCGGCTCGGCCCTTTGTACGAGCGAGTAGGCTGATGTATGATTGGCCCGCTTGTCACAAGCGACGCGTTCACCCCATTTCGCAGCGAGGAAAGCGTTTGACGTGCACGTAAAAGTGCCCCTCGAAACGGCTGTACCGTCGTCCAGCCCTCCGTCCACGTTATATACAGGGAGACAGAGATGCCCTTCGATACGCTGATCACAAACGCAACAGTCGTAGATGGGACAAACTCCCCCCGATACGGGGCGGATGTCGGACTCGACGGCGGGAACATAGCCGCAATCGGTTCACTGGGTGAGGCGGATGCCGAGCGTAGGATCGACGCCAGCGGGCTTGTCCTCGCCCCGGGATTCATTGACATGCATACCCACTCCGACTTGACGCTGCTTGACGACCCCGGCGGAGAGAGCATGGCCTACCAGGGGGTCACGACTCAGGTTACCGGGAACTGCAGCTTCTCGCCCTTTCCGATGGGTGACCTTGCGCCAGAGCGGATGCGGCAGCTCATGGGAGAGATCTTTGAGACGCGGCAGGAGTGGCGCTGGCATACTCTCGATGAATGGGCAGCGCTCATGGAGTCCCAGGGCGTCAGCCTGAACGTCGCTCCACAGGTCGGGAACACTCCCCTGCGCGCCGCCGCCGGCGCCCTCGACAACCGGCCGGCCACCCCCGATGAGCTCGACGTTCAGAAGCGCCTGCTCTCCGAGACGATGGAGCAGGGCGCATTCAGCCTGACTACCGGACTGTCCCTCGCCCCGTCGGGCTACGCGCCGACCGACGAGATCGTCGCGCTGGCAGAGGTCGCAGCGAGCTACGGCGGCTTCTACGCGACGCACGCGCGAGTGCTGCCAGGATGGCACATCAAGATGGTCGAAGAGGCGGTCGAGATCGGACGACGGGCGGGAATCCCCGTCCAGTTCTCCCACATGGCGATCGTTGACCGGCGCTACTACGGCCACGGCCCTCAGATCGTCGACGTGATCGACCGCGCACGAGCCGAGGGCATTGACATCACCTACGACATGTACCCCTACACCGCCGCGGGCGCGGGACTGAACCAGCTCGTCCCGCTCTGGATGCAGGAAGGGGGAATCCCGACGTTCATGGAGCGCCTGCGCGACCCATCGCTCCGGGCGCGCGCCATAAAGGAAATGAAAGAAGGGCGCGAGGGAGGGATACCGCCTCTGTGGCACATTCAGGTCATCAGCAATACAAACTCCGAGGAGAACCGCGGGCTGATCGGGTACAACCTCGAGGAGATTGCGGAGATGCGGGGTGTGGAGCCCGCCGAGGCCACTTTGCAGCTGATTGAGGAAGAGAAGGACGGGATCATGGCCGTCGTGCACAACCGAGTCGAGAGCGATATCCGCTTTTTCATGGGCCACCCACAGGCCATGATCGGCTCGGACGGCAACGCTATCTCCCCGGACGGGCTTTACAAGAACTTCAAGCCCCATCCCCGGTTCTACGGACCGTACCCCAGGATCCTGGGCCGGTACGTCCGCGAGCAGCCTGCCGTCCTCACGCTGGAAGAGGCGGTCTACAAGATGTCAGGCTTCCCCGCCGAGCGCATGGGGTTCAAGCGGCGGGGCCGCGTCGAGGAGGGCTTGATCGCCGATCTCGTGCTCTTCGACCCGGAAACCGTCATCGACAACGCCACCTTCGAAAACCCGCATCAATACGCAACCGGCGTCCCCTACGTGTTCGTGGCAGGCGAGCCGGTTATCGACGAGGGAAAACACACCGGCGCCCGGCCGGGACGGGTACTAAGAAACGGCAACGCGTAGGCAATCCGTTGCAACTGGAGTAGATGTGACTCGAGCTGAGTAGGGAGGAGCTCATCCCAAGAGACAACGTCGCGCCGGGCAAGTACTACAACCCGGAGACGTTCGAGCGCCTTAGCCGCGAGCACCGGAAGCGGCGCGATACTCCACAGGTAGAGTCTTGAACCCGCGCGCCGCACGTCCTCTGAGTTCGCCCTAACGTTCACCAGATCCGCGCCAGAGCAGATCGCGGTGAAGACAGGGACCTGCCGCTCCCGAACCGTCCCTTTGTACGAGCGAATAGGCTGATGTATGATTGGCCCGCTCGTCAAGTCGGCGCGCTTACGCGATTCTGCATGCGGGGAAGCGTTTGACGCGGACACAGAAGAGCACCTCCAGAGGGGTGTGCCGTCGTCCAGTCCTCCGTCCACGTTATACATGAGGGGCCAGAGATGTCTTTCGATACGCTGATCACGAATGCAACGGTCGTCGACGGGACGAACTCCCCACGATACGGCGCAGATGTCGGACTCGACGGCGGGAACATAGCCGCAATCGGTTCACTGGGTGAGGCGGATGCCGAGCGTAGGATCGACGCCAGCGGGCTTGTCCTCGCCCCGGGATTCATCGACATGCATACCCACTCCGACCTGACGCTGCTCGACGACCCTGGAGGGGAGAGCATGGCCTACCAGGGGGTCACGACTCAGGTTACCGGGAACTGCAGCTTCTCGCCCTTTCCGATGGGTGACCTTGCGCCAGAGCAGATGCGGCAGCTCATGGGAGAGATCTTCGAGACGCGGCAGGAGTGGCGCTGGCATACTCTCGATGAATGGGCAGCGCTCATGGAGTCCCAGGGCGTCAGCCTGAACGTCGCGCCACAGGTCGGGAACACTCCCCTGCGCGCCGCCGCCGGCGCCCTCGACAACCGGCCGGCCACCCCCGATGAGCTCGACGTTCAGAAGCGCCTGCTCTCCGAGACGATGGAGCAGGGCGCATTCAGCCTGACTACCGGACTGTCCCTCGCCCCGTCGGGCTACGCGCCGACCGACGAGATCGTCGCGCTGGCAGAGGTCGCAGCGAGCTACGGCGGCTTCTACGCGACGCACGCGCGAGTGCTGCCAGGATGGCACATCAAGATGGTCGAAGAGGCGGTCGAGATCGGACGACGGGCGGGAATCCCCGTCCAGTTCTCCCACATGGCGATCGTTGACCGGCGCTACTACGGCCACGGCCCTCAGATCGTCGACGTGATCGACCGCGCACGAGCCGAGGGCATTGACATCACCTACGACATGTACCCCTACACCGCCGCGGGCGCAGGATTGAACCAGCTCGTCCCGCTTTGGATGCAGGAAGGGGGCATCCCGACGTTCATGGAGCGCCTGCGCGACCCATCGCTCCGGGCGCGCGCCATAAAGGAAATGAAAGAAGGGCGTGAGGGAAGTATACCGCCTCTGTGGCACATTCAGGTCATCAGCAATACTAACACCGAGGAGAACCGTGGGCTGATCGGGTACAACCTCGAAGAGACTGCGGAGATGCGGGGAGTGGAGCCCGCCGAGGCCACACTGCAGCTGATCGAGGAGGAGAAAGACGGCATCATGGCCACCGTGCACAACCGCGTGGAGAGCGACATCCGCTTCTTCATGGGCCATCCGCAGGCCATGATCGGCTCGGACGGCAACGCCATCTCGCCGGATGGACTCTACAAGAACTTCAAGCCCCATCCCCGGTTCTACGGCCCGTACCCCAGGATACTGGGTCGGTACGTCCGCGAGCAGCCTGCCGTCCTCACGCTGGAAGAGGCAGTCTATAAGATGTCCGGCTTCCCCGCCGAGCGCATGGGATTCAAGCGGCGGGGCCGGGTCGAGGAGGGCTTGATCGCCGATCTCGTGCTCTTCGACCCGGACACCGTCATCGACAACGCCACATTCGAAGACCCGCATCAATACCCAACCGGCGTCCCGTACGTCTTCGTGGCGGGCGAGCCGGTGATCGAAGGAGGGCAACACACGGGCGCCCGTCCCGGCCGAGTACTCAGAAACGGCAGCGCGTAGCCAAGCCCCTGTCGCCGTAGTAGATGTAGTTTGATCTGAGTTTGGGAGGGGGAGGTTAGACCATGCACCTGTCAGTACGAGCGCGATTTTCAATCCTGGCGTTCACGGCCCTGACGTTCGCAGCGCTTGCAGCGTGCTCGGACGATCCGGAGCCCGTCACTATCATCAAAGAGGTCCCCGTGGAGAAGGTGGTGGAGGTTACCAAGGAGGTACCAGTCGAAGTCGAGAAGATTGTCGAGGTGGAGAAGGTAGTGGAGGTGGAGAAGATCGTCGAGGTCGTCAAGGAAGCCGAGCCGACCCCGGAACCGGCGATGACCGCGGGCCCGCCGATCTACCAGATGGGGATCTTCGAGGAGCCCATCTCAAGGAACTTCTGGAACTACTATGGCGGACCGGCCGGATCGGTGTGGACTCAATACGTCCTAGACGGCCACTCGGGTTCGATGTACGGGTACTCTGACCAACGGTTCGACTGGGTCCCGGGCCTGGCGGCCGACTTCCCTACGGAGCTGAAGAAGGAGACCGTCGGAGACGGTGAGTTCTGGACCGCTGAGGTCCCGCTCAAGACCGGCGTGATGTGGAGCGACGGCCATGAGCTCGACGCCAGTGACTTCGTGTTCACCGTCAACACCGTGCTGGACATGCAGCTTTCATCCAACTGGGCGTCGGTGGTCGATGCGGCGTTCTTGGACCACGTCGAAGCGTTGGACAGCCATAAGCTGAAGGTATTCTTCAAGACTGCAGACGCGGACGGCAATCCACAGACACCGGGGTTGAGCGTGTGGCAGTTTGGACTGGGCTTTATGCCGGTCTTGGCTGAGCACTACTGGGCCCCCATAGTTGAGGAGATCAAGAGCGCGGGCGAAGTCGAGCAGCAGCAGGAGGCTCTATTTGCGCATGTTCCGGAGGGAGAGCCGACACTCGGCGGATTCACATTCAGCAAGTGGGAACCCGGGGCCTTCTACGAGAACAACACCGATCCCAACTACTACAGCATGGGCACCGTGGTTACCGAGTACGCGAACGGAGCCTACTCAGAGTCGAACGACCGGACGGGACATTCCGTCGCCTACTTCGGGAAGGCCACCGGCGAGAAGGTTCTGGAGTACACGGTGGGCCCCCACGTGGATTCCGAGATATTCAGCATATATGGGAACCAAGACACGGCGATCCTGGCTCTTACCAAGGGAGACATCGACTATGTCTTCAATCCGCTCGGGCTTGAGAAGGGCTTTCTTGACAGAGTGAGGAACACTCCCGACCTGCGGATAGCATCAAACGCCAACAACGGCGTTCGATACATGGGGTTCAACGTCCGCAAGCCCCCTATGGACATCAAGGAGTTCAGACAGGCGGTAGCGACGGTCATAGACAAGGAGTTTGTCGCGAGGACTATCCTTCAGGACGCCGCGATCCCCGTCTACGCCATGGTGCCGGAGGGCAACGGGTTCTGGCTACAACCCGGATGTTCCAAAATTCGGTGAGGACCTGACCCGAGGCGAACGCATAGCTCAGGCCGTAGACCTTCTCAAGAGCGCGGGATTCACCTTCGAGCAGGAGCCCGAAATCAGCGAGGACGGCAACTTTGTCGCAAAGTCGGGCAAGGGACTCAGGATGCCGGACGGCTCGCCGGTTCCTGAGATGAAGCTGCTGGCCCCGAGCGCAGGATACGATCCGATGCGTTCCACCTTCGCGATATGGGTCGAACGGTGGCTGAATGACATCGGAATACCTGTCCGTGCCAATCTGACGGGGTTCAACGTGATCGTGGATGAGCTGTTCAGCGATACGGTCGCCGAGGACCTGACATGTGGATACTCGGATGGGGGCTCTCGATATTCCCGGACCACCTGGAGAACTTCTTCCACAGCAGGCATTCCCCGGAGACCGGCGGCGGCTACAACTGGGGTGGATACGCCAACAGTCAGTATGATGATCTCGCCTTCGGGCTGCTCTCCGAGACGACGATAGAGGGCGCGCGCGACAAGGCGTTTCAGCTCCAGGAGTTCCTTGCAGAGGAACTGCCCTACGTGCCCCTCTTCACGACTCCGAAACTGGACGCGTTCCGTCCGTCACGGATCGAGTTCCCGTACACGTCTGTACTGGGTGGACTGGAACAACAGAACGGGATGCAGCAAGAGGCGGTGATCAAGTAGGGACCGGTTGATGGCCAAGTATCTGCTGAAGAGACCGGCGCAGATACTCGTCACGCTGTTCGTGTTCCTGTCTCTGGTTTTCTTCATCGTCAACGCTCAGCCGGGTGACGCCAGCAACTTCTATGCGCTGAGCCCCGACATTCCTCCTGAAACGAGGCAGAGGCTTCAGGACCTGTTCGGCGTCGACGAGCCCCTGTGGAAACAGTACGCGGTCCACATCAGCAACACGTTCACCGGGAACTTCGGGGTGTCATTCAGTCACTACCCCCGATCGGTTGCAGACGTCATCAAGGAGCGGCTGCCCAGGACGCTGGTCCTGTTCATGACCGCCGCCGTGCTCTCTTTCTACCTTGGATTCACACTAGGAGCCTGTCCGAGGATTCGTTCCTGGAGACGAAACCCGCCACGCAATAACCTGCTTACAGCAATCTGGACTTTGTCGTGGAGTAAATAGCATCTTTACACTCCACTAATGACGCATATCGTTTAGAACATTGTTTCTCTGTCAAGGGCGGAGAGAAGTCAGGCCGTGTGGCGGAGCAAAAGTGTACCACCGGGGCGTTGGTGTTCAGCAAAAATGTCACGCTGCGACGGGTCTCAGCAGGAGCAGTTAGTAGGAGCGAGTGTGGTGGGGTCTAGGCGTCAGGGGGATCGCCTGTGGTGCGCAGGACGGCGGCCTGCCTGCTCTGCTTGAGGCGGTAGCTTTCGCCGTTCATCTCCAGGATGTGAACGCGGTGAGTGAGGCGGTCCAAGAGTGCGCCGGTGAGCCTCTCAGAGCCGAAGACCTCGGTCCACTCGTCGAAGGGCAGGTTGGTGGTGACCAAGACCGACCCTCTCTCGTAGCGCTGGCTGAAGACCTCGAAGAGGAGCTCCGCGCCGGTCTTGGAGAGTGGGACGAAGCCAAGCTCGTCGACGATAAGCAGCTTGAGTCGGGCAAGCCTCTTCTGGAGGTTGAGCAGCCGTCGTTCGTCCCTGGCCTCGATCAGTTCGTGGACCAGCGAGGCGGCCGTGGTGAAGCCGACCGACAGTCCCCTCTGGCAGGCGGCGAGCCCCAGACCGAGGGCCACATGGGTCTTGCCGGTGCCGCTGTTGCCTATGGCGATGACGTTCTCCCGCCGGTCTACGTACTCGCAGCGCGCCAGCTGCATGACCAGGTGCTTGTTCACCGACGGCATGGCCAGGAAGTCGAAGGTGTCGAGGCTCTTGGTGGCGGGGAAGCGCGCAGCCTTGATCCTGCGCTCCACCATGCGATGGTGGCGGTCTATCAGCTCAAGCTCAGAGAGCCTCAGCAGGTAGCCCTGATGGTCGACGCCCTCGGCGGCACACTGGCCGGCCACCTTGCAGTACTCCCTCAGGAAGGTGGGCAGCTTCAGCTCCTTGAGGTGATGCTCCAGCAGCACCGTCGACCTCTCGCTCACCGCCCGCTCCCCGACATGAGCGCCATGTAGTCGCTGGCTGCTGTCTTCGTCACGGTGACCCTGGGCAGGTAGGGGTACAGCTCCAGGTCGAGTCTCTGCGGTCTACCCTCTATCCTGCACAGCACCAGGTGCTTGACCGCGTCGAAGCTTACGGCGCCGAGCTTGAGGGCATCACGTACACCCTCGTACACCTCCTGAGTCTGGAAGTTCTCCATCAACCGCAGCACCTGTACGAACTCCCGCTTGCCGCGCCTGCCCATCCTCGACTCCAGCAGTCTGCGCAGCACTCCGAACTCCTCCGGCAACTCCCACCCGACCAAAGGAGCAGCCTGGTCCAGCGCTCCCGTCTTGCGCTCCAGCAGCGGCAGGTAGTGGACAGGGTCGAAGACGAAGTCGTCGCGTTCGTATGATCGCGGATGCCGTGCTATCACCTCCGCCCCGCAGCTGATCACCACGTCACCCACATAGCCCCGGACCACCACCTCCCTGTGACCGTAGGCCACGGGCACCGAGTAGTCGTTGGTCCGGTACCGCACCAGGGACAGGGAACTGACACGGCTCACGTGCTTGTCGCTGGCGTCGTATGGCACGGCGGGGAGCGGCAGCAGGGCCTCCAGGTCACGCTCCATCCGCTGGCCTATCGTCTCCTTGTGCCCACGCAGCTGTCTCCCCAGCCGCTCCAGGCACCTCTCCTCCAGGTAGACGTTGAGGGCATCGAAGCTCGGGAACGACGGCACTGGCACCAGGAAGTTCCGGCGAGCATATCCCACCAGCCCCTCGACCTTGCCCTTGTCGTTACCCTTGCCGGGACGGCCGAACCGATCCTCGAACAGGTAGTGGGACTGCGATGATGTGTGTGGGCCATCTCGGTTTGGGTCTGACCCGTAGTGGGACTGGCTGAGATGCCTTCCTCGTGATCTGTCGACGCGAACTGGAGATGGCCCATAAGGTGCCAACGGTTTGGGGAGCAGTGACCTCATAGGAGCTTGGCTCAAGTCCCATCGCAGTCCTGTCCGCTCACCCAGCCAGGGCGCCATCCCAGAGGAGGCCGTAGAGATGATGGGAGTTGTCGATCAAGAAGGCGGTCGTTCTGTTCAGGTGGTCATAGGAGTGGACACTCACCAGGACAAGCATGTGGCTGTGGCCATTGACCGTCAGGGTGTCCGTCTGGAAGAGCTTCGCACGGTTGCGACCACCAATGGGTATGAGGAGCTCGAGCGGTGGTCACTGGGCCTGGGAGAGATTCAGGCCTTCGGAATTGAGGGCACAGGTTCCTATGGCGCTGGAGTCACCCGCTACCTGACGCGTAGGGGACATACCGTCGTGGAGGTTAACCGGCCCGACCGGTCAACCCGCTACCGGAAGGGGAAGAGCGATCCCACTGATGCGGAGATGGCAGCGCGTGCCGTGCTTGCCGGAGTAGCCGATGCCACTCCCAAGTCAGGTGAGGGTGAAGTCGAAATGATCCGTATGCTCAAGAGCGCGAAGGACTCGGCCGTCAAGGCTCGCACCCAGGCCATCAACCAGATGAAGGCGCTGGTTGTCACGGCCCCGGCCGAGCTTCGCGAAACGCTCGATGGTCTCGCTGCCGGTGCCCTAGTCACGCGCTGCAAGAGCTTCCGCACCGGTCGTCTGGATGGTCCCCTGGCAGCGGCCAGATACACCCTGCGCTCCCTTGCCCGCCGCTACCGTCAGCTCAGCAAGGAGGTCCACGACCTGGAGGCCGAGCTCGATCGACTTACACGGACGGCAGCCCCGGCCCTGGTAGATGGCTTCGGCATAGGGCCAGACACGGCGGCGACCCTCCTCATTGCTGCCGGGAGTAACCCGGACCGTCTCCACTCCGAGGCTGCCTTCGCCTCCCTGTGCGGAGTCAATCCCATACCTGCCTCCTCTGGCAAGACCAACCGGCATCGGCTCAACCGAGGTGGGCACCGCCAGGCCAACGCCGCTCTCCATCGCATTGTTGTCGTCAGACTTCGATACGATCCGCGCACCCAGACCTACATGCGTCGTCGCACCAAAGAGGGAATGAGCAAGGCCGAGGTCATCCGTTGCCTCAAACGCTATGTGGCTCACGAGGTCTTCTCCGTCCTACGGAATTCAGCCCTATCCCACAGCACTCCTTGACATCTATAGGAGCATCACCAGCTCCGAGAACACACGAGTACGCTGGCGCCGGCCGTCTCCCAGGATCCTGGCCACCGCCAGTCTCGTGTTGTCGTACAAGATGCTCCGCGGCACGCCGCCCAGGAACGAGAACGCCGAGACGTGACCGTCGCAGAACGCCTCGGTCGTCTCTGCGGGGTACGCTTTGACGAAGCATGCGTCGCTGTGGGGAAGGTCCAGCACGAAGTAGTGGATGGTCTGCTCCACTCCTCCGATGACCGCCTTGGCCTGGCCGAAGTCGCACTGGGCATCACCAGGAGGATGGGAGAGCGGAACGTACATCTCGCGTGTCCGGCGGCGGCGCTCGCGCACGTAGTCCTTGACTATCGTGTACTTGCCGGTGAACCCGTGCTCCGCTCTCAGACGGTCATAGATCCGCTTCGCCGTGTGGCGCTGCTTCCTCGGAAGACGCCGGTCCTCTTCCAGTATCCGGTCGATCACCCCGCGGTACGGGTCCAGCTTAGGGCGACGCGGCGGTGACTGTCGACGGTACCCGGGTGGCACCGAGTACTCCAGCATCTTGCGCACCGTGTCCCGGTGCAGACCGAACACGCGGGCAGCCTCTCGCGTGCTCATCCCTTCCACCATGCAGGCCCGGCGCACTCGAACGTACAGTTCCACTTTGTACATCCTTCACACCTTCCATCGAGTTGCCTCCAACTCTATAGAAGGCGGCGGGTGGTCCAGTTTTGCAGCGCCACTCCCGAACGCTCACACCCGCCTCGCCGGTCCATTATTACTCCGCCCTTTACACCGGACAGACTCCTAGGGAAGATAATCGCGTGGCGTAGAGGCGGATGGTTCGAATACACCTCGACCATTGGAGGAGTAGCGCTCTACACGGTGTTCACCCCGTGGTTTGGCCTGATGATGATCTGGCTGTTCGCCTTCAAAGCGGGCTGGTTCCCGATAGGGAAGTTCTTGGACCCTGTCCTGTGGAGGGACGCGCCCGTCGACGCCAATTCGGTGTTCAACCGAATGATCATGACCGCGATCGTGGTGTCAATCGCCGTATTCGCGGTCTTCCTCGTTACGGCGCGGAAGCGGACTGTCCGAGCGCGGCTCGTCCGGGCCGCGAGCATCGCGGTTGCCTCTTTGGCCGTCATCGTCGTGTGGCTCGCGTCCGGAACGGCGGTCTTTGCCTTAGACATTGTCAAGCACATGGTGCTGCCCGTGCTGACGCTCACCCTCATCAGCTTCGCAGGCACTATGCTGCTGACTCGCAACAGCATGCTCGAGACGATGCGAGAGGACTTCGTCATGGCTGCGCGGGCGAAGGGGCTGCCGGAGCGCGACGTGCGCGATAAACACGTGGCCCGGAACGCGCTCCTTCCGGTCGTCACCAGCTTCATATTCAGCCTCGCCTTCGCAGTGGATGGCGGCGTCATCACGGAGGCGATATTCTCATGGCCCGGCATGGGTCAGACGCTGGTTGCGGCGGCACTGTCCGAGGACCTGCCGCTCGCGGTCGGAGCGTTCGTTTTCGTTGGACTGTTCGTGCTGGTGGCGCACCTGGTCGCGGATGTCCTGTACGCCTATCTCGATCCGAGGATTCGCTACTGATGTCTGCGGGCCATTTCCAGCCGACCGGACCGACCTCTCTCTGGCGGATTCGCCTGGGACTGGCTTCTCGGAACCTGCGAGAGAACTGGGCACTCTTTATCGGGACCAGGATCGGGATCGTCGGACTGGTCATAATCGGCCTCTATGCCTTGCTGGCCGCGGCGCACCCTGTTCTGATGAACACCGTATGGGAGCCGCAGGTCTACGATCCGGTGGTGGGGTACGCATTCGACGAGGTACGGCAACCTGCACCGCCGAGCCTGAGCCATCCGCTGGGCACCGACCCGCTTGGGAGGGACATCCTCAGCCAGCTCATGTTCAGCGCAAGGTCGGGATTCCTTCTCGGCCTGCTTGCCGCGACGGTCACCGTCACCATCGGAACGGTGGTGGGCGCCGTGGCAGCATACTTCGGGGGCTTGGTCGACACCATCCTGATGAGGCTCGCTGGCATCATGATCATGATGCCAGCGATAAGCGTGCTGGTAGTCCTGAGCGCCCTGATCGGAGTGGAGCACCTGGAGCTGGCGTTGATAATCGGCATCCTCTCCGGTTTCGGTGGCACGGGCGTGGTACTCAAATCGCAGGCGCTCTCCGTGGTGGTGAAACCTTACATAGAAGCGGCCAGGGTCGCGGGTGGAGGGCCTTTCCATATCATCCGTGTGCATGTCGTGCCGAACCTCCTCCCTCTGTCGTTCCTCTACATGATGTTCACCGTGACCAGCGCGATCTTCTCCGAAGCGGTGCTGAGCTTCCTCGGGCTCCTGGACGTTCGGATGAGCTGGGGGCTGATGATCCCCACCACCGAGTCGGCCGGCTACCTGTTGCAGGTCGGAGAGTACTGGTGGCTGATATTCCCGGCCAGTCTGTCCATCACGCTGTTGTGTTCTTCCTTCTATCTTGTCGGGCGTTCGCTCGATGAGGTAGTGAACCCCAGGCTCAGGAGCCGATGACCGCTGAAACGGTTCTCGCCGTCGAAGACCTGACTATGCACTACATGACCCGGGCCGGTGTCGTCCGGGCCGTGGACGGAGTGTCGTTTTCTGTCGAGCGTGGACAGTCACTCGGACTGGTGGGCGAGTCCGGCTGCGGCAAGTCGTCAATTGCGATCACGCTTCTGAAGCTGCTTCCGGACAACGCCAAGTTCGTAGCCGGCAGCATCTTGCTGAACGGCGTGGACCTCGTCCCGCTCGGCGAGGAGCAGATGAGGGCCTACCGCTGGAGCCGAATATCCATGGTGTTCCAGGCCGCCATGAACTCGCTCGACCCCGTCTATCGAGTGGGAGATCAGATAGTCGAAGCGTTGGAGGCGCACTACGCTACGTCCCATCAGGAGGCCATGGAGCGTGTACGCGAGCTGTACGATCTGGTAGGCCTGGACCCCAGCTTCATACCTCGGTATCCGCACGAGTACAGCGACGGCATGAGACAGCGTGCGATCATCGCGATGGCATTGGCGTGCGAGCCGGACCTCATGATCGCGGACGAGCCAACCACAGCGCTGGACGTGATAGTTCAGGACCGAATCCTCCGGGAGATGCGGAACATCCAGCGATCACTCGCCATGAGCATGATCTACATCTCTCACGACATGGCTGTAATCGCGGAGGTCAGCGATGTCGTGGGTGTCATGTATGCAGGAAAGCTCGTCGAATTCGGACCCACGGCCGACGTGTACGCGAGGCCGATCCATCCATACACGCGCTCGCTGGTGTCGGCGTTTCCTAGCGTCAGGGGCGAGAAGCATGATCTAACGACGCTGCCAGGAGAGCCGCCAGACCTGCTCAATCCTCCGAGCGGGTGTCGATTTCATCCGCGATGCGTGTACGCGACGGACGATTGCCGTACTTCAACACCACCCATAGTACGGCGCGGAGCCCACTGGGCGGCCTGCTGGAACCCGCCGGGCGAGTAGGGCCATGACTCACTCGACGAGGGCACCCGTGTCATCGAGTCGTCCTTTGGTCAGGGCAGTCAGCCTGTCCAAGCTCTTTCCGCTGTCCTCCGGGTTAATTCGGAGAAAGCGGAGCTTCGTTCATGCCGTGGACGGCGTGTCATTCGAACTCATGGCGGGCGAGGCTCTCGGGCTGGTCGGGGAGTCCGGCTGCGGAAAGACGACCACTGGCAAGCTGCTGGTTCGACTGTCCCAACCGACCGGCGGCCAGGTCCTGTTCGACAGCGGATCGGGCGACCTGGAGGATGTCGGACATCTAAAAGGGAAGCCTCTGCGAGAGTTCAGGCGCAGGGCGCAGATGGTCTTCCAGGACCCGTACGAGTCGATGAACCCTAGGAGAACGATATTCGATACGGTCGCCGAGCCGCTCAAGGTGCAGAAGATCGGCGGTCCCTTCGAGCGCATGGAGAGCGTTTCGCGGATATTGGGGCTGGTCGGACTCACGCCCGCCGCGACCTTCTTGTTCAGGTTTCCTCACGAGCTGTCGGGCGGCCAGCGTCAGCGCGTCGCGATAGCGAGGGCGTTGGTAATGAATCCGTCGTTCGTGGTTGCGGACGAGCCCACGTCAATGCTGGACGTATCCATCAGGACCGGCGTCATGCGCCTAATGGAGGATCTGGCGAGCCGCCTGGGAATCAGCTACCTCTATATCACGCACGATCTTGCCGTCGCGAGATACATGTGCAGCCGGATCGCGGTCATGTATCTCGGCAAGATCGTGGAGATGGGGGAGACGGAAGAGGTCCTGCGGGACCCGGTGCACCCGTACACGAAGGCCCTCCTGTCGGCTGTCCCCGTGCCCGACCCGGCGGCAACCAGGGAGCCGGTCAACATAAGGGGCTCAGTTTCCGTGCCGGTTGATCCACCGCCGCGGTGCAGATTCTACGATCGCTGTCCAATTGCCGACAACTTCTGCAGGGACAACGAACACCCGGCACTCGAAGACAAGGGAGGCGGACGACTCACGGCCTGCTACAAGGTCTGAGGGCTGCGAGCTCTCGCCGGTATGGCATGAACCCTCCAGTCAGGGGAGTCATGACTAGGAGTCTGTCCGAGAAACAATGTTCTAAACGATATGCGTCATTAGTGGAGTGTAAAGATGCTAATTACTCCACGACAAGGTCCAGATTGCTGTAAGCAGGTTATTGCGTGGCGGGTTTCGTCTCCCGGAACGAATCCTCGGACAGGCTCCTAGGGCCAGGTACTCAGAACGAGACACACGCGTCGGACACGACGCGGAGGACCGACTCCTGGTCGAATTGCCGCTTGTACTCGTCCGACACCTCGTCTATCAGTCGCGTATGGTCGCCACCCTGAGGTACCAGGACTACCAACAGCTTCGAGCGCTCCTTCTGGACCCGCCCTTCTGAGTCGCTCCACTGGCCTCGAGCGTCGAGGACGGTCAGGCCATCCGGGAACCTGGGGGTGACCGCATCTCCGAGGAAAGTGTTCCACGCCACGTCGTCCACGACCTCGCCGGACTGGCCGCTGCGACCCATGAAAAGCTCGTACCGTAGGAACCGGTCTGTCCCCTCGGGACAGGTAGTCGCATCGGGTTCGGCGCACGCGGCGACCACCATAACAGCGGAGACCAGCCAGACGAGCATGGCCATCCGCATCGAACCGCCCTCGCAGTACAATCTACCGGCGTGCCCTGGCACCCAGAAAAGCAACGAGCCCCACCGTAGCGATCGAAGTCTACAGGATAGCTGAGTACGACACACAGCCTCGGTCGTCACCGACTGCGTGGCCTGTTAGGAATGGTGCGGCGACCTCTTCGTGACCCGAGACAACGGGCCGCCCAGCAACGTGGCTGCCGGACCCCGATAGGGGTCATCGGGCTCTCCTGCGCCCCCGTGGGGCCACCGTCAGCGGCCCAGTGCTCTGGCCATCGTCTCTCCCTGCTCCAGGCAGTAGGCGTACATCGTATGCACGTCCGACCCGATGCAGAAATCGACTACCCCCATGTCGATGTAGGGCTTTGCGGCCTCTGCACTATCGGCTTCTACCCCGAGCTCTACCCTGGGACGTATGCCCATCTTAATGCAGGTCTCTATGGTGTATTTCTCCGCCTCCTGGACCTCCGGGTGGGAGATGTCGTGATGCTTCCCTATGTTCATCGAGTAGTCGCCTGGACCGAACTGGACCATGTCTATTCCGCCCACAGACAGGATCTCCTCGAGGTTGTCCACGCACGACTTCTTCTCGGCCATGATGGCGACGACAGCAGAATTGAGCTGGTCGGAGTAGTCGACCAACGTCTTGCCCGGGAAGACGTAGCCTATGTCACGTGTGGCCGCAAGGCCGCCTCGTCCCCCTGCTTCGGGGGTCTCCGGGCGCACCGCACTCACGCCTTCCTTCGCGTCCTCAACGGTACGGATATCGGCAAACAGAACGTTCTGGATCCCGGAGCCAATTGCGCGCTCGGCCAGGTAGGTCCTGGGCTCCTGGTCCAGCTTCATCATCGAGCTCATGTGGTCGAATAGGTCGACGGCGCGCCCGAAGTTCTCAAGGGAGAAGAGATCGTAAGGTGCGTATGGGCTCGAGAACTCTATGTAATCGATAACGCCGGTGTGTCCAATGACCTCGACCATGCCAGGCCATTGCGTGAAGAGGTGAGTGCCTATCGTGGGCTTCCCGTCGTCGATCAGGTCGCGTAGTACGTTGTTATTCCTCAACTGATGCTCCTTTCGTCGCTGTGTTGTAGTCTCTCATGGTACATCGTGGACGTTTTCAAAACGGTGTTGGTCCTATTCGAGACTCCTGCCGTCTAGGAGCCTGTCCGAGGATTCGTTCCTGGAGACGAAACCCGCCACGCAATAACCTGCTTACAGCAATCTGGACTTTGTCGTGGAGTAAATAGCATCTTTACACTCCACTAATGACGCATATCGTTTAGAACATTGTTTCTCGGACAGACTCCTAGGGGGCGGGATGCAACCGGGCGAGGTTGTCGCCGAGTATGGCGGCGCTGAGCCGGGGGCCGTTCGGTTATCGGCACGCGGCTCGGTGTCATTGTAGTTTGATGGCTCGCTGCGACGGGTTACCATCGAGACGGTTGAGAACTCACTCATTCCAGTTTTCTGGTCTCCTCCAACAGCCGCTGGCGCACCTGCTTGGACTCCCGGTCAGGGGCATGAGAGCCTGGAGATAGCCTGACGCCATGCAATGTGCCATTGTAGCGGAAAGTTCGTATGTTGCTTGTGGAGATTCCCACGAGATGGCCAATCATTACAATGCGACCGCTCAGATTCGCCGCCAAGCAGGCTGCGGAAAAACGATTCCATGAGATAGGATGCGACTCCAACGTAGCAGTGTCCGATAACTTCAGCAGTATCGGATCCTTTGGGCCGCGAACCGCGGAGGTCCAAGAACAAGGAGCGAACTCATGCGTCTCGAGCTTGGCAGCTTTCCCGTAATAGATATCGCCTTCGGGTCGGAGACGGCCTGGAAGGACGGCGTACTGGAAGTGGACAGAGACAGCCTCTTGGGCCCGGTTCTCGCAAGGCCGGGCGTAGAGGACGCAACGCTTGAAATAGCGAAGTCGGGCGAGTCCGTCCGTATCATCAATCACTTCGAAGTCCTGGAGCCCAGAGTAAAGGTGACTGGTCCTGGGACCGCCTACCCGGGGCGAGCCGGTCGCCCGGTGGACACCGTGGGCCAGGGCCGAACACATCGGCTCGGCGGCATGGCCCTGATCGTGAGCTACGACGGGGCCGACGAACCTGGCCAGGTCAGCGGTTGGGTGCCTGAGTGGAAGCGGTCTCAGAATGGTACGGAGAGCGAAGAGAAGGCCCAGCAGGACCGGCGCACGGTCTGGACCGACCACCACTTCATCGACATGTCGGGGCCGGGGGCGGTGGTCCCCAACTCGGCCACCAACAATCTGTGCCTCAGTCTCAGGCTGAGCGAGCACCTCGATGTCCAGAACAGGGCAAGTGCTTCGAACGAGGCTGCGCTTGGAATGCAGGACACGCTGGCGAATACCGTGGCCGGCCTCGAACCGCCCGAGATGGAGGTCTTCGAACAGGGCGTGACCGACCGGTCTCTTCCCGGGATGGTCTTCGTCTGTCTGCTGACCAGCCCCGAGCAAAACCACGGACCGCAGTCTATACACGGGCCCGCAGTCTACGGGCACACCCGGCTGTCGGCGCCGTGGCTCCTGTGGCCCACCGAGCTAATGGATGGAGCCATCACCGGCGGCGGGCGAGGACACTGCTCATGGCCGCTTACCAACAATCCGCTCGTCCTGGGCATGGCCCGCCGCCATGGCAAGACGCTCAACTTCCTGAGCTGCATCATCCTACGTCAACCCTGGCACAGCGAGGAGGAGATGTTATTCGTCGGCAAGCGTGCCGCCGAGGCCGCGAAGCAACTGGGAGCCACAGGTGCCGTCGTTACCAACGAGGTGCGAGGCCTTCAGTACGTGTCGTCGGCACGTACCGTCCAAGCCCTTGAGCGCCTGGGTATCAAGACCGTGTGGATCAGCGAAGAAGAGGACAACGAGGACGGCAAGGTGCCTCCATTCCTCTATCACCCTTCCGAGATGGAAGCGGTGGTTAGCACCGGGACTGGTGCTGCGGGCCCGTTTCCCGCCGTCGAACGGGTCGTTGGCAGCACGCGGAGGGCGTCTCCGAATTGGTACGCCGAGCAGCTGCCGATCCCAGGACGGTACGGCGCCGGCCACGTCCTGGACCACTACGGCTTCGGCAAGCAGCACTGCGTAGACTACTAGAGGCCTGCTCCGGCAAGCGCCGTTAGACGCCGACAAAGGAGCGGCATCTCTGGGCCTATGATACGCCGGAGTGCACTACAACACGTGGTAGTTGAGTAGGTGCTTGCTCAGGACGTCTGTGGCGAAGTCGTTGTGCACGTCACGCCAGACCGAGTGGATGTGGTTGGCGCCAGATGGTTCGCCAAGCGCTGCGAAAGGCAAGAGGCAACTACCCTGGGATCGTCGATGCCAACTCGCCATTAGCGAACGCGTAGTGTCACCGGTTTCCAACGGCCGACATTGGGGTCATGCTGCGGGAGATCGGCGCAGGGCAACGGATCCCGTGATCTTCAATCGACTCCAACGCGCAGAGTCCCCGGGGGTGGATGCGGGGAGACTGGCTAGGTCTGGCGGTGGAGTAGATCAAGGACGGTGCGCACACAGTAGTCGATATCATCCCTAATCTGATGGTTCCAGAACCGGACGACGCGCCAGCCCAGTTCCGTTAGCCGACTGTCTCTTTCAGCGTCGATGCGGGAACCCAGGTGAGTCGATACTCCGTCAGCCTCCACGTCGATACGAGTTTCGCCGGAGATTATGGCCAGATCGAGTCTATATCCTTTGACGGGGTGCTGCGGCAAGGGGTTCAGGCCCTTTGCAACCAGCGCATCGTAAAGCGGCTTTTCCCATGGCCCTATGCGCTCGTCCGACGCCATGGTTGTTTCATAAGGGCTCGACCCTGACCTTTCAATCTCCGCGCAGTATGAGGCGAACCGCTGGATGTGTGGGATTTCGGAATAAGCGCAGGCGTCCCGGCTGCCAACGACATGTAGCAGCGAGCGGGCACGCGTAATGGCAACGTTGAAGAGGTTTTCGGTGTTCTTGAGGAAGTTATGCGCGCCACTTGGAAGATCCCTCGATATGCAGGGCGAAAACAGAACTATGTCGCGCTCGTCTCCCTGGAAGCCATGTGCGGTGTCCACGATGAGCTGCGCCCGATTAAACACGTTCGAGGGCACGCGCTGGGCAACTCGTTCCAGGATCATGTTTGCCTGAGCACGGAACGGGGTCACGACTCCGACGGTGCCATCGAATCTCTGGTTCATCAGCAGGTCGGTTACTTGTGCAACCACCACTTCGACCTCAGATGGAATGACGACGCTTCCGTCCCTAGGCCTCCTCGCAGTTCCGCTGATTTCAGTCCATCGGATGCCATACTTCCCGTCCGGCGGCGCCTTGAGACGGCTATGGTCAGTCCAGACATTCAGATTGCCCTCGTACCACTGATGTTTCGAAAAGTCGACGATGTGGGAATGTGATCGATAGTGATCTTGAAGCTGAATGGGCTTTCCAGTTGTAATGCTCAGATCGTAGAGCGAGTTCTCGATGTACGTGAATCTGAGATCATCGGCCCCCAGCCCATGGTCGGCCTGCAGTTGCCTGTCTTGGCGTCGTTCAATTTTGGTGATGTGCCGCAACTGCAAGGGGTCGCCTATTATCACAGCCCGCCGGGATCGGTAGAGGAGGGGTAAAGCAGAAGGAATGTCGCACTGACTTGACTCATCGATAATGAGGAGATCGAATAGGTTTGACTCCAGTGGTAGGCTGTTTCTGGCGGAGAGATTGGTGACGCACCAAGCCGGAAGGTGCCGTGAGCCATTACGGAATAAACGAATCATGTCACGCCGGGGTATCGAATAGGCTTCGCCGTCCGATTGGTCCTCTGCAAGCCGCTCCAAGAGGGTGCGGAGGTTCCCTATGGCCTGGCGGTCCGCCGGCTCCAGTCGATCCTGGGCGAGACGGGCGTAGAGGGCTACAAGCTCCGCGCCCGAGTCAGTCATGCCGGCTCGGACTCTTCGCAGCTGGCGGGCCACCTCGTCGCGGGACCTCAGTTCGCGGAGTGCGGCAAGCCCGTTCCGGTACTTGGCTATGGCGCCTAGCGCCTCAGCAACCGACAAGGCTCGCACAATCCAGGTTCGCAAGACCTGCCAGGATTGATCGTTTGCTGGACATGAACCAAGGATAGGACACTCTGCAATTGCCTCGACAACAATGCCATGGATCCGTTTCCGGTCTCTGGATGCCGAAAACCCCAGCGAGAGTCGGCGGAGGAGGCTGTCCGGTGCGTCAATGTGCTGGTCTGCCAATTCCAATGCCATCGCCAATCGGCCACTGTTTGGCAGGCCCTTAACCCTCTGCAACCTCTCCCATTCGTGAGGGATGTACTCCCTCTCGAAGCTGGCCCGAGCTTTGTCAAGGGAAAGCAGCCGCTCGTGAGCATCCCGGGTTGTCTGCAATTCCGACCATAGGTCGCTCTCCTGGCTTTTTAGCTCCTCGTATCGCGCTTCTAGCTCCTCATATTTCAAGCGGTCACTTTGCGAGGGTCGCAACGCCAGCATCGACACGAGATGTTGGGCGAGTTTACGGCCGAAACGACTGCCTGTCCTTACCATGAGGGGATTTGCCGCCAGATCAGTAACGCGGGCTTCGACGACGTCGACGGCCTTGTTGTTCTTGCTCGCAAATAGGACGCGTCTACTGTGCATGTAGGCATCGGCGATCATAGAGACGACGATCTGGGACTTGCCAGTTCCCGGCGGTCCTGTGACGGCAGTTAACGGTGAGTTGGTGGCCCTCCGAACTGCTTCGCGCTGTTCCTCGTTGAGGGGGACGACCTCGACGGCAACTTGCTCTTCCTCGCCGACGCCTTCATGTTCGCCCAGAATGGTTGCGAACGCCGTCTTGTCCCATCCTGGGGCACCGGATCCAACCATCTCCTGAAGCTCGCTAATTAGGCCGGCTGTAAAGCGCAGTTGTTCCGTAACGAATAGCGCGGCGCAATTCCAGATCCCGGCACCTTGGGGCCTTGACAACTCTTGAGGATCAAGTGGCTCACGTACATCTTGCAGCAGGCCCATATCTTCCATCCGCTTTAGGATGTCACGGATGAGGCCGTCCGGTGGGTCGTCCGTGTTGTCGAGCAGGCCTAGCGAGTCAAGGACCTCCTGTTGCTCCTCTGGTGTGCGTGCGAGCCTCTTCAAGTACTCTAGATTCATCTGAGGCCATTCAGGAGCGGCATCGAGCCGCAGTTCCCGGTCGTTCAGTTCATACTCTACCGGCCAGGTGAACAGAGGTATGGCCATTCGTCCAGCCTCGATGTACATCGGGTATCCGTACAGGAGAGCACCACCGGCGGGCTTCCTCTTGAGTGCATCGACAAACCCGGATTGCCCGCGGTCGAGAGTGACTATCGGTTCGGCGGTGTCCATGCACCACAGGTCGGACGGAAAAGGCCAGGGAACGAACCGCTTCCCCTCATCGTTCAGAAACGCGCGCACAGGTTGGCCCTCATCTCGCCTGGCACACTCAATGTAGTAACGCAGCAAGTTCTTGATGCGGTCAGGGAGTGGCCGCGCCGGAGAACCCAACCGGCGTTCCGCGCCCCTGCGATTCATGGGCTTCGTTGATCCACAGCTATGGTATTGTGGTCTAGGTTGGGTCTACAGGACGTGGTAGTTGAGTAGGTGCTTGCTCAGGACGTCTGTGGCGAAGTCGTTGTGCACGTCACGCCAGACCGAGTGGATGTGGTTGGCGCCGTTCTGGTAGTTGTCGAACTCGACCAGGAAGTCGCCTCCGTGTATCCGGTAGTAGTGGGGTATAGAGCCGTCGACGGGGCCGCCCCACGCGAAGTGCAGCCGGTCGATCCCCTCGGCTATCACGGCGTCCATGCGGTCGCGGCTAACGTCGTCCCTCGTTTGGCTGACGTACTCCTCGACCAGCGCCGTCAGCATCTCCTTCTGCGTCCCGTTCATCCGAGAGGCTGGCAGCCCCTCTTCGTACGGCAAACTGGCTCGGGTGGAGTTGTAGGTGACGATGTCGTAGGGCGCATCCTCGTAGATGACGGCCTTCGAGAGCTGGCTTCTGTCCAGGCTCGCGGCCAGCTCCAGGGCGAGGTCCTCCCTTCGGCTCAGGATGCGCAGCCCTTCCTGCGGGCCGCTCGGCACCCTGGCGGGGTTCGACCCGAAGAAGAAGGGCGTCACAGAGATCACCTCGTCGCCCCAGATGCTGTAGTTCAGCGAGATGTGGTGACCCTCAGCGCGCCAGCCCCAGGGGTCCACGCCGCCGGGCTCTCCGAAGACGGTGAAGTAGTACAGTTCCGGGTTACGGAGGAATGTCTTCAGCCCCTGCTCCCGCTCTATCTCGGCGAGGACCGCCTCGAGGCCGATGATCTGCCTGGCCATACCGTTCGATCTCTCGTTCAGGCCGCTGGCCATCAGCCCGAGGGCCAACTCACGCTGGGTGGTATTCATGTCTCGCAGAGGCACGCCGTGCCTGTTCAGCGGCGGGTAGTACCAGAATACGCGCTCGCCGTCGAGGTAGTGGTAGGTTGCCTTTGCCCTCAGCTCGTCGGAGAGACCGGCAATAAAGGCCGATGCCGCCTCGGCCATCTGGGCGGACGCGAGCGCATGCGGTGACTGCGTTGCCATCTGACGCCTCCTTCGACGCTTGCCTCTGAGACTAGTAGGCCAAAATCTTTGAAGTGAGGGGCAACGGGATTAGCGTGATAGAGCAGCCCCCTCACCAGTGATTGGATCGGCGTCCTACGACGACAGGGCGGGTTTCAAACCCGCCCCTACCAAGCCGTCGGCACCCTTCAATACTAAGATGTTGGACCACTAGGGGTTCACTCCACCTTCGACAGCTTCTGGAAACTCCGGACGCCGTCGGCCGCGACTCCCTGGTTTGTGGCGTTGGTCCACGCGACCTCTCCCACGTAGAGGTCTCCCTTGGAGTCGAGGCAAAGGCTGTGAGGGGCAGCAAACTGGCCCACGTCGTAGCCGAACCCCAGGTGGCCAATCCGGGCGAGGCGCTCGCCCTTGGTGTTCAAGACGGTGATTCTCGGCCCGATGTTGGGATGAATCTCGTTGACCTTCATGCCCCACCCAAGCTCGCCGACATAGACCTCCTGGTCATCAGACACGTAGACGGTGCATGGGCGGTGGAGGTTGTTCCACTGGGTCTCGTACTTGCCGTTGCGGTCGAACACCTGCACCCTGTGGCTCTCCCGATCGGCCACGTACACATAGCCGTCCTTGTCGGTAGCGATGTTGTGGACGATGTTGAACTCGCCCGGGTCGGTGCCCGGCGCGCCCCAGGAGAAGAGCAGCTTTCCGTCGGGTGAGTACTTGTGCACCCTGGCGTTGAGGTAGCCGTCGGAGACGTACAGGTCGCCGGTCTGCGGGTCCAAGGCTACGTCGGTGCAACGGTTGAACGGCTCCCCGCTGTACGGCTCGGTGGCGTGGCCGGGGGTTCCGATGGTCATCAGCACCTTGCCGTCCGGCGTGCACTTGCGGACGGTGTGGTCTCCATCGTCGGTACAGTAGAGCATATCGTCGGGCCCGATCGTGAGGCCGTGAGCCCTGGAGAAGACATCCTCGCCCCAGGACGACAGGAAGTTGCCGTCTGAGTCAAACACGATCATCGGGTGATCGCCCCGGTTGAAGACGTAGACCCTATCCTGGGAGTCCACGGCGACCGCCGCAGCGTCGGTCCAGGAGTAGCCCGGCGGCAAGTCCTCCCATTCGACCACTACTTCGTACCTGAACCGCCCACTTCCCAACGTGACTGCATCCGTCATCGCCCTTACCTCCTGACCCGGCGATTATAGCACCGAGGACGGTGGGGTGTGCGCAGCCCCTCACGCGTACCCACTTTAACTTCCAGGTATCGAGTACGGGACTTGGGGTTCGTAGCCTTCGCCGAAAACTGCTGAAACTGTCCACTTTCGTACAATCTCATAGCTGGAGGCTCCCACTCGGACGTCAGATACTGGACACTCCCTGGACACAAACTGAACAGAATCTGGACACTTACTGGACATTTACTTGACAGTCCGGGAGGCAGGCTCCCGTATGGAGTACGGATCGGGCTCTGCACTGCAATGCTGGAAGGGGATCGGGACATAAGAACATTATGCGTACAGCCGTTCTGTTTGTCAAGACCGAAGATTCGTGTGATGTGAGGATTGGCCCTTACAAAGTGGGTACACGTGAGGCACAGCGTTCTTGAATGGTCGGGGGCGCTGGTGTATCGTCACGGCCAGCTAGCTATGCATGGAGGTTGGCATGGACACCGATACGGAGGGGAAGGTCGTTGGGCTGTGGCTCTGCGTTGGACACCGGGAGCCGATGAGCCCGGCAGGGACCATCAGGATGATCGAGGGCCACGGCATCGAGGGCGACCGTCACGCCGGGCGGGGCAGCAACAACGCCCGCCAGGTGCTTCTGATGGACCGCGAGACCCTTGCCGATTTCGGCCTCGCCGGCGGCGAGGTGCGGGAGAACGTCACCACTTCGGGGCTAGACCTCTCAGAACTGCAGCGGGGCCGGAGGCTGTCCGTGGGCGAGGTGGAGCTGGAGGTAACCGGAGAGTGCACGCCGTGCTCCCGGCTGGAGGAGATCAGTCCCGGTCTGCAGGAGCGGTCCGAGGGCCGGCGGGGCATCCTGGCGGCGGTGAAACGGAGCGGCTCGGTCAGCGTAGGTGACGGCGTCCGCGTCCTGGAGAAGGCCGCGGCTAGCTAGCCGTTACGGGCTCTCGGCAGCGAACACTTCGCTGGCGGCACCGACCCCTGCACCGCGTCCTGTTTCGTATCCGAGGCGGGGGAGTATCCTCTCCATGGCCGACAGCAGGGCGAGCACATACTCGGGCTTGCTCGATTCTCCCATCAGGCCGACCCTTATCACCCTGCCCGCGAACTGGCCGAGGCCTCGTCCGACCTCTATCCCGTGCTCACGCAGGAGCATTCGCCGCAACTCGGCCTCATCCATGCCTTCGGGGACCCAGAAGGGAGTAATCTGGTCGAGACGGTAGCCCTCCGGCGAGGCGAACTCCAGTCCCAGGGCCTCAAGACCAGCCCGGAGCGCCGAGGCGTTCCTGCTATGCCGCTCGAACCGCGCTTCGAGGCCCTCTTCCATGACGATGCGGAGGCCCTCTCTGAGAGCCAGGATCATGCTGACCGGGGCCGTGTGGTGGTACACGTGGTCAAAGCCCCAGTAATTGGCAATGAGGGCGAGGTCGAGATACCACGACGACGGCTTGTTTGTGCGCGACTTTACCACCTCGTGAGCGCGGGGGCTGAGCGCCACCGGTGAGAGGCCGGGAGGGCAGCCGAGGCACTTCTGCGTAGCCGAATAACAGTAGTCGGCATCCCAGCGGTCGACGGCGACCTCGTTGCCTCCCAACGACGTGACGGCGTCCACCATGAACAGCGCGTCGTGCTCTTTGGTGAGCGCTGCCAGGTCGTCCATGGGCTGTCTTATGCCCGTGGAGGTCTCGGCGTGCACGGCGGTGACCAGCTTGACCTTCGGGTGCTTCTTCAACTCGTCGGCCAGCATCTCGGCTGGGAAGGGCTGGCCCCACTCCGACCTGAGCGCTACGACGTTGGCTTCCAGCCTTTCGGCCATGTCTATCATGCGGTCGGAAAAGAAGCCGCTGGCGCATACGACGACGGTGTCTCCGGGCTCCAAGAGGCTGGACAGGCCCGCCTCCATCCCGGCTGAGCCGGTGCCCGACAGTGCGAGTGTCTGATTCTCGTCGGTCTGGAAGACCCGTCTGAGCAGTTCTGAAACCTCGTCCATGATCAGCAGAAAGTCCGGATCGAGGTAGCCGATCATGTGGGACATCATGGCCTGCAACACCCTGGGGTGCGCGGCGCTCGGGCCGGGTCCGAGTAGGATGCGCGGCGGTACCGCCGGCATCCGCGACACTGGAATGGAGGTTTCAGTCAAGGGAGGAACCGCAGAGCCTAGGCCGGCCGGTCGCGGTCTTGAGCGGGCGTGAAGATGGAGTCCTTCGGGAGGCCCGCGCCCCGGCTCCGTGACGGCCAGAGGCGCCGCGACAGGACTCCCACGCCAACCACGGCGGCGATTCCGAGGGGCACTCCTTTGAGGAAGCCCCGTCGAGAGAGCCCCTTTCTCTTTTCTGCGGATTCCATGTGATTACTCCCTCCCTCTTCCCATCAGGAAGCGGGAATAGATTATTTCTGAGGGACACCCTCAGACTCCCGGCGAGGGGCTCCGCCCCTCTGCACACCCCGGTTCGGAAACTGCTGAATACTGCAAGCAGACTGACGACGCCGGCTCCTTACGAAGGGGAGCACAAGCAAGACCTATGGGTGGATGATCACCTTGGTGTAGCCTTCGATCCTCTTGTCGAACTTGTCGTAGGCGTCTACCGCGCCGTCCAGCGACACATCGTGCGAGACGACGAAGCCGGGCTTGGCCCTGCCCACCGTGATCAGGTCCCGGAGGTGGGCGTTGTATTGCTTGACGTTGCACTGGCCGGTACCGAGCCGGAGGCCCTTTTCGAAGAGCCGACCGAAGTTGATCGACAGGGCGCCCTTCTTCGCATTCTCGTCGACGCCGCCCGGATCGGATGGAACGTAGAGGCCTGGGATACCGAGCGAGCCGGTCGGGGCGACGGTGTCGATCAGCTGGTTCAGGACGATGTTGGGGACCTCGTCCTGCTCGCCGCCCGCGGCGGACGAGCCCGCGCTGGTCGCCTGGTAGCCGACGGCATCTATGCCCTTGTCGGTCCCCTGCCCGCCTCGCATGTCCTTGATCTGCTGGACCGGGTCCGATTCGTCGTAGTTGATGGGGATGGCGCCTATCTCTTCGGCCTTGTCCAGCCGCTCCTTGACATGGTCGACCGAGTAGACTTCCGCGGCCCCTCTGATCACGCAGCTATACGCAGCCATCAGTCCCACCGGCCCGGCTCCGTAGACGGCGACGCTTTCTCCCGGTTTCACGCCCGCGAGCTCGGCACCGTGGTAGCCGGTTGGGAAGATGTCGGCGAGGAGCGCATAGTCGGCCTCGTTCTGCTCTCCCGGCGGGAGGACCAGGCAGTTGAAGTCAGCGAATGGGACCCTGAGGTACTCGGCCTGTCCGCCGGTGTACGGGCCCATCGCAACGTAACCGTAGGCCCCGCCGGCGAATCCCGGGTTGACGGTGACACAGAAGCCGGTGAATCCACCGAGACAGTTCTTGCAGAAGCCGCAGGCGACGTTGAAGGGCATGACGACCCTGTCGCCGACCTTCCGGTCCTTTACCGCCGATCCGACCTCCTGGATGATGCCCATGTTCTCGTGGCCGAACACGATCCCGGGCTCGGCGGCCGTGCGGCCTTCGTACATGTGGAGGTCGGAGCCGCAGATGCAGCTCGACGTTATCTTGACGATCACGTCGTTCGGGTGCTGGATCTCCGGGTCCGAGACGCTCTCGATTGCTACCTCGAAGGGGCCCTTATAGACGACTGCTCTCATCGGCACACATCCCTTTCTGGCTAGCTAAGGTATCTCGCCGTGGTGATCCGGCCCCAGCTTGTCTCACGACCGTACGAGCGAACGGGAACCGAGCGCAGGACGGCTGAACACCGGGCTTCTCAAGTTGGAGAGGATTATACTCAAGCGGAGGTTGCCGGGCAACCTGAGCGCCCGGCTCCTAGAACCAGTGGAGGAGATCCATCCCCAGCTCCACGCCGTAGTAGCAAGCGTATGCCACGAGTATGCCCTTGACCAACTTGCCCGCGAACACCGCCAGCAGGAATCTAACGAGAGGGAAGCGCACGCCGCCGGCAGCGACGCCCACCAGGTCGAAGAAGGGGTTGGGGATTACCGACACGACGAAGAGTGTGACGACGCCCCGACGCTCCATCCACTGCCTGGCTTTGACATAGAAGCGCCGCTTCTCCAAGACCGGACCGCCGCCGTACCCCACAGCGTAGCTGACGGTCTCACCGGCCGACTCTCCCACGGCGTTCAACAGCGCCAGTATGAGCGGGTTGAGCACCGGGCTCACCCCGCAGAGAACGACGACGCCCGGTACGAGCGGGAGCATCGCTGCGCTCCCCAGGAAGCTGAAGAAGAGCACCCCTGGGTATCCGAGCGACTTCCAGTGCTCCATGTCGCCGTAGTCTGAGTGAAGCAGCAGGACGGCCGTGATGGCCACAACGGAAGTAAGCCCACTCACCGAGATGAGAAGCGCCATCCGCCACTGAGGCCGAGACCAAATGCGCGCCAGCATTCCCGGCGCGGTTCCGCTATCGACAGGCATTTGGGCCACTAGAAACAGCCAATCCATCAATCAGGTCAGTAGACGGGGGGAGCACACAGCGGTCAGGCCGCGCGCACAGTGAAGCCCCTGTCCCGGCGAGACGACCGCCCGGCGGGCCCGGTGAGACCGGTCAAGAACCCTGGACCCGAAGAAAAGGCGGGCGGGCCGTTGGGAGCTCTCCGGCAGGGATACCCGCTCGCAGTCAACCGTAGCATAGGGGTAGTTGGCGGACAACAAGAATGGGGCGCATGTTGCGAGCAACTGTCCGGCACATTCTGAAGTCCGCCGGAGGGACGGGCGGCGAAGGTGTTTCCCAGGATTCGTACCATTCGTGCCCATTTGTACTCATTCCGTAGCTGGGTGATGGTCGTGGATGGGACGGTCTTGATAGACGAACTGGCCTGAATGGGCACTTGAGAAGACAGAAATGGGACAGAATGGGACGCCTGCCAGTGTAGGGCGAAAGGGTGGTCGCGACTCCGCTCCAAGGCTTCGTCGACGCTCACCGGGGCCTGTGATTTCCGCCGAAAGTGTTGGAAACTGCTGTATTTTGTGGTGTCTCATAGCTGGAGGTTCTGATCCGGGCAACGGATTTTCGACACGTTTGCCATAGTGATTCGGCAGAAAGACCATGGTTCCGCGACGAAAATGCGACAGTCGGGTGCCTACGACGGAGGTAACGAGGGATGGGCTCCCGCCTCCGGAGACCCTTGCGTAACTCCGTCATTCCGGCGAAAGCCGGAATCTAGGCCCCGCCTGAACATAGGAGCCAGCTTGCAGATAATGGCATCTCACCCTCACCCCAACCCTCTCCCGTTGTACAGACCGGAGAGATGGGTAACAGTTGTTCGGGGACATGGGTTACACATTCTATTGATTGAGATCTATGGTAGCGATGGACTGGACGGAGAAAAAGACCTTCCATGTGCCGTCAGTGGGTGTGGGCCTTAGAGCGACCCTCTTGCCTCTGAAGGCTTTACCGACGGGGAATGATCTGCCCAGGAAGGATATTCGGCCGTTGACATCTACAGAGCGTACCTGGTCGTCAGTGTCGTAGTCGACGGTCGGAAGCGTCTCCGGGAAAGGCCGAGGGCTGACGGTGTATCGGCTGGCAGGCGTATTGAGGTCCAGGGCGTGATGAGGACGCTGGAGGTTGTAGAAGTCTCGCCATCCATCGAAGCTGCTCTGGCAGTGGGACAGGTCGGTGTATCTGCTTCCCTGGAGCAGCTCAGTCTTGAGGGACCTGTGGAAGCGCTCGAGCTTGCCTAGGGTCTGGGGGTGGTATGGCCTACTGTGGACCACTCTGACTCCCAGTTGGACCAGCCAGACTGTCAGTGGGGTGAAGGGGTGGTCAACGTCGCTGCCCCAGGGAGAGCCGTTGTCAACCAGTATCGTATTGGGCATGCCGTAGTGGCTGAAGATGGACGTAAGATGGTCATGGACGGTCTGAGTCCTCTCGTCTGCACAAGCCCTCACACCCAGGGAGAACCTCGAATGGTCGTCCAGGACCGTCAGCGGGTGGCAACGTCCACCGCTGACGACAGGGATATGCCCCTTGAAGTCCATCTGCCACAGCTGGTTGGGCCGCTCGTGCTCGAAGCGCTTATACGGCTTGTGCTTGAGACTCTCAGATGGCTCGATAAGTTGATGTCGTCTGAGGATGGCCGTGATCGTGCTCTTGGACGGCACACTGTTGTGTCCACGATCCTTGAGTATCCTGGCCAGCACGTGTCCTCCCTTAGTGGGATGCTCCCGGCGAAGGTCTACGACGAGCTGCTCCATGTCGTCGCTCGTCCGGTTCGGGGAGTGATGAGGGCGCTTCGGGAGATCATCCAGACGCTGCTCTCCGCCTTCAAGGTATCGTCTCAGCCACTTGTAGCCAGTCTTGCGGCTGATCCCACTGCGCAAACACAGTTCGCTCATGATCACTCCCTCGGACCGCGCCAGAGCGACCAACTCTTTGCGTTGAGACATGACAGTTTCCACCCTCCATGGCATGGGCATCCTCCTGAACAGAATTACCATGCCTAATGGTGTAACCCATGTCTCCGAACATGTGTAACCTATGTCCCCGGTCTATACACCCGTCAAGGGAGAGGGGGTTACGCAAAGGTCTCCCTCCGCGGGAACGACGGATTCCCGCCCAATTACGAGGCACGAGACAGGCCCCTAGCATGAAATGGGCCGGTGGCGGTCTGATTGTTGGGGCATAAGAACATTATGCGCACATGCGTGCTGGTTGTCAATAGGTCTGCTCTGCCCCTGGGGTCCCGCAGCCCCACACCTCTGGGTTCCGGCCTCCGCCGGAACGACGGGCGGCGACGGCCGGGGCTCTACAGGCGGCGGTTGGATACGACGGGCTCGGACGCGAGCATCTCGCGGAGCTTGCCGAGGTCCGGCAGGTCAAGGATTCGGGCGATGCCGTCGTCGAGTGACCGGCGAGCCGGACAGAGGGCCATGCCCGGCAGCCGTTCGAACTCCTCATGGGCTACCTTGTCGAAGAGCCTCTCCAGACGCTTAAGTTGCGGGGACGAGATGGCCCGCACGTCAAGGACGGCCAATTCTTCAAGGTCTCCTTTCTTCATGGCTACCCAGCCGCCCTCCGTGCTGGTCCTCACGCGCGAGAATGGTCAACAGGCCCGGGCTCGAATTCAGCCAAACGGCAAGCGCTTTCTCAGCGGACCTATTGTCAACTTTGACGGGCCACCATACATTGGATAGGACCCTTATCTCCGAGCACATGGCGACAACCCTGTTAGTGTCGAGTCGCAGCCGCTCACCTACGAGGAGCCTGCTGGACTGCTGCCAGAGGTGGTCGCCATATCCGGGCCGCTGTCCTCCTCTTGGCTTTGTCAGAGGTGAAAGATAGGCATCGGGCGAACATGTGAGGGACTTGCGCTGCTCTGTATCGTGTCCTGCAATAAGTGGGTATGCCGTTACAGAAGTGGTCCGATCAAATCCATCGACAAGTCGGCGTCTGTCGGGGCCGACCTGACCGAGCTCATCGAGCCGGCACAGCGGGATTCTGGCAGTCTTTTCATCGCCTGGGACCCATGCTTCTCCATCGTCCAACAGCCTGAGAGCGCTGCGGATCAGGTCGGCTCGGGCGAACTGCACGCCCGACCATTTGCGGCCGATGAGCTTCGATTCGGGTATAGACACGACCTCGCCGACATGTTGGGCGTCCACTTCGAGCAGGGCCGTGCCCGTATCTTCAAGTTTAGCCGGTACCGTCGTGGTGATGGCCTGCGCCATCCGATGGGCGTCCAACACACCATCCGGGTTATGCCAGAGGTTGACGAAGGTGGTGCGGCGTTTCGCGGCATCGTCTTTCTCAGAACGGCGTGTGGCGATTAGAAGCGCCTCGGAAAGGTCCGTGCTGTCCGAGAAGTTCCAGCGCAGGGGATCGTGGGACGCGATAACCATATCAAGGGCGAAGTCGCGCTCGATGAGGGCGCGTGTCTGCTCCCATGACGGGCCTGTGCACACGGTGGCTGGCAGGACGAGCGCCAGACGTCCCTCGCCCGGACGCAGCTTGGGCGCCGCCGCCGCCACGAAGGCCGCTCCGAGCCCGGCTGTGGCGGAAGCCTGCCTGGGCCCTCGCCTCTCCTTTAGACGGCGCGACAACTCGCTCTGAAGCTTCCTTCTTTCGGTCTGCGGCAAGCTGCCGAACAGCAGGTTGCCTCCCACGGAGCGGGTGAAGGGCGGGTTCATGATTGCCAGGTCCAGGTCCGGCAGCTTGGCGATAACCCCTTCTTTCACGCCTCTACGCCCGCCGCCGGACACTCTCTCTGGGTCCCTGGTGGCCACTCCCACGTCCTCGCCAGACAGAGCAAACTGGACCGCGGCTTCGTCCGTTCCCAGGAAGTCGAGAGAACCCAGGGATATGTTGGAGCCTTCCGCGCCCAGCGGCATGACGTAGAGGTTCATGCGGTCGAACCGAATGTCCGGGTTGAGCATCGCCAGGCTGGTGGCGGCGAAGTGGACGGCGGAAAGCTGCACGTCGTAACCGTGCAGGGCCTGCTCCACCATTGCCTTGTGGAGATCGGCGGCGTTCCGGCCGCCTGCGCGGGTGTGAAGGCGCTCCACCTCGGAGGCCACCGCCATCAGCAGCGTCCCTGTGCCACAGGCTATGTCGGCCACGTTGAGGGAAGCGGGGAGCTCGTGGTCGCTCCAGTCGACGTTGGGCGGCCAGTCGTGGAACACCAGCCGGGACAGCATCGTGGCCGCCGGCACCGAGGTGTAGTAGGCACCGGAGAACTTGGCGTCGGTCAGCAGGGTGTGGAACAGCCGCCCCGACAGGTCGTGACCTTCCAACCGGCGAGTGTCTTCCATTGCTTTGAGGAGGGGAGCGATGACCGGCGCTTGTACTTCGTCCGGCCCATCACCGAGCACGTCGAGGATGTCGGCCGCCAGCTCGAATACGGGTACGTAGTCGATGTCGTCGCAGATAGAGCGCCAAGCGCCACTGAGGCCAGGGATGCCCCGTCCCAAGGCTTCGTTGACAGTCGGAACATCCTCATTCGCGGCGGCGAGACGGTCCTGGAATGCGAGAGCATTGAAGAGCACCAGGCAGCCGATGCGGAGAGCGGCGGCGCGGTCTTTCTCCTGGTCGGTGCTGGCAATGATGTCGGCGACGCGGCGGGAGATGCGGGCGTGTCCGGCGACCTGCGTCGCCGCCTGTTCAAGCGCGTATCCGACGACGGCGGCGGCGGCGACCACCCGGTCCACGCCCTCCAACTCCAAGGGAAGGGCGCGAATCTGGTCAGCAAGGTCGGCCACGGAGCCTGTCCGGACGCGGCGCTCCGGGCGGGCAACTCCGCGTGAGCCACCCAGCCACCATCGGAGGTCCTCAGCGTTCTCGAGACCGCTTCGGGTGTCCTCCTCATATCGAAGCCTGCCGGGATAGAGAAGGCCGATGATTCCCAACGCTTCGGGAAAGCCCTTCAGGCGGTCTTCGAGCTGGTCCTCCAGGAGGCCGGCTGAGTCCTGCCATTTGCATTCCAAGAGGACCAGGTCACCACCGCTTCCCAGCTGGACGCGGATATCGGGGATCCCCTGCCGGGTGCGGCGCTCCGCTCTGGACGACACACCTCGGTCGCGGAGCATCTCGGCCAGGAGGACGTTGACGCCCTCCTCACGAATGGTTTCTGGATCGATGGGCATGGAGCTGTCTTCTTGTACCTCTTACCGGTCGCCTATCTCTCAGCACCCGAGCGCTGGCGGGGGACTGATCGGACTCATGCCGACTCGACGTCTGTACGTAACTCAGTCTGGAATTCGCTTCTTGACCTTGTCAAGTGCTTCAACAGCTCACGCGTACCGACCTTCCAGGTATCAGGCAACGAAATTACGCCCGCGCTTTCCGCTCCAGGGGTCTCGCCTCCACCGGATGCCTGCGATTTTGCTGAAAGTGATGCAAACTGCTGTATTCTGTGGTGTCTCGTAGTTGAGGGCTCGGAGCCGAGCAACGGATTTCCGACACATTCGCCACGGGTTTGCAGCAGAAACGCGATGATTCCGCAACAGAATCGCAACGGGAGCTGGAACGAAGGATTTGGTAGTGGCCGATGGAAATAGGGTGCTGGGTCACAAGGACATTATGAGTACAGGCGTTCTGGTTGTCAATAGTCCCGCTCTATGCCCCTGGGGGTCCCGCAGTCCCACACCTCTGGGTTCCGGCCTCCGCCGGAACGACGGGCGCCCTCGTGTCCGGGCATAGGTGCAGGGTCCCTATCGGTTACAGGATGTGCCTACGCCGGAGTGTTGGTGCTACTCTGTCCAGCGCGCAGGCGTGGGCACACCTAGTACAGCGGCTGCGAGACGGGAGGAGCAGAAAATGGATCTCGGCGCCTTTTCGATCAGTCTGGCCGTGGAAGACATCGAAGCTTCGAGAGTCTTCTACGAGAAGTTCGGGTTCAAGGTAGTCGGAGGCGATGCCTCACAGAACTGGCAGATCCTCAGGAACGGCGATCACACCATAGGTCTTTTCCAGGGGATGTTCGAGAGGAACGTACTGACCTTCAATCCGGGTTGGGATAGGAAGGGTGAGGCGCTGGACACCTTCACAGACGTGCGAGAGCTCCAGCGGCGGTTAAAGGCGAAGGGCGTCCAGCTGGTCAACGAGGCGGACGAGAACGGCACCGGGCCGGCCAGCTTTGTGGCCCTGGACCCGGACGGCAATCCGATCCTGGTGGACCAGCACGTCTGACCGCCCACGGCGGCGGTGTGTAGGCGGATGGATCCCCGCCGCGCGCAGGGCAAAAGGCAAGGCCCCAAACCGGGTGATCCAGGACAGGGTTCGTCCGCGGGAACGGCTGACTAGGCGGCTGCGGCGGCCTGCTTGTCGAAGGTCAGTCCATCGTGCGCCGCATCGACGAATACTCCGTCGCCTTCGGCGAATTCACCGGAGAGGACGCGCTTCGACAGCGGGTTCTCGAGGTTGCGCTGTATTGTCCGGCGCAGCGGCCTGGCGCCATACACCGGATCGAACCCGGTCCGCGCCAGCCACTCCTTCGCACTGGCCGACAGGGTGATGGCGATCCCGTGCTCGCCGAGCCTCTCCTCCACCTCGGCGAGCAGTATCTCCACGATGCGGCTGAGATGGTCGGCCTCCAGCGGGTGGAAGATAACGACCTCGTCGATCCTGTTCAGGAACTCCGGCCTGAAGGTCCTCTTCAGCTGGTCCTCAATCGACGAGCGCAGCCTGGCTGGCTCGTCCGTCTCCCTGCGGCGGAAGCCCGGGGCGGGGCGGCCCAGCTCGGCCGTACCGAGGTTGCTTGTCATTATCACGAGGGTGTTGCGGAAGTCTACCGTTCTGCCCTGACCGTCGGTCAGCCTGCCGTCCTCCATGATCTGGAGGAGGACATTGAGGACATCGGGATGGGCTTTCTCGATCTCGTCGAAGAGCACGACCCTGAAGGGTCTTCTACGGACGGCCTCGGTGAGCTGGCCACCCTCTTCGAATCCGACGTATCCCGGCGGCGCGCCGATGAGCCTGGAGACTGTGTGCTTCTCCATGTACTCCGACATGTCGAGCCTGACGATGTTCTGCTCATCGTCGAACAGGTACTCGGCCAGGGCCCTCGCGAGCTCGGTCTTTCCCACGCCTGTGGGCCCGAGGAAGATGAAGCTCCCGATGGGCCTGTCGGGGTCCTTGAGACCGGCCCTCGCCCGGCGGATGGCCTCGGAGACGGCGCCGACCGCGTCGTCCTGGCCCACCACGCGGGCGTGCAGCCGGTCCTCCATGTGGAGCAGGCGTTCCGCCTCACTTTCCAGGAGGCAGTCGACGGGGATGCCGGTCCACGCGGCGACCAGCTTCCCTATGTCCTCGGCCGTCACGGTCATGTCGTCCCTGGGACCGCCCGCGGCCTCGCTGCGACGGGACTCGAACTCTTCCTTGAGACGGAGACGCTCTGTTCGAAGATCGGCCGCCTGCTGGTAGTCGGCCCGCTGCGACGCGGCTTCCTCCTCGTCCTGAAGCCGAGCGAGGCGTGCTTCCTGCTCTTGAAGGTCGCCGGGCAGCAGCTGGGAATCGATCCGCAGCTTGCTGGCGGCCTCGTCGATGAGGTCGACCGCCTTATCGGGAAGAAGCCGGTCGGTGATGTAGCGCCGGCTGAGCCGCGCGGCAGCCTCAAGGGCGGAATCTTCGATCGTCACCTTGTGGTGGGTCTCGTACCTGGGCCGCAGGGAGCGCAGCATCTCGACGGCGGTCTCCGTATCGGGCTCCTCGATGAGGATGGGCTGGAAGCGGCGCTCGAGGGCGGCATCCTTTTCTATGCTCTTACGGTACTCCTCTTCGGTAGTGGCGCCGACGCACTGGAGCTCTCCCCGCGCAAGCGCGGGCTTCATCATGTTCCCGGCGTCGAGCGCTCCCTCCGCCGCGCCAGCGCCGACGACGGTGTGCATCTCGTCGATGAAGAGGATGATCTCGCCGGCGGCCTGCCTGATCTCGTCCATGACTGCCTTGAGGCGCTCTTCGAACTCGCCCCGGAACTTCGAACCGGCGACCATCGCGCCCATATCGAGCGCGAGAACCCTCCGGCCCTCCAGTTCGGCGGGGACGTTGCCGGCGACGATGCGCTGCGCGAGGCCCTCGGCGATGGCGGTCTTTCCGACGCCGGCACCGCCTATCAGCACAGGGTTGTTCTTCGTGCGGCGGACCAGCGTCTGCATGGCGCGGGCGATCTCGACATCGCGCCCTATGACGGGGTCCAGCCGTCCATTCTCGGCAAGCTCGGTCAGGTCGATGCTGAACCGATCCAGCGACTGATAGCGGCTCTCGGCCCTGGGGTCGTCGACTCTATGGCCGCCTCTGATCTTCCGCAGGGCCTGATAGACGCGCTCCAGCTCGATTCCGAACTCGCTCACGACGCGGCGGACGTCGCCCTGGTCTTCCTGCACGAGGGCCACCAGCAGGTGCTCGGTCCCGATGAACTGGTCGCTTAGCCTGTCGGCCTCGGTCTTGGCCCTCTCCAGCAGCCGCGAGGCCCTCGGGGAGACGTATATCTGCGAAGAGTCGTGCGCCACCTTCGGCGCGCCCTCCAGAAGCTGGTCGAGCCTATGTCTCATGCCTTCTACCGAGGCCCCGATCTCCTGAAGCACCTGCGCCGGCAGGCCATCCCTCTGCTCCAGTATGGCCATCAGCACGTGCTCCGAGTCCCACTGACTGTGGCGGTAGCGCCGTACGATCTCCTGCGATGTCCCGATGATCTCGCGGGCCTGCTCGGTAAACTGCTCCGGCTTTAGTACCATATCTACGCACCTTTCGAGTGGGCTGTTCGTCTAGTCCGTCCGGTGCTTACTATAGTAGCACGTAGTCTGATACGCGGCCACTCACTTTACTTGTCTCGCTTTATATGTCATACGCTTGACGCACTCAGGGAGGGGTGTCAGACTACGCGCTCCTGATCAGACTAGCGGAACGCCGATTGATAATAGACCTCCACACGCACACTCATCCCGCGTCGGACGACAGCTCCATGACCTTGACCGAGCTGGTCCAGCGGGCCAGGGAGGCGGGTCTGGACGGCGTATGCGTAACCGACCACGACCGCTTCCTGGACGCCGACGAGGCCCGCCGCGCCTCGGAGGCGCACGGCCTCCTCGTACTGCCGGGCAGCGAGGTGACCACGGACGAGGGACACCTCCTGGTGTTCGGGCTGACGGGCTATGTTTTCGGCATGCACAAGACTTCGTTCCTGGAGAGTCTGGTGCGGAAGGCGGGAGGGGCCATGGTGGCGGCGCATCCGTACCGGCGCTCGTACCGGGCCGACGCACCGCGGGGTTCGGAGCGATACAGGCGGATGGTCCGGAGTGCGGGGAGGAGCCCGCTCTATGGCGTCGCCGACGTGGTAGAGGTACTCAACGGGCGCGGCTCGCAGGGCGAGAACGAGTTTGCCTACGATCTGAGCGTCGAGCTCGGCATGAACGGCGTCGCATCCAGCGACGCGCACAGGACCGGGGACGTCGGCACCTTCGCAACCGAGTTCCAGCGACCTATCCGAGACCTGGGCGACCTGGTCACGGAGCTGAGGGCCGGGCGCGCGCGGCCGGTTGTGCTGGACCGGGGAACCAGACCGCACGAAAATCCGTAGTACGAAGAGGAGCCCCGACTATGCGCGATACTCTTCTACAGATCGAAGACCTCCACACTTACGTCAAGACCAAAGAGGGCACTGTCAAGGCCGTGAACGGCGTCTCGCTCACTCTCGGAGCCGACTCAGTGCTCGGCCTGGTCGGCGAGAGCGGAGCCGGAAAGACGATGACGGCCCTCTCCATCCTGAGACTCGTGCCGTTCCCAGGCGAGATCGTGGGCGGCAGCATCCGGTACATGGGGCGGGACCTTCTGGGGATGAGCGACGAGGAGATGCGGCGGATCAGGGGGAACGAAATATCCCTGATCTTCCAGGACGCGGGCGCCGCCCTGAACCCTGTTATTCCCGTGGGCCGACAGGTCGAAGAGATCATGCTGGAGCACACGAACATGAGCAGGCGCGAGGCCCACTCGATCGCTGTCGACCTGCTCTCTCGAATGGGGATCCCCGATGCCAGCAAGATGCTGGAGAGGTACCCCTTCCAGCTGAGCGGCGGCATGGCGCAGAGGGTCATGATGGCCATAGGCGTTGCCATGAAGCCGCGGGTGCTAATAGCGGACGAGCCGACATCGAACCTGGACGTAACACTTCAGGCCGAGATGCTTCACCGGCTGTCCGAGCTTCGCAAGGAGAGCGGGACCGCGATCATACTGATCACCCACGACCTCGGTGTCATCGCTCAGATGGCGGAAGAGGTGGCGGTGATGTACGGCGGCAAGATCGTGGAGTACGCGGACACGCTAACCCTCTTCGAGAGACCGCTTCACCCCTACACATGGGGGCTGATGCGCGCGATGCCCCGGATCGACACGCCGTTGCAGCGGCTCATGCCCATGCGGAGCACGCCGCAGCAGATGGTCGACCCGCCGGACAGGTGTCCGTTCCTCGACAGATGCCCTAAGGCGACATCCGAATGCCGGACCAGCTCGATGCCGCCGCTGGAACTGGTTTCAGAGGGGCACCGCGTGGCGTGCTATAACCGTATCAGCCACGCCGCGACGCGCTGACCGGCCCAGCCAGCTCGGCTATCAGGGTCTCGAGGGCGACGCGCTCGTCTATGGGCAGGGTCTTCGCGCTCAGATCCAGCTGCACGAGGCTCTCGTGGATGTGGGCCAGCTGCTCGTGGGTGAATCTCTTCTCCTGGTCGAGGGTCTTCCGCAGGGGATATCCGGAGAGCGAGAGTCTACCTCCCATCTGGGGTTCGGCCACTCCCTGGGCCCTGAGGTCCTTTGCCAGCAGAAGCAGTCTGACCTGACGGGCCAGCATGGCGAGCAGGCTGGGGAGGGTCCGGCCTGAGTCCATAAGCCGCCGGACGAGCCGAATCGCCTGGCCCGGCCGCCCCTCGATCACCGCGTCGACGGCGGCGAAGATGCTGGCCTCCCTTACGTCCGCCACCATTTCGTCCACGTCCTGCCGGCGAATGGACTCCCCGTATCGGTAGAGCGCGAGCTTCTGCAGCTCGCTGTCGATTGCCCAAGGGTTCGGGCCGACGTTTTCGGCCAGGGCACGGGCGGCGGCCGGGTCGATCATGGCATCGTGGACAACGGCCCTGTCCTGGACCCACCGCACGAGGCCCGGGCCGGTGGGCAGAGGGAAGGTCTGGACCTTCGCCAGAGGCCCGATCGCTGCCAGCAACGGGTTGGACCGGCTCAGCTGCCCGTCCACGAACACCAGCTCCGTACTGCCGGGTATATTCGGCAGATAGGCGGCCAGGGCCTCCCACTCGCCGAGACTCCGCCTAGAGCCCCCTCCGACCGGCCTTCTGCCCGGCTGCGGTTCGAACATGCCGAGCAGCCCCGTGACCAACACCAAGCGCCGCTCGGCCAGGAACGGCACCGTGTCGCAGGTCGCCGTGAGCTCGCCGAAGGTCACCTCCGGCCCGGAGAAGGCGACGGTGTTCACGTCCCAGAGCTCTTGGGTCCCGACCAGCTCCTTCATCGAGGAGGCTGCCTCGCTGACCGAAAGCTCATCGCCACCGAAGAGGATGTGGATCATTGCCGTGGGCTCCGAGCTTGCAAGACGGCTGATCGCCGGTCACGTCGTACCTGGAGTGGAATCGGACGACCGGGGAGCAAGTGCGCATGCATCGGTTGAGTATACAGTCTCAACACACTGGGCTCCCGCTTTCGGAGACCTTTGCGTAACCTACCGGACGAGGCGATGTTGGGAGTTGTAAACGACACCACACTAGCTAAGCCCCCACCCCTCTGGATACCGGCCTTCGCCGGTATGACGGTTGTGCAAAGGTCTCCTTTCGCGGGAGAGACGGAGGTAGGCAAAATGGCGGTTTGCACTTGGTCCTTGGAATGACTCTCAGTTTGACAGGAGGTTGCACTCTGTGTTAGCCCGAATCCACCGATGCGGAGCGGCCTTGGGGTTGGAACAAGGGGTGAGGGCCGTGGGACGCGACGGTCCGCGCTCGATTCCGATAAATGGGGCCGGTGGCGGCCTTTGGTTGTCGTTGGGGGCGCCGATGGCGGTCCTGGGCAGCGGCGCTGGGGCGGGGTCGGCGGGACAGCATGCAGGGGAAGACAATCGCGGACCGGGCCGGTGCGACTCTGTGGGTCGGTTGGGTAGTCTGGTGGACGTGTCAGGCGCCGTCGGTGCCGTCAGGCAGGCAATGGCAGGGCTCGCAATCGAGCCAGCGCGCGAGTGAACTGGGTTTCCCAAGGCCAGCCCTGTGGCAGATGCAAAGTGAGGCGGCGGGCCGAGCGGGTGAGCCGTCCGGCCAGGGAGAAGAAGCGCCGCCGGAGGGTCTTGGTGGTCACCACCCCCTCGTCCAGACCGATGCGCGCGGTCCAGCGGGCCAGGTTATGGGCCAGCACCTGGACGGCCAGCCATGCGCCGTTGGCGGGGAAGCGGCCCGAGGGGAGATGGTTGAGGCCGACGCCGTGCTTGAGGTCTCGGATAGCATTCTCAATCTCGGCGTGGCGGCGATGGTCGGCCTCCAGTTCCAGGGTTTCCCCGTCCCGGTCGGTGATGAAGCCGTGATAGCTGTAGCTGGCGAAGAGGGCCAGTTGGGAACCGGGCGTGGGCTTCACCCGCCGGACGATGAGCCGCACTGGGGCGGCTTCGGGCTCACCCTGGAAGGGAGTGTAGGTGGTCTCGGCCACGTCGGCGCCGCCGTCCATCCAGTAGGGGACGGGCGTCCAGTCCTCCTCGGGAATCGCCTCAATCAACTCCCTGAGGCGGGCGTGTTGGCGGATGGTGATGGAGAAGCGGACATCCATCTTGCGGCAGACGACGACCAGGGCGTGGGCATAGAAGCCGCTGTCGGCCCGCACCGTGAGTTGTCCTGTAGCCCCAGCATGGCGCACCCGGCCCACGGTCTCCCGCAGGAAGTGGGCGGCGCCCCGAACGGTGTTGGCGCGGCCCTCGCGCAGCCGAGACATCAGCACGTCGCCGGTGCCGGCGGCGATGGCCAGCAGCGGGTGATAGCCCCGCTGGCCAGTGTAACCATGGTGACGCGCCCCCTCCTTGGCCAGTCCGTAGGTCTCGCACATGGTGGAGTCCAAGTCGATGGTCAACGGCCCTTCGCCGGGTCCCGCACCAGCGGCCCAGGCCCGGGACAGCAACTCCCGGCTCACCCGATCCAACTGGCGGACGTGGCCCCACCGGAAGCTGCGCAGGAAAGTTCCCAGGGTGGATGGCGCCTTGACTACGCAGCCGATGGCGCCAGCTGTCCCGCCGGTACGCAACACGTCGGCGTCGTCAATGAAGTCGCCCCCAGCCAGCGCCGAGGCCACCAGGGTCAGCATCTTGTCTCCTGGGTTCGCTCGCCCCGGCGCGTCTCCCAGGTCGACGTGGCTGTCGACGACTTCACGCAGGCCCAGGTGCTGGGCTAGGGTCACCGGGAGGAGCAGCCCAGCATTGGCCACCAGGCGGTGGTCGTCGAAGGCGATACGGATGCGGTCGGGATGGTTGCGTGCTAGCATCTATCGGGTGCTCCTTGTTCTGGGGTCGGCTTTGCTGTTTCAAAACCATTATCCCAGATTCACAGGAGCACCCTCTTGCCGCTTCAGGACACTGACCCGACGCCCTCCTTCGGTGGATTCGGGGTTAGGGGTACTCCGAATAAGTTCGTGGATTGTGGCATAGTCACATAGGGAAGTTGGCCATGGTGATGGCTTGTTCAGAGGTTCCTTAATGCTTGCCGGTGCCGCAGCACGGTGGGCGATGCCGCTAAGGATGGGCATCAGCATACGCCCCCGAATCATCCCCAGGGCGCAGTGATAGTTCCGGCCTTACCAAGTCAGCGTAAGCAGGAGAGTAAAATGGGAAAGACAGCTAAGTTAGCCCACATTTCCCAGATCAGCCCCGTGGGTGCGTCGTAATTCGGTAAGGGTGCTGCCTATTTGAGCCGCATACGTGGGCATTATGGGTGCTAGACTGGCCGAGCTAGCGGGTCTAGTTCTGGATACCGCAATCTCGCTGGAGGCACCCAATGGGTGAAAGCTCCGACACCCCTTTGAAGCTCCAATTCGACCGCAGAGTCCGCCTGGATTTTCGTGGCGCTACCATCACCTCGGACGCCGGACTGTTGGCCTGTCGCGAGCTGGATGATGCACTGGGACTGACGGAGACGGCGAGTGAGTGTCTGCAGGAGAGTCGGGGCGGTCGTAACGTGCAGCACCGATTGGTGGGCCTCCTCAGGCAGTCGGTGTACAGTCGTCTCGCAGGCTACGAGGATACCAACGATGCTGAACGGCTTGCCCAAGACCCGGCTATGCGTGTCATCGTCGGGTGGCAAGGTACTGATAAGCAGGCAGCCAGCACCAACACTATGAGCCGATTTGAGACTGAGGTGTTAACCGAAGAGGAGAACCTGGATGGGCTTGCGCGCCTGAATGTTGAGTGGGTGGACAGGGCCATGGCCCAGACATCTCACCAGCGAGTTATCCTAGACATGGACAGCTCTGAAAGCCCGGTGCATGGGCAGCAAGAGGGAGTCGCCTACAACGGCCACTTCGAGTCCGTATGTTATCACCCGCTCTTCCTGTTCAACCATTTCGGAGATTGCGAAGGTGCAATGCTTCGCCCGGGCAACGTCCACAGCGCTGAGCGGTGGCGGGAGGTTCTGGAGCCAGTCGTGAAGCGATACCAGGAGAAAGGAGTCCGGCTGCTGTTCCGGGCCGATGCTGCCTTTGCCAAGCCCGAGGTGTACGAGTACCTGGAGTCAAGGGACACTGGCTACGCTATGCGGCTTCCGGCCAACGAGGTACTACAAGGAAACATCCGGCACCTACTGAAGCGGCCCGTGGACAGGCCGCCTAAGAAGCCCGTAGTCCGGTATCACGACTTCGTTTACCAGGCCCAGAGCTGGGACATTCCCCGGCGTGTGGTCGCCAAGGTGGAGTGGCACCAGGGTGAGCTATTCCCGAGGGTCGGGTTCGTCGTCACCAACCTCAACCTACCGCCGGCAGGCGTAACCCACTACTACAACGGGCGGGGCACGGCCGAGCAGTGGATCAAGGAAGGTAAATACGCCCTGAACTGGACGCGGCTCTCGTGTCACAGGTTCGTTGCTAACCAGGTGAGGCTGTGGCTGTTCGTGCTGGCCTACAACCTGGGCAACTTCATGAGAAGGCTGACTTTGCCAGAGTCAGTGAAACACTGGTCACTGCGAAGCGTGCAGACCAAGCTCATCAAGATGGGTGGACGTCTGGTGCGGCATGCCAGGAGGTTGGTGTTTCAGCTTGCTGAGGTGGCAGTGTCCCGGGAGGTATTCCGGCAAGTGTTGGAGCGTATCGCCGGGCTCCATCCAGCACCAGGGTAGCGATTATCCTTGAGGTCATCAGAGGTGAAGAGAGGCAACCAAGGGCGAGGTGCGTGCCCGGAGGAGTTTGAAGGGAGTGCAAACGTGGTGAAAGCCACCTCCGCTGCCTGGGGCCGCTAACTCACCACGCCGAGAGATGGTTTTGTGAGCTTGATTGGATGGTTGACCGCATCCGTGAGTGATACTACGATGGCTCTCGTCGAGGATGGTGCGTTACTTGGGTCCAGGCAGCTTGATATGGGTAATTCCGGTCAAAGGTTATCGGTTATCCAATCGAAACAAAAAACTGCGGTACTCGTGGGCAGTTGGATTGGATACAGTAGAAGGCGGCGACGCCGAGATTTCCAGTGTGCCGTGATATCCGGCGCTGAATCCCCTGCTTAGCAGGGAAGAGCTTGGGGATAGAGCCCAGGGTCAACCTACTCACCTCAAAGCGAAAGCCAAGGGTGACAAGAGCATGTCGGCGAAGTGGAGGATGTTGGAAAGCGTGTAAGGCATGGCTCCTCAAGGCCCGTGCGATATAGTGAAGGCTGGATTGGCCTGAAACCCAGTTCCCAGCAGTATATATACCACCCGCCGCCACCACGCCTATGGGCGGCGCCATCGGCCCAGGCCCCCCCGTTTCCTGGGGGTTCCCCTTTGGTGCATGGGCGATGTGGACTTACGTCGACGGTACACTTGAACGCGGAAGCGGCATCAGAGTACAATTTCCAGCATGGCCGACTACGCCGTTTGCAACACTGTGGTGGTGCACAAGGATGATTCCGCGTACACCTCCCATCCCTCTATTGCTCTGCTAAACGATGGGAGGTGGATCGCCGCTTTCGCGCATTCGCCGCGGCGACGGCTGACTAATAGGCACCCGCCTGGCGATCCTCTGTTCCGCACCCTCCTGAGCAGGACGTCCGATAGAGGCGAGACCTGGGAGGAGCCGTACTTCGCCCCGGACTTCAATTGGTCCGGAGTCGAGACGCCGGGCGTAGCGGTGCTCAGCGACGGTACAGTCGTCCTCACACAGTTCCGGTTCGGTTGGTACCCCTTGGGGCTGGCTAAGAAGAGGCGGGCCGCAGGCGAGCCGATCTCTGTATGCCTCCCGGGCAGAGGCTGGACCGAGGATTTTACCGACGACCAATGGGACGATGCGGAATATTCCTGCGCCCGAGGTTATCACGGCCTGTACGCGCACCTGAGCACCGATGACGGCGACACCTTTGAGACGGTCAAACTCGACACGGGCCCCTACAGGGATGGGTTCACTCGAGTGGGAGTGGTCGAGCTATCGGACGGACGCGTCGCTTATCCGGTCACTGAGCACCACCCTCCGGCGAGTAGACACACTTACCTGTTTGTATCTCAAACCCGCGGCCGGACCTGGGACCCACCAGTGATCATGGTCGATTCCCCGGACCTGTCCTTTGGCGAACCCCACATTGCAGAGGTCGCCCCGGGGGAGATCTACGCGATTCTGCGCACGACGAACCTGGGCGGCTACCTGCACAGCTGCAGGTCACTCGACCGAGGAGCGACTTGGAGCACGCCTGAGCCCACACCCATGTTCGGGGGTCCAGGCTCTGGCAACCCGGGCCACCTGCTGGTCTTACACGACGGGCGCCTATTGTGCACCTACGGCCGGCGGACAGCCCCCTTCGGGATCCGAGCATCCCTGTCCGGAGACGGAGGGCGGACCTGGCAGGCTGAACCGGAGATCATCATTCGCGACGACCTCCCAAATAGAAACCTTGGCTACGCCACGACCATCGAGTACGGGCCCGGCCATCTCTTCGTCTGCTACTACGGACAGGAACCGGATGGGGTGACCTGCGTCCAGGGCACCTACCTCACCCTCACCTCTTAGCTCACGGCCCGACTTTCAGGCAGCGAGAAGTACAGGAGTCTCGCCTTCCTGGTGTAATTCGACCCTCCCCCGTCTCCACCAAAAACACGAGTCAGCCTCCAGCCCATGTCCATCGGGTGGAGGCTGGCTTGCTATCTGAGGCTCGGCTTCCAGGTTCGTTGCTAACGAGGTGAGGCTGTGGCTGTTTGTACTGGCCTACAACCTGGGCAACTTCATGAGAAGGCTGACTTTGCCAGAGTCAGTGAAACACTGGTCACTGCGAAGCGTGCAGACCAAGCTCATCAAGATGGGTGGACGTCTGGTGCGGCATGCCAGGAAGTTGGTGTTTCAGCTTCCTGAGGTGGCAGTGTCCCGGGAGGTATTCCGGCAAGTGTTGGAGCGTATAGCCGGGCTCCATCCAGCACCAGGGTAGCGAATATCCTTGAGGTCATCAGACGTGAAGAGAGGTAACCAAGGGGTAGGTGCGTGCCCGGAGGAGTTGGAGGGGAGTGCAAACGTAGTGAAAGGTGCCTCCGTTGCCTGACGGCTGCCAGTTCACGACGCCGGATGGTTTTGTGAGCTTGATTGGATGGTTGACGGCATCCGTGAGTGATACTACGATGGCTCTCGTCGAGGATGGTGCGTTACTTGGGTCCAGGCAGCTTGATATGGGTAATTCCGGCTAGAACCTTAACAGTTAGAGTCCCATGGGGATTTGGTACAACAAGGAATAGGGGGATATCTCACCCCCACGGTGCTCCATGTCATGAGTGCTGACACGATTCCGGACTGGGTGACGTTCCCCGGTGGGGAGTGGACCGAAATTACGCCCCAGGAGGCGGGCCTGGACGTGGCTGCCTGGCGCCGTCTGCTGGCGGAGCGCGACGTCAGGGGCGCGTCGTATGAAGGAGAGGTCAGCGAGGGCGACGACTGGGGGACGGTGTTCACGCGGGGCGGATACCTCGTCCACACGTGGGGCAACGGCGACTACAGGTCACAGACGGCGTCGATGGGGAAGGCGTTCACGTGGGCGGTGCTGGGCCTGGCAGTCGAGCGCGGCCTGGTCGGTGCTGATGAGTACATCTGGAGGACCTGGAAGGGCGAAGGCCAGCTCTCGCATCCGCACAAACACCTGGACCGGGGCCACCATCGGACGCTCACGTGGAGCGTGCTCGGCCGAAAGGTGGACGACGTGCACTGGGGCGGGTTCCCGGTCACCAATGGTTACTACTGGCGGCAGGGCTCGACGAGCAAGGGCACGGGCACGGCGGGCGGGTCGGTCCCGGAGTGGGCCGACTGGACGGGAGACCCGCTCTTCGACAACTATTCTCACGCCGAGCCGGGTACCAGAGGCATCTACAGCAGTGGCGGCCAGTGGCGCCTCGCCCAGGCGCTGACGGTGCTGTGGGGCAAGGACATCAAGCGGGTGCTTGACGACGAACTGTTCGGGGAGATCGGCATCCCTGCGGATCGTTGGGACTGGACGCCTGGGCGGGTCGTGCACGAGAAGAGGGACTGGTACCCCCACATGCCGGGGTACGGCGACTTCCTGGACCCGCCCTACGAGATCGATGGACACGTGGTCAGAGGCGGGCCGGGCTGGGTGGTGATGAGCGCCAGGGATCTGGCCCGCTTCGGCCACCTGGTCGCCACGGGCGGGGTGTGGAAGGGCCGGCGTCTCCTGGGCCGCCGGTGGACCATCGGCCACGGCGGGGGCAACGGCAGCGGCGTCGCCGGCGAGAGTACGAATTACACGGCCTTCGGCATCGTGACCACCGAGGGCATCGATTTCAATGAGCCGTTTCTCCCCGATGAGCTGTTCACCGGCCCGGTCCGGGTGTTTGAGTAGGGAGTCGCTCGCCCGGCAGGCTCAAGGCGAGGGAGTCGTTATCAGGATCCATGTGGCACTTATCCGGAGGTTTGAAGCATGAGAGTCGAGAATATCTCGGTTGGGCCTGCGGTCCTTGAGGTCGTACTAGTACCGTTTCAATCTGAATATGATGGATAGATGTGTTGAAGTTTAGTACGAGCGTCCTGAGTGGAGAAGCGCCAGTCTATGACGGCGACAGCCTCATTGCGCTTACGTTCCAGCGCCGAGACCTCTCGCTTCAGTATCACCTCGTCGCTGATTCGACGGTTGAGACACTGGTTGCTAAATACGCTCAACTCTATCTCAGCCATGTTCAGCCAACTGCCGTGTAGGGGAGTGTAGTGGAACTCCAGGCGCTTGGCGATGCGCCGCGCTTCGGCTGGCTTGAAGGCATCGTACAACGAGCCCAGCTTGTGAGTGTTGAGGTTGTCCAGCACCAACCGTATCGTCTCTGTGTGAGGGTATGCATCATCAACCAGCCACCTCATCTGATGAGCGAAGTCCACAGCAGTGCGCCGCTCGGTCACCTCGACATGCCGCCAGCCAGCTTTCGGCTCACAGAACATGAACAGGTTTCGAGTGCCGTTTCGCTTGTACTCGTAGTCATATCGTTCCACCCGACCCGGCTTGGCCCCGATGACCGGTCTCTTATCGGCCACCAGTTGCCTGGATGTCTCGTCGAAACAGACCACGGGATGGTCCGGGTCGTAGTCTGCGTGGTACAGGTCCAGCACGTCCTCCATTCGAGCCACGAACTCCCCGCTCACCTCCGGGATGCACCACTCCTTCTTCTTCCACGGCTTGAGTTCGTTTTTTTGAGTATCTGGCGCACCGTCTCGAGGGAGATGCTCTCGGCAAACCCCATCGCCACCACCTTGTCGGCAAGCAGTTGGATCGTCCAATCCGCGTGTCCTTCGGGTGCGTCGCTGCACGCGATGGCTATCAGATGTGCTTCCTGTCTGCCGTCCAACTTGCGCTTCTGTCCCGGTCGAGGGCGCTCATTGAGTGCGCTGTCGAGTTCCTCCTTCACAAACCGCGTGCGCACACGTCCCACCGTGGATGCGCTTATCAATAGGCCGCTGGCGATGTCACGGTCGGTCATGCCTTCGTCCGCCTTCAGCAACACCAGCGCTCGCTTGACCTTACGGGCCGAAGTCTCGCCACGACTCGCCATCTGCTTGAGATGTGTCCGTTCCGACTCGTTCAACTCCACCTTGTACTTGAGAGCAGCCATGTCTTCGTATGTCCTCCCTATAGGATCATACATAAGACTAACCTATTTCTTATACTTGTCAAATACACATGGAACCGGTACTAGGTGGTTCCGGGGACACAGTTATCCTCCTGCCGTATGCGGGCCTAATCCGCCGTACCCTGGGTTCACATGGCATCTCACCCAACACATGGGAGTGATCGACCCGGATAATCTCTACCAGATACTGCTGGCTGCCGCCTTGTACTCAGACTCCCGAGATCCATCTGCCCAGATTAATGAATACATCATTGCCAACGATCTGTGGACGGCGAACGTTAGGAGCGATAGCGGCCAGCCCGATGCTTGGCGAGACTACCAGCAAGTCCTTAGCGAACTTGCTCTGATCTTTTCGACTCGAGTCCTTAACCAAATCACTCTGACGCCTCTTGGATTAGCCTATCTGGACAAGACGGTTGACTTTAGGGAGGTCATGTCGCTCCAGGCCTTGAGGTACCAATACCCCAATGGCCACAAGCTGGCCATATCGGCCAACCTCCGTCATAGGCTGCGTCATACGGCGTTCAGCGAGGCTCCGAATCTCGCTGAACTGCAGCGCGTCAGTGGCGTTCTGCTACGCCCAGCTGTGCTTATTTGGCGTATTTTGAGAGCCCTCGAAAAAAGAGGTGAACCGAGCCGACTCACTGTCGATGAATTGCTTGGATATGTCATGCGTTGTTCGACACACTATGATATGGAGGCCTGTGTTGCTGCAGTCGTAGACTCACGCCAAGGACGGCCGATCGCACAACCGTCAACAAAAAACGCGCGTCGGAATGCCCAGGACTGGATCAAGTTCCTCCTCCTCACACCTTTCTTTACTGGCCGTACAGGGATGAATGCGTTTGTTGGCATATCTGGCTATGGACTAAAATGCGCAGAGGAAATAGATGATATTTGTGGGATTCTGGAGTATCCAGCTTCCTTCTGGACCCCCAGGACATTGGATAGATCTGATCGCCTATCGTGGTACTCGTCGTTTGGTGCCATAGACATCGGTATTCCTCTGCCGTCGCAGCTTTCGGAACTAGTTGGCCCGGATGAGGATGATGCATACTCAATAGAAGAAGAGAAAGACCTGGTGCTCCGGCCATATGGCTTTGGAGACGGCCTGAGGATGCGTGACTTTGATCCAAGCTCGTTCATGTCGCTACATAGACAAGATGGAGATTCGACAGGAACGACTATTGAAACCGCTTACGATGCAGGTCTTGCCAAGAGCGCTCATCGCCTTCACGACCAGATGCTCGTCATGATCGGCAACATCTGCAGATCAAGGAACGCTATCGTGCAACACGATCCCAAGTCAGTCGACCTACTCGTTCACCAGGCTGGGCTTGAGTTTATCGTTGAAGTCAAGAGCGTAACGCCCAAGAACTTCGTCTCGCGCCTTCGTTATGCAATAGGACAGGTTTGTCAATATGACTATGTCAGGTCGATGGAGTCCTCTATCGCTCGAAGAAAAGTGATCGCAGTTGCCGCACACGTCCCTCAGACTGCTTGGTGCGTTCCCTTTCTCAATGACCACCTCGACTTCGACCTGCTTTCGCTCGAAGGAAACTCACTGCGAGTACACTCAACCTCCGCAGCAACGCGTAGTCTGTTCACTCCAGTCTAGAGCCCCGGACTCGGGCCCGTGGCGCACCGTGCCTGTTCCTCTATTCGTAGATGTTCCGCAGTTACTAGCTCTGTTGGTTTCGATCTTCGCAGCGACGGCCTTAGCGGCCTGCACCCAAGAGGTGGTCAGAGAGGTGCCCGTGACGGAGGTGGTCACCCAGGAGGTGATCAGAGAGGTACCTGTAGAGAAGATCGTCGAGGTGGAGAGGGAGACCGTCAGGACCATCGAGGTTGAGAAGCCGGTCGAGGTCGTCAAAGAGGTTGTGAAGGAGGTGCAGGTACCCGGCGAGACGGTCGTGGTCGAGAAGGAGGTGGTGAGGGAGGTGATGGTGCCCGGCCAGACGGTCGTGGTAGAGAAGGAAGTGGTGAGGGAGGTACCGAGAGACGTGGTGGTGACCAAAGAGGTGGTCAGGGAGGTGGAGAAGATCGTGGAGGTTGACCCACGCATGGGTGGGACTCTGCGCTATGCTTCGGGTGTCGGCCTGAAGTTCCTGGACAGCCAGCACACCACTGCCGGCGTGACCGCCGATGCCAACCAGATGGCCTATGAGGGACTGTTCCACAGCGACCTTGAGGAGATCCAGCAGCCCATGCTGGTGGACAACTTTGCGATAACCGATGGTGGCCTGAAGTGGACCTTGAAGTTGCGCGAGGGCATAAACTTCCACAACGGGGAGCCGCTGACGGCCCAGGATATTATCGGCTCGTTCACGTGTAAAGGGCGGAGTAATAATGGACCGGCGAGGCGGGGGTGAGCGTCCGGGAGTGGCGCTGCAAAACTGGACCACCCGCCGCCTTCTATAGAGTTGGAGGCAACTCGATGGAAGGTGTGAAGGATGTACAAAGTGGAACTGTACGTTCGAGTGCGCCGGGCCTGCATGGTGGAAGGGATGAGCACGCGAGAGGCTGCCCGGGTGTTCGGTCTGCACCGGGACACGGTGCGCAAGATGCTGGAGTACTCGGTGCCACCCGGGTACCGTCGACAGTCACCGCCGCGTCGCCCTAAGCTGGACCCGTACCACGGGGTGATCGACCGGATACTGGAAGAGGACCGGCGTCTTCCGAGAAAGCAGCGCCACACTGCGAAGCGGATCTATGACCGTCTGAGAGCGGAGCACGGGTTCGGTGGCAGGTACACGATAGTCAAGGACTACGTGCGCGAGCGACGGCGCCGGACACGCGAGATGTACGTTCCGCTCTCCCATCCTCCTGGTGATGCCCAGTGCGACTTCGGCCAGGCCAAGGCGGTCATCGGAGGAGTGGAGCAGACCGTCCACTACTTCGTGCTGGACCTTCCCCACAGCGACGCGTGCTTCGTCAAGGCCTACCCCGCAGAGACGACCGAGGCGTTCTGCGACGGTCACGTCTCGGCGTTCTCGTTCCTGGGCGGCGTGCCGCGGAGCATCTTGTACGACAACACGAGACTGGCGGTGGCCAGGATCCTGGGAGACGGCCGGCGCCAGCGTACTCGTGTGTTCTCGGAGCTGGTGTCGCACTACCTGTTCGAGGACTGCGATGATGAATACCGGGCCACCTCGGCCCGGGTCTGACCCCTTCGAGGACTGGCACCATGCCTTCAACCGGATCTGTCGACTCGAGTCGAGGTGGCCCGGAAGTGCCTTTGGCACGGCGAGCAGTGACTTTATAGGAGCCTGGCTTTAAGTCCCATCGCAGTCCTGTCCGCTCACCCAGCCAGAGCGCTATCCCAGAGGAGGTGGTAGAGATGACAGGAGTCGTAGATCAAGAAGGCGGTCGTTCTATTCGGGTAGTCGTCGGAGTGGATACTCACCAAGACAAGCATGTGGCAGTGGCCATTGACCGCCAGGGTGTACGGCTGGGGGAGCTTCACGCACCGGCGACTATGCATGGCTATCAGGATCTCGAACGGTGGTCACGGAGTCTGGGAGAGATTCACGCCTTTGGGATTGAGGGTACGGGTTCCTACGGGGCCGGAGTGGCCCGATTCCTGACCCGTAGGGGCCATACCGTAGTGGAGGTCAACCGGCCCGACCGGTCAACCCGCTACAGGAAAGGGAAGAGCGACCCCACCGATGCGGAGATGGCAGCTCGATCAGTATTGGCGGGAGTGGCCGAAGCCACACCCAAGTCGGGGGAGGGAGAGGTGGAGATGATTCGCATGCTCAAGAGCGCCAAAGACTCGGCCGTCAAGGCTCGCACCCAGGCCTTCAATCAGATGAAGGCCCTGATTGTCACAGCCCCGGCTGAGCTTCGCGAGACCCTCGTTGGACTCACCGCCGGTGCTCTGATCAACCTGTGCAAGAGCTTCCGGCCTGGTCGTCTGGACGATCCCACGGCGGCGGGCAAGTACACCCTGCGCTCCCTTGCCCGCCGCTACCGTCAACTCAGCAAGGAGATACATGACCTGGAGGGGGAGCTGGAACGACTCACCCGTACCATATCCCCAGCCCTGGTAGACAGCTACGGCATAGGACCCGACACGGCAGCCACTCTACTGGTGGCTGCAGGGAGCAACCCTGAGCGCCTCCACTCCGAGGCTTCTTTCGCCTCCCTGTGCGGCGTCAATCCCATACCTGCTTCCTCAGGCAAGACCAATCGGCATCGGCTCAATCGCGGCGGTCATCGTCAGGCCAACGCTGCTCTCCATCGCATCGTTGTGGTCAGACTTCGGTATGACCCGCGGACCCAGTCCTACATGCGACGCCGCACCAGGGAGGGGATGAGCAAGGCGGAGATCATCCGTTGCCTCAAACGCTACGTAGCTCGCGAAGTCTTCTCTGCCCTACGGACCTCGGCCCAAACAGTTCAAGCCACGACTTGACTTCTATAGGAGCATCCGGTTCGGCCGTCCCGGCAAGGGTAACGACAAGGGCAAGGTCGAGGGGCTGGTGGGATATGCTCGCCGGAACTTCCTGGTGCCAGTGCCGTCGTTCCCGAGCTTCGATGCGCTCAACGCCTACCTCGAGGAGAGGTGCCTGGAACGGATGGGGAGACAGCTGCGTGGGCACAGGGAGACGATAGGCCAGCGGATGGAGCGTGACCTGGAAGCCCTGCTGGCGTTCCCCGCCGTGCCATACGACGCCAGCGACAAGCACGTGAGCCGTGTCAGCTCCCTGTCCCTGGTGCGGTACCGGACCAACGACTACTCGGTGCCCGTGGCCTACGGTCACAGGGAGGTGGTGGTCCGGGGCTATGTGGGTGACGTGGTGATCAGCTGCGGGGCAGAGGTGATAGCCCGGCATCCGCGCTCATACGAACGCGACGACTTCGTCTTCGACCCTGTCCACTACCTGCCGCTGCTGGAGCGCAAGACGGGAGCGCTGGACCAGGCTGCTCCTTTGGCCGGGTGGGAGTTGCCGGAGGAGTTCGGCATGCTGCGCAGACTGCTGGAGTCGAGGATGGGCAGGCGAGGCAAGCGTGAGTTCGTACAGGTGCTGCGGTTGGTGGAGAACTTCCGCAAGGAGGAGGTGTACGAGGCCGTGCGTGATGGCCTCAGGCTCGGCGCCATAAGCTTCGACGCCATCAAACACCTGGTGCTGTGCAGGATAGAGGGCCGTCCCCAGAGACTCGACCTGGAGCTGTACCCCTACCTGCCCAGGGTCACCGTGACGAAGACAGCAGCCAGCGACTACATGGCGCTCATGTCGGGGATCGGGCGGTGAGCGAGAGGTCTACGGTGCTGCTGGAGCATCACCTCAAGGAGCTGAAGCTGCCCACCTTCCTGAGGGAGTACTGCAAGGTGGCCGGCCAGTGCGCCGCCGAGGGCGTCGACCATCCAGGCTACCTGCTGAGGCTCTCTGAGCTTGAGCTCATCGACCGCCATCATCGGATGGTTGACCGCAGGATCAAGGCGGCACGCTTCCCCGCCACCAAGAGCCTCGACACCTTCGACTTCCTGGCCATGCCGTCGGTGAACAAGCACCTGGCCATGCAGCTGGCACGCTGCGAGTACGTAGACCGGCGGGAGAACGTCATCGCCATAGGCAACAGCGGCACCGGCAAGACCCATGTGGCCCTCGGTCTGGGGCTCGCCGCCTGCCAGAGGGGACTGTCGGTCGGCTTCACCACGGCCGCCTCGCTGGTCCACGAGCTGATCGAGGCCAGGGACGAGCGGCGACTGCTCAACCTCCAGAAGAAGCTGGCCCGACTCAAGCTGCTTATCGTCGACGAGCTTGGCTTCGTACCACTTTCCAAGACCGGCGCTGAGCTCCTCTTCGAGGTCTTCAGCCAGAGATACGAGAGGGGGTCGGTACTGGTCACCACCAACCTGCCCTTCGACGAGTGGACCGAGGTCTTCGGCTCGGAGAGACTGACCGGCGCCCTGCTGGACCGCCTCACTCACAGAGTTCACATCCTGGAGATGAACGGCGAAAGCTACCGCCTCAAGCAGAGCCGGCAGGCCGTCACCACGCGCTCAGCCAGCGATTCCCCTGACGCATAGGCTCCACCAACCTCGCTGCGACTAAGGGCTCCCGACGACACCCGTCGTAGGCGGACATTTCCGCTGAACATCGCCGCTCAAGTGGTACACTTTTGCTCCGCCACACGGCCTGATTTCTCTCCGCCCTTGACACCGAGACCCTGTCCGATGCCCGATCATGTCATGCGTCACCCCTGGTCGACACCCGGACACCCCCTGAAAGCACACCGAGCAGCCCCCAACCATGTCAGGTGGGGAATCTGGGATTTAGCGATATATTGACATTCTGTGACATTTCGCGACTTTCAGCTTTGGGACCGGCTTGCCGATTGTGACGTGAACGCGACATTGGGGCGACATTGACGTGACATTCAGTGCCACGATTGAGACATTTGTGTGACACGGCGGCGCCCGCGGCGTCGGTGGGTGCGGGGGTGTAGGTGTGCGGCATGGGAGAATAACTGCACATGCGTGCTGCCCTGTCAATGAGGCGGATGAGATTGATCTGACCGATGGCCGGAGTCAGGATATTGGTGCCCCCTTTCTCACTATGTTTGACAGGGGTTTGCGGCGTTGGCTATCATGCTCTCCGTGCTCTGGGGGGAGCCTCCGAGTCCGCGCAAAGGCCGAGCCTACCCCTCCACACTGGTACGACGACACTCTTTTCTGCCTGACAACGCGGACACCAGGCCAATGGAAAGGAGTGCCTATGCCCTCTCGCCCTCTTCCCGCGCGGCCGAATCTTGAGCACCTCAAGAACCAGGCCAAGGATCTCCTGAAGGCATATCGAGCCCGACAACCCTCTGCCTTCGAGCGTTGTCGGGAGTCGTTGTCTCGGCTTTCCCGGGCGTCGGCCGACCATCGACCTTCCACTATCCCTCCGCGACGCTCAGCACGTCGTGGCGGCGGAGTATGGCTTTTCCAACTGGGCGCACATGCGCATATACATTGAAGAAGGGGAGAATATCCACATGCTAGAAATGACCGTTGATCGGGTAGCGGTGAACCCGGACAGCCAACAGCGGGTGGTCGTGCTCAGGGCCAAGGAAGTGAGCAAATACCTTCCGATCTGGGTGGGTCCGGCCGAAGGCAATTCGATCGCCCTGAAGCTCCAGAGCAAGGAATTGTCCCGCCCGATGACCCACGACCTGATGGACTCGGTGATCAGCGATCTGGGCGCGAAGGTAACGCGGGTGGTCGTGAGCGAACTGAAGGGGGACATGTTTCTCGGAAAGATCGTACTTCAGAGAAACGGCACCACCATCGAGCGCGACTCCAGACCGAGCGACGCCATAGCGCTGGCCGTCCGCACCGGCGCCCCCATCTATGCCGAGGAGGACGTGGTCGAACGTGGCGGGGTGGCCTTCGATGCGGAAAAATTCGACGCCGATTGGCCAACGATCTCAGAGGAGACCGAGGGTCTGTTTCGCCAGGCCTGCGCACATACGGAACATCACGAACGCGAGGAGACTGAGCCCTCCGCATGAACGTGGCCATGTATCTCGAGCTTATTGGGCTGGCGAAGAAGCCGCGATGTTGAGAAGGGTAGGGGGAAGGCACTCAGAACCCGTTAACGTGAGCGGGCCTAGTCCTCTTTCCAGAAGCGCTCTTCGTCGACCCTGAAGCCCTTGGGCAGCAGGCGCTCCTTCACGTCCTCGATCATCCCGGGGTGTCCGCAGGCGTAGACCAGGGTGTCGCTGGGGCTCAGCCCAAGTTTCTCGATGTACTTCTCGACGACCGTGTTGACCCGGCCGGTCTCGCTCTCCCAGCCGCGGTTGCGGGCCTCTCCCGGCCGGCTGACTGTCGGCACGAAGGTGAGAAGCTCCGGGCGCTCGGCCGCTATCTGTTCCAGCTCGGCGTCGTACGCGAGCTCGTCCCGGTAGCTGGCGCCCTGGAGGACGTAGAAGCGGTGTCCTTCCCCTCCGGTGTGGATGTAATCGCGTAGGAAGCTGACGTACGGCACGATCCCCGTGACCGTGCCGACAAGCAGCTGGTTCGGAAGCGAGGGGTTCATCGTGAAGAGCCCCTTGGCGCGAGGCCGTATGGAGAGGGTATCGCCGGGCACCAGCTCCCAGAGCTTGGGCGTCAGCACTCCATCAGGCGGGGGTACTACCTCGACGAAGAGCTCGAGGTCGGGCTCGTGCGGTGCGGAGGTTATTGAATAGGCGCGCTCGATCCCGTCCCGTCCTATAGTGCAGTACTGCCCAGCCTTGAAGGTGAATCCCTCTGGCCTCTCTATCCACATGAAGAAGAGGTCCGAGGTCAGCACCTTCTTCTGCAGGACCTGGACCTCGGCTAGCTTCGGCCTGCGTCGTAACGTGGTCAAGCCGGTCTGTCCTCCGTGACTGTGCCGATCAGGCCCTGGCTTGGCCCTCTATCCGGTCGAGGGAGGGGAGACCTTCGCCACCCTGGCGGGCAGGAGCGGCAGCGTCGGCATCTTGAGCATGGGGTCGGGCGACCTGTCGTGCTCGAGGGCTGTAATCGTCTGGCCGAACAGCGAGGTCGACGAGACGAGGGCCCTCTGCGTCCCGGTAAGCCTGGCCAAGCCTTGCATCCTGCCCATTGGGGATAAGACCTCTATGCAGTCACCCTGGACCACTCCCATATCCGACGCGTCGTCGGGGTGCATCTCTATAACGTCGTCGCGCCTGATCCGGTTGCGCCCTTTGACGACCTCTATCTCCAACTCCTCCTCCGGCATGTGCAGTACCCTGCCGCGCGCCAGGTGCATGGGGTACTCCTCGTCCACGGTCTCGAGTGGGGCAGGCAGGCTCATCTCGCCGAGCTTTGCCTTCCGTGTCTCGACCCCGGACTCGAAGAGCACGGGAGTGTCCACCATGTCAGCCGCGAGGCACGGCCACTGCAGGCCCCTGGAGCCGATGCGTTCGTAGGTAATGCCGCCGTAGTAGGACACGACGTTGTTTATCTCGTCGAATATCTCCTCGGGGCTCTCGCAGTTGAAGCCCTGAGCGCCCATGCGGGCGGCTATCTGGCCGACGATCTGCCAGTCGGGTTTCTCGTCGCCTCGTGGCGAGAGGGCGGGCCGAAGCAACTGGACCCGCCTCTCCATGTTTGTGTATGTCCCAACCTTTTCTGCGAAGGTCGCTGACGGGAGAACGACGTCGGCTGCATTGGTGATCCGATTGGCGAACGTGTCCTGCACGACCAGGAACTCCAGCCGCTCCAGCGCCTCGACGAAGTCCCCAAGCTCGCCATTCGTGAATGCCGGGCTGTCACCAATTATCTGAAGCGCCCTGATCTCGCCGGCGTTGATGGCGTTCGTGATCTGGGTGATCGGATGGCCGGGCGTGGATGGCAAAGACGTGTCCCAGGCCCGCTCAAGCCTCTCGCGGGCGGAGGCGTCGTGGATGTCAACCTGTCCGGGTAGCAGCGCAGGCGTGCATCCTACGTCCAGCGAGCCCTGGTCGTTTGCTCCCAGGAAGAGCGGGTACAGCCCGGAGGACGGCCTTCCGACGTTGCCTGTGACAAGTGCCAGGTTGACCAGGCCCGCAACCAGCGGCTCGCGCCGGACGCTCTCCACGGTCTCGAGGCCGTACAGGACCGCGGCGGGCTTGGCCTGGGCGAAGAGCCTGGCAGCCTTGCGCAGGTCGTCCGTGGGAACGCCGGTCAGCGCCTCCACCCGGATCGGATCGAACTGCCAGAGCGCGTACCGGAGCGCGTCGAGGCCGTCGCAGTTGTCCGCCAGGAAGTCGTGGTCGTCGAGCGACTCGTCCAGTATCGTCCTGATCATTCCTCCGACGAGGGCCAGCTCGCTGCCTGGCCTGGGCCTGAGCCAGATGGTGGCGTGGCGGGTCAGCTCCGTCTCGCGCTGGTCTACGACTATTAGTAAGGCCCCCGCGCCCACTGCCTTCTTGAGGGGAACCGCGGCGCCGTTCTGCTCCTCGGTCATATTGCTCGACACGACCAGGAAGCCCCGCGCCCCTTCCAGGTCCCAGATCGGGTTGGTGCCTGCGCCGTACCCGATCTGGTCGCGCAGGGGCGCCACGATCTCCGGCCTGAGGTTCGAGCTTGTGTCGACGCTGTTCGTCCGCATGACGGCCCGCCCGAACTTCTGGGCCGTGTAGTTGTCCTCGTTAGTGCCCCTGGGAGACGCTATCAGTGCGAAGCTGCCGTCGCGGTACTCTGCGAGGCGGCTCGACACCTCGTCCAGCGCCTCGTCCCAGGAGGCGCCCTCCAGCTGGCCGTCGCGTTTTATCAGGGGACGCTTCAGCCGCTCCTTGCGGTTGACGAAGTCGAGCCCGAACTTGCCTTTGTAGCAGGTCTGGCCGTGGTTGGCCTCTCCGTGGAGGTCTCCGATCGAGCGGATCAGGCGGCCACGCTTGTCGACCTCCAATTTCAGCTGGCAGCCGACCGGGCAATGCGGACAGGTGGTGGTCGTTATGCTGGCGGCCTTGTCCCACTTGTAGTCCCGCTCAACCAGCGCGCCCGTCGGGCACACGTCTATGCAGGCTCCGCAGAACTCGCAGCCCGACTCGAGGAGCGATGTCCCGTGCGACGTCCCAATCAGGCTCCTGCTGGATCTCTGGTGCAGCGTGAGCGCATAGTCGCCCCTGACCTCGTCGCAGACGCGCACGCACCGCGCGCAGACGATGCACAGGTTCATGTCCATCTCCCAGAAGGGGTCGGACACCGCAAACGGAAGGTGGCGGTTGTTGTAGGTAAGAGGCGTATCCAAGTCCATTTCTAGGTAGCGGACCGTGTCCTTGAGCTCGCACCTCTCGTTCTTGGGACAGGTGACGCAGCGGTCGTTGACCGACACGTGCCTGAGGCAGATGTCCGCGGGGCCGCACAGCTCGATCCGATGGCAGGTCAGGCAGCCGTGTGGATGCTCCGCCAGCAAGAGGTCCATGATGCCCCGGCGGGCCGTCGACAGCTTCGGCGACTTTGTGGTCACGACCATGCCGTCCGCCGCCGGCACCGTGCAGGAGGCGGGCGTCCCGGGCGGGCCGCCTTCTATTTCGACGACGCACATGCGGCAGGCGCCGAAAGGCTTCATGCCGGGGTAGTAGCACAGATAGGGGACGTACTTGCCAGCGTCGAGGGCCGCCTGGAGAAGGTTGGCCCCCCGCTCGGCCGTGACAGGCGTCCCGTCTATGGTCAGGCTTATCTGGTTAGACATCCGCAGCTCCGGCGACAGGCTCCCGCGCGCCGACCGGTACGAAGTCGACGGCATAGGGCCTGGTGTTCCTGATTTCCGGCATGGGCCGCAGGCAGCTGCCGGTCGGGCACCGGCGCTCTTCGATGTGCATCGTGAAGTCCTCTCCAAAGTGCTGGAATGCCGAGCGGATCGGCCCGAACCCGAGCTGGCCGTGGCCGCAGAGCGAAGCGCCTTCCATGGTCTCCCCGATGCTCCGCATCAGCTCCACGTCGCCGGGCCTGGAATCGAAGCGGCTGATGCGCTCGACGATCTCCAGGAGGTGCTCCATGCCCAGCCTGCACGGGAAGCACTTCCCGCACGACTCGTACTGGCAGAAGGCCACGAGCACTCTGGTCATGTCGACCGCGCAGGTGTCCTCGTCCGCCACGATGATCCCCCCGGAGCCCAGGATGGCGCCGGCCTGTCTCATCTCGTCGAAGTCGAGCCGGATGCTCAGGCTCTCGGCGCTGAGCAGGCCTCCGAGCGGCCCGCCCGTCTGCAGCATCTTGAGCTTCTTGCCCCCGGGCACCCCCCCGCCGATGTCGTTCACGACCTGGCCAAGCGTTAGCCCCATCGGGACCTCGTACAGGCCGGGCCGCTCGATGTCTCCGCTGAGGCAGATGATCGCGGTGCCGGTGCTCTTGTTAACTCCGATGCCGGAGAACCATTCGCTGCCGTTAGCGATGATCGAAGGAGCGTACGAGAGCGTCTTGACGTTGTTGATATTCGTGGGCTTGCCCCAGACTCCGACCTGGGCGGGGAACGGGGGCCTGAACCGCGGCATGGCGCGCTTGCCCTCGACCGCGTCCATCAGGGCGGTCTCTTCACCGGACACGTACGATTCGCCGGTCAGCGCGACCTCGATGTCGAAGCTCCACCCGGTGTCCAGGATGTTGTCTCCCAGAAGGCCCAGCTCGTAGGCCTGCTCTATTGCCCTCTCGGTGCGGTCTATCGGTCCGTCGTGGCCGTGCCTGATGAAGACTATCCCGTTGGTCGCCCCCGTCGCGTATCCCGCTATCGCCATGCCCTCCAGGAGCATGTGCGGGTCGCTTTCCAGGATGCCCTTGTCGTTAAAGGCCCCGGGGTCGCCCTCCTCGCAGTTGCAGAGGATGTACTTCGGCGGTCCGGGGGAGCGGACGAGGAAGCTCCACTTGATCCCGGTAGCGAATGCCGCTCCGCCCCGGCCCCTGAGGCCGGAATCGGTCACCGCCTGTATAACCTCAGACGGCTCCATCGCCGTAATTGCCCTGCGAAGCGCCGAGTACCCCTCGTTTGCCAGGTACTGATAGGCGTCGTCCGGGGCGATGTGACCGGCGTTTCGCAGCGCGATCTTGTGCTGGTAGCTCATGCCCGGCAGCGACATGAGGTTGGGCACGCCGTCGATGGGATACTCTCCCAGGTATCCGAGCACGTTGCCGTCCGGCAGCCGCCTGCCAGCTACGGAGGAGTCGACTATGTCTGGAACGACTTCGGGAGTCACGTTGGAGAAGAAGAGCCTGGACCTGCCGGGGATGTGTACGTCGATGAGGGGCTCGGCGAAGCAAAGCCCCAGGCAGCCGACCTCGTCAACGTTGGCGTCTACGCCGCGGGCGTCAAGCTCCGACTCGAATGCGGCCAGGGCGTCAAGTGCGCCGGCCGCCTGACCGCACATTGCCGTGCCGACTCTGATCCAGGGCTTGTCCGATTGCCGGGCCTGCCAGCGGCGGTCAGCCTCGGTCTTGAGTTCCTGGTATGTGGCCATCGTATTCTGAGACCCGCTCCCTCTCAGTCGGCGCTGTTCAGGACCCTGTCGACCGCCTTCTTCGCCGAATCGACGGTCAGGCGTCCTACGAGCTTATGGTCGAGGCTCGCGACCGGCGGCTGGGCACATGCACCCAGGCAGGTGTTGTACTTCAGGCTGACCTGTCCATCTTCGGTCTCACCCTCGCCAGATAGCCCAAGGTGGCGCTGGACTGAGTCGATGATGTCGGTGGCTCCCGCCAGGTGGCAGGTGGGGCCCCAGCAGACCTCGATGACATGGCGCCCGGGCGGGGTGAACCGGAAGTTCGTGTAGAAAGAGGCGACTCCCCAGACCTCGTTGATGGTGGTGTTAGAGAGCACGGCTACCTCTTCTATGGCTTCGTCAGGCAGGTAACCTAGCTCGTCGTGGGCCGCTAGAAGCGACGATAGGACCGTTCTGGTGGGGCGATTCCCCGAGGAGATGGCCTTGCGCACCCGATCCTTGATGCCGTCGGCATCGGAGCTCAACTGGGCAGCCTCCGCCGTCTGCTAAATTTGTCACAATGATACATGGGCGCTCACTCTTTTGGAAGCCTGACCGGGGCGTCGTCGTCCGCCGGTCTCCTCAGGACGGCATGTCATCCATCATCATCCGTGCCACGCGCCTGCCCATGCGGACGCTGTAGTTCGTGCCGCGGTCCTCGGGGTATACCTGGGTCGTGTTGGCGAGGTAGAGGCCGCCGATGGGCGTTCGGTGCTCTGGGATCCGGTCAGAGTAGTTGACGCCGACGATAGGCTGGGCCGCGTCCACCCGGTGATGATAGCTCTCCACTATCCACTCCTCCTCGAAGTCCGGGTTGATCTTGCGCAGATGGGGGAGATACTCCTTCAGCAGAGCCTCGTGCGTCATACCGTACATAGGGTCGTCTCGACTCAGGTAGTTCGACAGGTACACGACGTGCTTGCCGTCGTATGTGTCCGGTGGGAGGAAGTTGGTCTGCTCGATGACCCCGACGAAGGGGATCGAGCGGTCGGCGACGTTGAGCCAGTAGACGTGGGACAGCGGCCGGTCCAGCACGAGGATCACAAGCACGGCGGCCAGGTATTGCATTCCCAGGAGCTTCTCGAGGTATTCGCCCCGGAGCTCCGGGACCAGCTTGGGAAGAATGTACGACGGAGCGGTCGACAGTACCATGTCGAAGGTCCTGTCGGACTCCTCCGGGGGCCTGGCCTCCTCTTCTTCACCCGAGAGCGGCCGTTGGTACGTCAAGGGCTGAGGTGACTGCCATTCGGCGGGCGTAGGGTGTGTTGCGAGGCCCACGGCCCGGCTGTCCTTCACCGTGATGCGAGAAACGGACGTGGAAGTCTCGACGGTCCCGCCGCCAGATCTAATCTGGTCGGCGAGCGTGTCGAACACCTCCCCGAAGCTGCCGGACGGGTAGCCGAGCTTCTCCCGTCCCAGCCCTTTGCCCCGCGACGCGAACCTGGTCTGAACCTTGCCCCACACCCACGTCATCCCTACCTGGTCGTAGAACTCCTCCCCGAACTTGCCCCTGAGCATAGGCTCCCAGAAGGCGTCGCACGTCCTCTTCCCCGCCCACCTCAGCAGCCAGTCGTTCGCGGTTACCGGTTCGAAGGAGCGCCAGTCCTTCCTCCGCTGCAGGTAGAGGGTCATCAGGCCGAGGCGCAGCCGGTCGAGCAGACTGAGGGGCTTGAAGCGCAGAAGGTCGAGGGCCGAGACGAAGTTGTAAGTCTTTCCTCCGTGGAAGGTCCCTACGCTGGACTCTATCCAGCGCATGCGCTCGCCCAGACCGACCTCCTCGATCAGATCGATCATGTCGGTGTCGCTGGTGAACAGGTGGTGGTAGCCCCTCTCCAGTCGCGCGCCGCATACGTCGAAGGTGGAGGCCTGGCCGCCGACGAAGGGAGCGCGCTCGTAGACGGCCACATCGTGGCCCTCTTTCGACAGCTCGTGGGCCGCGGTTAGACCGGCCGCGCCCGCGCCGACTATGCCGACCCTCATTCCGTCTTGCCCCCGGCTGCTGCCGATTCCAGTCCCGGTAGGCCGGCCTTTGAAAGGCCCCTGAGGGAGAGGTGCTCTTTCCAGAGGAATACCTGGCCGAGCCCGATCATAGGCAGCAGCAGGCAGGCGTGTGCTACCGCGGCAAAGGCGGCGGCGACGGACCGCGAGACGTCCGACGTCGGCATCAGCACCAGCGTCTCTCTTGAGATCAGCTCGAACAGCCCCACGCCCCCGGGGGCGGCCGGTATCGAGCTCCCTATGTTCGCGATGGACGTGACCAGCACCATGGCGACGGCCATGTCACCCGTATTGTCGAAAGCGGAGTCGATCTTGAACGAGTATCCGATGAACAGGAAGAGCCCCGCCTCGAAGATCCAGATGGGCGCCGTCAGGACTAGCAGGGCGGTGAGCATTCGGGTGCTCCGAAGGGGTTTCAGTCCCTCCAGGAAGAGGTCCATCAGGCCTCCGGCCGTGGCCTTGAACCGGCCGGACAGCGGCCTCAGGGCCAGCATCGCCCCCGCCCTGGTCCTGTCGGGGTTGGCGGCGAAAGCTATCAACATGGCCATCGTGACGACAAACGGGGCGCTGAAGCCGATGACAAGCAGAAGGGTCGGCACGCCCGACCGCTCACTGAAGGCCGTGGCCAGCCCGGAGAGAGGTACGAACAGGGCGATGATCGCGATGAACAGCAGCAGCATTATCGCGTCGAGTACCCGCTCGACAAGTATGGTCGCCAGGGCCGATGTCTTGCTCAACCCCTCGCGCTGGCTGACGTAGTAGCTGCGTACGAGCTCGCCGAGCCTCAGGGGCAACAGGTTGTTGGCCATGTACCCCACTACCACCACGGGGAACAGCCGTCTGATGCTCACCGGACGCATGTGGCGCATCAGGAGCTGCCAGCGGGCCGTCCTGAACAGCACCGAGACAATGTACATCCCCACCGCCGGCGCGACGTACGCGTAGTTCGCGCCGGCAAGCGCTTCCCACATGCGCCCGACATCGACCGTGGTCAGGAAGAGGCCGATGAGAACGACGCTGAGCCCCAGCCCGGCCCACAGCTTTGGAGAGCGTATCAACTTGGCGGGAGCCTCACAGGCTGGCGTGCTTGGTGTGGATCCCGGTAGCGCCGCTTGGGCGGTTGCCCCGCTCCTCCTCGATCTGCGGCGTGCCGTCTGCTTCCACGCTCCTGACCTCGAACCCGTGAGGACCGGCCTCGAACGGCCAGTCGTAGCGCCAGAGTACCCACGTGGTCTCAGACAGGGGTCCCCGGAGCTTGGCCTCCCGCCAGGGGCCTCCGTCTACTCGCACCTCGACTCTCGATATCCCGCGCGCGCCGGCGAAGGCGATGCCCCCGACCGGGACCATCGTCTTCCCATCGCTCTCGTACGTCGCGTCCTGGGCGATGGTGTCAATGACCGACGTGGCCTTGACGCGGGCCACCTCGTCCCAGCCGCGCTCGACCCAGTAGCCCTCCCTGTAGTCCTCTACCACCATTATTTCGGTTATCCACCGGGGCTGCTTCATGCCGAACCGGTCGGGCAGCCAGATACGCAGAGGGAATCCGTGATCGATCGGCAGCGGGTGGCCGTCCCAGTCGTAGGCCAGCATGATCCGGCTTTCGGACGCGATCAGGTCCAGGTCGACCGTCTCGTAGAACCCGTCGCCGCTCTTGATAAAGAGGTAGCGGGCTTTGTCGGTGGGCTTGGCGTCCGCCAGGATGTCCTCGACTCTCGCGCCGGTCCACATGGTCGTGCTGATCAGGTCGGTACCGACCCGCCCGGAAATGCACGACAGGGTCACGAACTGGGACTGCGGCTCATAGTTGTTCCGGAGGTCGTCCAGGGTCAGCGACAGCGGGTTGTCCACCTCGCCGAAGATCGGGAGCCTCCAGGTGTCTCCATCTATGACCGTGGGCGCGGTGCGGATCGACACCTTGTAGTGGTCCTTCAGGGGCGTGTATTCCGGGCGAGTCCCCGGCGCGGGCATCAGTGGATCGCTGGCGTTCGGGAACGGCGATCCGGTGCTGGTCTCGGCCACATGCGCCATGGAGCCCTCCAGCGCGCGCTCCTGCTCCTGGCGGGCCTGACGAGCCAGCAGGGTTCCAAGGCTGGAGCTCGCGACGGTTATCACAGCCGTCGCCGCCCCGACGCGGATGAGGAACTGCCTCCTGTCGACCGTGTGCGCCGCCGCCGGTGCAGTATCTGCGGCGGCGTGGGCGGGAAGAGGCGTAACGCGAACGTATATCTCCCTGAGGGCCGTTCCCCAGGCCAGGAAGACGACGCTCAGCCACAGGGCCACCAGAATGGGCTGCACCGTCGAGCCCTCGATAGCGATGCTGATGCCTATCATCGGCAGGCCGGCCAGAGCGCCGGCGGCCAGTCCGCTGATGACGTCCGGGCGGGCGCCCCGCAGCCTGAATATTGCGAAGAAGATGACGCCGCCGGCCACTCCCATCAGGAAGAGCTGGACGACCGCGATCACCCTCTCCGCGGTTCTTGCAGTGCCGGCAACGCCCACGCCGAAGAGCCTGATCGTGTCGATCATCATGTCGATGCCGAATGTGACCATGGAGCCCGGAAGCAGCCGCGTCATCCAGTCGAAGAAATCGAAAGGAAGGTAGGGGAGGCCTACGAGCTTGTGGGCCAGGTAGAGCAACCCGATCAGGGGCGCTGTCAACAGGGCGCCGGCCAGCGCTCCGTATCCGATAGCGAGCTTCCTCATAGTCATACCTCCTCGCCGTCACTCCGGCGAAGGCCGGAGTCCAGTCGCTTCATCCTCAACTCACACGTGCGTATCAACAAGTCCTATCGCAGGAAACTATCGGCTGTCGTTCCCGTCGGATGCCGCGATGTCATTGGAGAAGTAGATGAAGGCATCCTCGCTGTCAAGGCGGTCTCTGATTCCTTCGCGGTTCAGGAAGTAGAGCATCGCCCTGCGCCTGGAGTCCCGGTCCACGAAGCTCGACAGGAACTCGCCCACCGTGAGATCCCTGTAGGTGTACTCGGGGAACCACCACCTATGCCTGAATCGCTCGCCGTCAGTGTAGACCCCCTGAAGCGCCTTGTCCGTCGATGCCTTGTTGTTCAGGTGCACTAGAATCACCGACGAGTCTGGAGCTTGCTTAAGTGGAGAGCTGTCGTAGACTCCGAAATCGACCGACGGGCGGCCTCTCAGGTACCACGCCCAGGGCCATGTAAAGCCACTTGTCTGATCGACCCTGACGGGGATGCTGTCTCCTCGACCGGTGGCCGCGCCCGCCTCCTCGATCCGGTCCTTGAGCTCCACGATATCCGGTGTCGTCTGAGTGTATACCAGCATCTCCACAGGCGTGTCGCCGTTCTCGTAAGCTGCGATCGCTCCTGCACGCACGCTCAAGATGGCCAGCATGACGGCAAGTGAGGCCGCGGCGATACCTCCAAAGCTGCGGGGACCAACCAGTCTCGCCAGGTAGACTCCCAGTCCGGCGAGTACCACCGCGGCAACCAGCAGGGCGGCTATCCACAGGTAGTCCCCGCTGACGCCGGGCTCGTATATAGCCGCAAGCCACAGCAGCGAGATGAGGACCGGCACACCGGGGACCGCCAGCAGGCCTCCATGGGACACCACGCGTCTCCAGTCGGTCCGCTCGACCACCTCTCCGAGGAACCTGCCAGCCAGCACGATCATGGGCAGCGTGATGTTCACAAGGAGCCAGGGCATCTTCTCGCTGGCGATCGTGTAGATGACGAAGGTGGTCATCGCCCAGTAGACGAGGAACAGGTTCAGCGAGTCGGCCCGTCGAATGACGTAGAAGACGACGGCGAGAATCCCGCAGACGAGGAACAAGATGAGGGGCAGGCCCAACGAGTCGCCCCAGCGAATGATGGAGAAGACGATTGCCAGCAGGGCGAAGACGAAGAACAGGTTGAACGAGTCGCCCCGCCGAATGAAGATGGCGGCTGCCAGCAGCCCGAACACGAGGGGCAGGAACTCGTAAACCGAGGTTATGATGAAGTAGTAGTACCAGGGCTGATTTCCGCGGGCCACATCCTGCTGGATGATCCAGTATCCCAAGGACTGCCAGATACCGGAGCCGATCCCCACGGGATTGGTGAAGAATGTCGAGTACATCAGGACCCATATCACCCAGAATATGGCAGCGCATCTCCACCAAACCGGCCAGCGCCATTTTGCCCCCCAATAGACCGACAGGCCGATCAGGCCGGCCACGACCAGGAAGGCCACGACGATCCCACCCCCGTCCGGCGCGCCGATGTGGGCGCTGCCGATCGGCTGCACGAGCATCAGGTTGGACCAGCTCAGCAGGGGCGTGTCCTGGAAGAAGCTGATGAAGGCGGAGCACTGGGCCAGCGTGAGCGTACTCAGCAGTACCAGGAAGGCGCCATGCCGCTCCGCTCCTTCGAACAGGGGCCTTCGGAGGCCGGATCGGATGCCGCTGAAGGCCCCTCGGACCGCTTCGGGCGGCGAAAGGCCCCTCAGCTCGGTGGCGGGCCTCATCGACGGCCACCTGCGGGCGGCGATTTCCAGAACCAGGTATGACCCCAGTATCGCGACCAGTATGAACGCGGTCTCCTTGGTGGAGAACGCGAGGGCAAGCAGCGCAGCGCCGGCGTACAGATAGCGGTTGCGACCCTCGTCGAGGTAGCGCCACATCGCTATCACGAGGCCTAGAGACCAGACGGCCATGTAGATGTCGTTTCGCGCGAACCTGCTGAAGTACAGCATGGCCGGTGAGACAGCCAGGCCCGCGGCGACTATCAGGGCGCCGGGCCTGCCCAGCCTGCCCCGAAACAGCAATGGAAGCGCTACCAGCAGGGTCCCCATCAGCGCGACGCCCAGACGGGCGGTATAGTCGTTGTCGCCCAGAACCAGGAATATCGCGGCGTTGGACTCGAACTGGAACGGCCCGTGCATCATCGGGTTGTGCTGATAGCCGGCCCCGTTTGCCAGATTGTAGGAATAGAGGGCGTGGAGACTCTCGTCGTGGTGCATCGCCCTGGCCCCCAGGTCCCAGAGGCGCATCGCGGCGGCAATGACAAGCAGGCCGCCGTACGCGGCCAGCTCCCACCTGGCCAGTGGAGGCGCGTGGCCGAGGAGCGCCCTCCATGAAAACCCACTCCACGAAAACGCACTCCACCATCGCCTGGACGAAGGCGCGGGAGACACCTCTTCTTCCTCGTGGCGTGAAACTGGTACGGACGTACTCACGAGCGTGTCCCGTGCATGGCGCTATAACCTACCGGACGCGGTAGATGGTGACATCGTCCTTCGAAAACACGGTGTCCATGAACTCCCCGAACTTCTCCAGCCCCTCCGTCCCGTACTTCGATCTCTCCCGCGGCCCGACGTATACATACTCAACGTTGTAGCGAGCCAGGAGGTTCTGCACGTGGTCCCACCTCTCGCTCTGGTAGATGTCGGCTACGTCCTGCTCCCGGCCCTCGAATTGGTCGGCTGATCCGCGCCACTGTACCTCGTGGCCGGGCCAGTTGAAGACGGTCGGGATGCCTGTGCTGCGCGATATTAGCCCATAGTCGAACCACTCGCCAACGGCCTCCACCATCGTCGACTCCCGGCCCGCCTCTCCTCTTAGGAATTCTATCGCATCGCGCTCCGCGGGGCGCAACTCGGCGACGTAGGCCAACCCGTCCAGCGTGCCGCCGCCGGTGGAGGACGACTCCGCCTTGCTTGCCGCCGCCGCCGGCGGGTAGTACAGCGACGCGAGCAGCAGCATACAGACTACTACCGCCCAGATTGTCCCCAACGCTCGCTTCCAGCCCTCCCCCCGGTCTCCCAGGTTGGCCCAGAAGTGGAAGGCAAATCCAGCGGCCACCGCGAGGAGGACCCAGGCCTGGTAGTAGAGCTTGAAGACCGTGTTCATCCTCGTCCCGAAGGCTTCATCGATGTATAGAAGCTCCGGTCCCATTATCAGCATGAGGCCCAGGGCCGACAGCGCCAGGGCGAACGACCCTCCGGTCGCTCCCTCGGCGCGTACGGACGAGAACGTGGTGAAGACGGCGATGGCGATCAGCGAGGCAAGCGGCAGCACGGCGACCAGGCGGTCCCAGATGTCGCTGGTCGTCCCGCCGCCCTCCATGTGGAGGAAAGCCCAGACCACGATGGGCAGGGCCGCGATGCCAAGCGCCAGACCCGCCGTCCGGCCCCAGTCTTCGGACAGCGTGGTCCGCCAGAAGGCGCCGATGATGAAGGGCGCGATCACCGCCAGGTAGAGACCCCAGACTATGCCCATGTGCACAGGCCGGGTCGTGACCGGTACCGGCGCTATGCCGGACACGGAGCTCTGGAGCGTGAGGTGGTAGGGCAGGAACAGCAGTACCGCGAGGGCGATGCCTCCCGCGGCGATGAGCAGAGGCGCCGTCCAGACTCTGGTGGGTGTTGGGGCCCCCGCGTCTCCCCTCGTGCGCAGCGAGTAGGCTTTGAGCACGGCCACACCCAGCAGGAGGGAGGCATAGGTCGGGAGGTCCCACATATTGGTGAAAGCGAGCCCGCCAATTGCCAGTCCCAGGGCAAGCATGTAGGCGTAGGAGCCCGCCCCTCGCCACCAGCCGGCGGACAGGCTGGTCAAAGAGCCGTTCGGCCCCGTGCAACTCGACAGGCGATGACTGAGTCCCAGGTGGTCCCTGCGAAAGAGGTCCCAGCAGAACGCGGCGGCCAGCAGGGCGAAGGGGATGGCCATTACATGCGGGTGCAGGTCCCCCAGGATGAGGCTGAAGGATGGGAACTCCTGTATCGTGTAGTCCAGCTCCTGCGTCCCTTCAAACGTATTGATGACGCGGGTGGCGCGGAACCACCACCAGAACTCCTGCGGGTACCATCCAGCCGCCGGCTCTTCGAGCGGGCCGTCCAGCCCTTTGATTCCCAGCCAGTCCCAGAAGCCCTGCGAGCCGATGGCGTTGGCCCGCATGAACTCGAACATCCCCTCCAGATTGGCCGCAACGCCGAGCAGGAGAACGGCTGCGAATCCCCCTGCCACGGCTGTGCCCAGACGCGCCGTTTGGGACCGGACGACGCTGTAGGTCAGACCGAAGACCGCCTGGGCGGCCATCGCCGGAACGAGCGCCATCGCCAGGTTGTAGGAGACGTTGGACGCGATTCCCGTCAGCTCGGTCAGCGCGCCCATCATCCAGTAGCCGAAGTAGTAGTAGCTGACAGACTCCCCGCTCAGCCACGGGTCCTGGGGAGGACCCGTGACCGTCAGCATGGAGGCATTCAGGAACGCGAAATCCATCGGCTGTTCGGTGTGGTCGATGGACGGGTCGGAGGCCCGGTAGAGAGTCCAAGCTACGAAGAAGACCAGGAAGATGATCTCGGCCAGCGCGACGACCCGCCACTCCTTCTTCAGGAAGAGCAGGATGTCGGCCCGGCGCCTCCACGCCAGCCATCCGGAGACGCAGGCTAACGACAGCACCATGACGGCCAGGGATAAACGGGTGCTGGGGACCAGGTGGACCTGGCTCAGTATCCAGGAGACGTACCCAACCAGGAGAAGGCCCAGGGGCTTGCTGATGCTGTAGCCGCGGTCCCGGAGGCTCGGCAGCAGATGGTAAGCCAGCGGGAAGACCGCGAGGGCGATAACCTCGATCGCGAGCAGCCACCATAAGGCGTTCAGCATAGGCGCATCATACCCGTCCGCTCACAGAGCCGGGCGGCCCCACACTTCGTCGTTCCGTCGGAGGCCGGAACCCAGTACGCCCATCCACCAGTATCGCCAAGTCGAACTGTTGAAGGGACTTCCGAAGTTTCCGTAGTCCTCCCGGCTCATCGCGCTAGAGGGCCTTGCCAAGGTCATTCGCTATCAACCGTTGTTGCAGCTCCCAGAGTGCTATCCGATTGCTCTCCCAGTGGAGGAGACCGGAGGCACATTCATACGATAGCCATTTGACTACGGTGTGCTCATATGAGAGGGCGATCTCCAGGGAGGCTGCATCGACCGCGAAGGGATAACTCGGTATCACGTACAGGTTCGGAGGCCACTGGTTGCGTGCGGCAAAGTTGTCGCCCGGCACATGGCTCAGGCTGTCCAGTTTGTAGAAATCGAGAGATTCCGGGAGCCCTGCCTCCTCCGTCGTTTCCCGCCGCGCCGTCTCCAGGGGTGACTCGCCGTCCTCCCCGCCGCCTGATATCCCTTGCCAATAGCCAGAGTCCGAGCGCCTGAAGACAGCGAATTCATGCAGCGATTCGATTCTGCGAAAGGGGAACACCAAGACCTGGAAGGGTGCGCGGCCCATGAATTGATACTCACTCCACTTGCGTCACTCTTGTCTGAGGTGGACTGGACGACAGTCGTCGAGGACTAGCCGCCCGCGGCGCTCCCGAGGAGTCCGTCGACCATGTCACGGGCGTCGAAAGCGGCCATGTCCTCGGGCCGCTCTCCCGTGCCGATGTAGAGGACTGGGAGCCCCAAGTCGTCGGCGATGGCCAGCACCATCCCGCCCTTCGCCGTGCCGTCGAGCTTCGCCAGGAAGACCCCAGCGCACTCGATTGCCTCGGTAAAAGCCTGTGCCTGGACGAGGCCGTTCTGGCCGGTCGTGGCGTCCAGGGCAAGCAGCGCCCTCTGGTACTTCCCGCTCGCGTGGCGGCCGACGATCCTGTGTACCTTCCTGAGCTCCTCCATGAGGTTCTTCCGCGTGTGCAGCCGCCCGGCCGTGTCGATAATGACCACGTCAGCTCCCCGCGAGGACGCCGCCTCCAGCGTGTCGAAGGCTACGGCGCCGGGGTCGGCCCCCGACTGGTGCGCGATCACGTCCACGCCCAGCCGGTCTCCCCAGACCTGAAGCTGCTCTATGGCCGCGGGCCTGTAGGTGTCCGCCGCTCCGAGGACGACGGTGTGCCCGTCTTGGAGGTAGGCATTGGTCAGCTTGGCAATGCTGGTCGTCTTGCCGACGCCGTTGACGCCGACCATCAGGAGTACCAGCGGAGGCTCCGGGACCGCCAGCCGCTCCGAAGCGCCTTCTATGTCGAGGACCTGGAGCATCCGCTCCCTGAGCAGCTCCAGCGCCCGGCTCGGGTCGCTGATCCGCTGCTCCCGCACCTGCTCGCGGAGATGTTCAAGGAGCCTCTCAGTCGTGGGGACGCCCACGTCCGCGGAGATGAGCACCTCTTCCAGCTCGTCCCACAGATCGGCGTCCAGGTCCGGGCGGCTGAAGATGCCCGCCACCCGCGAGAACCACTTACTGCGGGTCTTCTCGACGGCGCGAGCCGTCCTGTCCTTGTCCCGGCGCCTGAGAAGTCTGATCACGGCTGGCCCTGAAGGGCCTGTCGGGCAGACGGGAAGGCCGCTGACGGCCTCAGTTGCCGACCCCGACCAGCTTGGCCGTTACGAGAAGACGGTGGTCGTACACCAGCCTCGGCACGCATGAGACCAGCGTGATCGTCGCCTCGTCGGAGCTGTACAGGCGGAGGTCGTCCTGGTGGACGACCTCCGTCGCCGTGACCTGGTACAGGTGAGTCCCGGCGTCGCTCTCCAGCGACACGTAAACCGGATCGCCGTCGCGCAGATATCCCGGTACGTCGGGAAGCCGTCTGAACACGTTCCCCTCACCACGCACCGGACTCTCCAGGTGGCCGAAGAACCATCCGTTCCCGACCTCTCCCGCCGCCGCGGTCTGGGGGATGTGACCGACGATGTTGTCCGGGTTCTCGTAGGCCTGACTGTCTCCCAGGTCCACTATCTCAAGCTCCTCGATGCCGGAATCGACCCCAATGATCGGAATGTTCATCCGCGTCATCGTGCCGAAACTAGCGGGGTTAGCGGGCGAGTCGCTCAAGACGCTCTTGAACCCTGAGGGCAGGCCGGTTATCACGTGGGGATATGGGTCTGACCCTGCCCAGAGCGGCTCGCCCCAGTACTTGGGGTGCAGTTGGAGGCCGGGGTAGACCGTCTCGTAAGCGGAGATGGGGAAGACCGACGGGGCCGTCTGGGGCGGAACGGGAGGTACGGGGGAATCGAGAGAGGCTGGCGGCCCTCGAAATTCTTGGGGAGATTGGGTCGACTTGGTGAGCGGCGGCTTGAACAGACTGGGCTCGTCCCGTGGCGGCTTCTTCGAGAGCGCCTGGGCGACCTCAGCTTCGGTGACGCTCAGATGCTCCAGATTGCTGCTGGCGTAGAGGCTGTACGTGTAGTAGAGGCCGGCACCTGTCACCAAGGACAAGCCGACCAGGCTGGCGGAGAGCCCGACAATAAAGGTAGGGCTGATGCCCCGCAGCGCGGTCATGGTGGGGTGTCCAGAGAAGCCTGCATGCCGCCTCCCACAGTCCTCCACACATTCTACCACTCCACTGGGAGCCGTTAGGCAGCGAGGCCGTCCGCCTACCTCGTCCGCGGAGCGTACATCTCCCCGTTGGCTATCGGTTCGTTCAGATAGACGTCTCCGTTCCTGATCTTGATGTTGAAACCGCACCCTGGGTTACTGCATACCCACGCCTTGTAGTGGATGGGAGCGCCCTGGCTGCCAAAATCGGACAGGGGCAGCAAGTCTCCCTCATGGCACTTGCGGCATGGCAAAGACCCGTTCGACTCCACTGATTCCTCCTCGTTGCCGCATCCCTGGAATTATGAGCCGTGAGTATAACACCCCAAATCGTAGGGCGACAAGCGCGTTGGTTCGCGGTGACTGTTCAGAGTTGATGAGATGGGTTTCGGGCCGGGTGCTGCGACGTGGGAGGTAGCAGAGACGCCCTTTGGGGCGCGCGTGGAACAATTGAGGGACGGATAAGAACAGATCCGGTACGATTATGGGACACTTGATTCGTAGCTAATCAGGGCCGGTTCGTTCGTGGCGGGGCCGCGATTTTCGTGAAATTGGTCCGTTTTGCTCCATCTGTTCCGTTCCCCGTTACCGGGATAGAGGCTTCAGGCTCGGCGGCTGCGTCGATGGGGACTCTCCGCATTGTACGGACTGATGTTCTGTCCGTCAAGCCTTATCTTCATCTACGATAGCACTGCTCGAGAAGATCCCCCTCAAGTCTGATCAGTTACGGCTCGCGGACTCGCCGACCCGTAAGCAGTCGAGTACGAGCTAAAGTGAAGGTCTCCTACAAGCTCATGACCAGCCTCAGACCGGCGCTACCAGTCTTCCCTTCCCACCGATGCCGCCTGCATCTCAGCCAGACCTTCGTCGATGGCCGACGGTTCCTTGACGTACACTGCGCCAAGGGCCTGGCGCACCCAGACAAGTTCGTGCGCGTCGACGTAGGCCTCGACCGCCCGACGGAAGATCTCGCTTCTTGACACCGCCATGCGCTTGGCAAGCGAATCGGCCGCTTCCAACACCGTGTCCGGTATGGAGATTGACGTGTTCATCACACGTGAGTATGGCTTTGGATAATGCTAGGATGCAAGGGTTCCGACCCTCTCTATTGCCGGGCTGGGACTGGGCCGAATATACGCCCTCTCGGCCCGACGGCGCTGAATACCACTCTTTAGCACGATTGAGGATGCACCTATGAGAATGTCTGACATGGAGGCCCTTCGGAAGCTGGGAGACGGCGAGTCCATCGAGTCGGTGGCGAGGGCCGCAGGACTCACCATGGAGCAGTTCGACCTCTGGTGGAAGCGACAGGCCGAGCTCAGGACGCCCGACCTCGCCGGAACAGTCGACGCCCCCGTTCAGGCAGATGTGGAGATTGTGCGCGACGGACACGGCATCCCGCACATCTTCGCGTCGAACGATCGGGACCTCTTCTTCGGCTACGGCTACGCGATGGCGCAGGACCGGCTCTGGCAGCTGGACTACTACCGCAGGCGAGGGATGGGCAGACTCGCCGAGATCCTCGGCTCGGACGCTCTGGAGTACGACCGCCTCGTGAGGACGGTCGGGATCAATCGCATAGCCGCGCGGCAGGCGGCGGAGCTGCCGGAGGCGACGCGGCACCTGCTCGAGGCGTTCTCGTCCGGTATCAACGCTGCCATGGAGGCCTCCTCCGACCGTCTTCCCATCGAGTTCGACCTGCTGGGCTATCGCCCGGAGCCCTGGTCGCCGGTGGACACTGTCGCCATACTGGCCGAGTTCCGCTGGTACCTGACAGGCCGCATGCCGGTGATCTTCCTGCCGGAGCTGGCCAAGCGATACCTCGCCGACCCGGGCCTATACCGCGCCTTCCTTACCCCGGAGGCCGGAGATGAGTCGATCGTCCCTCCGGGCAGCTATCCTTCCGCCGGGTCGGGGTCGGAGCCAGTCGGCGAGGTGGTTGGCGATCCGTACGACTGGCAGGGCAGCAACAACTGGGTCGTGTCCGGCATGCTGTCGAAGTCGGGCGCGCCGATGGTGGCGAGCGACCCGCACATCGCCTTCGGAAGCGTCTCCTGCTGGTATGAGGCCCGACTGTCGGGCGGGTCATTTGACACCGCCGGAGCAGGCTACTGCGGAGTGCCGGGCTTCTGGTTCGGCCGCAACCGGCGGATGGCCTGGGGACTGACCAACAATATCTGCTCGCAGAGAGACCTGTACCAGGAGATGACCAGCCCGGACCACACGGACGCGTTCCTGTACGGTTACGATTGGGAGCCTGCGCGCAACCTGACGGAGCGCATCGAGGTCAAGGGAAGCGGTCCGGTCGAAGAGACCGTCCGCTTCTCACACAACGGCCCCCTGGTCGACCATCTTCTTCCCGAGCCGGCCCGGTCGACTGGACCGGTCTCGATCAAGTGGCTGGGCGCCACGTTCAGCGACGAGATATCGTGCCTGCTGGACATAGGCCGGGCGGATGGCTGCGACGCCTTCAGAGAGGCCCTAAGGCCGTGGAAGGTGCCCACGCTGAGCTTCGGCTTTGCGGACATTGACGGCCGCATTGGCTACCAGGCAGGTGGCAGGATTCCCATCAGGTCCAACTGGGACCGTGGCTACCGGCCCGGATGGGAGCCGGAGCACCAGTGGGGCGGGCTCGTGCCGTACGACCACATGCCCCGCGTCGTCGACCCGCCCGAGGGGTGGGTGCGCAGCGCGAACAACCGGACCGTGCCTGACGACTTCCCCTATCCCCTGTCGGGCCAGTGGGGCTCAGGCTACCGGGCCAAGCGGGTCAGGGAGATGATCGAGGCGGGGGGCCGGTCCGACCGCGACGACTTCGCCCGGATGCAGTCGGACGTGCAGTCTGAACGGGGGGTCGAGGCCGTGCCGTCGCTTCTCAGTCTTTTGGGGGGCTCGTCGGACGAGCGTGTGAAAGACGCCCTGGAGGCTTTGGCGTCGTGGGACCGCCGAGTCGACGCGGCCAGCGCCGCGGGCGCGGTCTTCGAGATATTCTTTCCCCGCTGGTGCTCCGCCGTGGCCAGCCAGAGGTTCCCTGAAGAGGCCGCGCCTCTCCTGGCAGGCGCGCTCTCAGGGCTAGCCGTGGCGCTGCTGGCGGAGGACGAGCACGGGTGGTTCGTCTCCGGCGGCCGCGCGGATGCGGCGGAAGAGGCACTGCGGGCCACCCTGGACGAGCTTGAGGAGCGCATGGGTACCGATATGTCGCAATGGAGCTGGGGAGAGCTGCACCGCGTGAACCTCCCTCATCTGCTCGATGGCAGGGGAGATCTGGGCAAGCTGCTGAGCAGGGGCGGGCAGCCTTGCGGAGGATCGGGAGTCACCGTCTGCAACACCGGCTTCGACCCCAACTACCTGGCGGGAATGGGGGCCAACTTCCGGCTGGTCGTGGACCTGGGCGAGACGCCCCCGGCACTGTGGACCGTGGACGCCGCGGGCCAGTCCGGCCACGCCGGCAGTCCCAACTACTGCGACCAGATCACGACCTGGCTTGCTGGCGGCCATCACCGCGTGCCTATGGAGAGGGCGGAGGCCGAAGAAGAGGCAGTTGCCAGGCTGGTCTTACGTTCCGGGTGATCGCGTCTCAGGACAGGCGCGTCGTCGTATGTCATTCCGAGCCCGCGAAGCGCAGCCGGGGAATCTAAAGCGTTCGAGGCTGTTCGCATATCCGGGCTTCAAGACCATTCCTGCGGTGGACGTATGTAGGATGGCGCAGCTATCCGAGAAGGGTTAGGCATGTTGCCGGACTACACGAAGATCATCACTGTCGATTCGGGAAAGCGCGGCGGGAAACCCTGCATTCGCGGTCTGCGCATCACCGTTTATGACGTGCTGGAGTACCTCGCGTCGGGAATGTCTGAGGACGAGATACTGGCCGATTTCCCGGATCTGGAGCGGGACGACATCCGAGCGTCCCTGGCGTTCGCCGCAGACCGAGAGCGCCGATTGGTGTCGCTGCCTCCTAGATGAGGCTGTTATTCGATCAGAACCTCTCGCCCCGCCTCAAGGAGACGTTGCGGGACCTCTATCCAGAATCCGTCCACGTCCGAGACGCAGGGCTTGAATCTGCCGATGATGTCGTGGTCTGGGCATATGCCCAATGACCACGAACTTGTGATCGTTTCCAAGGACTCCGACTTTCGTCAGCTGAGCTTCACGTTTGGACATCCGCCAAAGGTCATTTGGATTCGGTGCGGGAACTGCTCAACATCGGAAATCGAGTCGATCCTCCGCGACCGGTACAATGACCTGCTCTCCTTCTATCAGGACGAACAGGGCGCTTTCGTCGTGACATAGAGTAGGAGAAGGCCGTGGTTCTCACTGTGGTAACATCGCCCGAAAGGAGGGAGGCCAATGCCCAGCGAAAAGGTTACGCATACGTTCGAGATCGAGAGGGAGCACCGCGAGTGGCTTGAGGAGGTCGCCGACGAGTACGACATGGCAGATGAGAGCAAGGCGCTGCGCGTGCTTCTGGACTACGCCGTACAGGACGTGTCAAAGGACCTCATCTTCTCCGACGAGAACATGCGCTGCCACTTCTGCGGATGACGCGCGGGAGGCGCTCGTGAACGACTTTGTCATCGAGACCAGCGGACTGACCAAGCGGTACGGCGAGGTGCTGGCCGTCGACGAACTGTCAATGAACGTGCCCAGCGGTCAGGTCTTCGGACTACTAGGCCCAAACGGATCGGGCAAGACGACCACGATGGGCATGCTGCTCGGCTTGGTGAAGCCTACCGCGGGCAGCTTCAGCCTGTTCGACTCAGGTACCCGCCACCTGGAAGCCCTGCGCCGAATCGGCGCCATAGTAGAGACGCCGTCTTTCTATCCCTACCTGTCGGGCCGGGACAATCTCGCCTATTTCCAGGGCATCGCGGGAAGGGGCGACCGGAAAGAGCTGGACGACCTGCTTGAAAAGGTGGGCCTCGCCGACCGCGCAGACAGCCGGTTCCGCACCTACTCCCTGGGCATGAAGCAGCGTCTGGGGCTCGCCTATGCCCTCCTGGGGGACCCCGAGGTGCTCTTCCTGGACGAGCCGACCAACGGCATGGACCCCGCCGGCATGGCCGAGGTGCGCGATCTGATACGCAGCCTCGGTACCGGCGGGCGCACGGTGCTGCTGTCGAGCCACCTGCTGCACGAGGTCGAGCAGGTGTGCGACAGCGTAGCCATCCTCTCGAAGGGCAGGCTCATTGCGCAGGGCAAGGTCGCCGACCTGGTGCATTCGCGGGCAGGCGATAGGGTGCGCCTGCGCACCACCGACAACTCGAAGGCCGTCCAGGTGCTGTCGGCGCTGGACTGGGTCGGGGACGTGACGGTGGATGGAGACTCGATCGTGGTGACGGCTCCGAGCGATCGGTCAACGGACATGAGCGTGGCCCTGGGCCGGTCCGAGGTCTACGTCACCGAGATGGCGGCCGAGGAGATGTCTCTGGAGCAGTACTTCCTCGACGTTACCGGCAGTGACGAGGGAGCGACGGGCTGATCAGATCCTGTCGGAGATGTCCCTTCTAAGAGGTGACGTCCATGAACGAAGCTTCTATACGATTGCATATTGAGCCGTTGGATGAGGGCGGGTTCCTAGCCACGAGCCTTGATGTCCCGGGGCTGGTGGCGGAAGGACGCAGCATCACCGAGGCTACCGAGATCGCTCAGGGTCTCGCCCGTAAGATTGCCGAGTCGTGCATTGAGCACGGCGACCCGCTTCCTCGCGCATTGGCGTCCATCTTTGGGAGATGACCGTACCTCGGCACTTCAGACAAGACGACAGACGACAGAGGAAGGACGATGGTCGGCCTGCTGCGCCTCACGCGGTGGGAGTGGTTCAAGCTCCGCCGCCGCTGGATGCCCTGGATACTCGTCGCCATCGCGGCGGCCCTGTGTCAGTTCTACCTGTGGTCGATGTTCTACTCATATGTGGATCGGGAGGGCGCCGGCGACGACTTCTTTTACTTCCGGGGGCCGGATGCGGCTGGGGAGCGCACCGTCGTCCCGGTCTCGTGCACCGACATCTGGGAAGGCACCGCCGATGCCAAGCTGGCGAGGGTCCCGGAAGCGCATCGGGAGGACGCCCTCGAGACCCTGAGATTCATGCGGGAGACTGACTGCCCGGAGAGGCTGAAAGCCGAGGCCCAGTTCAAAGAGGAGGGGAGGTGGGATTTCGTACTTCCCCTCAGCCTTGCCAATGGCATCGGCATCGCTCACGGCATCGGAGTGGCGCTCATCGTCATCCTGGCATCGTCGTCTATAGGCGTCGAGTACGGCTGGGGCACCCTGCGGGCGGCGTTGACCAGGGGCATTGGCCGCTGGCAGTTCCTGGGGGCGAAGGCGTTGTCGCTCCTGCTGATGAGCGGCGCGGGACTTGTCGTCGCGGGTCTGACCGTCGCGGCCAGCAGCCTAGTGGCGGCGACGTTGACATTGGAAGACGGCCGCGGGCTGACCGATGCAGGCGAGTGGTCCAAGGTTGCCGTGATGTTTGGCAAGGCGGTCTATGGGCTTGCGCCGTACGCGATGCTGGGACTGTTTTTGTCGGTGCTGACCTCATCGTCGAGCATGGGAATAGCGATCGGCCTGGCGTACGTCTTTGCCGAGTTGATACTGATCGGCATCCTGGGTGGCCTGCTGGACTGGTTCGACAACGTCTCCGACTTCATGCTGGGCCCGCAGGTTGCCTCGTGGATGACGGAGGCGGGCGTGGGCACCACCAGCCCGGAGAGCTCCTGGTTCAGCCTCGTGGAGTTCACGAGCCAGACGCACGCGTTCCTGGTTGTCGCGGCGTACATCGTCGTGCTCGCCACCGTCGCCTTCTGGCTCTTCCAGCGTAAGGACATCGCCGGAGCCAGGGGCGACTGAAGAAGAAAGGCTAAAGAGATTGATCACAAGTGTCCTGAACCTCGCCAGGTGGGAGTGGTTCAAGCTACGCCGCCGGTGGATGCCCTGGATACTGCTGGCAGTCGCCGTCGTTTTCGTCCAGATCGGCGTTTGGGTGGCCTATGCCGCGTACCACAACGAGACCCTTCAGGAGCTCGCTTCCGGTGGGAGCAGCTACTTAGGCACAACCATCGAGGTAGATGGCGAGCCCGTGTCGGTGGAAGTGTCGTGCGTCGACATGGTGGAAGGGCGCATCCCGCCCGAGATCGACAGGCTTCCCGAGAAAGAGCGGCAGGCTTTCCTGGAAGATATGGAACGGTTCCGCGACGAATCCTGCGGGACTACGACTGCACGTGAATCGTTCCGCGAGGGCTTCGTCCTTCCCAGCGCCGCTACTGAATCCATCAGGAGCGCTCTCGGCATTGCCCCCATTCTCCTGATGATCCTCGCTGGATCGATCGTGGGCACCGAGTATGGCATGGGCACGCTGAGGACGGTACTGACCAGAGGCACGGGACGCTGGACACTGCTCTCCTCGAAGCTCGTCCTGCTTGTGCTGATCGCCGCCGCCGGACTCGTGGTTGTGTCCGTTGTCACAGCCGTTGCGAGCGTCTTTGCCGCTCTCATACCGCCTTCCGAGGAAGAAGGGGGGCTTGCCGACTTGGGCAAATGGTCCGACCTGGGCGTAACGTTCGTCAAGGCGGTCTACGGGCTGGCCCCCTACGTCGCCCTCGGCTCCCTCCTGGCTGTCCTCACGCAGTCCTCCGCCGTGAGCATCTCCACATCCCTTGGATACTACGTTGTTGAGCTGATCGCCACGCCCCTGCTCGGCCTGAACAAGACGCTGGAGAAGCTCACAGATTTCATCCTTGGGAGCAACGTCAACAACTGGATGGAGAGCGCGTTCGTGACCGTCGAGATCAACGAGAGCGGAGGCCTGGCCGAGCAGCCGGACGCCCTGCATGCCTTCCTGGTCATACTGGCGTACACCGTCGCGCTGGCCGCGGCCGCCTTCTGGCTGTTCCAGCGCAGGGACATAGCCGGAGCCAGGGGCGACTGAGCTACCTGCGGGCATATGAGCCGTCGTTGTCCTGCGACATATCCCCTTGCCACCCTCGCCGCAGGCGCCTCGTTTGACAAGGCCTTCGCCGACCGATAGGCTCACGCCGCTCCATTTGAACTGAGGAGGTTGCCGGTGGCGTACACGAAGATGAAGTCTTGGCTCGAAGATGAGCTCCGCAGCATCGAGGAGGGCGGGCTCCTCAAGAGCGAGAGGGTGATTACGGCCAGTCAAGGGGCCAGTGTGGCGACGACGGACGGCGAGGCCCTGAACTTCTGCGCCAACAACTACCTCGGCCTGGCCGACGACCCGGAGGTGCTGGAGGCGGTCCGGAAGGGCATGGAAACGCACGGGTTCGGAATGGCCTCAGTCCGCTTCATCTGCGGTACCCAGGACATACACAAGGAGCTGGAGCGGCGCCTGACCGAGTTCATGGGCACCGAGGACACTATCCTGTACACGTCCTGCTTCGACGCCAACACCGGGCTGTTCGAGACCCTCCTGGGGCCCGAGGACGCCCTGATCAGCGACTCCCTCAACCACGCCAGCATCATCGACGGCGTGCGCCTCTGCCGGGCGCAGCGCAAGATATACCAGCACGCCGACATGGCCGACCTGAAAGAGAGGCTGAAGGAGACGCAGGACGCTCGTTTCCGGCTGATCGCCACCGACGGGGTCTTCAGCATGCAGGGCGACCTCGCGCCTCTAAAGGAGATATGCGACCTGGCGGACGAGTACGACGCCCTTGTGATGGTGGACGATTCACACGCCACCGGCTTCGTGGGCCCGAACGGGCGCGGCACCCCGGAGGAGATGGGGGTCATCGACAGGGTGGACGTCGTGACCAGCACCCTGGGCAAGGCCCTCGGCGGGGCCTCCGGCGGCTACACGACCGGCAAGAAGGAGATCGTGGCAGTGCTCCGGCAGCGGTCGCGGCCCTACCTCTTCTCGAATACGCTCGCGCCGCCGATCGTGGCGGGCGCGTTGAAGGCGCTGGAGCTCGCGCAGGCCCGCCCCGAGCTGCGCGGCAGGCTGTGGGAGAACACCGCATACTTCCGCGCACGCATGACCGAGCTGGGGTTCGACATCATTCCCGGGACGCATCCGATAATACCGGTCATGGTCAGGGACGAGCTCAGAAACGTCGCGATGGCGGAGTCGATGAACAAGCGCGGCATCTTCGTCGTCAGCTTCAGCTTCCCGGTCGTGCCGAGAGGACAGGCCCGCATCAGGGTGCAGATATCGGCGGCACACACGAGGGAGCAGCTCGACACCGTACTGTCGGCCTTTGAGGAGTCCGGCAGAGAGCAAGGGCTCATCTAGGTCGTGCCGACAATCTCCGTCGTCCCATGAGAACGGCCGGCAACCGCCCTGAGGGGTCTCTTTCTCCTCTCCCCCGACGGGAGAAAGTTAGCGTAAGGGTGCTCTCCGGATCGGCGCTGGCGCTCTGTGCTCTGGCTGGGCTTCTGCTCCTGCTAGCCGCAGCGTGCGGAGATTCGCAAGAGCCGACACCCACTCCCACCGTAGCGCCGACTCCTCGGCCTACGAATACGCCCGTACCCACCCCCACGATAGCGCCTTCGCCAACCGCGGCCCCGGTCTTGCCCGGGGTATCAGCCCGGTCGGTTCTCGAGGCGGCCGCCGAGGCCGCGGAGACGGTGGAGTCGTACCACTCTGAACTCGATCTGGAGGTCAGGAGCCCGACAGAGGCAGCCCGGCTCGAGTTCTCCTACAGGCTCGTCGTCGACTACCAGGAGCCCGACAGCTGGCGGGCTGAAATTACTGCGACGGTCCCTCTCCAGGGCAGCATCGAGGTCCAGATGGTCAGCATCGGCGACACGGCGTACGCGACCAATCCTGAGACCAGTGAATGGGAGTTCGTCCCGACCGAGAGCTTTCCCCTGGAGAGCATCGACCTCGTGGCTGTGGATACCATCGCCGGCATAGGAGGCCTCTCCGTCCAGGGGGTGGAAGAGCTGGACGGTGCTGATGTCTATCGCATTGCCGGGACACTGCCCGCGGGAGCCTTGGCAACCACGACCTTACTGGGCGCTCTCCTCGAAGGAGGAGAGGGCGATCTCAGTGTCGTGTACTGGATAGGCGTTGACGACTCCCTAATCAGGAGATTCACTGGCGAAGGAGAGCTGGAGTCCGATGCCGGGAGTAAGGTGGACGTTTCCGCTACCGCCGATTTCTCCGATTTCGGCAAAGATGTGGTCATAGAGGCGCCTGTGGTAAAGCCTCCACCCACTGCGATACCAATACCTGAGGAGCTGAACGTGAAACAGTACGACGCCCCGCCGGCGATGATGATAGACCCACAGAAGAGCTACACCGCCACCTTCACCCTGGAGAAGGGGGCCGAGTTCACAATCGAGCTCTACCCGAAGGAGGCCCCAAACACGGTCAACAGCTTCGTCTTCCTCGCAAGGGAAGGCTTCTACGATGGGGTCACGTTCCACCGCGTCATCGAAGGGTTCATGGCCCAGACGGGCGACCCCACGGGGACGGGCAGGGGAGGGCCGGGCTACAGGTTCGCGAACGAGGCGAGCCCGCTCCGCAGGCACGATACTCCGGGCGCTGTCTCGATGGCGAACTCCGGGGGAGAGGCGACCAACGGCAGCCAGTTCTTCATCACGTTCGTTCCAACGGAGTTCCTCGACGGCTATGAAGCCGACGGCACGGCCAAGGACTGCTCGCAGCGGGGAGTGTCCTGCCACACGGTGTTCGGCCGGGTGATCGAGGGTATGGACGTGGTCAACGGTATCTCGGTGCGCGACCCCGGCACGGCCGCGACACCCGGCGACGTCATCCAGACGATCTCGATCCACGAAGAGTGAGGAGCGATGACTCGAAGGGAGAGCAGAGGATGTCAGACAGGGTAGCCATCGTCACCGGAGCGGGGCAGGGAATGGGCCGCGCCGTCGCCACGCGGCTCTCCGCGGACGGAGCGCGGGTCATCGCCAACGACGTGAACGAGGAAGCCGCCGCCCGGACGGCAAAGGGGATTCAGGATGCCGGCGGCGAGGCAATCGCAGTGGCCGGGGACGTGACGTCGAGCGGCGATGTGGCGGACGTTGTCAGCGCCGCCCTCGACAGGTATGGCAGGATCGACATCCTCGTCAACAACGCGGGTGTCCTGCGCCCGACGAAGGTGATCGACATCGAGGAGGACGAGTGGGACTGGGTGATCGCGGTGAACCTGAAGGGCACCTACCTATGCTCCCGCGCCGTCCTTCCGGCTATGCGGAAGGGCGGATGGGGACGTATCGTCAACTTCTCGTCGACGGCGGGCAAGAGCACCAGCACGGTGGGAGGGGCGCATTACACTGCGGCCAAGGCGGGAATCCTCGGCTTCACGCGGCACCTCGCGCGCGAGGCCGCAGGGTACGGGATCACCGTCAATGCCGTCTGTCCGGGTCTGATCGACACCGAGATGGTGCGTGGGACCATCCCGGACGAGCAGGCCAGGGCCTATGCGGACAGCTTCCCGATCCAGCGGATGGGAGAACCCTCCGAGGTGGCGGAGCTGGTGGCCTTCCTGGCATCGGACAGGGCCGCCTACATCACGGGCGCATCTCTGGACATAAACGGCGGCGACCTGACGATATAGTGCCCCCGCAGTCCGGGCTCAGTGCCCGGCAGGCGAGGCGGAGGGGCCGCTTCCTGAGCCATCGATAACCAGGTCCGCGCGCTCCGCCGGGCGGTGGTGACGGACGTACCAGTCCTCGGCCGCCATCCAGTGATCCAGCCAGTCCAGGTTGTCGTACCCCCTGGCGATCATGCGGGCCGCTCGCTGCTCCCGCGGCGTGTCCACGTATACGGTGACGCCGAACAGGGGCCTGAGCTCCGGGCGCGTCGAGTAGACGCCCTCCACGATTACCACGCCGCCGGGGGCCACCTTCCGCCACTCTCCCAGGCTGTTCATCTCCCAGTCGTAGCGCCGGAATCGCGCCCAGCGCCGCCCGCGTAGCGGTTCGATCGCCTCGTCCGCCAGCCGCATCCAGTCGAAGTAGCGCTCGTAGCCTTCCCGCGGCCCCAGCCTGGCGCGTTCCTCAGCCGCCATCGGACGGTAGAAGTCGTCCACTTCGACGACGCTGGACCCCGGCAGCGCTGCCGAAAGCTGGGCCGCGAGCGAGGACTTCCCGGCCCCGCCGAGTCCGTCCACCGCGATCAGCAGCGGACCGCCGTCTCGCGGCTTGAGGCCTATGAGGTGCAGCACTCTGTCGATTTCCGTACGGCTGTACATGGCGAGGCGACCCCATGGTACCGCACGCCGCGGGGGCGCCGCTTGACTGGAAACTGCCATACGTGCTTCGCTGGAATCTGGACAATTTTGTGGAGAGGTGTAGATGACGAAGCCGCGTGTACTCATAACACGAGAGATTTTCCCAGAGGCCGTTGAGATGGTGAGGGCCGTCGCCGAGGTCGAGGTATGGGCTGACGAGCTGCCGCCGCCAAGAGACACGCTGATAGAGAAGGTCAGCGGAGTCGACGGCATTCTTTGCATGATTACTGACAGGATAGACGTCGAGATGATGGACGCGGCCGGTCCCAGTCTCAAGGTCGTCAGCCAGTTTGCTGTCGGCTACGAGAACATCGACGTGGCCGAGGCCACGCGGCGCGGTATACCGGTCGGGTATACGCCCGGCGTGCTGACGCACGCGACGGCCGACTTCGCCTTTGCGCTCATGCTGGCCGCCGGGAGGCGGCTTGTGGACGGTGTCCGAGCCGTCCAGGGCGGTGAGTGGCTCACCTGGCACCCAATGCGCTTCCTCGGGAAGGAGGTCCACGGAAGCACCCTCGGTATCATCGGCCTAGGCCGTATCGGCCTCGAGGTTGCCAGGCGGGCCGCCGGGTTCGATATGAGGGTGCTTTATAGCAACGTCGCCAGGCGGGAGGAGGCGGAGCGCGAGCACTCCCTGGTCCGCGTGGATATGGAGACGCTGCTCCGCGAGTCGGACTTCGTGAGTCTGCACGTCAACCTGACCGACGAGACCTACCACCTCATAGGCGACGACCAGCTCGCGTTGATGAAGCCGACCGCGGTCTTGGTGAACGCCTCCCGCGGCCCGGTTGTCGATCCGGAAGCGCTCTACCGGGCGCTGAGGGATGGCCGGATAGCCGCCGCGGGGCTGGATGTCACGGAGCCGGAGCCCATTCCTGAAGACGATCCTCTCCTGACGCTCGACAACTGCATAGTCGCCCCGCACATCGCCAGCGCCAGCACAGAGGCACGGAGGGAGATGTCCCGCATCTCGGCCCAGAACCTCGTGAACGGCCTGGCGGGGAAGCGCCTCGTCTCCTGCGTCAACCCGGAGGTCTACGGGGCGGTTCAGTTGACATAAAGCATACCGGTCTGGTATGTCATGGCCGTTCCCAGACACGGGTGGGATTCGCCTGTACCGCAGATAGCGAGTGGCAAGAGGAGGTTTTTGTGGCAGGACTAAAGAAGCTGGCCGGGGCCTACATGATTGTACTCGCCGTGGTGGTGGCCGTGTACTTCATCATCAACACGGTCCTTGCCGAGTCCTTCACAAAGGACGATGTGCGGACAGTATGGTCCGTGGTGGATGTGCTGATGCTCATCGGGCTGGTGCTTGCACTGGTCTTCAACTACGGCCGGAAGCGGGAGGAAGACGGGGGCGGTTCCGGCGGGGCCGTCACCCGCCGGTACCTTGAGGTCAACCTGGCCTTCTACCTCACCGCCGCCGTCACGATTCTGTTCCTGCACAACTGGCTCTCGCTGTTGGCCCTCGGCGGAGACAGTCTGGACGGCAACCATCAGGCCTTGGTCATCTGGGCGTTCGTGGACGTGATGCTGCCCCTGACTCTGGGCACCACCGGCTGCCGCCTCTGGTGCGGGGAGTCCAGCTCCTGACCGACAGCGTGTCCAAGTTACGGCTCCCGCATGAAGGCGAAGAGGTCGACCGGCTCATACAGCAGATTAGGGACGCTGTCCTAGGAGTCTGTCCGAGAAACAATGTTCTAAACGATATGCGTCATTAGTGGAGTGTAAAGATGCTATTTACTCCACGACAAAGTCCAGATTGCTGTAAGCAGGTTATTGCGTGGCGGGTTTCGTCTCCAGGAACGAATCCTCGGACAGGCTCCTAGAGACGCGAACGACGGTCGTCACCGGGGTTAAGATCACGTATTCGATCTGCGACCCGTGGCCCCTCGGCTTTGACATGGCGATGTACGACCATGACGGTAACATCCACATGCCGGAGAGCCGTGTCCGGTCCGACCGGATGCGCGCGGACCTGAGCGCATTGCATGAACACACAGAGATTTGCCACAAGCTGGCTGGCAAATCGTACGCGTACGCGCACCGTCGCGGACTGCTCGAGGAGCTTCTGGCGGCCAAGCAGGTCTATGCCGAGGACGGAGTGAGTGAATATGTTCACCACAGGGTGTTCTTCGATCCAGACTGGAAGATACGTGATAAGGGCGATATTGAGGAAAGGCTCTATGGCCTTCTATCAGCCGACCGCCCGTTGAGAGGTAAGCTGATAGAGGTGATCACTGAAGCGTGGATGTAGAAGAAGGCATGGCGCCCCGAGGACGATGCAGCGGCTCCCCCTTACGCCCGGGCACCGGGCCTGAGCGATTCGAGCAGCTTCCGGGAGGCCGACGCGACCTCGTGAACCGCGGTCTGGAAGGCGGCTTCGTTAGCCCTGGAAGGTGTCCTGTAGCCGCTCACCTTGCGCACGAATTGCAGCGCCGCCGCATGGACCTCCCCGTCGCTTGCCTGCTCGTCCCTGTGGCGAAGAGTCTTGATGCTTCTACACACTAGTACCGTTTCAATCTGAATATGATGGATAGATGTGTTGAAGTTTAGTACGAGCGTCCTGAGTGGAGAAGCGCCAGTCTATGACGGCGACAGCCTCATTGCGCTTACGTTCCAGCGCCGAGACCTCTCGCTTCAGTATCACCTCGTCGCTGATTCGACGGTTGAGACACTGGTTGCTAAATACGCTCAACTCTATCTCAGCCATGTTCAGCCAACTGCCGTGTAGAGGAGTGTAGTGGAACTCCAAGCGCTTGGCGATGCGCCGCGCTTCGGCTGGTTTGAAGGCATCGTACAACGAGCCCAGCTTGTGAGTGTTGAGGTTGTCCAGCACCAACCGTATCGTCTCTGTGTGAGGGTATGCATCATCAACCAGCCACCTCATCTGATGAGCGAAGTCCACAGCAGTGCGCCGCTCGGTCACCTCGACATGCCGCCAGCCAGCTTTCGGCTCACAGAACATGAACAGGTTTCGAGTGCCGTTTCGCTTGTACTCGTAGTCATATCGTTCCACCCGACCCGGCTTGGCCTCGATGACCGGTCTCTTATCGGCCACCAGTTGCCTGGATGTCTCGTCGAAACAGACCACGGGATGGTCCGGGTCGTAGTCTGCGTGGTTGAGGTCCAGCACGTCCTCCATTCGAGCCACGAACTCCCCGCTCACCTCCGGGATGCACCACTCCTTCTTCTTCCACGGCTTGAGTTCGTTTTTTTGAGTATCTGGCGCACCGTCTCGAGGGAGATGCTCTCGGCAAACCCCATCGCCACCACCTTGTCGGCAAGCAGTTGGATCGTCCAATCCGCGTGTCCTTCGGGTGCGTCGCTGCACGCGATGGCTATCAGATGTGCTTCCTGTCTGCCGTCCAACTTACGCTTCTGTCCCGGTCGAGGGCGCTCATTGAGTGCGCTGTCGAGTTCCTCCTTCACAAACCGCGTGCGCACACGTCCCACCGTGGATGCGCTTATCAATAGGCCGCTGGCGATGTCACGGTCGGTCATGCCTTCGTCCGCCTTCAGCAACACCAGCGCTCGCTTGACCTTACGGGCCGAAGTCTCGCCACGACTCGCCATCTGCTTGAGATGTGTCCGTTCCGACTCGTTCAACTCCACCTTGTACTTGAGAGCAGCCATGTCTTCGTATGTCCTCTCTATAGGATCATACATAAGACTAACCTATTTCTTATACTTGCCAAATACACATGGAACCGGTACTAGGCTTCTCCTCCGGCCCATCGCATCCACTGAGATGGCCGTTTGCTCGACCGGGATTATACTGTAGGCACACGCCTGAGGAGGGATGCCGTGAGATTAGAAGCTCCGTTGGAGCCCGGCCTGACGCGGGAGCTGTTCGAGTTCTGGATATCGATCTTCGGCGAGCCCATGGATCTCCCTCCCGAGATCTTTCTGGGGGCCGAGCTCGAACAGAATGACAATGTAGTGTACGTCGCCAGACGGGAAGGGCGGCTCGCGGGGACCTGCGGCATGACGATATCCAGGCAGGTGCCTGGCCTGGGCGGATTCGGAGAGGTCGCCACCGACCCGGCGCTGCGGCGTTCGGGCATAGCTAGCGCCCTGTGCGCGCAGGCCGTCGAAGATTTCCGAGATCGAGGCGGAGAGGCCCTGTTCCTTGGCACCGGCAATCCCGGAGCGGCGAGGATCTACCACAGGCTTGGATGGCGGAAGCTGGCGGGAGCCACCGTCATGGCGAACATCACGTCGGGAGACTCACCGGAGGCGTTCCTGACGGACTACTTTCGAGGCCTGGGCCCGGTGGAGGTCCGTCAGGCGTCGCCAGAGATCAGGATACCTATCATCCCTCTGCTGGTCTTGCCTCACGACTGGCAGGTGCTCGACTCGAACGCGGCCATGTTCTCCACCAGGTACGCGACCCAGCACTCCTGCATAGGGCTTTACCGCCGCTATAGAGACGTCGCGGCTGAAGGGCGCGGGACATGGTTTGGCGCGGTTGCTGACGACGGGAGGGTCGCTGGAATCTCAACCGCTCGACTGGAGGCTTCGGGTGGCTGCCGCGTGGACGGGTTCGTGCACAAGAGCCACATGCACAGCTGGGGCGGCCTGATAGGTGCCGCGATCAGCTGGGCGGAGACTGCCGGAGCTCGGGCCGTGTTTGCCGGCGTCTCCGTCGAAGACGAAGAGAAGCGGTCCCTTTTCGAGGGGCTTGGCTTTCAGCGTGTGGGCAGGGGCCTACCCTTCAACCTCGATGGCCGGGAAGTTGCGTCCGAAATACTCGAGGTCCGCTCGCTTTCGTGACCCTGTCAAGCGATTATGACGTTGACAGCCGATGCGGGGTCGATATAATAGTAGGTGCGCCCTGGGTTCTGGTTGTGTGCCGGCCGGGTCGCCCTTAATAACGAACACGACCCTCTGGTGGTCTTTGCGAGGTGGAACCACCCGTTCCCATCCCGAACACGGTAGTGAAACGCCTCAGCGCTGACGATACTGCTCTGGTGACGGAGTGGGAAAATAGGTCATTGCCAGGGGATTGTGCTTTCTCACGGTCGTATGTCAGGTCTTCTTCAGACTTGGAGCGGCCATCCCCTGACGCCCTGCATGTCGACCAATCGGCTTGCACTTGAGCCCCGAACGACCGCGCCTGTGGTACAATGCGCGTACCTTCCCGAAGGAGGATCGGTGTCTCCCCGGTTGAGAAGTATCTCCACCGGTCAGTTGGGTAGCCCTTTATCGGTACATTAAAGCCTTTACACCCTCTGTCAACAGTATCTATAATGAAGCCCCATCTGGATTCGACAACCCTCTAATATGAACCTCTCACCTCAGGAAAACGGCCCCTCCATGGAAATGGGCGAGCTTCTCGACTCGATGAAGCCCATCAAACCTTTGAGGAGGGGCGATGTGGTTGAGGGAGTGGTGATGCGGGCTGATTCCGATGGCATCTTCGTGAACGTTGGAGCCAAGGCTGAGGGAGTCGTCCCGCCGGGTGAGATGAAGACCCTGGACGCCGCCGCCCGCGAGCAGATATCCGTTGGCGACGACATCGTGACCTTCGTGGTCCGTCCCGAGACCGCCGAAGAAGGCGCCATTCTCTCCGTCGACCGTGCCGTGGGAGAACAGGGCTGGCGCGTTCTCGAGGTCGCCATGGAGGCGGGTGAGATAATCAAGGGCAAGATACTGGGCTTCAACCGTGGCGGTGCGATAGTGGAAGCCGAGGCCGTGCAGGGATTCGTTCCCATCTCGCAGCTGGTCAGCGTCCCTAGAGCCCACTTCCGGACCACACAGGAACAAGCTGAGCGCAGCCGGTCCGAAGAACATCAGGCAACGGAGCCCGGAGAAGGTGAGACCGAAGCTTCGCCGGCTCCCGCTCCCCCCGAGCGAGACCCCCGGGAAGACCAGATCGGCAAGGAGCTTGATCTGAGGGTACTGGAGGTCAACCGGGGTCGGAACAGGGCGGTCTTCTCCGAGCGCCAGGCCATACAGGAGCGGCGCGACTCCCAAAAGGCCCGATTGATCGAGGAGCTCAGAGAAGGCGAGGTCCGTCAGGGAAAGGTGACGGGGATCAGCAGCTTCGGTGCGTTCGTAGACCTCGGCGGTGCGGATGGCCTCATTCATATCTCCGAGCTCTCCTGGGGACAGGTCGGTTCCCCTGACGAGGTAGTGAAGGTCGGGGACGATCTGAATGTCTACGTGCTCCGCGTGGACGCCGAAAACAAGCGGATCGCTCTCAGCCTGAGACGGCTCCAGCCCGAGCCCTGGGAGACGATCAACGAGCGTTATCAGGTTGACGACATCGTCGCCGCCACGGTAACCAAGCTGACAAACTTCGGCGCTTTTGCCCGCGTCGAAGGCGCTGTGGAGGGCCTGATCCACATCTCGGAGCTGAGCTCTCGGATGATCAGCCACCCCAGGGAAGTGGTCAGCGAGGGTGAATCCGTCCGGGTCAAGATACTGAGGATCGAGCCGGAGCGCAGACGGTTGGGCCTGAGCCTTAAGCAGGCTGAGGACCAAGAAGGCATCTTCTCGCCGTACCGGGCGGGGGGGTCCTACACGGCATACGAAGACAGTGAAGCGGGCCCGGCGCCGGTGGAAGGTACGGGAATGGAGCAGACCGAGGGTACGGCCGACACCTAGAATCCCGCGCTGCTCCCGGCGCGGAATGTCTCAGGAGACTGGATATATGGCGAGCAGATTCGAGAAGTTCTCGGAAGAGGCCCGCAGGGTGCTGTCGCTGGCGCAGGAGGAAGCTCAGCGGTTCAACCACAACTACATCGGCACGGAGCATGTCCTGCTCGGTGTAGTGCGTGAGTCCGACGGCTCTGCCGCCAAGGTTCTGGCAGGGCTCGGCGTAGAGTTGAACAAGGTCCGTTCTGCCGTCGAGTTCATCATCGGGAGGGGTGAGCGGTCAGTCGGCGGAGAAATAGGACTTACCCCTAGGGCGAAGAAGGTCATCGAGCTTGCCGTGGACGAGGCGCGCAGGCTCAGCCACAACTACATCGGCACCGAGCACCTGCTCATAGGCCTGATGAGAGAGGGCGAAGGGGTTGCGGCGGGAGTACTGGAGAGTCTCGGCGTCACTCTCGACAAGGTTAGGGCCGAGACAGGTCGGGTGCTGTCGCAAGCGGAAGGCCAACCCCAGAGTGGGCAGCGCAGTTCGGCGCGTACGCCTACCCTGGACCAGCTGGGAGTCGACCTCACCAAGCTTGCCAGAGATGGCAAGCTCGACCCTACGGTCGGCAGAGAGACTGAGATCCAGCGAGTAACCCAGATACTCAGCCGCCGTACCAAGAACAACCCGGTGCTGGTTGGCGATCCCGGAGTCGGCAAGACGGCTATCGTAGAAGCCCTGGCGCAGCGCATAGCCGATAACGACGTCCCCGTGACCCTGCAGGGCAAGCGGCTTGTGACCCTCGACATGGGGGCGCTGGTCGCGGGCACCAAGTACCGCGGCGAGTTCGAGGAACGCCTGAAGAAGGTCGTTGAGGAGATCAGAGGCTCGGGCAGCTGCATACTGTTCATCGACGAAGTACACACCATGGTCGGTGCCGGAGCGGCCGAAGGGGCTGTCGACGCCGCCAATATCCTGAAGCCATCGCTCGCAAGGGGCGAGATGCAGACCATCGGGGCGACGACGCTCGACGACTACAGGAAGTATATCGAGCGCGACCCCGCCCTCGAGCGCAGGTTCCAGCCGGTCAAGGTCGAAGAGCCGACCACCGAAGACACGGTTGAGATACTGCGAGGGGTGAAGTCGAGGTACGAGGAACACCACGACCTCGAGATCAGCGACGAGGCCGTCACCGTCGCCGCAACCCTGGCGTCCCGCTTTATCACGGACCGCTTCCTGCCGGACAAGGCCATTGATCTGATCGACGAGGCAGCCTCCAGGGTGCGTATCAACTTCGGCAGCCGCCCCATATCGCTCAAGGAAGCGGCCAAGATGCTCGAAAGCGTCCGGCGGGAGAAGGACGAGGCGATAGCATCCCGGCAGTATGAGTTCGCCGCGGAGCTCCGCGACAGGGAGGCCAACCTCGCCGAGAGGCTGGAGGCCCTGGAAAAGAACTGGGAAGAGGAGAAGGGGGACGAAAAGCCCGTAGTAAACGACCAACACATCGCCGAAGTGGTCAGTATGTGGACCGGGATTCCCGTGACCCGCCTGGCTGTCGAAGAGACTGAGCGCCTCGTCAACATGGAGGAGGTGCTGCACCAAAAGGTCATCGGCCAGGACGAGGCGATCACCCTGGTCTCCAAAGCGGTCCGCAGGGCCCGCGCGGGATTGAAGGACACGAAGCGTCCCACCGGCGCGTTCATCTTCCTCGGCCCCACCGGAGTCGGCAAGACCTTCCTGGTGAAGAAGCTGGCCGAGTTCATGTTCGGCAGCGAGGATGCCATGATCCGGGTCGACATGTCCGAGTTCATGGAGAGGCACTCCGTGGCCCGGCTGGTCGGCGCGCCGCCCGGCTATATCGGCTACGACGAGGGCGGGCAGCTCACCGAGGCCGTGCGGCGAAAGTCCTACTGCGTGATCCTTCTGGATGAGATCGAGAAGGCGCATCCAGAAGTCTTCAACATCCTCCTCCAGATATTCGACGACGGGCACCTGACCGACGCCAGGGGCAGGAAGGTCGACTTCCGGAACACAGTTGTCGTAATGACCAGCAACATCGGCTCAGACCTGATCCGGCAGGACAGGAGCATCGGCTTCGTTCCCAGGTCCGCGAGCGAGGCCGGAGAGAAAGAAGCCTACGAGCGGATGAAGACCAACGTCCTCGACGAGGTCAAGCGCTTCTTCCGGCCGGAGTTCCTCAACCGCATAGATGGAACGGTGGTCTTCCACGCTCTCACCCGGGAGCACATACATCAGATCATCGATCAGATGCTGGGCGAGGTCGCGTCCAACCTCATCGAGAAGGGCGTCGATATGGAGGTCACCCAAGAGGCCAAGGACTGGCTGTCCGAGAAGGGCTTCGACCCCAAGTTCGGTGCGAGGCCATTGCGGCGTGTTATCCAGGACAACGTAGAAGACAAGCTGTCGGACGCCGTGCTCGGCGGCGCACTGGGCCCCGGAGACACGGCCGTGATAGATATCGCCGACGGCGATATTGTGGTTACGGCGAGGTCACCTCTGCAGGCTGCCCCAGCCTAGCGCAGGGTATCTCCATCCAGGGATATTCGCGCTCCCCCGGAGATGATCCGAATTCAGGGGCGACGAGCCCTTCTCTCCCCGTGATATGAAGGGCTTACAGAGATGGGAGAGCATCTTTCTAGACTTGCGGCAGACTGCGGTCTCCCGTTCTCCTGTAACCCGCCACACTCTGCGATAGACCGATGACAGGCCGAAGGGAGGCCCATGCCTGCCGACAGAGGTAAGGTTGTCTTCGTCTGTGACCATTGTGGGGCTGAAACGCCCAAGTGGGAGGGACGGTGTCCCTCCTGCGAGCGGTGGAACTCGCTCGTAGAGGTCCGGAAGGGCAAGAGCTCAAGGGCAGGCTGGCTTGGAGCCACCGACGGCGCCGTACGCGAGCTCGTCGACGTTTCGGCTTCCGAGCTGCCACGTATCAAACCGTCGTCTGGAGAAGTCAGCAGAGTCCTGGGCGGTGGCCTCGTGCCGGGCTCGGTCGTCCTGATAGCCGGAGACCCAGGGATCGGCAAGTCGACCGTTCTCCTCCGGCTTGCGGCCGACCTCGCCGGTGCGGCGGGTGGAGCCCTCTACGTCTCGGGCGAAGAGTCTGCCGCACAGGTGAAGATGCGGGCCGACCGCTTGGGGATAGACGGCAGAGGCCTCTTCATGACAACGGCAACGGACGTGGTCGCCATACTCGACCAGCTCGAACGCCGTAGGCCGACGATAGCCCTCGTGGACTCCATACAGACCGTGCAGGACGACTCCATCTCCTCCGGGGCTGGAGCGGCCGCACAGGTGCGCGAGTGCACCCGCCGGCTGATGGAGTGGGCCAAGTCGACCGAGACTCCGATGGTGCTGAGCGGCCACGTGACCAAGGGAGGCGACATAGCCGGGCCGCGCGTGCTGGAGCACATGGTCGACGTGGTGCTCTACATGGAGGGTGACCCCATCAGCTCCTGGAGGCTTCTGCGCACTGTAAAGAACCGCTTCGGATCGACAAACGAGATCGGCGTCTTCGAGATGACTCCGGGAGGGCTGGTCGACGTGGAGGACCCGTCCAAGGCTCTGCTGTCATATCGCAGGTCAGGGTCGGTGGGCTCGGCGATTGCGGCGGTAATGGAGGGGAGCAGGCCGCTCATGGTGGAGGTGCAGGCGCTCACGACGCCATCCTCGCTGCCCGCGCCTAGGCGGGTTGCCACGGGAATCGACCTCACCCGGCTCCTCCTCGTGTGCGCTGTCCTGAGCAGGCGCGTGGGCGTCCCGCTCGCAAATCAAGACGTGGTCGTCAACGTCGCGGGCGGCCTCAAGGTAAGCGAGCCAGCCGCCGACCTAGCTGTGGCCCTCGCCATCACCTCCAGCTTCAGAAACGATCCCCTGGCTCCCGATCTCGTGGCGGTCGGCGAGCTGGGCCTCAGCGGAGAGGTCCGAGGAGTGCCCCAGCTTCACAGGCGCGTCTCGGAGGCCGCCCGCCTCGGTCTGGCGAGATGCCTCCTTCCAGCAGGCGACCGAAGTGACGAGCAGATGCCGCGAGACCTCGACGCGAGGCGGGTCGACACCGTCTCGGAGGCCGTGAGGACGTGCCTGTCGGGTAGGGGCCGGTCGGAAGACCCGGACCCGATCTGGGGAAGGGGCGGGTAGACTGAAAGTCGCCTACTTCCAATGTATAGGTGGTGCGAGCGGGGACATGGCCCTCGGCGCGATCGTCGATGCGGGCGTGCCGAGGGCCGATCTCGAGCGAGAGGTCCGGAAGATCGGGGTCGGAGGCTTTAGCCTCACTGCGCGCCGAACGCGGCGGGGTGGAGTCACCGGAACGCTGGTCTCCGTCGATCTGGACGAAGACTCTCCGCGCGGACTTGGCTGGCAAGACTTCGCGGGGATGATTGACGGCTCCGCGCTGGAGCCCGCCGTTGCCAGGCGCTCGCGTAACGTGCTGCGCCGGCTCGCAGAGGCCGAAGCCGCCGTTCACGGGGCGACCATCGACGACACTCGGCTCCACGAGCTGGGCAGCCTCGACACCGTAGTCGACGTGGTGGGCAGCGTGGCGGGGCTGGAGCTTCTCCAGGTGGAGCGGGTCTATTCCTCCGCCCTGCCGTCGGGCTCCGGTACCGTCAAGAGCGAGCACGGCCCTCTCCCAGTCCCGGCGCCCGCGACGGCCGCCCTCATGGCGATGGCGAACGCTCCGGTGACGCCTCCACCCAACGGCGCCGTCGACGCCGGAGAGATGGTCACACCCACGGGAGCGGCCATCCTCACCTCCCTCGCGACCTTCCGGCAGCCGAGCCTGACCCTGGAACGCGTCGGGTACGGGCTGGGCAGCCGCGAGTCCACTCAGTACCCGAACGTGCTCGCGCTGTGGCTCGGCGAAGAGACGGGCATGGCATACACGAACGACAATACGCTGATCGAAACCAACGTGGACGACATGGGCGGGAACCTGATGGGATACCTCTATGAGCGGCTGTTCGAGATGGGCGCGAGGGATGTCTGGTTCACTCCGATACAGATGAAGAAGAACCGCCCGGGCACCATGATCAGCGCGATCGTCCCGTCCGAGCTGGAGTCGCGAGCGGTCGACCTCATAATGCGAGAGTCTTCCACCCTCGGCGTCAGGGTGAGGCCCTTAGCCAGGTACGAGGCCGAACGCGCCGTCGTTGAGGTTGACACTTCACTGGGCAGGGTCGAGGTCAAGGTCAAGAGGATTGGCGGGCGCGACGTCAGCGTAGCACCAGAGTACGAGTCGTGCCGCCGCATCGCCTTGGAAAAGGGCCTGCCCCTCAAGGATGTCTACGGCGTGGTACAGCGCGAGGCTGATCAGGCCCTGCTCTGATCAGCCTGAGGACACGGCTAGACCGCCCGCTGGAGGACTGCCACCCTCTGCTCTTTCGGCAGGTTGATGGCGGAGACGTTCAACCTGGACTGGGGCGCGACCTGTGACACCCCGATCTGCCCCAGGAAGGCGTCCACGGGCTGGAGATCAACCGAGACCCCATCCGTTCTGTAGTGGATGGGTATCACGATCCTGGGGCTTATGGCGTTGACGAGGTCCGCGGCAGCGGATGGCTCGATCGTACAGCCGCCTCCGACAGGCACGATGAGCACGTCCGTGTCGTTTAGCTGCTGTGTCTGGCCCGGGGTGAGCGGCTGTGAGAGGTCTCCGAGGTGGCAGACAGTCACTCCCTCGGCTCGAATCGTGAAGATAGTGTTCACCGTCGACGATCCCGGTCCGTCTCCACGGGGAGCGGTCGCCGTTCCGCTGATATAGTACCCGCCGATCTCGTACTCGCCAGGCCCGTCGATCACCCTCGGATCGCCTCCGACGTCCTCGACGTTGGAGTGGTTGGGGTGCGAATTGCTGACGGTTACTATGTCAGCCTTCTCCTGGGCCATCGCAATGCCCAGAGAAGCCGGGAACGGGTCGGTAATCAGGCTGATGTCGACGCCCTTGAGAATGACCGATGCGTGGCCTAGCCAGACGATCTCCAATTGCGGCTCCGTATGTGAGTGATAGCTGGTTCGAGTGTACAAGCAGGACAGGAGGAATTCAACGAGTCTGGAACACCGTTCAGGCTGTATGCTAGACTAGGCAAAGCCTGGCACTGATGGGCGATGCACCGATGCTGACAGCGAGACAGGAGAGCCTTCTCAAGCTGATCGTGGAGGAGTACGTGTCCACGGCCTCCCCGGTCGCCTCTGACGCCCTGATTCGCGGGCATGGGATAGGCGTAAGCCCTGCCACGGTCCGGAAGGAGATGGCCGAGCTCGAGGAGCAAGGCTATCTGGACAGGCCGCATACCTCGGCTGGATGCGTCCCCCTCGACGTCGGTTACAGGTTCTATGTCGAGTCGCTGGCCTCAGCAGAGCGCACGAGGGTGTCCGAGAGGCAGAGGGCGGCGGTCGCAGAGCGGCTGATCGAGGGAGAGAAGGACGTCGAGACCTGGACGAGCCGCTCCTCCGCGACGCTGGCCGAGCTCACCGGCAATCTGGCTGTTGCCACCTATCCGAAGGCGGCTGATACACGCATCCGTCACGTCGAGCTGGTGAGCGTGCAGAGTCTCCTGGCGATGCTCATAGTGGTTATCGGCCAGGCTACCCTCAGGCGCCACATGGTTCGCTTGGCTGAGCCGATCCGCGAGAACGAGCTGGAGAGTTCCGCACGCCGCGTCAAGAGCTACGTCCTCGGTCTAACCAGGGATGAGATACGGTCCCGCCCGAAGGGCCTGACCAGGTTCGAGGAGGACCTTCTCGACGCGACCCTGATGATCTTGGAGGAGGAGGAGCGGTTCTCGTACGTCGGCCACTATGTGGACGGCCTGCGGAACCTTCTCAGCCAGCCGGAGTTCGCCAGCAATGACATCCTCCGGCCCGTTGTCGAGAGCATAGAGGACGGGAGTCTGATAGAGGCCATTCTGCGAGACGCCCCAAGGGGCGGCGGTGTGGTGCGAGTCGTCATCGGCAAGGAAAACCGGGCCGACATGCTGTGGCTGCTGAGCCTGGTCATCTCTCAGTACGGGTCCCCCGGGCAGGCCATGGGTGCTGTGGGCGTGGTGGGGCCAACGCGAATGGAGTACCCCAGAACGATCTCCGGGGTCGAGCTCATGTCCATGGTCATGAGCGACATGGTCGATGCCGGCAGGGTCGGGTAGCACGGCCACCACTGTCATTCCGGCACAGACCAGGATCCAGCGCGACATGTTTGAGACCAGGCGGGTCGGTTGCGATCGCCACCACCGTCATTTCGGCGCAGACCGGAGTCGAGAGTTCCGGTTGATGGGACTGGGTGTGCTCAGGTAACAACCCGACCCCGGGTCTGGCTGGGGGGAAGGTCACGAGGACTGCTCTAGACGCACATGTTCGAAACTCTCACAGGGAAGCTGACGGCCGTATTTGAGAGGCTTGGGAAAAGAGGCCGTCTGACCGAAACCGATGTCGATGGGGCCCTCAGGGAGGTCAGGATGGCCCTCCTCGAGGCCGACGTTAACTTCCGGGTGGCCCGCAACCTCGTCTCCTCTATACGAGAACGCGTACTGCAGGCCGAGGTCCTCACCAGCCTGGACCCAGGCCAGCAGGTGGTGAAGATCACGAACGAGGAGCTCACCTCGCTCCTCGAGGCGGGAAGCCGCAGCCTCCTGCAGGGACCGCGCCCACCGTCGGCCATCCTTATAGTGGGGCTCAACGGCTCGGGGAAGACCACCACATCCGCCAAGCTCGCGCGCCACCTGAAACAGGCTGGACAGAAGCCAATGCTGATCGCCGCCGACCTCCAGCGGCCGGCCGCGATCGACCAGCTGCGCACGCTGGCCGGCCGTGCTGACGTCGAGCTCTACGAGTCCGGCACGTCGACACCGTTGGTGGACCTTGTGAACGACGGCGTGAAGCGCGCCGCCGCGCTGGGCTCCGTCTGGGCCATCGTCGATACGGCGGGACGGTTCCAGGTAGACGACGACCTCATGAATGAGCTGAAAGAGGTCAAGGACGCGGCCTCGCCGTCGGAGACCCTGCTCGTGGTCGACGCGATGACCGGCCAGGATGCCGTTCAGGCCGCGGAGGAGTTCCATTCCCGGATCGGGCTGACGGGACTGGTGCTGACCAAACTCGACGGCGACGCCAGGGGAGGCGCCGCGCTGTCAATATCCGCGGTCACCGGCGTGCCGACGAAGTTCCTAGCCACCGGCGAGCGACTTGAGGCGCTGGAGCCTTTCCATCCCGATCGGCTGGCGTCGAGGATACTGGGCATGGGGGACATGCTGACGCTGATCGAGAAAGCGTCGACGGCGTTCGATCAGGAGGAGGCCCGGAAGCTCGAAAGGAAGATGCGGCAGGTAACCTTCGACCTGGAGGACTTCCTGGGCCAGCTTCAGCAGCTAAGAAATATGGGCCCTCTCAGTCAGGTGCTGGAGATGGTGCCCGGAATGTCGAAGCTGAAGGCCCAGCTTCCCTCGGACGAGCTGGACGAAGGACACCTGTCGAGGATCGAGGCGATCATCCGCTCGATGACCCCTCAGGAGCGGCAGCGTCCGGAGATCATAGGCGGCAGTCGCCGGAAGCGAATATCCCGTGGGAGCGGCACCAGCCCCCAGGAGGTGAACCAGCTTCTGGGCCAATTCCGCCAGGCTCAGAAGATGATGCGCCAGATGACTTCCGGGAAGGGCATGGGAGGAGGCCGCCGCCCCAAGGGCATGCTGAGGCTGTAGGGCCTATCTCTTCCGTTCTACGGCTCGAATGACGGCGGCCTTCACGTCGCTGGGTGTGAGGCCCTGCATGGCCAGGAGTTCGTCCGCCGTGCCGGACTCTGCGTAGCCCGGAAGCGCCACGCACTCGACCGGCACCGGCCAGTTGGTCGATACGACCTGGGCCACGGCGCTCCCCAGCCCGCCGTTTACGTAGTGCTCTTCCGCCGTGACGATCGCGCCCGTGTCCTCCGCGGCGGCCAGGATCGCCTGCCGGTCGAGTGGCTTTACGGTCGACATGTTCAGCACCCGGCAGTCGATCCCTTCCCGGCCCAGTTCCTCGGCGGCCTGAAGGCCCGCATGTACCATCACGCCGCACGCGATGATCGTCGCGTCTCCGCCCTCGCGAAGCGTCTCCGCCTTCCCTACAGAAAAGTCGCACCCGTTCGGGTGGACGACAGGTGTGGCAGGCCGGGACAGGCGTATGTAGAAGGGGCCCTTGGCTTCGATGGCGGCCCTGATTGCGGGCACGGTCTCGACGCCGTCTGACGGTACGATCACGGTAAAGCTCGGCAGCGCGGACATGATTGCGATGTCCTCGATTGAGTGGGCCGACACGCCGTCCTCGCCGGTGATGATGCCGGCGTGGGTCGCGATGATCTTGACGTTGAGCGAGGACTGGGCTACTCCAACCCTGAGCTGGTCGTAGGGCCTGCTGGTCGCGAAAACGGCGAAGGTGCTGACCACGGCCACCTTGCCCGAGGCCGCCATCCCGGCGGCGACGCTTACGATGTTCTGCTCGGCTGGACCGAAGTCGAAGAACCTGTCCGGGAACGCGGCACCGAACTTATTAGCGTGAGTGGACTTGTTCAGGTCGCCACCCAGCACGACCAGATCGGGGAACTCCCCGCCCAGATCCACCAGGGCCTGCCCTGCGACTACCCTAGTCTCCAGCTTGTCAGCCATCCTGTGGGTCCTCCGAAGCCTGGCCGATCTCGGCGAGTGCCCGAGCAAGCTGCTCGGCGTCAGGCGCCTTGCCATGGAAGTCGGCGTTGTTCTCCATGAAGCTGACGCCCTTGCCCTTGACCGTGTGGGCGATGATAGCGGTGGGTCTGCCTTTCGTGCCGTCTGCCTCGGCCAGAGCGCCGAGGATATCCGACTGCCGGTGCCCGTCGATCTCCAGAGTATTCCATCCGAAGGCCCGCCACTTGTCAGGCAGGGGCTCCAGCTGCATGACCTCGTCTGTCCAGCGGTCGTTCTGGATTCGGTTCCGGTCGACGATAGCCACCAGATTGTCCAGTTGATAGTGAGAGGCGGACATCGCGGCCTCCCATATCTGTCCCTCATCGCACTCGCCGTCGCCCAGAAGGACGTAGGTGCGCGAGGGACGCCCGTCGAGGCGGGCGGCCAGGGCCGTACCGACTCCAAAGGACAGGCCTTGGCCCAGGGAACCCCCCGACATCTCGACCCCTGGGGTCTTTATGTGGGCGTGGCCCTGCAGGCGGCTGTTGACTTTGCGAAAGGTCATCAGCTCTTCGATGGGAAAGTAGCCTGCCTCTGCCAGGGCTGCGTACAGCACTGGGCAGGCGTGAGCCTTGCTTAGGATGAAACGGTCCCTGTCGGGCCACGAGGTTTCTTGGGGACGGTGGCGCATCACGCGGAAGTACAGAGCCGTGACGGTCTCGACCGCCGAGAGCGAGCCGCCCGGATGGCCGCTGTTCGCCTCCGCCGTCATCGTCAGGATGTGGCGGCGTACTCTGCGGGCGTGTGCGCCGAGTTCGGCAAGGCCGTCGTCGGACACGGCATACGGCTCCGTAGATACCTCTACGGAGCTTACGGCGTTGTCTTCCGGGGATGACACTGTGGGATATGGACCCCCAGGCGAAGTTGGGGCTTATTATAGCAACGGCGAGATGGAAAGTTCTAGGCGGAGCAGCGGCCCGGGTCCGGCTAAGCGGCGTCCTATCAAGGTCCGGGGCTCTGTCCCGAATCGATGTCTGCCCTGGCCGCCGTCAGAACATTGCTGGTGGGTGCGAATATGAGGACTGTGCCGGTGCCGTCAATGCCAGCGAAGAGGCTCTGGTCGGCGAGGTCTAACACCCACCCCGAATCGTCCTCGCCCGTTGGCGCCCAGCGGTCCTCAGTCCTCGTCTCCATGGAGTCCCGGTAGACGTCGAAGAACTCGACGGCGTCCTCGGGTGTGTCCCACTCAAACAACCAGACCAGCAGATGCCCGCCGTCCGGCCCGCGCATCAGGAGGAAGCTGTCGCCGCCCCATCCCTGCGCGGCCCTGGCTGCGTCCTCGAACCCGGTCCAGGTCTCAAGGTAGGCTGACAAGAAGAGCTCGCCGAGGGTGCTGTCCCACACCGGCTTCCATTCCCCCCACGCCGGGCCGGCCAATGCTGGTATCTCGACGAGGATGGGCTCTTCTCCGTCCAGGTACTTCTCTGGATGGATAATCTGCTCGGTGGAGGCCGGAGGACTGGCGTGGGCTTCATTGACATGGCTCCAGTCCTCGGTTATGAGGTACAGAGAGGCCACGAACTCGAATCCCGCCCCGTAGGGGAAGGAGATGGTCCTCCGGAGGATGTGCGGGGCCGCCATGAACGAGCTGACGTCGGCCGAGGTCTGGGCCTCCCGCACCTCGGCGGTCTGCTCTTCGTCAAGATGGCTGAGCCTGTACAGGGTCTCGGCAATGCTGGCGTCGCCTTCGATGAGAGCGGAGTAGGCGAGGGACCTGTCCGAGTTGTCCTTCACACCCTCCCGTATGGAGTGAATGTCGAAGCTCTGCTGTTGGAGCCCATGGACGAACTCATGGGCCAGGGTAAGCTCGTCAAGCGCTCCAAAGTCCGGTGTCCGCTCGATGATGAAGATCCTCTCGTCCTCGGGATCGTACCACCCCAGTACGATTTCGCCGTAGATATCCAGGAGCAGATCGTACAGATCGACATCCTCTTCAATCGCTCCCAGCGTGATGAGAAGGGCCTCCTCATCCTCGATATCATCCCTGTCCTCCTCGAAGTTTTCGATGAGAAGGGCCATCGCCTCTTCCGGGTCGACGATCTCGCGCTCGACCGGCGAGTCGAAGCTGAGACCGCGGATGGAGGCTGTAACCAGGGCGATGGCGTCCAGTCTGCGTGAGAGCAGCTCCGACGATGTGGGCGTCGCGGTAGGCTCGGCAGGCACAGGGGTGGGTAGTATGACCGCGGGCGGCACGAAGGCCGGCGCGGGAGTCGGAGCGGGGGTCGGGGTCGCGGTCGGCTTGGGCGTTGGGCTCGGCAGGACGGTAGGAGTGGGGGTGGGAGGAACCGGCGTAGGCTCGGTTTCGCCGCCGCAGGCCGAGATGACCACGACGCTTGCGACGAGTAACGCGATGAGCTTCAACGGCGCCCCCAAGTATGGCCCTACAAAGCCAGTATTGGCGACGGCCTGCCGGTTGTCAATCCGACGTGGACGGTCGGAGTCAGCCGCGGGTCGACCCTTCCCTCGGGGCGCCGTCGGGATCGATCTGCTTCAGGGGGCGTACGCCGTCGAGAGTGACGTGGATGCCGCACTCTTTCGGGACATCCTTCTCCCACCACCAGCGTCCTGCCCTGGGGTCTTCGCCCGGGCCGGTCGGGCGGGTGCAGGGGGCGCAGCCGATGCTGGTGTAGCCCTTGTCGTACAGCTCGCTGTATGGCAAGTCTCGACTTCTCACGTAGCTCCAGACCTGCGAGTTGCTCCAGTCGGCAAGGGGGTTGACCTTGACCTTGCCGTCGTGGGTGGCGTCGAGCTCGATCTTCCCCACCCCGGTCCTGGTATTGGACTGGGAACGCCTCAGGCCCGAAATCCACGCATCGAGGCCGCCCAGGGCCTGCTCCATCGGCCTTACCTTACGCATGTCGCAGCACAGGAGCCTCAGCGCGGCGCTCCGGTAGAAGGGGTTGATGCCGTGCCGTTCCGTGAGCTGCTGAAGATCGGCCGGGTCGGGGTAGGCGATCTCCACGTTGATGCCGTACTGCTGCGCCACCTTGTCTATCAGAGCGTACGTCTCTTCTGGAAGGCGTCCGGTATCGATAGTGATCACGCGGACGGAGGGGTCGATGCTGTGGGCCATGTCGAGAAGCACCATCCCGTCGGCCTGGAAGCTGGTGACCAGCGCTCCCCTGCTCCCATAGGTGTTGAGTACCCACTCGACAGTCTCTTCCGCTGTCCTGGCCTCGTACTCGTTCGCCAGTTCCTCGATCTGAGTCTCGGACAGTCTCTGTGCTACTACCATTGCTCCTCTAGGCTCACGTCATCCGGGTCTGTGTTTGCGGGCAATAAAAAAGGCCCCTCGGCCTGGTTGGTTTCCGAGGGGCCTCTGCTCTTGCGTGTGACGTGACTGGGCTTACGCACTCCCGCGAGCAGGGGGCACACTAATCGTGCCGGCCCCCCCGGTACAGGTGCAGCGACAGACGCAAGCCTTCACGCGATCGTATCTCATATCCTGCGAAATCATACCGCCCGAGGGCGGTGTCGTCAAGATGTTGACAGAGACCACCTGTTGTCATATGTTGGCGCCGTGGGTGGATTAAGCCGCCCCGTGTAACGGATAGAGGGCATGATTGGAAGAGACGCGAGTCATTTAGGAGGCGTACGTGCGATGAGAGCGATGACAAGGCTATGGCTACTACTGTTGGTAATTCCTCTGACCCTTGCACTGGCGGCCTGCGGGGGCGACGAGGAGGAGGAAGCCGCAACCCCCGAGGCCACACGAGTTGTCTCGCAAGCACCGGTTTCGACGGCCGCCCCTGAGCAGCCTGCCGCGGTGCCTGCAACACCCATCCCGGTCACGGAGATAGCGGAGGAGGCAGAGGAGGGGTACGGCGGTACGGTCAGGTTTATCCCGAACGGAGGGATCTCCGGGCCAGACCCCATCCGCGGCGGGGCCCTCAGCCTTACGACAGCCTATAGCATCCACGATTGGCTGATTGCCTGGGACATTGACGGAAATCTCCAGCCTCAAATGTTGGACCAGTGGAGGATCGAGGACGACGGCAAACTCATTACGTTGACACTCAGGGACGGGCTCCTGTTTCACAACCTTGAGCCGGTCACACCGGCGGACATCATCCAGTCGATTCACCGCTGGCGAAGCAAGGCCGTCTTCGGCACCTTCTTCAACGAGAGCCTGGTGAGTCTGACCGCTCCGGATGACAGGACTATCGTTGCCGAGTTCACGGAGCCGTCGGGAGTCTTCCTTCAGGGCCTGGGCGATCCTTCTTCGCCCTCGCCGATCATGGTTCCCGAATACCTTGCCAAGACCCCTAAGGAAGATCTCATGCCGGAGAATATCGGCGCGGGGGTCTACAAGATGATTAGCTTTGATGAAGGCAACAAGATGGTCTGGGAGGGCTTCCGGGACTACAATCCCCGCTCCGAGCCGGCCAGCTTCCGCGCCGGCGGGAAGCATGGTTACCTGGACACGATCGAGGGGGTCGAGGTCCCAGAGACGCAGACTCGTGTCGCTGCCCTGGTGACTGGCCAGGTCGATTTCCTGGATATCATCCCCCCTGACTTTGTCGGAGAAATCGAGCGTAACCCAGAACTTACGGCGTTGATCAGCCTCCCCGGCGCCCAATACTTCGTCGAGCTCAACAAGTGGGACGGCTCCCCATTCGAGATGACGGAAAAGGGTCAGCTGATGCGCAAGGCCATCCAGGCCCTTGTCGACACCGATGAGATCATGGCGTCGTTCGGGCCCGAGGACATGTGGATGACATGCGCGTCTATGTGGGCCTGTGGGACCAGGTACGGGAATGAAAGTGTCAACCCGGAGCTTTACAACCAGAAAAATGTTGAGCTTGCCAAGCAGTACCTGGAGCAAGCGGGTTACGCGGGTGAGCCCATCATCATGATCCATAGCACGGGCGGCGGCGAGGCTTGGACTGCCTTCGCAACCGTCTTGAATGAACAGCTTAAGCGTGCGGAAATCAATGTTGATTTCAAGGTCATGGACAGCGCTGCCATGTCGGCATATCGGGACGCCACGGGAAATGAGGGGTGGCACATCTCTCCCACCTACATGACGAGCTGGTCCTGGAGGCCTATCGCGAGCCGATACAGCACCTATGACCTTAGCGGCTACGATAGTCCGCGGATGCGCGATGCGAGGCTGGCGCTTACAAAGGAAGCCGACGCTGGGAGGATGCAGTCGCTGGCGGATGAGATGCAAAGGGTGTTCTTTGAGGAGGCCCCGTACGTGCTGGCGGGTCACGCCTTCTTCCTGCGCGCCATGAACGCCGATCTGGAAGGGTACATAGACATGCCCATAGACGGAGTGTACTTTGCCGAGCTCCGCTGGAAACCTGGCAAACAACGATAATCCGCGGTGAAGGCCTACATCGCGCGACGGATCCTGGCCGTCATCCCTGTAATGATGACGGTCGGGGTCCTCGTCTTCGTTCTTCTGAGGGTCGTTCCAGGGGACGTGGCCAGGTCCATCGTTGGAGTGGAAGCCAGCCGGGCTGAAGTGGAGGCGGTAAAAGAGTCCCTTGGGCTGAACGACCCCGTCTATGTCCAGTTCAGTTTGTGGATGGGGCGGCTCCTGAGGGGAGACCTGGGAAGATCCTACATCTCCAACGAACGGGTCATATCTCAGATTGGGAAAAGGGCGGGGCCGACTCTCTCCATCACCTTCTTCACAGAGCTGGTGGTTGTCATCATTGCGGTGCCCGTGGGCGTGCTGGCTGCGTGGAGAGCTGGCAGCGTCATCGATCGAGGGGTCATGGTCTTTGCCGCCCTCGGGTTCTCCATGCCCGTCTTCTGGGTGGGGTACATCCTCATCTTTCTCTTCGGCACCTGGGCCTTTGGCCTGAGCAAACCCCTGCTTCCGATATTCGGATATGAGCCCCTTTCTGAAGGGCTCATCCAGTATCTAAGACACCTTGCCCTTCCGGTCATTGCATTGTGCTTTGGAGCGACTGCAATTCTCGTTCGCATGACCCGCGCCAGCACCCTGGAGGTCCTGAACGAGGACTACGTCCGAACGGCCAGGGCCAAGGGACTGGCCGAGGATAAGGTGCTTCTCGTCCACGTCCTGAGGAACGCTGCGCTGCCTATCGCCACTATCATTGGGCTGCAATTTGCAGGCCTGCTGACGGGTGTGGTGATTACCGAGAGCGTTTTTGGGATTCCCGGTATGGGGAGGTTTGTGGTCGCCGCCATGGCGTCCCGGGATTACCCCATAATAGAAGGGACGGTCCTGATTGTGGCTAGCGGCTATGTGTTGCTCAACCTGGGAGTGGATATTTTCTACGCCTATTTGGACCCTAGAATCAGATACTGATGCTAGGAAAGCGTACGGCAGCCGACCACGCCGCGCCTGTGGTGCGGGCCAGGGACAAGACCCGGTGGCAACGCCTATATCTGCTTGCCCGTCGGCACCCAACCGGCTCGGCGAGCGTGGTTGTCATTGCCCTTCTCCTTGTGATGAGCCTGTTCGCTCCGATGATAGCCACTGATAGCCCCTACGCGATCGATACCCCCAACCGCCTCAGCGCTCCCTCCCCGGAAGCCTTTTTCGGGACCGATCACGTGGGCCGCGACGTATTTAGCCGGACCGTCCACGGGGGTCGCATCTCTCTGCTGATAGGCTTTGCGGTAGCCTTGGCGGGCGTAACGGGCGGTGCGGTTCTCGGTTTGATCGCTGGATACAATCGGCGAGTAGATGTGGTGCTGATGCGTATCATGGACGGTCTCATGGCCTTCCCCGGAATTCTCCTGGCCATCTCCCTGATAGCCGTGCTGGGGGCCAGCGTGCAAAACGTCATCATCGCCCTGAGTATCTTTGAGCTCCCTTCGATCTCTCGTGTCTCCAGGTCCACGGTACTGAGCCTGCGGGAACAGCCCTTCGTAGAGGCGGCACGTGCCATAGGAGCGAGGCCGCACCGTATCTTGTTCGTCCACATCTTTCCGAACATAGTCGCGACACTGGTTGTGATGGGCACCTTCGCATGTGCCGCAGCCATACTGAGCGAGGCGGGCTTGAGCTTCATTGGGGCAGGCGTGCCCCCGGATACCCCTAGCTGGGGCAACGTGATGGCTGAGTCGCGGGGATTCATCCACAAAGCGATGTGGACGATGTTCTACCCGGGTCTGGTCCTGGCGATATTTGTCACGGCTCTTAACGTGGCAGGAGACACCCTCCGCGACATCCTGGACCCAAGGCTGCGGCGCCAGGCATAGTCCCCCTCTGCCCACAACGCCGACGGCTTGCCTCGCCCTGCTCCGCCTCTGAATGTAAGATTCTCCAATGGCTGGACTGGCAACAGTTCAGTGTTCGTGAGAATTGCAGGAATCGTCCTGTCCCGTTGTCATTGCCATGAAAAGAGATAGCAGCGCCCCTCATGATGTAGGGGCGGTTTGAAACCCGCCCATCCCTTGAACAGAACGCCGTCGCCATTCTCATCCCCTTGTGCGGCCTTCACAAGGCGATAGTGATTCTGAGGAGCACAGCGACGAAGAATCCAAGACCTCTGCGCACACGCCGGGCGTCGAGGAAAGGACCGCCCCCGAAGCAGGCCTTCGATCCCTCACTTCGCTGCCGCTACGTTCGGAATGACAATTCGGGGATCTCCACGATGCGACGTGAAGACCGAACAGCTACCTGGGCTGGCGCGGTCTCGTTCGTCTTGCCCTCGGCCAGCGCGGTTGCGTGTGTCCAGGCTCGCTACTGACAGGGAGCTACGCCACCTGTCCACTCGGCTCTGAAGGGCTCTTCGATTGTGACTGTCAACGTTGTCAGGAGAGAAAAGGTCGTTAGCGGCTGGACTCCAGTCTTGAAGTCCTGGGGCGTAACGAGCGGCTCGGCCGCCTGGGTACTCTCCGGGGGCCAGCTATCGACATATTGCCTGTATGCCTGGTTGCTGAAGTCCTTCCCGGTGAAGGTGGCATCCTTCCATTCGAAGTCGTTCAGGTTTCTAACAAAGAGTTGAATGCCATACCCGGGGAGGCCCTCCACTTTCTCTTTGCACACTTCAGCCTTTAGAGATGGTGCGGGCGTTGCCGTCGGCGCAGCGGCCCCCCCTCCGCAACCGCTTAGAAGGATCACTATCAGTCCTGCGCATGCTATTGTTCGCAGGGCCATGCCTAACCTCCAGGGACGAACTGCCGGAACGGCGCGCAACGGTGGCTGCGTAAATCGTTCACATCATACAGGTTCCCCGAATCCACTGCCCGATCCGGGCGAGCGGCACAACGGGCGGTGTCCTGAAGTTCAGGAAATGGATTTGAGTGGATTCGGCTTGACCCACTTCCGTCGAGTCCGTATATTACCATCGGCTAGGCGGTCAATATGCCGAGCCAAAGTCTAGACGAGGGTAGCTAGTTATGACATTCGGAAGCGGGGACTTTACCTACGAGGTAGTCGAGGGCTGGGGCGACCTGCCGTCGGGCTACGAGCTCTTCCAGGTCGCGGGAGTAGCCGTGGACGCGGACGACCGCGTGTACGCCTTCAACCGGAGCACCCACAAGCTGATCGTGTTCGACCGGGACGGCGGCTTCGTAAAGGCATGGAAGGATACCTTCGAGGTTCCCCATGGGATGCGGATAGGACCGGACGGCAGCATCTTCCTGGTTGATCAGGGCTCGCACGTCGTCCTGAAGTACTCGCCCGATGAAGAGCTGTTGATGACGCTGGGCAACCGTGGCCAGCCGTCGGACACGGGGTACATTGAGCATAGGGTTGTCAAGCGGGCGGCGGGGCCATTTAACAATCCGACGGGGGTCGCCATCAGCGACTCGGGCGACATCTTCGTATCGGACGGGTATGGCAACTGCCGGGTCCACAAGTACAGCGCGGACGGAGAGCTGCTGAAGACCTGGGGCGTCCCGGGGACCGAGGCTCCCGGCGAGTTCCATCTCCCTCACGGCATTGGGATTGACAACCAGGGCAGACTGCTGGTCGCGGACCGCGAGAACCACAGGATCCAGCTGTTCACCCAGGACGGAGACCACATCGATACCTGGACGGGTTTCCGACAGCCGTGCTCCGTGACCGTGGGGCCGGACGGGACGGTGTACGTGCCCGAGCTCGGAAGCCGGATGAGCATCCTGGACTCGGACGGCAACTTGCTGTCCCGTTGGGGTGGCGACGCGACCAAGGCGTCCGGCCTCTTCACCGCGCCGCACGGCGCGGCAGTGGACTCCCGGGGCGACCTCTACGTCGGTGAGGTTCTCAAAGGCAGCCGCCTCCAGAAGTTCGCCAGGTTGTAGCCTGGTCCGGTGTCCAGCGGCAGCAGGTGTGCGGCCCGATGGCCGCTCCCGTATTTACGCATTTTAGAAATGGAGAGTTAACGTATGGACGGCGACAGAGTAATAGCCAAGATTCTCAAGGCCGAGGGGGTCGAGTGGATATCCTGCTTCCCGCACCAGCCCCTGATTGACGCGGTAACCCATGAGGGCATAAGGCCAATCCTCACCCGCCAGGAGCGTGCCGGGGTCAACATGGCCGACGGCTTCAGCCGGATCAAGAACGGTCGCAGCATCGGCGTATTCACGATGCAGGAGGGACCGGGGGCGGAGAACGCCTTCGGCGGTGTGGCCCAGGCCTACGCCGACTCCGTGCCGTTGCTGGTGATTCCCGGTGGGGTCGCCCGCTTCAAGTACGGTGTCCACCCCAACTTCGGAGCCGTGGCCAACTACGGCGGCATCACGAAGTGGTCGGCTAACATCAACCTCGTATCCAGGATCCCCGAGCTCATGGGCCACGCCTTCAGCCAGCTGAAGCACGGCCGGCCGGGCCCGGTGCTGATTGAAATGCCCAGCGACGTGGGGTCCGAGACCTACCCGCACGACCACCTCGACTACCAACCCGTCGTGCGCAGGCTCTCCGCAGCCGACTCGGACGATGTGCGCGACCTCGTCGCGGCGCTGCTCAAAGCCTCCAACCCGATGATCCACGCGGGCCAGGGCGTCATGTACGCCGAGGCCACCGACGAGTTGGTCGAATTCGCCGAGCTAACCCACATTCCCGTCGCCACGACACTTGCAGGCAAGAGCGCGTTCCCGGAGGACCATCGGCTTTCCCTCGGTACGGCCGCGAATACCGCGACGGGGATGGCCCGCCACCTCCTGGCCAAGACAGACTTCGTACTCGGCATGGCCACGAGCTTCACAGTGTCCAACTTCAGCTCGGCGACTCCTGAGAGTGCTGTTACGGCGCAGGTGACAAACCGTGCCGAGGACTTGAACAAGCAGGTCCGCCCAGCATTCGGAGCGGTGGGCGATGCTAGGCTCGTCCTTCGCCAGATGACAGAGGAGGCCAGGCGTCAGCTGGGCGAGAACGGCCGGGGCGATGTAAACGGGGTTGTCGATCAGATCGCCCGAGCGAGGGCGGCTTGGATGGAGCAGTGGGACCCGCTGCTGACCTCCGACGAGGTACCTATCAATCCCTACAGGGTCTTCACCGAGCTTGAACGGTCGGTGGATGTGGCCGATACGATAGTGACGCACGACTCAGGTTACCCGCGCGACCAGCTGGTGCCCTTCTGGCGTCCGGTCAAGCCACGGGGCTACATCGGCTGGGGCAAGTCCACACAGCTCGGCTACGGACTCGGCCTGGCCCTGGGGGCCAAGATGGCTGCACCCGAGAAGCATGTGGTCAACTTCATGGGCGACGCCGCATTCGGCATGGCTGGTCTGGACATCGAGACAGCGGTGCGGGCCGAGATACCGATCCTGACGATTATCCTGAACAACGGTGTGATGACCCACTACCACGAGAACATGCCGGCCGCGACCCAGGTGTGGGACCTGGACAAGCTGTCGGGCGACTACTCGAAGGTGGCGGAGGGTCTGGGCGCGTACGCCGAGCGGGTGACCGACCCCGACCAGATCTCACCGGCCGTCATGCGCGGTCTGGCCGCAAACCGCGAGGGGCAGCCCGCCGTTCTGGAGGTCATGACCAGGGCGGAGGAGCGGGTCTCCAGGCCGTAGAGGGACGAGCTTCCGGCTTGTGCCGGTTCCCCATATCCTAGAACCGGCTGACGGCTGAGTAGATGCCGAAACCGCCGGCGACCAGGTGGAACAGGTTCAGATAGGGTAGGCCGAGTGAGGCTATCACCACGTATGCAAGGACCGTCCCGCCGCCGGCTATGAGCTTGAGGGTATTGCCCCGCTTCCGGTTGACTGACAGGCTGACGATCTCGCCTACGACGAAGCCGAGGCCGACGATGGCTATGGTGTCCAGGAACGGCAGGCGGTAGAGCAGGGGCGGCCCAAGTATCGCGACAAGTATTCCCCCGACAGCGCCGGCGATGACGGCGGCAGCCACGGCCCGTGCCATGTAGGGTGTTGTCACCTCGAATGTCGGCAGCTTCCTGATGTTTGAGCACTGCGGGCACCTCACGCCCACCGGCGAGTGGACCATGCACCGGGGACACACGGGAGCCTCGCACTTGCCGCAGAGCAGCCTGGTCGGAGTATCGGGATGCCTGGCGCAGTGGGTTTCCGGCGAGGGATTTGCCTGGCTGCTCATTCTTCGATCCCGGGGCGTCGTTCAGTCCACGAAGCCTGCCTGGGAACGTCGCGGTCCCACACTGCCCTGAGCCCCAGGACCCGGAGCGCCGAGGGGCCCGCCGGCAGAGGCTCCCAGTTTGCGGTTAGCCGCTTGGCCATGAGCAGTACGAGGATGCCGACGCACATCGTTAGCATTTCGACCGGGCGGTCGAAGAGATAGGCGAGGATGGGCAGCGAGAACATGGCTACGAGCGTCCAGAACCCAGTATCGCGCTTCAGCAGCCATCCTATTATCCCGACGGAGATCAACAGTATGAGGAACTCCGGCCACATTCCAAACGCCAGTACCGCGCCTATGGCCGCCGCTACTCCCCGGCCTCCTGTGAACCGCAGGTATGGAGACCAGTTGTGTCCCGCGATCGCGGCGAGCCCTATCGCGGCCCGGACAGCGTCATCGCGCTCCAGAATTCCGGCCAGGGCGACCGGCAGGATGCCCTTGGCCGCGAAATCGAACACCCCCTGCAGGAATCCTGGCACCTTCCCCACGTGGAGCGAGACGTTTGACGCCCCAACGTTGCCGGACCCGAACTCTCGGATGTCGATGCCCTTGACATACTTCGCGACCAGATAGGCCGACGGAATGGCGCCCCACAGGTAGGCGCCGATCACAAACGCCGCGTCCGTAAGCGTTAGCATGGGCGCTCACACCGGTGCCCGCCGTCGTCAGAGGGCAACCGCGCGTTCCGCCTTCAACCGCCTGAGCGCCTCGACCGTTTCCATCGGCGGTCCGGCTGCGCCCGGCTCCGGCTCTCCAGGGTTGCCCAGGGCGTGGTAGTCGGTGCCTCCGCAAGGAATCAGACCGAACTCCTCGGCTATCCCGGCCAGCCGGGTCACCTCCTCTTGGGAGTAGTCCTTGTAATGCACCTCCATACCCACCAGGCCAGCCTCCTTAAGCTCTGCGAGGACGTTTCGGAGACCCCCGTAGTCGCCCTCCTGGGAGAGGACGTCGTAGTAGGTGGGATGGGCCATGACTGGCAGGGCGCCGTTCGCAGTCAGGATTCCCACGCCCTCCACGGGCGTGACTCTGACCCGCTCCACGTAGGCCGCGCCGTTCCTGCCTATGTATCGATCGAAAGCGTCCTTGGAGTACTTGACGTATCCTCCTTCGACCAGCGCCTGGGCTATGTGGGGGCGGCCGATCGAAGCCTCTCCCGCGATCTCCCGAACCCGGTCCCACGAGATGCTCACTCCCATCTCGTTGAGCCGTTCGACCATTGAGCGCCCTCTCTCGACGCGGTCCTCCCTGAACCGGCTCAGGGTTCGCTGAAACTCCGCGTCTTCCTCATCCACGAAGTAGCCCAGCAGATGCACCTCGGCCCCGGGGAGGTCCGTGCTGAGCTCAACGCCCGGAATGAGCTCGAGCTCAGGGAACTCGCGCGCGGCCTCCCGTGCCTCGCTCAGCCCTTCGGTGGAGTCGTGGTCCGACACGGAGATCACTCTCAGGCCGTTGGAGGCGCACAGGCGCACGAGCTCCGGCGGCGTGAGAGTTCCGTCCGAAAAGGTCGTATGTAGGTGGAGGTCGACTTCCGCCACTATCGAGCAAACTCGACGGAACGGCTCTCGCGTATCACGGTGACCTTGATCTGCCCTGGATACGCGAGGGTATCCTCGATCTTCTTGACGATGTCTCTGGCCATCTTCGATGCTGCCACGTCGTCGACCGACTCCGGCTGCACCATGATTCGGACCTCTCTGCCGGCTTGAATGGCGAAGCACCTCTCCACGCCGTCGAAGGCCCGGCCCACATCTTCGAGGGCCTCCAGCCGCTTCATGTACGCCTCGACGGAGTCCCGGCGAGCGCCCGGCCTCGCCGCGCTGATCGCGTCAGCAGCGGCTACGATGAACGACTCAGGGGAGCTCATGTCGTCGTCGTGGTGCTCCCTGATGCAGGCGCAGACATCGCTCGCAATGTCGTATTTGACCGACACGTCGGCGCCGATCTCCGCGTGCGGCCCCTCGACCTCGTGAGTGAGCGCCTTTCCGATATCGTGGAGCAATCCGCCCATCTTGGCGATGCTCACGTTTGCCCCCACCTCGGCGGCTATCATGCCCGCGATGTGGCCCACCTCAAGGCAGTGCAGGAGCACGTTCTCGCCGTAGCTGTAGCGGTACTTCAGCCGGCCGAGCAGCCTGACTATCTCAGGGTGGAGGCCTCGGACTCCGGCGTCGAAGACGGCTTGCTCACCGCTCTTCCAGACATCGTCCGCCACCTCTTTCTCGGCCTTGGCGACCATGTCTTCGATGCGGGCGGGATGTATCCTCCCGTCCGCCATAAGCTTGGTGACTGCCACCCTGGCAACCTCTCTCCGAATCGGATCGAAGCAGGACAGCGTGACCGCCTCCGGCGTATCGTCGATAATCAGGTCGACCCCAGTTGCCTGGGAGATCGCCTTTATGTTCCGTCCTTCGCGGCCAATGAGACGACCCTTCATGTCGTCACTGGGTAGGGGCACCGTGGTAACGGTTACTTCGGATACGACATCGGAAGCCAGCCGGTGAATCGACTGGGACACGACCCTTCTGGCCTTGTCCTCAGCCTCCTCACGGGCCCGTTCCTCCGCGTCGCGGTATCTTTTGGCCAGCTCGTGCTGTATCTCGCCATCTGCCCGTTGAATGAGGAGGTCTTTGGCCTCGCTCAACGATAGGGCGCTGATGGCCTCAAGTGCCGCAAGCTCCTTCGCCTTGAATTCGGCAAGCTCGGCCCTGGTCTTCTCGAGAGTCTCCTCGTTCGCTTGGAGCGTGCGTTCTCTGCGGTCCAGGTTGGCCACCCGGCGCTCGGAGTTCTCCTCCCGGTTCGCAAGCCGCCGCTCTACACTTCCAAGCTCCGACCGCCGCTCTCTGATCTCCGCTTCCGTGGCTGAGCGAGTCTGGAGAGCTTCTTCCTTCGCCTCCAGCAGGAGGTCTCTCCTCTCCTCGCGGGCCGCGTCCAGCAGGCCCTCAGCTTCTGATCTTGCGGCCTCTCTACGCCTGCCCAGAATCCAGCTTCTGCCGAAGTAACCCAGTGATGCCCCTGCTACCAGGCCACCAAGGACGGCGAGTATCGCAACCAGTTCCACGTTACTCACCCTCCCTTCTTAATTGCCTAGTTACCCAACCTAGGCTCTTCACGATAGATGTTAAGTCTGGCAGTAGAGGGTGTCAAGGTAAGCCACGGCGCCATGGATGCGTCCGGAGGACTGGAAGGGGCAGCCGTGAGAATGCCCTGAAAAAGAGAGGAGCGACAAATTGACACTGGGGCGGACGGTATGGTACCTTGGGATATCGCTCGGCTTATGTCCCTAACCACTGCTGTCTCTTTCGCGGGTGAGGTGCGTCACTTTCTACTGCGTCAGAGATTCCTCCGTTAGACAGTCTCGGAACCAGATCCCCTAGCTCTAGGAGTGTGTAAGCGCATGACTTCATCTGCATTGCAGGTGTCCAACGGCCAGATATCGACCAACAAAAGGTCCTATGCCAGAACCCCAACCGTCCTCCAGATACCGAACCTGATTCAGGTACAGCTCGACTCGTTCAACTGGTTCAAGACTCAGGGCCTGCGGGAGGTCTTCGAGGATATCTCCCCGATAGAGTACTTCCCTGGCGGTCGGTTCGAGCTCGGCTTTAGCGACCACTATTTCGAAGACGCGAAGCAGACCGAGCAGGAATGTCGAGAGAAGGAGACCACCTTCTCGGCCCCGCTCTACGTCACTGTCAAACTGAAGATCAAGGCCAAGGGTCCCGGCCAGGGCGAGATCAAGGAACAGACCCTGTTCATCGGTGACATCCCGATGATGACGAGCACGGGCACGTTCGTGATCAATGGAGCCGAGCGGGTCGTAGTCAGCCAACTGGTAAGGTCGCCGGGGGTGTACTTCACCGTAGATCAGGATGCGAATACCGGGAGGCCGCTCGCCCACGCGAAGCTCATCCCCTACCGCGGCGCTTGGATGGAATTCGAGACCAGCAACAGGGACGTCATCTCGGTCAAGGTCGATCGGAAGCGTAAGACTCCCGTAAGCACGCTCCTGAGGGCGATAGGTCTGGACACCGACGAGGAGTTAATGTCGGAATTCGCCGACGTGGACACCAACCCGGAGCACGCTTTCATCAAGACTACTATAGAAAAGGACTCGGCCGTCACCAACCAGGACGAGGCTCTGGAGGAATTCTACCGCCGTCTGCGCCCGGGCGAGCCTGTCAACATGGAGAACGCCCGCTCTCTGTTGGAGAACCTGTTCTTCAACAGCAGGCGGTACGACCTCGGGCGGGTCGGTCGCTATAAATTGAACCGGCGCCTGAAACTCGACACACCGGCGGATCACAGGACCCTGTCCCGAGTAGACATCGTCTCCCTGCTCAAGGTGATGGTACAGATCAATAACGGAAGGGTCGGCCCGGATGACATCGACCACCTCGGCAACAGGCGCGTGAGGGCCGTTGGCGAGTTGATACAGAACCAGATGAGGGTCGGGCTCCTTAGAATGGAACGCGTCATCAAGGAGCGGATGACGACTCAGATGGACCCCGCAGCGACTACTCCCGCGGCCCTGATCAATATCAGGCCGGCGGTTGCCGCCGTCCGCGAGTTCTTCGGCGGATCGCAGCTCTCTCAGTTCATGGATCAGACGAATCCGCTGGCGGAGCTCACCCACAAGAGGAGGCTCTCCGCGCTCGGGCCGGGCGGCCTGTCGAGGGACAGAGCCGGGTTCGACGTCCGGGACGTTCACCACTCACACTACGGGCGGATCTGCCCCATCGAGACGCCTGAAGGGCCGAACATCGGGCTCCTGGGTTCACTGGCCACGTACGCCCGCGCCAACGAGTACGGGTTCATCGAGACACCCTACCGAAAGATCCTGCGGGAGATGGAGAACGACGACCCCAAAATTGCCCACAGGACCGTCACGAAGGACGTGGTAGACGAAAACGGCGAGGTGATCGTCAAGGCAAACAAAACGGTGACCAGGAAGCTCCTGCAGGTCGTGAAGGACCTGCCCAGGCAGATGATCCCCGTCAAACCCTACGTGACCGACAGGCCCGAGAACATCGTATACCTCTCCGCGGACGACGAGGAAGAAGTCCGCATCGCGCAGGCGAACTCTCAGCTGGACAGGCGAGGCCAGTTCGTAGAGCCGCGGGTCGAGATCCGGTTCGGCGACGGTGTATCGATGGAGCCCCCCTCCCGCGTGGACTTCATGGACATCTCTCCGATGCAACTGGTGAGCGTCTCGACTGCGCTGATCCCGTTCCTGGAGCACGACGACGCGAACCGCGCCCTGATGGGCTCGAACATGCAGCGCCAGGCTGTTCCGCTGCTTCGCCCGGAGCCCCCTCTTGTGGGCACTGGTATGGAGCAGAGAGTCGCGGGAGACAGCGGGCAGGTGGTCCTCGCCCGGTCTGCCGGCACCGTCACGGAATCTTCCGGGAATCGGATCGCCGTCGAGACCTCGACCGGCGGGACGGACGAGTACAAGTTGATGAAGTTCCTCAGGAGCAATCAGGGGACATGCGTCAACCAGCGCCCCATCGTTTCGGTCGGAGACGTGGTCGAACGCGGCCAGGTTGTGGCCGACAGCCTGTCCAGTGGACAGGGAGAGTTGGCGCTCGGCCAGAATGTACTGGTGGCTTTCATGAGCTGGGAGGGCTACAACTTTGAGGACGCGATCATCGTGTCCGAGAAGATGGTCAAGGAAGACCGCTTCACGTCGATCCACATCGACAAGCACGAGGTCGAGGCCCGGGATACCAAGCTTGGACCGGAGGAGATAACGAGGGACATCCCCAACGTCGGCGACGAGAGCCTGGTCGATCTCGACGAAGAGGGCATCATACGTATCGGCGCCGAGATCGGCCCAGGCGACATCCTGGTCGGCAAGATCACCCCGAAGGGGGAGACGGAGCTCAGTGCCGAGGAGAAGCTCCTGCGGGCGATCTTTGGAGAGAAGGCGCGCGACGTGAAGGACACCTCCCTTCGGGTCCCGCACGGCCAGCACGGCAAGGTCATCGGTGTCAAGGTACTGAGCCGCGCCAATAATGACGAGCTTCCCCCCGGCGTTATCAAGCTTGTCAGACTCTGGATGGCCCAGACTCGCAAGATCTCGGCAGGAGACAAGATCGCCGGCAGACACGGCAACAAGGGCGTCATAGCCCGCGTCCTGCCTGAAGAGGACATGCCCTTCCTGCCTGACGGGACCCCTGTGGACCTGATCCTGAACCCGATCGGCGTCCCAAACCGCATGAATCTCGGCCAGGTGCTGGAGACCCATCTGGGGTGGGCGGCTCACAACCTCGGTTTCAAGGTAAGCTCTCCCGCCTTCGATGGGGCGCCCGATACGGCGATCGAGGACGCCCTGGCCCAGACGTGGATTATCGACCAGTCTGGCGCAGTGGACCCCAGAATACTGGATGATGGCGTCAGAAAGATCGACCTCGGCTCATGCCGAGTATGGTTGGAGGAGCGGGGGTACGACTTCGACAAGGTATTCACGAACCCAGTCCCTAGCGAGGCCAGCCGCGTCTGCCTGCAGGTTTGGCTGAGAGACGAGCTGGGGCTGGATACGTCGGAGATGTCCTACGAAGAGATGAAGTCCGAGGCCCTGCGGGTCGACCGCGACAACCATGTCGCGGCGCCGATTCTCGGTAAGAGCGTCCTCTACGACGGCCGGGGCGGCGAGCGTTTCGACCAGCCCATCACTGTCGGGTACATCTACATGATGAAGCTTACTCACCTGGTGGAGGACAAGGTCCACGCGAGGTCGACCGGTCCGTACTCCCTGATAACGCAGCAGCCTCTGGGCGGCAAGGCCCAGTTTGGCGGACAGCGTTTCGGTGAGATGGAGGTCTGGGCACTGGAGGCTTACAGCGCGGCCCATAACCTCCAGGAGATGCTGACGGTCAAGTCGGACGATGTCGTTGGAAGGGTGAAGACGTACGAGTCCATCGTTAAGGGCGAAGACGTCATACAACCAGGCATTCCGGAGTCTTTCCATGTCCTTCTGAAAGAGCTTCAGAGCCTGGGCCTTTCAGTAGAGCTGCTTCACGAAGAGGCCGAGCAGCTCGCCCTCGCCGGCGACGACGAAGAACCCGCCCAGGGCCCCGCCCTGGAGCTTGTGGACATCCTGTCGAGGCCCCTCGACGGTATCGGTGGGGATGAGGGCGATACAGAAGACTCCAGTAGTGACGGGATCAAGCCGGGATAGACTCGACCCCGTCGCCCTTCCTTTCCCGCGTCCCGCGAACGCGGTGAAACATTCGGACGTAGCTAAAGTATTCAGGTCGCGCGCCAAGGAGTGTGACACATGTCTCAGAGCGGTAACGACTTCAATTCAATTCGTATATCGCTGGCCTCACCGGACCAGATCAAGACCTGGTCCTATGGAGAGGTTACGAAACCGGAGACCATCAACTACAGGACTCTCAGGCCCGAGAAAGACGGACTGTTCTGTGAGCGTATCTTCGGTCCCACCAAAGACTGGGAGTGCTACTGCGGCAAGTACAAGAAGATCCGGTACAAGGGGGTGATCTGCGACCGGTGCGGTGTCGAGGTCGCCCGCTCGAAGGTACGCCGCGAGCGTATGGGCCACATCAACTTGGCCGCCCCCGTCGCGCACATCTGGTTTTCTAAGGGTACCCCCAGCCGACTGGGCCTCATGCTCGACCTGTCGCCGAGAAACCTGGACAGGGTGTTGTACTTCGCCCAGTACATGGTAACCAGCGTCGATGAGCAGGCTCGTGTCCGAGAGATAGACCGGTACAAGGAGATGCTGGAGACGGAGCTCAACCGGCTGGATGCGGATGCGGAGGATAGGATCGCCGCGCTAAGGGCCGCCTCGCCCCAGGTCGAGCCTTCGGCTGAGAACGAGGAGGCCGGGGAGGGACCTAGCGACCTGGACAAGCAGATCGCGAAGATCGTGGCAGAGGTCGATGCCCGGAAGTCCGAGGTCGAGAACGAGGTGGCGGACAGTATCGATGAGCTGGAGGCTCTTAGGGTAGGGAATCTCTTTACTGAGAGCCGTTACCGCGAGTTCAGGGACCGGTTTGAGGATGTGTTCAAAGCCAACATGGGTGCCGAGGCTGTGCTCGAGCGCCTCCAGGCCATCGACTTGGAGGCTGAGCGCAATTTCCTGCAGGAGGAGATGCGCTCCACGTCTGGACAGCGCCGCAAGAAGGCAGTCAAGCGGATGAGAGTCGTCGAGGCCTTCAGGAAGAGCGGGAATAAGCCCGAGTGGATGGTCTTCACCACCCTTCCCGTGCTTCCCCCGGAGTTGAGGCCGATGGTGCAGCTGGACGGCGGGCGGTTCGCCACGAGCGACCTCAACGACCTCTATCGCCGTGTAATTAACAGGAACAACCGCCTCAAGAGGCTGATGGAGCTTCAGGCCCCGGAGATCATAGTCCGCAATGAGAAGAGGATGCTCCAGGAGTCGGTCGATGCCTTGGTGGACAACGGCCGTCGAGGGAGGGCCGTCTCTGGCAGTCACAACCACCGGCTGAAGTCTCTGTCCGACCTTCTGCGAGGGAAGCAGGGCAGGTTCCGACAGAACCTGCTGGGCAAGCGTGTGGACTATAGCGGACGCTCGGTGATCATAGCCGGACCCGAGCTCAAGCTTCACCAGTGCGGCTTGCCTCGGCGGATGGCGCTTGAGTTGTTCAAGCCGTTCGTTATGAACCAGCTGGTCCTGAAAGGATACGCCCACAACATCAAGAGCGCAAAGCGCATGGCCGAGCGGGTGCGACCCGGAGTGTGGGACATACTCGAAGATGTTGTAGCCAAGCGCCCGGTTCTTCTAAACCGCGCCCCAACCCTGCACCGGCTGGGTATCCAGGCATTCCAGCCCGTGCTGATAGAAGGAAGCGCCATCCAGGTCCATCCCCTCGTGTGCACAGCCTTCAACGCCGACTTTGATGGCGACCAGATGGCCGTACACGTCCCGCTCTCCCGTGAGGCCGTCCTTGAGGCCGAGCGGCTGATGCTGAGCAGCTTCAACCTGCTGTCTCCCAGCTCTGGAGAACCGATAGTGGCCCCGACCCTTGACATGGTACTGGGCTGCTTCTATCTCACCATGATCGAGGAGGCCGGCCCCGGGGCGGGTCAGAGGTTCGCGAGCTTCGAAGACGCTCGTCTCGCCTACGACCTGGGCGCGGTCGGCCTGCGCTCTGAGATCGAAGTGCGAGCGGTGTCTGGCGACAACGGAACATCCTGGATCAAGACCAGTGTCGGCAGGACCATCTTCAATGAGGTCGTTCCCGACGAGCTCGGCTTCCGCAATGTGGAGATGGACAAGGCCGCGCTCAAGGACCTGACCTCCCAGTCCTATCGTTCCCTCGGCGACAGGCGGACGACCGAGATGCTCGACGCGATAATGACCCTGGGCTTCCACTACGCCTCCAAGGCCGGGATCACCATAGCTATAAACGACATCGAAGTCTCACCCGAAAAGGCTACGATTATTGGTGAAGCCGAGGCGAATGTGCGCCAGCTCGAAGATCAGTATATGGATGGTCTCATCACCGAGGAGGAGCGCTACACGAACGCCGTCCAGATATGGACGGAGGCGAGCGACAACCTAACCAGCGTCATCGAGAGCACGCTGAGAAACTACGGCGGCATGTACCTGATGGCCACCTCGGGAGCAAAGGGCAACATCGCCCAGATCAAGCAGATGGCGGGTATGCGCGGCCTGATGTCGGACCCGAAGGGCCGCATCATCGACCGTCCGATCAAGTCGAACTTCCGTGAAGGCCTGAGCGTCCTCGAGTACTTCATCTCGACTCACGGCGCCCGCAAAGGCTTGGCCGACACGGCCCTCAGGACTGCCGACAGCGGCTATCTGACCAGGAGGCTGATCGACGTCGCCCAGGAAGTCATCGTCCTTACCGACGATTGCGGCACGTTGAACGGTGTCTGGATCGAGGAGGAGCCGGACAATACGATGGTCGGCACCTTGGCAGAGCGCATCAGGTCCCGGATTGCGGCGTCCCCGATCGCCGATCCGAAGACCGGAGAGATCATCATCGACCGCAACGAGGTGCTGAACGACGACGCTCTAGAGCTGCTGGAGGCGGCCGACGTCACGCGCATCATGGTTCGTACGCCGCTCACGTGCGAGGCCGAAAAGGGCCTGTGTCGCATGTGCTACGGAGTGTCTCTGGCCACGATGAAGCGTATTATGCTCGGCGAGGCGGCTGGCATCATCGCCGCCCAGAGCATCGGCGAGCCCGGCACGCAGCTCACGATGAGGACCTTCCACACTGGAGGCATTGCTGAGCTGGACATCACAAGCGGTCTCCCCAGGGTCGAGGAGCTCTTCGAAGCCAGGGTGCCGAAGGGCGCGGCCGTACTCTCTGAGATAGACGGCGTGGTGGACGTTTCCGAGACGCCTGAGGGCAGGAGCGTCACGGTGGTGAGCCGGGAGGAATACAGCGACGAGTACCCCCTGGGCAAAGGCATCAAGGCTCTGGTCAAGAGTGGCGATCTGGTAGCCGTCGGCGACCAGCTGACCGAGCCCACCAAGTCTTCGATGAGGGACGCTGACGAGGGAGCGCTGCAGCGTGCCACAGTCCTTGCGCGAGTATCCGGTAAGGCACAGGTCACACGGTCGGCGATCACCATCACCTGGGAAGACGACGAACAGCGGGAGTACGTCATCCCGGCGGCGCACCATATCCTTGTCAGGTCAGGACATTCGGTCGTGGCCGGACAGGCACTGACCGCTGGCCCGAAGAGCCCACAGCAGATACTCAGAATTCAGGGCCGGGAGGCCGTGCAGCGCTACCTTATCGACGAGGTCCAGCAGGTGTACAGGTCTCAGGGAGTGAGCATCCACGACAAGCACATCGAGATCATCGCAGCCCAGATGCTCAAGAAGGTGGAGATCGACGCGCCGGGAGACACCTACCTACTTCCAGGCGACCTCATCAACAGGCAGAAGTACGAGGACATCAACGCGGAGGTGCTGGCTGAGGGCGGCGAGCCCGCGACGGCAAGCCCGGTCCTGCTCGGCATAACGAAGGCCTCTCTCAAGATGGACAGCTTCCTCGCTGCCGCCTCCTTCCAGGAGACCACGCGAGTGCTGATAGAGGCGTCTGTAGAGGGTCAGCGCGACACTCTTCAGGGTCTGAAGGAGAACGTCATAATAGGGAGGCTGATCCCGGCCCGATTCGACCGGACGGAGGAGGGTCGCGAGCGTCTGGGCCTCAACGAGCCCCGTCCCGAGCCCATCAGCCTCATCCGAGCCGCAGACGACAGGATACCCTTCGGCATCGAGGCGGCAATGGAAGAGGTGCCCTCAAGCTCAGGCTAGAACCCCGTTCCACCCGTCGTTCCGGCGAAGGCCGGAATCCGGAGGAACGGGAGGCAGACGGCCTCCACCAGAATCAAGCATGAAATCGAACAAGCTGCTGGAATGCAGGTGTCACAGGAGCCAGGCCGTTTGCCGGGAGTCTGAGGGCGTCCGTAAGGTATAATTCTTTCCTCCCGTTCTGGACAGGAAGGGAGAAGTGGAGGTCAGTCGAATGAAGGAGCCGCTCCGAATCTCAATACTGTTCCCGCTTCTGGCGGTCGTTATCATCATCGTATTCGCCGGCGGACTGGGGATCACCTTCATGTTCCTGGAGTCTCTCCACTGGGAAGTGGCGGATATCCCGCTGGGAGTCGTTGGCTTCGGAATGGCGCTCGTGGTCGGAGTGCCCACGGTGGCCGCGCTGCTGCAGATGAGAGTGGACCGGGACGAGATCCGGAACTAGCCGCCGCGGGTGAGTCTACTCCCGGGACGTTTTCCTGGATGGCTGTTGTCGTGGCTGGCGACTGTCGTGGTTGCTCTCCTCTCGGCCTGTGGAGAGCCTGAGACCTTCAAGGGCACCGTTCTGACCTCGGGGGCTGATGCGCCCGGCTTCGAGTTGATCAACCAGTTCGGCGGCCAGGTCAACTCCGACGACTACCTGGGGAGCCCTGTCCTCCTCACCTTCCTCTATACTAGCTGCCCCGACGTATGTCCCATAACGGCCGGCCAGCTACGGGAGACCCTCGACCTGTTGGGGGAGGAGGCCGATAGGGTCCGCGTGGCCGCGATCAGCGTCGACCCGGAGCGCGATACGGTGGAGGCGGCCCTGGAGTTCTCGGATCGGTGGGACATGGCCGACGCGTGGGACTTCCTGGTGGGCGGCCGTGAGGTCCTGGAGCCGCTGTGGAGGTCCTACTACATCGACCCGGCGATTGAAGATCACGCCTCGTCAGCCGGTTCGAATCATCCCTCCCCGCAGGGTGGGGCGACGGGGTCGCTTCAACAGAGCTTCGCCGAGCGCTACCTGGTGGTCCACTCCAACCCTGTCTACCTGATGGACGACGAAGGCGTGATGCGCGTAGTGTTCACGTCCCCGTTGGACCCGGACGAGATAGCGCACGACATCAGGCTGCTCTTGAAATAGCCCCTGATGCAAGCCAAGGGCCGGTGTGAAGGGAAGCCAGACCCTAGGCTGCCGGGAGCTGCTCCTTGGCCTTCTCTGCGATCTGAGCGAAAGCCTGCGGGTCCTGCACGGCGAGGTCGGCGAGCATCTTGCGGTCGACCTCGATCCCGGCCAGCTTCAGGCCGTGGATGAGCAAGCTGTATGAGATGCCGTTCGCGCGGGCACCGGCGTTGATCCGGATGTTCCACTGGCGCCGTCTGTCTCCCTTGCGCTCCCTGCGGTGGGCGTACGAATAGCTGAGGGCATGCAGCAACGACTCGCGCGCCTGGCGGTATAGCCGGTGGCGGCCGCCCTGGTGGCCCCGGGTCTGCTTCAGCACCTTGCGGTGCCTGCGTCTTCGCGTCTGACTGCTCGATATCTTCGTCATTTCCTCATCTCAAAAGAGTTTGCCAATACCCACCACTGCTATCTGTCCGTCGTTCCGGCGGAGGCCGGAACCCAGAGGGGCGGGATCGTCGGCCACCGTCTTGGCATGAGAGCCCGCTGTCATTGCTAGTTTCACGGCTTGCGGGTCTCAAGGGTGGTGTTCCCGGGGAGGCCTGAAGCTGTACAGGCAAGCCTCAGCCGAGCAACCGCCTGATGCGCGGGGCGTCGGCCGGGCTGACCGCGAGCTTGCCAGAGTACTGCCTGCGGACCCTCGCGGGCTTCTTCCGGCGCAGATGGCTACGGTGCCCCTTCATCCTCAGCAGCTTTCCCGTACCCGTGCGCTTGAAGCGGGCCGCTGCGCCTTTATGTGTCTTAAGCTTTGGCAAGCTGTTCACCTTCTTTGATCTGGGCGGGTGCGTCTTTAGGGGGCGTCGGCGCGAGGATCATCGACAGCCACCTGCCCTCGAAGGACGGGGGCTTTTCCAGCGCCGCGTCGTCGATCAGGTCCGCCGCAACCAGTTTCAGCAGCCCCATTCCAACCTCGGGATGGTCCATCTCCCGGCCTCGGAACATCACTGTGACCTTTACCTTGGACCCTTCGCCCAGCAACCGTTTTACCAACCGTGTCTTTGAGGACCTGTCGTGTTCGCCGATTCGAGTCTTGAGCCTGACCTCGCGCAGCTCGTTGGCAGGCTTCCTCTTGCGGGCCTCCCGCTCCTTGCGCGTCGTCTCGTATCGGAACCTGCCGTAGTCCATAAGGCGGCAGACCGGCGGCGTCGCGGCGGGGGCCACCTCTACTAGGTCGAGGCCCCTGTCCTCGGCGACCTCCAGCGCCTGCCTGGTTGGCATGACGCCGAGCTGCTCCCCCTTCTCATCGACGAGCCGAACGGAAGGGATGCGAATCCTCTGGTTCACCCGATAGTCTTTAGGTATTCCTCCACCTCATAGGCGTCAATTGCTCGGAGCCTCTCCGAGCGACAACCAAATGTAGCACACGGTTGCTCCTCAGGCAACCTTGCTGTGTGTCAGGAGACACAGAGTTTCGCCATACGCAGCACCCATTACTGCCGGGACGCCGCCTCTGCGCTGACGCGCTCGACCACCTCCGACAGCGGGACCGTTCCGAGGTCGTCTCCCGACCGCATCCGAACGGCGACGCCGCCGGCCTCGATCTCCCGGTCGCCGACTATCAGCATGTAGGGGATCTTGCTCATCTGCGCGTCCCTGATCCTGGCGTTCATCCGCTCGTTGCGGGTATCGGCGTGGGCGCGGATGCCCGCCGCCTCCAGCTCAGCCCTGACCTTGTCGGCATACTCGCGGTGCCGGTCCGCGATCGGAATGATCTCCGCTTGGACCGGCGCGAGCCACGTCGGAAAAGCTCCTCCGTAATGCTCGATCAGCACTCCCATGAAGCGCTCCATCGTACCCAGGAGCGCGCGGTGGACCATGTAGGGCCGGTGTTCCCGCCCATCCTCGCCGATGTAGCTCAGGTCGAAGCGCTCGGGCAGGTTGAAGTCGAACTGGACAGTCGTGATCTGCCACTGCCTGCCGATAGCGTCCCTGATGTGGACGTCTATTTTCGGCCCGTAGAACGCGCCCCCACCATCGTCCACCTTGAAGTCGAGGCCGCGATCCTGCAGAGTCTCGCGGAGCGACTCTGTCGCGAGCTCCCAGCGCTCGTCCGCGCCGACCGCTTTGTCCGGCTTCGTCGCCAGCATCACCTCGTACTCGTCGAACCCGAACGCTCCCAACAGGAAGAAGGTGAGATCGAGGACGCCGTTTATCTCGTCCTTGACTTGATCGGGCCGGCAGAAGATGTGGGCGTCGTCCTGGGTCATGCCGCGTACCCTCAGAAGGCCCTGGACGACTCCGCCGCGCTCGTAGCGGTACACCGCCCCAAGCTCCCCGATGCGCATTGGCAGATCGCGGTAGCTGCGCCGCGCGGTACCGTAGTACATGACGTGGAAGGGGCAGTTCATCGGCTTCAGGTAGTACTTTTGGCCGTCCATGTCCATCGGCGCGTACATGTTCTCCTTGTAGAACCCCAGATGGCCGCTCGTCTCCCACAGGCTGGAGCGCCCGATGTGCGGCGTGTAGACGATGTCGTACCCCGCCTTCCGGTGTTCGTCCCTCCAGAAGTCTTCGATTATCCCCCTGACCCTGGAGCCCTTGGGGTGCCAGATGATCAGGCCGGGCCCTGTCTCGTCGTGAATCGAGAAGAGGTCCAGGTCGCGTCCCAGGATGCGGTGGTCCCTCTTGCGCGCCTCCTCGATCCGCCGGAGATGTTCGTCAAGGGCCTCCTTCGACTCGAACGCCGTGCCGTATATCCTCTGGAGCATCGCTCGCTTCTCGTCGCCGCGCCAGTAGGCCCCTGCCACGCTGAGCAGCTTGAACGCGGGAATCCTGCCCGTGGAAGGGACGTGCGGCCCGGCGCATAGGTCCTCGAACCCACCGTGACTGTACGTCGTTATCTCCTCGCTGTCCGGTATCTCTCGAATGATCTCCAGCTTCAGCGGCTCGTCCGAGTGCAGCGCAAGGGCCTCTTCCCGTCCGTACTCGTGAAGCTCGAAAGGCAGGTTCTGCGCGATGACCTTCCTCATCGAGGACTCGATCTTCTTAAGGTCTGCATCGCTGAAGGGTTCAGGAGAGAGGAAGTCGTAGAAGAAGCCGTCCTCCGTGGGCGGTCCAATCGCCAGCTTGGCCTCGGGGAACATTCTGGTCACGACGTCGGCCATCACGTGGGCCGCGGAGTGGCGGATTCGCTTCCTCAGCTCCGCCAGGTCTGGGTCGTGTTTCAGTGCCATGTCTGTAGTCCTTTCGCTTTTGGACAGGGACGGGCCCGAGGCCCGCCGCCGTTTAGGTGGATTTGCTGCAAAGAGAAGCCTCCCGCGCCTCGAGGGACGCTCGCGGGAGGCTACATAGTGACGCGTAGGTTACAACGGGAGGCTAGGCGGTCCCCAAGCCATTCTCCTTGGTACCGTATCGGTGTTGCATCGACACCGCACTCGATTCTAGCGGTACTCCCATGACTGGTCAAGGAGACTCCGCACCGCGTTGTGCCCCCCCTGGTCCCCTAGAAATGGAAGGGCGACCACGGCAGGGGTCGATGGGCAAACATCGCGTCCGCGAGGTCCAGCGTCCGGGGCTTGCGCTCCTCGACGCGTCCGGCGTGGGCCAGCGTGCTGAACGCCTCCGCGCCGAGATACCCCGCGGCCAGGTCTGCAGCAGACAGGACCAGGTCCGGGCTCTTCGTCGACCGCCGGCACTCCGCCTCGCTGCCGGACGCCTCCAGCTCGAACGTTCCCTCGTTCCAGGGACAGAACGAGTCTACGATGCCGAGCACAAGGCCTCCGTCGCGTGAGTAGCTGCGCCCGGCCAGGGCTTGCTCGATGTCCACGAGGCGTAGCCACAGGGCGTTGCGCACCTCCCGCTTCAACTGCGCCGGGTCCGCCAGCATCCACGGCAGCGGGTCGTCGACTGGACGGTGGCGAGCCTCCGTCGTCGTGCGCAGGTCTATATCGAAACAGTAGCGCCAAAGCGCCGCGTGGGCGTCATCCGTGACCGCCATGAGGGTGCTGACGAACACAGTCTCGTCTTTCAGCCGGTAGCTTACGAAGCCTTCCACCCCGCCGTCGCTCTCGTAGACGACGTGAAAGTGCGCGCTGGCCCCGCCGCGGTTCAACTCCGGGTCGGCCAGCATGATGTCTCGGTCGGCCTCCGGCCGGGGGAAGGCTCCCACACGCCCCGCGATCGCCCGGCGCTCGATCTTCGGGAAGATGCCCTCTACCTCCTCTGTGGTGGCGAAGCGAAGGTGTCCCTTGGTTTCGAATCGCTCGGCGTACGAGGTGTGTTGCCGCGCGATGGACCACTTTTCGCTGAAGGACGCGATGCCATAGCCGAACCGGCCGTATATTATGCTCTCGGAAGCGAACAGGCCGGCCAGTGGTATCCTCATTTCGTGAAATTCCGTTAGCTGGCGGTCCATCAATCGAGTGAGCAGTCCCCTTCGACGATGGGTCGGCAGGACCCCGACGTCGCTGACGCCGGCCATGCTCAACGTCCCGCCGGGGACGACCACGTCCGACGGAAACCACCCGGCCCCTCCAACGATCTCGCCGCCGTGAAATGCCGCCAGGCTGCGCTCCGGAGCAACGTGAGGCCGGAACAGGGCCATCATCTCTTCTACCGGCTGAGACCCGAACGCCCGGGAAACGGAGACCATGTACGCATCGATCTCATCGGCGTGAATTGAGCGAATTTCCATGTCCATTGCTTCCCCTTGTGCCTCCTTGTGCGTCTGTGGCCCGCTAGGAGCCTGTCCGAGGATTCGTTCCTGGAGACGAAACCCGCCACGCAATAACCTGCTTACAGCAATCTAGACTTTGTCGTGGAGTAAATAGCATCTTTACACTCCACTAATGACGCATATCGTTTAGAACATTGTTTCTCGGACAGACTCCTAGGACACGAGGAGGCGGCGTATGCTCTCAACCAGTTTCATTCGCGTAGTCTGCCCGCGCGAATGAGTGAAGTACAGTGCCATCAGGTCCAGCTCCGGCCAGGCCATCGCGATGGTGCCATCTGACCCGCCGTGGCCGAAAGCTGTCGTCTGCCCGGTCACTGAGCTCGGCCATATCATCCAGGACTGTCCGTAGTGCGACTGGATCAGGGCCCACTCTGCCATGTCGACGACCGAGACAGGCTTCAGCGCCGTCTCTACCAGGTCCTGTCTGAGCATCTGGTGACTTCCCACCCGGCCTTGGTCCATCCACAACGATAGGAACCTGGCGTAGTCCATGAGAGTGCCGTACAGCCCCTGGGCGCCCATCATGAACCTGTAAAGGGACCCATCGACAGTCGGCTTCCGCCATCTCGTCCACGCCCCGGTCGCTTCGTCCCTTTGGTAGTGGCTGCAGGTCCTGCCCAGGCGGTCGTCGTCCTTTCCGATGACGCTGAACGTATCGCTCATTCCGAGCGGCGTCAGGACGTTCCGCGTCACATGGTCCTCCAACGATTCGCTGGTGACCACTTCCAGTATCGCCCCGAGCGTGTCGTACCCCGCGTCCGTGTACTCGAACACGCTTCCGGGTTCCCTGGCTGGCCCCGCGGCTCCGACGAAGTCGCTAATCTCCTTGAGGCTGTTCATCTGTGGGGATTGTCCTAGCTGAGACATCGTGGGTATGCCGCTTCTATGAGTCAGCAGGTGCTCGATGGTGATTTCCCGGCAACCGGGGTTGTCAAATGAGTCCAGGTACTGGGCCGCCTTGTCGTAGATGCCTATGACTCCGGCCTGTATCAGCATCTGTGTCGCGGTTCCTACGACAGGCTTGGTCATTGACCGCACGTTGAATATCGTGCCCGCTTCCATTCTGACCTGGTCTTCGCGGTCTCTCCATCCAGCCGTCTCATGCAGCACAGTCTTGCGGTCCTTGATGACCAGGAGCTCGGCTCCGACGATGTCATCCTGGTCCCCATACCCTTGGACCTGCGCCGTCAGCTCTCTCAGCGCTGCCGAAGGAACTCCAACTGATTCGGGGACAGCCGCCGGAAACTCCGCTCTAACCCCAATGGCCATGGTAGGCTCCTTTCTCCCACAGACCTTGGCTGACGAGGCTACTGGTCGATGACCGATCCGTCCGCGTGCAGCCGCGTCTCGACCTCCCGGGGGACCGGAGGGTACTTTTCCTGGGCGTCCTCGGCGAGCTCGATACCGATTCCCGGCGCGTCGGGTATGACCAGGAACCCGTCCTCCACCGCGATCTGGCTGGCGACGATCTCGCTCTTCGGAGGCCGGTCCTCGCCCGTCGGGTACTCCTGAATCGCGAAGTTCGGGATGCACGCCGCAAGCTGCAGGCAGGCGGCGGTGCTGACTGGACTCAGCGGATTGTGGGGTACGACCCCAACGTAGTGCGCCTCGGCGAGCGCGGCGATCTTCTTGCTGTGCGTGATCCCTCCGGCCATGCACACGTCGGGCCGGACGTACTGCACCGCGCCCCTCTGAAGCAGCATCTCGAACTCGTGGATCGTGTGGAACCTCTCGCCCGTGGCGATGGGGATCGATATGTTCCGCGCGACCAGCTCCATCGCGTCGAAGTTGTCGGGCGGCACGGGGTCCTCGTAGAACATCGGGTGGAACTTCTCGATGCCCCTGCCGAGTACGATGGCCTCAGCCGGCGTCAGCTGCCGGTGTATCTCGATGCAAAGGTCCACCTCGTCTCCGACCGCCTCGCGGTAGGCGCCCACGGTGTCGATGGCGTCCTGCATCTTTGCCGCGTGAGTCTTGAAGTACGGGACGCTCCGGTCCTCGTCCAGGAATGGCGTCAGGTGGCCCACTGCCGTGAAGCCCTGCGCCTTGGCGTCCCTGACGCCCTGGAGCAGCTCCACCTTCGTCTCCCCGAATACGTGGTAGTAGACTCTGGCGCGGTCGCGGGTCTTGCCGCCGAGCAGCTGGTAGACGGGTACGCCGAAGTGCTTGCCGGCGATGTCCCACAGCGCGATGTCGATGGCGCTTATCGCGCCCATTATCGCCGCCCCGCGAAAGTGGCTGAAGCGGAACATGTACTGCCAGTGGTGCTCGATCAGCAGAGGGTCCTTGCCCACCAGATAGCGCCCGAACTTCGCCGCAGCCGCAGCCGACGCCTCCAGGTATCCCCAGGCGCCCGACTCGCCGATCCCGGTCAGACCCGAGTCCGTCGTGACCCTGACGAACAGGTACCTGTCGATGAGTAGCGGCTCGACCGATACTACCTTCATGCGACTCCTCCTAAACCCGAATCCACCGAAGGAGGGCGTCGGGTCAGTGTCCTGAAGCGGCAAGAGGGTGCTCCTGTGAATCTGGGATAATGGTTTTGAAACAGCAAAGCCGACCCCAGAACAAGGAGCACCCGATAGATGCTAGCACGCAACCATCCCGACCGCATCCGTATCGCCTTCGACGACCACCGCCTGGTGGCCAATGCTGGGCTGCTCCTCCCGGTGACCCTAGCCCAGCACCTGGGCCTGCGTGAAGTCGTCGACAGCCACGTCGACCTGGGAGACGCGCCGGGGCGAGCGAACCCAGGAGACAAGATGCTGACCCTGGTGGCCTCGGCGCTGGCTGGGGGCGACTTCATTGACGACGCCGACGTGTTGCGTACCGGCGGGACAGCTGGCGCCATCGGCTGCGTAGTCAAGGCGCCATCCACCCTGGGAACTTTCCTGCGCAGCTTCCGGTGGGGCCACGTCCGCCAGTTGGATCGGGTGAGCCGGGAGTTGCTGTCCCGGGCCTGGGCCGCTGGTGCGGGACCCGGCGAAGGGCCGTTGACCATCGACTTGGACTCCACCATGTGCGAGACCTACGGACTGGCCAAGGAGGGGGCGCGTCACCATGGTTACACTGGCCAGCGGGGCTATCACCCGCTGCTGGCCATCGCCGCCGGCACCGGCGACGTGCTGATGTCTCGGCTGCGCGAGGGCCGCGCCAACACCGTTCGGGGCGCCGCCCACTTCCTGCGGGAGACCGTGGGCCGGGTGCGCCATGCTGGGGCTACAGGACAACTCACGGTGCGGGCCGACAGCGGCTTCTATGCCCACGCCCTGGTCGTCGTCTGCCGCAAGATGGATGTCCGCTTCTCCATCACCATCCGCCAACACGCCCGCCTCAGGGAGTTGATTGAGGCGATTCCCGAGGAGGACTGGACGCCCGTCCCCTACTGGATGGACGGCGGCGCCGACGTGGCCGAGACCACCTACACTCCCTTCCAGGGTGAGCCCGAAGCCGCCCCAGTGCGGCTCATCGTCCGGCGGGTGAAGCCCACGCCCGGTTCCCAACTGGCCCTCTTCGCCAGCTACAGCTATCACGGCTTCATCACCGACCGGGACGGGGAAACCCTGGAACTGGAGGCCGACCATCGCCGCCACGCCGAGATTGAGAATGCTATCCGAGACCTCAAGCACGGCGTCGGCCTCAACCATCTCCCCTCGGGCCGCTTCCCCGCCAACGGCGCATGGCTGGCCGTCCAGGTGCTGGCCCATAACCTGGCCCGCTGGACCGCGCGCATCGGTCTGGACGAGGGGGTGGTGACCACCAAGACCCTCCGGCGGCGCTTCTTCTCCCTGGCCGGACGGCTCACCCGCTCGGCCCGCCGCCTCACTTTGCATCTGCCACAGGGCTGGCCTTGGGAAACCCAGTTCACTCGCGCGCTGGCTCGATTGCGAGCCCTGCCATTGCCTGCCTGACGGCACCGACGGCGCCTGACACGTCCACCAGACTACCCAACCGACCCACAGAGTCGCACCGGCCCGGTCCGCGATTGTCTTCCCCTGCATGCTGTCCCGCCGACCCCGCCCCAGCGCCGCTGCCCAGGACCGCCATCGGCGCCCCCAACGACAACCAAAGGCCGCCACCGGCCCCATTTATCGGAATCGAGCGCGGACCGTCGCGTCCCACGGCCCTCACCCCTTGTTCCAACCCCAAGGCCGCTCCGCATCGGTGGATTCGGGCTAAAGCCTCGCGATCTCGCGGCCTAGCACCATCAGGCTGGTCGCGACGATCACGCCCACGACTACGCGCCTGAACATCCTCTCGTTCATGCGGCGACCCAGAAGCGTCGATATCCAGAACCCGACCAGGACGGCCGGAATAGCCGCCAGCACCAGCGTAACACGCTCCGCCGTGAACAGGCCTGCCACTATGAAGCCCAAGACGCTGGCGGCCTCGATCGGGAAGAAGAAATAGGCCATCGAGGCCCTCAACCCCTGCCTGAGAGTGCCCTGCGTCAGGAGGAAGAGGACGAGCAGAGGACCGCCGATGCCGAGGGTCGCGATCATGACGCCTACCGCGAAGCCAAGGACCGGCCCCACGAGGTGGGGCTTCGGCGCCGGGCGCTGGAAGTTCATGCCGACGACGACGGCCAGCACCAGTATCGCGGCTGTGATGCTGACGCGAAGTATGGAAGCCTCTGCCGAGGCGAGGAAGTAGACGCCGATTGGGACTCCTGCCAGCCCAGCCAGGCCGATCGGCGTCATCTTGCGGACTGGCAGGTGGTTCCGTGTCTCGTACAGCACGGCTCCGTACATGAGCAGCGCCACGGCGTTCACGGCCACCACCACTGTCACGGGGTCCGTGACTATGAGCATGAGCGGTGCGGCGGTCATGCCGATGCCGAATCCGGCGATCCCCAGGACCCCCCCTCCGATCAGCAGACTCGCGCAGGCGACCGCAAGCTCTCGCCAAACAGGGAAGTCCATCAGGCCGACCGTCCGAGTGGTCTACTCCGCGACAACCGGCGCAGTATATCATGGGCCGGAAGCCGGGGAGTCAAAGATGCCGCCTCGCAGGGGCAACCCTCGTGGTTGCCCCTGTTGTTGAGGGATCGAGAGGCGCTAGCCTGCAGATGTGAACCCTGGGAGCCTGCCTTACGATTTCTGAACAGGTCCTCCTCTCCCTTGATGAGACCTTTGCACAACCGTCATACCGGCGAAGGCCGGTATCCAGAAGGGTTGGGGGCTTAGCTACGGTGGTGTCGTTAGAAACTCCCGACATCGCCTCGTCCGGTAGGTTACGCAAAGGTCTCTTGATGGGAGAGGATTGAGGTGAGGGTGATCCGTTCGTTAACCCGAACCGTCTCGTTGTGCCGGGGAATACCTTTGATGAGGAGATCGTAAATGCCGATAGTCAGACACGACACCCTCGCCGAGACCCCGTGGAGGCCGAACTACCGGAAGTGGGACGTCACAGGACCGGGCGACGGGACGACCAGCAGCAGCTTGTCCATCAGCCTTGCGGATCCCGGTACGGGCGCCCCGCTTCACAGGCATGAGGACGACGAGTTGATAGTGCTGCTCGACGGCGAGCTGGAGGTCAGAATAGGCGACGAGGTCGTTACGGTTGGGCCAGAACACACGGTCGTGGTCCCGCCCAACGTGCCGCACGGCTTCACGGTCACCGGCCGGCGCAAGGCCCGGATGCTCGCCTTCCTCCCTGCGGCCGACCCCTTCTCCCGCACCGTCTACCTCGAAGGCAGCCCACCCGCCGGACATCAGCTGGGCTGCGAGACTTAGCTGAGCCTTCGGTAGATATCTTTCCTATGACCGATGTCAAGTATCACAATGCTCAAACCGTCGAGGACGCTGTACAGCACGCGATAGTCACCTAGACGCAGACGATAGATCGGTTGCCCTTGGTGTTCGACGGTTGTAAGTCTTTGGGCTCCTTGTGGCTTAGCGTCATCAAGAAGACCACGAACCTTCTTCTCTACGGTCCTGCGTCGGTTTAGGGGCTCTACTTCTCGTAGCCCGCTGAGGGCTGCCTTTGTGTAGCTGAGACCAGATAGTCCCTTATCCGATAATCGCTTCGAGAGCTTCCTTCAGCGCTTCACCACTGACAAGCTGGCTCGGATCACGTTCGATTTCTGCGACCCTTGCCAAAGCGATCTCAGCGTCTCTCACTTCCTCCGCACACTGCTGGCACAGCCCGCCCTTTAGAGCTGCGAGCTCTGCCTCAAGGCGACTCACACGTTCTTCCAGACTCTGCTCTACCGTCGCCATATCCCTATCCCGCCTGGCCCCACTATGAAATGTACCATGCGACACTGGTGCTCAGTGCAATGTTCGCCAAGGCTGAGCCCGGTTGCGCAAAGCGCTCTGACAGTATCGATCAGCAGGAGAATCACCCGCAATCACCAGGCAACCGAAAGATCGAAGACACTAAAGGGAGATCGGAACGACAACCGGACCACCGGCTAGCCGCACCGTGTTGTCTTCAATAGGCAGCCTGCGCGCCAGTCCTTAGACTACCGTGATCAGATCGGCGTCGAGCCTCGCGCGGATCGCGGCCCTCAACTCCTTGACGCGGTTGAGCGTCGGGGTCTCGTTCCCCTCCGCACTCTTGTCGTATATCGTGTCGCCGTCGACGATCACCTGAAGGATGCCGCTGTCACCCGGAGTCAGGGTTATCGCCACGTCGAAGCCGCCCTCGGCGAAGAACTCGGTGGCCATCCAGGCCGCCGTACCGAGGTAGCTTCAAGGAACGCAGTAGGGTATCTCTATGTTGACCTTCGCCTTGTAAGCCATCTTTCCCTCCTAGCTTTTTCTGCCAAATCACACACGGCGAAGCTAACATAGGCCCATTCCTCTGTCAACGACGCCCCGGCCCTCAGATCCGCCACCTAGTTGTTGGTGCTGCAGACCTCCAGGCCCAGCTGGTCCGCGTCGCTGTTCCTCACTGCTGCCAGTCCCGCGGGGAGGCAACCGGTGAAGGGGTTCCCGGCCAGCCTCACCCTGGAGAGCCTACCCAGATCTCCCAGCGTCTGCGGGATCTGTCCTGACAGGTAGTTGTAGCTGAGAAACAGGTTGGTCATTTCGGACAGGTTCCCAAGCTGGTCCGGTACAGGCCCGTACAGCTCGTTGTTGGTCAGGTAGAGCCTCTGGAGCTTGGCAAGGTTGCCCAGTTCTTCGGGTATCTCGCCTGTCAGGTCGTTGTCGTGGAGGCCCATCCACACGAGGTTGGACAGGTTTCCCATCTCAGGCGGTATCTCGCCGCTGAGGTCGTTAGCCTGGGCCACTATGTGAGTCAGCCTCGACAGGTTGCCGAGCGCGCCGGGTATGGGCCCCGACAGGTCGTTCTCGTAGATGTAGAGCCGTCGCAGGCTCGACAGGTTGCCCAGCTCTGCCGGGATCTCCCCTCCGATGTTGTTACGGCCGAGGTTGAGCCAGTCCAGGCTCGACATGTTTCCAAGCTCTGGTGGTATGGTGCCCGACAGGTCGTTGTCGGCGAACCAGAGGCGAGTGACCCTGGTCAGGTTGCCCAGCTCCGGCGGAAGCTGGCCGGAGAGGTCGTTGCTGTCGAGCCGCAGCTCCCTCAGCGCTGACAGGTTTCCCAGCGCCGGCGGTATCTCGCCGCTCAGGTCGTTGTCGTACGCGTGCAGGTGCGTGAGGCTCGACAGGTCCCCCAGCTCAGCCGGAATCGGCCCGGTCAGCTCGTTGCCGTAGAGGTACAGTTGCTTCAGGGCCGTTAGCTCCGCCAGCTCTCCCGGTATGGACCCGTCCAGGCCCAGCCCGTCGAGGTAGAGCTTGGTCACTCGCATGGGAGACCCTTTCAGCGAGTCCTTCCCGAACCCGTCCCACTCCGTGATGGGAGTGTCCCCCGACCAGTTCAGCCTCGGCTCTCCGTTAGCGAGCCTTGTCGCCAGCAAGTCCCGCGCCGCCAGCAGCGCCTCGCAGTCGGACACCAGGTCAGCGTTGGCCGCGTCCGCCACCGCGCCCCCGGTGGCACAGTCGCTAGGCGTTCCCGGCGTACCGGTGGCGCCAGCCGACCATGGCCCCTCCCCGGCGGCGCTGACCGCTCGCACCTGCACGTCGTACCGGGCGCCATCGACCAGCCCGGTGATCGTGTACTCCAGGCTGCCACCCGCCGTGGCCGTCCACACGTCCTCCACGACCGTCCAGTTGGAGTCCACCTCCTCGTCGGCAGCGGTCTCGATATGGCGCAGATCGTAGGATGTGATAGCCCCCACTCTCCCTGCCTGGACGGGAGCGTTCCAGGCGACGTTCAGAGACCCCGCGCTGGCCGTCACCGAGTCCACGGTGGGAGGGTCAGGGATTCGTTCGTGGCCGTAGACGGTCACACTCCATGAGTCGAGTGCCCCGCCAATGAGCCAAATCTCGTCGGTCACCCGCAGCTGCCACTCGCCGTTGGGGTCTTCGCCAAGGTGTCTCGCCGAGCCGAATCGGAACGCACCGCGCAGCGGCACAAGGCCGGTAGAGGGGTCATCGTCGCCAAAGGTGTCGAATGGAACGGCCAGTTTCGAAACGCTCCCGGAAGGAGACACCAGCTGGATGTCGAGGTCCCTGAAAGACAAATGATCGAAGTTGACCTCAACCTCGACGAACTCGGTGAATCCTATTTCGGAGCTCAGTATGAGGGTCTCGGTGATTGTTGTGGGACTGCCGATGAGTGGGGCATCGGGGATGTCCTGGTTGAGCCTCCCGGACGTTACGCTTGAGTCTTTCAGCGGAGGCGCGTTAGTCCATCCCTTCGCCAGGTCGACCGCAGCCCCGGCGTCCACTACCCCGAATCCGTACTCGTGGTTGAAGTGATAGCGGTCCTCGGAGATGCCCCTGTACTTGCGCGCCCCGTCGAACCAGCCGGAGTTGCTGGCGTCGTTCTTCCGAGCGGATGCGGCGAGGATCAACTTCACGTCGCGCCACGTAAGGTCCGGGTTGGCGCTGCGCATCAGTGCCGCCACGCCCGCAACAACTGGAGTTGCCGCGGATGTCCCGCCGAACTCTTCAAAGTAACGGTCGGAGTTTTCGGTGGTGAGGATGCCCTGGTGGGGATCGGTGATGTCATTGGAGGGGGCGCAGACCCACAGGTTGGCGCCCATCTCCGAGTAGCTGCTTCTGGTGTCGTGGTCGCTCACCGCACAGACGGCGGTGACGCCGTAGAAGTTTGCGACCTCCTCGAGGTTCGAGTTGTCTCCCAGCTCATGCTCGTTGCCGCCGGAAAAGATGTAGGAAACCCCCCCTGCCGTCATAGCCGGATGTGATCCCGGTCTCCAGCGCCCGTTCCCAGAACGAACCTGCGTAACTTAACCCAGGTCCACTGCGGTACCCCCAGCTGTTGTTGGACACTGCGGTTACGTCCTGGTTGCGGGCCATGGCGTCCGCTGCGTTGAGAGACGTACCATCAGCCAGGAAGTTGTAGCCGTATACGGTCGCCCTCGGGGCCACGCCGCGCACCCCTATAGAGTTGTCCCGCGCCGTGATGATGCCGGCAACGTGCGTGCCGTGGTGCTCCAGGGGCGTATATATGCTGCCTCCGCCGGTGTAGTCGTGATTGAGGGACGTGTCTACGTTGTCCCTGAGGTCTTCATGGGTGAAGTACATCCCGTCGTCGACCACGGCGACGTTGACCCCCTCTCCGGTGACGCCCTGCGCCCACGCGGCTTCGACGTTGATGTCCTGCCCTTCGGGGCTGCTCAGGTGCCACTGGCACGCATACAGAGGGTCGCTGATCTGCGGGTCGTTGAGTGAGTGCGTCCTGGCTTCGCACTCTTCGATGAATTCTGTGTATTGGATAACCTCGAAGGCGTGGATCGTGTAGGGCACAGGATGAGAGGTGACTCCGGCAGGTGTGGTGACCTTGAAATAGTAGGTCCCAGGTCCGAAGTCGTCCCGAATGAGGAAGCCATATGGTTCCGGGTTTCCATCGATTCCTATGAAAAGCTGATAGACATTCACCGAGACCTCCGCGTTCCCAGCGTCGAGCACTCCTACGTCGAGAGGCGCAACGGGTAGAAGGTCGAGACTCTCGTCGTCGCCTTCGGCGTAGAGGACGAAATTTCTGGCATAGATGATCATGTCTGTGGACTCGGAGAAGTCCATCCGAAAATAGTCCGTGTCGCTGGCCGTGTCGATCGTTCCCGGTGTTGGAGAATCGAGATTCAGGGGCGTGGCCGTGCCAGCGGCACTGCCTGGGTCTGTTACAGCCTGGGAGTGAACCCTGTAGCCCCCTGTTGAACTCTGGCCAGTAGTGATGTCGAGGTAGCTGCGGACGGCGACGTAGTAGATATCGGGCGACAGGTTCGCCCGGAGGTGAAAGCTGGTCCACCTGCCTGCAACGAAACTGTCGTCGTTGACTACAAGCAGGTCGGCCCTGCTGTCGTACAGCCACCCAACAGTGTCCAGTTCCCCCGTGGCATAAACCCATACGTCCGTGGAGCCTGAGCGGCCGGACAGGTCCAGCCTGAAGACGTCACGGTCGTCGTCTGGGTCGATGCGTCCGGCTGCCGATGATCCGAGCGGCAGATTGGTAGCTGTGGCAAACGTGTCGCCGTGGTCGTCAGCCGTTTGACCCCCGACCCCGTTCGTGCCCAGCGCGAGCCACAGGACGATGGAGGCAGCCGCGAGGAGGAGCACCCTCCAAGTTGTACGCCAACCAGGCCACTCGTCGGTCATCCTCAATTGAAAAATTCGGCCACTCTCAAAACCGTCGTACCCGCTGTCAGGGGGGATGCCCTAGCTCGGGGCCGGGACCCAATTCCCGGCCCCGAGACTCCTCCTCTGGAGGTATTTCGCCGGTCTGGCTACGCTAACAAACACTACATGGACAAGCAAACGGGGACCTGCATTGAGCCCTTGACCTACCCGCACGCATGTGCTACGCTCTTCCGGTGCCAGATGCCAACTCCATCCCCGTCACCCCGCACCTATACCTTGTCTTGACGACCATCCATGGGAACGTACCCTCCACCCGCACCGCTGGCGCCGTAGCATACCGTCGCATTTGCGTCCCAATCCGTAGTATCTTCGTCGCGTCCGCGTCTCATTCTGAAGCGCTGCCCAAAGCTGAAAGCTTCGGAATGAGACAAAATGCGTCCGACATAGGGGAATTCAACTGACGGAGGACACGACTCTCATGGCCCAGAGCGGCATCTACGACGATTCGATAGTCATCGACGGCCTCAACGTAAGCAACTGGGACAGCCGGGCAGTCTTCGACAGCCTCTCCAACGGCCGCGTTACCGCCATCAACGCCACAACCGCCGTGTGGGAGGGGTTCCACGAGACCCTCGACAACACCTCCGCCTGGATGCGCAGGTTCAGAGACCACTCCGGAACCCTGTCGCAGGTCAGAACGGCGGATGACATCCTGCAGGCCAAGGAGCAGGGCCGGGTCGGGGTCGCTCTCGGATGGCAGAACGCCTCCCCGATCGAGAACCACCTGGACAGGCTTGAGCTCTTCCACGGGTTCGGCGTGCGGATCATTCAAATCACCTACAACGAGAGGAACCTGGTCGGCAACGGCTGCTTCGAGCGAGTCGACGACGGCCTCTCCAGTTTCGGCGTCGACACAGTCAGTGAGATGGACCGGCTGGGAATTCTGATCGACCTCTCCCATGTGGGAGACCGGACGACCCTCGAAGCCATCGAGCTCTCCGAAAACCCGGTCGCCTGCACCCACGCGAATGCCAGGTCCTTCTTCGCCCACGTTCGCAACAAGACCGACGATGCCCTGAACCTTCTCGCCGAGAAGGGCGGAGTCGTTGGAGCCAACGCCTTCCCGCCCTTCCTCAGGAACGAGTGGGAGTCGACGCTCTCCGACTACGTGGACGCCATTGACGATCTTGTTGAGAGGATCGGCATCGACCACGTGGGCATCGGTACCGACTACACCCAGGACCAGTCAAGAGAGTTCTTCAGGTGGCTCCTGTCCCGGCAGGGAACGATTCCCCAGGAGGAGTGGCTGGCCAGCTTCCCCGACCCGGTCGTCCACCCGGCCGGGATGGAGACACCTGACAAGCTGTCCGCCGTCGCCGGGGAGCTCCGGGCACGCGGCTATCGCGACGAGGACATGGAGAAGGTGCTAGGCGGCAACTGGCTCCGCCTCTTCCGCCAAGTCTGGCGTGCGTGACCTGCCTCACCGGGAGCGGCTGGGCTCTTACCCCCTCTCCCTCGACGGGAGAGGGCTGGGGTGAGGGTGGTCCCCGGCGCGGAGGCTGAGGCTCCCCTGGGGTATGAGGGGCGCCTACCTGGCTGACCGCCAGCCAAGCGTCACCATGTCCCGCTCGATGTCGCCGATCGTGCTCACCCCGACGAAGTTCATCGCCGACGCCAGCTCTCCCCTGAGTATCTCGAACATCGTCCTGATCCCCTCGTCGCCGCCCACTGCAAGCCCCCACATCACGGGCCGCCCGACCAGGACCGCTCTTGCCCCCAGGGCCAGCGCCTTCAGCACGTCGGTGCCGCGCCGGATACCGGAGTCCATGTAGACCTCCATGCGGTCCCCGACCGCGTCCACGATCGCAGGCAGCGCCTCTATCGAGGCCAGCGTGGTGTCTACGACCCGCGCCCCGTGGTTCGAGACGACAATGGCGTCCACCCCGTGATCGGCGCACTTCACCGCGTCGCGCGCCGTCAGTATCCCCTTCGCCACCAGCGGCATCGAGGTGATCGACTTGAACCACGCCAGCTTCTCCCAGGTGGGTCGCCTCGACCTCGACTCCTCGTCGAACTTCGCCTTTTCGAGAAGGTCCGGGCGCTCCCTGAGGTCGGCCCACGACCTCGCAGCCGGGGGATTGAAGGCGTTCCTGGCATCCCTCTCCTTCGGGCCCGTTCCAACCCCGTCTACCGTCAGGCAGAGGGCCGAGAATCCGGCCGCCTCCGCCTTCTTGACCATGAACTCGGTCACGTCGTCGTGAAGGTGGTAGAGCTGGAACCAGAGCGGCCCGGAGGCGGCGGCCGCGACCTCCTCCACCGTGCAGGCCGCGCCGGTGGCGACCGTCGTCAGCGCCCCGACCGCGCCCGCACCGCGAGCCACGGCCGCCTCGGCTCCGGGGTGGGCGAGGTACTGTGCCCCGGTCGGAGCGGCCATTATCGGTAAGGCGACTCTCTGCGCCAGCACAGTGGTCGACATGTCGCGCTCGGTCAGCTCCTCCAGGTATCTCGGGTTGATGGCGATCTCCCCGAATGCCTCCCGGTTCCGTCGAAGCGTGATCTCGTCGGTCGCCCCGCCGGCCACGTACTCCCACGTGTTGTGGTCCATGCGGAGCTTCGCCATGGCTTCCATGTCCAGGAGGCTTACCGGGTTTGCCATAGGTCTATCGCGCTCCTTGCTTGCGGGCGATCTCCATGTCGCGAAGCTCGGTCCGCCTGATCTTGCCGCTTATGGTCTTCGGGAGCTCGGAGACGAACTCCACCTCCCTGGGGTACTTGTAGGGCGCCGTTACCGCCTTGACGTGGTCCTGTATCTGCCGCACCAGCTCTTCGGAAGGCTCGTAGCCTTCAACCGGGACCACGAAGGCCTTCACGATCTGGCCGCGCACCGGGTGCGGGCTGGCCACCACCGCCGTCTCGGCGACTGCCGGATGCTCCGCGACCGCCGACTCCACCTCGAATGGCCCAATCCGGTACGACGCGCTGATGATCACGTCGTCGGCCCGCCCCACGAACCAGAAGTATCCCTCCTCGTCCCTCGATGCCCGGTCTCCCGTGTAGTACCAGTCGCCCCGGAACGACCTGGCGTTCCCCTCCGGGTTCTCCCAGTACTCCGTAAACAGGCCCACCGGTCGCTCCGGCTTGACACGGATGGCGACCTCGCCCTCCTCGCCTCTGGGCAGCTCGTTGCCGTCCTCGTCCACAATGGCGAGGGTGTAGCCGGGAGCCGTGACGCCCATGGAGCCGGGCTTGTGCTTCATGCCCGGGAAGGTGGCGGCGCACAGTACGGTCTCCGTCTGGCCGTAGCCTTCCCAGATGTGCTGGCCGGTCCCCTCCTTCCACACTTCCACCAGGTCCGGGTTCACCGCCTCCCCAGCGCCCAGGCAGTGGCGCAGAGCCTTGGGGCTGTACTTGCTCAGGTCGAGCTGGGCCAGCATGCGGTAGGCTGTGGGCGGCGCGAAGAAGGTCGTGATCGGGAAGTCCTCCAGGAGCCGAAGCGTCGCATCAGGATCGAACGCCCCGCGCTGGTCCCAGGCAAGGATCGCTGCCCCCATGTTCCACGGAGCGAAGAAGAGCGTCCACGCCGCCTGCGCCCAGCCGGTGTCCGATATGGTGAAATGGAGGTCGCTCGGCCTGTTGTCGAGCCAGAACTTTCCCGTGATGATGTGGCCGATCGGGTAGGACGCGTGGGTGTTGATCACCATCTTCGGGTATCCGGTGGTGCCGGACGTAAAGTATCCCATGAGAGGGTCGCTGGAGAGGTTGTTCGGGTTGGTGAGGACTGGCGAGGCCGAGGTCATCAGGTCCTCGTAGCTGGGCAGCCCCGGCGTTTTCCCGACCGTGATGACCTTCTCCAGAGTCGGACACTCGCCGCGCACCGCCTCGATCTTGTCCGCGTTCTCAGGGTCAGTTATCGCTATCTTCACCCTTGCCATGTTCAGGCGGTAGGAGATGTCCTTCGTCGTAAGCAGCGTCGTGCCGGGGACGGAGACGAACCGGCCGCGAATGCAGCCCAGGAGTATCTCCCACCACTCCACCAGGCGCGGCAGCATTACGAATATCCGGTCGCCCGGCTCGGCTCCCAGCCCCGAAAGGAGGTTGGCGACGCGGCGCGACCGCTCTCCAAGCTCGCGGAAGGTCACCTCGCGTGATTCGCCATCTGGGCCGACCCAGACGATTGCCAACTTCGCCGGGTCGTTGCCCCAGCGGTCGAAGACCTCGTAGGCCCAGTTGTAGCGTTCCGGGACCTCTAGCCGGAAGTTTTTGTAGGTCTCTTCGTAGTTGCCGATCTGGTAGTGGTGCATCGAGGGCCTCTTTCTACAAGTATATGGCCGCAATGGACGCTCGGCCCGTTTCGAGATAGCTGCTAATCACCGGCTTCCGACCACCGGACGACCTTCTCGGCGTGCTCGTTGAGCCCCGGCGGTCCCCTATGGACGTTGGCTCGAGCGTTCGAGAACCTTGCCGGCTGGGTGATGTAGTGCCGTCCATCAATCTCATTGAACGCGCCTCGGGCCCTGAACTGTGGGGAATCGAGCACCTCTGCGAGCTCGACGACTGCTGCTCCGGGAACGTCCACCTCTGCCAGACGCTTCTCCCACTCGTCCGCCGTCCGGCTTCGAAAGACAGAGTCCAGCCGGCCTCGTATTTCGTCCGACCTTGCCATGCGTTCCGAGTGCTTCAACCCGCCCAGATCGTCCATGCCCGCAACGGCGCAAAACCGGTCCCAGAAGTGGTCCTCGTGGACGATTCCGAGACTGAACCAGCGGCCATCCGAGCATGGGAATACGTCGTAGTGGGGTATCCCCGCGACGTTGGGCCTGTCTCCGGACGCCGCGCCGTTCGACCGCCTTGCCACCTCCGGCCCCATCAGCGATAGGGCCGCCTCCGTTATTGACAGGTCTATGTAGCCGCCGCGGCCCGACATGCTCCTGCCGCTGAGCTGCGCCAGCACCAGCGTGGCGGCGTAGAGTCCCGCCGCAAGGTCGGACAGGAGGACGGTCGGGGGCCAGGGTCGTCCTTCCAGGGCCGATTGGACCGCCAGGTAGCCGCTGAGGGCGAGGTAGTTCAGGTCGTGCGCTGGCCTGTTCTTCCAGGGGCCGTCCTGGCCGAAGCCGGATATCGAGCAGTAGACCAGCCCCAGGTTATCCTCGGATAGGGTAGGGTAGTCTGCGCCGAGCCGCTTGGCCACTCCGGGGCGGGAGCCTTCGAGGACCACGTCGGACCTTCCGACCAGCCTCTTTAGCATCTCCTGCGCCTCCATGGTCTTAAGGTCCAGCTCAATGCTCTCCTTGCCCCGGTTGAAGGCTGCGAAAATGTCGGCGTCGTGGCGAAGCGGGTCGCCTCCGGGCGGCTCGACCTTTATCACGCGAGCGCCGAGGTCGCTCAAGACCATGGAGCAGAAGGGGCCGGGCGAGTTGACCGTCAGGTCAATCACCGCTATGTGGGACAGGGGTTTCACCGGTGATCCCTCTGCCATAAATGTCAGGGTCTCTACCCGGTCAGCTCTTTCCTGACGATGTTGGTCCCTGCTACCAGGGCTTCTAGCTTCAGGTAGGTAATCCACCTGGGAAGCTGGAAGAAGCCGCAGTCCGGGCTGATGTAGAGCCTGTCAGGAGGGACCTGCCCCAGGAAGAGACGAATGCGCTCGGCTACGTCCTCGGGCTTCTCCACGTAGAAAGACTTGATGTCCACCACGCCGGCGCCCAGCTCCATATCTATCCCCAGTTCCCCCCACAGGCCGCTCTCCGACATCTCTCGGTTGGCGAACTCCAGGACAAGCTGGTCGGCCCTGGCGTTCAGTATCTCCGGGAACATCCAGCGGTAGCTCCTCTTCCCGCGCGGCCGGCTGGTGAGATTCCCGAAGCAGATGTGCAGAGCCAGCTTGGCGTCGACGCCGTCCACGCAGGCGTTGTACAGGTCAACCCAGTCCGTGAGGGCGCCCGGAATGACGGCGAACGAGGGCTCGTCTATCTGTATGAAGTCCGCCCCAGCCTCCACGAGCGCCTTGAGCTCCGCGTTGATGACCTGGGCGAACTCCGCGGCCAGCTCAAGGCGGTCCTTGTAGCCCTCGCGCGGGCGGATGTGCATTGTGAGCGTCAGCGGGCCGGGACAGGTTGCCTTGATCCGCTTCTTGGTGTGAGCGGTGGTGTAGCGGAACTCGTCGACGATGCCCAGCCCATTGGGCACCGAGATCTTCTCCACCGTGTGGTACCGGGGCGGGCTGTCGTAGCCGTAGGGGCCGATCTTCCGAAGCGGAGGGTCCTCCACGATGCCGCTCACCCGCTTGTAGAAGCTCTGGACGAAGTAGAACCTGCGCATCTCGCCGTCGCTGATGATGTCCACGCCGGCCCGCTCCTGGTCCATGATGGCCATGTTGACGGCGTCGTCGTAGGTCTCCCTGATATCGGTTGGGCCGTAGTTGCCCTTCTCGATCTCCTCCATGGCGGTCCACAGCCAGCTTGGCGTCGCGTGGCTGCCGATGACGGTGGTGGGCAGTATGGGAAGCGGTTCAATGGCCATGAGTACAGAGGTCTCCTGCTTGTTCGAGGCGCCCCGATTATAGGGAACAGTGCAACTTTCCCTAATGGTTGGCCGTGCGCCTGTCTATAGACTAGTTAAGCATTTTGTCCACGACCCGAGATGCACGCATTTTGCAAACGTCGACGCCCATTATATGGTAATACGGTGCGACGTGGCATCCGTGAATAGGGCCAAAGGAGCTTCAACGCGCTGCGGCCATCTGGCTAAGGAACGTCTTCTTTCTTTGCCAACAATTTTCCAACCACCTTCTCAACAGCCTTGCCTGCCTCCGACTCTCGCAGCCACTTACGAACCTCCCGACGGGCGACAATTACGGTCAACCTTCCTCGATCTTGGCTTAGCTGGGTCAGTTGCTTCGCTACGCCATGCGCCGCCTCTTCCCCGGCCTTGCACACCTGAACGTGCAGCGAGTTGCCCTCGTCGAACTCCGGGATCGGGAGCTTCCACAGTTGTTTCTGAAGGTCCCGTGCACCGAACTGCCCTTTGGGCATTAGCGGCGCCACGAGTGTGTAGAGCGCATCGCTGTTGATGATGGCCAAGAGGTAATAGGCTTCCTGTGAATTCTGGCAGGTGACCCAGAACAACTTATAGTCAACGATAGCGTCGTCGTCGTGAAGCAGGGCAGCCGTCGGAGCCCCCCATCCGCCGTACACCACCCGGACTTGCCTATCACCTGGTTTACGCCTCCATTCCAGTTGCGACGAGAGTTTACCGTAGTAGTCCAACTGCCCCAACAGATCCATCCTGGTGGCCGCCGCCCTGTTTGCCTCCCACAGGGAACTGACGACCCTCCATCGGTCGCGCATCCTCTGGCTCAATCCACCTAGGCGAACGCCTCCCACGCCGTCTTCGTCGGTTGGTATTTCACACTCACCGCGTCTCAAGGGCAAGACCGCCCGTAATGGGTCGAGCGTTGCGTAAGGGACGACCGTCTCGCCCAGATGAACATCGAACACATGGGCAGCTTCAACCGTCTGCTCAGATACGGTGGCCAGGTTCAGGCTCTTCCACGGCTCATTGGCCCGAGAGCCCTGTCGCGGGTTCACGGTGACGGTCTGACCAGCTTTGACGATTGCAGGATTGTCGACCTCTTCCACGAAGAAAAGAGGTCGAGGATATATCGTCGCGCCATTTCTCGAGTAATTGGCGTAGGGGGAGATGCCATCCTTTGAAGTGTCAACTATGATTCTCTCGCAAAAAGTCTGTGCAGGCCGAATTAGAACACACGTACCCACGCCTGGGTACGATATACAGTCTCTGTTCCGTATGCTAGCCCAACATATTGTAGCGCTCAAATGTGCTACATCGCTGGAACTTCCTCAAAACGGGTTTTTACGAGGGAATCAACTATGGTTACGCATTTACGCCTATCGGCATCCTCTCCAGGCTCACCCAACCAACGCTCAACCTCACCAGTCAGCGGCATCGCCTTGCTGTCCTCACCGCTGCGTTTGGCAAAAACGACCGAAGCGGGCACAGGGAAGAACGTGTTAGGCTTCAGCCCCTCTAGGTCCCAAGCCATCTTCTCGCTGAAGTCGACCGACAATACACGCCCCGCAATGCGGTTCCTCCCTCTGCCAACCGGCTTCGTCTGCCATCTTCCTGTGCGCCACTTGGCATGTTGGCCGGTCTGGAGAGCGCTGTGGGGCATCACCATGCCAATCACACCATCATCCTTCAGGTATAAGTCGACGCAGCGGGCAAAGAACAAACTGGATATGTCCTGATGGTTGGCGTGTTTGCCACCGACCCAGATGCGGTATAAATCCTTGCTCTGTCGTTCCAACTCAGTCCGCAAGGTGCTAGCCGTATTCCGGTAGATCAGCCACGGAGGGTTGCCGACGATCACGTCCACCCTACTGCGGGACAGGGATACGGGTCGCACCAGATTTCGGGTGTAGTAGGCCCAAATGTGGTTGCGCCCCTCAGTATGCAGCCTCTGCATGGCAGTGATAGTCTCCCGCAAGATCTCCCGCTCTCCAGTTACAGTGATACGGTGGTCGTCAAGGGCCAGAGTGGGATCGGTGCCCTTCTCAATTGCCTCTGCAACATCACTCATCAGAGCGTCGAAGGTCTCGGCCCGCTCCACCAGGCTAACCGGAAAGACCAACTCTGTGTTCTCCTCATCCTCTACCTGAACCGTGACGTTGTGTTCGGCGAACATGTCACCAGTGCGAAACCGCAGTTGGAGGGCGTCGCCGAGGTATATGGGGACAGTAACATCGGCCGCAAACCCGTCCTCGACTGCCGCCTGAATTGCTGGCTGGGCGGCTAGCACCCACGCGGCCCGGGCCAGGTGTACGGCCACTGGGTGAATGTCTATACCGGCGACGGAAAAGCGCAACCACTCCAGCACTTCTTTAGGACCAAGGGGAGCGGCCTTCGCTGTCTCTATGAAGTGTGCGACCGCCTCGGCTACGAAGGTTCCGGAGCCGCAGGCTGGATCGAGAACGTACTGGCTCAGGGGATCAGTCACTACCTCCCTTACGATTGCTCGCGCCAGCCATTCCGGGGTATAGTACTCCCCCAGTTGACGGCGCTCATCGGAAGGGATGACGGTCTCGTAAAGGATTGCGGCAACATCGTTGGGAGCGTTCTGCCAGTCGAACCTGGCGATGCGCCGGGCCAGGGTCCTGAGTAACGGCAGCCCTCCCACTTCGGTAGGCCACGCGAAAAGTCCGATTCCACGACCCCCTGAAGACCGGTCTTACTACGGAAGTCGTGGCCGAGGAGCAGGTCCGACGGATCGCTTTCCGCCAAACGCTTGATGTCACCGCCGAAGGAGGCCTGCACGACCATGCCAATGACGGAGCTTAGGTAAGTGTGTCGGACGAAGAGGTCGTCCATTTGAGCGCTCGACCTGGCTATCTCACCCAGGGCAGCAGTTAGCAGGTTCTCCCACAGTTGTCTCTTGACTCTGACGGTGCTGGAATTGGCGTGCTGGTCGTAGAGGGCTTTGAGGACTGCTATGTCTCGTTCATATGATGGAGCGGTTGGGCCGAAGTGCTGTTCGATGGCGGAGCGGGACGGCTGCTTGCCGCTTTCTGCGGAGAGACCATGATCCCGGAGCCACTCGAGGAGGGTGATCCAGCGATCGGCGTGCTCCAGCGTGAAGGCGTAGGGCAGAGTCGTCTTGACCGGGCCGGCGTTGGGCCAGCGGAGCAGCCATCGTTTGCCGTCTGTGAGGATGCCCATCCGCATCCGTCCCTGCCCCTCTGACTGCTCCAAATAGTCGTCGAGCTGCTGGACATACTCGGGATTTGGGGTGAAGCCTCCTGTGGTGCCAATCCTTCGCTTGAACTCGATGAAAGTGTCAAGGGCAGCGAGGTCAACGGCGCGGCGAGAGCCTTGTGCAGGTGGGTTCTCTTCGACGATCTCGTCGGCCCTCACCAGTCCCGTGACGATGAGGAAGTCACGCACCGCGCTGGTGATGTTCGCCTCGGACTGGCCACTGTCGTGCCGTTGCAGAATCGCGGCGGCAGCTTGGGCGTACCGAGGGTCGTTATAGTCTATCTGAATGGACACTCAGGTCCTCAGGGTCACCGGACTTAAATGGGGCAAGCCAAGGCCTGGCGGCTTGGCGGAGTTCGAGCCTCGGCAACTTGGCAGTACCCACGCATGCTGACGCATTTCAGTGCGGCAATGGCCTTCAGCCGTCGGTGAAAGGTGGGGTCTAGTCCAAGGCGGGTCTTTCTTCTTGGTTCCCATCTCCTACACGTAGCTAAGTTGGTGTCTACAGAGAATATGTCAAAACGCGGAAAGATAGTCAATCCACCGCAACGGTGCGTGTGCCGAATCGAAGACCGCCGCGGGCTGGACCGCCAAGGCGCTGGTTGCGCCTTGGCCGACACGGTCGTGTTTCCGTGCACCGTCTCCGCCAGGCCTCCTTGCGGGCCTTACCGGTCCAGGCACCGGCCGCCGGAACCAATAACGCAGGGACAGTGGAGTAATACAGGTCAAGGCTATCCTTGATGATGAATGGGTTTTGCAAACGCTTTTGCAAACGTGCTCGGCTCTATCCCTATTGGGTCTAATTGGGTCTAATTGGATTGGCAGCTACGAGACCAGGGCTCCACAGGGTTCCCTGGGACTCTATTGGATGAGAGCGCCGCGTATAGGGAGCGGCGCATCGGGCGGTCAACAGGCTTGCGTTAGCTCATGTTACTGCCGTACTCTTCCTCCAGCGTACCTCATTCGTGGTACATTATGAACATGTGGAGATGGAGGTGACTTGTGGCAAAGACCGGAATGATACGTGCCCGCGTAGAACCGGACCTGAAGCGCCAGGCCGAGGAGCTCTTCTCGGAGCTAGGGCTGTCGGCAACTGAGGCGATCACTCTGTTCTATAAGCAGGTGACCGTGCATCGGGGCTTGCCGTTCGATGTGAGGATGCCCAATGCTGAAACCATCAAAGCGTTGCAACAGGCCCGCGATGGGGAGGGACTCACCGAGTACGCCAGTCTGGAGGACCTGAAAGCCCGGCTCGATTGATTGATGCGTCTGTTCACGACGACTCAGTTCAAGAAGGACCTAAGGCGTGCTAAGAGGCGCGGAAAGGACCTCGACGTACTCTGGGACGTAGTAGAGCGACTCGTATTGGAGCAGTCCCTTGATCCACGCAAAAGACCGCACCGTTTGTCCGGCGAGTGGTCTGGTTGCTGGGAATGCCACATCTGTAAAGGGCGGAGTAATAATGGACCGGCGAGGCGGGGGTGAGCGTCCGGGAGTGGCGCTGCAAAACTGGACCACCCGCCGCCTTCTATAGAGTTGGAGGCAACTCGATGGAAGGTGTGAAGGATGTACAAAGTGGAACTGTACGTTCGAGTGCGCCGGGCCTGCATGGTGGAAGGGATGAGCACGCGAGAGGCTGCCCGGGTGTTCGGGCTGCACCGGGACACGGTGCGCAAGATGCTGGAGTACTCGGTGCCACCCGGGTACCGTCGACAGTCACCGCCGCGTCGCCCTAAGCTGGACCCGTACCACGGGGTGATCGACCGGATACTGGAAGAGGACCGGCGTCTTCCGAGGAAGCAGCGCCACACGGCGAAGCGGATATATGACCGTCTGAGAGCGGAGCACGGGTTCGGTGGCAGGTACACGATAGTCAAGGACTACGTGCGCGAGCGACGGCGCCGGACACGCGAGATGTACGTTCCGCTCTCCCATCCTCCTGGTGATGCCCAGTGCGACTTCGGCCAGGCCAAGGCGGTCATCGGAGGAGTGGAGCAGACCGTCCACTACTTCGTGCTGGACCTTCCCCACAGCGACGCGTGCTTCGTCAAGGCCTACCCCGCAGAGACGACCGAGGCGTTCTGCGACGGTCACGTCTCGGCGTTCTCGTTCCTGGGCGGCGTGCCGCGGAGCATCTTGTACGACAACACGAGACTGGCGGTGGCCAGGATCCTGGGAGACGGCCGGCGCCAGCGTACTCGTGTGTTCTCGGAGCTGGTGTCGCACTACCTGTTCGAGGACTGCGATGATGAATCCTGGGCCACCTCGGCTCGGGCCTGACCCTTTCTGAGACTGGCATCATGCCTTCAGCCTGATCTGTCGACTCGAGTCGAGGTGGCACCCGAAGTGCCTTTGGCAAGGCGAGCAGTGACCTTATAGGAGCCTGGCCCCACGCCCCATCGCAGTCTTGTCCGCTCACCTGGCCGGCGCGCAATCCTCCGGGAGGTAGAAATGACAGGAGTCGTCGGTCATGAAGGTAGTCGTGGTGTTGAGCTGGTCGTCGGAGTCGACACCCACCAGGATGAGCATGTGGCGGTGGCCATTGACCGTCAGGGGGTCCGCCTGGGGGAGCTTCACACAGTGGCGACCACCCATGGGTATGAGGAGCTCGAACGGTGGTCCCAGGGCCTGGGAGAGATTCATGCCTTCGGGATTGAAGGCACCGGTTCCTACGGTGCCGGAGTCGCCCGATTCCTGACCAGTAGGGGCCATACCGTAGTGGAGGTCAACCGGCCCGACCGGTCAACCCGCTATCGGAAGGGGAAGAGCGATTCCACTGATGCGGAGATGGCAGCGCGTGCTGTGCTTGCCGGAGTAGCCGATGCCACTCCCAAGTCAGGTGAGGGTGAAGTCGAAATGATCCGTATGTTCAAGAGCACCAAGGACTCGGCCGTCAAGGCTCGCACCCAGGCAATCAACCAGATGAAGGCCCTGGTTGTCACGGCCCCGGCCCGGCTTCGTGAGCACCTCACTGGCCTCACCGCTGCTGCCCTTGTCACCCGGTCCAAGAGCTTCCGGCCTGGTCGTATGGAGGGTCCCACCGCGGCGGCCAAGTATGCTCTTCGCTCCCTTGCCCGTCGCTACCGTCAACTCGGTAATGAGATACAGGACCTGGAGGCCGAGATCCAAAGACTCACACGGACGGCAGCCCCAGCCCTGGTGGATGGCTTCGGCATAGGACCCGACACGGCAGCCACTCTACTGGTGGCTGCAGGGAGCAACCCTGAGCGCCTCCACTCCGAGGCTTCTTTCGCCTCCCTGTGCGGTGTCAATCCCATCCCTGCTTCCTCCGGCAAGACCACCAGGCATCGGCTCAACCGAGGCGGCCACCGCCAGGCCAACGCGGCACTCCATCGCATTGTTGTCGTCAGACTTCGTCATGATGAGCGGACCCAGGCATACATGCGTCGTCGCACCACCGAGGGAATGAGCAAGGCGGAGGTGATCCGCTGCCTCAAACGCTATGTCGCTCGCGAGGTCTTCTCCGTCCTACGGAACTCAGCCCTATCCCACAGCACTCCTTGACATCTATAGGAGCATCCGGTTCGGCCGTCCCGGCAAGGGTAACGACAAGGGCAAGGTCGAGGGGCTGGTGGGATATGCTCGCCGGAACTTCCTGGTGCCTGTGCCGTCGTTCCCGAGCTTCGATGCGCTCAACGCCTACCTCGAGGAGAGGTGCCTGGAACGGATGGGGAGACAGCTGCGTGGGCACAGGGAGACGATAGGCCAGCGGATGGAGCGTGACCTGGAAGCCCTGCTGGCGTTCCCCGCCGTGCCATACGACGCCAGCGACAAGCACGTGAGCCGTGTCAGCTCCCTGTCCCTGGTGCGGTACCGGACCAACGACTACTCGGTGCCCGTGGCCTACGGTCACAGGGAGGTGGTGGTGCGCGGCTATGTGGGTGACGTGGTGATCAGCTGCGGGGCAGAGGTGATAGCCCGGCATCCGCGCTCATACGAACGCGACGACTTCGTCTTCGACCCTGTCCACTACCTGCCGCTGCTGGAGCGCAAGACGGGAGCGCTGGACCAGGCTGCTCCTTTGGCCGGGTGGGAGTTGCCGGAGGAGTTCGGCATGCTGCGCAGACTGCTGGAGTCGAGGATGGGCAGGCGAGGCAAGCGTGAGTTCGTACAGGTGCTGCGGTTGGTGGAGAACTTCCGCAAGGAGGAGGTGTACGAGGCCGTGCGTGATGCCCTCAGGCTCGGCGCCATAAGCTTCGACGCCATCAAACACCTGGTGCTGTGCAGGATAGAGGGCCGTCCCCAGAGACTCGACCTGGAGCTGTACCCCTACCTGCCCAGGGTCACCGTGACGAAGACAGCAGCCAGCGACTACATGGCGCTCATGTCGGGGATCGGGCGGTGAGCGAGAGGTCTACGGTGCTGCTGGAGCATCACCTCAAGGAGCTGAAGCTGCCGACGTTCCTGAGAGAGTACGGCAAGGTAGCCGGCCAGTGCGCCGCCGAGGGCGTCGACCATCCGGGCTACCTGCTGAGGCTCTCTGAGCTTGAGCTGATAGACCGCCATCATCGGATGGTTGACCGCAGGATCAAGGCTGTACGCTTCCCTGCCACCAAGAGCCTCGACACCTTCGACTTCCTGGCCATGCCGTCGGTGAACAAGCACCTGGCCGTGCAGCTGGCACGCTGCGAGTACGTAGACCGGCGGGAGAACGTCATCGCCATAGGCAACAGCGGCACCGGCAAGACCCATGTGGCCCTCGGTCTGGGGCTCGCCGCCTGCCAGAGGGGACTGTCGGTCGGCTTCACCACGGCCGCCTCGCTGGTCCACGAGCTGATCGAGGCCAGGGACGAGCGGCGACTGCTCAACCTCCAGAAGAAGCTGGCCCGACTCAAGCTGCTCATCGTCGACGAGCTTGGCTTCGCACCACTTTCCAAGACCGGCGCTGAGCTCCTCTTCGAGGTCTTCAGCCAGAGATACGAGAGGGGGTCGGTACTGGTCACCACCAACCTGCCCTTCGACGAGTGGACCGAGGTCTTCGGCTCGGAGAGACTGACCGGCGCCCTGCTGGACCGCCTCACTCACAGAGTTCACATCCTGGAGATGAACGGCGAAAGCTACCGCCTCAAGCAGAGCCGGCAGGCCGTCACCACGCGCTCAGCCAGCGATTCCCCTGACGCATAGGCTCCACCAACCTCGCTGCGACTAAGGGCTCCCGACGACACCCGTCGTAGGCGGATATTTTCGCTGAACATCGCCGCTCAAGTGGTACACTTTTGCTCCGCCACACGGCCTGATTTCTCTCCGCCCTTGACACACATCCAGCCTGACTGGCTGCTGATCTGGAATTCAAGGGATGGCGATGCCTTGACTCTGGTCCGGACGGGCAGCCATGTCGACCTGTTCGACTGACCATCCAAGCTTATTGACCCCTGCCACAGGCCGTTGCTACACTCACACGCGCTGTCCAAAGGTCCTCGGATAGTTCGTCGCAATAGTCTCGTGTGCCATGTTGGACGGGTGGAGGTGATCTACCGTATGGATGTCGTATCAGGGCCTCGTGTATACCTGGTCAGCAGACCGTCGGTCGACTGGGAGCAGGTGGCGGCCTTCCTGGAGGACGAGGGTGTACCGCCGGTGCCCGAGAGCATCAGGGCAGGAGTGGACGAGTCCGCCGCGGTGATAGAGATATCCGCCCGCCTCTGCTACATGAGCTACGGAAGAGGGCGGCGGGACATCGAGGACTTCATCAAAAACCTGCTCGCGTCGAAGGACGGCAGCGTCTTCGAGCACGTCAACTACGGGTTCGTCTTTACCGGCGTGTCTCGGAGCCTTACCCACGAGCTGGTGAGGCATCGCGCTGGCTTCGCCTACAGCCAGAGGTCTCAGCGGTATGTCGACGAGTCGGACGGTTCCTTCGTTGTGCCGCCCGCCATTGCAGGCGAGGGAGGCGGGGGCAAGGAGGCGCTCAACATATTCACTGAGGCCGTCAACGACGCTGCCGCGAGCTACGATAGGCTGGCCGACGCCTTGGATAAGGCCTTCCCCCGCGAGATGTTCGAGTCCGTGCGGGACCGTCGGAAGGCAATCCGCCAGGCAGCCAGGGCGGTGCTGCCAAATGCCACGGAGACGAAGATATTCGTTACGGCCAACGTGCGCGCCTGGCGCCACTTCATCGAGATGCGTGCGGCGGCCACCGCGGACTGGGAGATAAGGAGCTTGGCGCTGATCGTCCTGGGAATCCTCCAGCGCGAGGCGCCACTGCTGTTCGGAGACTTCTCCGTCCAGGACTTGCCCGACGGGACCCAGACGGCAAGCCCCGTGCATTCGAAGATTTAGCCCGCCTATCGGCCGGCGTCTACCGTCCCCGGGGAGCTGATTCCAGGTAGACCCTCACGCCGTCCGTGAACTGGCCCATGTCATCGAAGTGATGAGTCGCATGCTCCGATACTGCCCGGATCAGTGCCCTGGCCTTGTTGGTGTGCCGGGCTCGCCCCTCGTCCGTACCCATTCGGCAGCCCCTGCCGCGAAGGTACGCCATGACCAGCGCAGTCAGCAGCCTCATTGCCATGGCTGACGATGGGTACTCGACGTTCGACATGACGAGGTGCCACTGGCGCGATAGGTCGTTAACGTCGGCCTGACTGACCCTTATGTCTTCGAGATCGAGCTTCATGGCGATTCCGCTCAGCACGCGCTTTGTTCCGGTACAAGACTGTGCGAACCCATAGGCCGCCTGGGCGGGCCGGCGTCCGGTGGACAGGCCCCGGTCGGACGGTCCGGCCAGCTATTTCCAGCCCGGCAAGCCGCCGCTAGCGGGCATCAGCGATAGGCGGTGGCCGACGCGGCATTCATACGGCTTCTCGTGGTCCTCTTCGCGCTTGTCCGACTTCCATGTCTGTGCCATCGGCTTCATGCAGAACGGGCAGGAAACCTTGTAGACGGCACGGTCGCGATGCTCCGTCACCTCTACGTGGGCAAGCATCTCGGACATCGTCGGGGACCTTCCAGAGTATGTCAGAACGTAGCGCTTGACCATCGTCAGGATGCCCGTGGTCATCTCCCCGCTATTTCCAGCCTGGGGAGCCGCCGCCTGCGTGCATGAGCGATAGGCGATGGCCGAGACCGCACTCGTATCGCTGCTCACGGCCTTCCCGGCGCTTGCCGGATTGCGAGGTCTGCTCCATCGGCTTTGTGCAGAATGGGCAGGCGACCTTGTAGACGGCACGGTTGCGCTGTCTGACCACCTCGATGTACGCAAGCGTCTCAGACAGCGCCGGAAACTCGCCGACGTACCTCAGAATGAAGTGCCTGGCCGTGCCCAGGATGCTGTCCTGCTCCTTGACTGGCGCCTGGTATGTATAGTCCACCCAGCCGCACTGCAGGCACTCGGGCTCATGGTACCCGACGAACAATCGGGCGCCGCATCTGGGGCAGGCGTTTCGACGGCGCGGGCCGGACGTTACGCCAACGACACTTTGGGGAGCCGCCTCCTGTGTCTGTACCTGCTCGACGGGTCTCCGGGCTGTCGTGACCATGCTGCTCCTCCTTATACGTAAGACGCCTGCTCAGCCATGGTGCGCGCTCTCGCTCCGCCAACCGCATGGTGGTCGGAGAGGTAAAACCAACTCCTCTCCATCCCTAGACCGGACGAGGACGAATCGTCCAGTGTCATACGGCTGCGGAGCGCGGTAGCGACGCTGTACTCCTAAAGGGACGCCGGTCCGGCATGCTCTCGAACAGTACTAGGTCATTGTTTTAAAAAAGTATAAAAATGTCAATAGTCTATAGACCGAAAAAGTGTGGAATCGAGATCGGTGTTTCCGATGTGGTTGTCGGATTGCCATCGCTGGCGTAGATTATGCTCCTGCCGGAGGGGCCTCCCGGAACTTCTGACGCTTTGTCCGGACACGGGCGGTCCCAACTCGACACCGGCGCTGCGGGAAGGAGCCGATATATGTACACCACAGACATGTACGAAGGAATGATTGGCGAGACGATCACCCTCGGCGGAGACGGTGGTGACCTCATCAACGCCTACATGGCAAAGCCGCTTGGTCCGGGGCCGTTCCCCGGTGTGGTCCTGATCCACCACCTTCCGGGATGGGACGAGTGGTACAGGGAAGCGACTCGAAGGTTCGCTCACCACGGGTTCGTCTCCGTATCGCCGAATCTCTACTTCCGCTCGGGACACGGTGACCCGGATGACGTCGCCGCCAGGGTACGGGCCGAAGGAGGCGTCTCAGACGATCAGGCGATGGGTGACGTCGAGGGTGCGATGCAATACCTGCGGTCGCTTCCTTACGTCAATGGCAAAATCGGAGTGATCGGTACGTGCTCCGGCGGGCGGCACACCGTCTTGGCCGCCTCTCGCATCGATGGCTTCGACGCCGCCGTAGACTGCTGGGGTGGCAACGTCGTCATGCCGGAGGCCGCTCTGACCCCCCAGCAGCCGGTTGCCCCAATCGACTACACGGCAGACCTGTCGTGCCCGCTTCTCGGCCTGTTCGGTGAGGAAGACGAGAGCCCGACCCCAGACCAGGTTGCCATGCACGAGAGTGAGTTGAAGAAGCATGGCAAGAGCTATGAGTTCCATATGTACCCGGATGCGGGCCACGGCTTCTTCTACTATCAACGGCCCTCCTACAGGCCGGAGCAAACGATGGACGGCTGGAAAAGGATATTCGATTTCTTTGGCAAGCACCTCGCCGCCGGGGTTTAGCTCGCCGTGCTTGTTGTCCGGAGGATTGGACGCGGCGAGGGGACGCTTTACCGGAGCTTAAGGCTGACCTCCCTGGCCGACTCGCCGGACGCCTTCTCCACGACTCTCGAGTCGGCGAAGATTAGGAGCCTCGAAAGCTGGAGCGATCAGGCCGATGGAGCGGCGGTGGGGCAGGACCGGGCAGTCTTCATTGCCTTGTGCAACGATCAAACTGTCGGAATGGCAGCCCTTTACAGGGACTCCGAGGACCAATGTCTCGGCGAAGTAGTACAGGTCTGGGTCTCCTCGGCCCATCGGGGTGGTCGAGTCGCCGGAGAGATGCTCGATTCCCTGATGTCTTGGGCGCGAGACTCCGGCTTTGAGCGCCTTTCGGCCTGGATCAACGATGAGAATCGGAGAGCGGCCCGGTTCTTCGGGAGGCACGGGTTTGAGTTGACGAGCGAGACAGCGCCGTTTCGCCCGGGGTCCGATCAGGCTGCCCGCTTGATGACAAGAACAGTCTGACTGCAGGAGGAGAAGACAATGTGCACGATGATAGTGGAGAAGGCCGATATCTATGGCAGCGGCAAGGGACCCCAGGGCTGGTTCCACGTCGATCGTGCTAACGTCTCGTTCGACCACCCGGCCCATGCCCCCCTCGACCACGCCCTGAACATAGACTTTGTGAACGAGGGGTCGGGTCCGGGCGCAAGGGTAGCCGTAGAGCTCTCCGCCGAGTCTGGCCGCGAGCTCGTCCGGGCCATTCTGTCCGCCCTCCGGCGCGGCGGAGAGGAACATCCTGCCCCTTCAGTCGAGTAGCTGACACGGCAAGAGCCGTCGATCGGCTGCTCTAGGAGGCCTCGATCAGGTCCGGCCCATCGTTGGTGACCTTGTTCACCATGCTCGAAACCGGGTGCGCCCGCATCCCGCCGGGAGGGTAGGGAACTAGCACCTCCTTCAACTCGGACAGGTCGTCGTTTGACGGGTCCAGCCACAGATCGTAGGCGCCGCGCGTCAGGACGACCGGCATCCTGTCGTGAATACGCTCCACGAGGCTGTTCGGCGACGTCGTGATAATTACGCATGAAGGGACCCACTCGCCCGCTGGCGACTTCCACCAGGTGTATAGCCCGGCGAATCCCATCCAGGAGCCGTCGGCCAGGTATATCCAGTGCGGGACGTTGACGCCGTTGCCGCGCTTCCACTCGTAGTACCCGCCCGCGGGTATGACGCACCGACGCCTCTCGAAGGACCGCTTGAAGGAGCCGTGGGAGTGGACCGTCTCGGCCCGAGCGTTGATGGGCGTCCTGATCGACCTGCCCTTGTCATCCAGCGCGGTCCGCCCGCGCATTCCAGCCGTTCGGTATGGCACCAGCCCCCACCGCATCGGCTCGACGAGACGGCCGCCGTTCTTCTGATAGACGACCGGCACCTGGTCCGTGGGCGCGACGTTGTACCGCGGCATCACAGAGTCCCAGTCCACGTCGGGGCCGCCACCCGACCTGGCTTCGAACGCCTCTGCCATGGCCGGATGATGGTCCGGCAGTCCGTATCTGCCGCACATCGGGTCGGTCAGGTGTCCCTAGGATTCAGGCCCGACGCGGTACTCGTTCAGGCCTGTGATCGAGCTCGGGTGTTTTCGGAGGTCCGTGCCCCCCACGCCCGCTATGAACAGCTCCAAAGTCGAGAACACAGTGGCCTCGAAGAGATGGCCGCCGATCACCGAGCCGTCGGGCATGCCCATGACACCGTGTAGGTGGATTATGGGCATGCCGTCCATCGGTACAACGCTGCCCTCGAGGGATAGCAACTCGAACGGCCCGCTATTGACGATCTCGTTGGTCTTATCGAGGTTGATCGGCAGGCCGATGCCGTCCTTCAGGTCCCGCATCGTAATGTCCCGCAGGCTTCCGATGCCAGACAGCACGACCACCCTGTCGAGGTCGTGCTGTCCCATGATTTCCGTCAGATGTCCGAACAGGCTCTGGCCCGGTGTGAAGCGGGCTACATAGAAACCCGTGAAATCGACCTTCTGGACGAAAGGTCCTTCCAATTGACTACTAGCGGTAGCTTCCGCCTCCACCACCGCCTCCGCCTCCCCAGCGGCTGTCCCTGTTCTCCCTGGGTCGGGCCTCATTGACCGTGAGCGTGCGTCCGCCCATATCCTTCCCATTCAACGCTCTGATCGCCGCCTCGGCCTCGTTATTGTTCGCCATCTCCACGAAACCGAAGCCGCGGGAGCGTCCGGTCATCCTGTCGGTGATGACCCTGGCGGACGTAACCTCGCCGTGCTCGGCAAACGTAACGTGCAGATTATCCTCTGTCGTCTCGAACGGTAAATTGCCTACATATATGTTCATGCGGCACTCCTAATTTGGGATCTCCTCATCCGTGTCAAGTGCCGCACGCGTGGTATTACTTTGGTGGAAACAGGGACGCAGACAGCGGGGACTTTGCGACCGGGTCTTGGAGTCAGGAACATTATATCACGTCGGGCCGCCCTCGTGCGGAGCCCGGCGTCGCCGGATCCGACAGCCGGGCCGGTCGACCGTCAGGGCGATTTCGATGGGCGTGGCGACGGCAGTGACCTCGGTAGCTCTAGCCTCCTTGCTCGCCGTGCTCGGTTGTGGAAGAGGTGATAGCATTGCGTCGCGCTGTGACCCTTTTCGGAGCCGTTCCGAGCCGATTCTTTCTTGAAGGAGGCCGACATGGTGAGCGACAGCCAGGCAGGCAAGGTTCAGACAGTGCTGGCCCCCATAGACCCTGGGGAGTTGGGCGTGACCCTTACCCACGAGCACCTGTTGCTTGACACATCGCCCTTCAAGTTGCCTCCGAGAGAAGCCAGCGCCAGGCGCCTCTTCTACGAGAACCCGCATAGCGGTCTCATGTCCGACATCCCCGCCGCGATCGGGGAGGTCGGTCTCTACAAGCAGTACGGCGGGAATTCCCTCGTGGAATGCACCCCCGTCGACCTCGCGCGAGACCCTGTGGGCCTGGCCCGCATCTCCCGTGCCACGGGAGTCAACATCATCATGGGCTCATCTCACTACGTTGCGCACGCCCACCCCCCCGAAATGGACGGCTGGACTGAAGACGACATAGTCGAGGAGATCGTCAGCGACGTGACCGAGGGAGTGCGGACTTCGAAGTGGGAGTTCGTGGCTGCAACCCCCACGCTCATCCTGGAGCCCACGGGCATAAAATCGGGCGTCATAGGCGAGGTGGGCTGCTCTTGGCCCCTTGACGACAATGAACGCAAGGTACTGCGTGCCTCCGGGCGCGCACAGCGGCTTACCGGGGCGCCCCTTCTCATTCACCCCGGGCGAGACGATACGGCTCCTCTGGAGATCATCGAGGTCCTGAGTGAGGTCGGAGCAGACCTCACTCACACGATTATGGGGCACCTCGACCGGACCGTCTTCCGGAAGAGCACCTTGAAGCAGATCGCGGAGAGTGGCTGCTACCTCGAATGGGACCTATTCGGCAACGAGCGGTCATACTACAACTCCAAGATCGACATGCCCAGCGACGCCAAGCGGATGGACGACATTGCTTGGATCAACTCCCAGGGGTACGGCGACAGGGTCCTCGTCGCACACGACAACGTTTCGGAGATGAACTATGTCAGTAACGGGGGCAACGGATACTTCTACATCCTCGTGCACATCGTGCCCCGGATGCGGGCCCGCGGATTCAGTGAGGAGGCGATACGGAACATCCTGGTGAACAATCCCAGGAACGCGCTAACTTTCCGCTCCCCTCATCCTGGGGTCTAGCACGTCGCGCAGGCTGTCCCCCACCATGTTTACCGCCAGTACTGTTGCGGTCAGGAACAGGCCCGGGAAGAAGGTGACCCACACCGCGGCCTGAAGGTACGACCGGCCAAGTCCCATGATGTTGCCCCAGCTCGGTTCATAGGTAGGAAGGCCGAGTCCCAGGAAGCTCAGGCTGGCTTCGCCCAGCATGGCTCCGGCGACCGCCAGAGTCGCCATGACTATGACCGGCGCGAAGGTGTTAGGAAGCACGTGACGGAAAAGAATGCGCGAGGCTGGAACGCCAACGGCCCTGGCCGCTTCAACGTACATCTGCTCCCGAAGGCTCAGCACCGTCGCCCTGACCACCCTGACCTTCCCGGCGGCCGCCCCCACGGAGAGCACTATTATGATGTTCACAATGCTGCCGCCGAGCAAGGCAATCAGCATCAGCGCCAGCAGCAGACCTGGGAACGCCAGCAGGCCGTCCACGAACCGCATGATGATGTTGTCCATCATCCGCCAGTACCCGGCTATCAGTCCAATGATCACTCCGACCCCGGTACCCAGGATACCCACGGCAAAGCCCACGAAGAGCGAGATGCGGCCCCCGTATATGGTGCGGTCGAATACGTCCGCCCCAAGATTGTCTTGGCCGAACCAGTGCTGGGCGGACGGTGGCCTGAGTCGCTCGTACACGTTCCCAACCTTCGTCGGGTCGCTCCGAGTGATCACGGGCGCAAATATGGCCGTGGCACCCATGAACAGCAGGATGAGAAGCCCTATAAGCATGGATGGATGCGTGCGGGTCGTATGCCACGCGGAGCGCAGCCGCCGCATGCCGCCGAAAGCGGCAGCCTGTGTTGCTGGAGTCGTGGCTTGTTGTCTCACTAGTAGCGGACTCTCGGGTCAAGGTAGCCGTACAGGATGTCCACCGCCAGGTTGATGATCACGTAGGCCATTGCGACCATCATGACCGTGCTCTGGACGATGGGGTAGTCCCGGTTTGACATGGCGTCCACGACGAGCCGTCCCATGCCCGGGATGGCAAAGACGATCTCCGTTGTCAATGTCCCGGTCACCAGCGCTGCGAACAACAGCCCCGTGATCGTTATGATCGTCAGCGAGGCGTTCTGGAGAGCGTGTCGGAGATACACCACCCTCTCGGAGAGGCCTTTGGACCGGGCCGTCCTCACGTAGTCCTCCCGAAGTACCTCCAGCATGACCGACCGGGTCATGCGCGCCAGAACGGCGCCGGAGTAGACCGCGATCATCGTGGAGGGCAGAATCAGGCTTCGTAGCCAGGGGAGAGGTCCCTCCGAAATGGAAATGTAGCCGACCGCGGGAAAGATATGGACCTTGACCGCAAACGCCCATATCAGGATCAATCCCAAATAGAAGCTCGGTAACGAGATCCCCAGCGAGCCAAGGGCCAGAAGCAGCTTGTCCAGGAATGAGTTCGCCTTCCAAGCAGCAGCCACCCCCGCGGAAAGGCCCATGAGGACCGACATGATCAGGGCCACGATGGTCAGGCTCAGAGTGGGCTCCAGTCGCGATATCATCAGTTCCACGACGGATCGCTGGGTGAAGAGGGAGGTTCCCAGGTCACCCCGAACATAGCCCCACACCCATCGTCCAAACTGCACGAGAATAGGGTCGTCGAGACGGAGCTGGACGCGGAGGTCCTCCACGTCCTTGGGACTGGCATGTGGCCCGGCGATGATGTCGGCAGGGTTGCCGGGCGTGATATGTAGTACGCTGAAGGTTATGACGCCTACTAAGATTACGACGGGAATGGTGGCGATCAGACGCTGTAGAAGATACTTGCCCGTGACTGCCTCCCGCTATTCTGTTCAGCCTGCCTGCCCGGTGTATTCCGTGTCGTCTGTGGCTGGGTTAGTTTCTTTCCAGCCAGATATCGAACCCCAGATCGGCAACGACATCCGCCCCGTACCCCTTCACTTCTTTGCGCGCTGCCGAAGAGAAGCCGAACCACCCTATGGGTAGGAAGGGGACCTCCTGGTAGAAGCGGACCTGTATTTCATCGTGAATCCTCTTCTGATCCTCAAATGAGGTAGCCTCCCAAGCCTGCTCTATCAAGCTGGAGAATACGCCGTCTGGGTCCTGGTAATTGTGGAACCAGCCCTCCTTCTTCAGATGCGCCGCCGTGCCGCCACCCCAGGCGGTCCCTATGGCGCTCCAGGTGGTAAAGAGGTCCCACTTGTCTGGGTCACCGCGCTTAGAAACCAGGCTGGCCCACTCCTGCGCCTGGTAGTCAGGCACGAGCCCTATCTCCTCCAGCATGTCCTTGAAGATCCTGCCGGCTGCCTCCATAGGAGGGTGCGAGGTTGAGACCATCATGGTTACTTCGGTGCCGGTCAGGCCCGCTTCCTCGATCAGAGCCCGTGCCCCCTCCACGTTCCTGGAGTCGTAGTCCTCGGCCCCGAGCTCGGTGGCCCACTCCGAGAAGCAGTAGAATATGCTGCCGCAGGTGGTCCAGGATATGGGAGGCCCAAAGGCGGCGAACATGGCGTCGGTCGCCGGGTAGGCCATCAGCACCGCCCGTCGAGCCCTCACGTCGTCGAATGGGGGCCGTGTCAAGGGCGGAGAGAAATCAGGCCGTGTGGCGGAGCAAAAGTGTACCACTTGAGCGGCGATGTTCAGCGGAAATGTCCGCCTGCGACGGGTCTCAGCAGGAGCAGTTAGTAGGAGCGAGTGTGGTGGGGTCTAGGAGTCTGTCCGAGAAACAATGTTCTAAACGATATGCGTCATTAGTGGAGTGTAAAGATGCTAATTACTCCACGACAAGGTCCAGATTGCTGTAAGCAGGTTATTGCGTGGCGGGTTTCGTCTCCCGGAACGAATCCTCGGACAGGCTCCTAGGCGTCAGGGGGATCGCCTGTGGTGCGCAGGACGGCGGCCTGCCTGCTCTGCTTGAGGCGGTAGCTTTCGCCGTTCATCTCCAGGATGTGAACTCTGTGAGTGAGGCGGTCCAGCAGGGCGCCGGTCAGTCTCTCCGAGCCGAAGACCTCGGTCCACTCGTCGAAGGGCAGGTTGGTGGTGACCAGTACCGACCCCCTCTCGTATCTCTGGCTGAAGACCTCGAAGAGGAGCTCAGCGCCGGTCTTGGAAAGTGGTACGAAGCCAAGCTCGTCGACGATAAGCAGCTTGAGTCGGGCCAGCTTCTTCTGGAGGTTGAGCAGTCGCCGCTCGTCCCTGGCCTCGATCAGCTCGTGGACCAGCGAGGCGGCCGTGGTGAAGCCGACCGACAGTCCCCTCTGGCAGGCGGCGAGCCCCAGACCGAGGGCCACATGGGTCTTGCCGGTGCCGCTGTTGCCTATGGCGATGACGTTCTCCCGCCGGTCTACGTACTCGCAGCGTGCCAGCTGCATGGCCAGGTGCTTGTTCACCGACGGCATGGCCAGGAAGTCGAAGGTGTCGAGGCTCTTGGTGGCGGGGAAGCGTGCCGCCTTGATCCTGCGGTCAACCATCCGATGATGGCGGTCTATCAGCTCAAGCTCAGAGAGCCTCAGCAGGTAGCCTGGATGGTCGACGCCCTCGGCGGCGCACTGGCCGGCCACCTTGCAGTACTCCCTCAGGAAGGTGGGCAGCTTCAGCTCCTTGAGGTGATGCTCCAGCAGCACCGTAGACCTCTCGCTCACCGCCCGATCCCCGACATGAGCGCCATGTAGTCGCTGGCTGCTGTCTTCGTCACGGTGACCCTGGGCAGGTAGGGGTACAGCTCCAGGTCGAGTCTCTGGGGACGGCCCTCTATCCTGCACAGCACCAGGTGTTTGATGGCGTCGAAGCTTATGGCGCCGAGCCTGAGGGCATCACGCACACCCTCGTACACCTCCTCCTTGCGGAAGTTCTCCACCAACCGCAGCACCTGTACGAACTCACGCTTGCCTCGCCTGCCCATCCTCGACTCCAGCAGTCTGCGCAGCATGCCGAACTCCTCCGGCAACTCCCACCCGGCCAAAGGAGCAGCCTGGTCCAGCGCTCCCGTCTTGCGCTCCAGCAGCGGCAGGTAGTGGACAGGGTCGAAGACGAAGTCGTCGCGTTCGTATGAGCGCGGATGCCGGGCTATCACCTCTGCCCCGCAGCTGATCACCACGTCACCCACATAGCCCCGGACCACCACCTCCCTGTGACCGTAGGCCACGGGCACCGAGTAGTCGTTGGTCCGGTACCGCACCAGGGACAGGGAGCTGACACGGCTCACGTGCTTGTCGCTGGCGTCGTATGGCACGGCGGGGAACGCCAGCAGGGCTTCCAGGTCACGCTCCATCCGCTGGCCTATCGTCTCCCTGTGCCCACGCAGCTGTCTCCCCATCCGTTCCAGGCACCTCTCCTCGAGGTAGGCGTTGAGCGCATCGAAGCTCGGGAACGACGGCACAGGCACCAGGAAGTTCCGGCGAGCATATCCCACCAGCCCCTCGACCTTGCCCTTGTCGTTACCCTTGCCGGGACGGCCGAACCGGATGCTCCTATAGAAGTCAAGTCGTGGCTTGAACTGTTTGGGCCGAGGTCCGTAGGGCAGAGAAGACTTCGCGAGCTACGTAGCGTTTGAGGCAACGGATGATCTCCGCCTTGCTCATCCCCTCCCTGGTGCGGCGTCGCATGTAGGACTGGGTCCGCGGGTCATACCGAAGTCTGACCACAACGATGCGATGGAGAGCAGCGTTGGCCTGACGATGACCGCCGCGATTGAGCCGATGCCGATTGGTCTTGCCTGAGGAAGCAGGTATGGGATTGACGCCGCACAGGGAGGCGAAAGAAGCCTCGGAGTGGAGGCGCTCAGGGTTGCTCCCTGCAGCCACCAGTAGAGTGGCTGCCGTGTCGGGTCCTATGCCGTAGCTGTCTACCAGGGCTGGGGATATGGTACGGGTGAGTCGTTCCAGCTCCCCCTCCAGGTCATGTATCTCCTTGCTGAGTTGACGGTAGCGGCGGGCAAGGGAGCGCAGGGTGTACTTGCCCGCCGCCGTGGGATCGTCCAGACGACCAGGCCGGAAGCTCTTGCACAGGTTGATCAGAGCACCGGCGGTGAGTCCAACGAGGGTCTCGCGAAGCTCAGCCGGGGCTGTGACAATCAGGGCCTTCATCTGATTGAAGGCCTGGGTGCGAGCCTTGACGGCCGAGTCTTTGGCGCTCTTGAGCATGCGAATCATCTCCACCTCTCCCTCCCCCGACTTGGGTGTGGCTTCGGCCACTCCCGCCAATACTGATCGAGCTGCCATCTCCGCATCGGTGGGGTCGCTCTTCCCTTTCCTGTAGCGGGTTGACCGGTCGGGCCTATTCACTTCCACAACGGTATGTCCCCTACGGGTCAGGTAGCGAGCCACTCCGGCCCCGTAGGAACCCGTACCCTCAATCCCAAAGGCGTGAATCTCTCCCAGACTCCGTGACCACCGTTCGAGATCCTGATAGCCATGCATAGTCGCCGGTGCGTGAAGCTCCCCCAGCCGTACACCCTGGCGGTCAATGGCCACTGCCACATGCTTGTCTTGGTGAGTATCCACTCCGACGACTACCCGAATAGAACGACCGCCTTCTTGATCTACGACTCCTGTCATCTCTACCACCTCCTCTGGGATAGCGCTCTGGCTGGGTGAGCGGACAGGACTGCGATGGGACTTAAAGCCAGGCTCCTATAAAGTCACTGCTCGCCGTGCCAAAGGCACTTCCGGGCCACCTCGACTCGAGTCGACAGATCCGGTTGAAGGCATGGTGCCAGTCCTCGAAGGGGTCAGACCCGGGCCGAGGTGGCCCGGTATTCATCATCGCAGTCCTCGAACAGGTAGTGCGACACCAGCTCCGAGAACACACGAGTACGCTGGCGCCGGCCGTCTCCCAGGATCCTGGCCACCGCCAGTCTCGTGTTGTCGTACAAGATGCTCCGCGGCACGCCGCCCAGGAACGAGAACGCCGAGACGTGACCGTCGCAGAACGCCTCGGTCGTCTCTGCGGGGTAGGCCTTGACGAAGCACGCGTCGCTGTGGGGAAGGTCCAGCACGAAGTAGTGGACGGTCTGCTCCACTCCTCCGATGACCGCCTTGGCCTGGCCGAAGTCGCACTGGGCATCACCAGGAGGATGGGAGAGCGGAACGTACATCTCGCGTGTCCGGCGCCGTCGCTCGCGCACGTAGTCCTTGACTATCGTGTACCTGCCACCGAACCCGTGCTCCGCTCTCAGACGGTCATAGATCCGCTTCGCAGTGTGGCGCTGCTTTCTCGGAAGACGCCGGTCCTCTTCCAGTATCCGGTCGATCACCCCGTGGTACGGGTCCAGCTTAGGGCGACGCGGCGGTGACTGTCGACGGTACCCGGGTGGCACCGAGTACTCCAGCATCTTGCGCACCGTGTCCCGGTGCAGACCGAACACCCGGGCAGCCTCTCGCGTGCTCATCCCTTCCACCATGCAGGCCCGGCGCACTCGAACGTACAGTTCCACTTTGTACATCCTTCACACCTTCCATCGAGTTGCCTCCAACTCTATAGAAGGCGGCGGGTGGTCCAGTTTTGCAGCGCCACTCCCGGACGCTCACCCCCGCCTCGCCGGTCCATTATTACTCCGCCCTTTACACCTGGTGTCGATCCGCTCCATCCCCGTCTCACGCGCGGCTTCCTGGAGTACTCCCAGCGCCGCGGCTTCATCTCAGACCCGGCGCGGGTGCGCCATCCCCGGGACAAGCCTCGCGTGGAGCGTGGAGTGCCCTACGTGCGGGAGCGGTTCTTCAAGGGCGGGGAGTTCAGGGGTCTGTCGGACATGAGGTCTGCGGCCAGGCGGTGGTGCCTGGAGGTGGCCGGACAGAGGATACACGGCACCACCCGCAGGCAGCCCCTAGGAGTCTGTCCGAGAAACAATGTTCTAAACGATATGCGTCATTAGTGGAGTGTAAAGATGCTAATTACTCCACGACAAGGTCCAGATTGCTGTAAGCAGGTTATTGCGTGGCGGGTTTCGTCTCCCGGAACGAATCCTCGGACAGGCTCCTAGTAGTCTTCCGGGATGAGGAGCGCCACGCGCTCGGAGAGTGGGACGCAGAGCCCTACGAGATGACCGACTGGCGCACGGCCAAGGTGCATCCCGACCACCACATAGCCTGCCAGTACGCTCTCTACTCGGTGCCCTCTGCGACATGCCCGCCCGGGCAGAAAGTGGAGGTGCGGCTCGGCAGCAAGCTGGTGCGCATCTACCACCGGGGAAGACTGATCAAGGTACACCCGCGCCAGGACCGCGGCGGCAGATCCACCGACCCCGACGACTACCCGGCAGAGCTGAGCGCCTACACCTTCAGAGCGCCGGAGCAAATCAAGCGCAGCGCGGCGTCACAGGGACCGGCCGTGGCAGCCTATGCCGAGCGTCTCTTCGACGGCCCGCTGCCATGGGCCAAGCTCAGACAGGGACACAAACTCATACGCCTGGGAGAACGCTACTCCCCTGAGCGTCTCGATGCCGCATGCCGGAGGGCTCTCTCCGTAGACCTGATCGACGTGCGCCGTCTCGAGCGCATACTCGTCGAGGCCCTGGAGCAGGAGGCCACGCAGCCGGAGCCTCCACCGATGCCCCCAGGTCGATTCGCCAGGCCGGGCGCCGTCTTCGCTCGTGCCAACGGCCGCACCGCTCAATCAGCACAAGGAGAACGCTCATGACCACCACGACCGAACTCACTCCGCTGCTCAAGCGCCTCAAGTTCGGCGCCGTGCTCAACACCCTGCCGGAGAGGGTCGCCCTCGCACGGAGGGAGCAGCTCGACTACGCATCCTTCCTGCAGATCATACTGACCGATGAGATCAACCGCAGAGACCACAGGCGGCTCGAACTCCGCCTCCAGAGGGCCGGCTTCGAGCAGACCTGCCGCCTCGAAGACTTCGACTGGTCCGCATCCATCACACTCGACCGACGACTCCTCGACGCCGCCTTCTCCCTCCAGTTCCTGGCGCGCAACGAGCACGTCCTGCTCGTCGGACCGGTCGGCGTGGGCAAGAGCTTCATCGCTCAGGCCCTCGGATATGCTGCCGTCAGAGCCGGCCATACCGTCCGCTTCGTACATGCCGACGACTTCTTCAGGGCCATGGCTCAGGCCAGGGTGGACCACTCCACGGACAAGACCTTCCGCTCCTTCCTCGCCCCGGACCTGCTCATCCTCGACGACCTCGGTCTCCACAGGATGACCCAACTGCAGTCCATAGACCTCTACGAGCTGGTCATCGCCAGGCATCGTACCGCCAGCTTCGTCATCACCTCCAACAGGGCTGTCGACGAGTGGCTCGGACTCTTCGACGACTCCATCCTGGGAAACAGCGCCCTCGACCGGCTCGCCAACGCCAGCTACCAGATCGTCATAGAAGGCGCCAGCTACCACGAACGCTTGTCACCCCACAGGGCCCTGCTCGACCGAAAGGAGGTGGTTGACCCTCAAACCTAACGGTGATAATAGTCCATCTACAGGCCCACAGGGTGGCTCAATGACCCTGGCGACGACTGGCCCATAGGTCCTGGCGATTGACAGAATCCGTCTCTCCAGAGCGAAAACCTACTTAGAGGCTGGATCCGCGATAACCACGAGGTCTTCATGACGGAACTCCGGGCATCTGCCGATCTGGCCGAACAGGCACTTCGAGAGACAGATGAGGGCCGCTCGATAGCACTGTGGCAACGCCTGTTCCGTACTCGTTTCCCTCAGCGTGGAGATTGAACTGGACACCTGGAATTCCGAACTTGGAGGAGCACAATAGGTATGCACGCAAGCCCCGCTTCTGATGAGACCTCCCATGAGGATTCGCCTCTGGAGGGGTGTGCGCCTGTCCGGCCCCCCTCGATGAGTCCCGGCAACTCGCGTACTCTGACTTATGAGGTCCTGCAGGAGGAATGGGAGCGTGTTGAAGATAGGCTCCCTGAACGCCTCGGGCTCCGGGTGCACCGCGCATTGAGTTGGGTGGCGAGAGCGGAGAGGGAGCCGGATGATGATCCCGACGCGGCGTTCATCTTCTACTGGATCGCCTTCAACGCCGCGTATGCCCAAGACAGGCCACGTTCCCCTGACTCAACAGAGCGGGACCACTTCGCGGATTTCTTTGATACCCTCCTGTCTCTCGACTCCGGCCACACGATCTACGACGCCATTTGGGAGAGATTCTCCGACTCGATCAGGGTGCTTCTCGACAACAGGTTCGTATTCCAGCCGTTCTGGAATCACCACGCCGGCAGGGGCTATGAGAACTGGGAGCACGCGTTCGAGAGTAGCAAGAGGAGGATCCGTGATGCCCTGGCCGCTCGTGACACGAGTGTCATCCTGAGCACGCTGTTCGACCGATTGTACGTCCTTCGCATTCAACTCATGCACGGAGGCGCCTCATGGCGAAGCTCAGTGAACCGCGACCAGGTCCGGGATGGAGCCAGGATACTCGCCTTCCTCGTACCCTTGTTCGTTGGGTTGATGATGTCACGCCCGGACATAGACTGGGGGCCGCCTGACTATCCCGTCGTGAACTGAGGACTTGAGGTGCAGCCACGGATCCGGCAGTCCTCCAGGTAGACCGTCATCATGCCAACATCCCTGAAAATGCAGCCACGATCTGTTCGTCGATTCGTTTGGCCGTTGGTTCGGATTTGTCTCCCACAACCCAGCTCCTATACTGTAACTTCCGCTCTCTTACTGCCGTTGGGGGATGCTTTGTTGCCAAGCCTGGCGTCAGGGAAGCCGTGGGAGGCGAAGCCGAGCGCACTGAGGAGGTAGGAAATGAGTGATCCATGCCCGACCATTGACAGTCTGATTGCACTTGGCTTTGAGCGTCGAAAGACTCGAAGTGGACTAGAAGGTGCCGGCTACAGGTTCGTTCATCTCGATTTGGAGGCTCTCCACGCCATGAACATGTATGGGCGAGACGTGGTTCTGCTTAGTGGTGTTGTCGAGACTAGGCGCACAGTCGGACTTGTAGAAAGCCAAATTCCTGACGACATAGGGAGCGCTCTGGAAGCTGCTGCCTGGGTTAGCTACGCCCTGAAGTCTTACAGGTCCGAACTGGAACCCTTGCCGGACTGGTTTGTTGAGGGCGAGCGCCACTGGGACCTTGTGCCACCTGCACGCTTGGAACTCGCAGCCCGAGAGAGGCAGCTGGCTTACGATGCCAGTCAGAAGTGCTTTGTCGACCGGGACTATGCCCGACCCCTTCGGCGTAATCTCTTGGAAGAGATATCCTGGCTCGACGGGGAAACCGAGCTGACATGCAGTTTCGACGGCCGTGTCCTCAGAATCGTCCTCTGCGATCGGGTCCACGAGGTCGTTGCTCGGGGAGACAGTTGGCCGTCCTCCTACAAGGTCATTGTGTGCCCGGAGACGACTTTGCCTCGCAGGTTTACCTCCTCGACGGTTACCGTCAGTGTGTTCGAAGGTTATGTGTGTGTGGACGGGCTTCGCCTGGGGCCATGTGAGTCGGTCGCGTGAAACACTCCCAACGTGCATCGACCCATAGATGTCGTCTGAGGGGGGTTTCCATGTGCCAACCCCTGCAGGTGGTAGGAAGGTGATTAGCATGACAGCAGACAGCAGGTTCGGATGGGCCGAGTTCTACATGGAGTTTGCGGACAGGCTCCTAGACCACAAGGCAGACCGCGGGAAGCTGGTTGCCGAGGTTCGCGAGGTGTGCACCAGCCTCGGCTACCACTATCTGGACAACTCCGGAACCGCTTACGCGGCCACCGGCCTGCCAGACATCTGCCCGTTCACGACCATGGGAACTTTCAACAGGGGGATATCAATCGCCAATAGGAAGACAATCGCGACCGAAATCGGGCGGTTCCTCGGCGTGAAGGAACCGGTGCCAGACTCCTTCGATGGCGTTCCCACTCTGAACAACCAAAACTCAGTGGTGTTCTGGGACCGTCGCGACATTGGCGCGCTGTGGCAGGTATTTGAAGACGCGATTCAACTCGCAGACAATGAAGACGAGCGCACCCGTCAGTCCTTCGTGGACTCATATGACCGAGCGTTGCAAGGGAGGGGGTTGGGAAGGACCTCACGATGGGTCTGTTTTGGTTGCGGCCCCACAGATTCGTCCCGTTGGACGGCAAGTCCAGTCAGTACATCGCAGGTAGCTTGGGAGTCGCTCTGCCTGAGCCGATTCCGCCCCACGGTCAGGAATATCTGGAACTTGCGGAGGGCCTCAAGAAGCGGTTCGCAGACTCCGATTCCCCGGTTCACTCGTTCCAAGCGCTTTCACTGGCAGCCTATGAACCGACGACCATCGGTCCAAGTTCAGCAGTATGGCTGATAAGGGCCGGGGCCCAAGGGCAGGACGAAGATTCCAATCTGGAGCATGGCCTTACGTCGCTTGGCTGGGAACAAGTCCCGGACTTGACCGGGGCGGCAGACTTGGACGCGGTGCGGAATCAAGTCCGACAAGGATTTCCTGATGCGTCAAATCACTACATAGGGAGTACTGCAGGCCAACTCGCCGCGTTCGTACAAGACGACGCGGCTATGAGGTGCCCATGGAGCTCGGAATGATCGGCCTGGGCCGAATGGGCGGCAAGCCTTCGGCCTTTCCGAGTTGCGGGGCGCCAGGGCCGCGATCGGCATCGATAAGCTGGTAACCCGAATCATGGGGGAGTTAGACGAGCGCGAGGTGGACAGACGCTTCGTGCGCGCAGCGCTAAAGGTCTGTCCTACAGTGTCGATAACCGATGATGGATGGTGTTTCTCGGGGCCTCGGCGGGAGAGTCGTAAGGAGCGGATACAAGCGATTGTCAGAATTCTCCACCGGCATGGCGAACCGTTGCACTTTCGGCCGATCACTGAGAGGCTGAACCGGGGCGCGAAGAGGGAGCCTACTCCTCGCGCGGTCTATGAGTTCCTCAGGCTGAACAGAGGTGTGTTCGAGCGGGTTGGTCGTGGAACATTCTGGCTCGCGGGTTGTACAAGTAGGCAGCGAAGCAGGGGATCTGCGGTGCTTGATTCTGTGTCGTAGCTGGGCTTGCCCTTTGAAAGCTCTCTCACGGCGGATGTTGCCTACAAGATACGAGCCAGGAGCGGTTGAAAGTAGTTTAGCATCGGGTTCCCACCAAATTCGGCCTCTCATATGTTGGGTAAGTTGATCTCTCTGACGCTGTCGGGGGCTCTAGCAGTAACATCGGTATTGACTCTTGCGGGTTGTGGCGGTGACGACGATGTGCCTACGCCAGGGCCCACCGCTGTGTCACTTCATCCAACATTATTTACGGATGTGACGGCTAGCGCAGGTATAGACTTCCTTCATCACGAGCCGAGCGCCGAGATCGTGCCGCTGGGCGGAGGCATGGTTGTCTTTGACTTCAACAAAGACGGATTTGACGATGTCTACGTAACCGACTCCGGGGGGGTCTAACGCACTCTACCGCAATAACGGAGACGGTACTTTCATTGATACCGCCGCTGCGGCCGGTGTGAACGACGCCGAGGGTGGAGGTAATGGAGGTTGCGCTGCCGATTACGACAACCATGGAGAAATGGACCTGTACGTCACCAACTGTGGGCCCAGCAAGCTGTTCCGAAACAACGGCGACTGGACTTTCACCGATGTAACCGGCCCCGCCGGGGTTGAGGACGGCAATAAGACATACCGGTCTATGGGGTGCGCCTGGGGACTACGACGAGGACGGCTTCCTGGGTCACGCCAAGTGGCAAGCGGCCAAGTGCTCCTCTTCCAACTCGCGGAGGGGAGGCTCCACCTCTGCACACTGCGCAACCGCAATGGGACATCGGGTGCGGAAACGACAGCCACTTGGGGGATCGATCGGGCTGGCAACGTCGCCCACCAAAATGATCCGATCCCTGTTCCTCGCCAGGACCGGGTTCGGGGCCGGTACGCTGGACAGCAACGCCTTGGTGTATGGATGGAGAGGATTGGCAAAGACATCGGCGGTATAGCCCTGCTCTACGATCTTGCCAAGGTGCATCACCGCGACCCGCTGGCAGATGTGACGTACGACCCGAAGATCGTGAGAGATGAACAGATAAGTCAGCCCCAGCCGTTCCTGAAGCTCCTCCAACAGGTTGATGATCTGCGCCTGGATGGAGACGTCGAGTGCGGAGATCGGCTCGTCGCACACGATGAAGACAGGGTCCAAAGACAGGGCCCTGGCGATGACGATGCGCTGCTGCTGGCCGCCGCTGAACTCGTGAGGATACCGGTTTTTGAAGTAGGGGTTCAAGCCAACGGTCTCGAGCAGCTCGACCACTTTGTCGTCGATCTCGTCCTTCGATGCAATCCCATGGACGCGTAAAGGCTCGGCGATGGCCTGACCTACGGTCATCCTTGGGTCCAACACAGAGGCGGGGTCCTGAAATATAATCTGCATTCTCCGCCGGACCTGGCGAAGTTCCCGCCTGGACATTCCAAACACATCCCAGCCCTCGAAATACACCTCGCCTGCCTGGGCACGCTCCAACCTCAATATGGTGTACCCAAGGGTGGACTTGCCGCATCCGCTCTCGCCAACCAGACCCAGCGTTTCTCCACGCCGGATGGTTAGGCTCACGCCATCGACGGCGTGCACCGTCTTGCGGTCTGAGAATAGGCCGAGTCCTATTCCCTTCCTGCCGACCTGGAAATAGGTCTTCAGGTCGTTGATTTCGACCAGGTTGTCATCTTTGCTGCCGTTGCTTTGCTGCATCGATATGTTCCGGACCGGCGGTGACCGCCTAAACCTCGGCCCCCGTTCCAACTTCAGGTGGAGATATTGGATTCCAGCAGGCGGCCAGATGTTCGTCCGCCATCGGCATGAGTGGGGGATTCTCCTGGAAACACCGGTCCACCGGCGCATCACAACGCGGGGCGAACGGACAGCCCGGCCTCAGATTAGCCAGAAAGGGAGGCACGCCGCCAATCGTGGCCAGGGTGGTCGCCTCCCGGCTCTCCAAGTTAGGTAGTGCTCGAAGCAACAGGGACATATAGCGGTGCCGAGGGTGAAAGAAGACATCATCTACCGACCCCGTCTCGACAATGAAGCCGGCGTACATGACGGCCACCCGGTCGCAGAGCTCCGCCACTACGCCCAGGTCATGGGTGATCCAGATCACGGCCATGCCGCGTTCTTTCTTCAGCTCCTTCACCAGATCAAGGAGTTGCGCCTGAACGGTAACGTCCAACGCCGTCGTCGGCTCGTCCGCAATCAGGAGCAGAGGGTCGCAGCACAGGGCGATGGCGATCATTACCCTTTGACGCATCCCTCCGCTGAACTGGAAGGGATAGTCGTTATAGCGAGCCGCGGCCGACGGGACGCCTACCCGGTCCAGGAGTTGAATAGCGCGCCTGCGAGCCGTCTTTTCGTCGACGCCCAGCTGTACCCTCATGGTCTCAGCGATCTGGGGACCGACCTTCATCGTTGGGTTGAGAGAGGTAGCCGGGTCCTGGAAGATCATCGCCATCTGCGTGCTCCGCCGTTGTCGAATGTCGGCGTCAGATAGTTGGCTGATGTCCTCGCCGTCGAGGATGACCTCCCCACCGACCACTCCACCGAGGTTCTGCGGCACCAGTTTCATGATGGACAGGGCCGTCATCGTCTTGCCGCACCCGCTCTCTCCGACGATGCCCAGAGTCTCCCCCTTGTGTACGTCGAAGGAGACTTTGTTCACAGGCTTCAGCACGCCTTCGCGGGAGTACAGATGTGTTTCGAGATCTCTTACGCTCAGGACAGCTTCAGCCATGCAATTAGAACCCCAAACGGTCTTTAGCGCTTGATCTGCCGGGGATTCAGCGCGTCGTTGATCCCGTCGCCAAGGAAGTTGAAGCCAAATACGATGATGGCCAGTGCGAGGCCTGGCATAAAGATCAGATGGGGATGTAGGCGCCAGAAAGACAGACTGGACGCGATCATATTCCCCCAGCTTGCTCCGGGAGGCTGAACGCCGAGACCCAGGAAACTCAGCGAGGCCTCGGCAAGCATCACGCCGCCGACGTTCAGAGTGATGCCCACGATGATCGGAGCCATTGCGTTGGGGATCAGATGCCGCCTGATGATCAGCCACTCCGGCACGCCCAGCGCCCTCTCGGCACGGATGAATTCCTGCTCGCGCAGCGAGAGGATCTGCCCGCGGATCAACCGGGCAACACCTGCCCACTGTATAAAGGACAGGGCCGCGAACAACACGAGATAGTCGATGACTATCGTCTGTTCCAATACACCCCACCCCGTGGCCCTTTGTAGCTCCGTCACCCATTCAACAACCGGCCGCCTCACCACAGTTGACAGGAACGCGGCAAAGAGCAGGTCAGGCCACGACAAAGTCATATCCGCCAGACGCATGATGATGTCATCAACCACGCCTCCCACGTAGGCCGCGATCGCGCCCAATACAATACCGACGACGTTGGAGAGGGTGAGCACTACAACAGCCACAAGAAGGGCCGTTCGCGCTCCCCACATGAGGCGGCTCATCAGATCGCGCCCTATCTGATCGGTGCCCATCCAATGTTCGCGGCTCGGCCCCTGTTTCACTGCTTTTACGTTGGGCTCAAGATAGTCATAGGGGGCCAGGTAAGGGGCAAAGAGGGCGATGAACACCGCCACCACCGCAATGACCATGCCCGTCAGGGCCATCTTGTTGCGTGCCAGACGCTCCAGGGCATCGATCCACAGGCTGCGCTGCTTGACAGTCTCAACGGGGTCGTCGAATAGCGCAGCTGCTCGTTCGCTCACAGTGCGCGAGGCCCCCGGTATAATCTACCCTTCGGCCAGCGGCTACTCAATTTTGCACGCGAGGGTCAAGGAACCCATATAAGATGTCCACCAGTAGATTGCCAACTATGATGATCATGGCACCAATAACGGTTGTAAACATGATCAGGGGGTAGTCACGGTTCTGAAACGCGAGGAGGGCCGCCCTTGAGAATCCAGGTATGCTGAAGACAAACTCAACGAAAATTGAACCTGTGACCAGGCCACTCAGGATAAGCCCCATGGAGGTCAACACGGGCGTGAGCGAGTTCTTCAGCAGGTGGCGGGTTACCACCCTGCCTTCGCCGAGGCCTTTGGCCCGGGCGGTGCGCACGTAGTCCTGGCTAATCGTCTCCAACACCCCGGTGCGGGTCATGCGGACTACTATCAGCAGGGGAAACGCAGCCATGAGTAGGACTGGTAATATCGCCTTTGTGCTGAAAATGCCATCCCAGCCGATCGGCGTCTTCATAATGTCCAACCATAGCACCACCACAATCATCATCATCGGGCCCAATACGAATGAAGGGACGGACCGCGTCATAATGGAGAAAGAGATAATGAGGTAGTCTATCCAGGTGTTCTGCTTTACGGCCGCCAAGGCCCCCAGAGGGATGCCGACCACGACCACCAAAATGCCTGCCGCAACGCCCAATTGGGCTGATATCATTATCCTCGCCTTCACGATATCATAGACCGGCAGATGCGTTGTCTGGAGTGACTTGCCGAAATCTAAACTAAAATAGCCACCGACGAAGTCGGCGAATTGCACCCAGTAGGGGCGGTCCAGGCCGTGGAGCTTGCGCAGGCGCTCCAACATCGCCTCATCGGTAACGAAAAACTCCCCTTCGTAAACGGCGAGGGGGTCACCAGGTCCATAAAAGCCCAGGGTAAATGTGATAACCAAGACACCGAAAACCACTGGAATGGACAAGAGGATGCGGCGGATGACGTAAAGAAGCATGTTAGTGTTCTGTCACCCGTGCTTTGATGCGTAGATTCCCCGTGAGGGGGATTCCAGAGGCGGAGCGTCCCCCTTTGGCGGGGGTGCTCCCCGACCTGTCGGGGCAGAAAAGAACCGTGAGGGCGGAAGGCTGGGACAAGGGCCCTCCCACAGTAGTGCCAACCAGTCGTTTCATGCTGGGCAAAGCATCCTAGATCCCTCGCTCTTCAACCCTCATGTCCATCCGGTGTCGGTATCATAGCCAAACTATGCCGATTAGGAGCGTGTCAAGACGCTACTGCGTAGACGCCTCTCTCTTTTTGGCAACGTACCGGCGCATCAGCTCACCCGTAGCCACTATATGGCCATCCATTTTCCGCAGAAGGCCATATTTGTTAACACCTTCTGGGAGATCTATGGCGGTGTCCAGCGCGTAGACCTTGAAGTAGTACCGATGAGGAAGGTCAGACCCGGTTACCTGGGTGAATTTCGGGACGATGGGAGGGGGACACGGCCCATTGTACTGTACATTCTCGTCGTCGTTGATGCCTTGCTTGGCACCGTTAGGTAGCGTTTCGCCGGCTGGCGCCCCTTCCTGTATCTCCGTGACAGTTGCGGGAATGGAGTAGACCACCCAGTGGACATAGTCGCCCTCTTTGGCGTCACGGTCATCGAAGATGATCGCGAAACTCTGGGTCCCTTCTGGCGCCCCTGTCCAGCTCAGCTGCGGCGACATATCCTCCCCTTCACAGGTTGACCCCCGGGGCAGCAGACTCGCTGACGTGATAGATGAGCTGGTTACCTTGATATTCGGCGGCCCCTCCTGCTGCTTTAAGGTGAATTCGCTTTCGTCGACACTGGTAGCTGCGGCGCCGCCGCCATCTGCAGCTTCTTCATCGTCGTCGCCCCCGCAGGCCGAGACCATGAACGCTAGGCCAACCGTAATGACTAGAACGATAGCCAGTCGCCGGAACGGCTTCATTTGTGTATCTCCTAACACCCCGAGCATAGCCGCACAAAACGCTCCGGCATAGTCTACCGGACAGTACGCCGTTAGGCAACGTTTGGATTGGCTCTCGGCACGCGCTGGGAACGGATCGCAACCGCCAATGCGCGTCAGGTCGGAATCAACCGGAGGCTGGGCTGGGAACACGCTCTCTGGCGCCGAGCACCTGGGCCAGCCGATCGGCGACGATACGCTCCTCGCCCGGCTGCAGGGTGTGTGGGGTGATCTCTACGCCTTTTCCCGCTTTTATGATCACTATGCCGGGGTCGCCATCCTCCAGCTCCTGCACGACCTGATCGCTCGTCTTGGGGATCACGTCGTTGTCCCACTCGACGTGAGTGAGGGGCACTCCCTCCGGCCTGGTGTTGCCCGCCCCCGGGGTCCAGGTTCGTGACGCTGTGACTCCGGGGAGCCTGGAGATTGCGTCCACCATCTGCTCGGTCCGCTGCTCCCAGCCGTAAATCTCCGCCTGCTCGAACTCCTCGTCCGCGAAGAGCTCCACGGTGGTGAGCAGGCCGATAATCTCCTCTTTCCCTACCTTGGGTGGGCGGCCCACTCCGTGGTTCGGGCTAGAGTTCATGGCACAGGCCTCGATGAGGTCCTTGCGGCCGAGTATGAGTCCGCTGGACTGTGGGCCACGGAGACCCTTGCCCCCGCTGAATATTGTCAGGTCGGCTCCCATGTCGGCCCATCGGCGGAGATTCGAGAAGGGAGGGCACTCGGCGGCGGCGTCCACGATGACGGGCACGCCGTGGTTGTGCGCAACGTCGATAACGTCTTCGATGGGGAGGCCAGGGGCCTGCGGGAAGGCGACGAAGTGGACGAAGGCTGCGGTCTGCTCATTGATGGCCGCCTCGAGGTGGTAGCGCTGCGTCGCTCCGACGAGGCCGATCTCGATGAGCTTCGCCCCGGCGAGCCGGATCATGAGCTCGTAGAAGTTCTTCTGCATTAGCTGGATGATCACTTCGTCCTTCATGCCTTTGGTATTGGGCAGCTGGTGGACCCTGGCGTTGTCTTTGCCGGTCATGCAGGCGGCCACGCTGATGGTGACGCCGGCCGCGGCGCCCGCGGTGATGTAGGCCGCTTCGACGCCGGCCAGCTCAGCTACTCGCTTGCCCGCCTTGTCGAGAAGGTCGGGCAGGCTGATGTATGAGCGGCTTGCCTCCTGCATCGCCTCCAGGACCTCGGGTCGCATGATCGACCCGCCGATTGCGGTGCCGTTAGCTAGGCCGTTGATTATGGTCTTGACGCCGAGCCGTTCGTAAACGCCCATCGTTCTTGCCTCTCCTTCCCGTGTCTGTGGTTTGATCCCCCGGGAACTGTGGCTCCTAGCAGGGTGCTGAATCCCGACAAGTCGGGACGACCATCCCCTTGACCCCCTTCCTGGCAGGAAGGGGGAAAGAATTTGTATCTGAGGGACACCCTCAGACTCCCGGCAAAGGGGCTTCGCCCCTCTGCACACCTCATTTTCCAGCAGCCTGCCCGTGTGCTGGCGATTCGCAGTCTCGTTACCAGTGAATGCGACACTTCAGGATGACGTGGCCTGACTGGAAGTAGAGGAGAGTTTCGTCCGCCCTGCTCAGGGTGACCGAGTGATGCCGCCCACCTCCGTGGTCGAACAGGCCCCCGGGCTCTCCGATCGCCTTCGCCAGGTCGTCTGCCTCCTTCGCTCCGATTCTGAGAAGGAGCCGGCCCTCGCGGTCCAGGACCCAGAGGAAGCGGACCTCGGGCCACGGCTGCTTGGCATCGCCAATCCCGTCCAACTGCGGCGGCGTGTGGAATCCGGCGGTGTAGAGGTTCTCACGGCTGTCGAGACAGATCTGGCGCGGCTGGATGAGGGTGCCTTCGCCGAAGGAGCGCACGAAGACTCCTTCACGGTCGAAGACCTGTATTCGGGAGTTGTCAGTGTCGGCGATGTAGAGGTGGCCGCTGAGAGCGCCTATCGCAATGCCGTAAGGGCCTTCGGGGGTGCCGCCGCCGACCCTAGAGTCGGTCGGCACCGGTGGGCCGACCTTTCCCGCGAACTGGCCCGGCCCGGTGCCGTGCTCTCCGAAGGAGAGGATGAAGTGGCCCTGCTGGTCGAACTTCTGAACGCGGTTGTTTCCGCCCAGCGAGGTATGGGTGTCTGTCACGTAGATGAAGCCGTCCTCATCGACGGCAACGCCGTTGGGGCCGGCGCCGCCGCCGAACTGCCCCGGCCCGTTGCCCTGGCTGCCAAACATGAAGCGGAAGCGTCCTGCTGAATCGAAGGATTGGACGCGGCAGTTGCGGGAGTCACCGACGTACAGGTTGTCATCGTGGTCTACGCTGACCGACCGGTAATTATTGAACTCGCCCGGCCCCGTACCGGCACGAGGGCGGCCGTCAGGACCTATAGCGCCGACCTTCCACAGCATCCGGCCGTCGGGGTCGAGCTTCTGGACGCGGTGATTTGTCTCATCGGCCACATAGATGTTTCCCTCGCTGTCGGAGGCCAGACCCTCGGGGTTGTGGAACTCGCCGTCCCTCCATCCGCCCTCGTAGGGGCCGAATCTGGCCAGCATCTCCACTCGCGGGCTACCCATGACGCTGCTCCTCTAGTGGCCGACATCCTGAAAGGTGAAAACGTGTTCCCCAAATCGGTAGGGGCACGGCATGCCGTGCCCCTACGTAGGCCACCCCGGCACCGTAAGCTATCTGTGTCCAGCCTTTCTTTTTCATAGCAATGCCGGTTACTGGGTTAAAACCAGGTCGACGGAGTACTAGCCTGAGCTATTCCAGACCACATTGAACTTGAATATGAGGTTGCTGCCCTGTACGTAGACGACGCTGTCGTCGGCCCTGCTGATGGCGAGGCCATAGCCGTGGGAGTGGAGTCCGGTGCCGGGCCGATGCTCCAGCATATCGTGGGCCTCAGCGGTGCCGACCCTCGCGGTGACGCCGCCGGATGCGTCCAGGACGGATACCCAGCGGCACTCCGGTTCGATCCGCCAGTTGAACGGATCGTTTATGTCGTGGACGGCCATCGGCGGATCGTGCTTATGAACACCCGAGACATAAACGCGGGCATGGCCATCCATGGCCAGCTGGCGGGGCCTATAGAGGGTGCCGAGCCCCAGGGAGCGGCCCATAGCGCCGGTGCCCTGGCGGAAGTTAACGACGCGGTCGTTATCGCAGTCCGCCACGTAGACGTCGCCACCCAGATTGTTCTTTTCCAGCAGCCGGGCTTCATCTGTATCCACCACAATGCCGGCCGGCCCGATGGGGCCGGGGCCGATCCCCGGACCGAAATCGAAGCCGTACTCTCGGATGGGCATGGCGCCCGCGAACTGGCTAGGGCCTGTTCCATAGCCCCCGAAGTGACCCACGTACCGGCCATCCGGGTCGAACTTTTGCACCTTGTGGTTTCCGCCGCCGGCGGTGTGGCTGTCGCTGACCAGTATGAAGCCGTTCTCGTCGACGGCGATGCCCAACGGGCCCTCGCCTCCCAACTGACCGGTTTCGTTCCCCCAGCTGCCGAAAACGGTCACGACGTCACCGCTTGGGGAGAGCTTCTGGACGCGGCAGTTGCGGGAGTCGGCGACGTAGATGTTGTTGTCGGTATCGGTGCAGACGGCCTGAGGGCTGAAGAACTCCCCCTGGGCCGTGCCCGGACGGGGCAGGCCGTCTGCGTCGCTACCACCGAGAGACCAGAGGAACGCACCCTTGGCATCGAGCTTGACGACGCGATGATTGTTGGTATCGGCCACGACAAGGTTGCCGTGGTAGTCAGATGCCAGGGCGGAGGGGTTGTTGAACTCAGACTCGCCGTGTCCTCCCCGCAGGCTGCCAATCGTATCTACCAGGATTACATCAGGTTCACCCACCAGGACTCCTCCATGTGGAGACGCTGTTGCCACACCCGTGAGTATTCGACGTTTAACCAAACCTGTGTATTTACGCTGGCCCGCACACAAGGTTTGGACACAAGATTGTAGGTGTCAAGGAGCAGGAATTCCGAGTACTCGTCAGCGACCGGCCCAGATCATTTTGCCGGTCGAGCGCTCCTCCTGGCGCTCCAGTATCCCACTATCCATAGAGGTCATTTTGCTTCCCTTGACTAACCTCCCAACACCTGCGATACACGGTCGGCAACGATGCGCTCCTCGCCCAGCTGCAGGGTGCTTGGGTTGAGCAGAATCCCGTGCGGAGATGCTGGGGAGACATGGATGATGGGATCGCCTTCTCCCAACTCCTCCATCACCTGTTCTGCGGTCTTGGGGATGGCCTCAGTGTCCCACTCAACCTGGGTGAGGGGCAGGCCGTCTGGGCGCACTGAACTACCGTCAAATGAGTTCGGGTAGGACCCAAGATTTGCCCGGACTCCGGGGACCTCGGACAACGCGCCTATCATATATGCGGAGCTTTTTCCCCAGCCATCGAACATCTTCTTCTCGAACTCTTCGTCCGACCACATCTCCACGGCCGTCAGTAGGCCGACGATCTCCTCTTTGCCGACCTTCATCGGACGGCCCACGCCGTGGTTGGGGCTGGCGTTCATGGCACATGCGTCTACCAGGTCCCTTCGTCCGAGTATCAGACCCGAGGATTGGGGGCCTCTCATCCCCTTGCCGCCGCTTAGGATGGTGAGGTCGGCTCCCAAATCCCAGAATTGGCTCAGGGCCGAGAACGGAGGAAACTCGGCTGCTGCGTCCACTACTACGGGGAGTCCGTGGCTGTGGGCTATCTCTATGACCTGGTCGAAGGGAAGGTCGTTGGGTGGGGAGAATGCGGGGAAGTGCACAATGGCGGCGGTCCGCTCGTTGATGGCCGTCTCCAGGTGCCAGGGATAGACCCGGTTCGCTAGACCCACTTCGACGATCTTCGCTCCCGCAAGACGGATCATCAACTCGTAGAAGTTGATCTGCATCCTCTGGACGATGACCTCGTCCTTCATGCCTTCGGTGTTCGGCAACTGGTGGACCCTGGAATCGTCCTTACCGGTCATGCATGCCGCCACTGACACGGCGACGCCGGCGGCGGCGCCGTTGGTGATGTAGCACGCGTCCACCCCGGCGAGCTCCGCGATCCGATTCCCGGCCGCCTCCAGCAGCTCGGGAACGCTTACGAAGGACTCGCTTGCCTCATTCATGGCCGCGATAACCTCAGGAAACATGATTGAGCCGCCCCCCGATGTACCGTTGCCGGCGGCGTTGACCGTGGTCTTTATACCGAGCCGGGCATATATTCCCATCAACCGTATCTCCTCTCAAAGACCATGGCAGAAATCACGGCGGCAAGCGCCGAGGCCATTCAGATTAAGGAAGAGTTCTTGATAACACCCCTGCGTCCTCAGCGGTGCCATTGCAAGGGTTAAGATTCAATCCGACACTACAAGTGTACGCGGAACTTGAGGATATGTTGGCCCGCCTGAATGAAGACCAGCCCTTCGTCTGTCTTGCTAACTGTGACCGCGTGATGACGCCCGCCACCGTGGTCGAAGAGGCCGTTGCCATCCTCGGCGGTAATCTTCGCCAATAGCTTTCCGTCCTTATCGAGTATCCAAAGAAAACGGTCCTGAGGACCGACCGACATCTCCCAGCCGATGCCGGCGAATTCGGGTGCACAGTGGAACCCCGCAATGTAGACGTTTTCTTTGCTGTCCAGACAGATCTGGCGGGGCTGAAAGATAATCCCCTCGCCGATTGAGCGCAAATAGTTCCCGTTAAGGTCGAATATCTGGACCCGGTGATTGTCGGTATCCGACGCGTACAGATGTCCGCTGACCGCCCCAACTCCGAGACCGTAGGGGCCCTCAGGCGAATTCGTGCCTCTAGTGACCTCGTATCCATAGCGACCCTTTAACGGTACCCCTCCCGCGAACTCCCCGGGTCCTGTGCCGTGCCCGCCAAAGGCCAGGACGAACCTACCCCGGTCATCGAACTTCTGAACACGGGCGTTGCCTCCCATGTACGTATGGGTGTCGCTAACGTAGATATGACCCTCCTGGTCGGTCGCCAGGCCGTTTGGTCCGGCGCCGCCGAACTGCCCCGGCCCGTTGCCCTGGCTGCCGAACATCATCTGGAATTCGCCGCTGGAATTGAATTTCTGGACGCGATGGTTCCATGAGTCGCCCACGAGGACGTTGTCATCATGGTCCACGGCGACGCCGCGGAACATGTAAAACTGCCCCGGCGCCGTACCAAACCTGGGTCGGCCGTCCGGGCCTGTGCCACCCACTGCCCATAGAGGCTCCCCATCGGGGCTTATCTTCTGCACCCGGTGGTTCGTCTCATCGGCCACGAAGATATTGCCCTGGCTATCGGACGCCAGCCCTTCTGGATTGTGAAACTCACCGGGACGCCAGCCGCCGTCGTAAGGACCTAATGCGCCTAGCAACTCGACTCGAGCGTCGCTCACTGCTCGCTCCCTCGGTCTACCATTCGACTCTGTACTTGAAGATAAGGTTGCCACCCTGTACGTAAACGGTGCCGTCGTCGACCGGACTAACCGCGAGCCCGTATCCGTGTACGTGAAGTCCCGCTCCGTGGTGATGCTCCATCAGATCGTGCGTCTCGGTCAGCCCGATCTTGCCCAGCAGGTCACCACCTGCGCTGAGTACAAACACCCAGTGCGGGTTCGGCTCAATCCGCCACTTTCCCGGCACGTCAAGGTCTTGAAATGCCCCTGCAGGCTCGTGCATATGCACTCCGGAAACATAAAGCCGCCCGGCACTGTCAAGGGCCACCTGGCGTGGTCGAAAGATTAATCCGGTCCCCAGTTGGGAAGGGTCGCTTCCCCTGCCGCGAAAGGCTATCACCCGGTCGTTATCGCAGTCCGCCGCATAGATTGCTGCGCCCGCGACGTTCTGATTCAGAAGGTGGCTCGGTTGGGTGTTGACCACGATACCGGCCGGCCCAATCGGACCAGGACCGATACCCGGTCCGTGATCGAAGCCATATTGGCGGATGGGCACAGAACCCGCGAACTGGTCGAGGCCGGTGCCATAGTTGCCGAACACGTCCAAGTAGTCGCCTTCAGAGGTGAAAGTCTGTACCCTGTGGTTGCCGCCGTCGGCAGTGTGGCTGTCACTCACCAAGACGCGCCCGTGTTCGTCTAGGGCTATCCCGAGAGGGCCGTCTCCACCAAACTGTCCTTGGGATCTTCCCCAGCTTCCAAAGATTGTCAGGAAGTCGCCGTCTGAAGAGAACTTCTGTACTCTGCAATTACGGGTATCGGCCACATAGATATTGGTCTCTGGATCTGTGGTGACGGCCTGAGGGCTGTAGAACTCTCCCTGGGCCGTGCCCTGACGTGGCAGGCCATCCGCGTCGCTGCCGCCCAGAGACCAGAGGAAGCGTCCCTGGGCGTCGAGCTTTACGATGCGATGATTGCCGGTGTCGGCGACGATCAGATTGCCGGCGTGGTCGACTGCGAGCGCGGAGGGGTTGTTGAACTCCGACTCCCCGTGTCCCCCCTGCGGGGTGCCTATTGTGTCTGAGAGGGTTACCGAGGGTTCACTCACGCGGACTCCTCCATTTATCAGACGCTGTTGACACGCCGGTGAGTATTATACTGGGACTGAATGCGGTGTCAACCGCTGCGACAAACGACAGACAGGGCAATCGCATTTTGACGAGTACAAGAAAGTATCTAGTAAAATGAGATCATTCTCAGCGTGAGTGTGGTCTCATGGACAGTTCAGCCGTAGCCTTGTTGACCGATCGGTTCGCCAGTCTGCAAGACCCGAGAACCGGGCGCGCCAAGCGTCACGAGTTCATAGATGTCATTGTCATAGCCATCTGCGCGGTCATCTGCGGGTCCGACTCGTGGGTGGACGTGGAGATATTCGGCAAGTCCAAGAAGGCTTGGCTCAGCCGCCTGCTCAATCTCCCCAACGGTATCCCGTCTCACGACACCTTCGGTCGGATCTTCGCAATGTTGATTCCCTCGTAAAAAGTCTGTGCAGGTCGAATTAGAACAAACGCACCCACGCCTGGGTACAATATACAGTCTCTGTTCCGTATACTACCCCAACATACGGTAGCGCTCAGATGTGCTAAATCGCTGGAACTTCCTCAAACCGGGTTTTTACGACTTCCTCAAACCGGGTTTTTACGAGGGAATCAATGTTGGACCCCGTTCAGTTCGAGTCCTGCTTCATGGAGTGGGTCAAGGCGGTCAACGAGGTGATGGAAGGCCAGGTCGTGGCCATAGACGGCAAGACTATCCGCCGTTCACACGACAGACAGGCGGGCAAGTCAGCGATCCACATGGTGAGTGCGTAGGCATCGGCCAATCACTTGGTTCTCGGTCAGCTCAGGGTGGACGAACACTCCAATGAGATCACGGCGATCCCGGAACTGCTCAGCGCTCTCGACGTGTCGGGATGCACAGTCACCATTGACGCAATCGGGTGTCAGAAGGAGATAGCAGCAACGATCACAGACCGTGGGGCCGACTATGTTCTGGCGCTCAAGCAAAACCAGCCCCAACTCTACGATGACGTGACTGAGATGTTCGACCACGCGAGGCGGGCCGGGTTCTCAGACCTTCCCCACCACTTCTGCGAGACGGTGGGAAAGGGTCACGGTCGAATCGAGAAGCGACGGTGTTGGGCGGTCTCCGACCCCGACCACCTAGGCTATGTGAACGACCGCAACGAATGGGCAATGCTCAGGACTCTTGCAATGGTCGAGTCGGAGCGTACCGACAATGGCAAGACATCCACACAGACCCGCTACTACATATCGAGTCTGCCGAACGACGCTCGGACGCTGTTGTCTAGCGTCAGAACGCACTGGGGCATCGAGAACTCTGTCCATTGGGTCTTGGACGTGGCCTTCGGCGAAGACAACAGCAGGGTCAGGCAAGGCAACGCGGCCGAGAACCTCTCTGTACTGCGCCGAATGGCTCTGAATATGCTCAAGGCCGAGACTACCTCACAGGGAGGCGTGGCCGCCAAACGCAAACGCGCTGGGTGGGACGAGGACTACCTACTCTTGGTGCTCGCTAACCCCGAATCCACCGAAGGAGGACGTCGGGTCAGTGTCCTGAAGCGGCAAGAGGGTGCTCCTGTGAATCTGGGATAATGGTTTTGAAACAGCAAAGCCGACCCCAGAACAAGGAGCACCCGATAGATGCTAGCACGCAACCATCCCGACCGCATCCGTATCGCCTTCGACGACCACCGCCTGGTGGCCAATGCTGGGCTGCTCCTCCCGGTGACCCTAGCCCAGCACCTGGGCCTGCGTGAAGTCGTCGACAGCCACGTCGACCTGGGAGACGCGCCGGGGCGAGCGAACCCAGGAGACAAGATGCTGACCCTGGTGGCCTCGGCGCTGGCTGGGGGCGACTTCATTGACGACGCCGACGTGTTGCGTACCGGCGGGACAGCTGGCGCCATCGGCTGCGTAGTCAAGGCGCCGTCCACCTTGGGAACTTTCCTGCGCAGCTTCCGGTGGGGCCACGTCCGCCAGTTGGATCGGGTGAGCCGGGAGTTGCTGTCCCGGGCCTGGGCCGCTGGTGCGGGACCCGGCGAAGGGCCGTTGACCATCGACTTGGACTCCACCATGTGCGAGACCTACGGACTGGCCAAGGAGGGGGCGCGTCACCATGGTTACACTGGCCAGCGGGGCTATCACCGGCGACGTGCTGATGTCTCGGCTTCGCGAGGGCCGGGCCAACACCGTTCGGGGCGCCGCCCACTTCCTGCGGGAGACCGTGGGCCAGGTGCGCCATGCTGGGGCTACAGGACAACTCACGGTGCGGGCCGACAGCGGCTTCTATGCCCATGCCCTGGTCGTCGTCTGCCGCGAGATGGATGTCCGCTTCTCCATCACCATCCGCCAACACGCCCGCCTCAGGGAGTTGATTGAGGCGATTCCCGAGGAGGACTGGACGCCCGTCCCCTACTGGATGGACCGCTGGACCGCGCGCATCGGTCTGGGCGAGGGGGTGGTGACCACCAGGACCCTCCGGCGGCGCTTCTTCTCCCTGGCCGGACGGCTCACCCGCTCGGCCCGCCGCCTCACTTTGCATCTGCCACAAGGCTGGCCTTGGGAAACCCAGTTCACTCGCGCCCTGGCTCGATTGCGAGCCCTGCCATTGCCTGCCTGACGGCACCGACGGCGCCTGACACGTCCACCAGACTACCCAACCGACCCACAGAGTCGCACCGGCCCGGTCCGCGATTGTCTTCCCCTGCATGCTGTCCCGCCGACCCCGCCCCAGCGCCGCTTGCCCAGGACCGCCATCGGCGCCCCCAACGACAACCAAAGGCCGCCACCGGCCCCATTTATCGGAATCGAGCGCGGACCGTCGCGTCCCACGGCCCTCACCCCTTGTTCCAACCCCAAGGCCACTCCGCATCGGTGGATTCGGGCTAAGGAAACTCTGAACAACCCTGTGTAAGCCGTATGGAGTAGACAGCAAGGGGATTATCGGAGACGGTTGTTCCTGTTATGGCAATACCGATGCTGCTGTCGCCCTAAAGCGGCTCTGCAGGGGCATGTCGTCGCTCACATCTCTGTTTGGGCGCACTTTGCCCCCGTCAGGCCGCCAAGCGCTCTGCCGTCATCAAGTTGGTCAGCCCCAGCAACAGCACCAGCCGTTGCGTGTTCTTAGCCAGCCCTCGGTAGCGGACCTTGGCGTAACCAAAGTGCCGCTTCACGTACAGGAACGGATGCTCCACCTTCGCCCTGATCGACGTCTTCCGCCTCTCCTCAAGCGCCTCATAGCTTCCAGGCTCCAGTTGCCGTCGCCGGCCGGGCCTCATCGCTACCTGCCACTCCACACCCAACTCCCGGTTCTCCACCCGCTTGCCGACTCCCTGATACCCCGCATCGCACCACACCCGTTTCTCTCCACCGTGCAGCAGCCGGTGCGCCTCCGTCACGTCATGCACATTCGCAGGTGTCGTAGTTACGCTATGAACTACTCCCGTCTCAGCGTCCGCACCGATGTGTACCTTCATCCCAAAGTGCCACTCATTCCCCTTCTTCGTCTGACGCATCTCAGGGTCTCGACCACCAGCACGATTCTTCATCGACGACGGCGCCTCGATGAGGCTCGCGTCCACGATCGTCCCCTCCCGAAGCCGCAGTCCCTGGGACTCCAGATGACGGTTGACCTCTTCGAACAGACTTCGCCCCAACTCGTGCTCTTCCAACAGATGACGGAAGTTCAGGATCGTCGTCTCGTCCGGCAGCGGGCCCGACAATCTCAGACCTACGAACCGTCTCACCGACTCGACCTCGTAGAGCATGTCCTCCATACCAGGGTCACTCAGGTTGTAGAACAACTGCACGCAGTGTATTCGCAGCATCGCAGACATCTCATACGGCCGCCGGCCCCGGCCCGCCTTGGGATAGAAAGGGCGGATACGCCCTTCCAGCCGATCCCATGGGACCAGGCTATCAATGCGCTCCAGGAATATCTCCCGGCGGGTCTTGCGCTTCTTGCTGGCGTATTCCAAGTCCGCAAATGTCGGCTGGTCCATCGTGTCTTCACCCCAAACATCTCTGTCTTCCGTGTGGCATGGTACTATGCCACTACCCACCAGACTTGTTCAGAGTACCCCTAACTAAAATGCGATTGCCCTGCAAGCGACAGAGTTAGACCATTGACATCCCAGACCGATTCCGCTATTCTGTTTGCTGATTTGAGGCTAGGTCTCAAGTAGGGCAACGCCATGGGATTAGAATCGAGATGTACGGCAAGGAGCAATCGATGTTAAAGACTCTCATCAGTCCTAAGCTCTTACTGGTTATCGCGCTGTCGATGGCCGTCCTGTTGGTAGGTGCCTGTGGCGGAGACGACGAGGAGGACGCCACGGCTGTTCCCGCTGCGGCTGCGGCCACGGCCACAACGGCCCCTGCGCCTATTGCCACGCCTGAGGAAGTCATGATGGAGGAGAAGATGGCCCCGGTGAAGGCCGGATTCACCAGGGTTACTCCACCCCCACTCGACCCGCCCACCATCCCGAACGTGGAGTTGGCCTCAGAGCAGACGTTGGTATGGTACATAACTGGAGCTCTTCCAGTAAGCAACGCTCCATATCAGGAGGGCAGCAAAGGGGCCATGTATATGCCGTGGACATACATGACTGTGTTTCTGTACGCTCCAGACGGTGATAAAGACTTTAAGGACGCCAAGCTTCGCCAGGGCGTCGCTGTAGCCTACGATGTCAGCGACGATACCGAGACCTATATCCTCCACCTGGCTCGGGACGCCACCTTCACAAGCGGCAAACCGATCACCGCTGCCGACGTGAAGCTGGCCTGGGAGTTTGGGGCATGGCCTGCGAACCAGGTAACATGGGGAGGCTCACTCATTCAGCTAAGACAGATCGAAGGTTTCGACGCAGTGGAGGAGGGAGACGCCCTTGAAGCGTCAGGTCTGGTCGTCGTTGATGACCACACGCTGCAAATCAATCTGACAAAGCCCAATCCCGTCTTCCCGTTGGAGATGACCGGCACGAATGTGGGCCTGTACGACGCCACCTACGCCCAGGACAACCCCACTGACTGGCAGGAGCATCCCGTCGGCGTTGGCCCATACCAGATGACCTATGACCCTACGGCTGGCAATAAAGTGATGGTCGAAGCGGACAGTCCGTGGCCGGTGGCGCCCCTCATCAAGCGGGTTGAGTTGCCGTACGTATCCGACGAACAGACCAACCTGATTGCGTACGAGGCGGGCGATACGGATGTTATGGAAGCGTTCGCCCAACCGGCGCTTGCTGACCCGTCTCACCCGCTTAGTGGCGATCGGGTCCAGAATGCCGGTGGCGGTGGTTGGTACTGGGGCCTCGATGCCACCCTTCCGCCTACAGACGATCTCAATGTTCGCAAGGCTTTGAACCATGCGCTGGACATGGGCGCCATCGCCGAAGCGCTATGGGGTCCCGGCAATGTTCGACCAAAGGGCGTAATCCTGGCTGGAATCAACTGCCAAAACCCGGCGGCTAAGGGCTATCCCTTCGACCCTGACAAGGCCAGGGAGTTTCTGGCCCAATCGAAGTACGCGGGCGATGTCCCCACCATTACTATCACCTCGCGAGATTTCAACCCCCAGATGCTAGGATTCATGGAGCTGGCTCAGGCGGGCTGGGAAAAGGAGTTGGGCATCGAAGTCAAGATTGACCTGATCGAGCCCGGGAACCCGCTGCCAAAAGCGGACCAGATCAAGCAGGCAAGCTGGGGCTCCCCAATTCCTGATCCGGCAGGAATGCTGTCACGAATCACGCTCGCGGGTGAGGCATCTGTGGTCGGAAGGCAGGGAGATCGTAAGGACGATGAGCTGGATGCGCTGATGAATGCCGCGTTGGCACTGGATTTCACTGATCCCGGACGTTGCGCAGCCATGCAGAAGGTCGAGACGCTCTTCATGGACCGGTATTACTGGGCGCCGTGGTCCACGGGTTTCCAGTTCACCAGCGTCGTCCAACCGTGGGTGCTCGGCTGGAAGGCCACCTGGGGCAAGGCGGCCGCCTCGTTGCCGTTCATGAAGATCGGCAAGAGAGACCGCGACCTCTACAAATAAGCGTCTGTCCAACCTGCTCGCAGGCTAAATAAGACGGTGCCTGGGCAGAATTGCCCAGGCACCGTCTCTCTTTCCTGTAACGCCTCTGGGTTGAGAGCCCGCGCTTGACGCTGCTTATCGACCGTGGCTACGATGCTATGTGTCAAGGGCGGAGTAAATCTTAGGCCACGGGGCGGAGCAAAAGTGAAGCTGTCTCAGAAGTCAGTTTTGGTGGAGGCGATAGCCAGTTCGCTCAATGGGTAAGCGACTTCGGAAGGCTGTTTCGTAAAAGGGTGCTGTGTCAGAGGCTGTTGGGGATCACGGGGTGGTTGGAGGGAATCGCTACTGTGCGTAGCCGGTCAGATACAGGCCCGGTTCAGGACGATCTGGTGACGCCACACCCGCCAAAGGGTCCTGAGATTGAAGGCCGTGGCTAACATGATCCATTCTGCCTTCACGTTGTTCATGCCCCGCAAGGTGAGCCGCTGGGCTCCCAGTTGGTTCTTGAGGAAGGCAAAGAGCGGCTCGACCAACGCCAATCGGCGCCGGTAGGCCCGCTGGGCTTCGTCGGTCGCCATCCACGACCTGTGACGACGAAGAGCCGCCTCGTGGATCCCAATCTCCACCGAACGTCCATCCGACGCGTTGGTGGTACAGACCCCGAAGGCCGGACAATCGCGGCAAACTGACGCGGCGGCTATGCGGTATACCCGTGCCTCCCTTCACTTGTTGTCCTTGAGTCCGGCGGAGACAAGCCTTTGTCCATGGGGACAAAGGTAGCTGTCGTTCTCCTCATCGTAGACGAACCGGATGCTCCTATAGAAGTCAAGTCGTGGCTTGAACTGTTTGGGCCGAGGTCCGTAGGGCAGAGAAGACTTCGCGAGCTACGTAGCGTTTGAGGCAACGGATGATCTCCGCCTTGCTCATCCCCTCCCTGGTGCGGCGTCGCATGTAGGACTGGGTCCGCGGGTCATACCGAAGTCTGACCACAACGATGCGATGGAGAGCAGCGTTGGCCTGACGATGACCGCCGCGATTGAGCCGATGCCGATTGGTCTTGCCTGAGGAAGCAGGTATGGGATTGACGCCGCACAGGGAGGCGAAAGAAGCCTCGGAGTGGAGGCGCTCAGGGTTGCTCCCTGCAGCCACCAGTAGAGTGGCTGCCGTGTCGGGTCCTATGCCGTAGCTGTCTACCAGGGCTGGGGATATGGTACGGGTGAGTCGTTCCAGCTCCCCCTCCAGGTCATGTATCTCCTTGCTGAGTTGACGGTAGCGGCGGGCAAGGGAGCGCAGGGTGTACTTGCCCGCCGCCGTGGGATCGTCCAGACGACCAGGCCGGAAGCTCTTGCACAGGTTGATCAGAGCACCGGCGGTGAGTCCAACGAGGGTCTCGCGAAGCTCAGCCGGGGCTGTGACAATCAGGGCCTTCATCTGATTGAAGGCCTGGGTGCGAGCCTTGACGGCCGAGTCTTTGGCGCTCTTGAGCATGCGAATCATCTCCACCTCTCCCTCCCCCGACTTGGGTGTGGCTTCGGCCACTCCCGCCAATACTGATCGAGCTGCCATCTCCGCATCGGTGGGGTCGCTCTTCCCTTTCCTGTAGCGGGTTGACCGGTCGGGCCTATTCACTTCCACAACGGTATGTCCCCTACGGGTCAGGTAGCGAGCCACTCCGGCCCCGTAGGAACCCGTACCCTCAATCCCAAAGGCGTGAATCTCTCCCAGACTCCGTGACCACCGTTCGAGATCCTGATAGCCATGCATAGTCGCCGGTGCGTGAAGCTCCCCCAGCCGTACACCCTGGCGGTCAATGGCCACTGCCACATGCTTGTCTTGGTGAGTATCCACTCCGACGACTACCCGAATAGAACGACCGCCTTCTTGATCTACGACTCCTGTCATCTCTACCACCTCCTCTGGGATAGCGCTCTGGCTGGGTGAGCGGACAGGACTGCGATGGGACTTAAAGCCAGGCTCCTATAAAGTCACTGCTCGCCGTGCCAAAGGCACTTCCGGGCCACCTCGACTCGAGTCGACAGATCCGGTTGAAGGCATGGTGCCAGTCCTCGAAGGGGTCAGACCCGGGCCGAGGTGGCCCGGTATTCATCATCGCAGTCCTCGAACAGGTAGTGCGACACCAGCTCCGAGAACACACGAGTACGCTGGCGCCGGCCGTCTCCCAGGATCCTGGCCACCGCCAGTCTCGTGTTGTCGTACAAGATGCTCCGCAGCACGCCGCCCAGGAACGAGAACGCCGAGACGTGACCGTCGCAGAACGCCTCGGTCGTCTCTGCGGGGTAGGCCTTGACGAAGCACGCGTCGCTGTGGGGAAGGTCCAGCACGAAGTAGTGGACGGTCTGCTCCACTCCTCCGATGACCGCCTTGGCCTGGCCGAAGTCGCACTGGGCATCACCAGGAGGATGGGAGAGCGGAACGTACATCTCGCGTGTCCGGCGCCGTCGCTCGCGCACGTAGTCCTTGACTATCGTGTACTTGCCGGTGAACCCGTGCTCCGCTCTCAGACGGTCATAGATCCGCTTCGCCGTGTGGCGCTGCTTCCTCGGAAGACGCCGGTCCTCTTCCAGTATCCGGTCGATCACCCCGTGGTACGGGTCCAGCTTAGGGCGACGCGGCGGTGACTGTCGACGGTACCCGGGTGGCACCGAGTACTCCAGCATCTTGCGCACCGTGTCCCGGTGCAGCCCGAACACACGGGCAGCCTCTCGCGTGCTCATCCCTTCCACCATGCAGGCCCGGCGCACTCGAACGTACAGTTCCACTTTGTACATCCTTCACACCTTCCATCGAGTTGCCTCCAACTCTATGGAAGGCGGCGGGTGGTCCAGTTTTGCAGCGCCACTCCCGGACGCTCACACCCGCCTCGCCGGTCCATTATTACTCCGCCCTTTACAGTCTCGGGTGCCGTCTTTGAGGGTATCGGCAGCGGTTCGCTGCCAATTGTGGCTGTTCTCAGGCCGAAGAAGGCATGGCCCGGCCTGGCAACTCGGCAGAGTCGCCTACAAACCGATGCTCCAGGCAGGGTCGCCCTACGCTCGATACGGCTCGGCAGCCAGCGCCAATATCCTCTGCCGCGCCCTGAGCAGCAACTCGTATGAGGGATGGCCACGGGCAAGACGGATGATCAACCTCCTGGCGTGACGCATCACACGGCCCGGTAGGGCGATCAGGGCGAAGCGCACCGCCTTCAGACGCTTGCCCACCCACTGTCCGCCCAAGACCTGCCGCTTCATGGCAGAGTTCAGGTTGAAGGCCAGCACCGATATGGCCCACCATGCGGCGTTGGCCCCGAACAGCCCCGACGGCAGCCGGCCCCCAGCCAAGTCACTCTTCAGAACGCTGTGGACCTCCTCGCCCTTACCGCACCTCTGTCTCGACCACCAGATCAACTCATCTGCCGCAATGCTCCGGTTGGTCACCACTCCGAAGACCTTGTACCAGCCTCTGTTGGACAGCTCCATCGCGGGGAACGGAAGCTCCATCTGCCCCTCCATTCCCGGCAGAGGCTGTTCGATCAACCGCTCCCTGGTAGCTATGAACCGATACTCAGGGCTGTTCTTGGAGTGCCCTATCCAGTTGGGCACGAAGTTCACCTCAGTCCACTGCTGGCCCGTGTCCACACGATGCTCCCCAACCTTGCGGTACAGCGTCTGCCAGTCTTGCTCGGCGACCTCGGACACCGCACGGCGGAACTCCGCCGTCACGTCGACCCCAACCGCAAACTCGATCACCCCGAACCGCTCGTCTCTACCCTCCGCGCAGTACCGCAGCAACTCCCGCTGGTACCCCGCCGTGTCAGACCGCAGCATCACCTTTTCCACCCGTGTAGACAGATGCTCCAGTGCTTCAACCAACACTCGCAACTGCTGATGGCCCGCAGGTACGTTGCCGTCCCTAAACTCCGAATGCACGATCAACTCGGCCTCTGACCAGTAGGTGATCAGCGGCTGGTACGCCCTGTACTTCTTGTAGCTGGGGAGCGCCTCGTGCTTGCGCGTCTCCACCAGTGTGGCATCCATGTCCAGAGTGGCCTCGGTCTGAGGCGAACGGCTCTGCACGAAGCCCACTAGGTCGGCGTTCACCTTGCGCAGACCCTTCATAGCTCCATTGGGAGCAGGTATGAATGCTCTGTGAGCTTCCCGCTTCGCCTCCTCGCCCGCGTCATGGAACCTCTCCAGATACCGGAACACCGCAGACTCCGACGGCACGCTCCGACGACGCTCGACTCGCCATCTCTTCTCCAACGCCCTGCGCTCGCTGAGACGCATACCACAGGTCTCGAACTCTCGAAGCATCCTGCACAACCCTCTGTCCTTCTCAAGGAGATCAAGGTCGGACACCGACTCGCCGCCTGCCAAGTTCAGCAGCATCAGCGAGATGATCATCTGGCTGTCCGTCCAGCCCTGACCCCTCTCCCGCAGTCTCATGTGGCGCTCTACCGATGACCTCAAACCCGCTGCTTGCATCAACTCCACGTACGTCATCAGGCCGGACAGTCCCGTCATACCTGTCGAGCCCTGCTCCTGTTCGTACTGGAATGCCAGTAAGCCTTGCTTCTTAATAGCTGCACCTCGTTGGTGATCGTTTCTCTTGGTCAAGAAACATCTTAGCCCCCTTCGTGGCGGGCGCCAACGAGGTCCTTCTCTTATCTAGGTGGGGAATCTGGGGTAGTCCCGAATCCACGTGCCTGATCAGACGCAGACGAATCAGAGACGAGGGGAAGCGGAGACGTACGGGGCCTTGCCGTACCACTGGCAGGGTGTTGAAGAAGGCAGTTTTCGGTAGCGGGCGAGTCCCGGATGAGGTCTCAGACGGTGGAGGTGGTCGTTGATCTGAGCCAGTGAGGATCTAGCCGCCTGATCGAAGGCGTGTGGTAGAGTTGCCGACAGTTCCCGCCTGAGGTGGCGCGTGCGTGTTCTGAAAGCGGTCGTCTGGGGACATCTCCGAAGGGTGATGACTGCGGGGCTGATCATCGTCGTGCCCCTGGCCATCACCTTCTGGGTGCTTCGCCTGGTATTCAATCTGATGGACGGGTTCTTGGGCCCCCTCATCGAAGATAGGATCGGGCGCGACCTTCCTGGGATAGGCATCGTGGCCATCCTGCTACTCGTCTACGTCACCGGGCACCTCTGGGAGCTGAGTCGCCTGAGCAGAAGGATGATCGAGGGCATCCAGAAGTGGCTCCTGTCCATTCCTATAGTGGGTGCCGTCTATAACCCTGCCCGGCAGCTCATCGACTCGTTCTCAGGGACCTCCGAGTCCGGTTTCAAGCGTGTCGTGCTGATCGAATACCCAAAGGCCGGCACGTGGATGATAGGCTTCCTGACGGCAACCACCATGACGAAGGATGGACAGATGGGTGTCGTCTACGTGCCCACGGCGCCGATGCCCAACTCCGGCTGGGTTGGCGTCGTGCCGATCGATGGGGTGCACGACGTCAACATGAGCGTCCAGCAGGCCATGAGCATGGTGCTGTCGGGCGGCATAGTTACCCCCGATGAGATAGATATGACCGACATGAGCTCCCCGCCGTTGTTCGACGCAACCCGCGAGGTCTAGGCAGCGTATCGAGTACGGGGCAGGCTCTGCGCCGGAATCATGGGTCTGAGATGGTCAAACCGGTGATCGAGCGGGAGAGACCATGGGGAGTCAGTCTTGGTGAAAGAAACGCTCTCCACCCTGCGGATACACCGCTTTCGCGGGTATGACGGTACTGTGCGCATCGCGAGCTCTTCACGAAGTTTGAACACTCACAACAGCGATTGCAACCGGCTCAGAAGTACGTCGACTTCGGGTCCAGGCCCATGTAGAACGCGCCCGCTGTCTCGTAGTGGACCATGCGACCCTGCACCTGCTGCGTGATCGCCTGCAGGTCCTGGAGCCGGCGTTGGACCGGGTTGCTCTTGAAGATGCCGCCCGACCCGGCCACGTCGTACGCCACCGCGACCACCTGGGCCGCCGTGCGGATGCCGTGAGTGCTGGCGAGCCTCAGACGGATGCGCTCCTCCACCGCAAGGGCGCCTCTATCGACCGCGCTCTCCCACAGCGCCTCTGCCGCCTCCATCAGGAAGGCTCGGGCCGACCTCCAGAGAGCCTCGGCCTCTCCAACCTGTCGCTGCGTGGTAGAGGTGTCTCTCAGCACCGAAGTCCGCTTCACCGGGACTTTTTCGCTCGCAATGTCGATGGCGGCGTCCAGCGCGGAGCGGGCAACGCCGAGCGCCACTGTCGCAAAGCCTGAGGAGAACATGAGGACCTTCGGGACCACGTACAGGCGCCCACTCTCGGACGGAGCGTCGTCGGCTCCATAAGACCGCGAGGCCGGGACGAAAAGGTCCTCCGCCTGGAAGCTGAAGCTGCCCGTGCCCCTGAGGCCGTTCACCTGCCAGACATCCAGTACCTCGACGTGGTCCTTGGGGATCAGCAGAACGACTTCCTGATCGTGGTCGGCGGGCTGTTGCCCGCCCTCGTCCAGCCGTTTCAGGGGCGCGAGCGCCGCGACCCAGCTGGCATGGCGTATGCCGCTGCTGAAGTTCCAGCGGCCGGTGACCCGGTAGCCGCCTCGAGTTGGGACCGCGCGGGTGGGTGGCGTGGCCGGGCCGTTGCTTATCACGGCGCGGGGGTCGGCCCATATCTCCCTCGCCGTCTCCACAGGCATCCGCACGGCGTCGGTCGCGAAGACGTTGTTCTGGTTGACGCACCAAGCCGTGCTGCCGTCGGCCCTGGCGAACACATCGACGATTCGGAGGTAATCGGCGTAGTCAAGCTCCGCGCCCCCCAGTGATCGTGGGACGAGTAGTCTGAAGAGACCCTTGTCGGCCATATCGGCGGCCAACTCCGGCGGCAACCGCCGCTCGTCGTCTATGCGGTCCGCTGCCGCAGCCGCGCGTCTCGCCATGCCCAGGGAGACGTTGAGGTAGAGACATGTATCCCGTTCCGCCATCGCTATGGGTGGGTTCCCCCGGTTTCGCCGAGCGCTGGGCCGTCTAAATACGGTCAATCTGCACTTTACACTATTCTGCAGTATATTCCGCTCGCTGCGGTCGCGGTTCACCGTCATATCAGCCCGTCGGCGCGGGCTCCTTCGATCCGCTCTGTTGTCCACCCAACGAGAGTCGTCAGAACCTCGGGCCGGTCAGTCCGTGTGACCTGCCCGAGGCGCAGTGCGCCCAAAGTGTCCGACGGGGTTCCCGGAGCCCGCATCACTCCTTGAGTCGTCCGAGGGGGCCCCAAACCGCTTTCAGGGTCACGAGAACGCCGTCACTGCCCACTCAGCCAGCTACATCGAACTGGCCTCATTCTTCCACAGCCTGCTGAATCCACCACCTAGCGTAGACGACCGGCGTAGCGGACTGCTTCCTAGGTTATGATTGGGTAATTGCGAGAATTTGACAGAGGAGGGGACTACGGCTACCATTCCTGGCGTGATGGACTGAGGGATTCACGATATCAGGCCATGTTCGTAGGGAGGTCTTGTGTAACATAGCACATCGACCGCGAATTGAGCTTTGGGGGTTCTATCCAGGGCAATCGCATTTTGATCGGGATCAGCTTTGACAGGACCGCCACTCCACCCCTCTTGGACTCCGGCCTCCGCCGGAGTGACGATTGACGCGGGCGGGCTAAAGTCAAAATGCGATTGCCCTGGGGTTCTATCGATCGCTGAATAGATCAGCGTCTGGGTTCGAAAGTTGTGAGCAGCCTTTGGGAACGAACACTAGGGAGGGAGTTATGAACAGGTTCTTAGTGAATTTGAGCCTCCGGCAGGTGCTACTTCTGCTCGGTGTGGTGGCGTTAGTCGTGCTCGCGGCCTGCACCAGGGAGACGGTCAAGGAGGTACCGATAGAGAAGATAGTGATCCAGGAGGTAGTCAGAGAGGTACCTGTAGAGAAGATCGTCGAGGTGGAGAAAGAGGTCGTCAAGACCGTGGAGGTGGACAGGGTCGTCGAGGTGGAGAAAGAGGTGGTGAGGGAGATCAAGGTTCCCGGCAAGACGGTGGTGGTGGAGCAAGAGGTGGTAAAGGAGGTGGTGGTCGTTGCGACGCCGGAGGCCGCCACTCAAGCCGTCTTCGGTCTGTGGAGTAGCCCCAAAGCGATGAACCCCTGGATCGGAATTGACGGCTACTCACGGATGGTCCAGGACCATCTCTTCTTGGGGTTGGTCACTCTGGACAAGGCGGCGTCACCGGTCCCCGCGGCTGCGGAGAGCTGGGAGGTCTCCGACGACGGGCTGACGTACACCTTCCATCTGCGCCGGGACGGAAAGTGGAGCGATGGCCTGCCGGTCACAGCGCACGACGTCGTCTTCACCCTAACCCTCAACGCCGACCCAGCGCTGACCTCCAACTGGTATGCCAAGCATAGCGCGATCAAGGGGTACGAGGACTATCATGAGGGCAGGGCCGATACAGTCGCCGGTCTCAAGGTAATTGACGACTACACTGTAGAGATAACTCTGGAACGCCGCGACGTAGTGTTCCTCTACGCCCTGGACCAACCGCCGAGGATTCTGCCTTCCCATGTCCTGCGGGATATTGCGCCCGAGGAGCTTGCTACAGACCCATTCTGGTACGGGCCTGTGACCAACGGCCCCTTCAAGTTCGTCAGCTGGAAGCCCGATCAATTCGTTGAGTTCGAGCGCTTCGATGACTATGTCCTGGGGCGCCCGGGCGTCCAGAGATACTTCATTCGGATCGGCACCCAGGACGTACTGACGGCACAGCTGGAGAAAGGCGAGGTGGACCTCAACAGGGTCGCACCCACGGAGTACGATCGAATTAGAGATTTGCCCGATATACGACTCGTTCCCTCCAGTGGCGTCGAGCAGATCATGATCGTTCAAACCGAAAAGCCTTACTTGGCGGACAAACGCGTCCGCCAAGCGTTCGCCTACGCCATCGACCGCCCACCCATGCTCCAGACGCTGTTCGGGGACACCGCTACTCTGAGCATGGGGTCTATCGCTCCGGGCGGCTGGGCCTTCAATGAGAATCTGAATCCCTACGACCATGATCCAGAAAAGGCAAGGCAGCTCTTGGAAGACGCAGGTTGGGACTTCGACCGAGAGCTTCTGCTGCGATACCCCAGCGGCAACAAGCCCCGAGAGCTCTCGGCCCCCATCATCCAACAATACCTGAAGCAGGTCGGGGTCAAGTCGAGGCTGGAAATCGCCGATTTCCCCACACTGATCGAACGGTGGCAGGAAGGTGACTACGACCTCCTTCTCGTGGGGCACGGGGCCAACTACGACCCGGCTACCACAGGTGCGAGGTTCAGGTGCGACGCCGGTGCGAGCAACATCGGCCGGTACTGTAACGCGCGGGTGGACGAGCTGCTGGACATGGCAAGCGTGATCACCGATCAGGCGGAGCGGCGCAAGTTCTACGTCGAGTATCAGGACATCCTCAACGACGAGCTGCCGCACATCGCGCTGTACCTGCAGACGGAAGCCTACGGCGTTAGGGACCACATACAAGGCCTGGACCCGTCCTCGATTCTCGCCGAAGAGCGGGGCTTCTACTGGAACATCCACCAGTGGGGCGTAGTACAGTAGCTCCCTCCTGAGCACCTGGATGGGGCAATTTTTCAGGGGCTGAGGCCCCGGGTAGGGCCTCAGCCCCTACCGGTTCTGATCAATGAGAAGGGTCTAGGCGGTCCGTGTGAGAGTAGTCGATAGGCCCATCGAACGGATCATTTGACATGCTCCGTTATGTCATCAGACGCCTGTTGCTTTCAGTGCCCATCCTCTTGGGCATCACGGCTCTCACATATGTGATCATCAACGCGGCTCCTGGGGACCCAGTCTCGATGATGATGGACCCTTCTGTTGAAGTTGCCCTTTCCGATGCTGACGTTGCAGAGATCAAGAAATCTTTGGGCCTCGACAAGCCTCTGCCGGTGCGGTACGTCCTGTGGCTGAAGGAGCTGGGTGAGGGTAATCTGGGGTATTCGGTTCGCACAGGCGAGCCTGTGCTGAACCGCGTCCAACGACGGCTGGGACCCACCCTACAGCTTATGGGGGCCGCGTTAATGATGAGCTTCGTCCTGGGGATACCCATGGGCGTGGTGTCGGCCGTCAGGCAGTACTCCTGGCTGGACTACGCCACCGCGGTGACCGCTTTTTCGTTCGTAAGCGTACCCAGCTTCTTCATAGGCCTGGGGATGATCTCGCTCTTTTCCCTGAAGCTAGACCTGTTGCCGACGGCCGGCATGGAGACCCTCGGAGCCTCATTCTCGTTGATGGACCGCCTCCGGCACCTGGTCATGCCCGGCGTAGTCCTGGGTCTCGGCTTTACGGCCGACATAATGCGCTATACGCGAGCATCAATGCTTGAGGTGTTGGGTCAGGACTATGTGAGGACAGCCCGGGCCAAGGGACTGGGAGAGGCGCACGTTGTCTTTCAACATGCTTTACCTAACGGTCTGATACCAGTCGTCACGGTCATCGGGTTGAATGTCTCCAGCCGGTTGCTCGCCGGAGCCGTGATCACGGAGGCCATCTTTCAGTGGCCAGGCATGGGCCTGCTCAGTATCGAGGCCATCCATCAACGAGACTACCCGGTGTTGATGGGCATCAACCTCACGGCGGCTGTCATTGTCCTACTCGGCAATCTATGCACCGACGTGACCTATGCCGTCATCGACCCCAGGATTCGATATGCGGACTAGAGGAGGGATTACGGGTGTCGACACAGGCGGCCCCGAAGCCGCACTAAACCGAAGGCCGGCTGGCCGCCGGTCCATCTTCGTTCGATTTCGTCGACACAGGCTAGCCAATTTCGGAGTCATAGTGCTGGTGGGTCTGATCGTCATGGCTGCCTTCGCTCCGCTGATTGCCCCTCATGACCCTCACGAGATCGACATGAACTACCCCCCGAGGGACAAACCCACTACAACCCATCCCCTGGGTACTGACGCTATCAGCCGCGACATCCTCAGCCGCGTCGTCTATGCCAGCCGGGTGTCTCTGTCCGTAGGGCTCGTCTCCGTTTCCATCTTCGTGGTGATCGGCACTATTCTCGGTGCTATCGCCGGGTATTATGGGGGATGGGTAGATAACCTGATAATGCGGGCGATCGACATTGTGCTGTCTTTCCCGTCCTTGATGCTGATTCTGACCGCTGTGGCTGTCACCGGCCCCAGCATCTACAACATCATGATCATTCTTGGCCTCCTGGAGTGGCCTCAGGTTGCCCGACTGGTGCGGGGGCCTCTTCTTTCTCTACGAGAGCAGGAATTCGCCTTGGCCGCCCAGGCCGTCGGCGTGGGTGGCGTTCGAATGATCTTTCGCCACCTGCTGCCGAACGTGTTGTCGCCTCTGGTCGTAGCCGCCACGTTCGGCGTGGCCAACGTTATCGTGCTGGAGTCATCCCTCAGTTTCCTGGGGCTGGGTGTTCAACAACCGACAGCCAGCTGGGGCAACATGCTTGCTCAAGCCCAGTCTCTGACCGTGCTGGAGTCCAAGCCCTGGATATGGCTGCCTCCAGGTATCATGATCTCTGTCTCTGTGCTCAGCATCAACTTCATCGGCGATGCACTGCGGGACGCCTTCGACCCTCGAACGAACATCGGGGTCAAGACAAAGACCTAAGCGAGTGGCGCCCCACCTCGCACGAACGAGCGAGATAGTTGCCAGGTCGTCATACCAGCCCATCGGCGCGGGCTTCTTCGATCCGCTCTGTGGTCCACCCGACGAGAGTTGCCAGGACCTCGTCCGTGTGCTCCCCCAGACTGGGGCCGCGCTTAAGGCCGGGCTTGGCGTCCGAGATGCGGATGGGACTGGCAACCTGCCGCACGGTCCCGAAGTCCGGGTGCGGGATATCGAGTATCAGCCCTTCCTCGGCGGCCTGTGGGTCGTTGAACGCCTGCTCCACCGTATTCACGGGAGCGCAGGGCACGCGGCCCCGTAGCATCTCCAGCCACTCCGCTGTTGTCCGCCGCTTCGATAGGTCCTTCAGGATGGGGACGAGCACATCCCGGTTTTCGAGCCGGTCGGTGAAGGTGCGGAAGCGCGGGTCTTCGGCAAGATCGGGCCGTCCCATTATCCGTACGAGGTCCGCGTAGAACTTCTCCTTGGCGCACATGACCACCATCCAGCCGTCACGGGTGGGCAGTGACTGGGACGGCACCTGGGACGGATGGGAAGAGTCGGGAAACCGCTTCGGCTCGTAGCCCCGGGAGAGGTGCCAGGCGGCGACGTAGGCAAGCTCCGAAAGGGCGGACTCGAACAGGCTGACGTCCACGTCGCAGCCGATGCCGCTCTGCCGCGCCCTCAGGATGGCGGCCAGCAGGCCGATGGCGGCCATCGCGCCGGCACTCAGGTCGACTATCGAAGGTCCGGTCTTCTGGGGCGGACCTTCGGGGTCGCCGGTGATGCTCATCCAGCCGGAGTATGCCTGCATGAGGTAGTCGTAACCCGGCTCGGCGGCGCGGGGCCCCGTGCGGCCGAACGCCGAGAGCGAGCAACAGACTACGGATGGGCGCACCGGCCCCAGAGACTCGTAATCGAGGCCCAGCCTGGCCGGAAGGTCTCCCCGCAGGTTGTTGAACACGCAGTCCGAGGCCCTCACCAGTGGGTGCAGCACCTCGCGTGTCCTCTCGTGCCGCAGATCGAGAGTGATGCTCTTTTTGTTTCGATTGAAGCTCTGGAAGTAGATGCTGTCCTGTTCCGACGTGTACGGCGGAACGTAGCGCCCGATGTCCCCGTTGGAGCCGGGGTTTTCGATCTTTATGACCTCGGCGCCCAGGTCTGCCAGCAGCATGGTGGCCCACGGCCCCGCGCCGTACTGCTCCACGGCGATCACCCGGACACCCTCAAGCGGCGCTGAGCTATTCATGGAAAGACTGCTCAATTGATGGTCTCGTCACCGCCGAGAAACGGGTCTTCGAGCTCCACGCGGGAGTCTATGGATGCCTCGTCGAGTACTGAGTTCTCGACGTATATCGGGGCCTCGAGGCGCAGGGCCAGCGCGATGGCGTCGCTGGGCCGCGAGTCTACCTCGACCGCTTTCCCATCGGCTACCAGGAGCACCCTGGCGTAGAAGGTGCCGTCGGCGATATCGGTGACGACGATCCTCTCCACCCTGGCCCCCAGATCGGCGATCACAGAGCTCATCAGGTCGTGCGTCATCGGCCTGGGCAGCCACAGGTCATGGAGCTTCACCGCGATGGCCTGCGCCTCGAACGGTCCGATCCAGATGGGTAGGAACCGCTCCGAGTCCTCCGTCTTGAGAATAATGATCTGCTGCTTGTCCACGATGCTGACACGGATGCTGTCCACGGTCATCCTGGTCTGGGTAGGAGTGACCGTTGGGACTCCGGGCGTAGGCGTGGCCTCCGGCTCATCAGCGCCGCAGCCGAGGACAAACAGAAGCGCCACCCATGTCAGGACCGATGCCACGGTGCTCGTTTTCACCCTGCTCATCCTGGAAAGCTACAGGACGGTCTTGAGCCACGAGCGCAGAGAAGGGCCCAGGTCGTCCCTCTGAAGCGCGGCGTATACCGATGCCATCTGAAGACCCAACGGAGTGCCCACGTCGAACAGGCTTCCCGGGCACTTGTACGCGTAGACGCCCTGGGTCTCGAGCAGCATCGATATGGCGTCCGTGAGCCAGATTTCGCCTCCCGAACCGGGCTCCACCGATTCCAGCGCGTCGAACACCTCCGGCGTGAGGACGTACCTTCCCACTATCGCCAGATTCGATGGCGCTTCCGATGCACTCGGCTTCTCCACCAGGCCCGCGATCTCGAACACCCCGTCGCCAGCCGGTCTGGCGTCGACGATGCCCTTGCTTGGGACCATGTCGTCCGACACCTCTGCGACGGCAACGATGCTGCGCCCGTGCTCCGTAAACAGATCGATCATCCGGGCGATGGTGGGTGCGTCGCTCAGGATCAGGTCGTCCGGGAAGAACACTGCGAACGGCTCATCGCCGATGGCGGCCCGCGCCGTCAGCACGGCATGGCCCGGTCCGAGCTGACGCTTCTGATAGACGTAGCTGATTTCGGCCATTTCCGAGATGTCGATCATCTGCTGGAGGATGCCGTACTCGCCTCTCCTCTCCAGCGCCTGCTCGAGCTCGGGCAGCCGGTCGAAATAGTGGCCGATCGCCTCCTGTCCATGAGTCAGGACGAACACGATGTGCTCTATGCCCGCAGCCGCAGCCTCTTCAATCGTGAAGTGGATGCTGGGCCGGTCCAGCACCGGCAGCATGTTCTTTGGAACGGACCGTGTCACCGGCAGGAAGCGGGTACCGAACCCCGCGGTCGGGATCACAGCCTTGCGTATGGACATCTAGAGCGCCATCCTCGTGTGAGTGCCGATTATAGCGCAGAGTGTGGAAGCGGGTCAGCCGCGTGTCTGTCGTCCCGGTGGTAGAATGTGTCACACGAAGCTGGAGGACTCTGATGACTCTCTACTCGCAGAAATGCACCGCGTGCCGCCGCGACTCCCCTAGGGTGACCGATGAGGAGGTCGCCGAGCTTCATCCGCAGGTATCCGATTGGGAGCTGGGCGAGGTGAACGGTGTCAAGCGGCTCTCACGCACTCTGAAGTTCAGCGGCTTCACCGACGCGCTGGACTTCGCAGTCAAAGTCGCCGAGACCGCGGAGGCCGAGGGCCACCACCCGAAGCTGACCTTGGAGTGGGGCAGGGTGGGTGTCGAGTGGTGGACCCACAAGATCAGGGGCCTGCACCGTAACGACTTCGTAATGGCGGCCAAGACCGACAGGCTCTACGCCGACGCGTCCAGCTCCACCTCGTAGGACCGCGTCACGGAGAGCGCGTTTCCTCTCCGCCGGCCTACGCCTCCTCCCCCTCCCATGTCGTATGGATCATGGGCCTCGGCAGGGCATCGAGCCGAGACCAGTCGACGGGCTCCGCTCCTTCGAGCAGGCCAAGCCGCTCGACTACCACGTCCCTCAGCATGTCGGTCCTGGTCCCCAAAATGCCCGGCTGAAACAGCGACAGCAGGCGGGCGGCGTCCGACAGCTTGATTCTCGCTCCGTTCCGGTTGCGGCGCGACAGGTGATGGAAGCCGACAGCGGACTTTATCAGGGCGTGATAGACGAACCTGAGCGGGTAGGGCGTCTCGCGCCACAGGTCCTCCAATGTCTCGTGGCAGTCCCAGTACCGGCCCTCGTTGAACTGTCGGACGGCGCTCACGAGCTGGCTTGGAGGCATCTCCGGCACCTCCAGGTCGCCGCCCCGGAATTCGGAACTCTCAAGCCTCTCCAGCCACATCGCCTCCAGGCTCCGTCTGTTGCCGCGCGACGGGGCGGTGGGGAGGTCGATTCTCGGTTCCTGCTTCATGGGGCTCGCTGCCACGGTCTGATGCTGTTGTCTCCGCGTGCCGCGTTGGGCTACCATTCCGGTTGCCCAACGCACTCCCATCCTTCGACAGGCAGGTGACCGCAGTCTTGTATGACGCCATCGTAGTCGGCGCGGGTCCGGCGGGCAACATGGCCGCGCTCCGCCTCTCTCAGCAGGGCCGCCATGTCGCCGTCATCGACTGGCGTCACCACATCGGCGACAAGCTCTGCACTGGGATTGTGGGTGTCGAGTGCGTCAAGCGCTTTCCGCCCGACGGCCGCCACGTCATTCGCGAGGCGAAGGGCGCGACCATCGTCTCACCCTCGGGCAGGCGCTACCACATCGAGAGGGACGAGCCCCAGGCATTCGTAATCGACAGGGTGGCCTACGTCGGCGCACTCGCGCAGAAGGCCGCCGCCGCTGGCGCCGAGCTCATCCTCGGCCCTCGTGTCAACAACGTCGAGGTGACGGAGACCGCCGTGTCGGTCTCGACTACGGGTGACAACGGTCGTGCCAGCCTCTCGGCCAGGCTGCTCCTGCTCACGAGCGGGTTCGGCTCGCCGCTGGTGCGGGCCGCCGGGCTCCGGAACGGCAGAAACAGCGACTACATGGCAGGCGTTCAGGCCGAGGTCGTGGCCGATGGTGTCGTCAAGCAAGCCGAGGTCTATCTGGGGGAGCGGGTGGCCCCGGGCTCGTTCGGGTGGCTGGTCCCACTGGACGGGTCGCGGGCGCTCGCGGGCATAATTTCAAGACAGAAACTGAACGGCCACATGGACGACTTCCTGTCCGGCCTCCGGGCGCAGGGGCGGATTCGGGAGATGACGAAGGGACCGTCTCATTGGGGAGTCCCCGTCCGTCCCGCGCAGCGGACCTACGCCGACCGAGTGCTCGTGGCCGGTGATGCCGCCGGCCACGTCAAGCCGACCACGGGCGGCGGAATCTACTATGCCCTTCTATCCGGCGAGCTGGCGGGGGAGACTGCCGCCGACGCCCTGACGTCCGGCGACCTGTCCGCAGGCAGGCTCAGGCTGTACGAGAGGCGCTGGAAGTCCCTGTTCGGACGCGAGTTGACCATCGATTACTACGCCCGGCTGCTGTACGAGTCGCTCAGGGACGAGCAGATCGACCGGCTCCTGGAGGAGATCTGGGATTCAGGGCTTAGCGACGAGCTGGTCGATCCCCCGGACTTCTCATTCGACTGGCACGGACGCGTCATCCTGAAGGCGCTGAGGCATCGTCGCCTCGGCGCTGTCCTGCGGTCGTTCGGGCCGCTTGCCGGGCCGTTCGTGTCGCGGTTGACGCGTGCGAGGATGAGGTAGATGGCGTCCGGGCCCTAGTTGAACAGCCCGGACAGCAAGGCCATTCGCAGGAACAGGGCGTTCTCGGCCTGCCGGTAGAACGCCAGCCGCTCGTCCCGCACGTCGAAATCGAAGTCTCCGCTGCGCTGCATGGGGTCCAGTATGACGCAGTGCGGACGCAGACTCGCCATAAACTCTTCGTCAACTCTCAGGCTGAACGCGTCGCGCGACTTTAGCAGCTGCACGTGGGCCACCGTTCGGGGCCCGTTGAGGTAGATGGCGTCGACCTGTCGGACGGCCTCGACGTCGTCGGTGGTCTGGAAAGTCAAACCCCGCTCTTCGCAGTAGGAGACCACTTCGGGGTCGACTCGGCCACTGAAGGGCACCAGGGTAACCCTGACGTCGTCGAACAGCGCTAGACCTCTTAGGAGAGCGCTGACGTTCCGGTGCTCCATCCGGCCTACGACCGCGACCTCCACGCCGTCGACGCGGTCGAGCTCCCGCCTGATGGTGTATATGTCGGAAAGCGCCTGGGTGGGATGGTCGTCCAGGCTCCCGCCGTTGATGATCGGCAGCGCGTCTGCCGCCGCGGCCCTGTCCACCACGCCGGGATCGCTGGACCTGAGGACGACCACGTCCATGTGGAGGCTGGCCAGCATTCCGATGACATTGTCGACGTAGCTCGCCGTCCGGACCGGGTAGAACTGAGAGGCGTCCTCCGTATGATGGGCCTCTCCTCCGAGCATCGTCATAGCACGCTCGAAGGACGTCCTTGTCAGGAAGCTGGGCTCGTAGAAGAGGCAGTAGAGGGAACGGCCAGTCAGCTCTCCGTTGCCGGGGGCCCTCTCTCGAAGCCGGTCCGCAAGCGGGAATAGCTCGGACTCGACCCAAGACCTGTCGATCTGGGCCGTCCGTACCAGGTGTGCGAATCTGGCCATGGAATGAGTTTATACGAACGCGCCGCTCCCGGCTACTTGGGCCGCAGGCCTTCGCCCGTGGGCCGTATGAGCATGGCGCTGTGAGCGTGACCGTCACCGCGGGCAATTGCCCCAGCGAGGCCCCAACCTATATGATCCGCTAGTCCGCCGCGACCAGCGATGTGAGTTAGGATCGCCCATAAGACGCCGGTGGTTGCCGGCGGGCCCGACGGGTCTGGGATGACGATCTTGAATGACCACAACCACGTAGCGCATCAAGAGGAGATTCGACCTTGACAGGAATGGCAGTCAGACCGATCGTTGCAGGGGACCCGGCCCCGGCCTTCGAGCTTCCCTCTCTGGCAGGCGGCTCGGTAAGGCTCTCCGACTACCGGGGCAAGAAGGTCGTCCTGTTCATGTGGGCGTCCTGGTGAGGGTGAAGGGAGCAGCTGCCAGGCTGGCAGCAATTTAGCGACCAGAACCGAGGACGCGGCGTCGAGGTTCTATCGGTCGCGATCGACGCGCAGTCGCCCGATAGGCCGCGTCGCTATGTCGAAAAGGCCGGTGCCAGGTTCACCACGCTCGTCGACCAGGCAAACGTTCTTAGCGATCTCTACGGCTTCAAGGCTATTCCGAACGGATTCCTCATAGACGAACAGGGAATAGTGCGTTTCAGCCAGCTGGGAGGGTTCGACATACGGCGACCGGAGACGGCCAACGTCTTGGAACGCTGGCTGTCAGGGCAAAGCCCAGCGCCGACTGGTGAAGAGCCGGCAGGCGGCTTGGGCGCCGAGCACTCCGAGGCGAACGCTCTCTTCCGTGAGGGACAGGACCAGTACAGGGCCGGCAGGATCGTGGAGGCCCTCGCACTCTGGCGGCAGGGGCTCGAGCTCAACCCAGGCAACTACCTTATCCGAAAGCAGATCTGGGCGGTGGAGAACCCGGAGAGGTTCTACCGAGGCGACGTCGACTACGACTGGCAGCAGGAGCAGATGGCCAAGGGGCTGTAGACGGGTTATATCCGCTCGAGGACATCGGGGTTGGCGACATCGGGATACGTCCCTCAAGGAAGGCGGTCACGTTGTCGACGCCGCCGTCGCAGGCGTTGCCAGGCTACCGGTAGTGACGGCGGAGCTCCGAAGCGTAGGTCTTGCCGATGCTGTCCGTGTGATCGGCCAGCCAGTCCGACAGGCTCGTCTTTGCGGTAGGCGGGCTCCCCGAGAAGAGCAGACCGTCCATTAGGCCCTCCACCTCCTCGCTGGTAAGCACCTCGTCCCTGACCAGGTAGCCCACGACCCGGGACAGAAATAGAGCGACGCTGGGCGTGAGATTCACGATCTTTGTCTTCGCGCCGACCTGTTCGGCGATGAGGCGCACGAGCTCCTCGAAGGTGAAGGTCTCCGGTCCCACCGCGTCTATTACGAGGTTGTCTGTGAGCCGCCCAGCGTCAACCGCGATGCCCGCCACGTCGTCGACGAACACGGGCTGGACCTTGTAGAGCCCGGAGCCTGGCAGCGGAAAGACAGGGAACCGCCGGACCGCCCAGGCGATGTTGTTGATCAGGATGTCGCCTTCGCCGAAGACGAGCGCGGGCCTGACGATAGCCCAGGTCAGACTCGATCCGGTGACCGCCTCCTCGACCATTCCCTTGCCTCGGAAGTACGGCAGACGGCTGTCGGCAGACGGGTTCGTGATGCTGACGTGCACGATCCGCTTGACGCCGGCCCTCTCTGCGGCGTCTATCAGCGCCCTGCACCTCGAGACAGCCATGTCGAAAGTGACCTCTCCGCGTGGGAAGCGCACCCAGTAGGTGTTGTACAGCACCTCCGCCCCTTCGAGGCTGCCGGCCAACGCGCCGGGGTCGTCGAACCTGTAGGGCTCGACGGCGAGCCTCTCCCCAAAAGGGTTCTCCCGCTCGGTCCGAGTCGTGAGGGTCTTTACCCGCTCGCCGGTCGAGATCAGGCGCCGGGCGATGTACCTTCCTGTGTACCCGAAAGCGCCTGTGACTACTTGAAGACGGTCGCTGGTCATTGGTGCCTCCCTAGACGACTGCGAACGTGGACCCCATCTCGGTCTTGGTGACCTCTATGCGCACCGGGAATGCCTCCTTGATCTGCTCTATGTGGGTGATCACGATTATCTTCTCGAAGTCGTCCTGGATCGAGCGGATGGCCTCTATCAGGCGCTCCTGCCCGGCGCTGTCTTGGGAGCCGAACCCCTCGTCGACCAACAGAGTCGGCAGCGGCGCGCCCGCCCTTCGGGCCAGCAGCCTCGAAAGAGCGATCCGCAGCGCGAAGTTGATGCGGAAGGCCTCGCCGCCGCTGAAGGTCTCGTAGCTTCGGGTGCCGACCTCGTCGGCTATTCGGATGTCCAGTTCCTCCGACGGCTGACCTCGGCGGTCCCGCCTTCCCTTCTGCAGCTGTAGCTTCAGGTTCATCCGGTTCTCGGTCAGGCGCATCAGCACCTCGTTGGAGTCGATCTCAAGCTGCGGTATGGCTGTCTCTATGATGAGAGCCTGGACTCCGTTTTTGCCGAAGGCCGTCGCCAGCTCGTCGTATATGGCCTTCTCGTCCGCGAGTCTTCGCCGCTTGCCATCATAGACCTCAAGCTCCCTTTCGAGCTCGACCGCCCGCCTGATCTGCTGCTCCAGAACTGCTCGGTCTCCAAGAGCTCTGGTCCTCTGTACGTCCAGTTGGGCCGCAAGTGCCTCGGCCGCTGCGAGCCTGTACTCGTCAGACTCCAGGGCCGCTAGCTCCATCTGGAGTGTGGCTCCCCGCTGCTCGGCGTCGACGACTTCCTGTTTTCGTCGCTGCAGCACCTCTCTCACCGAAGAGAGCGATTGGCGCTCCGGGCCCAGCTTACCGACGGCTTCCAGCAGCCTCCGGTGAAGCTCGTCATATGGCGCCAGCTTCGTCGTCCTCTCGCGTACCCATCTGTGCCGTACCGCGTCATACTCCAGGTCCGACAGGTCGGCGTCCAGGGTTTCGAGCAGCTTACGCTCCTCGTGAGCGAAGTCGCCCTGCGCGACGGTGCGCTCCAATCTCTCCAGCTCGCCTGCGGCCCTGTCGACTTCGGCCCTTGCCTTCTTCGCGGCATCACGCTCGCTCTCCAGGCTGGCCCTGCTGCGGTCGATCCGCCGGGCTGCTTCGACTACCTCCACCTCGCTGCTCGACACCAGCGCCCCCAGCTCCTTGTGCTCTTTCTCTCGGGATTCCATCTCGTTCGAGTTCGCGTCGTAGAGGCGTCGGCTCTCCCGGCCCAGGGCCTCGTACTCCCGTCTGAGGTGCTCCTTGCCGCCGGGCCCCAAGGCCTGGTTGCACAGGGGACACAGCGAATCGCCGCGTTCGAGCATGTCGAATTTCTTGCGGGTGTCCTCCATCTCGGCGAGCATGCGGGTCTTCTCGACTTTGAGGTCTCGCATCCGGTCGGCGGTCCTCTGCAGCTCCGTGCGCTGCCGTTCGAGCCTCTCTCTGTTGCGCTGAACGTCGACCTCTTCCTGGACGAGCCCGGCAATCCGGGACTCTATCTCGCCAAGGCTTTCGGCCCTGGGCCGGTCCCCGTCGATGGCCGCCCTCAAGTACGCTGCTTTACCTGAGAGGCGCTCGTGCTGTACGGCAATCTCTCTATCGAGGCGGGACCTCTCCGCGTCCAGCTCAGTCTTGCGGCCCAGCGCTCTGTCGAGCAGCGCCTGCTCGGTCCGCAGGCTCTGTAGCTCGTTGAATCCCTGCCGAGTCTCCTGCTCCCTGGCTACCGCCGATTCGTAGGCGCCGACCCGGGAGGCGAGGTCGCCAACCTGCGTCTCCAGCAGCTTGATGTCGTTCCGTTTCAAAGACAGTCCGGAGTGGATGTCGGCCAGCTCGTTTCGCCTCTCGCGGAGGAGCTGGACCGAGGAGCGAAGCCTGTCTACGACCTCTCCCTGGGCGGCAACCTCCATTTCAATGCGCTCCAGGGCGGTGACTACGCCTGCGAGGTTCTCCTCGTCCTGCGGCCTTCTCGCTATCTCTCGCCTCCGCCACTCGACCTCCGAATCAACCTTCGCGGACTCCATATGCGCTTCGCGGCCGCGCTCCTTTGCGCGCTCCTCCAGCTTCCCGTAGTACGAGAGGTCGAGCACCTCGGCCAGGGTCTCCTTGCGCTTCGACGGCGTGCTGGTGGTGAACCTGTCGGCGTCGCCCTGCTTCAGAAACGCCGTGTTGATGAAGGTCTCGTAGTCCATGTTGATGAGCTCAGTTATGCGGGCCTGCGTCTCGCGGCTCACACCCTCCGTCAACGGCGTGGCCCCATCCTCTGTGACTACCTGCAGCTCCAGCAGGGGGTGGCCCTGCCGGGTACGCCCGGAGCGCGAGTACCGGCGGATCACCCTATAGCGCTGTCCGCGGCTCAGGAAGTCCAGCTCCACGTACATGTCGAGCCTGCCCTGGTGAATGAGCTCCTCCTGGGTGCCGGCCCTTGCTCTGCCCCATAGGGCCCAGGTCATGGCGTCCAGCAGTGCTGTCTTTCCGTGGCCATTGTCGCCGCACAGGCATGCGACGTGGATGCTTTCGAGGTCGAGCGTCGGGACGTCTTCCCGGTAGCACATGAAGTTCTGGAGCGTGAGGCGCAGCGGGATCATCTCGGTGGTATCCTAGTAGTCCGAAATCTTTGAAGTGAGGGGCAACGGGATTAGCGTGATAGAGCAGCCCCCTCACCAGTGATTGGATCGGCGTCCTACGACGACAGGGCGGGTTTCAAACCCGCCCCTACCAAGCCGTCGGCACCCTTCAATACTAAGATGTTGGACCACTAGGGCCTTGCGTTGCTTGATGGAGATTTTTTCCAGGATATGTACCATTTATGCTCATTCATGCTCATTTCGTAGCTGGGCGATGGTTGTGGATGGAACGCTTTTGGTAACTAAACGGGAAAAAATGGGTACGTGGCGGAACAGAAATGGGACAGAATGTGACACCCTGCCTGCGTGGGTATCGGAAGCTGATGGTCAGCACAGATGTGCGGATGTATCACGGGACGTCAGCACCGTCGGGCAACTGTTCAGAGTTGAGGGGACGAATGCCTGCGGAGGGTTGGACACTTGCTGGCTCCCATATCGAGTACGGGGCAGGGCACCCACGGCACCGGTAGGTATGGATCAATCGCTGGCATAGGGGAATGGTAGTACAGATATTCTGGTATGTCAAGTGTCACCACCGACGGTAACTGTTCAGAGTTGAGGGGACGAATGCCCGCGGAGGGCAGGGATTCGATGACTGTGGACAAGCTAGCAGACCTTAGGGTCGAGCCCAGCGACATTGATGCGTTCTGTCGGAAGTGGGACGTGTCCGAGCTATCTCTGTTCGGCTCCGCTCTCGGTGAGGATTTCAGCTCTTCAAGCGATGTAGATCTTCTCGTAGCGTTCGACATCAAGGCTGGACATGGCCTGTTTGACCTCGTACGGATGGAAGACGAGCTAAGTATGGTCTGAATAAGTCCGTGGACTACAGCTTCACACATAGGAAATTAAGCTGTGCTGATGGGTTATTCAGAGTATCCCTAAGCCCGAATCCACCGAAGGAGGGCGTCGGGTCAGTGTCCTGAAGCGGCAAGAGGGTGCTCCTGTGAATCTGGGATAATGGTTTTGAAACAGCAAAGCCGACCCCAGAACAAGGAGCACCCGATAGATGCTAGCACGCAACCATCCCGACCGCATCCGTATCGCCTTCGACGACCACCGCCTGGTGGCCAATGCTGGGCTGCTCCTCCCGGTGACCCTAGCCCAGCACCTGGGCCTGCGTGAAGTCGTCGACAGCCACGTCGACCTGGGAGACGCGCCGGGGCGAGCGAACCCAGGAGACAAGATGCTGACCCTGGTGGCCTCGGCGCTGGCTGGGGGCGACTTCATTGACGACGCCGACGTGTTGCGTACCGGCGGGACAGCTGGCGCCATCGGCTGCGTAGTCAAGGCGCCATCCACCCTGGGAACTTTCCTGCGCAGCTTCCGGTGGGGCCACGTCCGCCAGTTGGATCGGGTGAGCCGGGAGTTGCTGTCCCGGGCCTGGGCCGCTGGTGCGGGACCCGGCGAAGGGCCGTTGACCATCGACTTGGACTCCACCATGTGCGAGACCTACGGACTGGCCAAGGAGGGGGCGCGTCACCATGGTTACACTGGCCAGCGGGGCTATCACCCGCTGCTGGCCATCGCCGCCGGCACCGGCGACGTGCTGATGTCTCGGCTGCGCGAGGGCCGCGCCAACACCGTTCGGGGCGCCGCCCACTTCCTGCGGGAGACCGTGGGCCGGGTGCGCCATGCTGGGGCTACAGGACAACTCACGGTGCGGGCCGACAGCGGCTTCTATGCCCACGCCCTGGTCGTCGTCTGCCGCAAGATGGATGTCCGCTTCTCCATCACCATCCGCCAACACGCCCGCCTCAGGGAGTTGATTGAGGCGATTCCCGAGGAGGACTGGACGCCCGTCCCCTACTGGATGGACGGCGGCGCCGACGTGGCCGAGACCACCTACACTCCCTTCCAGGGTGAGCCCGAAGCCGCCCCAGTGCGGCTCATCGTCCGGCGGGTGAAGCCCACGCCCGGTTCCCAACTGGCCCTCTTCGCCAGCTACAGCTATCACGGCTTCATCACCGACCGGGACGGGGAAACCCTGGAACTGGAGGCCGACCATCGCCGCCACGCCGAGATTGAGAATGCTATCCGAGACCTCAAGCACGGCGTCGGCCTCAACCATCTCCCCTCGGGCCGCTTCCCCGCCAACGGCGCATGGCTGGCCGTCCAGGTGCTGGCCCATAACCTGGCCCGCTGGACCGCGCGCATCGGTCTGGACGAGGGGGTGGTGACCACCAAGACCCTCCGGCGGCGCTTCTTCTCCCTGGCCGGACGGCTCACCCGCTCGGCCCGCCGCCTCACTTTGCATCTGCCACAGGGCTGGCCTTGGGAAACCCAGTTCACTCGCGCGCTGGCTCGATTGCGAGCCCTGCCATTGCCTGCCTGACGGCACCGACGGCGCCTGACACGTCCACCAGACTACCCAACCGACCCACAGAGTCGCACCGGCCCGGTCCGCGATTGTCTTCCCCTGCATGCTGTCCCGCCGACCCCGCCCCAGCGCCGCTGCCCAGGACCGCCATCGGCGCCCCCAACGACAACCAAAGGCCGCCACCGGCCCCATTTATCGGAATCGAGCGCGGACCGTCGCGTCCCACGGCCCTCACCCCTTGTTCCAACCCCAAGGCCGCTCCGCATCGGTGGATTCGGGCTAAGAAGCATCTTCGGCCGTGACGTAGACCTCGTCAGCCGTCGCGGCGTCGAGGCCAGTCGAAATCACTCTCGGCGAAAATCGATCTTGAAGTCGGCAAGGCCAATATATGGAAGAGCGAGATAAGGCGTACCTGCTGAGTCCGGCATCTGATTGAGAGTAGGAGGGTTCAGCCAGAGACGGCCCCGGCCTTTGCAATTCCTGCAATCTCGTCCCAAGACATCACATTTTCCCTTCTCAGCCAGCCCTTCCCACACATGAATCTGACCTGGTTGGTCTTCGTCATGCTCGCAAGTTTGTCTGGGTGCCCAACAATGAAGGGAACCACACATGTGTTCGTGGCTCCGGGAATAAGGTCAACTAGGATTCTAGCCATCACATACTGTCGAACGAGTTGATGTACGAGAACCAGGCTCTCATCTGCTCCGAAACCCGATTCGTCCTTGGCTTCCCCAATGAAGAGGTGCCTCGGGGTTTGCAGGACGATGTCTATTTCAGTATTTCTGAGGTTGTTGCGTAAGCTCTGCATTCGGCTTTCTGTAGACACATCGTAATTGCATGGCTTCGGGAGCCGTAGGTCATTGAATTTTTGAATATTGAATTCGCAAATACGGTCACGCAGGTCAGGAAATAGGCAGACATAGCGCTTCTGGAAGTCTTGGGTAGTGGGCTTTTTGTTCTTGTCCAGCTCATGTATGTAGTCCCTCATCCCCTTCCAGTACAATTCCATCTTGACTGCCTTGACTGCGTCTGACTCAGACTCTTCATATGGTCTGAGCAGCCGATTGGCAAGAGCAGCGCGAGCGGAGGCGCTCTTGAAGAACGGGGCGAAATGCCGGGCTGTCTTCCAGTTCTCCGTTCTGTTTTCGATCCCTAGAATCCCCATGCCTTCCTCCTCGGTATTCGGTTAGTCGTCTTAGCGGTGTCTCTCTAGGTGTTGGTTTCGGCAAGGAGGGCGTCGTAGACGCGGACCATCGCCTCCGTGTCCCTTTCGCAGTAGGCAAGCAACGCCTCCTTGAACTCGGCCTTCTCAGATTCAGGCGTGTCGCCGGCGATCATCCTGGTGTAGGACGCCGTGGCAGCCAGGCCCTCCGGTATATCTAGGTCAGCGTAGCCAAGCGTGGGAACCAGGGCAGGCAGCACCGACTTCAGGGAGGAGCTACCCTTGAATGAAGGATGATAGTAGTTGTGCCGGATCAGCTTCAGCAGGTCGACCACGCGGCCGCACAAGGCCAGTAGGCGATCCCTGTACTGCGGGAGTGTTTGCGCCAACCTGTTCATGATGGTTCGCTCATAGAGCGAGTAGGTGACGATTGAGCCGTCACGCGGGATGGCTTCCAGCAGGCTGGCTGCGAAACGCTCCCTCGGGTCCTCGGCGTCGGCGTTGAGAAAGGAGTCATGCGTCATCTGCCCGGACGGCTCCCGAATATGGAGAGACCACTGGAATGGGATCGTCTGATAGGGCCTCGTGCCGGGATATTTCGGAATAGCTGAGTTGACAGTCTCGAAGTCCAGGAAGCTGGCTGGAAAGGCGATTTCTCCCAGGCTCGCCGCAAGCCCTGGATCGACGAAGCGCCGCCCGTCAACGCTGACCGCGTTCTGATGGCAGTGTCCGTAGAAGGAGCAGCGGTAAGGACTCCTGCAATGCCGGCCTGTTTCTATGTCTGGCGCATCGTCCAGTCGCAGCGTTGCCCACATTCGGGCCAGGTCGTTGGGCACATTCTCCGCCACAAACGACCTTGCGGGGGCAGAGATGTCTTCCAGCGTAAACAACTGCTGCAGATCGAGGTCTCCGCCCTGATACACGTAGGCGGTGTTAAGGTGCATCAGGTACGCCCTGTCGATTGGGATGCCGGAGCCTTCCGCGGCGTGCAGCTGGATCGCGGCGTCGGTGACGTGCTCCGGTTTGACTTTGGTGGAGGACTTGACCTCCACCAGGTCGAACGCCCGCGGACCGTTTCGTTTTAGGACGTCAATTCTCGTCCTGATTCCCTGGAACGTGAAGGCGGCTTCGTACAGGGCTGGGACGCCGGGGTCGGCCAGAAGGGCCTGCGTTGTGCCGACGGCTTGGTCGTGCTCCAAGTGCGTCTCTTCGATGAGCCTGCCATTGGGGAACCGCTGTCTTGCCAACTTGCCAACGGCGGCGCCAGTGTCAAACCTCGCCTGCAGCCCCGCGTCCACGGGGTCTGCAAGCTCCCGGTGGTAGCATTCTAGGTAGAGCCGTTTCAGGCACTGAAGGCCGTATTGGAATCTGGACTTGGACAGAAGCGGCGTCATTGTGCGTCCGGCCTTAGACCTCAGTCGAAGTAAGGTGACGGCAAATCCCCGCGGAGCAGCTTGAAGACCAGGGGAACGGCCATGTCGTGGCAGGGTGACAGAGGAGGCAGGTCGTCCTCGGCGAAGAAGCCAACGCCTGTCGTCTCCGGACCCGGAGACGGCTCCTGGCCCTCAATCTCCACCAGAAAGACAGGGTGGTAGAAGTGGGGTCTTGCTGCGGCTCCTCCACAGCCTGGAATCGACGAACGCAAGGAGCCTCGTGGCCCGGCCCTTGACGTTGGCCTACTCGCTCAGCTCGCGAACCGTCGCCTCGGATGGGGTCTCGCCGACTTCTGCCATCCCGCCCGGCAGGGCCCATAGGCCGTTGTCCTCACGCCTGATCAGCAGTATCCGGCCCTCTCGGACGACGGCTGCGCTGGACCCGGTCTGCGGGGTGACCTGCCCTAGGAGTCTGTCCGAGAAACAATGTTCTAAACGATATGCGTCATTAGTGGAGTGTAAAGATGCTATTTACTCCACGACAAAGTCTAGATTGCTGTAAGCAGGTTATTGCGTGGCGGGTTTCGTCTCCAGGAACGAATCCTCGGACAGGCTCCTAGGTTGTCGTCGTATCGCTCCAGCACCTCGTCCGGCGACCGGCGTTCCAGAGCTGCGACGATCCGGGCACTCGCCGCGCGCACCCTCTCGTATCTCTCCGTGTCGTACGAGTTTTCCGCGAACCGTATCCCCATGTTGCCGATAGCTCTTAGCTCGTCGGCGATCAGGTACAGCTCGTCATTTGGCGGCATGGGGGTTCCCCGGCTGACCGGAGGGAGGTCTCTTCCCTGGCCTCTGGAGGTGCTCTGCGGCCCGGTCATTTGCGGCCCGCCAGGTATTCCCCAAGGGGCCTGACGTCGTAGTTCACACCGCCGTCCAGGAGGCTCTCGACGGCGGCGCGTGCCGTGTCCAGCGAGGTGAAGCAGGGTATGCGGCGGTCCACGGCGGCACGCCGTATCTCGAACCCGTCTTTTAGGGATTCCTTGTCCCCTTCGATAGTGTTCACCACCGCGTCCACCGTGTGGTCTACGATGATGTCCACGGTGTTGGGACTCTCTCCAGTCTGCGCCTTCGGTACCGCCGTCACGTCGATGCCGAGCCCTCGTATCATGGCCGCCGTGCCTCCGGTGGCGTACAGCCTGTAACCCGCCTGGGCCAGCTGCCGTATCATCGGCACAGACTCCGCCTTGTTGCGGTCCGCTATCGTCAGGAGTATGGAGCCGCCCCGTGGCAGCATCACCCCCGCCGACATGAGGGCCTTGGCCACTGCCGGCGCGAAGTCCTTGTCTATGCCCATGACTTCGCCGGTGGACTTCATCTCGGGTCCCAGGTAGGTGTCCACTCCGGCTAACTTTGACATCGAGAAGACGGGCGCCTTGACGGCCACGAGGTCCTGCTTCTTCCACAGGCCCGTCCCGTACCCCAGGTCCTTGAGGCTCCTGCCGAGCATGGCCTTTACGGCCAGGCGCACCATGGGCACGCCGGTCACCTTGGAGATGAAGGGTATAGTCCGGCTGGAGCGGGGATTGACCTCGATGACGAATACCTGAGTCCCGGCTGAGGTCGGTCCCTTCCAGTTAGACCCGGGGCTCCTGTAGGGCCCGCCCCCTACAACCACGTACTGGATGTTCATCAGTCCCTTGACCTGAAGCGCGCGCCCTATCCTGGTCGTGTAGTCGACTATCGTGTCGACCTCTCCCTCGGTCAGAGTCAGACCCGGATATATGGCCATCGAGTCGCCGCTATGAACGCCGGCGCGCTCGACGTGCTCCATGATGCCCGGTATCAGCACGTCTTGGCCGTCGCACACGGCGTCGACCTCGACCTCGCGGCCCTCGAAGTACTTGTCGATGAGTACCCTGCGGCCGCCGCCCGCTTCCAACGCGCCGGTCATATAGCGCACCAGCTCGGTCGCGTTCTGGACGATCTCCATGGCGCGGCCGCCGAGAACGTAGCTTGGCCGTACGAGGATGGGGTAGCCGATCTCGTGAGCGATGTTGAGGGCCTGCTCGAGGTCTGCAACCGCGGCCCCGGGCGGGTTCGGTATGCCGACGCGGGCCAGGAACTCCTCGAACAGGTGCCTGTCAGAGGCCGTATCGATCGACTGCGCCGTCGAGCCGAGTATGGGGAGCCCGACACCGTCCAGTACTTGGGACAGGTTGATTGCCGTCTGGCCCCCGAACTGCACCATCGTCGGTGGCACCTCGAACTCGCCGTCCTGCGACATCAAGGCCTCGTTCTCGATCACGTCACGGACGCTCTCCTCGTCGAGGGGCTCGAAGTAGAGACGGTCGCTGGTGTCGAAGTCGGTAGAGACCGTCTCCGGGTTGGAGTTGATCATGACGCTCCGCATCCCCTCCTCCTGAAGAGCCCATGCGGCGTGGACGGAGCAATAGTCGAACTCGATCCCCTGGCCTATGCGGATCGGCCCGCTTCCGATCACCACCGCCTTGGAGCCGGCCAGCGGCTCGGCCTCGTTCTCCTGCTCGTATGTGCCGTAGAAGTAGGGGGTCCGGGCCTCGAACTCCCCTGCGCAGGTGTCCACCATCTTGTAGACGGCCCTGATATTCCACTCCCTCCGCAGGTCCCGGACCGCCTCGGCGGATCGGTCTGTGAGCACGGCCACCTTCTCGTCGGAGAAGCCGAGGCGCTTCGCTTCTCTCAGCAGGCCCGCGTCGAGGTACTCGGCCAGCAGCCTGCTCTCCATCTCGGCGATGTTCTGAAATGCGCGGGTGAACCACGGGTCGATGCCAGTAACGCGCGAAATCTGCTCAGGCTCGACACCGCGCCTCAGGGCAGCCAGAACGGCCCACAGCCGCTGGTCGTTGGGCGCCAGGGGAAGCCGCTCCAACAGGCCCTCGGAGTCACCTGCCCACTCCGAGTCCTCCCATAGGATCGAGCGGTTGGTGATCTCCAGGGACCTCACCGCCTTCTGGAAAGCCGCCTCGAAGGAGCGGTCTATGGCCATCACCTCCCCGGTTGCCTTCATCTGGGTGCCGATGGCCCTGTCGCCCCCGGGGAACTTGTCGAAGGGCCACCTCGGGATCTTCACGACACAGTAGTCCAGGGCCGGTTCGAAGGCGGCGACGGTCTTCTGCGTTACGGCATTGGCGATCTCGTCCAGCCGGCGTCCCACCGCAATCTTCGCCGCCACGCGGGCTATGGGGTATCCGGTGGCCTTGCTGGCAAGGGCAGAGCTGCGGCTCACCCGGGGGTTCACCTCGATAACGTAGTACCGGTCTGTTGCCACTGCGCCGCCGGGAAGAGTCTCGCCGACAACGTCGCCAGGAGCGAGAGCGAACTGGACGTTGCAGCCACCCTCTATGCCAAGTGCCCTGATGATCTTCAGGCTGGCCGAGCGGAGCATCTGGTACTCCTTGTCGGACAGCGTCTGGCTGGGCGCGACGACAATGCTGTCGCCGGTGTGCACGCCCATCGGGTCGATGTTCTCCATGTTGCAGATGGTGACGCAGTTGTCGGCGGCGTCCCGCATCACCTCGTACTCGACCTCTTTCCAGCCGACCAGGGACCGTTCGAGCAGCACCTGCGATATGGGGCTGGCCGCCAGTCCCCCGGCTACGATGGCCTCCAGCTCCTCGGGGGTGCCGGCGATCCCGCCGCCGGTGCCCCCCAGCGTATAGGCGGGGCGCACTACGAGGGGCAAGCCCATCTCCCGGGCCGCCAGCCGTGCCTCTGCCATCGAGCTCACCGTCGTATTGGGAGGCAGCGGCTCGTCGATGGAGGCCAGCAACTGCTTGAACAGCTCTCTGTCCTCAGCATCCCTGATAGTCTTGAGAGGCGTGCCGAGCATGCGGACGCCGTACTTGTCGAGAACGCCCGCGTCCGCAAGGTCGACCGCCAGATTGAGACCGGTCTGACCGCCCAGGGTGGGCAGAATGCCGTCGGGGCGCTCGGCCTCGATGATTCTGGAGACCACCTCCACGGTGAGCGGCTCGATGTAGACGATGTCGGCGATGCCCTCGTCGGTCATTATGGTGGCGGGATTGGAGTTCACGAGAACGGTGGTCACACCCTCCTCGCGGAGGGCCTTGCAGGCCTGCGTACCCGCATAGTCGAACTCGGCAGCCTGCCCGATCACGATGGGCCCGGAGCCGATGACGAGGACTTTGGAGGGTTTATCAACCATCATGCGATCAAATCCCGCCTGCCCCCGCGTGGCGACGGACGCCAGACACGCGATCGAAGTCGCCATTTAGCGAGTAGACAGGAGTCTCGTACTGCAGCGCCAGCGTGGCAATGATCAGGTCCCCCAGCGCCAACACCCTCCCTTCCTGCCTGAGCCGGTGGTTCAACTCCCCGGCCCTCACCCAGGTTTCCTGGTTCGTCTCCAGGAACCAGAGAGCTGTAAGGTGGCTGGAGAAGAACTCAAGCTCGCCTTCGGAGCGTGCTCCTTGGAGTACTTCTGTCAGCACCGGGCCGACCATCACCACTTCGTTGTTGGCCAGAAGCCTGTCAAGCTCCCTGCCCACCTCGGAGTCCGGGGCTCTCTGGAAGTCGATCCACACCGACGAGTCGGCAATCACCAAGCTAGCCGCCCCTCAACTTGTCCAGGAACGCCTGCCTGCGCCGGTCCGCCTCCCTCTGCTCCGCGCGCGTGTCATCCAGAAGAATCTTTCCAGCCATCGTGCGAAGCTCATCGATTTTGGTCCGGCGGACATACTCCTCCAGAGCCCTGTTGACAGCTGCGCTCTTGCTGCGTTCGCCGGTGGCTTCGACCACTTCGTCCAGCAACTTGCGGTCTACGTCTAACGTCGTGCGCATGTCATAGCCTCATCATAAGAGTGCATCACAATGATACATCACGCATGAGCATCAGCCACCATCCCCAGGAACTCGTCGAACAGGTACTCGTTGTCGCGAGGGCCGGGGGACGCCTCGGAGTGGTACTGGATGCTCATAACCGGCATCGACCTGTGCCGCAGGCCCTCGACGGTGCCGTCGTTCAGGCTCACGTGGCTAACGTCGACCTCTGACGGCAAACTGTCTGGATCAACGGAGTAGCCGTGGTTCTGGGCAGTGATGTGCACCAGGCCCGTCCGCATGTCCTTCACCGGGTGGTTGCCGCCGCGGTGGCCGAACTTCAGCTTGTAGTTGTGCCCGCCGAACGCCCGCGCCAGCACCTGGTTCCCCAGGCATATCCCCATGATCGGGACCCTGCCGATGAGCTTCCCGGCGGTCTCGACGGCGTAGTCCAGAAGCTCGGGGTCGCCAGGCCCGGGGGAGAGAAGGACGCCGTCGGGCTCCCGGGCCAGTACGTCCTGGGCTGTAGTGGTTGAGGGGACCGCGGTCACCTCGCATCCCCTGGCGTGAAGAATCCGCAGGATGTTGTATTTCAGACCATAGTCGTCGACGACGATCCTGTACCTGCCTGGGCTCCCCGGCTTGTCCCAATCGTAGGGCTCGCTGGCCGAGACGCGCTCCACGAAGTCCACCTCGCCATAGGAAGGCAGGTCCTGGAGTCGCGCAAGAGCGTCGTCGGGAGACTCCCCGTGTGCTATGACCCCCATCATGACTCCCCGAGAACGCAGCCGCCGTGTTATGGACCGGGTATCGAGTCCGCTGATGCCCGGGATGCCCTGGGACTTCAGGAACTCGTCCAGGGTCATCGTGCTGTCGGCATGGCTGGGGCGGGTGGAGTGCTCCCGCACGACGAACCCAGCCACCTGCACATGGCGTGACTCGAAGCCCCGCTCGCTGATGCCGTAGTTGCCCATGAGAGGGTAGGTCGGCATGACGATCTGGCCGGCGTAGGAAGGGTCGGTCAGCATCTCCTGGTAGCCAGTCATGGCTGTGTTGAAGACCACCTCGCCGTGGACGGTCGTCTCGGCCCCGAAGGAGCGTCCGTAGAAAACCGAGCCGTCTTCAAGCGCGAGGAAGGCGTTGTCAGGCGATTTCACTTAGACACAGGCTCCATCCGGGAGTGTGCGGCGTGGGACGTGGTGCGGACTTGTCAGGGTATCTCGACCACTCGGTCTACGAATATCCCCGGCGTATGTATCCCCTCGGGGTCAAGGTCGCCGACCTCCACGACCTCGTCCACTTCGAGGATGGTGACCGCCGCCGCCGTGGCCATCATGGCGTTGAAGTTCCGAGAGGTCCCTCGGTAGACGGTATTGCCCGATGTGTCCGCCCTGTGGCCCCTGAGCAGGGCGAAGTCGGCCTTGAGGGCATATTCGAGCAGGTGCTCCCGTCCGTCGAACTCCCGGACCTCCTTCCCCTCGGCCATCAGGGTACCGGCACCCGTGGGTGTGTAGAAGGCCGGGATGCCCGCCCCTCCGGCCCGGATTCGCTCGGCTAGCGTTCCCTGAGGGACGACCTCCAGATCGACCTTGCCTTCCAGATACGCCTTCTCGAAAGAGGTTGGCCGAGACGGCGACGGAGACACGGGGAACGACGCGATCACCTTCCTGATCTGTTCGTTGTCGACAAGGACGCCGATGTCGACCGGCCGGTCGCCGGCGATGGTGCCGAAGCCTATGACGCTTGCCAGTCCGGCCGTGTTGCTGACGATGGTCAGGTCCCGGGCTCCATGGTCTCGGAGGGCGGCAATCAGGTTCTGGGGAGTGCCACCGGGACCGGCGAAGCCGTCAATCATCAACCAGGCGCCGTCCGGAATATCGGCTACGGCGGTGGCGAACGAGTCTACTACCTTCTTCGTCACTACTGGTGGGCGCTTTAGACGGTGGCAGGGCAGACGGGAATCTAGACCCTGACCGCCACGACCCCAAGCCAGTTGCGGTAGACGTGGTCTACTCCGAGCTCTTCAAACGTCTCGGCGGCGGCCTGCTGCAACGAGTCGCTGGCCCTGTCCAGGGGAACGCCCGGTATGGTGCCGACGATGAAGTCCTCGAAGGTGCTGATGTCCAGCCAGCCCTCTAGCGGGACGGGCACCAGATCGATCCTCTGCTTGACGATCTTGAGCCCGTGCGCTTCGACGAGCTCGCGGTACTGGTCCACCGTCAGATGCCTGCGAGACTCGACCTTGTCGGCCCTGGACGGCTTGAGACCGTACTTTCGCCTGAGAATTCTGTTGGTCTTGAGCATCCACTTCCGGTAGAAGAGCGTCGTCTCCGGGGGCTGGCCCCCCTCGTAGAACGAGGTGTTGAAGACGAACTTGCCTCCCGGCTTCAGCAGCTTGGACACCTGCGACACGACCGCGTCCTTGTCGGAAATGTAGTGAATGGCGTTCAGGTAGAAGACCGTGTCGACCGACTCCTTGACCGCCTCCGACATCTGTTCGACGCGGCTCTGAACGAACTGGATGGCAGAGTCTCTGGCATCCTTGAGGTTCTCCATGGCCTGCTTCAGGGATGTCGAGGAATGGTCGATTCCGATGATGACCGAGTCCCGCGCTCCGCGCAGACGCTCGGCGATCAGCGCCGTCACGCCGCCCGTTCCGCAGGCGAGGTCCACGATCCGCTGGCCCGAGCCGACCTCCGCCATGTCCACCACCCGCGCGTTCAGCGCGCTGTAGAAGGCGTTCGCGGAGAATTTCCCGAATGAGAAGTCTTGGCTGGTCATACGTGCATCTCCGCCGTAATACGCGTCGCTGCCTTTGCCCTGCGTGTCTACCAAAGCAGAGTTGATTATACCACCTGCTTCCTTCGACGCCAAATCCATCTGAAACCGGATATAATCGAGCCGGTTTCGGCGTTGCCGAATCACCACCGACTGGAGAATAACCATGCTTTCCATCTCTTGCGACAAGACCACCCTTCCTAACGGCCTGGACCTCATCCTTCACGAGGACCATTCTCTTCCCGTGGTCGGCGTCAACATCTGGTATCACGTCGGCTCGAAAGACGAAGAGGTGGGCAGGACAGGCTTTGCGCACCTCTTCGAGCACATGATGTTCGCGGGCTCGAAGAACCACGACAGCGGTTTCTTCGAGCCTTTGGAGAAGATCGGTGCGAATCTCAATGCCTCGACCGCCTCCGACAGGACGAACTATTACGTAGACGCGCCTTCTAACTACCTGGAGCTGGTGCTCTGGCTCGAGTCCGACCGGATGGGATTCCTGCTCGACGCGCTGGACCAGCGGAAATTCGATGTGCAGCGCGACGTGGTCAAGAATGAGCGCAGGCAGAGCTATGAGAACCGTCCTTACGGGATGGCATACCTCAAGCTCCTCCCGGCCCTGTTCCCTCCTCCCCATCCCTATAGCTGGCCGACCATCGGCTCCCAGGAGGACCTCGACGCGGCCAAGTTGGACGACATCCGAGCCTTCTTCAGACGCTTCTACGCGCCCTCCAACGCCAGCCTGGCTATCACCGGCGATTTCGACCCTGAAGCTGCGACCAGACTGGTTGAGAACTACTTTGGCGACATTCCGCCCGGCCTGCCCATCGACCGCGTGGGACGCATGGAGTCCGCCCTGCGGGGCGAGGTCACCATCACGCTGCGCGACAAGGTGCAGCTCCCGAGGCTCTACCTGTCTTGGCCGACGCCCCCGGCCTTCACCGCCGGCGAAGCTCCGCTCACCGTCTTGTCCATGGTATTGGGCGGCGGGAAGAGCTCCAGGCTCTACAGGACGCTCGTATACGAGCGCCGGATCGCCCGAGACGTGGCCGTGATGGAGGACGCGCAAGAAATAGCTGGGGACCTCACGCTTCAAGTCACGGCCGCCCCCGGCCACTCGCTCGCGGAGATCGAAGACGTCGTCTGGACCGAGCTGGCGCGCCTGAGGGAAGAGCCCCCGGAAGAAAGGGAGGTCGAGCGTGCCAGCAACCGCATCCGGAGCCAGCATGTCAAGCACCTAGAGAGGATCGGCGGCTTTGGAGGCCGGGCCGACCAGCTGAACTTCTATAGCACCATGACCGGTGATCCCGGGGCAGTTAACACCGATCTTGACCGGTACATGGCCGTGACCGCCGAGGATGTCCAGGCCGCTGCGGCCGGCCTCGGCGACTCCTTCGTCAGGCTCTCCGTACTCCCCGAGGAGCCGCTGGAGCACGCTGCTGCTGCCTCCGTGGACCGCACCCTCGCCCCCGGGGCTGCGGCGACGCCCTCGTTTGCGCCCCCGATTCCCTCCAGGACTCGCCTCGATAATGGCCTGGATGTCGTGACTGTACACAGGCCCGGCATCCCGACGGTTGCTCTCGGCCTCGCCCTTGACGCCGGGGCCGTAACCGACCCGCCCGACCTCCCCGGGGCCGCCCACATGGTGGCCTCCATGCTGCCGGAGGGCACCCGTCAGCGGTCGAGCCGGGATGTATCGGACGAGATGGAGTTCCTGGGCTCTCATCTGACGACCGATGCCTCACACGAGATCACGATCGTCAGCTTCGAGGCGCTTACAATGCACGCCGAAGCAGCCCTGGAAATCGCCGCCGATGTCGTCCGTAACCCCACCTTCCCAGACCACGAGCTCGAACGGGTACGCAACGAGAAGCTCACCGACCTTCGCCGCATACGGGACCTGCCGACAACCATCGCGTCTCGAGTGTCGCGCGCGCTGCTGTACGGGCCGGATACCAGCTACGGCCATCCCGCGTCTGGGACGGAGCGGTCCATCGAAGGTATCTCAAGGGAGCGGATATCCGACCATTTCAATAGGCATCTTGGGCCTGTGGACGCCTCACTCGTCATCGTTGGAGACCTCGAAGACTCGGCCCTGCTCGACAGCGTGAAGGCGCTCTTTGGAGTCTGGGGGCCTCAATCGAAGGTCGGCCCGCATGAAATCGACGCGGCAGGTGGGCCTTCCGGCGGAGCGATATTCGTCGCGGACAAGCCAGGCGCGCCCCAGTCGGTGATCAGGGTGGGCCACCCCACCATTCCGCGGCGGCACGCCGACTACAATGCCCTCACGCTTCTCAACGACATCTTCGGCGGCCAGTTCACGTCGCGCATCAACCTGAACCTGCGCGAGGACAAGGGCTACAGCTACGGTTACATGTCCACTATCGAATGGGCCAGGGGACCGTCCGCGCTCCTTGCCGGTGGATCGGTCCAGACCGGTGTGACGAAAGAGGCCCTTACGGAGACTCTAAGAGAGGTCTCCGAAATTCGGGGGAGCCGGCCGGTAACCCGGCAGGAATTCGACGATGCCAGGGATGGAATCCTCAGGGGCTTCGCTTCCAGGTTCGAGACCAACTCCCAGATCATGCAGCAGGTGATAGGCCTCACGGTCTTTGACCTGCCACTCGACTACTACTCGACCTATGCGGCCGAGATCGAGGCGCTAACCCTTGAGGACGTGCGACGCGCCGCCGTCGACAGGCTCGACGAGGAAGGACTGACCGTGGTCATAGTCGGGGACCGCGAAGCCATCGAGCCCGGGCTGCGCGAGATTGGCCTCCCGGTGGTCCCTGTCGACTACGAGGGCCGTCGGCTCGACTAGAGCGGGCCTTGTCAGATCCCCCGAATGTGCGTGCTGTCGTTGAGACAGACCACGCGCCAACCTTCTCTGTCGAACACGAACCTCGATATTGAGCAGTTGTCCACGTCCATGCGCAGCATGAGGCTTTCGTCGAAGCCCATGATGTAGTGGAACAGGCACTTGCCCGCCGCGCCGTGGCCCACGATGGCCACCGTGAGAGACTGGGGACTGCTGACGAGATCGTAGTTGTACAGGAGCTCGTCCTCCAGCCACCCGGACACGCGGCGCTCCACCACCCGGAACGACTCCCCTTCGGGCGGCACGAAGTGCGAGCCCTTGGCGGCCATGTACGCCACCAGCTCCGGGGTCATCACGTCGTCGGCCCTGACCCCCCTCCACCCCGGCAGCTGCTGCTCGATGATCCGGTCGATCTGGGGGAACGGCCTGTCCGCCTGCCTCATGGCCGCCAGCATCGTCTGCGTTGTCTGGACGCAACGCACCATGCTGGAGCTGTATATCCGGTCGAAGGCGACGCCCTCGGACTGCAGCCGTGTTCCTACAGCTTCCGCCTGCTTGAGTCCGCGGTCGGTCAGGGCAGAATCGTGATTTGGGCCCGCGATGAAGCCCGGCGTCGCGTTGGACTCGGACTCGCCGTGTCTGATGTAGTAGATGTCGCACTCGAAGTCTTTGTGTATCACACGTGCTCCTTCGCTTCCATTTTCTAGGGTGCTTTGTATTATAATGTCCGCTGGACTGACAAGCATTCGGAGGTATGAACATGGGGAATCGTCTGGAGGGCAAGGTGGCTGTGGTCACCGGCGGAGGTCGAGGCATCGGCCGGGGCGTGGCGAAGCTGCTGGCCGAGGAAGGGGCATCCGTGGTCGTAAACGACCTTGGGTGCGACGTCGACGGCACGGGCTCCAACCACGCGCCCGCTGACGGCGTGGTCGAGGAGATCAAGTCTGCGGGCGGAAAGGCTGTCGCAAGTTACGACGACGTGGCCCTGATGGAGGGCGGCGAGAGCGTGGTCCAGGCAGCGGTGGACAACTTCGGGCAGATCGACATCCTGGTCACGTGCGCCGGAATTCTCCGGCAGGGCATGATATACCAGACGACTCCCGAGGACTTCGACGCGGTCATGAGGTACAACGCTAAGGCCGCGTTCACCGTGACCAAGTTCGCCACCATTCTGATGCGCCAGCAGCGCAGTGGACGGATCGTCCACATGACCTCCGACGCCGGGCTCGGCGGCTTCGGATTGTCGGCCTACGCGGCCGCTTCGGAGGCCATCCTCGGCCTGTCGAGGTCGGTCTCGCGGGCTATGGGAAAGTACGGCGTAAACTGCAACGCCGTCTCGCCGATGGTCGAGACGCGGCAGTTCCCGGGCACCGTCGACGAGTACAGGACAGATGCCGCGCCCGGGCCCACCCCCGACGAGCGCGCCGGCTTCGGCCCATACCCGCCCATAGCGCGATGGGAAGGACCGGGGCACCCGGACGACCCGGACAACGTAGCGCCCCTCGTCGTCTACCTCTGCACCTACGCGGCCCCCAACATCAACGCGTACTGCTTCGGCGTCAGGCGGGGTGGGATCTTCCTGTACGCCAACCCCGACGTGGCCAGGACCATTCACAAGGCGGGTAGGTTCACGATGGACGAGATGGACGTGCTCGTGCCGCAGTTGATTGGCCCGGGGCTCGCGTCCGCCTAAACGACGATTTCCCCTCTCCCTTGACGGGAGAGGGTCAGGGTGAGGGTGTTCCCCTAGAGCCCTCGCCCGCAAATATCCTGACAAAAGAGGTCGAAACATGGGAAACCGACTTGAGGGTAGAGTGGCCATAGTAACCGGCTCCGGCAGAGGCATCGGGAGAGAGGTGGCCCTCCAGCTGGCCGAGGAGGGCGCGTCGGTCGTGGTAAACGACTTGGGCGTGGCGGTGGACGGCTCCGAGCCGTCCGGCGGCCCGGCCGACGATGTCGTCAAGGCGATCAGAGACGCGGGCGGCACTGCTTTCGCCGCGTACGACTCGGTTGCCGAGTACGACTCGGCGGCCAAGATCGTCCAGGTCGCGCTCGACAACTACGGTCGGGTCGACATCCTGATCCACCTGGCCGGTATCCTCCGAGACCGCATGGTGTTCAACATGACGGAGCACGAGTGGGACGGGGTTCTGCAGGTGCATCTGTATGGCGCGTTCAACATGGTCCGAAACGTCGTCCCGCACATGATGGAGCAGGAGCACGGGCGGATAGTCATCTTCTCCTCCGGCTCCGGCCTCGGTTCGGCTGGGCAGGCGAACTACGCCGCAGCCAAAGAGGGCCAGGTTGGGTTCGCCCGCGCGCTGGCCCGAGATCTTGCCCCGTATAACATTACGGTCAATGCCGTGTATCCGGGCGGCAACACCCGGATGGCGGACGCTGTCCCGGAGGGCTCGAAAGAGCGGTACCGCCAGATGGCCAAGGCGGAGGCCGAGTCCAAAGGACTCCCCTATGTCGAAATGCCTGATTCGACCGGCGACCCGGGCAACAATGCTCCCAAGGCCGCCTACCTGTGTACCGAGGCGGCGGGGAATATCACCGGCCAGCTGATCGGTGTCAGCGGATGGCCGATGAATCTCTACTACGCGCGCCACGTGGTCGAGAGCATCAACAAGGACGGCCGGTGGACACTGGACGAGCTTGACCAGGTGATGCCGATGACCATCGGCAAGGGGTTGGCAAACACCGCGCCGGGCGAGCCGCCACGGGAGTAGCCCTCTAGCGCACTCCCGGAAGAGAGCCCGCGAGCCAGACCCGCCACTCGCGCTCCAGGTCGTCCAGGCCCATGCCGTATGTCTCTTGGACTGCGCGTTCGATTGCGTGGCCTCCGTCGATGGCCCTCAGCATGGCAGCCATCCGGTCCTCGCCGTATGAGTCCATCATGAACCGCACTACGCTCCGCGACTGGGCATAGAACGCGCTCACGTCGCGGGGGCGGCCCGGAATGCTGCCCATGTTGCGAAGGCGCATCAGCTCGCCTCGCCTCGCCGCCGATAGAAGCGCCGACTCCCGGCCCGTCTGCCTTGGCTCGAAGTACATCGCGAGCCCCTCGTTAAGCCACGCGGGGATCACGGCGAAGGGAGAGTCGACCGCCTCGTCTATGAGCAGGTGGGTCATCTCGTGCACCATGGTCGAACGGTTCAGCCCGACCATTATGAAGAGGTCGTAGTCTCCGTAGGCGAACCCACCGTACAGGTGCTCCCGCGTCGCCCGGTCGCTAACCACCGGGAAGCTGCGCCGGGCCTCGCTGCTGCTATTGAAGATGACCGCCTTCTGGGGCCTGGACACCTCGATTCCAAGCAGGCTATTGACTCTCTCTATGCGCTCGGCCACGTCGCGCGCCGCCCTGTCGACCTCGTCGGACGGCAGGTCGTGGTACAGGACGATCAGGTTTCCCTGTTGGACGCGCTCCCACTCTTTGGAGGGGTCCTTGTACTCCAGCGCGAGAGTGTTGGTCTTGACCGTACTCCCGGCCTCGTTCTCGATCGTGTAGCTGTAGGCGATGTCGGCCCCGCTCGGAAGATACCTGGCGCCGTCGGTCTCGATCACGAAGTCGGCCGACACGCGTTTCGAGGGCGTGAACTTCGGGTAGCCATAGGTGCGCACCGTTTGGCCGCCGATCTGGTAGTCCACCCGTATCCTCGCGATCCGGCTGTCCGACTCCGCCTCCAGTCTCAGGACCAGCTCGTCGGGGAAGTCGATCGACGCCGAGGTCGACAGGACGCGTATCGGCGCGGGCGGGCGGAGGACATCCTCGGAAGTGCTCCCGACATGAGAAGGCGCCTGGATACGCGGGGGGGCCGTCTGGTCTCCCGAAAGGCCATCCCACGACGTGATCAGGAGTGCGACGCCCAGTAGTGTTGTTAGCAGCACGATGCCCGCCAGTCTATATGCCAACTATTCTGATGGCCGCGTGCGCCCGGTAGATGCGGTTGATGTCCATCAGAAGGACGGTGAAGCCCTCCACGAACGCGGCGTTCTTGAGTCTGCCTCCGTCGACCGCGCGGGCTCCCTCGATCATCTCGACCAGCTTCATGACAGCCCCTTTGGCAATGCTGTCGTCGGCGCAGACCACCACGTCGGAGCCGAGGGAGCGCCCCGGTACCAACAGGTCCTCGGCGCTGGTCGTGTGGAATGCCCCCACCACCGTCGAGCCGGGGAGAATCGCCTGCGCCTGCTGTGCCGCCGACCCCTCATCAACCTCCACCCGCGAGGCCCGGCCCCTGCGAAACTCCATCGGCACCACCACGTCCACGACCGTCTTACCCTCCAGCGTGCCTGCCAGGTCTCTCAACATGGCTTCGTGAGACGAGAACGGGACCGCGATGAAGACCACGTCGGCCATGTCGGCCACTTCGGCGTTAGCTCCCGACGTAACGCGACCGCCCGGTCTGTGCTCCCTCACGGACTCCGCCGCGCTCGCCGCCCGGGCAACGTCACGGGAACCTATGGCCACGTCCTCGCCCGAGAGCGCGAATCGCAGCGCCAGTCCCCTGCCTTCCGGCCCAGTCCCGCCTATGAAGCCCAGCACCGATTCATCACCCCGCTGCGTCACTCAATACAACGATGCGATGGCCCGCCGGTTACCCCTCCGCTGGCCGCACATCGCTCTCGACGCTCAGTCCATGCGTCCCCTGGTACATCTCCCAGGGGCGGAACGACTCCACGAACGACTTGGCCTCCTCCAGCGTCTCGATGCCCTTTTCCGCGCGCCCCGGTTCATAGCCAAAGGTCTTGGCGAAGGCGTCGAAGCCCCGCTTCGTCTCGCGGACGCCGCCGACCTCTATCTCCTCGCCGCCCTCCTCCTGAATAAGCACCAGCCGTTGCCCCTTCTTCCGCTCGCGCCAGTAGACCATCATCTGTCCAAACTCCTCAGCTCCTCATATCGTTGTCATACGCCGTAGCTCTTCATGAGTCCGGATCCCTAATTGTCATTTCGAACGTAGCGCCAGCGGAGTGAGGAATCTAAGGCCTGCAATTGGGACAGTCCTTGCCTCGACGGCCCGGCGTGTGCGCAGGTCTTAGATTCTTCGTCGCTGCGCTCCCTCAGAAAGACAACAGGACAGGACAACTCCTGCGATTCTCACCAACACTGAACTGTTGCATACGTGCCCCTACAGCTACTCTAAAGGGCGGGCCCAGACGGGTGCAACTCGCCAGACGCCCCACTCCCCCTACGTACCGGCGCCGTGGGCGCCGTCGTCGGGCCACGCCTCCGGGCCGATGAGCGGGACGAACCTACAGCCACCCATGGTCCTTATCGAGAAGCCCTCCGAAGTCCGCACCACCTTCGTCAGCTCCTGTGACTCCCTGGACCCGACGGGCACCACCAGCCTTCCCCGGACGACGAGCTGGTCCACGAGCCCCCTGGGCAATTTGGGAGCCGCCGCCGAGACGATAATCGCATCGTATGGAGCTTGGGATGGCCAGCCCAGTTCCGGGCCCGACACGTGCACCGAAACGTTGTCCATGCCCAGGGCCTCGAGCCGTAGCTGGGCCGACCTCGCCAGCGACGGCAGCCTTTCGACCGTCACGACCTCCCCGGCCATACGGGCCAGGACAGCCGCCTGGTACCCGCTTCCCGTGCCGATCTCCAGCACCCTGTCAGTCGTCCTCAGTTCCAGCGCGTCCACCATGAGGGCCACGATGTACGGCTGGGAGATCGTCTGGCCCTCGCCGATCGGCAGGGCGATGTCCTCGTAGGCCAGGTCCCCGCTCGATGCGGGCACGAAGTCGCTTCTCTCGACCTGCTCCATGGCGCGGAGGACCCGCACGTCCCCCAGCCTCTCACGGATATGGTCCAGCAGCCGGCGCTTCTCCTCTTCCAGTCCCGACCTCCCCATACCGGAACGAACCTACCACGTCCGCCGTCACCGCGAAAGTGCTTGCCCGATTCGTCGACACCGTGAAACCAGATCGAGCACCGCCCACCCATCCACCGGCGCGGTGGTCACCGTCGTTGCTGCGAAGTCGGCAACCCATAGGGGTCGGGGCGTGGTGGCCCCCTCTCCCCGCTGCGGGAGAGGGCTGGGGTGAGGGGGCAGAGGCTTCGCTGCACACCTGCGTCGTGGTCTCCGTCGTTCCGGCGGAGGCCGGAAACCAGAGCGGTGGAGTGGACGGAAGTCCCTGCTAACGGGGGTCCCGCCGCCGCTGGTTCACTCCGCGATAGGCTGCTCTAGGGACTCGGGCAGATCTCCAGACCAAGCTGGTCCAGGTCGTTGTCCTCCACATCCGCCAGCCCAGCGGGCACACACCCCGTGAATCCGTTGCCAGCCAGCCGCCACCGCACAAGGTCTGGAAGCTCGCCCAGCTCCTCCGGTATCGCACCGCTCAGGTCGTTCCCGCTCAGCCACAGATTGGTCAGGGAGGTAAGGCCCCCCAACTCTGCCGGTATCCCTCCAGTCAGCTCATTGCGGTGCAGGTACAGCCGTTGCAAACTCGCCAGACCGCCAAGCTCGACAGGTATCCCACCGCTCAGCTCGTTGTCGTAGAGAGACAGCCACTCCAGATTGCTCAGGCCGCCCAGCTCTGCAGGGACCACTCCGGTCAGATCGTTGCGATGGAGCAGCAGATGGGTGAGACTGGACATGCCGCCCAGCTCTCCAGGGATCGCACCGCTCAGACTGTTCTCGTGGATGTACAGCCGCCGCAGTCTCTTCAGACCTCCCAGCTCGACCGGTATCTCGCCGCTCAGTTGGTTCTTGTAGAGAGTCAGCCAGTCCAGGTTGGGTATGCTGCCCAGACCCGCCGGTATCTCGCCGCTCAGATCGTTCCGGTGGGCGAACAGCCGACGCAGGCCGGTCAGGCCAGGTCCGAGGTCACCCGATATCCCCGTCAGGTCGTTGTCATACAGGTACAACCACTCCAGCTTGCCCAGGCTGTTCAGCTCGCCGGGTACCTCACCGGTCAAGTCGTTGCGATGGAGGTACAGCCACCGCAGCTCGGACAAGTCGCCCAACTCGGCAGGTATGGTCCCGTTCAGCCCCCTGCCGTGCAGGTAGAGCCTCGTCACGCGCTGCGGCGTCCCCTCCAGCGACGGGTACCGACCACCGAGCCTGATGCCATCCCACTCTGCGATGGGAGTATCCGCCGACCAGTTCAGCGTCGCACTACCCGCCAGCGTATCCCGCGCCGATAGCAGCGCCTCGCAGTCGGACACCAGCCCCGTGTTGTCCGCATCCGCCACTGCACCCTCGGAGACGCAGACATTCTGCGGGCGCACTCGAATGGTGTAGGTCTGGGTCGCACGGCCGTCCTGGGAGACTACCCTGATCCTGATAGTGGTGATGCCACCACCAAGGTCAACCTGATGGCCCTCCAGCGTGTCATCGGCATCCGCGATTTCACGGTTGTACTGGTCGAGAATCTGGAAAGTGGCATTGTGCTCATTGGTGGGAGTCACCGTGACCCGCGACGGGCCGTCTCCCACGTCGTAGTCGGTGTGTTCGGGGTCGAACGGCGGGGTCAGTGACCTTGGACTTATGGTCAGGCCACTCAGCAACACGTCGCAGAATGGCAGACCAAGGAACTCGACAAATGCTCTTCTCAGTCCCTCGGGGATGCACCCGGTCAACTGATTGCCGGAAAGGAACACCACTTCCAAGTTGGAGAGGTTCCCCAACTCCATCGGTATCTCCCCACTCAACTGGTTACTGTCGAGCCTCAAGTATCTCAGGTTGGAGAGACTGCCCAGTTCCGCCGGTATCTCCCCAGTCAGCAAATTCCCCCAGAGGTACAGATATAGCAGGCTAGACAGGTTACCCAGTTCTGCCGGTATCTCCCCCGTCAAATGGTTCCTGCCGATGTACAGATATCGCAGGCTGCCTAGATTCCCCAGTTCGACCGGAATCTCCCCTGTCAACTGATTTGTGGAGAGCCCCAGATCTTGCAAGCTGGATAGGTTTCCCAGTTCCTGTGGTATTTCCCCGCTCAGCCGGTTCTCGCCGAGGGACAACCTCGTAAGGTTGGATAGACTTCCCAGTTCCGTCGGTATCTCCCCAGTCAACTGGTTTCTGGAGAGTTCCAGCAGTTTCAAGCTGGAGAGTTCAGCCAGTTCCACTGGGATCTCCCCAGTTAACTGGTTGCCATCAAGCCACAACTCTCGCAGGTTGCCGAGGTTCCTCAATTCTGTTGGTACCTCCCCAGTCAACTGGTTACTGTAGAGGGACAGCACTTCCAAGCTGGATAGGCCGTCCAGCTCCGGCGGTATCTCCCCGATCAAATAGTTCCTGTCGAGCCGCAGTTGTCGCAGGCTGCCAAGATCCCTCAGTCCTGTCGGTACCTGCCCGGTCAGCTGGTTGTTGGAGAGGGCCAGCACTTCCAAGCTGGAGAGTCCAGCCACTTCCGCTGGTATCTCCCCGGTCAACTGGTTGTGACCGAGGTGTAGCTCTCTCAGGGTGCGAAGGTTCGCCAGTTCCGCTGGTATCTCCCCGGTCAACTGATTGTCGTAGAGAGTCAACTTTCGCAGGTTGGTGAGGTTCCCAAGCTCCGCCGGTATCTCGCCGCTCAACTGGTTCGCTACGAGCGACAACTCTAGGAGGCTACCAAGCCTGCCCAGTTCATACGGTATCTCCCCGGTCAACTGGTTGTAACCGAGCCACAACTGTCGCAGGTTGCCAAGATCCCTAAGATCTGTTGGTATCCGCCCTGTCAACTGGTTGCTGGAGAGGATCAGCGACCGCAAGTTGGGGAGGCTGCCCAGTTCTGCAGGTACCTCACCTCTGAGTTGATTATGGAGAAGCACCAACCCTTCAAGGTTCGCGAGGTTTCCCATTTCTGTCGGTATCTCCCCACTCAACTGGTTGCTACTGAGGCGTAGCTGTCTCAGGGCGCTAAGCCCGAATCCACCGAAGGAGGGCGTCGGGTCAGTGTCCTGAAGCGGCAAGAGGGTGCCCCTGTGAATCTGGGATAATGGTTTTGAAACAGCAAAGCCGACCCCAGAACAAGGAGCACCCGATAGATGCTAGCACGCAACCATCCCGACCGCATCCGTATCGCCTTCGACGACCACCGCCTGGTGGCCAATGCTGGGCTGCTCCTCCCGGTGACCCTAGCCCAGCACCTGGGCCTGCGTGAAGTCGTCGACAGCCACGTCGACCTGGGAGACGCGCCGGGGCGAGCGAACCCAGGAGACAAGATGCTGACCCTGGTGGCCTCGGCGCTGGCTGGGGGCGACTTCATTGACGACGCCGACGTGTTGCGTACCGGCGGGACAGCTGGCGCCATCGGCTGCGTAGTCAAGGCGCCATCCACCCTGGGAACTTTCCTGCGCAGCTTCCGGTGGGGCCACGTCCGCCAGTTGGATCGGGTGAGCCGGGAGTTGCTGTCCCGGGCCTGGGCCGCTGGTGCGGGACCCGGCGAAGGGCCGTTGACCATCGACTTGGACTCCACCATGTGCGAGACCTACGGACTGGCCAAGGAGGGGGCGCGTCACCATGGTTACACTGGCCAGCGGGGCTATCACCCGCTGCTGGCCATCGCCGCCGGCACCGGCGACGTGCTGATGTCTCGGCTGCGCGAGGGCCGCGCCAACACCGTTCGGGGCGCCGCCCACTTCCTGCGGGAGACCGTGGGCCGGGTGCGCCATGCTGGGGCTACAGGACAACTCACGGTGCGGGCCGACAGCGGCTTCTATGCCCACGCCCTGGTCGTCGTCTGCCGCAAGATGGATGTCCGCTTCTCCATCACCATCCGCCAACACGCCCGCCTCAGGGAGTTGATTGAGGCGATTCCCGAGGAGGACTGGACGCCCGTCCCCTACTGGATGGACGGCGGCGCCGACGTGGCCGAGACCACCTACACTCCCTTCCAGGGTGAGCCCGAAGCCGCCCCAGTGCGGCTCATCGTCCGGCGGGTGAAGCCCACGCCCGGTTCCCAACTGGCCCTCTTCGCCAGCTACAGCTATCACGGCTTCATCACCGACCGGGACGGGGAAACCCTGGAACTGGAGGCCGACCATCGCCGCCACGCCGAGATTGAGAATGCTATCCGAGACCTCAAGCACGGCGTCGGCCTCAACCATCTCCCCTCGGGCCGCTTCCCCGCCAACGGCGCATGGCTGGCCGTCCAGGTGCTGGCCCATAACCTGGCCCGCTGGACCGCGCGCATCGGTCTGGACGAGGGGGTGGTGACCACCAAGACCCTCCGGCGGCGCTTCTTCTCCCTGGCCGGACGGCTCACCCGCTCGGCCCGCCGCCTCACTTTGCATCTGCCACAGGGCTGGCCTTGGGAAACCCAGTTCACTCGCGCCCTGGCTCGATTGCGAGCCCTGCCATTGCCTGCCTGACGGCACCGACGGCGCCTGACACGTCCACCAGACTACCCAACCGACCCACAGAGTCGCACCGGCCCGGTCCGCGATTGTCTTCCCCTGCATGCTGTCCCGCCGACCCCGCCCCAGCGCCGCTGCCCAGGACCGCCATCGGCGCCCCCAACGACAACCAAAGGCCGCCACCGGCCCCATTTATCGGAATCGAGCGCGGACCGTCGCGTCCCACGGCCCTCACCCCTTGTTCCAACCCCAAGGCCGCTCCGCATCGGTGGATTCGGGCTAAGGTCTCCCAGTTCAGCTGGTATCTCCCCGGTCAACTGCCTATGGTTGAGCTGTAGTCCCGTAACCCGCCGCGGTACCCCGCCGACGGTGACGCCGTCCCAGTGTGCGATGGAAGTATCCGCCGACCAGTTCAGCGTCGCGCTCCCCGCCAGTGTGTCCCGCGACGCTAGAAGCGCCTCGCAGTCGGACACCAGACCCGGGTTGTTGTCCGCGTCGAACACCGCGCCTCCGGTGGCGCAGTCGCTCGTCGCAGATGTCGCCAGGACCGGTCCGACGCCGACCAACCCCGCCGCAGCCCCACCCAACAGTGCGACAACAATAACTGCCGCTGATAGGGCAAGACTTACCTGTCTCATATCGCCCCCATCGACCGCATCGACCACCCGGTGTACAAACGCTCGCCGGATTCTACCACAAGCCCCCTCCGTACCCCGTCGCTGGTACGAAAGTGCCTCTGGCCGTCGCATCGGCCTTCGAAGCCTGCCCCTGTTTCCCGGCACGCCAGCCTGAATCCGTCACTCGCCAATCCCTCATCACCCTCATCATCTTCATCACACTAATCACAGTTCAGACAGTTGATTCTCCAGCACACATGTGCTATCATACCCCTATGGCGATAACAGGCTCCCATTCCGCTCCCTCCGACCGCTCTGCGGTTAGACCATCCCCAACCGCCGCCATGTCGCACTTTGTCGCAGTAATGGCACCAAATGTCGCTCCAATGTCCCTCAATGTCGCGTTCATGGCACAATCATCGAGGCGCTCCCAAAGCTAAATGTCTCGGAATGTCACCGAATGTCCCACATTTCGCGTATGACGACCGGTCCATCGCCCCGACGCCGCAGCCTGCTCGTTGACCGGGCTACCCCGCCATGCTAGGCTGAATCCAGTTCAACCGATGACCGCGCAGCCCGCCGGGTACGGCTCGGGCGGCCCCTAAGATGGACCAGACAGACCGAACGCTCCTCAACATCATCCAGTCCTCCTTCCCTATGGTCGAAGAGCCCTTCCGGCAGATCGGCGGGGAGATCGGCATCCCCGAGTCGGAGGCCATCTCCCGCATCGCTGCTACCAAAGAGAAGAACATCGTCCGGCAGATAGGCGCGATCTTCGACACGAGGAAGCTCGGCTACAAGACCGTACTCGTGGCGATGCGCCTTCCCCACGACGGCCTCGACTCCGGCGCCCGGGTCATCAACGAGCATCCCGGAGTCAGCCACAACTACGCGAGGAACGGCCCCTTCAACCTCTGGTTCACCCTGGCCGTCCCGCCCGAAGACAGCCTCGAGGACACGGTCGAGGAGATGGCGGGCCGAGCGGGCGCCGAGTCCTACAGGCTCATGCCGACGATCCGGTTCTTCAAGATCGGCGTTAACTTCGACATGGTCAAACAGGAGGGAGCGGCGGAGGACTACTACAGCCCCGATGGCTACGATAAGAACGGCGGCCAGGACTTCAAGCGGCCCGCGCTCGTCACCGACTTCGAGAAGGATGCCATCCGGGAGCTCCAGGAAGACATGCCGCTCGTGCCGAGACCGTTCGAGCCCATGGCCGACGCCCTTGGCATCACGCAGCAGCAGCTCTTCGACCTTGCCGAGGACCTCCAGCGAAGGGGCATCATGCGCCGCTTCAGCGCGGTCCTGCACCACAGGCGTGCCGGGTTCAGGGCCAACGCGATGGCCGTCTGGAATGTGCCCGAGGAGCGCTCGGTCGAGGTCGGCGCCGTCATGGCCCAATCCAGGTGGGTGACCCACTGCTACGAGCGGCCGCGATTCGAGGACTGGCCCTACTCGCACTTCACGATGATTCACGCAGCCTCGCAGGACAAGTGCGAGGAGGTCGCTGGCGAGTTATCTGAGGCGACCAGGATTGACGACTACATGCTGCTGTACAGCACCCGCGAGTATAAGAAGACGCGGGTTAGATACTTCGTATAGCGCCCCGCACTGCGGACCGGAGACCACGTGCCCCCATACTACCCCGTATTCCTCGATATCAGAGGGCGAAGATGCGTCGTCATCGGCGGCGGCAACCTCGGTGAGGAGAAGGTCGACAGGCTCGTTGACTACGGAGCCGACACCGTCGTCATAGCGCCCAGCCTCACCGAGAACCTGAGCGCCATGGCCGGCCGGGGAGAGATAACCTGGATAGACCGCGGCTACCGCGACGGCGACCTGGCGGGCGCCTTCATCGCGATCGTCGCCGACACGAGCGATTCCGAGGTCAACGAGGCCGTCAGCGCAGAGGCCACGGAGCGCAACGTACCTCTGAACGTGAACGATGTCACCCACCTCTGCACCTGGATCGCCCCCGCCGTGGTCAAGCGCGGCGAGGTGATCGTCGCCGCCTCGACCGGCGGCGCCAGTCCGGCACTGGCTCGGAAGCTCCGCGAGGAGCTCGCGGGGACAAGCCGCACCGGCTCGCGGCACAGGGTGATGGAGTACGCCGACCTCGCTCCGCTGCTCGCCGACGCCCGGAGCAAGCTCCTGGGCAACGGCATCCGAATTCGGCCCGACCACTGGCAGGCCTGCCTCGGTGACGACCTCGTGGACATGGTCCACGAAGGGCGGAGTGAAGAGGCTGCGGCCGTCCTGATGGAGCGTCTGATGCTGGGGGTCGAGTGCGACTGCCCCGGAAGTCTCTGCAAGATGTGGGAGGACCTCGCCGTAAACGGACCGTCATAAGCTGGAGTCAGGACACGCTCCAGCAGCCGTGACGGCGTGGCGTAACCCGATGGCCGCCTCTTTCCTGGTGCTGGCGGCGCCGGAGGACCGGAGCGCAACCTGTGGAACGCCCCCTTAGAATCGGCTCCCGAAAGAGCCCGCTGGCCCTCGCCCAGTCCGAAGAGATCGCGGCGAGGCTGAAGGCCCACTTCCCAACTCTCCGGTTCGAGGTGGTCCCGATGTCCACCGGCGGAGACCGCAGTAAAGACGCCCCTCTCCTCAGCCTGGGTCGCGGGACCTTCGTCAAGGAGATTGAGGGCGCGCTCCTCAGGGGAGAGATCGACATGGCCGTCCACAGCGCCAAGGACCTCCCCGCTTCGTCGACGGACGGCCTCACGATAGCTGCCTTCGGACCCCGCGAGGACCCCAGAGACGTGCTCGTCGACCGGTGGAACGTCTCGTACGATGGTCTGCCTGCCGGAGCCAGGATAGGGACCGGCAGTCCCAGAAGGGCAGCCCAGCTGAGGGCCCTGAGAAACGACGTCGAGATACTGCCGATTCGAGGCAACGTGGGCACGAGGATCGAGAAGGCCCGTGGGGAAGATTACGACGCCGTGGTGCTCGCCGCGGCCGGACTCATCAGGCTCGGCAGGCAGGGCGCCGTGAGTGAATACCTGAGCCCGGAAGTCTGCACGCCCGACGCCGGGCAGGGAGCTCTCGCTGTCCAGACCCGCTCCGACTCGGAGGACGTGATCAGGCTCGTCTCACAGATCGACCACGCTCCGACCAGCGTTGCCGTCAGGGCTGAGCGGGCGCTGGTAGAGGCGATGGGAGGCGGCTGCACTTCGCCCATCGGGGCTTTCGCGCGGCTGCTCGACGGCAGCATCGAAGTTACCGCGATGGCGGCTGAGCCCGACGGCAGCCGGATTGTCCGGGTGCGCGAGACATGCGACGCCTCCGACCCGGAATCGGCCGGACGCTTCGTCGCCGATGCCCTCGTCAACCAGGGCGCGCGTGATCTTCCGTCCTGGAGCTCGGAGAGATGACCGGCTTGGTCTCCATAGTCGGCGCCGGCCCTGGCAATCCTGAGCTCATTACGGTCGGAGCGCTGGAGCGTCTGCAGACCGCCGACGTGGTGCTCTACGACCGGCTGGTGGACAGGCGCCTCCTAGACCGGGGGCGGCCCGGCGCTGAGCTCATAGACGTGGGCAAGGCTCCTGGCGGGCGAGGTCGAAAGCAAGCGGACATCAACTCACTCCTCATAGACCGCGCTCGGAATGGCAAGTCGGTAGTCCGCCTCAAGGGCGGCGACCCCTTCGTATTCGGACGCGGCGGAGAGGAAGCGGACGCCCTTAGGGCTGGAGGCATCCCGTTCGAGGTCCTGTCGGGCGTCTCGTCGGCGATTGCTGCCCCCGCCTACGCGGGCATACCCGTGACCCACCGCGGATTGGCCTCCTCACTGACCATCGTCACCGGAAGCGAGGCGCCGGACAAGCCGGGCTCCGAGGTCGATTGGGAGGCGCTGGCCGCCGGCAAGGGAACGCTGGTCGTGATGATGGGCTGGCAGAACATCGAGGTCATCGTAGGAGCCCTCATCAGGCACGGTCGGCCGCCGGACACGCCTGTCGCCCTGGTCAGCCAGGGCACCACGCCGGATCAGAACGCCGTCGTCGGCACCCTCGGCGACATCGTCGACCGCGCTGCCAGTGAGGACATCGGCCCGCCTATCGTGGCGGTTATCGGCGACGTGGTAACGATGCGTGACCGCCTCGCGTGGTTCGACAAGCGCCCCCTGTTTGGAAAGCGAGTGCTGGTCACCAGGACGCGAGAGCAGGCAGGCGAGCTGTCGCGTCTCCTGTCGCGGCAAGGGGCGGTCCCGATAGAGCTTCCGACCATCGAGGTCAGACCCCTCGACGACTGCGGCCAACTCGACCAGGCCCTCGGCTCCCTGGAACGATACGACTGGGTCGTGTTCGCCAGCGCAAATGCGGTAGACGCCGTCTTCGCGAGACTGGCGGCCATGGGTCTCGACAGCCGGGCGTTCGGCGGTGTGAGGGTGGCCGCCGTTGGACAGGCGACAGCGGCGAAGCTGCGCGCCCATGGAATCGAGCCCGATCTCGTACCTTCCGGCTATTCTGCCAGGGACCTGGTGGACGGGTTTGCTGGTCGGGACATGAAGAACACCAGGGTGCTTCTTCCTCGGGCCGACATCGCCCCCGACACCCTGCCTGGAGGACTGGCCGGACGGGGAGCAGTCGTGGAAAGGGTAACAGCCTACAGGACGGCCACGCCCGCCTCGGCGCACGCCGATGCAGCGGACGCGCTGAAAAATGGTGTCGACGTCGCAATATTCACGAGCTCGTCCACAGTCACCAACCTGGTGGGGCTGCTGGACGGCGGCGCGGATGCCTTGTCTGGTGTCCTGATCGCCTGCATCGGCCCGGTTACGGCGGAGACGGCTGGCCGGATGGGCCTGGATGTTGATATCGTAGCAAGAGAGCACACTGTGTCAGGGCTGGTTGAGGCCCTGGAGGAGTACCTCACCGTCGATGAATAGCTTCCCGCAGACCAGAATGAGGAGGATGAGACGACTCCCGGCCCTGCGGCGCATGGTCCGGGAGACCACGCTGTCCGTAAGCGACTTCATCTACCCCATGTTCGTGACCCACGGGCGCGACGTCATGGCCCCGGTGGACCCGATGCCCGGGATATTCCAGCTCTCACTAGACCGGCTGCTCGACGAGGTTGGAGAGGTCGCCGAGCTCGGTATACCGGCTGTGCTCCTGTTCGGTGTTCCCGCCCGCAAGGACCCCGAAGGCACCGAAGCATACGAGTCCGGCGGGATTGTTCAGGAGGCTGTCCGCGTCATCAAACAGGCCGCCCCGGGGCTGATCGTTGTAACCGACGTGTGCCTGTGCGAGTACACCGACCACGGACACTGCGGAGTAATCTCGGATGGACGGGTCGACAACGACCGGAGCCTGGAGCTCCTGGCGCGTATGGCCGAGCGCCAGGTCGAGGCCGGGGCCGACATTGTGGGGCCGTCGGCCATGATGGACGGCCAGGTGGGCGCCATACGGGAAGCCTTGGACTGCAAGGGGTTCGTCGATACGCCGATAATGTCCTACTCAGCAAAGTACGCGTCCGCCTTCTACGGACCGTTCCGAGTAGCGGCCGGGTCGGCGCCGCAGTTCGGCGACCGCTCGGACTACCAGATGGACCCCGCAAACGTCGACGAGGCGCTCCGTGAGATCGAGATCGATATCGGAGAGGGCGCCGATATCGTGATGGTCAAGCCGGCGATGGCGTATCTGGACGTCGTCCGCTCCGCCAAGGAGGCCTTCGGTCACCCGCTCGCCGCCTACAACGTCAGCGGAGAGTACGCGATGGTCAAGGCCGCCGCCGAGAACGAGTGGATAGACGGTAGACGAATCACCATCGAGGTACTGACCTCGATCAAGAGGGCAGGGGCCGACCTGATCATCAGCTACCACGCCAAGGAGGTGGCAAGGTGGCTGCGGGATGGCGCCTAGACTCTCCCCCATCGCGATGGAGGCCATACCAGTAATCGCGCCTCCCCAACGATTGAGTCCAGCCTGATCGGCCCGTAGGCGCGGCTGTCCGTACTGTGGGCCCGGTTGTCGCCCATCACGAAGCACTCGCCGTCGTCCATTCGCCACCCCCCTTCTTCCAGCCCTGGAGCCGCCGGCAGTCCTCCGAGGTAAGGCTCCTCCAGGCCCTCGCCCTCGATCATCACCACCCCGTCGACCAGGCGGATCTCTTCCCCAGGCAGGCCCACAACGCGCTTGATTCTTCTGCGCTCCGGCTCCGTGTGGTGGGCCGCTACGATCACTGAGCCCCGGCGGATGGGCAGCCTGATTCTTGTGACGACGACTAGGTCGCCGCTCGCCAGTGAAGGCAGCATGCTCCCGCCGCTGACTCTACAGAGGAGCGCGCCGAATCCTCTAATCGGGCCTCTCCTGCTGAATGAAGCGCAGGCAGACCCGCTGCGCTGCGGGTAGGTACCGCTCGTCGCGATAGAACACTGTCAGCGGGCCGACACAACCCCTCCGCCTATCGACGCGGCCCACAACACCGGGCCGTCATTATACCGAAGGGCGACAGTAGGAGACACGGGTCCCCGTGTTTCGTGCGATGTGTCCCTACGATGACTAACTCCTAAATGCAACCGCCTGCACCCTTTGACCTTGACATATGCTCTATAATAGTACTTATGTTCCCTGCAGCCCACGCCAACGGCTCACAACCCAATCAGCCACCCGCGCCCCAGCTTGCGGCGCGGGTTCCGGCGCAGGCGCTCGCCGACATCGTCCGCGAGGAGACCCAGGACGGTAGACTCATCGTCCGATTCCTCGTCTCCACCATGCAGGGCAACCTCGAAGGCGCCAAGCCAAGCCACCGACTCGGCGCCGCCCGGCAGCTCATCAGCCTCGGCTTCGACGCCGCCCAGAGCTTCGTCGACTCCAGCACCCGCCCCTCCGGCCCTCGCTCCGGCCTCAGCGTCTCTACGCCTGCGAGCAGCCGTCCTGAGAGCCTCCGCCACGCCCAACAGCTCGCAGACCTGATTCGACAGGAAACCGACAACGGCAGAGACGCCGTCCGGTTCCTCGTCGACGTGATGCAGGGCAGCCTAACGGACTTCAAGCCTCACCACAGGCTCGCGGCAGCCAGGGAGCTTCTGCGCCGCGGCTTCGACCCCGCGCCAACCGAGCCCCAGCCTGCCTCTCGCCACGAACCCACCGGGAGCGCGGGTGTCTCGCCCGCATCCCTTCAGCCTGCCCCGGGACGCCGATCCGGCGCCGTCGGCGTCCCGGACCCCTTCTATCGAATACTATTACGGCTCGCCCGAAGACTACCCGTTCAGCTTTGACACCTACGGCGAAAGGGAATACCAACGCGATTGCTATGGCTCTAAAGCCCTCCGACACATACTCGGGGAGGAAGAGGCCGTTCGCTCAGCCACTAGGGCAGCCTGCGAATACCGAGAGGCGGTAAGAGAGGCGAAGAAGGCCGCCGTCAACTCCGGCGATGATGGAGCCGAGTTCTCCATCGACTTCTCGGACGACTCCTTCGGCGAAGATACCTATGGCTATAAGGCCCTCGTCTACATATACGGCTCCAAAGAGGAGGCCGGGGCAGCCTACAAAGGAGCTGCGGACTACCACAAGAGCTCGGGTCTCTTGGACGACGAGGATGTCTTCGACACTGACGACGACCTCCCGGACGACCCCCTCGACCTGCCCGAACCCCCGGAGCTTCCCCCGCCCAGGCCAATGGAGCCCAGCCGATGGGAGCTCAAAGCCATGACCAGGGGCCATCTTACATTCGACTCCCTCTCCTGGCCCGTTTTGGACTCCGCCACCCCTTTGCGGTGACCCTGCCGCCCTTGGAGCGCGGGCGAGACGCCCGCGCTCCATTCGGCCTGCCCAATCGTTGCCGACCAAACGGCGAGTTGCTATAGTGTATGTGGGATTGTTGACCAAATTACTCAACAAACCGGGGAGCCGCATCAGATGGTCGAGCAGCAGGTGATTTCGCGTGAGACTGGACTCGAAGACACCCAGTACAAGTGGGGCTTCGAGCTCGACATCGAGTCCGATGTCGCGCCAAGAGGTCTGAGCGAGGAGATCGTCCGGCTCATCTCGGCCAAGAAGAAAGAGCCCGAATGGATGCTGGACTGGCGGCTGAAGGCCTATCGGCACTGGCTCAAGCTCGGCACTGAGGAGCCTCAATGGGCCAACGTCGAGTTCTCGCCCATAGACTTCCAGGACATCATCTACTACGCCGCGCCGCGCTCCCAGGCTGACGGACCCAGAAGCCTCGACGAGGTGGACCCGGAGATCCTGGAGGGCTTCGCTAAGCTCGGCATCCCGCTCGAGGAGCAGAAGAAGCTCACCGGCGTCGCGGTCGATGCGGTGCTGGACAGCGTGTCCGTGGCGACGACCTACCAGGAGATGCTGAAGAAGGCGGGCGTCATCTTCTGCTCGATGAGCGAGGCCGTCCAGAACCACCCGGAGCTCGTGCGCAAGTACATCGGCTCCGTGGTGCCCTACAGCGACAACTTCTACGCCACGCTCAACTCCGCGGTGTTCAGCGATGGCTCCTTCTGCTATGTGCCGCCGGGGGTCCGGTGCCCGATCGAGCTGATGACCTACTTCAGGATCAACGAGTTGGACACCGGGCAGTTCGAGCGGACCCTCATCATCGCTGACGAGGGCAGCTATGTGAGCTACCTGGAGGGCTGCACCGCGCCCATGCGCAAGACCCACCAGTTGCATGCGGCGGTGGTCGAGCTGGTCGCTCTGGACGGCGCGGAGATCAAATACTCGACGCTTCAGAACTGGTACCCGGGGGACAAGGACGGAGAGGGAGGGGTCTACAACTTCGTGACCAAGCGGGGGAAGGCCCAGGGGCGTGGCTCCAAGATATCGTGGACCCAGGTGGAGACGGGCTCGGCGATCACGTGGAAGTACCCTAGCGTGATCCTCCAGGGAGACGACTCCGTGGGGGAGTTCTACTCCGTGGCTCTGGTGAACAACCGTCAGCAGGCGGACACCGGGACCAAGATGACTCACATCGGCAAGAACACGCGAAGCACGATAATCGCCAAGGGCATATCGGCCGGACACGGCAGCAACACGTACCGTGGACAGGTGAAGATCATGCCGACCGCGAAGGGCGCTCGTAACTTCACCCAGTGCGACTCTCTGCTGATCGGCGACGAGTGCGGGGCCCACACAGTGCCATACATCGAGGTACGCAACCCGACGGCTCAGCTCGAGCACGAGGCCACGACGTCGAAGGTGAGCGACGACCAGCTATTCTACCTTCAGCAGCGGGGCCTATCGCTGGAGGAGTCGAACTACATGATAATCAACGGGTTCTGCCGGGGCATCTTCAAGGAGCTGCCCTTCGAATTCGCCGCGGAGGCGTCCCAGCTGATGAGGGTGAGCCTCGAAGGGACGGTCGGGTAGATGGCCACCACGACGCGGCATGAGGAGATAAGCGACCGTTTCCTCGTCCACGCCGCCGAGGAGTTCGAGAAGGGCGACATGCTACAGGCCTCCGAGAAGGCGTGGGGCGCGGTCGCCCACTACGTGAAATCCGTCGCTAAGGCGAGGGGCTGGCCGGACGGGTCGCACTGGGATATAGCGAACAACGCCAGGAAGTTGCTCGACCTCACGCCCGACCCTGACGGCAACAGGGACAAGTTTGCCCTCATCAACACCCTTCACATCAATTTCTACGAGGAAGACTTGGACCGGAAGGATGTGAAGCGAGGAGTCGGATACGCCCGCGTGCTGATAGACACCATGCGGGAAGCGGAATCGAGGTTGGGATAGTGGACTCGCTGCTAGAGGTTAGGGATCTGCGCGTTTCGGTGGGCGAGACCGAGATACTCAAGGGGATAGATCTCACGGTTAATACCGGAGAGGTTCACGCCATCATGGGCCCGAACGGGTCCGGCAAGAGCACGCTTGCGGGCGTGCTGGCCGGAAGGCCCGAGTTCACGATAGTGAGCGGCGAGGTGCTGTACCGGGGCCACGACCTGCTGGCGCTTCTTCCTGAGCAGCGGGCGAGAGAGGGCGTCTTCCTCGCGTTTCAGTACCCGGTCGAGTTGGCGGGCGTCCGCACGTGGCAGTTCCTCAAGGCCTCGGTGGCCGCCGTCCGGCAGCATCGGGGACTGAAGGAGTTGAGCATCAGGGAGTTCGACAGGCTCCTCGACGAGAAGCGCGAGATGGTCCAGATAGCCACCGATATGGTCAAGAGGTCTGTTAACGAGGGGTACTCAGGCGGCGAGAAGAAGCGCAACGAGGTGCTCCAGATGGCGATGCTGGACCCCACGCTGGCGGTGCTGGACGAGACGGACTCGGGACTTGACATAGACGCTCTGAGGATCGTCGCAAGCGGCGTGAACTCCTTCCGCTCTCCCTCCAAGGCGATCATCCTTGTGACCCACTACCAGCGCATATTGAACTACATCAGCCCTGACAGGGTGCACGTGCTGATGGACGGGCGGATCGTGAGATCGGGTGACAGGGAGCTGGCGCTGGAGCTTGAAGAGAAGGGCTACGACTGGATCAAGGAGTCGGTGGCGGCTTGAGTACCATGACGCGATCTCGTACCGAGTACGAGAGTTACTTTTCCGACTACCGGGCTGCGGAGCGCGAGACGAACGGCCCCGCATGGCTCCGCGATATTCGCGAGGAAGCCATGGCCCGCTTCGAGGAGCTGGGCTTCCCCACCGCCCGCCGGGGAAACGAGAGGTGGAAGTACACCAGCGTCGCGCCGATCGCCAGGTCGGAGTTCGCGTACGATCCGAGGCGCCCCCTGAACGGGCTGAGCGCCGAGACTGTGTCCGCGTCTGTGCCATGGCACGATACATGGTGTCGGCTGGTGTTCGTCGACGGCGTCTTCGCCCCGCCGCTGTCGAGTCCTCCCACGAATATGGGCGGAGTACAGGCCTCCAACCTTGAGGAGGCCATCTTGTCCGACCCCGCCGGCGTAGAGAAGCACCTGGCAAGGCACGCGTCGTTCACTGACGACGGCTTTACGGCGCTCAACACCGCCTTCGTGCGCGACGGCGCCTTCGTCAAAATCCCGGCAGGCACCGCCGTCGAGACACCCCTCCATCTGGTCTTCCTATCCACTGGAAGCGCCGAACCGACGGTATCCTATCCCAGGGTCTTGATCGTAGCGGAGGCACAGAGCCGAGCGACGGTGATCGAGAGCTACGCCGGCCTCGACGGAGGGCGGTACTTCAGCGACGCCGTTTCCGAGACGGTCCTTGAAGAGGGGGCCGAGGTAGAGCACTACAGGCTCCAGGCGGAGAGCGAGTCCGCGTTCCACGTGGGCGTGTCCCGGGTAGTCCAGGGAGAGGGCAGCACATACACGTCCAGAGCATTCTTCAAGGGCGCGGCACTGGGCAGGTACGATCTGTCGGTCCTTCTGGAGGGGCCGGACAGCGCCTGTCACCTCGGTGGTCTCTACACGACGTCGGGCACGCAGCACCTGGACAACAACATCAACATCGAGCATGCCGGGCCGCACACGACGAGCCGCCTGAACTACAAGGGCATCTTGGGCGGCCGGTCGCGCGCCGTCTTCGGCGGGACGGTAGTGGTGCGCAAGGAGGCCCAGAAGACGGACGCCCTCCAGTCCGACAAGAACCTGGTGCTGTCCCCCTATGCCGAGGTAGACAGCAAGCCTGCGCTCTTCATCTACGCCGACGACGTGAAGTGCGGGCACGGGGCAACTGCCGGGAACATCGACGAGGAGACGGTCTTCTACATGCGGAGCCGCGGCGTCGACGTAGATACGGCCAGCCGACTGCTCATCTACGGGTTCGCGAGCGAGACGATCGACGCGGTCCTGGAGCCAGACCTGAAGGCCTACCTGGAGACGACCTTCCTCGCAACGCTCCCGAGCTACAGGTTCGAGTTTTGAGCATGTATGACGTAGATGATCTGTATCAGGATGTGGTGCTGGACCACAGCCGCAGGCCTCGGAACTTCAAGCCGATCGAGGACGCGGACCGGACGCAGGAAGGGTTCAACCCGCTGTGCGGGGACCGGATCACTGTATACATGACCCTCGACGGCGAAGTGATATCGGACGTGAGCTTCGAGGGCTCCGGGTGCGCGATATCAAAAGCGTCGGCTTCGATGATGACCGAGAGCATCAAGGGCAAGAGCCGGGCGGAGGCCGAGGATATCTTCGGCTCGTTCCGCGCCATGATTACTCGGGAGGCGGGCGTAGAAGTGGACCGGGAGCGCCTGGGCGATCTGGAAGTATTGGAAAGCGTGTCGGCCTACCCAACACGCATCAAGTGCGCGACGCTCTCGTGGCACGCGATGCACGCGGCGCTCGCCAGGGAAGAAGGGACGGTTTCGACGGAGAGCTAGCCGGGCCCGTATGAGGAGGTGTCCTATGCACGTCCCGATCAAGATGGACTACGCAGTGCGAGCCCTGGTAGATCTGGCGTTGTACGGCGATGATAGGCCTGTCAGAGCGTCCGAGATCGCCCTGCGCGCCATGATCCCCGCTCCATACCTTGCGCAGGTGATGCACAGCCTCAGCCGGAATGACATCGTGAAGAGCCAGAGAGGGCCTCAAGGCGGGCACTCGCTGTCCGTCGACCCCTACGAGGTTACTCTGAGCGCCGTCCTGGAAGCCATGGGCGGTATGGACCCGCCGGTGGCGTGCCTGGACGACGATACTGCGTGCGCCTGCTTCCCTTCCTGCGCTCAGCGCGAGGTGTGGCGTGAGGTCGATGAGGCGGTCTATCGCATCCTCGACCGGACGACCGTCGGCCAGCTGGTGGACCGGACACGGGAAATCCAGAGCCGGCAGAAGATGATGAATGAGGGCAAGAGGATCGAAGTCGCCGCACTCTGATCACAGCAATTCAGCATGACAGGAGGGACGAAACCGCGATGGCTTTCGTTAGGGTATGCAGAGCCGGCGAGTTGACGCCGGGATCGACAAGGGGATTCGAGATCGGCGGACGCGAAGTAGTGGTGTGCAACGTCGAGGGAAAGCTCTACGCGGTTGACGACCTATGCTCCCACGACTACGGCACTTTGAACGACGGCGAGCTCGATGGCTACGAGATCGAGTGCCCCAGACACGGCGCTCGCTTCGATGTCAGAACGGGCGAGGCTACCGTGATGCCGGCTATCACGCCCATCGACACGTTCGAGGTGAAGGTCGAGGGTGACGACGTCGAGGTGGAGGTCTGACCCCTTCGTTGGGCCGGTCTCCACGTTCAAGACAGACGATGAAAGACGGATGCAACAATGCTTGATGTAGCAAGGATCAGGCAGGACTTTCCCATCCTGTCACGCAGGGTCAACGGCGTGCCGCTGGTCTATCTCGACAACGCGGCCACCTCGCAGAAGCCGGAGTCGGTGATCCGAAGCCTCGTCGACTACTACGAGAGATACAACGCCAACGTGCATCGGGGTGTCCACACGCTGAGCATGGAGGCGACTGACGCTATGGAGGAGGCTCGGACTAAGGTGGCGAGCTTCATCAATGCCGAGTCCCCCGACTGCATCATATGGACCCGGGGCGCTACGGAGGCTCTGAACCTCGTGGCCAGAAGCTGGGCCATGGAGCACGTAAAGCCCGGCGACGAGATCGTGACAACGGCCATGGAGCATCACAGCAACCTCGTTCCCTGGCAGCAGGTGGCGCGCGAGCGGGGGGCCCAGCTGAGATTCCTGCCCATCGCCGAGGATGGCAGCCTCGACCTGTCCGCAGTCGACTCGATCATCAGCCCGCGAACACGGCTGGTCACGGTCGTTCACATGTCCAACTCCCTGGGGACGATCAACCCGGTTAAGGAGTTGGGAGCCAAGGCGAGAGCTGTCGGCGCGGCGTTCCTCGTGGACGGCGCTCAGAGCGTTCCGCACATGCCTGTGGACGTTCAGGACATCGACTGCGATTTCCTGGCCTTCTCCGGCCACAAGATGCTCGGACCCACCGGCATCGGCGCCCTGTACGCCCGCCGCGAGGTACTCGAAAGCATGGAGCCCTTCCTGGTCGGCGGCGAGATGGTGCTGCAGGTCACTTACGAGGATGCTACGTGGAACGACCTGCCGATGCGGTTCGAGGCCGGGACACCCAACATCGCAGGCGCGATTGGTCTGGGCGCGGCTATCGACTATCTGCAGGCGCTCGGAATGGACCAGGTGCGCGAGCACGAGGCCCAGATGACAGGCTACGCACTCGACGCCTTCAAAGAGCTGGAGGACGTGGATGTCTTCGGTCCGCCGGACCCCGGGAAGCGAGGCGGGGTTATATCCTTCCACACGTCCGAGGTACATGCGCACGACTTCGGCACCGTCCTGGATCGGCGGGGCATCGCGGTCCGCACTGGGCATCACTGCACGATGCCGCTGATGGGAACGCTCGGGGTGGCCGCCACGGTCAGGGCCAGCTTCTACATCTACAACACGGAAGAGGAAGTGGACATGCTGGTGGACGCCGTGAGAGAGGCCATGAGGTACTTCCTGGATGGCTCTGGATGATCTCGACGGGCTCTATCGCGACGCCATCCTGGACCACTGCCGTAATCCGAGGAATCGCGACCGAGTTGAAGACCCGGACATAAGCGCGGACGGGGTCAACCCTTTCTGCGGCGACGAGATCTATCTACAGGTCGCCCTCGACTCTGAGGGGCGAATCGCCCGGATCGGACTCCAGGCCGTGGGCTGCGCCATAAACCAGGCCTCTGGATCGATTCTGACGGAGGCAGTCCGGGGCAGGACCATCTCAGAGGCGGTTTCGACCTCTGAGACATTCAGAAGCATGATGAGCGAGCGCGGACAGGCCGCCGTAGCTGTGAGTAGCCCCCTTGACGCTCTGGCCGGCGTAAAGCAGGCTCCTGTCCGTGTCAAGTGCGCGCTGCTGGCTTGGTCCACCCTCGACGACGGCATCGAACAGCACCGCAGACGCTCGCTTTGAGCCGCCTCTCTATCAGCGGAGCCAGACCCGGGTCCAGTGCGAGTACTCGTAGGCTGCGAAGTTTGGGTGAAAGCCCTGGACACGATCAGTCCAGGTCCATATCGCAATGCGTGCGGCGGGCATGAACCTGTAGGCCCCGTCCAGGACCCTCTTCTGGATGGCAAGAATGAGGTCCCGCCGCGCGGTTGGGTCCAGCTCCCGCGCCTGCTCTTCTATCAGGCTGTCGAGTTCGGGGTCTACGACACCCGTGGTGTTCAACCATCCGCGGCTATGCAAGACGGGCAGCAGGTAGCCGTTCGGGGTGGCCGACGGCGCCGTCGGCCCGACGAACATCTCATATGCGCCCCCCGACCACACCTCGTCGCCGAATGCCCTGCGATTCACGACCTGCATATCCACATCGAAGCCCACAAGTCGCATCTCGTCCGCCATTCGCTCCGCGTGTGAATGATAAACCTCTCCGAAGTCACCGACCTTCATGACTACAGGAACCGGCAAGCTTACTTCCGCCTGACTAAGGAGACCCCGGGCCCTTTCCGGGTCGGAGAAGTACCCTCTCAGCTCGCCATCCGTGAGTATCCAGTCCGGGGCGGCCACCTGAAAGCCGGGCGCCGGGAAGGCGCTGCCCAACCAGATATCCTCAATGGCGCCCCAGGGGTCTATGGCCTGGAGGACCGCCCTGCGGACCCTGATGTCGTCAAACGGGGGCTTGCCCCCGTTGAGGCCGATCTCGAGCCCGGTGGTCGGCTCGGCGATGCGGACGGAAGGCGCTGACGGCCTTCTCAGGACGTACTCCGCCCACTCATTGCCATCCATCTGCTCGAGGTCGACCGAGCCCGCGCGAAAAGCCGCACCACGGACCACCGGATCGGTGATGACGTGTATCAGAAGTCTGTCGACTAGGGGCAACCTGTCCTCGAAGTAGGAGGGATTGCGGTTGAAGGTGTGTAGCGAGTTGGGACTGGTCTCAGTGAGAGTCCATGGGCCGCTGCCAATAGTGGGGCCATCCTTCAGGTCTCCGTTGACGGCTACCGCCTCCGGCGCAACGATCTTCGAGTGGCCGTGGGCAAGGGAGAGCAGAAAGTCGGCGTCCGGGACAGAGAGCGTGATACGCAGCGTAACCTCGTCGCTCGCCTCAAGAGTCGCTATGGCGCCCAACAGGGCGGCGTTAGGCCGGTCGGGATGGCTCTGGCGCTCGTAGCTGTAGACGATGTCGTCGGTCGTGAGGCTGCGTCCATTCACCGGCGCCGCGTCCTGCCATTTCACACCGGGCCGCAGCTGGAAGACAAACGCCCCGTCGCCGTCCATCTCCCACCTCGCGCACAGCTCGCACTCGACCGCCAGACTGGGCAGCGTGACAGCCGGCCCCGACTGCAGGTGCATGAGCCTGCTGTAGGCGATCCCGGGTCCCCAGGTTGCCAGGGCGGGTGATGCTTCGTCGTGAACGTCCTGGTGGGCGATGGTGGCCCTGGAGGACAGATTCAGAGTGCCGCCCGACCGCGCAAGCGGTGTCGCGGTTGGCTCGACCGGGACGGGTGTGGCGGCAACGAGCGTTGGGCGAGGCTGGGCGGTCGGCGTCGATGTCGGATGGACTACGACAGTCGGCCTCGGTGTCGGAGACGGGACAGCGGTTGGCGAGGGAGTCGCCGTCACATTGGGGGTGGCCGTCGCCGCCGGGGGCATGACCGCTGTTGGCGTCGGGCCAACGGACTTGGAGCATCCAGCTGACATCACTGCCGCGGCGCTCAATGTGAGGACGAGGAGTTGCAGAAGGGGAGGGCGTGGAAGGTTCATCCCTTCACGCGCTCTATGCCCCCCGGGCCTCTCCGGTACGGACCGGGCCGGAAAGGCGGAAAATGGAACCGACACCTTCATGCGGAAGGAACAGCACCGCAATCAGAGTCGGAGGCAGGAACAGCACTGCGTGGATGACCACCGCGAATCCAAACCCCGCCTCTCGCTCCACTCCGAAGAAGTGCAGGGTGTAGACGACGGCGAACTCGAACAGGCCAATCGCGGCGGGGGCCGCAGGAATGGCGGTGGCGAAGAAGATCGTTCCCAGGATGACCAGGGTGGCCGTCGTCGGCGTGATCGACAGGCCGACCGACTGCGCAGCTATCCACGCAGTCAAGCCGATCAGAAGCCAGTAGACGATGCTGAGGAGTAGGGACATCGCCAACCTGGCACGCTCTCTCTCCAGGTCGCGCACCGCCTCGGCGAACGCGGCGAGGAAGCTTATCCTGCGGACGAGTGGGAGACCCTCGCTCCCCCACGAGATGAACCTTACGGCGCCCAGGGCCAACAAGCTGATTCCAAATGCTCCCCAAATGTATGGGGCAAAGTTGTTCATCTCGGGAACCAGGAAGAACGCGATGCTCAGTACGGCGGTGCTGACAACCGCGTCCAGGACACGCTCCATCCCCAGTGTGGCTAGTGTGGCAGCCGGACGCAGGCCGTCGCGGAGCGTTAGGACGGCGAGCTGCGCAGCCTCACCAGCGATCCGCACGGGCAGCAGGTTGTTCAGGCCGACACCCTCATTCTGGACGACGAAGAGCCGCGCGACCGAGACCGGCTCGTCGACGAACAGCACCTTCCAGCGGAGCGCCCTGACGCAGCTGGCGAGCATGAAGACGGCCAGTGACAGGAGAATAAGCAGTGGTGAGACCTCGGCCATCGTCTCGCCGACGGAGCTCCAGTCGAGGCCTCTGGCCGCCAGCCAGCCCAAGGCTACGCTGATCGTCAGACCCAGTAGCACCCGGACGACTGCGAGCACTTTGCCTTTCATGACCCTCCCTGTCGGCCGCCTGGCCGGGCCTCCCGTAGTATAATCCAGTCGCCTTCGCCCACGCCAGATTCAATCTCGCGCGCCGTCTCGCAGGCGATCCACTCCTCGTGAGGACACCGTTGCTGGTCGATTGCCACGTACACCTCGACCCCTTTACTGACGAGGAGGTCTCCGGGGTGATGGATCGGGCGCTTTCGCGGGCCTTCCCGAGCATCTTCGCCGGTGTGGGCGTTCACCCTATGGATTTAGAGGGCCGCCTGGACGGCTGCGCGCTGGACCGCCTGGCGGCCCTAGCGGGGTCCAGCGAAAAGGTACTGGTGATGAGCGAGATAGGGCTCGACTTCATGGAGGGGACGCCGGACAGGGCCATTCAGTTCGAGGCGTTCCGCAGGCAGATAGGGATCGCCCGCGAGTTGCGTCTGCCCATCGTATTCCACAGCCGCGAGGCCCATTCCGATGTCTTGCGGGTGCTGCGTGAGGAGCGCGCCTATGAGGTCGGTGGGGCTATGCACTACTTCCAAGCGGACGACAGGACCGCGCGGGAGGCCGTAGATATGGGCTTCTACATATCGCTGGCCAGGCCTCTACTCCGGCTTCCGCACCTCCAGGACGTCGCCCGCGGCCTGAACCTCGAGCACATCGTGCTGGAGACCGACGCCGCTCCACAGCCATTCAAGCCGAGGCGGGAGAACTGGACGGAGCCGAGGCACACACGGGCGGTCGCCGAGAAGCTGGCCCTGTTGCAGGGACGGACGCTCGAAGAGGTGGAGGAGGCAACGACGGCGAACGTCAGGCGGCTTCTCGGGCGGCGCTGGGACGTGGTGGAGCGGCACATCGGATATGCTCCGTGACGCATTGCCTCTTCAGGAAGAGGTAGGGGCGAAGACGATCGATGGCAGCAGCCAGTGCGCCAACACCCATCCGATGCCGGTGGGCCCTATCGCCCGGAAAGTCCCATATCCCTGGGTCTCCCTGACGGCGACCACACCTGCGGCAAGCATCCAGAGCTGCGGGACCAGCACGATCGTTCCTCCTACGGCCGGGACGGCCACGAGCGCTAGAAGCAGGCCGGGGCCGTAAGCTATCCCCATCGATCTCATGAGGTCCCTGTGTCTGGCCTTTCCGCCCAGCAGGAGGGTACCCAGGAGGTACACGACGGTGGCCCACAGAAGCCATCCTGTGATCACCGTGGCGAACCCCAAGAGCATGAGCATGGTCGGACTTTCGTCTCGTCCCTCGATGGCGACGGTCCGCACGCCGAGCCCGAACGCGATGCCAGCTATGGCCACCACAAGAAGGGAACGGAAGACCGCCTCGGGTGAGTCGGCGACCGCCTTGAAGACCCGGCTGTCGAAGGCCGCCGCCCGGATAGCCTGTTTCAGGATCAACACTGGCTGACCTCACCCGCTCCTGTGGGCTGAGTCCGGCGAGCGAAGGAATCCCAGGCCTCCTGCGAGGTGCGCATCGGCCCGAAGCCCAGCTCCCGCCGGAGCTTCGCAGTGCTTACGACCCACGGGTACCTAATGAAGTCGAGCCCAACGGCGGGCGAGTCGTTCTGAAGCTTGATGCGCCAGGTCAGCTCGGTGAGCGGATAGGTGATCCGTGCAGGGAGTCTCACTAGCCTGCGCCCCATGGCGCGCACCATCTCACTCCACCGGATAGCCCTGTCCCCGGCGACGTTGTACACCCCCACGGAACGGGATAGCGTGCAGGCGCGAATGACTTCAACCACGTCGTCCTCGTGGCACAGCTGCATGTCGGGATCATGCCCCAATACGCCGACCAGGAACGGCTTGGAGAACGCCGTGGCTATGAAGTTGTCGGCGCTCGGACCCATTACAGGGCAGGCCCTGAGGACGGAAGCGGTCATTCGAGGGTCCCGCTTGACCCAGTCGCCGAGCAGGCCCTCCACCTCCACCTTGTCCTCACCGTACTGGAAGCCGCTGACAGGCCGCATGGGAGATTCCTCGGTCAGCTCGGCCGGATTGTCGGGATGGGCCCCGTACACCGTGGAGCTGCTCAGGTAGACGACATGGCCTACGCCCGCTTGGGCGCAGGAACGGAGCGCCTGTAGGGCGCCGCCCACGTTGACCTTCCTGGACCGGTTCCGGTCACGGGATGGGTTCAACACGAAGGCGAGGTGAACCAGGGCATCGACACGGTGATCTGATAGGGCAGCCGCGAAGGGCAGCGTAATGTCGTGCCGCAGGAAGGCGACTTTGGATGACACATGCCCGGCCAGTGGCAGGAGGTCAATTGCTAGCACGCTCTCGACAGTGCTATCCAACTCGAGTGCGGTGACGAGCTTGCGGCCGATGTAGCCCGCGGCTCCGGTCACGGCCACTCTACGGACGGGCTCAGTCACCCTCCACCACGTCCGTGAAGTAGAACTGCAGGGTGCCCAGACCGGGAACGTCGAACCCCATCTCGACCTTGTGAGTCCCCGGCTCCATGTCGAAGCCTTCGGTCCTGACGATGATCGTCCTGTTCATGGCAAGCGTGAAGGTGCTCTGCCTAGATATCTCGCTGAAGAGGGTCTCGCTTCCCTCCAGAACGAATCGGGTCCTCTCTGGGGGCACTTCCACATCGTCGACCTTCAGGGGCTGCATCCCGTGGGCATAGCCAGACCCCAGCCGGTTCCTGAGCTCGAACTCAAAGCCCGCGCCTGTCCTTCGCAGGCTCTGCTTGACGTACAGCCGCCTCAACAGAAAGCCGGGTACTGTTACCACCTGCGGTACCGGGCCTCCATCCTAGTCTCGCTCCTCAAGGGCGCGACGCTTCATGCGGTACAGTGCCATCTCCGTCTCCACGACCTGCTCCGGCAGCGGGACCACCTTCCCAAGGATAGAGGCCTGTACGTAGACCTGCGAGACCCGCTCGACCAGCGCCGACACATCAAGGGCCTCGCCAAGGTCGCGGCCCACGGCGACGGCCCCGTGGTTCCTTATCAATGCCGCGCCCCTGTCCCCTAGGGCATCGAGGACGCTGTCGGCCAACTCCTGCGTTCCCGGGAACGCGTACTTCGAGACCCTGATGGACCCTCCTATGGCGATGACCATCTCATCGATGACGGGCGGGACTTCGAGGCCCGCTACGGCGACCACGCTGGCGTACACGGGGTGAGTGTGGATCACGGCGCCAACGTCGGGACGCGCCCTGTAGATGCCAGCGTGCAGCAGCGTCTCAGACGAGGGCATCGTACCATCTTCCAGCGGCTCGGCGTCGAAGTCGGCCACGACAATATCACGCGCCTCTACCTCTGAGCATGCCTTCCCTAGAGGCGTAATGGCCAGGAGGCCCCGATGATCCTGCAGTCGAGCGGAGACGTTGCCGCTGCTGCCGGTCACCAGGCCAATCCGCGCCAGCTCACGCGCGGCCTCAACCACTGCCTGCTTCTTGTGGTGCCAGCCGGTCATCGCCGGGAGCCGACCGCCGCCAGCGTATCAGTCTTGAGCACCAAGGCCTCCGTGCGGGCACTCGTGGTGCACGGAATGGAAGAAGTGAGGCAGGATTGGGAAGGAATGGGGCACGGATGGGATGGAATAGAACAGGCTCCCATATGGGTTAAGCGCCTTGCCCACCATGTGGAGAGGTGATTCGAAGCCCAACAATCCCAGGAATCTGTTCCATCTTGCCCAATTGCGTGTCCTTGGCCCCTATCTTAACGAGTCCGGTGGACAGGCCAGCATCTACCCCGGAAACTATTGTAGGAACTAACGTTCGTGGCGTCAAGGGGTATGACCAGCCCAAGTGCACCCGTTGGTATTGATTCATCGGTCGTGCTCCTCAGGCAAGACGGAGCTCGGTCCTTGTAGTTACTGTATGAAGCCAACTTGATTCAATGCTTATTCCAAAACTCTTTCAGAAAACGGCTAGATGTGAGGTATGATTAACTAAGGAAACTATCACTGCGATGCTGTCACGCCCCACTCGACCACGCATGTCGACCCGCAACGGCCTGCTCTTCCGCATGATATCGGCGGCCGCCCTCCTACTTGTCTTTGTCCTCTACCTCGCTTCGACCACCCTCACTTTCGGGAGCAGGACGTATGCCCAGAACCAGGGAACGCTTCCCGTGGCCAGCCTCGTGAGTGTCTCTCCGAATCCGGTTCGGGAAGGCACCCGGCTGAGGGTGACAGTGCGCCTTATCCCGGAATCGGGCTCAGAAACCCACCCCGTCAGGGGCGGGATCAGGGTGTTCGACTCGGGAAATGGCCCTCAAGTCGACGAATTGATCGCTTGGGCATTCCGGGGACGGGGTAATACAGAAACGGATTTGACCCACTTGGTCTGCTATGACGGTGTGACCACTTCGAACCGGACGATCCAAATCGCTCTTCATCCTGGTAACTGGGAGGATTGTCAATCGCCAGGACCTATGGGCCAGTCGTCGCCAGGGTCATTGAGCCACCCTGTGGGCCTGTAGATGGACTATTATCACCGTTAGGTTTGAGGGTCAACCACCTCCTTTCGGTCGAGCAGGGCCCTGTGGGGTGACAAGCGTTCGCGGTAGCTGGCGCCTTCTATGACGATCTGGTAGCTGGCGTTGGCGAGCCGGTCGAGGGCGCTGTTTCCCAGGATGGAGTCGTCGAAGAGTCCGAGCCACTCGTCGACAGCCCTGTTGGAGGTGATGACGAAGCTGGCGGTACGATGCCTGGCGATGACCAGCTCGTAGAGGTCTATGGACTGCAGTTGGGTCATCCTGTGGAGACCGAGGTCGTCGAGGATGAGCAGGTCCGGGGCGAGGAAGGAGCGGAAGGTCTTGTCCGTGGAGTGGTCCACCCTGGCCTGAGCCATGGCCCTGAAGAAGTCGTCGGCATGTACGAAGCGGACGGTATGGCCGGCTCTGACGGCAGCATATCCGAGGGCCTGAGCGATGAAGCTCTTGCCCACGCCGACCGGTCCGACGAGCAGGACGTGCTCGTTGCGCGCCAGGAACTGGAGGGAGAAGGCGGCGTCGAGGAGTCGTCGGTCGAGTGTGATGGATGCGGACCAGTCGAAGTCTTCGAGGCGGCAGGTCTGCTCGAAGCCGGCCCTCTGGAGGCGGAGTTCGAGCCGCCTGTGGTCTCTGCGGTTGATCTCATCGGTCAGTATGATCTGCAGGAAGGATGCGTAGTCGAGCTGCTCCCTCCGTGCGAGGGCGACCCTCTCCGGCAGGGTGTTGAGCACGGCGCCGAGCTTGAGGCGCTTGAGCAGCGGAGTGAGTTCGGTCGTGGTGGTCATGAGCGTTCTCCTTGTGCTGATTGAGCGGTGCGGCCGTTGGCACGAGCGAAAACGGCGCCCGGCCTGGCGAATCGACCTGGGGCATCGGTGGAGGCTCCGGCTGCGTGGCCTCCTGCTCCAGGGCCTCGACGAGTATGCGCTCGAGACGGCGCACGTCGATCAGGTCTACGGAGAGAGCCCTCCGGCATGCGGCATCGAGACGCTCAGGGGAGTAGCGTTCTCCCAGGCGTATGAGCTTGTGTCCCTGCCTGAGCTTGGCCCAGGGCAGCGGGCCGTCGAAGAGACGCTCGGCATAGGCTGCCACGGCCGGTCCCTGTGACGCCGCGCTGCGCTTGATCTGATCCGGCGCTCTGAGGGTGTAGGCGCTCAGCTCTGCCGGGTAGTCGTCGGGGTCGGTGGATCTGCCGCCGCGGTCCTGGCGCGGGTGTACCTTGATCAGTCTTCCCCGGTGGTAGATGCGCACCAGCTTGCTGCCGAGCCGCACCTCCACTTTCTGCCCGGGCGGGCATGTCGCAGAGGGCACCGAGTAGAGAGCGTACTGGCAGGCTATGTGGTGGTCGGGATGCACCTTGGCCGTGCGCCAGTCGGTCATCTCGTAGGGCTCTGCGTCCCACTCCCCGAGCGCGTGGCGCTCCTCATCCCGGAAGACTACCAGGGGCTGCTTGCGGGTGGTGCCGTGTATCCTCTGTCCGGCCACTTCCAGACACCATCGCCTGGCCGCAGACCTCATGTCCGACAGACCCCTGAACTCCCCGCCCTTGAAGAATCGCTCCCGCACGTAGGGCACTCCACGCTCCACGCGGGGCTTGTCCCGGGGATGGCGCACCCGCGCCGGGTCTGAGATGAAGCCCCGGTGCTGGGAGTACTCCAGGAAGCCGCGCGTGAGACGGGGATGGAGCGGATCGACACCAGCCACTGCTGCGGGGAAGTTGTCGATCACCAGGTACTTGGGAACGCCCTCGAAGAAGGCCCAAGCAGCCTCCAACCCCTCGATCACATCGACAAGCTTCTGGCTGAAGGTCGGCCAGACGAAGCTGTGCCGCGAGTATGTCAGAACGATGATCAGCGCCCAGACCACCCGGCGGCGGCCCGTCGCCGGGTCCTCTATCAAACCCAGACGACCGAAGTCCATCTCCGCCACCTCGCCGGGTGCGCTCTCCCCCATCCGTACAGTCGCCGGACTTCGCCTCTGCCAGCCCCGTCGCTGGATGAACCGCCTCAACGACGTGTACGAGACCCGGCAGCCTCGGCCCGCAAGCAGCTCATGGATACGGGTCACCTGCAGACGGTCGGCGGTGAGCCACTCGTAGACCTGGTCCGCCCAGGGGACAAGGACCTCCTCGGTCGGCGTCTCCACCTTCCGAGGGGTGCACAGGTTCAGCCCGGCCAGGCGACTTAGCTGATCCTCACTCGGAGCAGGACCGTCCCGGGCCAGACCCGCTCCCATGGCCGCCACGATGTACCTGCGGACTGTCGCCCTCGACAGCCCCGTACCGGTCGCTATCTGCCGCTGGCTGTTGCCCGACTGCCAGCGGCGCACCACTTCTGCTATCTCCACTCTCGACACCTCCCTGTACGCCATCGCTGCTCCTTACATCCAGGCTGCAGCAATGGTCGCCAATCCGGCGCCCAGGGTGGTCAAACCTCCTGGCGAAGTGGTCTATAGGTCCTGGCGATCTCCCCTTCTACTGGTACATACCTCTTGGCGTTTGACAAGGATCCTAACCATACGTTAGGGACACCCTCGGAGATGACGGTCCGGGTGGTAGATGGGGCAAACGAACCTGACTCCCCCACATGCGACCTCGAAGACCCCATTGCCCCGCCACCGCCGCCACCACCGCCGCCCCCGCCACCGACTCCTACGGCTACGCCCACCCCGAAACCCACCGCTACGGCGACACCGGTACCGACCCCGACGCCTACTGCCACATCGACGCCGTCACCCACTGCGACGCCGACGCCTACTGCTGCGCCAACCCCGGCCCCTCAGCCTACCGCGACCCCGACGCCGACACCCGAGCCGGGGTCGCGCCTCATCCCGCGGTTGAGGCTACCCTCCATTCCGGCAATCGGCGATGCAGTACCCCGCATCCGCAACACCCTAACCGGCGGCGCCAACACTCCACGCGAGCGCATCACACTGATCATCATCCTGGGCATCACGTTAGTTATAGCCGTCGGCGTATTTGCCTACTTGATACTGAGGAGACGCTAGCCGTCTTCCTCGGTCTTACTTCCCCGGATGTAGCCCTGTAGAACCCTGCTGAACCCGCTGGAGCCTGGAAAACGTAGTTGCCAACCCTGTGGAACCGGCTGGAGACCGCTAGAGCAGGCCTGAGCAGGTTTGCAAAACCGTTTGCAAACCGCCCTCAAGGGGTTGACAGAGATGTCGTCTGCCGCTTACCGTCAAGGATGTACCTTGAGGGGAGGTGCCGAACGCACCTGCCAGAGACCAAGGCCCTGCCGGCATGATCGAGCACAGCGGCGAGATTACGTGCCAGCGGTGTTTTCAGGACTTCCACACGGCCCCCGATGCCGATATGTGGGCGTCGGTTCGGTCGCACGTCGAAGCGACGGGCCATCAGGTGCTCTACCAGGTGATCGTAAGCCGGTTTCCGACACTCCCGTCCAATGTGCTCGTGACTTCGCAGACGGTGTCGGAGTGAGGGCCGTCTTTGCGGCGACGGCGGCGGTCCTCGCGGCTGCCGGAGTGGCCAAGCTGCTGTTTCTCGGGGACGCAGAGGGCTGGGTGTTGCTGATAGGGGCGCTGTTGTTTGTCATGCCGTTTCTGCAAGAGCGCGAGGACCGAAGAGACAAAGGCTAGAGGGTGGACTACGTAGCGCTCGGGGCAGGTGTCCAGTCGACCGTGCTGTTGCTTATGGCAGAGGCCGGGGAAATCGAGCCCCGTCCGCAGGGGGCAGTTTTCGCCGACACCCGATGGGAGCCGCCCGACGTTTACGTCCACCTGGACTGGTTGGAGACGCAGACTACCATCCCGATACACGGGGTGGGCGACCGCGATCTCTACCAGGACACTTGGGACGGAGTCGGACACGGCGGCAATACATTCACGGAGATTCCTGTGTTCGCGCTGAAGCCCAATGGGGAAATGGCGCTCTCGGTACGCCAATGCACCACAAACTACAAGATCAACCTCATACATCGAAAGGTGCGGGAGCTGGTTGGGCGCGCCTCGCCCAGCACCTCTTGATCGACACCCAACAGGCTCTCCATAAGGCACTCGGCGACAACATAGAGATGGCCGCCTACTACGGCGTGCCGCTAGACAAGGTGGCCTACAATCCCTTGGGAGCATTCGAATGACGCGAAGAACAGTGGTTGTGGTAATCGGTATCACCATCTGGACCGTTGCCGCCATTGCAACGTTTCTGACGGTTCTGTACGTCTTCACAATGGGCCTTTCCGCCGGAGACCGCATTGGAGGCGCAAAAAACGAATCTAAAGGTGTTGGCCGGAGGTCTCTTCCCGTGTATTTTCGCGTATGCCTTCACCCGCGTGGTGTACGGAGTGGAAGTCTTAGTGGAGAGCTAAGAGAGTCGTGAGGGGCCACTTGCGCAAGCGGGGGGAACGCTCCTGGGCCGTCGTCGTCGACGTGGGCCACGACCCGCGCACGGGCAAGCGGCGGCAGAAGTGGGTCAGCGTCAAGGGCACCAAGCGAGACGCCGAGCGCCGCCTGGTCGAGGTGATACGCGACCTCAACGAGGGCATCAACGTCGACACCGCCCGCATCACCCTGGCCAACTACCTCGACCAGTGGATCAGGGATTACGTGGCCTTCACGGTCCGGGAGACGACGCTGGAAGGCTACCGCAACATCGTCAGGCGGCTCAAGCGAGACTTGGGCCGGATCGACCTCGCCGACCTAAACCCCCAACAGGTCCAGCGGTACTACGCCGAGTTGATGGCTGGCGGGCTATCGGCCCAGACCGTCATCCATCTCCACAACCTGCTTTACCATGCCATCGCCCAGGCCGTGAAATGGGACATGTTGCCCCGCAACGTCCTGGAGGCTGTATCGCCACCGCGCCTTCAGAAGCCGGAGTTCCGGTCGCTCAACCCATCCGAGGTCGACCGGCTGCTCAGTGCGGCCCGCGGGACTGACTATCACCTGCCCATCCACCTGGCCATCTACACCGGCCTGCGGCGGTCTGAGGTCCTGGGGTTGCGGTGGTCTGATGTCGACCTTGGAGCCAAGACCCTGACCGTCAGGCGGTCGATGGTGGCGATCCGTGGTGCTCCGGGCCACATTGCGCCGCCGAAGTCGCGCGCTTCCCGGCGGGGAGTCTCCTACGGCGAATTGACCGAGGCGTTGCTGAGGTCCCGTCGTGCGGCTCCCGACGCTCAGGTATGCGCCCGTCCCGACGGGAGCGAGCTGCGGCCCGGCTCGCTCACCCACGGCTACCGGAGGATCGCGGACAGTCACGGCATTGATGTGCGGTTCCACGACCTCCGCCACACCCACGCGAGCCTACTGCTGGCGTCCGGTGTGCCGGTCCATGTCGTCCGGGCCAGGCTGGGCCATGAGAGCATCCAGACGACCGTCGACACCTACGGACATGTGCTGCCCGCGTCAGAGGCGAGCGCGACGCTCGAACGGGCACTTGAGTTTGCAGAATGTTTGCAGAACCAGTTTGAGGAAATCGCGTAACCAGTCTATAGACAGGCGCACACCCTCGATACACCCGAATAGCGAATGAAACACCTATGAGTCTGAGTTGCTCTCTCAGTGTCCAGACATTTATTCAGGAGAGGGCATGAACGGCTTCGCCGATGTGTACCAGCGTCTGTGCGAACGGTTTCCCGATGAGCAGGACCGAGGGCGAGCCTTCGAACCTCTTGTGGCAAAGGTGCTGCGCACGGACCCTCTGTACCAAGCACGCTTCGCCGAAGTCTGGCGTTGGGGCGAGTGGCCGGGGCGTGATGGCGGTGACATCGGCATCGACATCGTAGCCAAGCGTCACGATGGAGGCTTGGCCGCGATCCAGTGCAAATGCCAGAATCGTATCGACAAGCACGACATCGACTCCTTCCTGGCTGAGTCACAGCGGCGTCTCATGGGCGAGCCCTATGTCGAGCGGTACATCATCACCACTGCGACGGAATGGAGCGACAACGCTGAGCGCGCCATCAGTCGCATCGACCCACCAGTGCAGCGTGTCGATTTCTTCGGCCGCTGGACATTGACACATGTCACCCTGGCGTGGCGGTCATCTAGCCAACCTCGCGTCGGCTACCGCAAGCCAAAGGCGGGGACGCAGGAACAGGAGAAATCGTAGACCGAGGCGCTCCTCAAGTCCCTGCGTCCGCCGCCCCGTCACGCCATAATGCCTGAGTTAAAGGCCTGGGTAATTCGGCCCCGATTCCCAGTCAGAAGGAGGACGCGAATGAAAAGAGTCCCACTTCGGGCATTCCTACCGCTCCTCATGGTTCTGGCGGCCTGCTCAGGCCAGACGACGACTCCGGCGGCGACCCCAACGGCAGTCGCGGCAACGGCGGAACCCGATTCCCTAGCCTCATCGCCGACGAACATCATCCCGACGCCGCCACCCCAGGGCACACCAGTGTCCCCCACGATCTGCCCCCATGGCGGACCACGTTCCACTACTTCCGCACCTGGCGGCGGGATGGGACCTGGGAGCGGGTCCATGCGGCCCTGCGTGACCAGGTGCGTATCGCCGAAGGTAGAGACGTGTCTCCCAGTGCGGCGATCATAGACAGTCTGTCGGTCAAGACGACCGAAAAAGGGGGCCTCGTGGCTATGATGCTGGTAAGAGAGTCTGTGGAAGAAAGCGGCACATCATCGTAGACACGATGGGACTGGTGTTGGCTGTGGTAGTGCATACGGCCGACGTTCAGGACCGTGATGGCGCCAGGCTGGCGCTTGTACGTTTGGTAGGCAGATTCCCGCGTCTGGAGCGGATCTGGGCGGATGGGGCCTACGCCGGCAAGCTGGTGTTATGGGCCAGGAATGTTGGTGGTTGGACCCTGGAGTTGGTGCGGCGTCCAGCGAACCAGAACACTTTCGAGGTCATTCCCCGCCGCTGGGTCGTAGAGCGCACGTTCGCATGGCTCGGGCGGTACCGGAGACTGAGCAAGGACTACGAAGAGTTGCCGCAGACCACCGAAGCATGGGTCTACGCCGCCATGACCGGGTTGATGTTGCGCCGGCTAGCGCATTCCAATGCTTTTTAGACACCCTCTAAGGAAGCTATTGACCGGGGCGCCTTAGGGTTTTCTCGCGGTGCATGTGGCGTCGTCGTGGAGGCTGAATGGCGACATGTTGGCCGTGACCGACGTGAGCTTCGAGGTCAAACGCAGGAGTATCTTCTGCGTCGCGTTCGGCCTTGCGGGGGATGGCAAATTCGAGTTCCTGGGCGAACCTGCCATCGGCCTCGACCCGGAGTCCCGCTTCCGCTTCCAATCCCGGTCCTGCATCAGGCGGCAAAGTGCCCGCGGGATGGCGATAGTGGCGACCACGCATTGCTAGGAGGAGGCGAGCGAATACTGTGATGCCGATGAGCCGGACCTCACACGCCGTTTTGTGGGCCACCAATTCAGGGTTGCCGGTCTATGGAAAAACGGCATTGCCCTCGTCGAGGTACGCCGAACCTCCGACGGTGGTAACGGTGACCTCCTGCCGGTAATCACCAAGTTCGGCGGTGTGCGTCTCCGTATGTGGTTCAATGTCTGGCGAATCGTCGCCGTCGGCGAGCGCTTCTTGCAGGACGCGTCCGTCCATTTTTTCTCCGCCGGGCAGGCCCAGCAGGTGGAGAATCGTGGGGGCAACGTCGATGTTGCCCGTGGGCGTGTCTACGACGGTTGATCGAAGGAAACCGGGTCCACGCGCTATAAGCGTGTTCCGCAGTTCGTGGCGGGTCATGCCACCGTGCGTGCCAACGCCGACCGGGCCCCCTCCGGCTGTTGTGCGGCCGGGATAACCGGCGTCGTTGGGAGCGGAGCTCCAGGCGAATGCCATGGTGAGGTCGGGACCCCTGGGACCGTCTATGTTGCCCAAGCTCGCGGGGAGCGTGCCGGGCACAGGGCCGACGCGTTCCGACGTCAGCATCGCACCGCACCACGGCTGCCGTGCGAGCCACATCGCCAGCCAAACCACGGTCTCGGGATCGGCTTCGTGCGCGTAGAAGAGCGATGCTCCTCCGTTCGGCGCGACCAAAACGCCGCCAGGTTGGCCGCCGCCGGGGAAGCCCGCAGCCCGCAACTCGGTCTCAATGTCCACGATGTCGCCGATAGTTGCGTATCCGTGGTCCGAGACCACTATCACGTCGGTCTCTTCCGAGCCGCCGTTGCGTTCCATCCATTCGATGATCCGGCCGAACTGCTCGTCGGCAGAGGCGAGGGCCCTGTTGGAGAGGACGGCCCCCACTCCCGCCTTGTGGTTGGAACTGTCCGGCTCAGAGAACCAGATCAGCGCGACCGCCGGGTCGCGTTCCGCAAGCACGTACTCCGTCAGCACCCGCGCCCCGTGCTCCATCTGCGGTGTGTTCGGCAATTCATTGGCCGGCCACGGGCCGAAGCGCTCGACAAGCTGGCCATGCAGACCGCTGGGCAGGCAGAACTCCGGGTGGATCGTGGCTCCGCCCAGGGCCTCGGCCCGCGGGTTTTGGACGTACGCGTTTCCCGAAGTGCCGACGCCCACGGCCACGTATTCTTTCCCGTGGTCGTTCAGGATGTCCGCCAGCGTCGGCGCCAGCAGGACGTGTCCCGTCCGCTCGGCGACCTGTGCAAGCTGCGGCTCCATGGCTTGCAAGGTGTTGTTCGGGTCGTAGTCGCGGAAAACGAGCGTGTTGCCGGCCAGTCCGTGCGAGCTGGGGTGGCGGCCCGTGACGAGGCTGGCGACATTGATCCGGGTTACGGTGGGAAACTCCGGATGATTTCTGGCAAAGGTGACGCCCCTGGCGCCGAACGCGGAGAGGTTTGGCGCGAGGTCGGCCCGCACCTGCGAAGGCTGGAGTCCGTCGAAAGCAACTATGAGTACGCGGGCCACTGGCGAAAGTGTCCTTTCTGCTGAATAGAGGCTGACCGAAAAGATAACTTCCAGTACGACTCAGGGCAAGGCGTGAAGGCCACACCGGTGTCCACTAGACATGAGTCGTCGGTTCGCCGGAAGTGGTTGGAAACCTTAAAGGGTTTCTAATCAGTCCCACTGTCACCCTGAGCGAAGTCGAAGGGTCTGGGTCCGAGGGGTGGGGCACACAACTTGGCGAACATCATAATTCTGGATCCGTAACGATGACAGACGTTTACAGTCTGGACCAACAGCACCTTTTTAGACACCCTCTTAGGGATGTTCCGCTCTCCACGCGGACCGCAAGACACCGGCTAGAGGTGCAGGGGAAGATGAACAACAAACTGAACGGCAGGTCTCGGGCTGTCTTGGACGCGCTCCGCGAGGGCCGACACGCGCTGGTCAGGCCGGCGCCCCCGCCTCCGCCCGAGCCTGAGCCCCGTCCCTGCGTGATTTGCGAGTCCACACTGACGGCCGAGCGCGTCAGGCGCTATCCGCGAGCTCTCACCTGCTCAACCGACTGCTCCATCGAGCATCAAATCCGTCTGAATCGCGTCATCGGACGCGATTCTCAGCGCCGACGTCGCGCACGTCGCAAACAGACCGCAGACGCCGGCAGGGGAATCGGGGGAGAGGCTGGCCCCGCTGACGGGGGCACGGACGCTTTGGGGCGAACGCTCTCCCTCGATTCCAAAGGTAGGAGCTATGCAGCTTAAGCAGGTCCTCGTGGGCGGTGGGCCTAAAGACAGCCCATGAGAGCCCAGATAATCGCGTTCTTGCTCTGCGTGGTGGCCCTAGGCGCTTGCGAAGGGGAGGAGCCGGAGGGCTTGGGAGCGCCTGCGGCCACATTCATCCCTTTCGCCATAACCGAGGTGCAGGATATCAGTTACGGGCCCAACCGTAGGCTGATGTACAGAATAAGCCCCGATGCGGCTATCTCAGCCGGTCAGGCGCTGGAGATCGCAGAGTTCCTTGTCGAAGCGAACCACAGACGGGAAGATCCGGTGAACGCCGTTGCATTCGCCTTCCATCTGCCAGGGCACGACGGCACAGGTGTGCCGAGTTTCATGATCGACTGGGCTCCTGACGGCGACTGGTCCAAAGCCGACACGGTAATAGCGGGTGAGTATGCGACCTTCGCTTTCACCGTCACCGACAACAGCGACCTCGTTGAAACGCTTAAGGCCTCTCCAATCGGATCCACAACGCCGACTACGGAGTCTACGGTCCCGGTTGAGGACTATGGATACTGCTTCGCTGTCAACGATATCGCGTTCAAGGGGCAGCGAGCGGCGCAGGAGCTGCTTGCCCATCAGGCTCGGCTTCAGAATAGTCCGGCGGTGGCGAACGACCCCGCATGGGTTAACGACGGCTGGGCGGTCGGTCTTGCGTTCAAGGCTGCCGCCCGGGCGATCCGGGATGTCGAAGCGACTGCCGAACCAGTGCGAGAGATACACGGCAGGTTCCTCGAGCTCGCAGACCGGCTTGAGGGTCAAGGGCGTGGGAACAGGAGTGGAGAAGGCTATTCGTCGTCTCGACCCCGAGGCCGAACACCCCGTGACTTGGGCGGACATTGGCCTTGTACCCTTCAAGGAAGGCCCGGACCCAGAGTTTGACGATAAGGGCTCTTTGGATGCCTACTGCGCTAAGTTGCTTCATGACTACCCCGACGAATGCGCCTACCTAGTCCACCTTCGCCGTCCGTAGTTGACCAGGCCGACCTATGTACTTGTCTCACGCCCACACTTGCATTGCACTCTTGACTGAACATTGCTATAGTCGAATCCTGTGCATTATCCCTAGGAGGAGGGGCTTGTGATCAAGAGAGCGAGGTTCGACGGCGACGCCTTCTACGCCGCCCTGGACGGGGAGAGGCAGGCTCGCCAATTCACCTGGAGGCGAGTAGCTGAGGAAAGCGGAGTCAGTGCATCCACGCTGACTCGCATCTCTCAGGGCAAGCGACCGGACGTGGACAGCCTTGCTGCGTTGTCGGCTTGGTCTGGCCTGGACGTTGACAGGTTCGTCAGGGGAGGTGATTCCAAGAAGGAGCCGGAACCTCTAGCAGTGATTTCGTCGTGTCTCCATTCAGATCCTCGACTGAACGAGGAAACTGCCGCTGCCCTGGACCAGATGGTCAAGGCAGCCTATAGGAGCATGAGAAAGCCCGGAGACGACGGCATGAGCCGAAGCCAGAGGGCGGTAGCAGAGGGAAGCCGGTGAGCGCCCTGAACATCAGCAGCTTCATATGGGGCATCGCGGACGACATTCTGCGCGATGTCTACGTCCGGGGCAAGTACCGCGACGTCATCCTGCCCATGACGGTCATTCGCCGTCTGGACGCCGTGCTGGAACCGACCAAGGACACGGTTCTCCGCATGAAGGCCCAGTTGGACGACGCCGGCATAACGAACCAGGACCGAGCACTGCGCCAGGCGTCCGGCGAAGCCTTCTACAACACCTCGCCCTTCCGGCTCCGTGAGCTTACCTCGCGCGGGCGGCAACAGCAGTTGCGGTCCGACTTCCAGGCGTACCTCGACGGCTTCTCGCCCAACGTCCAGGAGGTCTTGGACAAGTTCGAGTTCCGCAACCAAATTCCCAGGCTCGTGGACACCGGCGCTCTCGGCTTCCTGCTGGAGAAGTTCCTGGACAGGTCAATCAACCTCAGCCCGCGCCCCGTCCTGAACGCCGACGACTCCGTGCGGCTGGACGGCTTGGACAACCACGGCATGGGCACGGTCTTCGAAGAGCTCATCCGGCGCTTCAACGAGGAGAACAACGAGGAGGCCGGGGAACACTTCACTCCGCGGGACGTGGTGCAGCTCATGGCCCGCCTCGTCTTCCTGCCCGTTGCCGATGAGGTCAGGTCCGGCACCTACCTGGTCTACGACGGCGCTTGCGGCACCGGCGGGATGCTGACCGTCGCCGAGGAGACCTTGACGCAGTTGGCCGCCGAGCAGGGCAAGGAGGTGTCCATCCACCTGTACGGCCAGGAGGTCAATTCCGAGACCTACGCCATCAGCAAGGCCGATCTCATCCTGAAGGGTGAAGGCGTCGAGGCTGACAACATGCAGTTCGGCTCCACCCTCTCTGACGACGCCTTCCCGGCCCGCGAGTTCGACTTCATGCTCTCCAATCCCCCCTACGGCAAGAGCTGGAAGAGCGACCTGGAGCGCATGGGCGGCAAGTCCGACATCACGGACCCGCGCTTCGTCGTGGAGCATGGCGGCAACCCGGACTACTCCCTCATCACCCGCTCCAGCGACGGCCAGATGATGTTCCTAGCCAACATGTTGAGCAAGATGAAGCACGATACGCCTCTGGGCAGCCGCATCGCCGAGGTCCACAACGGCAGCTCCCTCTTCACCGGCGACGCCGGGCAGGGCGAGAGCAACATCCGTCGTTGGATCATCGAGAACGACTGGCTGGAGGCCATCGTCGCCCTGCCGCTCAACATGTTCTACAACACCGGCATCGCCACCTACATCTGGGTGCTCAGCAACCGGAAGCCGGCGCATCGCCGGGGTAAGGTGCAGCTCATCGACGCCACCCAGTGGTTCAGGCCGCTGCGCAAGAACCTCGGCAGCAAGAACTGTGAGCTCTCCGACGAGGACATCCGGCGCATCTGCGACACCTTCCGTGCCTTCGAGGAGACGGAGCAGTCGAAGATATTCCCCAACGAGGCCTTCGGCTACTGGAAGGTCACCGTTGAGCGTCCGTTGCGTCTCACCGTCGATCTATCGCCGGCCCATCGCCAGCGCTTCCGAGCCGCCTGTCGCGACGCAAAGGAAGAGCCGCTCGCTAACGTCATTGACCGGATAGCGACAACGCTGGGCGCCGGACCTCACCCCGACTTCAACCGATTCATGGAAGTCGTTGTGGCGGATGCCTCCGCGCATGGCGTCAAGTTGACGGCCAAGCGGAAGAACCTGTTGCAGATGACGTTGGCATCCTGCGAAGAGGCCGCCGCGCCCGTCATCAAAAAGACCCACAAGTCGGGCGCGGTAGAATCTGATCCGATCCGCGGACTGATCGAAGCTGCCCTGGACGGTCAGGGCACCGTGGTGGAGTACGAGCCGGACACCGACCTGCGTGACACCGAGCAGGTGCCACTTCTCCATGAAGGCGGCATCGAAGCCTTCATCCGCCGGGAGGTGTTGCCCTGCGCCCCGGACGCCTGGTACGTGCCGGACAGCGTCAAGATTGGCTACGAGATCAGCTTCACCCGCCACTTCTACAAACCCCAGGCCCTGCGACCGTTGGAGGAGATACGGGCAGACATCCTGGCTTTGGAGCGGGAAACGGAGGGATTGCTGGCGGAGATTGTGGGAGGAGGCGGCTAGATGGCAGGAAGCACAAGCATTGGAGTGGATTCTCCCGCCGCTCAAAAGCACCTTGAGATTATGCAGGGCGTGATACAACGGATGGCGGAGAACAGCCGCTCGTGCAAGGTGTGGTGCGTCACTCTCGTCTCGGCAATCCTGGTGCTGGTAGCGCGGACTGGGGAAGCGGAACATGCGCTGATAGCGTTAGCTCCGACTGCCCTGTTCTACCTGTTGGACGCCTACTACCTGGCGCTAGAGCAGAGGTTCCGTCGGTCGTACGAAGACTTTGTCACGAAACTCCAGGAAGGACAGGCAACCGCCTCGGACCTTTTCTCGCTCGCCCTCGCCGGTTCGACTTGGGAGGGCGTCCTTTGGGCACTGTTCAGGTCATTCTCGGTGCCGCCGTTCTATTTCGTTGTGGTCACCACGATCTTGCTTGCGTGGCTGCTGATCTTCTAGGGCCTGTTCACACTAATACGCCGAATTACGTTGTTAGTAAACCGATCGTACAAAAAAATGCGTCTACACCGTCAATTAGGGGGGTTCCGTCACATCTTCACTCACCGTGAGGAACTGACCGTGATTTATTCGGATTCATCATATCTGCCCTCACCTCCGATACTCTCGGTTAGTGTGAACAGGCCCTAGGAGTCTGTCCGAGAAACAATGTTCTAAACGATATGCGTCATTAGTGGAGTGTAAAGATGCTATTTACTCCACGACAAAGTCTAGATTGCTGTAAGCAGGTTATTGCGTGGCGGGTTTCGTCTCCAGGAACGAATCCTCGGACAGGCTCCTAGTCGGAGCAGACCTATGGCTTCCAACTTACCCCGGCACAAGGTGTTTGTCAGCTTTCACGAACAGGACGTCAAATACAAGGAATCGTTCGTCCGCATGATGGGAAGGCGCATCGTGGACAGGTCAGTTGACACCGGAAACATTGACGACACCGGCCTGAAGACGGCGACGGTGCGCCAGAAGATTCGCGACGAGTACATCAGAGACGCCACTGTTACGATTGTCCTGATAGGCCCTCGCACGTGGCAACGGAGGCACGTGGATTGGGAGATAGGCTCCAGTATCCGCAGGACCAAGAGAAATCCCAGATGTGGACTGTTGGGCATCGTCCTTCCGAATCACGCCAATCATGGGAAGCAGCTTGACCCTCACCTGATTCCCCCGCGCCAGGCGGACAACTGGACAGACGCTGATTCTTACTCGGTCATATACGATTGGCCGAACCCTTGGGCGCCTGCCAAGATTGCCGGATGGATACACCGAGCTTTCGTGCGCAGGGACGGGACACCGCCCAATAACTCACGGATGCCCTTTGCGCGCAACAGAACTAGGGAATACCGAAGTGGCTGGCAATGAGTGACGTGATGTCCCTAGCTGGCCCCCACCCCCACCCCTACCCCGCCTACAAGCCCTCCGGCGTCGAATGGCGAGGAGACGTGCCGGGGCATTGGGAGGTCGTGCGACTGTCAGCGGTGTCACGGCCAAAGTCGGTTGTGAACCAACAGCATCGTGAATTGTTGTCCGTGTATCTCAATCTAGGTGTCATTAGATTCTCGGATGTAAACGAAAAGAGGACCAATCCTACAAGTCAAGACCTCTCCCAATATCAAGCGGTTGACCCCGGCGATGTTGTTTTGAACAATCAGCAGGCTTGGCGAGGTTCCGTGGGAGTTTCCAATCTTGAGGGTATCGTAAGCCCTGCCTATTTGGTATTGGCGCTGAGCTCTAGGCTTGACCCAAATTTCGCTGATCTGCTTTTCAGGGACAAGTCAATGGTGGAGCAATACGTCATTTGCTCCAAGGGTGTTGGCACCATACAAAGAAGCTTGTATTGGCCGCACCTGAAACGGATAGCCACTTTGGTCCCACCCCTCCCCGAACAGGCCGCCATCGTCCGCTACCTAGACTACGCCGACCGGCGCGTCCGGTCGTACGTCCGCTCCAGGCGGAAACTCATCGCCCTGCTGGAGGAGGAGAAGCAGGCTGTCGTCAACCAGGCCGTCACCCGCGGCCTCGACCCCAACGTGCGCCTCAAGCCCTCCGGCGTCGAGTGGCTTAGCGACGTGCCGGAGCATTGGGACCGGTGTCGTCTCAGAAACGTAGTGTCAGTAGTCACGACAGGTTCCCGGGGTTGGTCGTCATCCGCCTCCGACACCGGGCCTCTGTTCATTCGCGTCGCGAATCTCAACCGTGGTTCACTACAACTACGGTTCGACGACACGGTAAGACTGAACCTACCGGAGACATCGGAAGTTACTCGAACGCGAATCCGAGCGGGTGACCTGTTGGTCTCGGTCACTGCTTACATCGGGTCAGTAGGACTCGCTCCCGAAGAACTCGAGGAAGCCTATGTAAGCCAACACGTAGCCCGTTGCCAACCACTGCCAGGATCGTCTTCTAGATGGCTTGGCTACGTGCTCCTCTCTACGGTGGGGCAAACTCACGGCCAGCTTAGCCTTTATGGCGGAACAAAGGACGGCCTCTCGCTTGACGATGTGAAGAACTACCAGATTCTCCTCCCACCCTTGGACGAACAGATCGCCATCGTCGAGCACGTTGACAAGGCCACCGCCGAAATCGACGCCGCCATCGGCCGCGCCCGCCGGCAGATCGAGCTCCTCCGCGAGTACCGCACGCGCCTCATCGCCGACGTGGTGACCGGCAAGCTGGACGTGCGCGACGCAGCGGCCCAAATACCCGATGAGATCGACGACCAGGACCCGATAGAGGAGAGCAGTCGACTGGCGGACGGCTTGGACGAAGCCCTCTATGACATCGACGAGTCGGTCGAAGAGTTGGCAATGGAAAGCGAGGTGACCGTATGACGGACTGGGAAAAGTGCCCGGCAGTGGAGAGCGTGCCCGGCAAGGTGAGCGGCAACTGGGTGTTCACGGGCACTCGTTTGCCGGTGTACGCCCTCTTCGAGAACCTTGCGGAGGGCGCTACGATTTACGACTTCATCGAATGGTTTGACGGCGTGGAGGAATCGGAGGTGAAGGCGGTGCTGGAACACGTGGCGCAGGACCTCCGGGCCAAGGTCACCCATGCGCATCCTGTTCGATAACGGGACGCCCAGGCAGTTGCGCCGCCAGCTCTTCGGCCATGAAATCGAAACGGCCATGGAGCGCGGCTGGGACAACTTGGCCAACGGGGTCTTGCTGGACCGGGCTGAACAAGCCGGCTACGAGGTCCTGATCACCACCGATCAGGGCATCCGATACCAACAGAACATGTCAAACAGGCGGGTGGCCGTGGTCGTCCTGATGAACACCGCGTGGCCCCGCATATCGCGGCGAACGGAAGCCATCCGCAATGCCCTTGAGGAAATACGCCCCGGCGAACTGCGGGAAGTCCCCATCTGAGTATAAGAGGGATAGCGTGACCACCGACACCAGCGAGAAGGGCCTTGAGCGCCTCATCTGCGCGGCGCTGACAGGCGCGCCCTGCGACCCGCCGCAGGGGGGCATGGTGCGCGAGCGGCCGGCCGGCTACGGCGCGGGCTGGATATGCGGAGATTCGCAGGACTACGACCGGGAGTACTGCGTGGACCTGGCCCAACTCTCCGCCTTCCTCCACGCCACCCAGCCCGTTGCCGCCGAGTCGCTGGATCTGGGCCGGGACAGTCCGACGCGGCGCAAGTTCCTGGCCCGGCTGCAAGGGGAGGTCGCGAAGCGCGGGACCATCGACGTGCTCCGCAAGGGCGTCAAGCACGGGCCGCACCAGATCGACCTCATGTACGGCACACCGTCGCCGGGGAACGAGAAGGCCCGGGTGCAGTACGGACAGAACCGCTTCAGCGTGACGAGGCAGCTCCACTACAGCCGGGACCAGGCCCAGCTTGCCTTGGACCTGTGCCTGTTCATCAACGGCCTGCCCGTCGCCACCTTCGAGCTGAAGAACAGCCTGACGAAGCAGACGGTGGATGATGCGGTCGAGCAGTACAAGCGGGACCGCAACCCACGGGAGAAGCTCTTCGAGCTTGGCCGCTGCCTGGCCCACTTCGCCGTGGACGACCACGAGGTGCAGTTCTGTACCCATCTCAAAGGCAAGGCGTCGTGGTTCCTGCCCTTCAACAAGGGGTGGAATAACGGCAAGGGCAATCCGCCGAACCCCAACGGCCTCAAGACCGACTACCTATGGAAGCAGGTCCTCACCCGCGACGGGCTGACCGACATCATCGAGAACTACGCTCAACTCGTGGAGACGAGGGACGACAAGACCGGACGCAAGAGGCGAGAGCAGATATGGCCCCGCTACCACCAGTTGGACGTGGTGCGCGGGCTCTTGGCTGACGCATCCACCAGGAGAGTCGGCCCCAAGTATCTGATTCAGCACTCGGCGGGCAGCGGCAAGTCCAACTCCATCGCGTGGCTGGCCCACCAGCTAATCGGGCTGGAGCAGGACGGCAAGGCGCTCTTCGATTCGGCCATCGTCGTCACGGACCGGAAGATCTTGGACAGGCAGATACGGGACACCATCAAGCAGTTCGCCCAAGTCGGCTCTGTCGTGGGCCATGCCGAAAGCTCCGGCCATCTCCGCACCCTGCTCCAGGATGGTAAGCGGATTGTCATCACCACCGTCCAGAAGTTCCCGTTCATCCTGGACGCCATCGGCAACGAGCACCGGGGGCGCAAGTTCGCCATCATCATCGACGAGGCCCACTCGAGCCAGGGCGGACGGACTTCGGCATCGGTATCCATGGCGCTGGGAGAAGCCGGTAGCGAGGAAGAAGACGAGACCACCGAGGACAAGATCAACCGGCTGATGGAGAGCAAGAAGCTGCTGCCCAACGCCAGCTACTTCGCCTTCACAGCCACCCCCAAGAACAAGACCCTGGAAATCTTCGGCGACCCGTCGCTCGAGGGCGGGAACACCAGGCATCTCCCATTCCACGTCTACACCATGAAGCAGGCGATCCAGGAAGGCTTCATCATCGACGTGCTGGAGCACTACACGCCGGTGGACAGCTACTACCGTCTCGTTAAGACGGTGGAGGGAGACCCGGAATTCGACACCAAGCGGGCCGGGAAGAAGCTGCGACGCTATGTGGAGGACAACGACCACGCCATCCGGCTCAAGGCCGAGATCATGGTGGACCACTTCCACGAGCAGGTGTCCGGCCTGCAGAAGATCGGCGGGCAGGCGCGGGCCATGGTGGTCACGAGCAGCATCCAGCGAGCCATCGGCTACTTCTACGCCATCCGGGACTACCTGGCGGAGCGCAAGAGCCCCTATCGGGCCATCGCCGCCTTCTCCGGAGAGCACGAATACAGTGGTACGAAGGTCGCTGAAGCATCCCTCAACGGCTTCTCGTCGAACCTGATCGCAGACAGGATTCAGGAAGAACCGTACCGTTTCCTGGTCTGCGCCGACAAATTCCAGACCGGCTACGACGAGCCGCTGCTGCACACGATGTACGTGGACAAGATTCTGTCGGGCGTCAAGGCGGTGCAAACGCTGTCGCGCCTCAACCGGGCGCACCCCAAGAAGCACGATGCCTTCGTGCTGGACTTCAACAACGACGCCGATACGATCCAGGACGCCTTCGCCGACTACTACCGGACCACGGTCCTGGCGGAGGAGACCGACCCAGACAGGCTGCACGACCTCAAAGCGGCGCTCGATGGCTATCAGGTCTACGCCCCGGCGCAGTTGGACGAGTTGGTGGAGCGGTACCTTTCGGGAGCCGACCGCGACCAACTTGATCCCATCCTGGACGCCTGTGTCTCGCTCTACCGCGAGCAGCTGGACGAGGACGGCCAGGTGGACTTCAAGGGCAAGGCCAAGGCGTTCCTCCGGACCTACGGGTTCTTAGCCGCCATCCTGCCCTACTCCAACGCCGAGTGGGAGAAGCTCTCCATCTTCCTGACCTTCCTCGTTCCCAAGCTGCCCGCGCCCATCGAGGACGACCTGTCGAAGGGGATTCTCGAAGCCATCGACATGGACAGCTACCGGGTGGAGAAGCAGGCAGTGCGGGACATCCAGCTTCCCGATGAGGACGCCGAGATTGAGCCGGTATCGACCAGCGGCGGCGGGCAGAAGCCGGAACCGGAGATGGAGCGCCTCTCCAACATCATCAGGGAGTTCAACGACCGGTTCGGCAACATCGAATGGAAGGATCCTGACAAGATTAGAAAGGTGGTTTCAGAAGAGCTGCCCGCGAAGGTTGCCGGGGACAGGGCGTACCAGAACGCCATGGCAAATCCCGACCCGCAGAACGCCCGGATCGAGCACGACAAGGCTTTGGAACGCGCCATGACCGAATATGTCGCGGACCCAATCGAGCTGTTCAAGCAGTTCAGCGACAACGACTCGTTCCGCCGGTCGCTCGCCGAGATGGTCTTCGCTGCTACATACAACGAACCCGCCGCTACGGCCAGCGCGTCAAGGACTCGGGGTGTCTGATAGAAGCTGGGGATGCAGTCTCTTGAAGTTGACGAGTAGAGGCGTAGTAACCGCGGGTAGCTACCGCTAGAGGCTGTACGTCAGGCCAGGGGGCGGCCCCAGTCGGGGCGGCCAAGCTTGTCCGTGTCGTGTCCCAAGCACGACCGGACCGTGACTATCTCGCCAGCGTGGATGAGGTGGTGGGCTGCGATGCGCATCAAGGCGTAGCTCAATCGCACTAGAGGTGATTCGCATCGAGATGGTGGCATGATATTCAGGTTATTAGCGCTCCGCAAACCCGAATGGACGGTCTTCTGAGCCCCACGGCCGATATCGTTCACTTTCGTTAAACAAAAGTTCACAGGAGTTCAGGCGCCGACCGCTGTACCCGAATCTCCCCGGGCCAATAGCCGCCTTGGGTAGACAAGCGCGCCGGCTTGGTCCACCGCGCCAGAAGTCTTGTTCGGCTGAAAAGGTGACTTGCGTTGCCAACGATGCGACAATTGTGGACAACATCGACCCTGATGATTCAATCCTGACCCCGACGAGGAGGCCACAGTGACGACGACCGACGAGGTACTGGAGAGTAACGCTCGATACGCGGAGAGCTTTGACAAGGGCAGCTTGCCCCTGCCGCCGGCGCGCGGCCTGGCGGTTGTGGCGTGCATGGACGCACGCCTCGATACCCACAAACTGCTGGGTCTCGACGAAGGGGACGCGCACGTGATACGCAATGCGGGCGGCGTGGTCAGCGACGACGTGATTCGCTCCCTTGTGATTTCTCAGCGCCTGCTGGGCACACGCGAGATAGTGCTAATCCACCACACAGACTGCGGCATGCTGACCTTCCGAGACGACGACGTCAAGGACACAATCGAGGCCGATACGGGGCTTCGACCGGCGTTTGCGCTGGAAGCGTTCGGAGACTTGGAACAGGATGTGCGACAGTCGATTTCACGCATCCAGGCCAGCCCTTTCATCCCCCTGAAGGACCAGGTTCGGGGCTTCGTATACGATTGCGCCACCGGCCGGCTCAACGAGGTCGCCCCCGCCTGAACCCGGCGGGGCGGCATGTACCCCACCCCGGCCCACCTGGATTCCTGTGTCGGGGGCTCGGGGGTCATCCTCTGCTTGCGCAGGAACGACGGCGTGGGGGTGATGTCGTTCATCTATCACTTCGACTTGGCCCAGGTCCCTGATGCAGCTCTCGGCGGGCCGTATACAAAATACTTCCATCGCCCTCCCTGGAGTTGGTAAAATGGTTGCGCAATGACCGGCGCGAAAGTCAGGATCGCTGCCCACGCCCTGGTGTTTCTGCTGGCGGTCGTCGTGTTCTACCTCGGGCTGGGCCTGGGACTTCAGCTCAACCCTCTCCTGGGCACACTCTTGTGGCTTGCCGCCGGGACCATAGTCGCCCTGAACCTGTTCTGGATTCTCCGGTCGCGCAAGTAACTCCGAGACAATAGCCCCCAGTCCCCCGGCTATCTCCACCAGAGCCCCAGCGTAAGGGCGTGCCCGATCCGCCGCACAAGCTCAAGCCTTGCCCGCGCTCTCCGCGTGTCGTAGAGCACGGTCCTGCGCCAGCTGATCTGCCATATATATATTTGGGGAGACCAGATTACCCCCGCCGGATGGGGGTCGCCTGAGGCCTGCCCTGCGCGTTAAGCAGGACTATCACGGGCTCAGGGCCTCCGGGCGCCGTCACCTCCAGTCGACACGGCTCGGTCGACGTACACGGCCAGGCCAAACAAGCCCGCGCGACGGGTTGCCATCGTCTGAGGCCTCTGCACGCACTGGATATAGGCCCCCATGCGCATGAACCGCGCCCCCGCGCCGTTCACCACCACCGCGTGCTGGCGGCCGCCTGATTCTCAACGCGGACTCCGAAGTAGGACACCGCGACCCTGGCGTCCTCGACCGACGCGAGCCACGCGGTCGACACCGACTCCAAACCGAAGTCAACTGGGCGTGAGGACGGCGGCGACCTCGCCACCACTCAGGACAGGCTCGGTCGAGGTCGCCGCCACTAGCCGGTCGCCGCAGATGCGGGCCGTGTGTTGCACCCGGGGTTCCAGCGGCGTCAGCGCGTTAGCCCGAATCCACCGAAGGAGGGCGTCGGGTCAGTGTCCTGAAGCGGCAAGAGGGTGCCCCTGTGAATCTGGGATAATGGTTTTGAAACAGCAAAGCCGACCCCAGAACAAGGAGCACCCGATAGATGCTAGCACGCAACCATCCCGACCGCATCCGTATCGCCTTCGACGACCACCGCCTGGTGGCCAATGCTGGGCTGCTCCTCCCGGTGACCCTAGCCCAGCACCTGGGCCTGCGTGAAGTCGTCGACAGCCACGTCGACCTGGGAGACGCGCCGGGGCGAGCGAACCCAGGAGACAAGATGCTGACCCTGGTGGCCTCGGCGCTGGCTGGGGGCGACTTCATTGACGACGCCGACGTGTTGCGTACCGGCGGGACAGCTGGCGCCATCGGCTGCGTAGTCAAGGCGCCATCCACCCTGGGAACTTTCCTGCGCAGCTTCCGGTGGGGCCACGTCCGCCAGTTGGATCGGGTGAGCCGGGAGTTGCTGTCCCGGGCCTGGGCCGCTGGTGCGGGACCCGGCGAAGGGCCGTTGACCATCGACTTGGACTCCACCATGTGCGAGACCTACGGACTGGCCAAGGAGGGGGCGCGTCACCATGGTTACACTGGCCAGCGGGGCTATCACCCGCTGCTGGCCATCGCCGCCGGCACCGGCGACGTGCTGATGTCTCGGCTGCGCGAGGGCCGCGCCAACACCGTTCGGGGCGCCGCCCACTTCCTGCGGGAGACCGTGGGCCGGGTGCGCCATGCTGGGGCTACAGGACAACTCACGGTGCGGGCCGACAGCGGCTTCTATGCCCACGCCCTGGTCGTCGTCTGCCGCAAGATGGATGTCCGCTTCTCCATCACCATCCGCCAACACGCCCGCCTCAGGGAGTTGATTGAGGCGATTCCCGAGGAGGACTGGACGCCCGTCCCCTACTGGATGGACGGCGGCGCCGACGTGGCCGAGACCACCTACACTCCCTTCCAGGGTGAGCCCGAAGCCGCCCCAGTGCGGCTCATCGTCCGGCGGGTGAAGCCCACGCCCGGTTCCCAACTGGCCCTCTTCGCCAGCTACAGCTATCACGGCTTCATCACCGACCGGGACGGGGAAACCCTGGAACTGGAGGCCGACCATCGCCGCCACGCCGAGATTGAGAATGCTATCCGAGACCTCAAGCACGGCGTCGGCCTCAACCATCTCCCCTCGGGCCGCTTCCCCGCCAACGGCGCATGGCTGGCCGTCCAGGTGCTGGCCCATAACCTGGCCCGCTGGACCGCGCGCATCGGTCTGGACGAGGGGGTGGTGACCACCAAGACCCTCCGGCGGCGCTTCTTCTCCCTGGCCGGACGGCTCACCCGCTCGGCCCGCCGCCTCACTTTGCATCTGCCACAGGGCTGGCCTTGGGAAACCCAGTTCACTCGCGCGCTGGCTCGATTGCGAGCCCTGCCATTGCCTGCCTGACGGCACCGACGGCGCCTGACACGTCCACCAGACTACCCAACCGACCCACAGAGTCGCACCGGCCCGGTCCGCGATTGTCTTCCCCTGCATGCTGTCCCGCCGACCCCGCCCCAGCGCCGCTGCCCAGGACCGCCATCGGCGCCCCCAACGACAACCAAAGGCCGCCACCGGCCCCATTTATCGGAATCGAGCGCGGACCGTCGCGTCCCACGGCCCTCACCCCTTGTTCCAACCCCAAGGCCGCTCCGCATCGGTGGATTCGGGCTAAAGGGTAGCCGGTTCTCCCCGATCTACTATGAACCAGTCGTCTGGAAGCGGCGGGCCATGCCGGCTCCGGTCGGGCCGCCAGTCCTCCCGGCTATCGCGAAAGACGGCGATGCCCTTCATGCGATCCGGCGGTAGCTCGGATAGGCGACGAAGAAGACCAGCGTGAACACAACGAGCAGCAGCCCGCTGAGCGTCAGCGCAAAGGGAGTGTCCGTGAACTCTGCGAGGATGCCGAACGGCACCCCGCTCAGAGGCATCACCCCGAAGCTCATCATCGAAATGCTCATCACCCGCCCGCGCATCTCCCGTGATGAGTGGATCTGAATGAGCGTCATGTTCAGAGACATGAACACCGAATTCAACAGTCCGACCAGCATCAGCAGAGGTATGGCATGGAGGTAGCTCGACGTCTGGGCGAACGTGGCCAGAGCGGCACCCCACAGGAGGCAGAAGAGGAGCAGAAAGGCGCCCCGTCGTTAGCATCATCATCAGGCCCAGGTCTTCGGAGCCTATGTCGAGGGCCTCGCGGCCCCACGCCGGCAGAAGCGCGTAGTAGGAGTACCCAAAAAGCGCTGGGATGAAGGACATGATGATGAGACCCAGCCGGGTCGGGTCCTGGGCCACGTATGACAGGCCGGCTCCGATGTCGCCTCTCATCCCCTTGCCCGAGCGCCCAGCCGCCTCGGACCCGGCATGCACCCTCGACATCGTCAGGGCGGAGAAGACGTACACGGCGGACACGAGGTAGAAAACCGCCCACGTGTCGATGAAGAGAATGAGAAAACCCGCCGCGGCGGGGCCTATCACGCGGGTCAGGTTCATGCTGGAGCTGTTCACCGATACGGCGTTCATCAGCCGGGACTCCGGCACGATGTCCGAGATGATCGCCTGGCGGCTGGGCATGTTGAGCGCCATCATCGACCCGTTGACCAAGCCAATTGCCATCACCTGCCAGAAGACGATGACGCCAGTTACGTCCAGTGTGGCCATCAGGAACGTCATCACGGCATTCCCGCTCTGACTGAAGATAATCAGGTTCCGCCGCGGGATGCGGTCGGCCATCGCCCCTCCGAGCAGAGAGACAACGGTGATCGGCGCCGTGAACGACACTATCGACAGGCTCAGGGCGAGGGGCGAGTCGTTCATCAGCTCGACCACCAGCCAGGACTGGGTGATCAGCTGCATATTCATGCCCATAAAGGAAGCGAACGAGCCGAGGAAGACCCAGCGGAAGTCCCGGTATGCAAGGGTCTCGAGGACTGGAAGGCCCCGGAGGCGGGAGGTAATGCTGAGGCCGGAGCGTGGTGGGACTTTACCGGCCTCGATGTCCAGAGACGTCTTTTCCGTCAGTCTCGTACTCAGGGGAGAGTGAAGCCCCAAGCCTCATGCAGGAGGTCGAATCAGCCTACATGCGCCGAAAGGCGGCGGTCAAGGGCGACTCCTGTCGTGTGACTGGCGGCGATGGGAAGAGCCTGGAAACCCTCTTCCTCGAGACTCGAACCGCCGGGAAGCAGTCTATAGAGCCGCTGCGCCGTTCTGATCCCATAGCTAGCGTAGCTGGTGGGCTAGCGTGTCCTGTACTGCGAACTTTCCGGTACTCAGTCTCAATATAGACCGTCCGTCCCGAGATGACGAGCCAGTTTACCAAGGTCGAAGGGAACCCCGATGCTACCAGCTGATCGCTCGCTCAGCCGACACTAGTACCGGTTCCATGTGTATTTGACAAGTATAAGAAATAGGTTAGTCTTATGTATGATCCTATAGAGAGGACATACGAAGACATGGCTGCTCTCAAGTACAAGGTGGAGTTGAACGAGTCGGAACGGACACATCTCAAGCAGATGGCGAGTCGTGGCGAGACTTCGGCCCGTAAGGTCAAGCGAGCGCTGGTGTTGCTGAAGGCGGACGAAGGCATGACCGACCGTGACATCGCCAGCGGCCTATTGATAAGCGCATCCACGGTGGGACGTGTGCGCACGCGGTTTGTGAAGGAGGAACTCGACAGCGCACTCAATGAGCGCCCTCGACCGGGACAGAAGCGCAAGTTGGACGGCAGACAGGAAGCACATCTGATAGCCATCGCGTGCAGCGACGCACCCGAAGGACACGCGGATTGGACGATCCAACTGCTTGCCGACAAGGTGGTGGCGATGGGGTTTGCCGAGAGCATCTCCCTCGAGACGGTGCGCCAGATACTCAAAAAAACGAACTCAAGCCGTGGAAGAAGAAGGAGTGGTGCATCCCGGAGGTGAGCGGGGAGTTCGTGGCTCGAATGGAGGACGTGCTGGACCTGTACCACGCAGACTACGACCCGGACCATCCCGTGGTCTGTTTCGACGAGACATCCAGGCAACTGGTGGCCGATAAGAGACCGGTCATCGGGGCCAAGCCGGGTCGGGTGGAACGATATGACTACGAGTACAAGCGAAACGGCACTCGAAACCTGTTCATGTTCTGTGAGCCGAAAGCTGGCTGGCGGCATGTCGAGGTGACCGAGCGGCGCACTGCTGTGGATTTCGCTCATCAGATGAGGTGGCTGGTTGATGATGCATACCCTCACACAGAGACGATACGGTTGGTGCTGGACAACCTCAACACTCACAAGCTGGGCTCGTTGTACGATGCCTTCAAGCCAGCCGAAGCGCGGCGGCGCATCGCCAAGCGCCTGGAGTTCCACTACACTCCTCTACACGGCAGTTGGCTGAACATGGCTGAGATAGAGTTGAGCGTATTTAGCAACCAGTGTCTCAACCGTCGAATCAGCGACGAGGTGATACTGAAGCGAGGGGTCTCGGCGCTGGAACGTAAGCGCAATGAGGCTGTCGCCGTCATAGACTGGCGCTTCTCCACTCAGGACGCTCGTACTAAACTTCAACACATCTATCCATCATATTCAGATTGAAACGGTACTAGGTTCCCAATCCAAGAGCCACCACACCGTCGGTTGCCTCGAAGGTATTGGAGCGACGCGACAGTTCACGGTCGCGCAGCGCGGCATGAACCACTTAAACTGCTCCCTGGGGGCGTCATGATCGCCACGAGGCCTTCGTCCGTCAAGGCCCTTGCTTGAAGGTCGTTCGCATCTCGGTGCTGGATGCACAGAAGCTGTCCCAGACTTCAAGTAGGGCCACTAGACCAGAGTCTTCAGGAGGTCCAGCAGTCCCACCGCGCCTCAAGGCCACCAACTGCGATCCCAATTCCTTTGTCTCGACTGTCTCGACCAAGATCGGCGATCAAATACTGGCCAATTTCGCCCGCTTTGCGAATGTACTTGAGTTTCAGGAAACTAGTGTGCGGATAAACTCAACGGCTCGGCGGCAGCCGCCTTCTCAATAGACCGTTGGCGCTTGAACTCGGCCTCCGCTCCGAGGATGCGATTGGCCTCAAACCACCCATGGGTACTGACGTATCGCGTTTGTCCAGCGATCACCTCCACGACACTGGGGTGATTGGACTCGATGGCCTGTCTTATGGCCGGGGCTAGCTCTTCCGGATGCCTTACCTGGAAGCCAAGCGCCCCGCAGGTCCTGGCGAGGGAGGCGAAATCAGGGTTAAATGGTTCGCCCTCGCGGTCACGGAAGGTAGTACCGTAAACCCGTCCATCGAAATGCCTGTGCTGATATATCTCGATCGAATGAAATGCGTAGTTGTTGATCACTATCCAGACGACGGGAATACCGTGCTCCACCGCAGTGATCACCGGGGACATGTTGCAGGTGAACCCTCCGTCTCCGACGATGGCGACAACTTGCTTCTGAGGCTGGGCCAGCTTAGCGCCCAATACGCTAGCCATCGTCGCCCCCATGCTGCCGAAGCCCGCGTTGAAGAAAAATGCTCCCGGTTCATCCAACCGAAGCTGCTGTCCGGCGATGTAACGCATCGAACTGCCCGCATCCACATGAACCATGCTGTCTGGCTGAAGTACGCGGCGCAGTTCGGCGGTAATCCTATACGGGTTTAGCGGTACCGAATCGCTCTTTTCTTGCACCACAACGGTTTCTCGCCATTCATCCATCAGCGTCAGTACCTCGTCCAGCCATCCGCTCTTCTCCGGCCACCTGGTTGGACACCGCAGGTACAGCGCATGGGCCAGCTCCGCCAAGACCGCCTTGGCGTCTCCAACAATACCCACCCTGACCGGCAGCCCTCTGCCTATCATGTCGGGATCGACGTCGATCTGAACAAGGTCTTGTCTTGCCCGCGGGTCGAAACCGGACTCAGGGTCCCATGAGTTGGCCTCGAACTCCGTGAGCCGCGATCCTACCACCAGCACTGCATCACTAGTGAGCATGGCGTGTCGGACTGCCGGATTCCCGATGCTATTTGGACATTCGATGTTCAGTCTGTGGCTCTTAGGGAAGCTCCCCTGGCCTCCTAACGACGTCGCCACTGGAGCGGCAAGATGTTCGGCCACCACGGTCAACTCGGGAGTAGCCTGCGACAGCAGCACCCCGTTTCCACTCAATATCATCGGACGCTCTGCCTGCGCCAGGATATCAGTTGCCCGCTCGATGGCTTCTCTGTCTCCTCTCATGCGACTATAGGCTGCCCGATGCTGTTGCGGCTCGTCCACTTCAAAGGACCTAACTGCGCTGAGTAGGTCCATCGGCACGGAAACAGCTACAGGACCGGGACAGCCCGAGAGGGCCAAGTTCAGCGCCCTGTGAATCGAACCTGGAACATCCCCGGCGTCGGCTACTCGCCATGCCCCCTTCGTGACTGGACGCAGCAACGCCCACTGCTCTCCAAGGGTAGTGGTGCTGATTTCCTGCAGCGCACCCTTTCCAAACAGGTAGCTGGGGGCATCGCCGGAAATGATCAAGACTGCGCTGGCGTCTGCCATTGCGTCAGCCACCGCGGTAACCGTGTTGGTCACTCCAGGACCGACCGTTGTCACTACCGCCGCGATCTGGTGTGATGCGCGGAAGTACGCGTCTGCCATATGCACGGCCATTCCTTCGTTCCGCACGGAGATGAACTCTATGTCCGAATCGTGAAGCGCATCCAACAAGGACAGGTTGGCGTGTCCACATAAGCCGAAGGCGTACTTGACACCAGCTTTCTCCAGTATCCTAACTATGGCCTCCGATCCGGTGATCTGTTCAGTAGTCGTCACGTCCATCCTCCGTATCCGTAGTCTTAATGCCGTGTGTCACTTCTCCGTGACCCCGGGTAAGTCAAGGTCTGCAGCAAAATGGCAACTGGCGTAGTGACCAAGTGTGACTTCCGTCAGTTGCGGTTCCGTCGTCTCACAAACCGTCTGAGCAAAGGGACAGCGGGGATGGAAGTAACATCCACTGGGCGGGTTCGCGGGATCGGCTACCTCACCCTTCAGGGGTGTCGCATGAGAGCCGATTTCCGGGTCAGGCACCGGCACCGAATCGAGCAAGGCTTGCGTGTAAGGATGTCTGGGTCGGGTGAACAGTGTCTGTGTCGGGGCCAACTCTACGATCTTGCCTACGTACATTACGGCCACGCGGTGGCTCATATATTGGACCACGCTGAGATCGTGGCTGATGAAGAGGTAGGTGAGCCGAAGCCTCTCCTGCAAGTCCTGCAGCAGATTTAGTATCTGTGCTTGCACAGACACATCCAATGCTGAGACGGGCTCGTCGGCGACAACGAGGCGGGGACTCATGATCAGTGCCCGAGCGATTCCAATACGCTGACGCTGTCCGCCACTGAAGGCATGGGGATATCGGCGCGCATACTCTGGCGCGAGGCCCACGAGTCGGAGCATCTCCGTCACGCGGTCCTCGAGCTCTCCACCATCGGTTAGGCGATTCACTCTCAGTGGATCGGCGACGATGTCGAAGACGGTCATACGAGGGTTGAGGGCCCCGAATGGATCCTGGAAGATGATCTGCATCTCCTGACGCAGTCTCTTCAGATCTCCTTTGTTCGCTCCGGTGACGCTGACGGCGCTGCCATCGCGCGATCTGTAGACTATCTCCCCAGACATCGAATTGACGGCCCGAAGGATAGCCCGGCCCGTGGTCGTCTTTCCACAGCCACTCTCTCCCACCAGTGCAAGAGTTTCCCCCTCCAGCACGTCGAAGCTCACCCCATCCACTGCCCTCACATAGCCTCTGATACGGCGCAAAGGTCCGGAGACAACGGGGAAGTAGACCCGGAGATCAGTTACACTGAGCAGTACCGAATCATTCTCTCGATTCATGATCTGCTGCTGACCTCGATCTGATCGGGTTCTGAATATAACAGGCAACTTACGGTATGTTCGGGACCCACCTCTACGGGGGCCGGATCAATCGCATCACACGTCCCAGCCATGAACTGGGGACAACGAGGGTGGAACGGACAACCGGTCGGTCTTTCGAACGGTGGAGGGACGCTGCCACTGATCGCGGCCAGACGCTCAGTCTGCCCTGTCCGACTAAGCTTCGGAATGGATTTGAGCAGTTCTCGCGTATACGGGTGTTTCGGATCGCGGAATAGGGTCTTGACGTCCGCACTCTCCACGATCTTGCCCAAGTACATCACGATTATGTGCTGGGACATCTGGGCGACCACGCCAAGGTTGTGTGTAATCAGGATCATCGCCATCCCTAGCTCTAGCTGGAGTTCCCGCATCAGATCCAGAATCTGTGCCTGGGTCGTCATGTCCAGAGCAGTCGTAGGCTCATCGGCGATAAGCAACCTAGGACTACAAGCCAACGCCATCGCGATCATGCTACGTTGGCGCATACCGCCACTGAGTCTAAAGCTGTATTCGTCGACCCGAGTCTCGGGATCTGGAATCCCCACCCTTCCTAGCATCTGGATGGCCATATCCCGCGCCTCATTCTTGGTCGCATGCCGGTTGAGGCGAATCCCTTCGACGATCTGTGCTCCGACTGTGTGCACGGGACTCAGCGAAGCCATGGGCTCCTGAAAGATCATTGAGATGTCCCCGCCTCGAATACGCCGCATTTCAGCACTATCTGGATCGAGGGCGCACAGGTCGACGACATCGCCTGATTGGTCGCTGCCTGACTGGCTCTCGGCTGACCGGTGGTAATATATCTCACCCTCAACCGTGCGGCCGGGCGGTTGGACGATGCGCATGATTGAGCGCGCCAGCACGCTCTTCCCACAGCCGCTCTCGCCGACGATACCCACGGTCCCGCTGGAATTTAGGTCAAAGGACACGCCATCAACTGCCTTGACCGTACCCTCGTTCAGGAAGAAGTATGTCTTCAATCCCTTGATGCTGATGAGTGTCGAGTCGTCCCGCAAATTCGCACCTCAAGTCAGAATATGAACTAAAGGCAGTTTCGTCTCGGCGACTCTCGGTCCAAGTGGCCTAATCATCAGCCATGCACCGAGTAGGGGTCGGCCGCGTCTCGCATACCATCGCCCATAAAATTGTACGCGAGAACGGTAACCAACACGAAACCGCCAGGTATCAGGAGCCATGGAGCGGTCGCCACCGCCCGGATGTTCTGGGCCTCGGACAGCAGCACGCCCCAACTGATGACCGGTTGCCGCAGGCCGAGCCCCAAGAAGCTCAGAGCAGTCTCGGCAATGATTATCGACGGAATGGCTAGGGTCGTGGTGGCAATTATGTGGCTAATGAAGTTGGGCACCAATTGCCGAAATATCGTCCTCAACGGGCCGGACCCGTAGAGGCGCGCAGCGACTACGAACTCCTCCTCACGTAGGGCGAGGAACCGCCCCCGAACCTCCCTAGCCAGGATGGTCCAGCCGATTAGCGACAGGAGAATCGTGATGGCGAAGTACACCTTGACTATAGACCAGTCTCGGGGGACTGCGGCAGCAAGCGCTATCCACAGTGGGATCGTGGGAATGGAGCGGAGGAACTCGATCACTCTCTGGATAATCAAATCCACCCAGCCCCCATAGAATCCCGATAGACCGCCGAGTAAGACCCCCAAGAGTAGGCTGAGCACCACCCCCACGAGGCCGACAGACATGGATATCCGGGTTGCTATCATCAGGCGCGACCACATGTCTCTTCCCATGCGGTCCGTCCCGAGAAGGTGGAACGCTACTAGCTCATCGTCCGTGTCTACCCCCAGAAGGTGTATATCGGTCTCGAAGAGCCACAGCAGCTTATAGGAGAATCCGTGAACAAGGAACTTAACAGGGTATCGTCTGGTCTTGTCAGTCTCGAACTCGATTGCCAGCGTTTTCTGATTACGGCTCGACTTCACACCGTACACGTGTGGGCTAAAGCGCCAACCATCGAACAGCTGCGGCGGGATGGGCGGAAGGTAGAGCTTCTCGACATGCCTCTCGTGGGGGTCTTCGGTTGCCATAAACTCTGGGAACAATGCGATGAGGCAGAACAACAACACAACGATCGTACCGCCAACCGCCAGGCGATGCCTTCTGAACCGCCACCAGATCAATTTCCACTGAGCGGCAACGTAGACCGCAGAACCTTTGGCGGCGGCCGGCCCGGCTATGGTGGATTCCGTACTCACTTCACTAGGCTCCCAGGCGAATACGGGGATCCATAAGACCCAAGACGATATCCGAGATCAACGTCCCCACCAGGGTCAGTGCGGTTAGGATTAGTACTATTGACCCGGCCATGTACATGTCTTGGCTCAACAGCGACCTCAGGAGTAGAGGCCCAATGGTCGGGAGGCTCATCACCTGAGCCACGATCAGGCTGCCGGAGAAAAGCGTTGGCAGCGTCCAGCCGGCAGTACTGACGAACGGGTTGAGAGCTATGCGCACCGGATACCTCAAGATTACCGTCCTTTCAGGCAGCCCCCTTGCACGGGCGGTCTCGACGTATGGCTTGCCAAGTTCGTCGAGTAGATTGGCCCGCAGGATCCTTACCAAACGGGCCGTCCCATCAGTCCCAATGATTATCATGGGTACCCATATGTGCTTGAGCAAATCCACGATCCTCCCGAAGCCCCAGGGCGCATCGACTTGATCCCGTGAGAACAGCCCCGTTACGCTCATGTCAAAGGCGGCAAAGGCAGTCCACATAAGGACCAGGGCGAATAGGAAGTTGGGCGTGCCGATGCCAAGATAAGAGACAAATGTGAAGACGTAGTCCAAGACAGAATACTGTTTCACAGCCGAGAGGATGCCGATGGGGATGGCCAGCGTCCAAGTGAACAGCACCGTAAAGAGGCCCAGTATGATCGTCATCACCAGGCGCTGGTTCACCAACTCCGTCACAGGCTGCTGGAACTCGAGCGAGATTCCTAAGTCCCAGCGTAGCAGTCCCGTCGCCCACTTGAAGTAGCGAACATATATTGGTTCGTCCAGTCCATACCTTTCCCGGATGCGAAGCGACTCATGCTCGTCATACTCGCCCTGGGACCGCAGGAACGCGACGTAGTCATCGACGTAGTCTCCTGGCGGGGCCTCGATGATGCCGTACGCTACTATCGACATCACGAACAGCATCAATACGTAGATGACCAAGCGTCTCAGTAGGAATTGGGCCATGCTTGGGACACCTCAAGAGAACAAGGGTTCCTAGCGGACTCTGCGCTCGGTCCGAAAACGCCAGTCAGAGCCGCAGATGGCGAAGTGAACGCCGGGACGTTCCGCCCACAATGAACGGCGACCGGAGCCGCTGGGTCCGGCTCCGGCCGCCAATACCTCCAATCTCAGTGCACGATGGAGTCGGCTATGCTTCAACCTGGCCTGAGGAAGAACTTCTCAGGAAAGCCATTGCTCGGCGAGCGGAGAGGCCACCCATAATATCCGAACTCCTGGAAGTTGCCAATTCGATTGCTCACGACCATCGGCACGGGAACCATCCCTACTATCGGGACCCCGAGGACCTGGTCGGCGAAGAACTCGTATATCTGGTGAGCTATCTCGTTGGCCTCTTCCGGCGGAACGGTAGCTCCTTTCTTATGCAGTTGGTTTATCTCTATGACGTAGTCAGGGGGCCTTTCACCCTCTTCACCATCAGATAACAGCCAGTCCATCCAGAGGGGACCCCCGTAGGGCCAAGTGAAGTCGGTGTTCGCCCTGGAGGAGACGAACGTGAAGCCCGCAGTGTCGGTCAGCAGCGTGAACATCATGCCCCGGTTGGCCTGATACTCGGTGGTTATGGGCCCCCTTGTACCGGACTTCATGGTGGCCTTAATGCCGACCGCCTCCCAGTCCCGAATCACCTGTTCGGTGCAGTCAAGCCAACCGGAGAATCCCTCCCATACCAAGATCTCAGGACTTATACGGTTACCGTCCGGCATCAATCTCCAACCCTCGCTGTCCCTCGCAGTAAGTCCGGCATCGTCGAGCAGCTTATTTGCCAATTCCGTATCGTAGAAGGCCCACTTCTTCTCCCAATCCGGGCCGGGATGCTCCGGGTGGCCCGGCGGAGGCATATTGGCGCGGGGTACAGCCTGACCCAAGTACACGGTCTCGTTGATGCTGTCCCTATCCACGGCAACGGACAGCCCTCGCCGGAAGTCCACATTCCGGAAGAATTCGCCCTCAGGGCCAGGCCACGTCAGGTTGATGTACACCACGCAACTCAGATTCCCAAACTCGGGCCAGAGGTGGACGCTGTAGTTGCCCTTCTCAGCATTCTCTTGCAGAACCGGGTAGTTCGACAGATTGATGTGGCGGCCCTGCAGGTCGATCTCTCCCGCTATCGCCTTCAATCCGATCACGTCCGCGGACTCGACTAGGTCATAGACCAGACGGTCGATATAGGGAAGTTGGTTGCCCGCAGGGTCCACGGCCCAGTAGTAGGGATTGCGTTCGGCTACTACCCGCTGAGCGCCCCAGGTATTCTTCAGGACCCAGGGATCCAACGTCGGCCTCGTGAGGTCAAAGGCCCTCCTGTCGAACTTATGGTCCCACAACTCGGTCCAGTCGTCAAAGCCCGCGTCCGTCACCAGCGCGGCCAGTGTGTCCGGGTCGGCCGTGTACCGCGCGTGAAACTGCTTGGCCCAGTGTGACGGCCACAGCATGGGCTGCTGACTAGGGGCGTCGGTGAGGGGGAGCCTCTTGATAAGTGCGTAGTTCGGTGACTGGTACGTTAAGCTCCAGGTATACTCGTCGAGTATCTCCACCTCGGGGAGCTGACCTGCCAGCGAGAAGGTGAGATTTGCCGCCGACGACGAAACATCGTCGTCCAGAAGGAAGTCTTCCCAGAAGAACCTGAAGTCCTCCGTTGTGAGTGGCATCCCATCTGACCACTTGATGCCTTTCCGGAGATAGAACGTGAACGTCTTGCCGTCGGGGGAGGACTCGACTCTCGAGACCACGGATGGTACGGCTCCGGAACCGTCGGTTGTGAAACGTGTGATCGCGGTGCGCGACACTCTACCGTGGGTCCAGAAGTCACTCGGGCCGAGGTATGCGCGATGCAGTGATCCTCCGTAGACTCCGACTTCCTCGACGGGAATTATCCATGGGTCCTCGGGCAACCTCTCATTGACGGGAGGCAGTAGTCCGGCGGCGACCGATTGTGCCAGCATGGGTGCTTCAGAGTATTCCTTGATCGGCGCCTTCTCCACCTCGATGAACTTTACTACCTCGACCGGCACCTCTTTAATGACCTGTTTTTCGACCTCCACCACCACCGTTTCGCCGGGTACCTTGACCTCTCTGATGACCTCCTTCTCGACCTCCACCACCACCGTTTCGCCGGGTACCCTAACCTCTCTGACGACCTCCTTGATGACCTCGACCGGCTTCTCTATCTCGATGGTCCTGATGGTTTCCTTCTCTACCTCGACGACCTTCTCGACCGGCACCTCTCTGACCACTTCTTGGGTGACCACCTCTTTGACAGGCACCTCTTTCACAGTCTCCCTCGTACAGGCGACCGCCAAAACCAGGGCCAGTAGTACCAAGGGCAAATGGGACAACACAGATTTGCTCATCTCATCCTCCTAGCATGCCTTACGCACGAGCCTACTCTAATGACGTCTTTACGGTTTTCGACGCAACTCAGATGACACGAGACTGAGTTCGTACCAGCAACCGATACTCTGGTTGGGCCGAGTATATGTTAGGGTGTGCAGTAGTGTCAACTTCGCAAAATCCTTCACGATCAGGGCTGCCGAAGAAAAAATAGCAGATCGAAAAAGGTCAGGTCGCCGGGTCGAACCCGGAGAGAGTGCGAAGTTCGCTATGAGGGAGCAGGGAAGGCCACAGGGAGCCGGGAAAAGAAGGGAGGCCTACGGCGCTGGCTGGGCAAGTGTGAGAACCCTTTTCGGGTTCTCCACCATCAGCATCTGGATATGCTCCTCGCTCGTACCCGACTCGCGCAAGTGAGGGACGAATTTCTCGAGGATGAAGGAGTAGCCGGTCCCGCCATACCTCTTGAGCTGCTCCTTAGTACAGAGATCGTGTGATATCAGAACACGATCAGCGTATCCGGCGTCGATCAGCTTCGGTATCGCAATCCCGATCAGAGCCGTAAAGCCTAGGGAGTTCATCGAGTAGAGGTCCGATCGGGCGCCCTCCGGCTTTTGAAGCACTAGAGCGGTGCCTACCCTGCCGAGGTAGTCGAACTGAATGTAGACGCCTCGGTCCAGGAGCTCGAGCATCAGCGGCATGTCATCAGCGATCATGTCACTGTGGCCGAAAACGACACGGGAAGGATCAACACCCTCCTCAATAAGAATGTCGACTACATCGAGCCTCTCCCTTCCATGGCCGCCGCCATGGAAGGAGATGCCCGCGCCCGTGGCCCTGCTGGCCCGCCCCGATGCTCGGATACTCTTTATCTCATTCGGTTTAATAGGATTGCCGTGGATGCCAACCTCTCCAATTATTCCGGAGCGTATACCCGTGTGACGCACACCCACCGTGATGTCACGAACGATCTCCTCGGTGAGGTCCCCCACGGTGCGCTGATTCATGTCGGGCGGGTGGTAGAATTCCTGGTACCAGCCCGTCCCCATGACAATGTTGAGGCCAGTCGCGTTCGATACCTTGAGCAGCGCAACCGGGTCCCGGCGAAGGCCGATGCTGGTTACATCCACGATGGTCCCACCACCCCAATGGCGGAACTCCATCGCCTCTTCAACGGCGACCGGAACATCTGAGAGGATCCAGTTGTCCTTGATCTGTCTGCGCTCCCGGGCGTGGTGAAGGTTATCGAGGGTCAACTTCTGATTCCACAGTGCCCACTCCGTCACCGGAGCGTCGGCGTCGGGGGCTTTGTGCCCGTGAACGTCAATGAACAGGTGCTCGTGCATCAGCGTCTGGCCGAGTCGGTCGGGGTCTATGGGTCCACGGACGGTCATCACTTTACCGGCGACGTCCACTGCGTGCGGGTTCATAGCCATCTCATCCTAATTGGGGCATTCCTTCAAACTTGGCCTCGGCCACAGCGACATGATTCCTAGCTTGTTTGGCCGACCGGGAGTACCTACGGACTCAACCAGAACCGCTGCGGGAGCTCCGGGCGTTGGCAAGCTGGGCGAACTGATCGACGATGTCCAGCCCCACCATCTCGCTCCAAGCTGTCTGAAGCTGCAGAGTCGCTAGACCCGGTACCTCTCTGCCGACTCGCCGGTTGTCCGCTTTGCTCACCGGCAGCACGCAGACGGAAGAGTTGGTCATAAAGGCCTCATCGGCGTTGTATAGGTCGTAGGGCTGAAGGTCTTCCTGGTGTACGGGTATCTGCAGCTGCTCGGCCAGCTCGAGCGTGACCTTCCTTGAAATTCCTTGGAGTATGCTTCGCTCGGTGGGCGTTCTCAGCACTCCGTCGGTGACGATGAAGACGTTGAACCCGGTGCCTTCGCTCAGGTTCCCCTGGGTGTCCAGCAGGAGCGCGCGAGAATCGGGGTCGACGTCCTGCGCCTCGCGCTCAGCGAGCGCCGTGACTATGCGGCTCTTGTGCTTTATCTTCGGGTCCAGTTGCTCTGAGGATGGGCTCCGTGTCTTGGGAATCACGAGGTGTATTCCCTTGCAGAGGAAGGGGGAGTACGTGTCGACAAGGAGAGAATAGACCCAGACACACACGGTCGGTTTCGGTGGGTCGCTCACGCCGTCCGAAGAGGACACAATCTGACTAATGCAGAAGTCTCCTCCAGGCTCCCGGCTTGGCTCGTTCCGGCGGGCTACCTCCAAGGTGAGCTCCTCCATCTCCACCATTGTCATCCCCGGATCGATACCAGCGTAGTGGAGGGAGCGGTAGAAGCGCTCCATATGGTCTCGAAGCCGGAAGACCTTGCCGTTGAAGGTTCTGGTGGTATCGAAGACTACGTCTCCCATCATGAACCCAGCGTCCATGATGCTAACCCTCGCCTGGCTCCCAGGTACGAACTCACCGTTGAGCCAGAACACGTACTCCATGACTACTCCTTCGTTCTTGATCCTTGCTGACGGTACGTGTCAGACGCCGCGTGACACGCCAGCGCTCGGGCACTCGCCGGTCACGGCCTAACCCGATGGCGGCTACGCTGTCTCCCGAATGGGGAGCAGCACAGTCATTCCCATCACTACTTACGTGATTCCAGGATACTGTTACGCTGCACGAATTGGTCTACGATGTCGAGTCCCACCATCTCGCTCCATGCGGCCTGTAGTTGGTTGACCATCGGTCCGGGGAGCTCGTCTCCAACTGTCCGAAAGTCCGCTTGCCTGACAGGCATGATGCCCCAGGGCGTGCTGGTGATGAAGGCTTCGTCGGCGTTGTACAGATCGTAGGGCTGGATGTCTTCCTGGCGCGTGGGTATCTGTAACTGCTCGGCCAATTCAAGCGTTACCTTCCTGGAGATCCCCTGGAGAATGCTTCGCTCCGTGGGCGTCCTTAACACACCGTCCTTGACGACAAAAACGTTAAACCCCGTACCCTCAGTTATGTTGCCTTCAGCATCCAGGAGAAGTGCTCGCGCATCAGGGTCGGCATTCTGAATCTCCCTTTCGGCCATTGAGAAACTCATCCGGCTCTTGTGTTTCACTTTTGGATCCACTTGGTCGGGATCAAAACTCCGGATCCGGGATATGACCAAGTGGATACCATTCCGCAGCAGAGGAGTATATCGTGCGATGTCAAGAGGGTATACCCAGATACACACGGTTGGCTTCGGGGGATCAGAAACGCCGTCTGAACGAGTGACTATCTGAGTAATGCAGTAGTCGTCGCCGGTATCTCGGACCGACTCGTTTCGCCGACCTACCTCCAGAGTGAGCGCTTCCATCTCGTCGATAGTCATACCCGGATCGAGACGCGTATAGTGCAGCGATCTAAAGAAGCGTTTCAGGTGGTCTCGGAGCCGAAATATCTTGCCGTTGTAGGACCTCGTCGTATCGAAGACTACGTATCCCCCCATGAAGCCTGCGTCCATTATGCTGACCTTGGCCTCGCTGCGGGGTATGAACTCACCGTTGAGCCAGACTGTATACTCCACGGTTACTCCTTGACTCTGCGCAGACCCGGACGGGTCGTGTGGGCCTTTCCGAGGGCACGGGCTATCCTACGTCAGAGACGTCGGGGTAGTCAACTCAATGGCTGGAATCCGGCAGAGCGGCCGTGGGCGCTTTCGAGAACGTGCGCGACAGATGCCAATTATGGCCGAGTCACCTCCACACCGGACGAAGGCCGTTCAGAGATTACAGCCGGCGCGAGGCCCGGATCACTGATCCAAATATGCCTAGCAGCCCGTCCGAGAAACACGGTTGGCGAGTGTTTGTGGGTATGATGGGCCCAGTCCAGTAGCGGGGAGTCGTTGATGAGCAAGACCTACCTTCCCTACGAACCCGAGCAGCAGTTGCTGTTGCCAGCGGCGTTGCAGGAGTGGCTGCCTGACGACCATCTGGCCTACTTCATATCCGACGTGGTGGACCAGTTGGACATGTCGGAGGTCACCGCTCGCTACGAGCGGGAACGGCGTGGCGGGCCGCCGTATCATCCACGGATGATGGTCAAGGTGTTGCTCTACGGCTACTGCGTCGGGGTGGCGTCCTCACGCCGCATCGCCCAGCGTCTCCACGAAGACATCGCCTTCAGGGTGTTGGCGGCGAACAACACACCGGACTTCCGGACCATCTCCGACTTTCGCAAGGATAATGTGGATGCGCTGTCGGGCCTGTTCGTACAGGTACTGGCGTTGTGCCAGCAGGCGGGGCTGGTGAAGCTGGGGCACGTGGCGCTGGACGGCACGAAGGTCAAGGCCAACGCATCGAAGCATAAGGCGATGAGTTACCAACGGATGAAGGAGAAGGCAGCGCAGTTGGCGGCGGAGGTAACGGAGTTGTTGCGGCAGGCCCAGGCAGCGGATGATGAGGAAGACCGGCGGTACGGCAAAGACAAGCGTGGAGATGAGTTGCCGGAGGAGTTGGCCTTTCGAGAGGGTCGGTTGGAGAAGATACGGGAAGCCATGGCGGCGCTGGAAGCCGAGGCGCAGGCGGCTGCCGAACAGGCCGAGGCCGAAGGTGGTAAGCACCTGGGTGTGCCCGACGACAAGGCCCAGCGTAACTTCACCGATACCGAGTCGCGCATCATCCCCGCACCTGGAGGAAAGGACTTCCTGCAAGCGTACAACTGTCAGGCGGTGGTGGACAGCGCTCACCAGGTGATCGTGGCGGCGCGGGCCACAAACCAGACTTCGGATAAGCAACAGGCTGCGGCGATGATGGAGGAGACCATCGACAACGTCGGTGCAGTCCCCAGGGAAGTATCCGCCGATGCTGGCTATTACTCGGCAAAGGCAGTCGACGAGCTTTATGCTCTGGGCGTGGACCCGTTCGTCGCGCCGGAGCAGACCCGCCACGGTCGGGTTGTGCCACCCGCGCCCCGAGGTCGCATACCCAGCCATCTGTCTCCCAGGGACCGGATGCGACGGAAGTTACAGACCAAGCGGGGTCGGCAGCGCTACGCTTTGCGGATGCAAACTGTGGAGCCGGTATTCGGCCAGATCAAGCAGGGCCGGGGATTCCGCCAGTTCCTGCTGCGGGGACTGGAGAAGGTGAACGGCGAATGGTCGCTGATCTGCACAGGCCACAACCTGCTCAAACTGTTCCGCTTTGGGGTCAATCTGCACAGGAAAGCACGGGTTGATGGGTCAGCCCAACGCATCAGGAACTTTTGCCGAGGTAGCGAGCACGACGCTATTCGCAAAGCTATCTGGGGGCCGGCCGGCGCAACCGGCAAAATTAGTTGTCGCGATCCATTGTCGCTGACCCGCAAGCACCGTTAGATAATCCTCGGACGGGCTGCTAGAGCGTTGGACGCCCTTGGCCGCTCGGCACTGATCGAAGCCCGCCGATCAATCGACCGTCGAGATATGAAAGGCTAATCGCACTAGTCTCGGTACGCGCGTTGGGCTGAGACTGTATGGAGACCAGTCCTCCTACAGATCCAACAAGAACCTCAACACGAAGGTTCTCGATCTCTGCCCGATTTTGTGGGCACATTGGGCCAATTGACACCCTGGCGCGCCGAACCTATGCTCGACCCGTACCCGCTCGGGTAATACGTGAAGTTAAGCGATCACGAGAGGGGGCCCGTGATGTACGTAGGAACACAGTTTCGGGCGCGACACGAGACGGACATAAGCCAGCTTGCGCAGCTGGGTGTGGAGCACGTCGACGTAACTCCCGACGAGCCTTGGACTGAGTGGACGGTCGACCTGCTTGCGTCGATCCGGGAGAAGTATGCCAATTATGGGATTACGGTGGAGTCCATCCACTCTCCCCCCAGTTCCAGAGATGCGTTCAACAGCGGCATGCCTCACATCTTCCTGGGCCCCAGCGACGAGAGGGAGAGGGAGCTGGACGGTTTCTGCGAGATCATCCGCATGGCATCAGAGGCGGGCCTGAGGGCGCTGCTCTACAACATCACCATCCTGGGAATTCTGCAAACTGGGCCTCGGTACGGCAGAGGCGGCGCCAACTTGTCGTCTTTCAAATACGCCGACCTCGACCAGTCCTTGCCGGAGTTCGAGGGCGGCGCGGCGGATGCGGACACGATGTGGGAGCGGATCGACTACTTCCTGGCCCGCGTTGTTCCCGTGGCGAACGAGTACACGGTGCAGCTGGCATGCCACCCGCAGGATCCTGGCATTAAGGACTACGAGTACCGGGGCGTGGCGCGGGTGATGGGCACGGTCGACGGGCTCAAGAAGTTCACGAGTATGCACGAGAACCCCTACCACGGCCTCAACTTCTGCCAGGGCACCGTCTCGGAGATGCTCGAACGGCCGGGTGAGGAGATCTGTGACGTGATCCGCTACTTCGGAAGCCGCAATAAGATATTCAACGTGCACTTCCGCAACATCAAGGGCGGGGTACTGGACTTCGTCGAGGTCTTTCCTGATGAGGGCGACGTGGACATGCTGCGGGCTGTTCGCACCTACAAGGAGGTTGACTACCCGTACATGCTCATGCCCGACCATGTCCCGGGTATCGACGGGGATGAGGCGGAGCAAGTGGGGTTCGCATACAGCTACGGGTACATCCACGCCATGATCCAGGCGGCAAATGAAGTGACGACGAGCTGATGGGCGCTGCGAACCGCAATGGTCAATGTGGACCCCTGACACCGTCATTCCGGCGCAGGCCGGAACCCAGGGGCGGTAGAGCATGAACGAAGCTGCAACGCGGCTGAAGATGCTAGGGATGCTCTGAATAAGTCCCGGTGGTTTGCGGGATAGTAACATAGGGCCAAGGCCTGAAGACGTGGGAGGCGAGGCAATGAACCAGCCGACGTTTGCGGACTTGGACTACGAGAGCAAGAAGCGAAAGACTCGCAGGGAGAAGTTCCTTGAGCGCATGGATGGACTGATCCCGTGGGAAGAGTTGGAAGAGCGCATCCGACCGTTCTATCCCAATGCTGGCCGAGGTCGGCGTCCCTACGAGTTGTCGGCGATGCTTCGCATACACTGCGTGCAGTTGTTCTACAACCTGAGCGACCCTGGGATGGAGGACATGCTCTACGAGGTCGAATCGGTGAGGCGGTTCGTAGGGCTGAGACTGCCTGGGCCGCTGCCGGACGAGACGACGATTCTGAACTTCCGCCACCTGCTGGAAGAGCATGCGTTAGGCTCGGGTCTGTTCGAGGAGATCAACCGCTATCTGGAGTCCAAGGGTCTCCGTCTTCAGGAGGGGACGATAGTGGACGCGAGCATCATAGCGGCGCCCTCATCGACGAAGAATCGGGCTAAAGAGCGCGACCCCGAGATGCACCAGACGAAGAAGGGTAACGAGTGGCACTTCGGGATGAAGGTGCACATCGGTGTGGACTCGCAGACGGGAGTGGTGCACAGCATGACCACGACATCTGCGAACGTGCATGACCTGACTGAGTTGCCCCGGTTGCTGCACGGTGGGGAGTCTCAGGTGTGGGGAGATGCTGGGTATCAGGGAGTTGACAAGAGGCCGGGCAACCGGGGCTTGGATGTGGAGTGGCAGGTCGCGATGAGGCCCGGCCAGCGTCGGAAGCTGGAGCCTGAGAGTCCTGAGGCGGTGTCGGAGAAGCGCAAAGCGTCGGTCAGAGCTAAGGTGGAGCATCCGTTCCTGTACATCAAGCGGCACTTCGGCTACGCCAAGGTCCGCTACAGGGGACTGTCCAAGAACACGCAGCGGCTGATGACGCTGCTGGGGTTTGCCAACTTGATGAGGGCCGAACAGTACCTGGCGGCGTGAAACCTTGTATAAGTGCGCCCAAAATCAGGCCTAACGGCGGCGAAACGCCCTGTCAGGGCCGGTTGTAGGCCGAGATTAACCCCCACCACGGCGCCATAAGGCAATTCAACGCCCCCAAAACCACTCCGGTCAACTCGGCCCAGCCTGAAGCCGATTGTTCAGAGCATCCTTAGACCTCCAACGCTCCAGGAAGCCCCGCTATTGGGGGCGGAGCCCAGTGCCTTCGACCGGCATGCGTGCAGGTGGGACCGCCCCGGCCTCAAAGTGGGGGCCGAGCCCACATACGCCACCCGTCCCCGTCTCCTTGACACCCAAAGCTAAGGCTGGCTAGTATGCCTCCCGTATCAGACCCAATTGGCCTGGGAGGAACCGGATGGAGAACTCGGACATTGATCTGATGGCCCACCTGATGCGGCGGGCCGGATTCGGCGCGACGCGGGACGAGCTCGAAGCCCTGGTCGAAAAGGGCTACGAGGCCGCCGTCGAAGACCTCCTGCACCCCGACTCCGTCGAGGCGATGCCGGACGACATCATCCGCCGGTATCACGTCGACCAGTCCGAGCTGCGCATCCAGGGAGCCGCCGCGGCGAACTGGCTCTACAAGATGGTCTCGACCAGCGCGCCCCTGCAGGAGAAGACAGCCCTCTTCTGGCACACCCTCTTCGCGGCCGGCGAGCGCAAGGTCAACAATTTGAAGACCATAGTGAGCCAGGTAGACAGGTTCCGCCGCCACGGCCTCGGGAGCTTCAGGACCCTTCTGGTGGAGCTCTCCAGCGAACCGGCGATGCTCTACTGGCTCGACAACAATGAGAACCACAAGGTCGCCGTCAACGAGAACTACGGGCGCGAGCTCCTCGAGCTCTTCTCCATGGGCATCGGCAACTACACGGAGCAGGACGTCAAGGAGTGCGCCAGGGCCTTCACCGGCTGGACGGTCGAGGCCGCCGAGTACATGACGCTCAGGAGCACCAAGGCCTCCATCTGGCCGTATGGGCGGGTGGCTTTCCAGTTCGAGTACCGTTCGGACGACCACGACGAGTCCGAGAAGGAGTTCCTCGGCGAGCGTGGCAGGTTCGACGGCCGCGACATCATAGACATCATCGTCCGGCAGCCCGCGACCGCCAGGTTCGTGGCCAGGCGCCTCTTCCTCTTCTTCGCCGCCGACGAGATCGACGAGCGGGGAGAGCAGGTCGTCGACGACATGGCCCGGACCTACTTCGACTCGGACTACGAGATCAAGGCCATGCTCCGGACCCTGTTCCTCTCCGACTACTTCAGGTCCGAAGCAGCCCGGTTCGCCAGGGTGAAGAGTCCCGTCGAGCTCGTTGCCGGCGTCCTGAGGATTACCCAGGAGTTCCGGTGGCCCAGGCGTGAGATATGGGACGCCTCGGCGGCTGTCGACTACATGGGGCAGGAGCTGCTCAACCCTCCCTCCGTCGAGGGTTGGCACGAGGGCTCGGAGTGGATCGACTCAGGCTCCATGGTGGAGAGAGTCAACTTCGGCTCCGACCACCTGGGGAACGGAGACAACCCGGGAGTGCGGGCCTGCATCGACAGGCTGCGACGGATGAACGGCGAGTCGATGACGCCAGTTCAGGCCGTGGACCACTGCCTGGAAATTCTCGGGCCTGTCGAAGCCTCCGCGGACACGCGGGAGGCCCTGGTAGAGCACGTGGCGAAGAGCGGCGACGTAGACCTCAGCGACGACTCGGCGGGAGACCGCGTGGCCGAAGTCTTCGGCCTCATCGCCTCGACCAGAGAGTTCCAGATGGCCTGACCGGGCCTAGACCCGAACCTGCACGCCGGCTTGCTCCTCTTGGAGCGTGAGGAAGATCGAGCTGTCGCGGTCGGCCCATCCCCGCTCCATCGCCTCCGCCATGGCCCGCTCCGTCGCCTCTGTCACCGGCATCGAAACGTCGTGCAGCCCGGCCATCTCGGTGGCGAGAGACATGTCCTTGTAGGCTACCCTGAGAGCGAACCTCGCGTCGAAGTCCCCCCTGAAGAGCGTCGCCGGCAGCCGGACGTGCAGCCCCATGTTCCGGCCGAGGGCCGCCTTCTGGAACACCTCGACCATCACGGCGGGCTCCACGCCCGCCTTCACGCCGAGGGTCAGACACTCGATCATCGCCTGCTCCAGCGAGAAGATCGCGCAGTTGTGCATCACCTTGCCGACGCAGCCGGAGCCGATGGGACCGACGCGCATCACCGTCTTCGCCATCGCGTCGAGGACTGCGATGATGAATACCGGGCCACCTCGGCCCGGGTCTGACCCCTTCGAGGACTGGCACCATGCCTTCAACCGGATCTGTCGACTCGAGTCGAGGTGGCCCGGAAGTGCCTTTGGCACGGCGAGCAGTGACTTTATAGGAGCCTGGCTTTAAGTCCCATCGCAGTCCTGTCCGCTCACCCAGCCAGAGCGCTATCCCAGAGGAGGTGGTAGAGATGACAGGAGTCGTAGATCAAGAAGGCGGTCGTTCTATTCGGGTAGTCGTCGGAGTGGATACTCACCAAGACAAGCATGTGGCAGTGGCCATTGACCGCCAGGGTGTACGGCTGGGGGAGCTTCACGCACCGGCGACTATGCATGGCTATCAGGATCTCGAACGGTGGTCACGGAGTCTGGGAGAGATTCACGCCTTTGGGATTGAGGGTACGGGTTCCTACGGGGCCGGAGTGGCTCGCTACCTGACCCGTAGGGGACATACCGTTGTGGAAGTGAATAGGCCCGACCGGTCAACCCGCTACAGGAAAGGGAAGAGCGACCCCACCGATGCGGAGATGGCAGCTCGATCAGTATTGGCGGGAGTGGCCGAAGCCACACCCAAGTCGGGGGAGGGAGAGGTGGAGATGATTCGCATGCTCAAGAGCGCCAAAGACTCGGCCGTCAAGGCTCGCACCCAGGCCTTCAATCAGATGAAGGCCCTGATTGTCACAGCCCCGGCTGAGCTTCGCGAGACCCTCGTTGGACTCACCGCCGGTGCTCTGATCAACCTGTGCAAGAGCTTCCGGCCTGGTCGTCTGGACGATCCCACGGCGGCGGGCAAGTACACCCTGCGCTCCCTTGCCCGCCGCTACCGTCAACTCAGCAAGGAGATACATGACCTGGAGGGGGAGCTGGAACGACTCACCCGTACCATATCCCCAGCCCTGGTAGACAGCTACGGCATAGGACCCGACACGGCAGCCACTCTACTGGTGGCTGCAGGGAGCAACCCTGAGCGCCTCCACTCCGAGGCTTCTTTCGCCTCCCTGTGCGGCGTCAATCCCATACCTGCTTCCTCAGGCAAGACCAATCGGCATCGGCTCAATCGCGGCGGTCATCGTCAGGCCAACGCTGCTCTCCATCGCATCGTTGTGGTCAGACTTCGGTATGACCCGCGGACCCAGTCCTACATGCGACGCCGCACCAGGGAGGGGATGAGCAAGGCGGAGATCATCCGTTGCCTCAAACGCTACGTAGCTCGCGAAGTCTTCTCTGCCCTACGGACCTCGGCCCAAACAGTTCAAGCCACGACTTGACTTCTATAGGAGCATCCGGTTCGGCTCTCTCCAGTACTTCCGGCTCGCCGCCGACCAGGACGGTCAAATCGCGAGTCTGCGCCCCCTCCTTGCCGCCGCTCACCGGCGCGTCCAGCATGGCGGCCCCACGCTTCACGACCTCCTCGTGTACCCGCTTGACGAGCTCCGGCGAGTTCGTCGTGTGGTCGACATAGATCGACCCCGGCCTGAGCTTGCCGACCAGGCCTCCCTCGCCGAGAGTTACCCGCTCCATCTCGACCGGCCCCGGCAGGCAGGTGCAGACCAGGTCGCACATCTCGGCGACCTCGCTGGCCGATCCGGCCCAGACGGCCCCGGCGTCCAGAAGCGGACCCGCCGCCTCCGGGCGAACGTCGTTCACGACCAGCGAGTATCCCACGGCCATGATCTGCTCTGCCATGGGCAGGCCGATGTTGCCGACCCCGATGAATCCGACTCGCATAGTTCGCTCCTCTATGGGAGGCGGCGCCACGCCCGTCCGTCCCGGTCGTTCGTTACGTGGTCTTTGTCCGGGCGGTTCGGAGCAGTGTCAGCGCGTAGACGATCCCAATGGCGGGGACGACGGAGAATATCAACGGGAGCCACCAGTCTCCCTTGACCGTACCCCCGGCAATGAGCTGCGCAACGACTACGTCGGCGACGACGTTCACCGCCAGGAGCCCGGCAATCGCGAGTACCACCGCGATGGCGGGCCGGGGCAGCAGGACCAGCAGAAGCATCCCGGCGGCGCAGAGCGGATGAATCAGAACCACCAACAGCCGCAACCAGAGGTCTCCCCCGTCCGCGAAAGCGCCCACCAGGCCCGTGAGGCCCGCGAAGGCTGTCTGGACTACGGCGAGAACCAGCATCGGCGCCCGGAAGGTGGTCATGTTGCAATAATATGCGCTTAGGTTCGGGCAGCGTCAAGGACGACAGGCTGCGTCTTCCCCAAAGTCCGCTCGCGTTGGCGCGGGGCTGTGTTGCAATCACCGTTCCCGTGAGCTTATCCTTTGCTGGAGCCTGTGGCGGCAGGTCCGGGGCTCACATCGAAACTCAGCGGCGCGCCTGGCGCTCTTGATGGAGGGAGAAGACAGATGGACTACTACAAGGCCGAATATATCTGGATAGACGGAACGGAGCCCACCTCGAGGCTGCGCTCTAAGGGCAAAGTGGTTCCGATTGGAGAGGAGCCGCCGATATGGGGCTTCGACGGCTCGAGTACCAACCAGGCCCCAGGAGAGAACTCTGACTGTGTGTTGAGGCCGGTCTTCACATGCCCGGACCCGATTCGCGGAGGGGGCAACGTTCTCGCGATGTGCGAGGTGCTGCTGCCGGACATGTCCGCTCATCCGTCGAACACCAGGGCGGCATGTGCGGAGGCGGCGGAGAAGTACGCTGACTTCGACACCTGGTTCGGGATTGAGCAGGAATACACCTTCTTCGACGGCATCAAGCCGCTGGGATGGCCGGACAACGGCTTCCCGGCGCCTCAGGGTGGGTACTACTGCGGAGTGGGTGCGGACGAGGTCTACGGCCGCCCGCTCGTCGAAGCCCACCTCGAGGCTTGTCTTCAGGCGGGGCTGCTGGTAGGAGGGATCAATGGCGAGGTGATGCCTGCCCAGTGGGAGTTCCAGCTGGGGCCCTTGGGGGCGCCGGAAGTGGCCGACCAGTTGTGGGTCGCCCGGTGGCTCCTGTACCGCATCGGAGAGGATATCCCCATAGGGGACGGGCGCATAGGCATCAGCGCGAAACTCGACCCCAAGCCGGTTCAGGGCGACTGGAACGGCGCGGGCGCACACGCCAACTTCTCGACCAGGCAGATGCGAGAGGACTACGACGCATGCGTGGCCGCCGCTGAAGCGCTCAAAGGCAACCACGATGAGCATATCGCCAACTACGGCGATCGAATTGAGGAGCGCCTGACCGGCCTCCACGAGACCTGCTCATACAGGGAGTTCAGGTACGGCGTGTCGGACAGGGGGGCGTCGGTCCGTATCCCCTGGCAGGTGCATCGGGACGGCAAGGGGTACATCGAGGACAGGCGACCCAACGCCAACTGCGACCCCTACAAGGTGACGGGACTGATCCTGAACACAGTGTGCGGAGCAGCCTCCTAGCTCACGATCCGACAGCCGGTTCACAGGGCCATTCCGGCAGAGGCCGGAGTGGTTGATCTGGTGAATTAGACAGACCGCAGGCGGATTGCCGCGGTGGTCCTTCTGCGCTATGTTATTGCCACGCTCTCTGAAGGACGGACACTCGTGACGACCCGGAATGCAACGAGTCCCAGGCTCAGGTACGACCGGACGGTCGGGATCGTGGCCATGGAGGGCCGCGGGTTCAGCAACCCGGTGGACCTGGCGGTCTCCAGCGAGTCGCGCATCTACGTGCTGAGCAGGACCAACACCCTGCAGGCCTACGCGATCCGCATCGGCATCTGCGACTTGGAGAGTGGGTACTTCGGTCACTTCGGGGAGCTCGGCGACGGCGACGGTGCGTTCGTGTGGCCGACCGCCCTGGCATTTGACGCCAGCGACCGTCTCTATCTGGCCGACGAGTACAACCACCGGATAACCATCTACGACAGCGACGGGAAGTTCCTGAGCAAGTGGGGTGTCCACGGCAGCGGAGACGGCGAGTTGAACGGGCCCGCCGGCCTCGCGTTCGACACCGTGGGAAACTTGTACGTGAGCGATCACTTGAACCACAGGGTGCAGTGCTTCACTTCCGATGGCCGCTTGCTGTGGAACTGGGGTACCCACGGCACGGGGGAGGGCGAGCTTGATCTCCCGTGGGGCCTGACCGTAGCCGGCGGGCACGTCTACGTTGCGGACTGGCGCAACGATCGCATTCAGAAGTTCTCGCTTGAAGGGGACTTCGTTGCAGCGTTCGGCGGGTCGGGCGACGGCGCGGGACAGTTTCATCGCCCGTCAAGCGTCGCGGTCGACCGAGAAGGTTACGTCTACGTCGCGGACTGGGGCAACGAGCGTGTGCAGGTGCTCGACCCCGATGGCGAATTCGTGCAGATGCTGAGGGGCGAGTCGGGCTTGTCCGTATGGGCCGAGGAGTTCTACGAGGCCAACGACGACGAGAAGGCGCAACGGGACAGGTTCGAGCTGGTCCCCGAGATGACGTCAGAGGTCCGGACGCCTCACGAAGAGTCGGCGAGGACCGAGCCCTACTTCTGGGGCCCGATCTCTGTCAAGCTTGACGCCGAGGGGCGTCTCTACGTCACCGAGAGCAACCGCCACCGAGTCCAGATGTACGTCCGGGCCTAGCTCCCGGCCGGTCCGAACAGCTCCTCGGTCTCCCTTTCGACTTGGGCCTTGAGCTCAGCGGCATCCTTGAACCCCAGCTCACGGTACGACTCCGCCGACCCGTATTCCCGCGTCTCGATGACCACCGGCATCGGCACGGCGTGACCGAATACCAGGGCCTGCCGCTTCGACTCCAGCCTCCCCAGCACCGACCGCAGCCTGCGGCTGCCTGAAACGCCGGTCAACACCGAGTCCAGATCCCTCTCGTTGTCCAGCAGGCAGGCAATCTTGGTTCCGAGTTGGCTCATCACCTCCTCGTCGATTCCGCTGGGCCGCTGGTCGACGACTAGCAGGGTGACGTTGTACTTGCGCATCTCTCTGGCAATGGTCCCGAAGCTGGTCTGTCCGGCGACGCCGGGGTTCAGGAACTTGTGGGCCTCTTCGATAGTTATCACCAGGGGCCTGGGCTCCCTGCCCTCGTCCCCCATCGCCATCTCGGTCGCTCTCTGGTACCGCTCGTAGATGCGTCGGGTCAGCAGGTTGGCGACGAGGACGTATGCAGCAATGTCGCTGCCGTAGCGTCCAAACTCCAGCACCACGTGCATCCCCCTGTCCAGGCGCTGTAGCACCTGACCGACTGAGTCGTGGCCTCCGGCTCCGCGGTCCATGAATCCGAAGCGCTCAAGCCTGGACAGCCTCCTCTTGAGCGTGCCGAGAGCACCTTCGTTCACGTTGAGCGCCTTCGCCAGCTCTCCGAACTCGTCTCCCGCGGGGTGTCCCAGGAAGCGGGAGAGCCACTCCTTTCCGAAGTGGCGCTGAAGCGAATAGGACGCGTCGGCAGCGACCTCGGAGAGGTTCAGGCTCTCCCTCAGCATCTGGATGTCCTCCGGCTCGATCTCGTCGAAGCCTATTCGCACCACGTAGTCCGGCGTGAGCCCCCGCCGCCGGGAGCTCTCCTCGTCCAGCGAGAAGACCGAGACCTTGGACGGGAAGAGCTGCTTGAGGCCCTTCACCTCGCGCGAGTCCTCGCTGTACCCCTTCCAGCCATACTCGCTCTGCATGTCGAAGACCAGGTTGGATGCGGCTCCGTTCTGGAGGATTCCGGCGAGCAGAAGCCTCGTGAGGAAGGTCTTGCCGGTGCCGCTCTTCCCAAAGACGCCGTTGCTGCGCATCACGAGCTCCGGCATGTCCAGACAGAGCCTCGTCTCCATGTCGAGGGGGCTGCCTATCCAGAAGTGGCGGTCGTCCTCCTCGCCGAACACCAGCTGCACGTCGCCCTCCGAGGCGAGCTGGACGGGCGAGAAGTGGGGCGGGACGGTCTTGGCCGGCTGCGGCCCATCGCCCATTGTTAGCGGATCGCTGCCCAGCGCCAGCATCGGCTCCACGTCCATGGCTCCAAACGCGGTCGTTCCCTGGACTACCTCCGCGATGAACGGGTCGGACACGTCGGGTGGGCTGGAACCCATGGATGGGTCCGAAGTCTCCAGCGATACGTCGCTGACCACGGCAAAGAACCGCATCAGCTTGCCCTGTATGGTGACGTACCTCCCGACCTTGATGTCCTCTATTTCGACATTGCGGTCCAGCCGGACCTTCAACCCGTCCGTCAGTGAGCCCTTGACCACCATTCCGAGCCGGTCCCCAGCCAGGGAGTCTTTCATGGAGAGAGCCTCTTCAGCAGTCCGTTCAGGCGCTGCGTGTCACGTCCCAGGAGGGTTGCGATCTCCTGCCCAGCTTCCACCAGGAACTCCCTGGGCTCCGGGTGGTGTGCGCTCGCCTGCCTGACGAACGAAGCGACGATGTCATCGGGTGAGCCTATCGGGGCGGACAGAAGGAGCGGCAGGAACTCAAGAGAGGAGGTGAATGCTCGCACCTCGTCACTGGCGCAGGGGTAGACGAAGGCGTGTATCCTGGGCGGTGCGGGCGCCAGGAACCGCATTGTCCTGCCGCCCAGGGCATGACCGACGACCAGCGCTCGAAACTCGGTGCGCAGCAGGCGCTCAAGCTGCGGGTTGCTCCGGTATACGGCTTCCTCCGTATCCTCGCGTCGGCCGCGGGCGATTGGGCGGCGGGAGGGGTCGAGGCTGGTCGTCGCCACCTGGCCGACGACGCCGTAGATAGGGCTGCCCTCGCTGCAGCGCACGAGCGCGCCCAGCGGCGGCGCATCGTACAGTCCGTAGCACTCGACGGAGAAGCCGTCTGTCGATGCCTCCACCACCTCGCCGAGACGGCTGCCCATGCCCGGGCTCATCCCTGGCTCTCTGTCGGTTGCGGTGTAGGCATCAGATCCACCTCAGCCGCTTCGAACGGCTCTTTTCCGATGTGTAGGCCGGCAGCGACTGCTCTTCAAGGGCCGACATTAGCTGTTCGGCGAACAGGCGCCGGTCGGAGGCTGTGATAACCGCCTGCTCGTGGGCCTCCATCAGGGCCACAGGGTAACCAGGACCGCGGGAGCACTGATCGAGCACAAGAGAGTGGGTCAGGTCGAGAAGCCGTTCGTCGTCCGCTACCCACACAGGTATCTCCACGCGGCCGATCTCGACTCCGGCGTGGACGTAGAAGAAGTGGACCTCGTGTTCGGCGTAGTGGTTGGCAACCAGGGCCGACGAGCTGCCGAACACGGCGGACCGCTGTCCCGGCTCCAGGACTTCCCAGAACAGATCCCGGTCTACTATCCCCATCGCTGCGGCGTCGCAGGGCCGATCGCCGGGTGCAGTCCCACCGCAGTGCCGTTCGCAATCGGCGGTATCGTATGGACACGCCGCCAGCCGCAGGGCGTTGGCCACGTCCGTACCGCCGGGCATGCTCACGTAACTAGCCACCATCAATGGCCTGGTGTCCGACAGCCTCCTGAGCCTGTTAAGCGCCCTTACTATGCCGTTGTCGACCAGCTCCCGCCGCACGTAGTCGTCGTAACCGTGACTGGCCACGCCGAGCATGATCAGTGAGCCGTCCATGATGGCGAGAGTTGGCAGGCTCGTGGGGGACAAGGCAACGGTCTCTGCAAGCGTCATGGCCTCCTCTGCCATGCGCTTTGCGGCCAGCACGGTGCCCTCGATGCCGACCTGTCGAAAGGGAGCGTCTCCGTCCCGGATAAAGAGCTCTTCATCGCGGGCGTACAGACGGGCGCGGCTGCTTAGCTCCGCATGGGAGCCGGAGCCGTACGTCAGGGACGAGACCCCGATGTTAATTACATAGCACCGGGCCGGGATGTTTCTGTCCGTGCCGATGTCGGAGCCGTCCGTCGCTATCACGCGGTAATCTTCGGGTGGAGGCGGGGCCGGATATGCCTCCCCGGGACTGCCCCGCGCGGATGGGAGGCTCCAAGCCATTGTCTTCCGGTCGTGGAGGCGCGTGTCCTCGTACGAGTCCGAGTCGAAGGCGCGGGCCGTTTCGAGCGCCCTTTCCAGGCGGCGGCGCTTCTCATCCACCCGGGTCTTGAGACCGGCGGCCATCCGGTCTATCTGCATGGCCGTGTTGCCAAGGTCTAGGGGCACGCTAGCCTAGCTCCACCCTGTCCCCGTCGAAGGTGACCGTCCGCCCCGCGAATCTCACGCGCGCCCGGCCGAGGCGCCTCAGCTCGATGCGGACCTGGTCGAGTCGCTTCGTCACCTCCGAATCACCTATTCTGACCTGTGCACTCGCGACCGACTCTCCCCAGAGACCTCGCTGCGGGAGTCTCTTTATCAACTCCGAAAGCCTGTCGAGGAAGAAAACGAAAGTCCTCTCACAGAGGTCGTCCAGCGTGCTGGAGTCCAACGGGTCGAAGAAGGCGAGCCGCAGCACTAGACCGTCGTCTTCTCTTGTGGCAAACATTCGCAGCACCGGGTAGGGGGGCACGGAGAACGGGTCCGAAGCTGGATCGACGCCTTGGGCAGCGGCGCGTAGGGCGGCCTGAAGGACGCGCAACAGGGATGAGAAGTTGGACACGGACAGGTATCCCGCGTCCAGCGCGATCTCCAATATATGCCCGTCCTCGACGGGCCCGCCGTCGCTTACCATGCAGGGCTCCAGGCAAGACCCTAACGCAGGACTCTGGCGTCTCCCACGCGGCGGGTTATGCGCTGATGGTCGAGGTAGTCCATGATCGCGAGGGCGTACTTTCGGCTCGTACCGAACATGTCCCTGACGTCCGCGACCGTGATCTCGCCTCGCTCCTTGATGTGCGCGGATATTCTATCAGCCATTTCGTTGTATGCGGAGGCGGCGAACACGATGCTGTCACTTGCTTTCACGACCCTTCCCTGGTCCGCCAGCAGGTTCAGCAGCTCCGCATCGATACCGGAGTCCGAAGGAGGGGAATAGGGAGATGCCTCCAACAGTTCTATGTATGCCTGGGTGATCTTCTGGTCTTCCTCGGTAAGGCCGGGCTGGTGATCCGCGGCGCGCACGAGCGTGCCCTCCTCGGCCAGCACTCCCTCGTCCCTTAGCCGTGGCATCACATCGTTGAAGATATGAGGGGTCATTCCCATTCTGCTCCGGAGCTCCTCCTTGGGCGCCCCTGTCCTTAGGGGGAATTGCCGGTGATAATCGTCCAGGAACTCGCGTGCCCGGGCGGCTGCGGCGGCCCAGCCCGCGCCAGTGTACATCCGCACACCAGGCCCCGGCGGCCGCACGCCCACGACCACGACCAGCCTCTCCCCGGCCATCGCCTTGAGCGCTGTTCTGGCCGCCGCTGGTTGGAGGTTGGCACGGTTGACGACCGACGTGAACTCGGCGGGTTCGGACGAGGCGATCGTGGCTAGCAACACCTCCCTGTCTGAACCCTCATCCATGATAGACAGCCGCTTGAGGGTGGGTGCGTAGCTGCGGCGGTGGCGCTTCGCATGGGTCTCGACGATGCTGCCGCCGCCGAGTGTCGTCTGGTTGGACCTGATTACGAAGTAGTCGCCTCTGGCCGCCGCCACAGGTGAGCCGAGCTTGATCTGGGCCCAAGTGGCCGCTCCGGGCTCTATCCGGTCGCCCTCCAGGAGCCTGAGCCTGCCGACGACCTCGCTGCTCCCGGTGTGAAGCGTGACGTGCATGTTGTGTTTGAGGTGCCCTGGAGCCTGGTCGAGCACTCGCAGGCGTACATCGACAGCCATAGTCGGCGAGAGCCAGCCGGGCGTAGTCAACACCTCGCCCCTTGTAATGCCGTCGTGCGGCACGCCTGCCAGGTTCGCAGCCACCCTGCGGCCGGGCTCGGCGTGATCGAGCCTCTTTCGATGCGCCTGCAGGCCCCTGACTCGGGTCTTCCGACCTGACAGGACGAGATCGGCCTCCTGTCCGACGTCAAGGGCGCCGTCGATCAGCGTGCCTGTGACAACCGTTCCGAACCCGGACATCGCGAACGAGCGGTCAATCGGCAAGCGCGGGCGGCCGAGGTCGCGCTTGGGCTCCGTCTGCTGAAGCAGAGAGTCGATGGTAGAGACCAGATCGTCGATCCCTTCCTGGGTCACGGCCGATACCGCAATCACGGGAGAGCCTTCGAGGGCCGTCCCCTCCATCAGCTCCTCGACGTCCGCCATGACGAGCTCCAGCCAGTCTTCATCGACGAGGTCCCTCTTGGTCACCGCGACGATTCCACAGTTCACGTGGAGAAGGTCCAGTATGGCCAGATGCTCCCGGGTCTGGGGCATGACAGCCTCGTCTGCCGCCACAACCAGGAGCGCAAGGTCGATGCCGCCGACCCCGGCCAGCATGTTGTTTACGAACCGCTCGTGACCGGGAACGTCGACGATGCTGACCTCGTTGCCGCTCGGCAGCTGTAGCCAGGCGAAGCCGAGGTCGATGGTCATCCCCCGCTCTTTCTCGGCCTTGAGGCGGTCTGGGTCTATGCCCGTCAACGCCTGTACGAGTGTGGACTTACCGTGATCGACATGGCCGGCGGTGCCGACTACAAACACGGCGGTGACCTCGCTGGGGAATGGCCTAGAATAGCACAGGCGGCATGACCGGACAATTGAGGAGTTGCCGCCAACTTACGGCGGACGTCCTTCCGGCGGAGTTCGGGGTCAAGCCCACGGCCCCGCTGCCAGAGTCGACGTGGGGCTGACCAGCTGTGGCTGATCGGAAAGGACGTTAGCCGGCGTCAACCAGGTGAGGCTTCTGGTGCCTCCAGCCGGCATCCGACGGGAACGCGGTGGTCATACTCACGACCGTCACGTCCCCGGTACGCCAGTCGGCCACCTTGTCTGCCCACTCGGTGAAGTGAGGCATTGTCCGATGTACGTCGAAGCCAGCCTGGTCCTCGTAGACTTCGTACAGATGGACCAGGTCTGGGTCCGAATCGTCCGTCAACACGTCGAACCGGAAGCACCCGGGTTCGTCCCGGACCGAGCCCACGGCGTCACCCTTCGACGCCTCCACGAACTGGTCTCGCATCCCTGGCTTGACCCTGATGCTCACGAAAATCGAAATCATGCTGAGTCGACCTCACCCCTGGACTGTAGCCGCATTATACCAACACACGCTGACCCCTCTGACATCTGCGGGTAGCGCGAAGAACTGCTGCAAGGCTCTGACCAGTGGCATAGTAGTAGAATGGGATACCCCGTTGAAGTTGACATTGAGGCGCCCATATGGGTACGCTCTATTGACGATGAGCAACGGGGATACCTTCAGTGGGTACTATTTCTACGTCAGTGGCGCGCAGTTGCGCGCCGGCGAGGTCTTGACGCTCCGCGTTCAAATGTAACAGCTAAAGAAAACGGAACGATCGAGACCCCGACCGGCAGCGGTTGGGGTTTTTTTGTTGAGAGGAGAAGAGATGGTCCAGATCGAGAAGTCAGCGATACACAATGTCAGAGTCGAGAGCATAACCCGACTCGACCCACCGTCCGAGTACTGGAAGCGCTACGCTCTGCCGGACGCTCTAAGTGACCAGGTCGCCGGGCATCGCCGCCAGATCGAAGAGATACTGAGCGGCCATGACAGCCGGATGCTGATGATCGTCGGCCCGTGCTCTATTCACGACACAGAGGTGGGCCTTGACTACGCCGAGCGCTTGGCGTCCCTCGCCAGAGATGTCGAGGACCGGATCCTGATCGTCATGAGGGTCTACTTCGAGAAGCCGCGCACGACCGTCGGGTGGAAGGGGCTCATCAATGACCCCAATCTGAACGGGACCTACGATGTGCAGGGAGGCATGGCGCGGGCTCGCCAGTTTCTGATAGATGTCTGCTCCCGGGGTCTGCCGGCCGCGACGGAGTTCCTAGAAGCGTTCACGCCCCAATATCTGGGGGACATGATCTCGTGGGGCGCGATTGGCGCGAGGACCACGGAGAGTCAGCCACACAGGCTCATGGCGAGCGGCCTCAGCATGCCAATCGGCTTCAAGAACGGCACGGGCGGGAGCGTGGACATCGCGCTCGACGGCATCGTGGCCGCAATGTCTGAGCACGTTTTTCTCGGCATCGATGACGATGGCGTCGCGTCCGTCGTCAAGACCACGGGCAATCCGGGGGCTCACCTGATCCTCCGGGGCGGGAAGAGAGGCCCCAACTACGACGCTGAGTCTGTGGCCGCTGCGCAGAGGCTGTTGGAGGAGCGCGGTCTCGCCCCGAACCTGATCGTGGACTGCTCACACGCCAATTCGAACAAGGACCACAGGATGCAGCCCGTCGTCTTCAATGACGTCATGGAGCAGCGCGTGTCCAACCCCGGCGTAGTCGGCCTCATGCTTGAGGGCAACATCAACGAGGGTAGCCAGTCGCTGGGAGACCCGGCAGAGCTGGACTACGGAGTGTCGATCACGGATGCCTGCATCGGCTGGCCTGAAACCGTGGAGCTTGTCAGGAGGGCCCACGCCCGGCTGGGTGCGTAGGCCTTAAGCCACTTCTACCTCAGGTATCCCAACTCGGTACGCAGCGCATCTTCGAGCTCCGGATAACGGAACTCGAAGCCGGACCTGACCAGCTTCGAGGGGTCCAGCCTGACGCTGGCCAGTACCATGCTGGCCATCTCTCCTAGGGCCAGCCGCAGTCCGAAAGCCGGAACTGGGAGAACGGCAGGCCTGGACAGGACGCGGCCGAGGGTCTTGGCGAACTCCGCGTTCGTGACCGGCATCGGCGTGGAGACGTTTACCGGCCCATCGAGTGAGTCCGTCACCAGGATGTGGTGAACCACGCGGACGAGGTCCGTGAGTGAGAGCCAGCTGACGTGTTGGCGGCCTCCTCCGAATCGTCCGCCCAGTCCAAGTCTGAACGCTGGCAGCATCCTGGAGAGTGCGCCGCCGCCATTGCCCACGACCATGCCCAATCGGGCCCTCACCACCCTGATGCCAGCGTCGGTGGCGGGCTTCGTCGCGGCCTCCCATGCCGCCGTCACCTCCGCGAGGAATCCGCTGCCGGGATCTGTGTCCTCCGACACCAGCGTGTCTCCTCTGTCCCCGTAGAAGTCAAGCCCGGAGGCGCAGATAAGTACTCTGGGAGGCGGATTGAGGTCTCCAAGTGCCTGACAGAGCATCCTCGTCCCGTTCGCCCGGCTTTCCAGAATGCGCGCCTTCTTGCGGGCGGTCCACCGGCCTACCGCGCTCTCACCCGCAAGGTGGACTACGCCATCGGTCCCCCTTAAGGCAGAGGATTCAATGGTTCCCGCCGCCGGGTCCCAGCGGACCTCCGGTTCCTCACTTCCGAGCTCGCGCCTGACCAGACGCGTAACGTCGTGGCCCGAGGAGACGAGATACGGGACGAGAGATGAGCCGATGAAGCCTGTGGAGCCTGAAACGAGGATGTTCATGTCGTGGGCTCCTTCACGCCGCCCTTGTCGGTGAGGGGCTGAGGGTCTTCAACGCCGAGGCCTCCATCCCAGGATGGGCGTCCATCGGTTTACAGACGAGTCCACGCCATATATAATCGCGCTGTGCGCCATAGCATAACATGGCGCATGTGTGTGTTTGGAGACAGTTCGAGATGGCCGTCCTGCCGATACTTAAGCTGCCCGATCCCGCCCTCAGGCAGCGAGCCAGAAAGGTCAGGAAGATAGACGCTTCCGTGCTCAAGCTCGCCGAAGACATGGTCGATACCATGAGGGGCGCGGATGGTGTCGGGCTGGCGGCAAACCAGGTCGGAGTGCTGAAGAGGGTGATCGTAATCCAACTTCCCGAGGAAGAGGAGGCCCGTATATACATCAACCCCGAAATCGTCCACCGGGAGGGTGAACGAGACCAATACGACGGGTGCCTGAGCATACCCGGGTATAGGGGCTTGATTACTCGCTCGGTATGGATCAAGTTCAAGGCTTTGGATGAGACCGCCAGAGTGGTGAAGCTCAGGGCGGACGACCTGCTGTCGCTTGCCGTCGAGCATGAGGTCGATCATCTGGACGGGATCCTCTACGTGGACCACCTCAAGGAGCACGAACGTCTCATACCTATAAGCGAATTCGAGGCCGCCGGGCCTGAGAACGGGACGAGGCCAGTTCAGGAGCCGGCGGTCGTCACGCCGGGTAATGGTCATCTCGACTCAAGAGAGACTCCGGCGACGGTAAAGGTCAAGTAGCCCCCGGCTGCTTCCGGCCAGGAAGACCACCCCACCGTATTTTCAACTCTGTCTATCGTGTTGCTATCGCCGCCTGGAAGTCGGACATCATTGAGCCCTTATACGGTCGCATCTAGGACGTCCATCGAGGTAGACTGCCTCGTGTTTCCGCCGCTTGTGCAGAGGCTGCGCGACCTCTTCGCAGCCCGTGGCGTCGCGGTCTTTCTCGTGGGGGGAACTCTTCGCGACGCGATGCTGCGCAGGCCGATTAGCGACCTGGACCTTGCGGTGGAGGGTGACGCCGTCTCGGCTGGGCGAGAGATCGCCTCGGCGATGGATGGACGCCTGGTGGTCCTTGATGACGCCAGGGACATCTGCCGCGTACATGTCCGCGGTGACGAGCACTGGCAAGTCGACCTCGCCGGCGCGAGTGACGGAATTGTTGACCTCCTCCTGGGCCGCGACTTTACCGTCGACGCCATGGCGGTCCCGCTGCCAGGGGTCGGCCTTCATGTCGAGCCTCGCGGTCTCATGGACCCTACCGGTGGACTCGCCGATCTGCGCGCTCGTGTCATTCGGGCGGTCAGCGACGATACCTTCAGGGCGGACCCGGCGCGCCTCATGCGGGCCGCCAGACTCGCGGTGCAGCTGGGCTTCGACATCGAGCCTGCGACGGAGCAGATGGTGCGCTGCGAGGCCGCTCTCGTGAGCACCGTGGCGTCTGAGCGTGTCCGCGACGAGCTGCTCCTGCTACTGGCGCAGCCCGGTGCAACTAAGGCGGTCCGACTTCTCGACCGCCTCCACCTGCTGTGCAGGGTCATCCCAGAGATCGAGGAGGCCCGTAACGTAACGCAGCCCAAGGAGCACTACTGGGATGTCTTCAACCACCTGGTGGAAACCGCCGGTCAGGTGGAGACCGTCTTGGGCGATGATCCCGACGGAGACGACTTCGTCAGTCGCGCGGTCCCACGGCCCGAGTCCCTCGCTGGCTACTTCCAACAGGAGGGCAGCGACGGACATACACTGGCAACGCTGATGAAGCTGGGGGGACTCCTCCACGACGTGGCGAAGCCGGCGACCAGGACGGTTGAGGAGTCTGGTCGCATACGGTTCCTGGGCCATCACTCCGTAGGCGCCGAAATGGTGCGGGGAATCCTGGAGCGGCTGCGATTGAGCCGCCGGGGGACCGATCTGCTCGGCACGATGGTCCAGAACCACCTGCGGCCCGCTCAGATGGCTCCCAAAGGGGAGATGCCCTCTGGAAGGGCCGTCTACCGGTTCTACAGAGATCTCGGAGAGGCCGCCATTCCGACGCTCTACCTCAACCTGGCTGATTACATCGCGGCTCGCGGTACTGATCTCCAGGAGGACGAGTGGGCGGACTATTGCGAGCTGATTCGGTTTATCCTGGAGGAGGGTCTCACCGAGAAGGCCCCGCAGGCCCTACCAAACCTCGTGGACGGTCGGGATATAATGGATGCCTTCGCCATCGCACCAGGCCCTCAGATAGGCGCACTCCTTGATGTCGCCACGGAGGCCCAGGCCGGCGGAGAGGTTGAGACGAAAGCGGAGGCCCTGGACTTGATTCGCATGCATCTGAACGCCGGGGGTCGGAGTGCGTAGGTACTACCGGTCGCTGACAATGGTCCTGATAGTCACTGTAGTGGCTGTCCTCGTACTCGGCTTCCAGACCTTTTCAGTAGGCGGCTTCGAGCGTGGTGACGACACCCTGCTGGGTCTGCGGCTCGGCCTCGATCTGCAGGGAGGCACCCACCTTGTCTACCAGGCTGTGGACAGGGAGACGGAACTTCCGATCATACCCGAGCCCAGTCAGATGCAGGCGCTCGAGCGCTCCATAAACGACCGTGTCAACGCGTCGGGAATCGGCGAGCCCAACATACAGATACTCGGTGAAGACAGACTGCTCGTGCAGCTTCCGGGCGTGCGTGACCCGGACAGGGCCGAGAGGCTGATGGGACAAACGGCGCAGCTGGAATTCAAGCACAGGGAGCTCAACGTCGCTCGTCCGCTGGAGGCGATATCTATTGAGGACGATGTCGTCTCCGTGAGCGCTGGGCCGTTTCCCGAGCCAGAGTCTGAAGAAGGCGAGAGCGAGACGCTCACGCCCGAGCCGACGCCGGAGTCCGCAGCATCCGAGACGCCGCCTGTCCTGATCGTCGAGTTCACGGACGAGGGTGCGTCGAAGTTTGAAGGCGTAGTAGACCAGCTGCTGGGGAACCTGTCCCAGCCTACTTTGGAAGCCTCGACCGCAATCGCCCTGGAGATAGCGATAGAAGGGAATGCTCCCCTCAAGGACATCGTCCCCGGATTTGCAATCCAGAGGATCGAGGGCACCAACAGCTTCGCCTTCCCGTTCCCATTCCCGGAAACCAGTGAGCCCGCCCTCGCGGAGGCGGAGCTGCTGCTGGGCGATGCGGCGGTCGTCCGGGACCTGACGGAGATACTGACCTTCGTCGACAAGGTGCCCGAGTACGGCGCACTCACCGGCGACGACCTGGACAGGGCCTATCCCGACCAGCACGCCTCGACTGGGCAGCCGATCGTCGTCCTGGAGTTCAAGTCCAGGGGGACTCGGATATGGGGGCAGCTTACCAGTGACCTCTACCTGAAGCAGGATACCGACCGGATAGCCATCATCCTCGACGGCGACGAGCTGATCGCTCCGGTCGTGAATGCGCCGATAACGACTGGTACGACCATCATCGAGGGCGGCAGATTTACCATCGAGTCCTCTCAGGACTTGGCGCTTCAGTTGCAGTCGGGCGCCCTTCCGCTCACCATCAAGCGCATACAGCGGCGCGACGTCGACGCCATCCTCGGCGCCGACTCCCTCAACAAGAGCGTGGTTGCGGGCGTGATAGGCTTTGTCCTTGTGCTGCTGTTCATGGTGCTGTACTACAGGGTCCCGGGAGTGGTTTCCGCTGTAGCCCTGCTCATCTACGCTGCGGTCGTTCTGTCCCTCTTCAAGCTGATTCCTATAACCCTCACGCTCTCGGGCGTGGCCGCTGTGATTCTCTCGATAGGCATGGCCGTCGACGCCAACATTCTGATATTCGAGCGGATGAAGGAGGAGCTCAGGGCGGGCCGCACCATGCTGTCGGCGGTAAATATCGGGTTCAGCCGCGCTTGGCCCGCGATCAGGGACGGGAATGTGTCGACCCTGATCACGTGCGGCATCCTCTTCTACTTCTCGAACCAGCTCGGCACTACCGTCGTTCAGGGGTTCGCGGTGGCACTCGCCGTCGGTGTGCTGATCAGCCTGTTCACCGCCGTCGTGGTGAGCCGGACCTTCCTGAGGACGATCGCGCTCACGAGACTGGCGCGCCGGCCCGAGATGTTCGTACCCGCGGGCGGCTCCGAGCTGCCGCAGAGGGCGGCAGGGAGCTAGATATGGACTTCGCTGGAAAGAGGAAGTGGTTCTTTCTCATATCCCTGCTGGTAATCCTGCCGGGGATGGTCTTCCTGGCCCCCCCGATAGACGGACTGAAGGCGGGCCTCGACTTCACGGGCGGATCGAGCATAACGCTGCTGTTCTCTGAGAGTGTCGACCAGGAGGACGTTCGGACGGTGATGGCCGATCTTGGACACCCCGACGCCATCGTCCAGGGGCTCGGCGACAACACGTACTTCATTCGTACCAAAGAGCTGAGCACAGAGGAAAAGAATGTCGTAGTCGCCGGCGTGAACGAGGCTCTGGAGCCGTCTTTCGCCTCCGTGGGACGCACCGACGCCGACGGCCGCGTGGCCCTTACCATACCGTCGGAACCGGGCGGAGTCTCGATAAGGGCGGAGTCGGGTGAGAGAACGGGCCGCCTTATCGTGGATACGGACGATGTCACACCGTCCGGCGAACTGGTCATGTCGCTGGAGCCGGGCCCCAACGAAAGCGAGGTGGTGCTGGCAGTCGGCGACGGGGCGCCTGTGGCGAACGTGCTGGTTACGATCGGCGGCGTCGAGGTGATCGCCTTCGACGGCGTATCGCCCTCGGTAGCCGAGGAGACGGTGCGTAACGCCTTCTTTGCGGTGCTGCTTGCCGCGGTGGGCATATTCTTGTACGTCTGGTGGGCCTTCAGGAACGTTCCGAGCCCGTTCAGGTACAGCGCCGCCGCAATCGTCGCCCTCCTGCACGACACGGCCATCGTAGTAGGGATATTCGCCATTCTTGGAGAGCTGTTGGATGTCGAAGTCAACCTCATGTTCATGATCGCCCTGTTGACGGTGATCGGCTACAGCGTCAACGATACGATCGTGGTGTTCGACCGGCTGAGAGAGAACGTTCTGAACTATCCCAACCGGACGCTGACCGACAACGTTAACGTCAGCATATCCGAGACCATCAGCCGTTCTCTGAACACGAGCCTGACGCTTCTATTCACCCTGCTGGCCCTGCTGCTGCTTGGGGGCTCGACCATCAGGGAGTTCCTTCTGGTCCTCCTCATAGGCGTGGTCGTGGGAACGTACAGCTCGGTCGGAATAGCCAGCCAGATGCTCGTGTCCTGGGATCAGGGCGACTTCCGCAGACTGTTCCGCCGCCCAACCTAGGGAATCAACAGCAGTCTGCCGAAGGACTCGCCGTTCCGCATGAGCCTGTAGGCCTCGCGCGCCTCCTCAAAGGGGAAGCGGCGCGATACTACGCAGTCCATCGCTCCGGACCTCAGCATAGCCAGCGCGTCGGCGGCATGCCTCCTCGATGCGCCGGTAGCCCCCGCGATAGTGGCGTTGCGGAACATGATCTCCGCCGGGCTCACCTCTACCTTGGAGCCTGCGACCTCGCCGATCAGCACCAGCCTTCCCCCCTGAGACAGGCTGCGCAGAGACTGCTCGAATACCGCCGACCCCACGGCGTCCAGCACCACGTCCGCTCCGCGGTCTTCGGTCAGAGCGAGGACGAGCTCGGAGAACGGCAGCTCGTCGGAGTGGACCACTTCCAGGCCGAGGCCTTCGAGTGGGGCGATCTTGCCTACGGATGTGGTGAGGGCCAGTACCCGCGCCCCCAGGGCGGCCGCCGCAAGCGCGGCGTGCACTCCGAGCCCGCCGCCCGCGCCGGTAACGACCACGGTCTCTCCGGCCCTCACCCCTGCTACGTCCCGGGCGGCCTGGACTGCTACACCCATTGGGCAGGACAGGAGGCACGCCCACTCCAGGTCAATGCCGTTAGATACCGGAATGACGCTGCCTTCGGGCAGGGCCACAAGCTCTGCGAAGCCGCCGCCGACCCCGTGGCCGATGCCGCGGGCGTAGAGACAGCGGTAGTCGTCGCCGGACAGGCAGCGCTCGCAGTCGCCGCAGAACGTGGTCAGGGTCGAAACGACTGCGTCGCCCACGCGGACCGACCTGACTTCGCCGCCAGTCTCGACGACTGTGCCCGATATCTCATGACCGAGGATGACGCCGGGTCTCACGCCTCTTCGCAGCGTCCCCCGCATCACCGCGACATCGTGGCCGCAGAGCCCGGCCGCCGCTACCCTGACCAGGACATCGCCCGGCCCGACGGCTGGCGCGTCCCGCTCGTGGACAGCCAACGAGGGCGGGTCTCCCGGCGACTCCAATACCAAGGCTCTCATGTCCCGAGTATAGGCGCGCGTCTCAGGGTGGACAAGGACGGGTTAGGGATTTCGGAAAATTGGGGTTGACAAAGATAATGAGTATAGCCATTATACACTTACGTAGAATGGTGTTATGGTGAAAGGCCGAAACATATGAACAGCGGCGGTAATGACGATGAACACGAGTTTGAGGACGCTCAGTCAAAGGGCAGGACGAGAGGCAGGAGAATCGCCGAAGGCCTAGGTGACGCCGTGTTGGGCGCGAGCGGATCCATCAGGGAGACACTCAGGGCAGTCCGGACGGAGCGGGACTTTCAGGTTATGGTCAGGCTTAACAAGGAGAGCCTACGAAAGCTTGATGACCTTGTGAACTGCGGTCTGACCAGCAGCAGGTCTGAAACCGCTGCCTTCCTGATCGCTGAGGGAGCCAAGGCAAGGGCTGACCTGTACGACAAGATTGCCGAACAGTCCGAGGTCATTCGAAAGGCCCGTGAGCAGATGAGCCGTCTGCTTGACGAGGAGCCAGACACCGCCCCCGGTGAGACAAAGGGCTGAAGCCGCACAATTCGGCCGTCGCCGAGTGCGTTGCGGTAACTGAGGCTCGCAACAGGAATGAACAAGAAGGCACGGAAGGGAGCTTTCTATATGTGGCATGTAATTGCTGAAGAGAAGATGCTTTGTTCACAGTGTCTCCACAGGATCCCGCCCGGCTCGAGGTGCCTGTCGCAGATGCCAGTGGAGATGCCGGATGGATTCCGGCGAGGGAAGTACGAGAATTATTGCATCAACTGCCCGAAGTGCGGAAAGAAGGGATATGAGCAATCCTGTTACGTCCGACGGCTTTGTCACGGGTACACCCACAAGGAGACAACCGAGGACGAAGTCTCTTGCGGTCACTGCAACCGGACCATACCCGAGGGCACGCGGACCGTCGCGCAGAGAATCTACGCATCGGTCGAGGATGGACCGGAACCGGCTTCCGATCGGATGGGCCCTCAAACCGGTGGACCTGCCGTCGCAGCCGCTACCGTAGGAACGGCGGCAGCCAGGTCACCAGCCGGAGGATGGGACGGCCTTAGCGTTGCTATGAAAAGACATTTCCGATCTACCGGACTTGGAGGCTCCCGCGGAGTCCGCACCCAGGCAATGGCACGGCGGGTATACGAGAAGATTCCTACGATAGTCCGCAACAGGGGAGAAGGCGCCGTCAAGGAGTACCTGAAGGGGAGGCAAGGCAGCCACATCAAGTCGGTGGTCGCCGCGCCCGGTCGATCCAAATGGCCCAGCAACATGGTATTCGAGGATGCCAGCAGGAACCTCTCGCGGGGCAGCCGGAACATGACCGCCGCTGAAGTTGCTGCCGCAAAGTCATCGGGCCGCATTGCGGCGACCCGAGTAGTGGCCAATGCGACACTCAAGAGTGCGGCCAAAGGTGGGGTTATAGCTGCGGCTATCGAAGCGCCTGTTGCCGCGCTGGAAAACGTTCTCCACTGCAGGCGCGGACGGAAGACCGGGAGGAAGGCTGCAATAGATACCACGAAGAGCACGGCAACTGCCGCCGGCTTCGGCGCAGCCGCCGCTGTTGGAGCGAAAGTTGCCGTTGGTGCGGGACTATCGATGGGACCTTTTGGAATCCCGGTTGCAGTCGGTGGTGGGGTGCTGTTGGTCGGAACCACTGTGTATCGTGTTGCCAGAGCGGCCAGCCGCGACCTCCCTCTGACCGAGTTCCGCGTATTTTTCTGCAAGAATCGGGAGTGCCCGACCGGGTTCGCACAGACTGTGTCTACAACCCAGGCGGGAAGATTGGTAGAGTAGAGGTCGAAATAGACGACAGGAGCGGTAGATGAAGCTGGGAGCACACGTTTCGACATCGGGAGGGATAGACAAGGCGTTCGACCGGGCCTTGGAGATCGGGGCGGAGGCGGTCCAGATTTTCGCCACGTCGCCGAGGGCCTGGAAGTTCCGGGATGCTCCAGAGACCCAGGTGGAGGCCTTCCGGGCCAGGCAGGACGAGACCGGCATATCGCCCGTTTTCATTCACGCCAGCTACCTGATCAACGTGGGCGGCAAACCGGACCTGGTGGTCAAGTCGGTCGGCTCGCTGACCTCTCACATGAACGCAGCGGGTCGTATCGGAGCGGCCGGGGTGATATTCCATGGCGGCAGCCATGGGGGCGTTGGATTCGACGGAGTGCTCGACCAGGCCTCGGTGGCCCTTCGAGAGGCGCTGGCTGAGAGCCCGGAGGACGTGTGGCTGATCATTGAGAACAGCGCCGGTATGGGCTCGCACATCGGATCGTCGTTTACTGAGATCGCCCGGATGATCGAGGCGGTCGACGATCCGCGCGTCAAAGTGTGCCTGGATACCGAGCATACGTTCGCAGCCGGGTACAATCTGGCCGACCCGGACGCCATCGACGGCGTCATGGACGAGTTCGACAGGGCGATAGGCCTGGATAAGCTGGTCGTGGTTCACGCCAACGATGCCAAGGTGGAGTTCGGCTCTGGGGTGGACCGCCACGAGAACATCGGGGAGGGGCACATCGGCATCGCGGGCTTTGAGGTGATCCTGGGCCACCCGGCATTCAGGGAAGTGCCCTTCATCCTGGAGGTCCCCGGCATGGACAAGAAGGGGCCTGACAAGGAGAACATGGACCGCATCAAGGGTGTCCGAGAGGGCCTCCGCATCGAATGAGGGACGAGGCCCGCTACAAAGAGTACCTCGAGGCGGAGCTGGAAGCGGCGGCCGTCTACAGGGTTCTGGCCGACGCCGAGGAGGATGAGGGCCGTCGTGAGATCTTCGAAGAGCTGCGTGCGTCCGAGATGAGGCACGCGGGCAGGTGGGCTGAGAAGCTCGGCATGAACGCCGCCGAGGTAGAGCCGCGCGCGTCTGCGATGAAGCTAAGGTCGTACGCCCTAGCCGCCAGGCTGTTCGGCACCAAGCGTGTGGTGCCGTGGCTGGTGCGGTTCGAGGCCAAGGAGATGGCCGCCTATGCTGCGGACCCGGAGGCCGTTGACCTCGTGGAAGAAGAGCGCAGGCACTCTCAAGTGCTGAGCGCGCTTGCCAGCGGCGACGACCCTCTGGCGGGCATTCGGCCGGCCACGGAGGCTGGCATAGGGGACGGGGGACGTCTCAGGGCGGCCGTTCTGGGGATGAACGACGGCCTCGTATCGAACTTCAGCCTCGTTATGGGCGTGGCGGGAGGTACCGGCAACCACGAGTTCGTGCTGCTTGCCGGCACTGCTGGACTGCTGGCGGGGGCGTTCTCCATGGCCGCCGGCGAGTACATCTCGATGCGGTCGCAGCGCGACACATACGAGCACCGGATCCGGATGGAGAAGGCGGAGCTGGAGGAGTGGCCGGAAGAGGAAGAGGAGGAGCTCGTGCTGATATACCGGGCGAAGGGCATCCCCGAAGCCGAGGCGCGGTCCGTAGCGAAGCGGATCATGAGTAGACCAGACGTCGCTCTGGAGACGATGGCCAGAGAGGAGCTGGGGCTTGACCCATCTCAGCTCGGGGCTCCGTGGGGCGCCGCCATTAGCTCGTTCTTCGCCTTCGTGGCCGGAGCTGCCCTGCCGATCATTCCGTTTCTGTTTGCTGCCGAAAGCGGCGCCGTGGTTGCCAGCGCCGTGGTTGGCGGGCTGGCGCTGGTCGTCGTCGGCGGCGTTCTTGCGGCGGCGGCGGGCCGTAATGTAGCCTGGGGGGCCCTGAGAATGTTCCTGGCCGGCGGCTTGGCGGCAACCGTGACGTTCGGCGTGGGCAGGCTGATAGGCGTCTCGATGGGCCTGTGAAGCCGGTGGTCTCTGAGGTTTACCAGAACGCTGTAAGAGAGGCACTTTGAGTAGGGTGTCGGAATCGAGTCGTCCCAGAGCTACAGACCTCGGTCTTCGTATCGGACTTCTGCCCCATGGGCCGCACAACTCCATCACAGACGTGGCAGGAGTGACCGTCGGACACCTGACCCTCATGGAGGGCCACGGCGCTCTGCTCACGGGCCAGGGCCCGGTGCGCAGCGGGGTTACGGTGATACTGCCGCATCAGGGCAACGTGTTCCGTCAGGAGGTCACGGGGGCCGTTCACGTCGTCAACGGCTTCGGGAAGTCGGTCGGGTTTCCCCAGGTGGCCGAGCTCGGGGTCATCGAGAGTCCGATCGCTCTGACGAGCACGCTGAGCACCTGGCGCGCCGCCGACGGGATGGTCGACTACCTGTCGCGCGCCAATCCGGGCGTCCTCTCGTTCAACCCTGTGGTCGGGGAGTGCAACGACGGCTTCCTCAACGACATCGTTGGACGGCACGTACGGCCATACCACGTGGCAGGGGCGATCGAGGCCGCGAAGAGTCCCAGCACGGAGGAGGGCAACGTGGGCGCGGGCACGGGGATGACCGGCTTCGGTTGGAAGGGTGGGATCGGCACGTCCTCCAGGGTGTGCGAGCTGCCGTCCAACGAGTACACGGTCGGCGTGCTCGTCCTGACCAACACAGGTGACCCGCACGAGCTTCGTATCGACGGCGTGCAGGTCGGTCGACACCTGATGCCTTCAGGTGCCAGTGAGGATGCCTACGGTTCGATCATGATCGTGGTGGCTACGGACGCCCCCGTAACGGCTCGCCAGCTGGGGCGAATCGCGCGTCGGGCTACTTTCGGCCTGGCCAGGGTGGGCGGAATAGCCAGCCATAGCAGCGGCGACTTCATCATCGCGTTCTCGAACTCGGAGGTCAGGCCGGATGTCCACGATTCGCATCTGACGCCCCTGTTCCGGTGCTGCGTCGAGGCTACCGAGGAGGCGATTATCAACTCGATCCTCCGCGCCGAGACGCTGGTGGGCCGGGACGGGAACACTCGTTACGGGATCCCCATCGACGGCTTGGCCGAGGTGCTGCAGCCGGGCAGGTAGGCTCCCTCGCACAGGGGGCGCGTCAGCCGTCGACGGCCTCGATGTCACCGCTCCGCACCCTGAGCCGCGCCGCGTCCGAGAGGAGGTCGTCGTCGATGGCAGCCGGGTCGGACGTGGTGACGAAGCACTGCTCATATAGGGCTGCCCTGCGCAGCACGCATCGCCGGCGGTTGGCGTCCAGCTCCGACAGGACGTCGTCCAGCAGCAGGACGGGCTCCCGGCGCCGTCTGTCTGTGAGGTGCCGCGCCTCGGCGAGCCGCAGGGCCAGGACTGCCGTCCGCGACTGCCCGCGCGAAGCGTAGGCCGCGGCGTCCATCCTGTCTATGAGTACCTCGAAGTCGTCTCGGTGAGGCCCGCTGACAGTCACGCCACCGGCGATCTCTCTGGATCGTCTCTCCTCCAGGGCTCCGCGGAGGTGCTCGGCGATCATCTCATCGGAGCCGTCGGAATCGACCGGCACGGACGGCCTGTAGACCAGCCGCAGGCGCTCGTCGCTTCCGGCCAGCTCGAGGTGTATAGGCCTGGCAAGCTCCGAGAGGGCGGCTATCGTCTCGGCGCGCCTGGCCATGACGTACTTCGCTTCGTCAATCAACCTCTCGTTCCAGACTTCCAACTCTTCGGGCGCGGAGGGGCCTTCCCGCAATCGTTTCAGGAGGTGGTTGCGCTGGTATAGGACCCGCTGGTACCGCTGTAGTGCCCCCAGGTAGTGCCGGTCGATCTGCGAGATGAGGATATCGAGGTATCGCCTGCGTACGGCCGGAGGGCCGTAGACGACCTCCATGTCGTGGGCGCTGAACATGACCGCGTTGAGGTAACCCACTAGGTCAGCCGCCCGCCTCGGCGCGCCGTTGACGCGGAAGCGCTTCATCAGGGACGGTTGCCCCTCCCCTCGTTCGGCGCCGGGCACCTCCGTTCCGGCGGTGCCTATGTCTATCTGGAGCTTTAGGTCGTCCGCTCCCTCCCTGATCACGGCGGCCACTCGCGAGTAGACGATCGCGTCGGAGGCCTGGCGCCGCACGAGCTCCCGGTCGGCGGACGCTCTGGGCGACTTCGCGATGGCGAGCATGTAGATGGACTCGAGCAGGTTGCTCTTGCCCTGGCCATTGTCGCCGTAGACAATCACGGTCCCGGGCCGGAGATCGAGGCTCAGCGTCGGGTAGTTGCGGAAGTTGACCAGGCTCAGGTGCGCGACGTGGATGCTAGCCTCCTCGACCACGCACTGGGAGCGCGGGTATCTTGCCCGCAAAGGGGGAGGAAGGAGGGTGCTGGCCTGCGAGCAGCCGGGTGCCGGAAAGGTGACGGCCTCTGCCGTCATCCCCCTCATCCCAGCCTTCTCCCACAAGGGGAGAGGGGGTAAGAGCCTCCCTCTCCACGTTCATCTCTGCACCCTCTGGTCTCCCCGTAGTCAGTCGGTTGGTGGACTTTGGGAGCCGCTTACGAGCTCCTCAAAGCCCTGCTCGTCGATGACGGGGACTTCGAGACGCTCCGCGTCGGCTAGCTTCGAGCCCGCGTCCTCGCCTGCAAGCAGGTAGCTGGTCTTCTTGCTGACACTCCCGGTCACGGCGCCGCCGAGCTCCTTGATCCGCGCCCCTATCTCCGATCGGCTGAAGCCGCTCAACCGGCCGGTCACGACGAAGGTCAGACCTTCGAAGGGCTGCGTGCCGAGCTCTTCCGCAGGCTCGTCCTCCAGCCGCACGCCGGCGTTCCGGAGCTTCTCGATCACCGCGCGGTTGCCCTCGTTCGCGAAATACGAAACGAGGCTGTCCGCGATCTTCGGCCCTATGCCGTCGATGGCCATGAGGTCCTCGTCCGCGGCGGCCATCAGGGCGTCGATGCTGCGGAAGTGCCGGGCGAGCAGCCCGGCCACCTCGCCGCCGACGTGTCCTATGCCTAGAGCTGTGAGCACCCGGGCGAGGGGGCGGTCCCGGCTGGTGTCGATCGCGGCCAGGAGATTGCTCACGCTCTTCTCCGCCATCCTGTCGAGCTCCAGGAGCTGCTCGGCCCTGAGGTAGTAGAGGTCGGCCACGTCCTTCACGAGGCCGTTCTCGATGAGGGCCACTCCCAGCTTCCATCCCATCCCCTCTATGTCCATCCCTCCCCTGCCGACGAAGTGCTCCAGCAGCCTGACGAGCTGTGCGGGACAGGCCGCGTTGAGGCAGTACGACATGGCTTCGCCCTCGGGCCGGACGACCGGCTCCCTGCAGCTCGGGCACTCGACCGGCATCTCGAAGACGGACTCTCCACCGTCGCGCCTGTCGGCCAGCGCCTCGACGACCTGGGGAATCACCTCACCGGCCCGTTCGACGACCACGACGTCGCCGATCATCAGGTCTTTGGACCGGATGTAGTCTTCATTGTGCAGGGTGGCGAGTTTCACCGTCGCGCCCGCGACGTCGACCGGCTCCAGGACGGCGTATGGGTTGATGCTGCCGGTCCTGCCCACGTTGACGCGTATGTCCAGGAGCCGAGTCACCGCCCGGGTCGCCGGGAACTTGTAGGCGATGGCCCAGCGGGGCTCGCGTCCGACTACACCCAGGTGCGCCTGGTAGTCGAACCGGTCCACCTTGACGACCACGCCATCGCAGTCGTAGTCGAGGCTCTCCGAGGCCTCCAGCCAGTCGCGGTAATAGTCGATCACCTCTTCCGCCGACCTGGCGAGGGCGTTGTTGGGGTTCACCTTGAATCCGAGGCTATGCAGGTACCCGAGGGCCTCCCACTGAGTCTCCGGCGCTTCGCCCTCCGCGTACCCGAGGCCGTACACGAACATGTCGAGCGGCCGCTCGACCGTTACTGCTGGGTCCAGCTGGCGAAGAGAGCCCGCGGCGGTGTTCCGGGGCGTGGCGTACTCCGGAAGGCCCTGTGCGGCCCGGTTTTCATTGAACTGGCGGAACTTAGACTTCGGGAAGTAGACCTCTCCACGCACCTCGAAGAGGCGAGGTGCGTCGCTGCCGAGGACGCGCAGGGGGACCGAGTTGATCGTGCGCAGGTTCTGGGTCACGTCCTCGCCGACGGCGCCGTTGCCTCTGGTCGCGCCTCTCGCGAGGACGCCGTTCTCGTAGGTGAGGGCGATGGCCAGGCCGTCGTACTTGAGCTCGCAGACGAGGTCGAAACTCTCCCGCTCCAGCAGCCCGGCCACCCTGGCGTGCCAGGCGAGGAGCTCTTCGTCGTCGAACGCGTTAGAGAGACTGAGCATGGGCCGGGGGTGCCGTACCTCTGAGAAGCCGGCGGCAGGCCCAGCCCCGACGCGCTGAGTGGGCGAGTCGGATGTGACGAGGTCGGGGTGCTGCTCCTCGATCCGGCGCAGCTCGCGCATCAGCGCGTCGTGCTCGGCGTCGCTGACCTCGGGGCTGTCTAGCACGAAGTAGAGGTGGTTGTGCCTGTTGATGTCTGCTCTGAGGAGCTCGATTCGCTCCCTGAGCTCACGGTCTTGCATAGGGTCGAGTCTCTTCAGCGTTCGGTCTTCCCAGCTCGGTCACCGGACCAAGGGCGGATGATGGGCTCCGCCGTAAATCAGTAACCTTTTGTCACATCGTGTCACTTTCAGCTTTGGGCCCGGTTACAAGATGTGGCAGGAAGTTGCCCGAAAGTGCCCAGATGTGACGTGAATGTTACACGAATGTGACAGGGGAGATGGTCTAACCGCGGAGAGCGCAGAGAGCGGTTGATTCCGGGCGCCGCCGGAATGGTGTAACCGTGGGATTCAGTCTTGGCCACGGGAATATGATAGCACATGCGTGCTGGCAAATCAATGACGCGCATGACCTCAACCACAGTGCTCCGGACTCAGCGCCTTCCCACATCATGAGACGAAAGGCTGCATGCAATCTCCCGATCAGTCAGTGGAGGGCTGGGAAGAAGGAAGGAGAGATGCTTGGCCGGCCTATGTGATTAGACTGATGAAGGCGCTCGCGATACCCAGGAACAGCAGAAAGCCGAACACGTCCGTAACGGTGGTGACGACCACAGCGGATGCGACCGCCGGGTCCAGTCCCATTCGCCGCAGGAACAGCGGCACCGCCGCTCCGACCGAACCGGCAATTAGCATGTTGCCGAGCATAGCGATTCCCAACACGAGCCCCAGGCCAACGTTCTGCTTCCATAGGACGGCGATGATCGCGACTAGGACGCCCAGCCAAATCCCGTGAACCAAGCCGAGGAAGGCTTCCCGAATAAGGAGCCGCTGAGCACCGACACCGACGAGCTCTCCAAGCGCGATCGCTCGTACTATGAGGGTCAAGGTCTGGGTTCCGCCAATCCCTCCCTGGCCAGCCACCACAGGTAGAAATGCGGCAAGCACGACCACTTGAGTCAGGGTCGATTCAAACAGCGCAATAGTTGCCGCGGCAAGGAACGTCGTGGCCAGGTTGACCGTTAGCCAGGGGAGGCGTGTACGGACCGAGCTGGCCAGAGGACCGTCCACCGTCTCGCCGGCCACGTTGCCCACCTGCTGCATCTGGCGCGTGTCCTGCTCTACTGTGGCGCCCAGCAGCGATTCCGCCAGGATCACTCCTATCATCCGATCATCGTCGACCACCGGTATCTGCATCAGATTGTAGTGGCGCTGAAGCCGGGCGCACTCATCGGCGGGCGTTTCGGCTGTCACGGTGGCCACGATTGACGAGGCTATCGTCCGAATGGGCGTCGCATCGTCCGCCAGAGCGAGGTCTACCATGCTGATCTGGCCGAAAAGGGTGCCGCCGTCTCCGGCTACGTATATGTGTGTGAGCTTGTGTCGTATCTCCTTCAGTGCCCTTAGATTCTCCCGAGCCCCTTCGGCTGGACCGTCGACATCGACCATCGGCAGCTGGGTGACCATGAGGGAACCAGCCGTGTCCGGCTCATGTGCAAGAAGCTCTTCTACGACTTGGGGTTGTTCCAGAGACTCCGCTACCTCCTGAGGCCGCAGAATTGGAATCCGTCGCAACGTAGCCAGCGCCTGATTGGGATGGACCTGGCCAAGTACGAACTTGAGCATCTGCACACCGAGGCGAGTCCCCACTCGCCCGGCCACAACGGGATTCATCTGCCTCAGCATCCATGCGACCGTTTCCGGCGACATGACGCGGACCATGGCTTCCATGCTTGCGCGGGGAAGACTCGCTACGATGCTCCCCATATCGGCCGGGTGCAGGTGCCGGATCAACTCCCAGGCGGAGCGCTCTCTACCCGCCCTGACCAGCTCCTGGACCTCACTGGCGATTTCGGCCGCCTCGTCCAATGAGATCGCCTGAGGCTGTTGAATGTCGCCTTCGAGGCCCTGCACACTCTCAGGGTTGTGGGGGTCTATGTTCATAAGCCAGCTCCTTGGTGCCGCATTGCTGGTTGCTGTCGGTACACGGTTTCCAGTCCCGTGTCCCCAAGGTCGTCTCTAGGAGTCTGTCCGAGAAACAATGTTCTAAACGATATGCGTCATTAGTGGAGTGTAAAGATGCTAATTACTCCACGACAAGGTCCAGATTGCTGTAAGCAGGTTATTGCGTGGCGGGTTTCGTCTCCCGGAACGAATCCTCGGACAGGCTCCTAGAGTGGCCAACCACTTGGGTCCCTCACTATGAGGGTAGTCGTGGAGCGACCTGGCAACTCAATCGGACTCAGCTATCACCCACTTGCGCACAGAGCACGCGAGGAGCCGCTGTGCTTGATACAATCCTCAAGATGTGGATGTCTATGTGAACCTGCCTACGTCTCACTCATCACGATTATGGAGATAGGTCATGGTGGATACAACGCTCATCCCAGCATTATCCAAGATCGGTTGACCCTGCCGACCCTGGGTCGGACGGGAGTCATGGAGAGGAATGCCAGCCGTGGCCAGAGCGGGAAACTCTACAGGTAGGCTGTTTGTCTACACCGTAGTCGCGACCTTTGTCCTGCTCTCGATGATTGGATGCGGCGGAGAGAGTGAACCAGGACGCGCCACTACAGAATCTAAGGGTGCTGAACAGGTTCCGGCAGCAGGGTCTGCCTTGTCGGAAACGGCCCGTGCGGGCGAGGACCTGTTCGATGCTAACTGCTCGGTCTGTCACGGGGATGGTGCTGCTGGGACCAATCAAGGTCCGCCTCTGGTCGATAGAATCTACCACCCCGGCCATCACGCGGACTTCAGCATTCGCAACGCCGTGCGTCAGGGAGTGGAGCAGCACCACTGGGCCTTCGGCGATATGGCCCCCGTCGCCGGCGTCTCATCGGATGACGTGGAGAAGATCATCTGCTACGTCCGCGAGATGCAGCGCGCCGACGGCATCTTTGAAGGGGATGCCTTTTCAACTGTGTGCTGAGCCGGCTCCAGTCATGCCCAGGGGCTAGCGCCGGATACCAGGGACTCCCATGTTTGGAGTCAGCGCTCCGCTATGGTCAAGGTGTCCAGGAAGGAGTCGGCGCCCGTGACATCCCACTCATCCCCATCCTCTGAGACCGCGACTATACGACGTGAGTACTCGCCGGGCGGCAGCGGGCCATCCGTCTTCTCCGAGACCATGTCTTCGGGCAACGGGAAACCGACAGTGAGTGAAGGCGGGTCAACGTGGAAGGTCTCCGTATAGGGGGAGGAGTTCTCGCTGTCCAGCGTCAGCGAGATTCGGGCGATGGGCTTGTTGAACCTGCATCCGGCACTGTTGGCGCTGTCAACCGCCGTGCGTATCCGGTCGTCGAGCGAGCTCAACACGATGTTCAAGTCTCCCCCGATCAGCGTGCTTGCGCACTCGGCCAGCAGATCGACCGCGCCGGGGACACTCAGGCCGAACTCGTAGGCGACGTTGTCATACTGTCGTTCGACGTAGTCCGTCGTCTCGTTGTACTGCCACTGCCCGATCAGGCGGACGTGGTAGTCTCCGGGGTCCAAATCCAGATCGAGCACGGGGTACGTCGTCCCCATCTGGATGAAGTCGACCATGATGTTGCCGTGACGGGTGTGCACTTGGGCGAACATCTTGTCCGGCCTCGTCTCGGAGTCGACCCTGACGGGGATCTGCCTGTCCTGGACGCCCTCCGGGTAGGCATCCAGCCCCGTCCAGGGAGAGTACTCGTGGCAGACTCGGTCGGGACTCGTCCTCGAGGTGCCAGCAGTACGAGTGGGGGGAGCCCCATACCAGCCCGCCCGGATGCTCCAGGGCCATGACCGGCAGCGGGGGCACCGGCCAACTGTCCGGCCACACCCGCCTGACTATCGGCGTGGAATCGCCGCGCTCCACCGGCTGCGTTCCACCGTCCGTACCGCACGCGAGAGCCAACGCCGTCATGGCGAGGGCCGTGAGAAAAGCCTTCAATGCGTCCACCGCGAAAGGTTTCCTGCCGCCTTCTTTCCTCTGATCTCCTGTCCATGCCGCCTCGCTACTCTACCACCGGACTGACACGTTGGGGTTGTTTCCGGGCTTGTTGACAGGTTCCGGGCTCATGACTATGCTCCGCGTAGTCGCCGGACATGCTTGATCGAAAGAGGCCGGACCCGTTGGGCGGGCTCCTTGGGAGGGTGTGTTAGGACGATGCTGAGACGATGGATAGCCCCTTGCGCGTTGGTAGCGGTGGCCGTCGTCGGAGTTGCCTGCGGGAGCTCGACGCCCGCCGAGCCGACCCCCGCCCCTGTCGAGGACCCCAAGCCGACTACTATCCCTGCGGCCGACCCCGCGCCGACCCTCGTCCATGCAGGCGACCCCCAGCCGACCTCCGTCCCTGCGGCCGACCCCGAGCCGACCCCCGTTCTTGCAGACGACCCCCAGCCGACCTCCGTCCCTGCGGAAGAGGCCGAGGAGGCAGACGTCCTCAGACAGATGGTCTTCGACTACTGGGAGGCCTTCAATGCCTACGATGCCGATAGGGTGTTGGAGTTCCTGGAGGAAGGCTACGGCCAGGAGCGGGAAGAGAAAATCCGCGGCGACATAGGAAGGCTCAAGCTGTTCAGCGTACAGCTGGGTGTGACTGAGGAGAGCCCTCCGTCGATAGTCGACGAGGACGAATGGGAGATGTACCTGACGATGAAGGAGCCTCTGGGAACGCGACGAATCCGGATGGCCTTCCGAGAGGTGGGTGGGGAGTGGAAGATTACGTTTTCCGAGGAGGTGGAGTAGGCCAGTCTCCCGCCGCGGAGACCATCTTCTCGGCAGCTCTATGTGTCCTTGTTGAGGTCTTCCAGCGCCTCAATTAACTCCTTGGCGTCCTCAATGCCCTCCCGCACCGAGTCCTCGTCTAGGGATGCCTGGTAGAAGTTGGCGTGAAGGGCTTCGACTGATCTCATCAGCCTCCGCCTGTGGCTAGCGCGATCAGGGTCCCGACTGATCAGCCTGTTGGCGTTACCGATCAGTTGCTTATGGGACCCCAGAGGCCACTTCCGCTGGCGTGCAACCGAGTTCACGTGATGGGAAACCGCACCCCATGCTTTCTCGGAGGCTTGGAGCAGATCGCCTTTACGGAACTCGTCCTCCGCGTGGTCGAGGAACTGAGCGCTAATCTCCCGGTGTTGCTCCGCGGTGACCACCCTCATTCCCCTCCGAAGGACTTGGGCTCGGTGTACTCGATAAGGGAGAACTGGCCCTCTACCACCAGGAACCGGATGGTGGTCTCGACGCCGTAAACGTCGATCAGATGAAGGGGCTCACCGATCTCGAAATGTGCGGCGGGATACGCAAGTCGCCCATTGATAGCGATGTTGTCACCGTAGACATATCCGTCAGCGTGGGGGTTGAGCCGCCCTGAAACTCCTGGGAGGTACCCTGTGTTCTGCGTGAACAGGATCGACTTCCGTCCCTTTGTGGATGGCTCCACCTTCACCTGGATGGTTTCCAATCTCCTAGGCACAACGGTGTTATGGAAGGGAAGGTGGCTCTCTGAAGCCACCAGAATCTTCATTTCCTGATCGGTGCGGTACAGGTCAAGCCTGCATGAACCCTGGCCGTCAGTTTGGCCCGTGAGGAATCTCCCGTCTGGATAGGCTGCCAGCACGGAAGCACCGTGCACAGCCGCTCCGGGCGGCGTCTCGACTTGGAACACCACGGCGGTCATGCCCTCTCCCCTGGCAAGGCTTCGTCCACGCCCATCTTCGCTGACTATGGCTTATCGTACAACTACGCGTGCAGCGCTGCCACTGGGGGAATCCTGAAGTTAACCCTGTGGGTTTCGGAGTGGGTCGGGCCCCCGGTCCTTCAGGGAATCAGGACTGGCTGGGTCCAGGCCTTCGTGCCCGAGGAGCTTCTGACGACGGCGCGGACGTACCCCTCTTCCCCGCTGGGCTCGTATGAGGCCTCGGGGCCGGTCGATTCGTGCAGGACCTTGCCGCCGCGTCCGATGAAGGCGGTGGTGTAGATGAAGTCCCTCTCGGTCCTGACGCTCAGGGAGACTGCCTCGGCGGACTGATCGAGGTCGTCGAGCTCGACTCCCGTGGACGAGTAGAACCTGCCGTGGGACAGGCCGTCCAGGATGGCCTCGACTTCAAGGGCCTCGGCCCGGACGACGATCCAGCCGCGTCCGGGGTTGGACCTGGCGGGGTGGAAGTCCTTGTAGTGGTGGGAGTCGTCAGTGGCGACGCCAAATATCGTTCGCCCGGCGCTCAGTACGCCGTCCCATATCTCCTCGTAGCTCGCCTTGCCGGGCGCGCCGTGAACGTTCGAGGCGGGGTGGCCGTTGTATATCTCCAGCAGAGTGGCGCCCGTTACCTCCTTGATGTGACCGTGGTCGAACGACCAGCGAGAGTTGGGGTGGTTGATGGACGCGATGCCGCCCGCGCCGATGATCGCGTCCACGTTGGCCTGCATGGTCGGGACGATCTCTCTTGCGTCTATGGGCTCGACGACGCGCGAGATGCCGATGGCGTTGATGTGTATGGGCGTGCGGCCCTCGTGGATGGAGAGCGTGACCTCCTCGCCGGGGACCATCAGCGGCCTCTTGAACCTGCGCCTGCCCGCCGCGTACTCGAACAGTGTGAGGTGGTTGTGGTCGCTGAGGACGAGGAAGTCATAGCCGTGCCGCCGGTACCAGCGGACGACGTTTTCGGGGGTGTCATCGCCGTCGGACTCGGTGGTGTGGGTGTGAATGTTACCCTTGAACCACTTGAGCTCAGGCAAATCCCGCCTCTCTATCTGGGGTGAGCGGGAGTATATCAGGCTGCGCTAGTCGAAGGTCAGCACGGTCCGGGCCGTGATGCCCGCGTTCATGTCGGCGAAGCCCTCGTTGACCTCGTCCAGGGGCCTGTACCGGGTGATGAGCTCGTCCAGCTTGAGCCGCCCGTCCATGTAGAGGTCGACCAGCCACGGGAAGTCGACCCTGGCCCTGGCGTCGCCGTGGTACGCACCGATGAGAGACCTCTGCATCATGAGCTGGTTGGCGTCCACCGCGATCTCCGCGCCTGGCGGCTGCACTCCGACCATGACGGCGACTCCGCCCGTTCGGACCGACTCGAACGCCTGGCGCACCAGGTGGGGAAGTCCGACGACCTCGAAGGCGTAGTCGGCCCCTCCTCCAGTTATCTCCACGATTCGCTTGACGGGGTCTTCCCGGGCCGCGTTGACGAGGTGCGTCGCGCCGAGCTCTTCGGACTTGGCGAGCTTGAAGGGCACCGGGTCGACGGCGATTATGCGAGTCGCGCCCGCGAGCACGGCCCCCTGCACCACGTTGAGCCCGACGCCTCCGCATCCGAAGATTGCTACTGAGGAGCCCTTCTCGACCTTGGCTCGGTTCACCACCGAGCCGACGCCGGTGATGACGGCGCACCCGATGATGGATGCCTTCTCCAGCGGGGTGTCGTCTCGCACCCTGACAAGCTGGTCGGCCGGCACGACGCTCTGCTCGGAGAAGGTGCCGACCATGTGGTAGTAGTCCCCGCCCTTTCCGCTGAAGCGGGTGGTGCCGTCGCCCATTGTGAATATCCGGCCGTAGGTGAGGCACAGGGTCGGGCTGCCGAGGGTGCAGTTCCGGCACTGTCCGCACATCTTGTCCATCGAGAAGATGACCTTGTCGCCGGGCGAGAAGCCGGTGACGCCCGGCCCGGTCTCGCTCACGATGCCCGCACCTTCGTGGCCCATGACGAGCGGCATGGGCAGGTTCAGCTTTCCGGAGAGCATGTGGTAGTCGGAGTGGCAGACGCCCGCGCCGACCATGTCTACGAGAACCTCGCCGTGCTTTGGCGCCTCCAGGTCGACCTCTTCTACGGGCAGCAGAGGCCCGGGCTCATGCAGCACCGCGGCTTTCATGTGCTCCTCCTACTCCATTGTGCTCAGGGCCGCCTCGATGACCTTTTCCTTCGACGGCATGAAGAGCGGCTCAAGCTTCCGGCTGTACGGCACGGACGCGTGAGGGGCCGTCACGCGGGCGGGCGGGGCATCGAGGTAGTCGAAGGCCTGCTCGGCGACGAGGGCTGAGATGTCGCCTGCAACGCTGCAGCGCGGGTAGTCCTCGTCGACGATCACGATCTTCCTGGTCTTCCTGACCGACTCGAGGAGCGTCTCCTCGTCCATCGGCGATACGGACAGCAGGTCGATGACCTCCGGACTGTACCCGGCCGCCTGGAGGTCCCGGGCGGCGTCGAGGCAGGTCCTGGTCGTGATGCCGATGCCGACGAGTGTAACGTCCGTCCCTTCGAGCGCCACGTCGGCCCTGCCGATCGGGACGGTGTAGGGCTCCTCCGGGACGTGGCCCTCGCCGGGCAGTATTCCCTCGGTGATGCCCCTGCCCATCAGGAGCATGTTGTTGAAGATGACGACCGGGTCGTCGTCGCGGATCGCGGAGGCGTACAGGCCCTTGGCGGTGTATGGACTGGAGGGGACCACGCACTTGAGGCCCGGGTAGTGGGCGAAGACGGAGTAGACGGTCTCGGAGTGCTGGGCGGCCGAGTTGGTCCCGGCTCCTATCGCGGTCATGATGGTCAACGGCAGCGTGACCTTGCCGCCGAACATGTAGTGCATCTTGGCGGCGTTGTTGAATATCTGGTCGGCGCAGACGCCGAGGAAGCCAACGAACATGAGGTCGACGACGGGCCTCATGCCGGTGGCGGCAGCCCCCACGCCGGCGCCCATGAAGCCGGCCTCCGAGATTGGGGTATCGCGCACGCGCTCCGGGCCGAACTGGCCGATGAGCCCCTTGGTGAGCCGGAAGACGCCGCCCCAGGCGTCCTCGAGGCCCTGGTCGGCCCGGCCCGCCGCACCCGCGACATCCTCTCCCATGATGAAGACCATGGGATCGCGCTCCATCTCCTGGCGCAATGCCTCGTTGACGGCCTTGACGTAGGTGAGCCGTCTGACCCGAGTCTCGGTCTGTGCCATGCTCTGCTCCTCCGGGGCTTCTACGGCCGGATGATATGAGGCCGCCCGGAGGCTGTCAAACATCGAACGCCGCTGTTGACCCCTCGTCGCCGCGACCCTACAATTGATGCCGGAGGCGATATGATAGGCACCAGGTACCCGCTCGGCGTTCCGATGGAGACGGGGCGCGAGACCATCACGCGCCTCGGCCTGACGACCGAGTCGAAGATCGGCCAGAGCATAGAGGACATGCGGGCGCTGTCCGATCTCATGTCCAGCGCCCACGCGCCCACGCAGAAGGACGACCTCAGGCTGAACGTCGGTGCGACGGACGCCGAGTTCCGTGAAGAGTCCATCGCGGAGACGCTCCAGTTCATTGAGACGGTCCGGCGGTTCCCGCGCGTCAAGAAGGTGAATATGCACCCCGGCGCGAAACAGCGGCTCGACCCGGGGCAGACGAGAGGCCGCTACGGTGAGTACGGTCTGCAGATCGACGGAATCCGGCGCGTCGCCGACTACGCCGAGGCGAGAGGCCTGGAGCTGGTAATCGAGAACACCAACGCCTACTTCGACGGCGTCCCCGACGAAGTCGCGGCGGACGATATCGACTGGTCGGAACGGAACCTGACCTTCGGCGCGTCGCCGGAGGAGTGGATCCAGATCGGCCTGGACGTAGATCGGCCGAACGTGGGGCTCTGCCTGGACTCCAGCCACACCTGCACCTACGCTCACACCTTCGCGGACCACGAGCGGCGCAGAGAGGTCGTCATGGCCTTTGTTTCCAGGCCGGAGCTGATCAGGCACGTGCACTGGAACGACAACTACCTCTACGACACGCGTGGCCGCAACGACTCACACGCCGTGCTGGGCAGAGGGACGCTGCCGCTGGACATGCACCGCGCCATCAAGTCGCTCGACGCGACCATCGTCATAGAGCATTTCTACTCTGTCGAGGACCTGATTTCTACTCTGTCGAGGACCTGGAAGAGGAGCTGGACTTCATCGAGAGGCTGTAGAAGTGTGCCTCTCCGGCGCGGATGGGGATGGATTCCAGCATCCGCCGGAATGACGGAGGCGGCGGGGGCGTAGTGGTTTCTACCCGCGCCTTACGACGGGAGCCGGAGCGGGCTGGATCAGGACGTTGACGCAGGCGGGGCGGCCCGATTCCAGTGCCCGCCGAAGCGCCGGTACTAGCTCGCTGCCGGTGGAGACGTGCTCACCATGAGCGCCGAGCGACTCGGCCAGCAGGTCGTAGCGCGACGGCAGGAGTTCGCAGCCGCGCGCCCTTGCGGGCCCGTACTCACGCATCTGGATTTGGTACTCTGCGTTCCATTTGGCGTCGTTGCCGACGATGGCGACGAACGGTATGTCGTGTCTTACAGCGGTGTCGAGCTCCATCCCGTGGAACCCGAAGGTGCCGTCGCCGAGCATCGTCACGACGGTCGAGTCGGGGAAGGGCAGCCGCGCCGCAATCGCCCCCGGAATCCCGGTGCCTATGGAGCCGCCCGGCCCGTTAATGATGAGCCTCGGCGACGACATGCAGGCCTGGGTCCACTGTCCGAACTCACCTCCGTCCAGAACGAAGACAGGGTCTCCACCGGCGAGAAGGTCCTGGACGGCCCGGCAGACCGCCGCCGGATGCAGCGGGCCGTCGCCCGGCGACTCGAGGGCCGCCCAGTCCGGGGGCACGTAGGAGAGGGCCGACTGTACCTCCTCCAGCCAGGCGCCGTCGCCGCTCGCTGTCGCGGCAGACGCCAGCGCCGCAGCCGTCGAGACCGGATCGGCATGAACGGCGGCCGCCAGCCTGTCGGAGCCTTCGAGGGCTTGGCGGGTCTGCTCCAGAGCGGCCGGTTCGTGATCGACGTGGACGATCCTGCAGTCGGGGTCTAGGGCCGGGCTTTCTCCGAACTTGAGGCCGTAATCGAGCCTCTTGCCCAGCAGCACGAGCAGATCGGCCTCGGCCAGCGTCTCGGCGAAGGCGCCGAGACTTGGGTCCTTGATGCCCCTGGGGCTCTCCATTCCGACGACAGGCAGGCCGCTTCTTTCCGAGAGCTCGCGAAGCGTGCCGCCGCCGGTCCGGCTGATCGCCTGTCCGGGCAGCACTATTGGCCTCCTGGCTGACCGAAGCGCGTCGAGTATCCCGTTGATGTCGTACTCCGTGGGCGGTCCGGTGTCGATCGCCTCAGCCTCGCCGACGGGCGGCTCCTCATTGTCAGGAAGCGACGCCTCCAGTACGTCGAAAGGCAGTGCGATGTGGACCGGCCCCGGCCTCCCGGAGCGGGCGATACTGAAGGCGCGGGCGACGTCCTGCCCGATCCGCTCGGGACTACCGGCGGTCCAGGATGCCTTGGCGACGTGTCCGGCCATGTCGGCCTGTGGCATCTCCTGGAAGCCGCCGCGTCCGAGGTCGGAGAGCGGGGTGTGCCCGCTGAGCAGGACGACCGGTGACTCTGCGGCCATAGCCACGTACAGCGCCGTGAGCGTGTTGGCGAATCCCGGGCCGGCGGTGACGAGGGCCACTCCGGGCTCCCCGGTCAACCTGCCCCACGCGTCGGCGGCGTGCACCGCGGCCGCCTCGTGCCGGAAGTGGACCAGGTCGGTCCCGGCGTCCAGGGCCGCGTCGAATACAGGCATGATCTGGTTGCCGGACAGCGTGAAGATACGTCCGACGCCGAGTGCCGACAGGGTCCTTACGAGCAGATCAGCGCCGCGCAACCGCGCCTCCTTCATATCCAAGAGCCTTGCGAGGGCATTGTCGCGCAACGACGAGCGCCGTTCAAGCCGGAGCCGTGTTGACCGGGATTCAGTTTGACGCGTATCGAGGGGCCTCTTAGTATTAGGCGTTGCCCGTTCCGGGCAGGGAGGCCGTACTTAATGCTCGCGAAGTCCAGGACATGCGCCGTGATCGGCCTCGACGGATTCGTCGTCGAGGTCGAGGTCGACATCTCGCCGGGGCTACCGTCGTTCACCATCGTTGGGCTTCCGGACACCGCTGTCCAGGAGTCGCGAGAGAGGGTGAGGGCAGCCATTCGCAACTCGGGCCACGAGTTTCCGATGCGTCGGGTCACCGTGAGCCTTGCCCCCGCCGACCTGCGCAAGGCGGGCCCGGCCTACGATCTGCCGATCGCGGTCGCGGTGCTCCTCAGCACGGGCCAGATACCGGAGTCCCCGGCGTCGGCCGTCTTCCTGGGCGAGCTGTCGCTGGACGGCGCCGTCCGCCACACCAACGGCATCCTGCCGATGGTGGCCGTTGCCCGCGACGAGGGGTTCAAGTCGGTCTTCGTGCCGACTCCAGACGCTGAGGAGGCGGCCCTCGTAGATGGCGTCGAGGTGCTGCCCGCCACCAGCCTCGCCCAGGTTGCCGGGCACCTCAGAGGGGAGATGGCCATATCCCCGGTAACCTCGGACGGAGTGCTCCGGAGAGTCGATCCGGACTCCAAGGCGAGTGGCGGTGTGGACCTGGCGGACATCCGTGGCCAGGAGCACGTGAAGCGGGCGCTGGAAGTGGCCGCAGCGGGGGCGCACAACCTGCTCATGACCGGGCCGCCGGGGAGCGGCAAGACCCTGCTCGCGCGGGTGCTGCCCTCTCTCATTCCCACCATGGCCCAGCGGGAGGCGCTGGAGGTCACAAAGATATACAGCGTCAGCGGCCTGCTGCCCGCCTCGTCGCCCCTGATAAGGGAGAGGCCCTTCAGAGCACCGCACTACACCATCTCCAATGCCGGGCTGGTCGGGGGCGGCAGGATGCCTCGCCCCGGCGAGATTACGCTGAGTCACCGGGGCGTGCTGTTCCTCGACGAGCTGCCGGAATTCGGCCACACGGTGCTTGAGGTGTTGCGGCAGCCGATCGAGGACAAGACGGTCACTATATCGAGGGCCCAGGGCTCCCTGACCTTTCCGGCCAACTTCATGCTTGTCGCCGCCATGAATCCGTGTCCGTGCGGGTTCGCGACGGACCCGGTGAAGGAGTGCACGTGCACTCCGAGCGCGATCTCCCGGTACGGGAAGCGCATCAGCGGGCCTCTTCTGGACCGCATCGACGTGTTCGTGGACGTGCCGCGAGTCGAGTACGAGAAGCTGGCGACCCCTCCGGGGGCCGAGAGCTCGGCTCAGGTCCGGTCCCGCATCGAGCGGGCGCGTGGGATTCAGGGCGAGCGGTTCGCGGAGTCGGGCCTGATCGCCAACGCGGAGATGGGCCCGGTGGAGGTGTGGCAGTTCTGCCAGGTGGAGGAGCCGGCCACGGGCCTGATGCAGGCCGCGATGAAGCAAATGCACCTGTCGGCGCGTGGCTACCATAGGGTGTTGAAGCTGTCGCGCACGATCGCCGATCTCGCCGGGTCCGAGACGATAGGCGTGTCCCACGTGGCAGAGGCGCTCCAATACAGGCCCACAAGGTAGCAGGTTTTCGCGATTGAGGAGGCGATGTGTTCGGGATCGACTGGACGAGTACAACAGGTTGACTACGTGACATCTCCCGGAAAACAGGACCCGTCAAGGCTGAGGCGCAACCTGAAGCCCAAGCCGCCTCGAAGCAAGAACTGGACCCTGGAGCAGCACGGGGACTGGGAGCAACACGATCACCAGCTTCGCGAGCGGATCATGCCCATTGACGAGCGGGACCGTCGGCGGGCCCTGAAGCAGGCCGCCTTCAGGACTGCCGCCACTCAGCCAAGTACGGACAGACCTGGACAGACCACAGTTGATGGTGCTGGCAAGGTGGTCTCGGTGAGCAGCGGGCTCTGCGTCGTGGAGATCGACGGAGTCAGGCTCCAGTGTCGGCTTAGGAGCAAGCTGACGGCTGCGGAGACCTCCTTCACCAACGTGGTGGCCGTTGGCGATCAGGTCATCCTGAGTGACGACGGTTCTGGAGGAGGCATCATCGAACAGGTGCTGCCACGATCGAGCATCCTGGCGCGCCCGGATGTCTTCTACGGACATCGCCGGCAGGTGATAGCCGTGAACGTCGATCAGCTGCTCATTGTCTCCTCCTGGCGCGAGCCCCCTTTCTGGCCGGAGCTGGTTGACCGGTGCGTGATAGCCGCACAGCGCAGTGGCCTGATGGCTGTGGTGTGCGTCAACAAGATCGACCTCGTAGAAGAGGCGAGAGAACTCCAAGAGGCCCTCCGACCCTACGAGATGCTCGGACACGCCGTCGTCAAGACCAGCGCCGCTACCGGGGAGGGCATCGATGCCCTGCGAGAGACCCTGCAGGGCAGCACGACCGCGTTGGCGGGTATGTCCGGGACCGGCAAGTCGTCCCTGATATCAGCTGTTCAGCCTGGGCTGGACCTGCGTGTCGCCGAGGTAGCCGACTCTGGAGAGGGTCGGCATACGACGACGCAAGCCACAATGCTGGGCCTCGATGGCGGCGGGTTCGTGGTGGACACGCCCGGTGTGCGTGAGTTCGGCCTGGCTGGACTTCGACGGGCCCAGCTCGCTGCCTTCTACCCTGAGATCGCATCCCTCGCCCCCGGATGCCGCTTCAGCGACTGCGCCCATCTCGAGGAGCCAGGGTGCGCAGTGAGAACCGAGTGGGAGAGTGGCATCGTGCCTGCAAGTCGCTACCACTCCTACCGAGCGATCCGGGTGACGCTTCCTGAGTAGATGCGCCCTGGGTGATTCGACGCGTCGATGGAGGATGGGCCGTGCACCGAGCAAGAGGCCGGGAAGCTGTCCGTGGACGCGGACAGGAACCTGGCGTCCGCACGAATGGTCGCACGTAGAGGGTGGTGCCCTGATGGGGGATCTGATCGGTCTGGCACTGCAATTCAAGGGGAGAGGAGTTGATGAGAGAGTCGAACCGGGGACAACAGTCGCAAGCCAGCTACTGGACGGACGTCGCCCGGCAACTTAGTGAAATAGCGAGCAGTGTCAACTACACGACCGTGGCCCAGTTGAGACACCGCATGGCGCTCGTGGAGTTCTGGGCGCCCGCTCCTGGTAATCGCGTGCTGGAGGTCGGCTGCGGACAAGGGGACTGCACCGCGGTCCTCGCCTATGCGGTAGGCGAAGGCGGCAAAGTCGTTGCGGCGGACATCGAGCCAGACACCTATGGTGCGCCCGTGTCCCAGGGCGACGCACACGGGTTCGTGAAGTCCTCCGACTTCGGAAATCGGATCGAGTTTCACACCCGCGCCAACCTGCTCGATCCCAAGTGGGACTTCCCCGACGAGTACTTTGACCTTGCGGTGTTCGCCCACAGCTCCTGGTACATGGCCTCCCTTAAGGAGCTAGAGGACCTGTTTGCCCGCGTAAGGCCGTGGTCCAAGCGACTTGGCTACGCGGAGTGGCACCCGGCGCCGCAGAGCGTCAGCCAGGTCCCTCACCTCGTTGCGATTCTTTCCCAAGCCCACATTCGCTCATATTGGCCGGAGCACAGCATGGGGAACGTGCACTCGTTGGTCACACGCGATCAGGCCCGCTCGATGGCACAGGCTGCGGGCTGGAACGTGACTGACGAGCGGGTGACCGACTCCTCCGTTGGCCTGGAAGATGGCAGGGACTGGGAGATAGAAAACGCGAAGCATCTGGCCGAGGTCTTCATGGCGTCGAAGCCGCCATCGGTCTCGGAGTCCGCGCTAGGGGCAGTTGCCGCGGAGTACGCCCTGCTGAATATGCTCGTTGAAGATGCGGGGGCAGAATCGCTGCCCACGTACGCTTTCGTTGCGGAGTAACCCTGGTGAACACCCGCGTTGAGCCGAAAGCGCTGGTCCCGTTCCTGACCCAGAGGTACGGTCTGTCGCCCTCTGCGCGCTGTTCGTTCATCCGACGCGGTGGCAACGATCACTATCTCGTCGAAGATGGCGACAGAAGGTACGTCCTGAGGCTCTACCTCAATGGGAAATACTACATAGGGACCGCAGATGAATTGCGCTTCGAATTGGACCTGCTTGACTTCCTGAAGGCGCAGGGGCTACCGGTGGCGGCCCCGATCCCGGACACCGGCGGCCAGACTCTCGCTGACTTCGAATCCGGCGAGGAGACTCGCTCGGCTGTGCTGTTCGAGTTCGCTGAGGGAAAGGGAATCTGGGAGACGATGGAGAGCACACACGCAAGAGAGTTGGGGAGCACTGTTGCAGGGCTCCACCAGGCGATGGACCGGTTCACCAGCGAATACGGCCGGTACCATCTGGACCTGGACTTCCTGCTGGATGAGCCGCTGCGCCTGTTGGAGGCTCGCATGGTCAGCCGGAACAGGGCGAGCCCAATGTTCCTTCGCGAGTTTGCCGACGACCTGCGAGCGAGTCTGAGCCGGGCCCCAACGGAGGGAGGGGCTTACGGGCTGGTCCACTGTGATCTGGGTTGGCACAACATCCACTACCATCCGGACTCGGGCATTAAGCTGTTCGACTTCGATCTCTGCGGGTACGGTTGGCGCGCATTCGATCTGGCCCTGGTGAGACTCCAGTTCGACGATCTACACTGGGCCGCCTTTCTCGATGCCTACGACTCTGTCCGGCCGATGTCCGATGCAGAAAGAGAATCGATTGCCGACTTCGTCAACCTCTGGCCGATGTGGCACATTGGAGACTTGCTTCGCAACCGATACCCGATCTTTCAACTTGGACACGGAACAGTCGAAGAGGAGCTGGACGGTTGGCTGGAATACCTCCAGAGGCTGCCGGAGCGATGAGACACTGACCCGAAATCCGAGTACCGCTAGTACACCCTTTCCCCAAGAGGCCGATGGCTAAACTGCGGCCCGGCGTTCGTCGACGGGGTGCCTCGATGGTGCATGCCACTTGCGGAGATTCACTGCCACCGGGGCCGAGACCATAGTTGTGGCCCACGTACCAGAGGCGCTCCAGTGCAGGCCAACATGCTAGTAGGGCTGACCGGCAGCACTGGAGCCCGTCAATGTGGCGCTGGCCGCGCTGGCGCTAGTCCTGGGCCTATTCCACGACTACATCGCGTTGTACAGCAGGAGGCCCCTTACACCCGGGCGAACTTGTTCAGGCCGTTCTCCGCTCCCACCTGGCCGACGTACACCGCTCCCGCGTTGTCTATCCAGATGCCGTGCGCGCCGCCGGTGAACTGCCAGGGCTCGGGGCCCCTCTCCCCCCACGAGCCGAGGTTCTTTCCGTCCGGGGTAGAGACCCACACCTGCCCATTGGAAGCCGAGTGCACCATGCCATCGTCGTCGAATACGGCCTGGTTCGAGCCGGGGATCTCCCACTCGAAGAGGTATGTCCCCTGGTTGTCGAAGACCTGGATACGGTTGTTGCTGCGGTCCTGGACGTAGACGCGGTCCTCGCTGTCGACCCCAAGGCCGTGGGGGCAGTTGAACTCGCCGGGTCCGGTGCCCGCTGGCGAGTCGTCCTTCCAGACCTCCAGGTCGTACAGGTTCTGCTCGCCCTTGCCCCAGGAGAGCACCAGCTCGCCTTCGCCGGTGAAACGGTGGATGCGGCTCTGCCGGTATCCGTCGGAGATGAAGATGTCGCCGGACTTGTGCGAGCGCACCGCGCAGGTCGGCTGGTTGAACGGACCGCCCGGCAGTCCGGGCTGACCGGGAGTGCCGATTACCTGCAGAAGCTCGCCGTCGGTCGAGTACTTGCGGACGACGTGGTCGAAACAGTCCGTGAGGTATATCTCCTCCTCGGGGCCCACCGTGATGTGGTGAGGCGTGCGGAGCCTGTCCCCGCCGAATGCGCTCAGGAACCTGCCGTTCTCGTCGAACACCAGGACCACGCCGGTGTTGTTGTCGAAGGCCTGGTTCGTACGGGTGGCGACGTAGACACGGCGTGCGGAGTCGGTCGCCACGTCCGAGGCCACGCCGGGGATGTCGATTCCGGCCCAGTTCTCGACCGCCTCGTACTGATAGTCACCGAAGCCAAGTCTCTTTCCCATGGTGTCCTCCTCTGGGGATTGCGCGTTTCGAGCCTGTGTTCGCGGAAGGATACGGGATGGGAACAGAGGTAGCAAGATATATGTCAAATTCAGCTTCGGGACGACCTTGAAGACTGAGTCTAGTCCCACCAGCGCTTGACTCGCCCGCACAGATGTGCTACTCTTCCCCTATGCCAACGACCGACTCTCTCTGCGCTCTCCGTGTACTCTGCGGTTAGACCACCCCGTACCTGCTGGAGCCGTGGGCGTCCCAGTGGGTGTCGAAAAAGTGTCCAGCAAATCAACACGCCCAGCTATGGAATCGACAGATCTTTGACACATTCGGGAGAAAAATTTTCCATTGAGCAGCGCGAGACCCTGCCTCGCCTTGCGGTGTCCGACTCGCTCACTGGAGGCAATCGTCACGAACATAATGCGATTGCCCTGGGGAGGACGCCTACTCCAGGTCGACGATCGGGTGGCCGTGCGGCACCTGGTCGCCTGCCTTGACGTGCACCGTCTTGACGATGCCCGACCAGTCGGCCCGGAGGCTCTGGCGCATCTTCATCGACTCCAGCAGGCACACCTCGTCTCCCGTGACGATCTGGTCTCCTTCCTTGACGGACACGGAGATGATCGAGCCCGGCATCGGAGAGCGGAATGTCCTGACGGGCGAGGGCCCGGGGGAGGGCGTCCGCACCGGTTGCTGCGGAGCCGCGGCGACCGGTGCCTCTCGAGTCTCTCCGGCGTCGATTTCGACGTCGACGATCTCGCCGTCGACGCGGACGCGGACGGGGTTGCCGTCGAGGTCGTCCACCTCGACGTCGAACCACCTGTCTTCGACTCTCACTCTCAGCTTCGGCATGGTGTCGCTATGGGGATATGGCGCTCATGTCGATGACGGGGATGGATTCCGGCCCTCGCCGGAATGACTGGGATGGGGCATTCACGTTCCCAACCTGGAGATGAAGACGCCGGCAACTACGGCGGACCCGATCACGCCGGCGACGTTTGGCGCCATCGCGTGACCCAGCAGGTAGGACTTCGGGTTGGCCTGCTGTCCCATGTGGTGCGACATCCGGGCGGCCATCGGCACCGCCGACACGCCCGCGGACCCAACGAGCGGGTTGATCTTCTCCTTGGTGAAGAGGTTCATGAGCTTGGCGAAGAGAATGCCCCCGGCGGTCCCCAGGCAGAAGGCGACCAGTCCGAGTGCGAGTATTGCGAGCGTGGTCCTGTCGAACACGACATCTGCCGAGAGCTGCGCTCCCACGGTGACCATCAGGAAGATCGTGGCGATGTTCAGCAGGGAGTTGGACGCCGCGGAGGTCAGTCTCGGCACCACGCCGCTCTCCCTGAAGAGGTTGCCGATCATGAACATCGACACGAGCGGCGCCGACTGGGGAACGATGAGTATGATGACGATCATCGCGAGGGCCGGGAAGACCAGCTTCTCGCGCTGGGAGACCTCCCGCGGAGGCTTCATCTCGATCTTCCGCTCATTCTCGGTCGTCAGAAGCTTCATGATCGGCGGCTGGATGAATGCAATGGCGGCCATGTACGAGTAGGCGATGACCGCCGTGATGCCCAGTATCTCCGGGGCGAGCCTCGCCGAGAGGAAGATCGCTGTGGGGCCGTCGGCTCCGCCAATGATAGATATGGCCGCCGCCTGCGCGAGGGTGAAGTCGATGTTGAGTCCGAGGGAGCCTATCGCCAACGCGCCCCATAGAGCGGCGAATATGCCTATCTGGGCGGCGGCCCCCAGGAGCATCAGGCGCGGGTTGGCGATGAGCGGCCCGAAGTCGGTCATGGCGCCGAGGCCGAGGAAGATGATCGGGGGCAGCAGGTTCCAGAACGAGAGCCCGTAGTGGAAGATGATCCCGAATATTCCCGACTCCTGGTAGCCTGTCGCGCCTTCCTGGAACAGCGTGAGCCGCGTCAGGTCGGGGACCAGATTGGCTATCAGGATGCCGAGTCCTATCGGCAGAAGCTCGTAGGGCTCGAGGTCCCGCGTGATGGCGAGGTATATGAAGCCGAGGCCCACCAGGAGCATGATGCCCTGGCCTGGGTCGATCTGGTAGAGGCCGGTATCGCGCAGGAAGTCGACGAATTCTGACAAGGTAGTCTATCCGCCGTGCGCGGTCGGTGTATTAGGCATCGGCGTCATCGGAAGATTCGTTGGATCGGGCGCTCCGGCGAAGGGCGGTTATGGCGGCAACGGCGGCGAGCGCCTTGAGCCGTGTCTCCGCGGCCGCAGCCGTCCGGCGATCCTCGGCCCTCTCCGCAAGTCTGTCCAGTACGCCGTCGGAGAACATCCTGAAGGCCGTGACCATCGTGATCATCAGCGCGAGTAGGGCGAAGGCGGTGCCGACGCCGATTCCGGTGAGGACTGCCGCCTCTTCTGCAATCTGGGGGTCTATGGCCCTCTCCTGAAGGCTCGGTATCGCAGGACGACGATGATTCTACACCAGCCCGCCTAGCGTCAGCCACCGGGCGCATCGCGCAGGCGGCTTCAGCGGAAGCTGAAGCGCCGTATGTCTTCCCGAAGCCTGAGCCTGTCGTCGCCCTCTCGCACCAGGACGTTGGAGTCGAGCGGAACGCGGTCGAATGACTGCCGTAGCCTGCTGGTCGGCCAGTAGACCTCAAGGGACACTATGCGACTCGCCCGGCCCAGGCCGATCTCCTGCTCGATGCTCGAGGCCCCGAAGCTTCCTCCGCTGCCCACGTGAGCGTAGACCGTCCGCATCCTGCCGTCCTCCTCCACGTCTATCCGAATCCTCGCCCCGATTCCCGCGCGGTTCGACTCCGTGCCCTCCAGGCGGACGGAGAGCCACCGGCCGCCGTGGCCGGGGTTCTCAAACAGTGCGTTGGGGAACCCATCTCCAGGATAGAAGCCGCCCATCTGCACGAAGATGTCCTGGTCCCCGTCGCGGTCGAGGTCTCCGAACGCAACGCCGTGGCCCTTCTGAATGTGGCCGAAACCCCCGGAGAAGGTGACGTCCGAGAACGACTCCCCTCCTTCGTTCCGGTACATGACGTTCGGCCCGATGGCGTCGAAGGTTGGGTATCCGGTCCCCAGATAGAAGTCCGGGTACCCGTCGTTATCGAGGTCGCCGAAGTTCGCGCCCATTGGCATGTGGACCCTGTACAGACCCACCGAGCGGGTGACGTCGACGAACCCGGCGTCGCCGGCGTTCCTGTACAGACGCGGCCGGGGGCCCTGGTTCGGCAGGCCCAGGTAGTCCGCCGCCACCTCGCCTATCTCAGGGCCGTACCCGGCGACGAACAGGTCGAGCAGGCCGTCGTTGTCGTAGTCCCAGAACCACGTCGCGAAGCTTCGGCGCGGCTCGGTGACTCTAAGGTCCGCCGCCACGTCGGTGAAGACTCCCTGTCCGTCGTTGCGGTACAGCCTATTCTCGGCGGCGTAGTTGGACACGTAGAGATCGGGGTCGCCGTCGCCGTCGAAGTCGCCCCAGGCGCTTCCCTTGCAGTACCGCAGGTTGGTGACGCCCGCCTCCTTGGCAACGTCCGTGAAAGTGCCGTCCCCGTTGTTGCGGAAGAGCTGGCTCGGGAACTTGACGTCGAAGGTGACGAGGTCATAGCCGCGCACGGGCTCGGACTCGTTGCAGGAGAAGAGGTCGAGGTCTCCGTCATTATCGTAGTCGGCCCAGGCGGCGCTCTGACTCGGGTACGACGGGCGAGAGAGGCCCGCTTCTACGGTCACATCGGAGAACGTCCCATCGGCGTTGTTCCGCAGCAGAGACATCCGGATGCGGCCGTTTTCACGCATCCATCCTCCACGCATGACCAGCGCGTCCATCCAGCCGTCGTTGTCGTAGTCGGCCTGGACCATGTTGAGGCCGCCAAGCTGCCCCGAAAGCCCCGCGCGCGCGGTGTGGTCCGAGAACGAGCCGTTGCCGTCGTTGTGGTGGTAGGCCATCGACCCGCAGGGGTCCCAGGTTGAGGTCATGATGTCCAGCAGGCCGTCGTTGTCGAAGTCATCTACGATGCTGCCCCCGGCCAGGGTCACGGAGTATAGGCCTGCCCTGGCCGATATATCCTCGAATCTTCCTATGTCGTAGTCACCCCTGAGCCGCGAGGGCGGGACCAGGTAGTCTTCCGGCACGTCGGACGGATAGGTCCCCAGCGTCATGTGGGCTATGTTCAGCAGCCACCTGGCCCTGATGTTGTCCGGCTGCATCTCCAGGAGCTCCGTGAGGACCGCGACCGCGCTCTGGGAGCCCTCGGTGTCCGTCTGCGCCACGGATGAGTCGAGGGGCAGCATGCATATGAGGACTCCCTCTGGGCTGAGGCAGTTGTCGAGCTCACCCATCTTCAGGTAGACGACGCCCAGCTCCTCCAGCAGCTGAGGCCTGTATATCCCGCGCGTGTCCTCCCCCGGATCGGCCTCCAGGGCCTGTTTCAGGACGTTGACGGCCTCGTCGGTTTCTCCGAAGCGGAGATGGTCGCGGGCCACGGCTATGTGCGCGCCGACCAGCCACGGGTAGCCCATGGAGGCGGCGTCCTCCAGCTGCTTCCGCAGCTTCGCGCGCTGGCGGGTGCCGTAGTACGGGTCGTCGCCGGCGGCCAGGGTGGGGCAGAGGGTCGCAAGGTCCTCGGTCTTCGCGGCGTTCAGAAGCGCTATCTCAGGACTCGTTGGAGAGGGTTGGCGTGATGAGAGGACGAGATAGGCAGTGAGCGAGGCGAGCAACGCTGCGGCAGCCAATCCGGCACCAATGGCGATTCGACGCCTTCCCTTCATGTCCGTGACTCCATCCCAGGACAAGCACCCGCGCTAACTGTAGCATGGGCGACCAGCATCGTCGTTCGATCGCAGCCTCTACGGCTCGCGAGCGTCGCCCACGATGAAAGGGAGAATGCCCAAATGGCAGAGCGTAAGAGAATAGCCGCAATCGTTACAGCCTTCTTCCCAGCCCCCCATGGCTCCCACGCTGACCTGGTCGTGTCCAAGTTCGCCAGAGGGTTCCCCACGAGCGACGGCCGCATCGTCGAGCCTGAGGTGGACCTGGTGTCGATGTACGTCGACCAGCCTCACTGGACAGGCATGGAGACGGAGCTGGGCGCGCGAGTACGGCATCGAGATTCACCAGAGCATCCGTGGCGCCCTGACCATGACGCCGCAGGGAAGGCCGGGTCACTGGACGCCCGAGGACGACACACGCCCCGGAGAGCTGGCGGTGGATGGAGTCCTGATCGTCGCTGAGCACGGGGACTACGCCGGCAACGAGCGGCAGAGGCACCTGTACCCGAGACGCTACTTCTTCGAGCAGGTCTGCGGCGTCTTTGCGATGTCGGGACGCTCAGTGCCCGTATTCAACGACAAGCACCTGGCGTACGACTGGCGCGATGCCCTGTGGATGTACGAGCGCGCCCGGGAGCTGGATGTGCCGTTCATGGCGGGCTCGGCGCTGCCCCTGTGTTCCCGCGGTCCCGAGCTGGAGCACGAGCCGGGCACGCCGATAGAGGAGGCGCTGTCGATAGGCTATATCCACCCCTTCCTCTTCGGACTGGACTCGTACGGGTTCCACGCTCTGGAGGGACTGCAGTGCATGGTGGAACGCAGGAGCGGGGGCGAGAGCGGCATCGCGGCCGTCCAGTGCCTGGAGGGCAACGCCGTGTGGGAGGCCGGCGAGCAGGGGCTCTGGTCGCGCGAGCTTGCCGAGGCCGCCGAGGCCCGCGTGGGGCAGCTTCCCCCGCTGCGGCTGTTCGGCGTACCCGTGGGAACGGCTGACGGCCCGGTCCCGCTCAAGGCGGATGGGCGCATGGAGGACAACTGCCAGAACCCGGTCGTCTTCATCCTGGAATACTCCGACGGCCTTCGCGCCGCCACGCTGCTGCTCCCGGGACACCTGCGAGCGTTCGGGTACGCCGCAAGAGTGAACGGCCGGGTGGAGAGTACGGGATTCATTCGAACCGGAGAACAGGACCAGCCCTTCATCTACCAGGGCCTGAACATACAGGAGATGTTCGTCACCGGCCGGCCGCAGTACCCGGTGGAGCGCACGCTTCTGGTCAGCGGGGCGCTCGACGCCCTCATGGAGTCGCGATACCGGGGACATGTCCGGGTGGAGACACCCCATCTCAAGGTGGCGTACAAACCGTACGACCACGCGCCGATCCGCCTCCGAACGGGGGTCTGACCGCACCGGCCCGCGTGATCCCCAAATCCACCACCTCCGTAATTCCGGCGCAGGCCGGAATCCAGTCCCCAGCCCGCGTCATCTCGTCCAGCTTGACACTCTGGCACGCTTGTGATACCGATTACCGACGCGACAGGCGATGTCTCCGAGCGCTTGTGCTACGCCGCCTTATTCCAACATCCGATACGAGTTCCGGCTCGCTTAATCAGCGTCGAATCAGTGCAACGTGGAGGGCAAAATGGGAAGTACTGCAAAGTTCCTGGCTCTGTTGGTTTTCATCCTCACGGTGACCGTCCTGGCGGCCTGTACAAGGGAGGTGGTGAAGGAGGTCCCCGTTGAGAAGGTGGTGACGAGGGAGGTTGTCAAAGAGATTCCTGTCGAGAAGATCGTCGAGGTGGAGAAAGAGGTCGTCAAGACCGTGGAGGTGGACAGGGTCGTCGAGGTGGAGAAGGAGGTGGTGAAGGAGGTGCGGGTACCTGGCGAGACGGTTGTGGTGGAGAGGGAGGTAGTGAAGGAGGTGCGGGTACCTGGCGAGACGGTTGTGGTTGTGGCTACCCCCGTCCCAGCAGGGGAGCAGCAGTTCTTCTTCCGAACCCTGGACGCCTTTCCCAAGTACGGCGGCAAGCTGAAGCTGGCGGCCCACGGCCCCCCGGCCCACTTCGACATGTATGCCTCCGTCACCATAGCCAACGCCTTCGCTCAGAGCACCATGTACGAGCGCCTGCTGCGGCGCGACCTGAGGGATGCGAGCCGTCTTCCCGTCATCCCGGACCTCGCGCACCGCTGGGAGATATCCGCGGACGGAAGCATCTACACCTTCTTCCTGAGGGAAGGGGTGAAGTGGCACGACGGGACAGACTTCACGTCGGAAGACGTGGAGGCCAGCTACAACCGCATCATCAACCCGCCGGAGGGGCTGGTCAGCCACAGGCAGGCCACCTTCGGAGTCGTGAGCAATATCAACGTCGAGGACGACTACACCATCGCGTTCGAGCTCTCCGAGCCCCGGGCCGAAGCATTCATGATGCAGGGGTTCGCCAGCGGGTGGAACATCATTCACCAGAGGGAGACCCTGGACGCCAATGACGGCGATTTGAAGCAGGCCGACGACGCACCGGGCACCGGGCCGTTCAAGTATCTCAACAGGACGTCTGAGAGCTGGTCCCTGGAGAAGAACCCGGACTACTGGAACCCCAATGCTCCCTACGTCAACGAGATCGAGATGATCTGGCTGGGGGCGTTCAGCACTCAGCTATCCGCGGCTCTGCTGGGCGGGCTCGTGGACTTCGGGATGTTCATCCCACCCGACACCTACAAGCGGGTGCTCGAACGCTCGAACATGAGCGGCCTGACGTGGAGCTTTGGCGCTCCCAACCAGGTCCTTGGCTTCAACCTGCAGAAGGCCCCGTTCAGCGACGTCAGAGTGCGCCAGGCCGTGCACCTCGCTACCAACAAGCAGGCCCACCACGCCATCGGGAACGAGTTCAATCCCAGTCAGTACGGCTCGTGGTACGCGGACGGAACTCCGTACGCTAAGCCCAGGGCGCTCCTCCTCCAGGAGCTCGGCTATGCCCCCAACAGGAGGGACGAAGCGATTGCCGAGGCGAAAAAGCTCATGGCGCAGGCTGGCTATGCGAACGGGTATCCGGAGCCCTTGCTCTACCCCACGAGGGAGTCGACGACGGACCAGCTGCAGGCGGCCCTGTTGAAAGAGGAGCTTGCCGAGATCGGGCTCGACCTCGATATCAAGATCTTCCAGGTCGCGGAGATATTCGAGACGGTCCAGAGAGGCGAGTTCGACATCGCCGGCGCGGGCTGTCAGCCGACGGTGCCAGACCCGGCAGACTACTTCAGGAAGTGCTACAGCACCAAGCAGGACGGTACGCCCTCTGACGGGAACGTGGTCAAGTGGGTGAACGATGAGTTCAATGCGCTGTTGGTCAAGTTCGAAAGAGAGGCCGACCCGCAGAAGCGCATCGAGATGTCCGTCCAGCTTGCGGAGATACTGGACAGAGAGAGGCCCTTCACCCTCATAGGCTACGGGCAGTACCACTGGGGCTGGTACAACCATCTGCGAGGCATGCCAGTGAATGGTGGCACTTCGGGCTACGACGTGTACCAGTGGGACTACGCCTGGCTGGACAGGTAGCTCGCCGCTGGGAGAGAAGCGACGGCCTCAGAGCGCTAGGAGCGCTCTGAGGCCGTCGTGGCTTGCACTGTCCTGCCTGTATTCGTGACAGACAGAAGTGGGTTCTGTCATTCGCCTGAACGCCGAATTGGCGTCGAAGGTCGGCACCGGCTGTTCAGTGGCTTCTGACGCAGGACAAGTAGGTTGAAGAAATACATCGGAAGACGGCTTCTGCTGGCGGTGCCGACCGTCTTTGGTGTCACCGTCATAATCTTCCTGGTCATGCGGGTCATTCCTGGAGACCCCGTGGCCATCGTCTTCGGTATGGAGGGGTTCCAGAATCTGACGGAGGCCACCCGCAACAGGTACATCGAAGACCTGGGCCTGGCGGACCCCTATGTCGTTCAATACGCGAACTGGATGAGGGACATCGCCTCCGGCTCGCTGGGCGAGAGCATGCTGCGAGGCGACGCCGTGTCTGAGATGGTCTTTCGCCGCGGCCCGGTAACGGCCGAGATTGGGATACTCGGTATCGTCGTGGCCCTGCTCGTGGGACTGCCCATCGGCATCATCAGCGCGGTAAGGCCCGATTCGTGGCTAGACTTCGGCGCAAGGACCTTCTCTATCTTCTTCCTCGCCATGCCCGGATTCTGGCTTGGTACGATGATCATCGTTACCTCGATCACCTGGCTCAACTATCACCCGCCGATTCTGCCCATGCAGATATGGCAAGACCCCTGGCAGAACCTTCAGATGGTGTTCGGCCCCGGGATAATCATCGGGCTTGGAATGTCGGCGTTCATCGCCCGGTTGTCGCGCTCGTCCCTGTTCGAGGTGCTCAGGGACGACTACGTACGTACGGCCAGGGCCAAGGGACTCGCGGAGCGGATCGTGATAGCGCGCCATGCCTTCCGCAACTCCCTGCTGCCCGTCGTAACCCTGAGCGGAGTGCTACTGGCAGCCGCGGTCGGCGGCTCAGTGGCCATCGAGCAGGCCTTCAGCGTGCCAGGCCTGGGCGTCACGTTGCTGCGCGCCGCAGTGGAGCGGGACATCCCGGTCGTCCAGAACATCGTCCTGCTGTACGTCCTGATATTCGTGATCGTGAACCTTGCCATCGACCTCAGCTACGCCTGGCTGGACCCGAGGATACGATATGCGTAACTGTGCTCGTTGCCATACGGCTGGCGAGGACAGCCCCGCGAAGGCATACCAGAGGCACGTCGTCGGACCGAAGGGAATCGAATGAAGGAACAGGCCGCCCGGCAGGAAGCCTTTCGCGCCGACCTGCGTCGCAGGCCCCGGCAGGTCTGGGGCTTCGCCCGGCGTCACCCCCCTACCGCGGTGGGGGCAATCATCGTCGCGCTTCTCATCTTCGTAGGCCTCACAACCCCGTTCATCGAGCCCAGAGACCCCCAGAAGACGGAGGTGGCGAACAGACTGAGCGCGCCCACCTCCGCCAACCTGCTCGGAACAGACTTCCTCGGGAGAGATATCCTGAGCAGGATCATGAGAGGGACCCGCATCTCTCTGTTCGTGGCGTTCGTGTCCGTGCTGCTTGGAACGACCGCGGGCAGCGTGTGGGGCGTGGCGACCGGCTACATCGGGGGCAAGTTCGACCTGCTCAGCCAACGGGTGGTGGAGGTCTTTCAGTCGTTCCCTCCCGTCCTGCTGGCTCTGGTCTTCGCCACGGCATTCGGCGCGGGGCTATGGACGGTCATTGCCGTAATCGCCGCTACGAGGATATCCTACGGTACGCGAATAATACGGGCGCAGGCGATGGGAGTGAAGGAGATGCCGTACGTCGAGGCGGCCCGTGCCATAGGCGCCAGGCCGCTGCGCATCATGGCGAAGCACATAGCCCCTCAATGCTTTGCCTCCTTCATCGTGCTTCTCACGGTCTACCTCGGCATAGCCATTGCTATGGAGGCGCTCCTGGGCTTTCTCGGCATTGGCGTGCCGCCGCCCACTCCAACCTGGGGCAATATGTTGGGCGAGGCCTCGTCGCGGCTCCAGCCGCCGTGGTTCTTGGTCTTCTTCCCAGGAATGGCCATTACCCTCGCCATACTGGGACTCAACTTGGTGGGGGACGGGGTGCGGGACGCACTTGACCCTCGCCTCCGAGGCGCCACCACCTGATGATCGCTGCCTTATCGACGATCGGGACGCCTGTCTTCCGGAAACGTAGCTGAAGAGCGGGCTGAAGGCTGGCTTGGAGGGAGTAATACAAGGTGAGCAGACAGTACAGTTCAGGTGAACCCAATCCCAAGGTGAAGGATGTCACTCTCCTCGCCACCTGGGGCTCCGAGGCGGGCGGCGCCGGCGAGTCGGAGTTCGACAATCCCTCCGCCATAGCCTGTGACTACTCGGGTAACGTGATCGTCGCCGACACGGGCAACCACCGAGTAATGAAGCTGGACGGCAACGGCAAGACCCTGTGGGTCGTCGGCGGCACGGACTCCAATAACCTTCCCCAAGCAGGAACCGCCCAGGGAGAGTTCCGCAGCCCTCAGGCCGTCTGCACCGATCGGGAGGACAACATCTACGTCGCGGACACGCAGAACTCGCGAGTGCAGAAGCTCTCGCCCGATGGCGACCTGATCACGGTGTTCGGTGCCTGGGGCATCGAACAAGGCCAGTTCGGCGGTGAGGGGCCAATGGGCGTTACGGTGGACGATCACGGCGAGGTCCTCGTAAGCGACACCCATACGGCCACAGGTGGGAACCATCGAGTGCTGCGGTTCGACCCCGACGGCGACTATATAGGCCAGTTCGGCAGCTACGGCACGGGGCCGGGCCAGTTCGGCGGCGCCATGCCCGTACGGCAGTACGGGTTCGACTTCGGGCCGGGAATCGGCCCGGGGCCGATTGGCCCGGCGGGCATAGTGGTCAACACCAGCACAGAGCTGCTCCTGGAGCGCAACAACCGCTACGGTGACATCTTCGTCGCGGACTGCGACAACGATCGAGTCAACTATTTCCAGGGGTCGGAGAAGCCACTCGCCGCTCTGGGGATCGGGACCGTCTACCGTCCGCGCCAGGTCGACCTGGACAGTCAGGACAGGCTGTACGTCTCAGGGGTACACAGGCACGAGCCGGCGGTCTCCTCCCACCACATCAACGATCCGATGAAGTGGAGAGTCGAGCCAGGGTACTGCTGGGTCTGGATTCTGGACACTAGGGGCATGTTCGGCCCATTCGGGACCGTGCTGGGCGGCCTGGGGACACCCGAGACGCACGACTCCCTCGATCACGAGCTGGACGGCAACCTTCACTCGCACGGCTACGGCCTGGCGGTCGGAAAAGTAGACGACGGCATCGTGTACGTACAGGGAGGAAACAGGATATTCACGTTCAGGGTCGAATGGGAAAGCAAGGAGGCAGTACGATGAGCGGCCCGAGGGTGGAGATGCTGGCCGCGTTTGGACCGTACGAGGGCGGTTGGCGAGATGGAGAGTTCCACAACCCCGAAGGCCTGGCCTCGGACAGCGACGGCAACATCTGGGTGTGCGACGAAACTAACTATAGGATACAGCTGCTCAGCCCGGAAGGCCGGATGCTGCGCAAGATCGGAGCCGTCGGACGGAACGGCCGGCCGAGGGGCGGCACCGCGCCCGGTCAGTTCTGGATGATTCGGGGTGTGGCCGTCGACGACCACGACAACGTCTACGTCGGCGATACGCAGAACTCTCGTGTCCAGGCGTTCGACTCGAACGGATGCTTCCGCTTCCTGTTCGGCAGCGAGGGCAACGGCCCGGGGCAAATGTCCGGCCTGGACGGTGTGGCCGTCGATTCGAACGGCTTCATCTACGTGACGGATACGCACACGGTACTGGGCGGCAACAACCGGATGCTCAAGTTCGACCAGAGAGGGCGCTTCCTCTTCTCGTTCGGCGGGCACGGAACGGTGCCCGGCCGGTTTGCCGGGAAGACTCCCGTGGTGGCTGGACCCGAAGGGCCTTACGGCATCGACATCGGTGCCCTCAGCGGCCTCCTATACGTCGCCGATACCTACAATGACCGCGTCCAGGTGTTCGACAGGGACGGCGGCTTCGTGAGGTCGGTGGGCGAGGGCGTGATCTTCCAGCCGCGCCAGATATGTCTGGACAGCCGTGAGAACATCTACGTCGCGGGCTTCCACATGCCTCCGTCCATGCGAGGAGTTGTAGGCGTCGAGCCGCTGGGTACCTGGGGCACGACGCCGGAGAACCGGTTCCTGTGGGTGCTGGACAGCGAGGGCAGGCTGCTGGTGAAGGTCGGCGCGGGGGAGGCGGACGCTCTGGCCCGCGAGATAGGCGAGCCGGAGGGACAGTTCGACCACGCGGGCGGTCGACATCACGCGGTCACCGTCAGCAAGGCAGACGAAGGCCTCGTCTACTTCCAATGCGGCCACCAGGTACTGAAGTATAGAATCCACTGGTAACACAGAGAATCAGTTTGACGGGTAGGGGCGCTCCCTTGAGGGCGCCCGGATAGGGGTGCGCAAACAGAGGCAACCACAGGGTTTGCCCATAGAAAGCAGCACCTACTTAGCAGAGAGGTCACGATACATGGGAGTCTATGAAGACCTGGGAGTCAGGACGATCATCAACGGCTGGGGCAACGCCACGCTGACCGGCGGCTCGATTATGCGCCCGGAGGTGCTCGCGTCGATGGACGAGGCCAGCCGCTCGTACGTTTGGCTGCCCGAGCTGCTGGAGAAAGCAGGGAGTCGAGTCGCGGAGTTGGCTGGCGTAGAGGCTGCCTATATCACCTCCGGCGCGGCGGCCGGGATAGCGATCTCGGTGGCCGCCTGCATGGCGGGGACCGACCACGACAAGATGCTCCAGCTCCCCGACACCAGGGGCATGAAGGACGAGGTGATCGTCCAGGCGTCGCAGATCGGCGGCTACGACAACATGATCGAGATTGCAGGCGGGAAGGTTGTGGCTGTCGGGGACGAACACGGGACGGACCTGGAGCAGCTGGAGGCCGCCTTCAGCGAGAAGACTGTGGCCTTGGTCCACTTCTTCGCTTACGCCTCATCAGGCGACGTGCCGCTGGAGCACGTCATCGAGACCGCCCACGAGCGCGGAGTTCCGGTAATCGTGGACGCCGCGGCCGAGTTCCCGCTGTACCCGGTTCTGCGCCGCTTCATCGATATGGGGGCGGACCTGGCGATCTTCAGCGGCGGGAAGGGGCTCCGCGGGCCTCAGTGCACCGGCCTGGTACTTGGCCGCAAGGACCTCATAGAGGCATGCGCAGTCCAGGCCAGTCCCAACCATGGAGTGGGACGTCCGACCAAGGTCGGGAAGGAGGAGATAGTCGGCCTTGTCAAGGCCCTGGAACTGTACGCGACCGAGAGCGTCCAGCGGGAGGAGCGGACAAGTTGGGACGAGCGGTGCGCCCACATGTCCTCGGAGATATCCCGCGTCCCCGGCGTTCGAGCGTACACAGAGGTCGTCGGTCCCACCTATCTGCCCGGACGCAGCGGAGTAACGCCGGAGGGCATTCCCGTTACCCAGGTCCGGTGGGAGGCCTCGATCATACCGATCACCCCCGATGAGGCCGCTCAGGACCTCTACGAGGGCAGCACCAGCATAAAGGTGGGGGCCGACGAGGAAGGCCTGACCATCTCGCCGCACACGCTGCAAGACGGAGAAGAGCGAATCGTCGCCCAAAGAGTGGCCCAGGTGCTAGGCTCGTTGGGTTGATCGGGCACAAGGCTCCAGTCATCCCCGTGAGCGCTCCTGTCCTTGACCGCTTCCGTGGGGCTTATTAGCATTTAGGCCCGTAAGTCTTAATAAGCTTCGCGCCTATTAAGAATTCGTTGATAAGGGGGAATCGTCCTCGCCTTCAGCCCCTGCAGTTCCTGCTCAGATCCACCACCACGAATTGACGCCCGACTATGCCGCCACTAGAATGGCGCAATCCTGAGCGCCTGACGAAGAGGACGGTGAGGAGCCCGAGATGATCTACGACGGACACGTGTACTGTTTCCCTGATCTGCGGGGAAACGCCGGCTGGGCCGACAGGGACGAGTTCATGCGGAATCTCCAGCTGGCGACGGCGCATCACTTTCAACCGGCCTTTCGCGCCCGCGGGCGCGATCCGGTCGATAGCAACACACTGGCCGACCTGTCCATGGGCTGGAACTTCGACGCCCTGAAGGATGTGAACTTCCGCCCCGCCGGGTACGGCCGCTACGAGTGGGAAGTCGATGGCGAGACCTTCTACAAGCAGATGATGCCGCCGGGTCTTCTTGACATGTCCTTCTCCGCCGAGAGCCTCGTGGCGCAGTTGGACTTCGCCGGCGTGGACATGGGCCTTCTCCACCGTACCCCTTACCTCGGGGTCGGCAACGACTACGTCGCGGACTGCGTCAAGCGCTTCCCCGACAGGCTTCAGGGACTGGCGCACGTCGAGGAGTGGCTCGTCCAGACCCAACCCGACGAGGCCATATGGCGCCTCCGTCGAGCCATCGGCGAGCTGGAGCTTCACGGACTCCAGTGGCTTCCCCATCACCTCGATCTCTATGGGCAGACCCAGCCCTGGGACTCGGAGGGCTTCCGCCCCTTCTGGAACGAGGTCGCCCGGCTCGGCGTGCCCGTGTTCTTTACGCTGGCGGGCCGGCCGGAGCCGCGTTACGAGTCGTACCTCGAAGAGCTGAGGACCCTCGGCCGCTGGATGGAGGCCTACCCGGACGTTACGGTCGTCCTGACCCACGGCCTCTCGTGGCGCATGTTCATGACGGACGACGGGCTGGACATCCCCGACGAGGTGTTCAAGGCCGCGCCTTTGGACAATCCCAGGCTGAACCTCCAGATTCTGTTCGCGAACTTCTTTGGCCGGGATTGGGACTACCCGATGCCGCAGATCCGCCCAACCGCCGAGATGCTGGTGAGGAGAATCGGCGCCGACCGTCTGATATGGGGCACCGATCTCCCGATGTGCATTCGGCACTACACATATCGCCAGAGCCTCGACTTCACCCGCCTGCACTGGGACTTCCTGGGCCCGCAGGAGCTTCCACCGATACGCCACGGCGACATGCGCCGCGCACGGCCGCGCTACGAGAAGTCGCACGACCTGCCGGATGAGATGGCCCTGATTCTGGGCGGGAACATGGCCCGAATAATGGGCATCGAGGGCTCATGACGCCGGACCCGAAGGCGTCGCTGATTCAGTCTCACAGATAAGGGAGGCCCGTCATGATCTACGACGGACACGTCTACTGCGTCCCCGACCAGAGAGGGCGCATGGGATATGAGACACGGGAAGAGTTCATGAGACATCTCCAGTACGGGATGGGCGTGAACTTCCAGCCCGCCTGGCGTGCTCGCGACGGAGCGCCTGACGACGGCTCGGGCGTGTATGACCCCTCCGCCGGCCCGGGTTTCGCGGCGCTCAAGGACTGCGACTTTCGCCCGGCGGGGTACGGCCGCTACGAGTGGGAAGTCGACGGCGAGACATACACCAGACAGGTCATGCCTCCGACGAACATCATCAACGGCTACACCGCCGAGCAGCTCGTGGCCGAGATGGACCACGCCGACGTGGAATGGGGGATGGTCCACCGGAGCACTTACCTGGGCATAGGAAACGAGTGGGTCGCCGACTGCGTTCGCCGGTTCCCCGACCGGCTCCACGGGCTCGCCCACGTCGAGGAGTGGCTGGTCCAGTGCCAGCCCGACGAGTCGGTCGCCAAGATAGAGAGGGCGGTCAAGGAGCTCGGCCTCCACGGGATACAGTGGCTCTGCAGCGGCATAAGGTCTCACGGCCAGACGGAGGCGGGGGACTCGGAGAGGTTTCTCCCGTTCTGGGACGCGGTCGCCGACCTCGGTATTCCCGTATTCTTCACGTCCAGCCCGGGTTCGGACGCTTCCGTGACCACGGGGTCCAGCCTTGAGAACTTCATAGAGGACCAGAAGACCTTGCGGCGCTGGATGGAGAGGTATCCCGACGTAAAGGTGGTCGTCACCCACGGGCTGCCGTTCCGCGAGTTCATGACGGAAGACAAGGTGGAGATGCCTCAGGCCCTCATGGACGCCATACCCGCCGACAACCCGAGCTACAACGTACAGATACTCTTCGTGAACTCCCTTGGCGGCGACTACGACTTCCCGGCTCCGCAGACCAAGCCCGTGCTCGAGCAGATGGCCCGTCAGATAGGCGCGGACCGCCTGATGTGGGGCACGGACATACCCCAGAACCTCCGGCACTACACATTCAGGCAGTCCCATGAGGCCATCAGCCGGTACTGCGAGGATATCCTCAGCCGAGACGAGATCGATCTGATACTCGGCGGCAACATGGCTCGGCTCATGGGCATAGATGAGGCATGAGCAGGGCGCAGTGCGGCAGGGTGAGCCCCTGAGACAACGCTGGGTACGCTTCCTGCCACGATGGGAAAAGACCAGGACGGGGGGTGTCGGAGGGCCCGCCCTCTCCCCATTGAGGATGCCGGTCGTCTTCCTGCTTGCGCTCCTCGCGTCGATGGCAGTGGCCTGCGGCGACGAAGACGCAACGCCGACGCCCGATGCGAGCGGACAGGCCCCCGTTACCCCGTTCACCGACATCGCCCGACTCGATCCCTACCCGCCGAGAATCTTCCAGGTCTGGAACGATCGTCCCGGCGTCGTCATCTTCGACTATGACCGCGACGGCGACATGGACATGTACGTTACCCAGCAGGGGGCGTATGAGAACCGCCTCTACCAAAACGGCGACGACGGCGTTTTCACCGACGTTGCCGAGGAGGCTGGGGTAGAGGCGAGGGAGTACCACAGCACCGGGGCGGTCGCCTGCGACTTTGACAACGACGGCTTTCAGGACCTCTATGTGGGTTCGTGGGGCAATCCCGAGGATGGCCTCGACTTCCGCTCTCCGAGCGACGTTCAGGGAAACGCCGACAGGCTGTTTCGCAACAAGGGCGACGGGACGTTCGAGGACATCACGGACTCGGCATTCGGCGAGGCCGTAAACGTCCGCTCGGCCGCCAGCGCCGCGTGCGCCGACGTGGACGGCGACGGGTGGCTGGACATCTACGTGGGCAACCTGGGCGCCGAGGACTTTCGCGTGTTCACGACCCCGAACCACCCCGGCCACTACAACGTGCTCTACCGGAACAACGGAGACCTCACATTCACGGATGTCTCCGAACGTGCGGGCGTACGCGGCCCCCAGATACTGATGCTGGACCCCGACGGTGAACCGGTCCTCTTTGAAGACCCTGACACGGGCGAGAAGTACCAGGGGTACGACCCGACGTACAGGGACAGCATGGGCAACCGCGTGGGCGAGCCCACGGGCCAGACCCACTCCGTCCTCTTCTTCGACTACGACGAAGATGGAGACCCGGACCTCTGGGTCGCCAACGACGGCGACCGGCTTCACGTCTACCGCAACGACTCGTCGCCCGGCGACATAAGGTTCACGCCAGTCGCCGGCGCCATGGGGATCGATAAGGTCGGCTCCTGGATGGGCTTTGCCGTGGCTGACTACGATGAAGATGGAGACATCGACGTCTTCGTCGCGAACGTCGGACACCACCTGCGCCGCTGGCCTCGCCAGGAGAGGCCCGGAGGCTCCTGCGGGTACCACGACGCTTTCCCTTGGGGTACGTGCCTTCACCTCCTGCTTCGCAACGGTGGCGTACTACAGGATGTGCCCGGCGTCGGCCCTGTTGGGACATTCGAGAACGTCGCCTCTGTGACGGAGGTAGCGCCCAGCCCATTCATGCCGCCCACATCTCTTGATCCCGACACCCTGGACTCCTCATGGGATGTCCCCACCGGCCTTGCCGCGTACGACTTCGGCTTCGGGGCAACCTTCTTCGACGCCGACAACGACGGGGACCAGGACCTGTACTGGCTCGGCTCTACGCTCGGCCGGGGCGAATCGTTGCGAGGCCATATCTTCCAGGGCGCAGGCAGGATGCTGCGAGGAGACGGCGCCGGCTCTTTCGAGGATGTCACCGTCCGGGCCCGCCTGCTCGATATCCTGAAGGTCGACTACTCTTCCCTGAGCCCCAGCCCCGATTTCGACGCCGAGGCGCGGCGGATCGCCACGCAATTCCACGAGAACGGCAAGGGACTGGCCCACGGAGACCTGAACGGCGACGGGTATGTCGACCTTGTGGGCACCAACAGCAGCGGGCCGATCACCGTCATCGAAGGGTACGAGGAGGTAGCCCCCGGGCCGGTGTTCGTGTGGCTGAACGGCGGCGGAGACAATCACTGGATCAAACTGCGCCTCAAAGGCCGCATGGCTGTCGACGGCACCGGAAGCAACGCGGACGGCGTAGGCGCGCGCGTGCTTGTGGAGACCCTACCCAGACCCGGCGTGCTCAGAGTCCAGATACAGGAGGTCCGCGCCGGCTCCAGCTACCTGTCCATGGACAGCGTGGACCTCGAGTTCGGCGTTGGGAGAGCTACCGAGGTCGAGGAGATAACCATCCTGTGGCCCAGTGGTAGAAAGCAGGTGCTCCACGATATTTCGGTCGATCAGGTCCTGCTGATAGAGGAGCCTGAGCGTTAGGTGATCTGACTGTGGCGGCGCGCCCTCGGACGAATCTCGATGCGTTAGGATAGGGAGCGTGCATAGCAGGACTACATACGGATACCGCCTGAGCGCCGCCGTGATAGCCGTGTTGGCGGCGTTTGCGTTGCTGTCGGGTTGCGGCTCCGAGGAAGCGGCCGACGAGCAGCCAATGCTGGCCCTCGATGCCCAGGTCTGCACCGAAGGAGAAGCTCGAGGTACCGTGCTGTTCGTTCGCAACCTGGACGACTTCGACTGGAAGAGCGCGGGCATCACGGTTGTCAAGGGTGACCTCGAATACACCCACGAAGTTGAGTCGTTTCCGCCCGAGAGCGTCCAGGCTGCCCAGCCCTTCACCGTTGCCTCGGATTTCGCGTTCGATGATCTCGGCGGCTCCGCTCCGTCGGGTGTGACCGGCGAGCAGGTCCACGAGAGGCGGCCGCTGCATAACTTCGGGAATCTCACCTCCGCCAGGATAGTGTCGTCGGCCCCCCAGGCGGGCGAGTGGTCGGGAGAGGTACATCCCTGCCAGTAGACGGAGCCTGGTCCGTCTTGATTCAGGTTGGGCATTTCGTGAAATCGAGAGGCTCTCTGGTTTGACACTGGAACACGACCGTGCTAGATTACCGCGCGTCCGTAAGAGTAGTAGACCGTAGTTTCTGGAGGTGTGAGTTTGAAACCATCGAGAATCTGGCTAATACCGCTCCTGATTGTACCGTTGCTCGTCGTAGCCGCATGCGGTGAAGACGCGCCCGCGCTGGGAGACATGAGAATCGGGACCAACGGGAACCCCGGTACTCTTGATCCCGCCAAGAACCAACTTGGGTTCTCGGACACGACCCTGCACGACCTCGTGCACAGCCGTCTGGTAGCCCGAGACGTCACCCTGGCCGACCCCCAAGCCGACTTGGCCGAAAGCTGGACGGTGGAGTCGGGCGGCACGAAGTACACATTCACCCTGCGCGAAGATGTCGAGTTCCACACCGGGCGCAAGTTCGACTCCGCGGATTTGACGGCTAACTGGGACCGGATACTCAACGACGTAGGCGACAAGGGCCGCGGCCTGGGCCTCCTCAGTGAGGTCGAAGACAATGGCTACGAGGCCACCGGCGACTACGAGTGGACTGTCACGATCAAGGGAGACAGCCCGGTCTTCCTCCCCAACCAGACCCACTGGGCGTTTGGCGTAGCCGACAAAGAGGGATTCAGTACCATCGAAACCGAGGTCGTCGGCACCGGGCCTTACACGTTTGTGGACTACGTCCCCGACGACCGCTTGACCATGGCCAAGTACGTCGACTACTATGACCAGGATCTGCTGGACATCCGCCCAGACCGGATCATCATGAGCCCGATCACTGAGGCCACGACGCGGATCGCGGCCCTCAAGACCGGCGAGGTGGACTTCATCTTCCACCTGGGCCTCAATAACGCTCAGGAGATCGAGGATGCGCCGGGCGTCTACGTCGTGAAGCAGCAGGCGGGCTCTGCGTCCTACTCGACCATCGTGTTCAACCTGCACCAGCCGCATACGCGCCACGACTTCGTGGCCGACTCCGAGAAGACCGGACCGATGGCGGACGTGCGTGTGCGCAGGGCCATCGCCCACGCGCTGGACCTCGATGCCATCAACAAGACCGCCTTCTTCGGCTACGGCGATACCAACTGCAACATCGTCCCCGAGGGCCACTGGGCCTACGAGGAGCTCGACTGCCCGAAGCGTGACATCGAAAAGGCCAAGGCGTTGCTGGCCGAGGCGGGCTACGCCGACGGCTTCAAGGTGAGGTTCATGCCCGAAGGCAGCGATGAGACTAAGGCCGTCGCTAACCTCACTAAGGAGCAGCTGAAGGACATTGGCATCGATGTCGAGATCGTCATCGTCGAGTCCTGGGGCAAGGAAGTCTGGCAGGATGGCTTCTTCGACCTCGCCACCGCCTCGTACCTCAGAGAGCCCGATCCCGATGGCCTCATGCAGAGCGTCTTCCGCTCCAATCCCAGTGGCGATCCGCCTTCGTGGGGCGGTAACAACGTCATGGGGTACCACGACCCGCAGGTGGAGGCTTGGTTCGACGAGGGCAAGTCCACCTCCGATCAGGCCACTCGAAAGGCCATCTACAACAAGATCGTCCAGAAGGTCCTCATCGACGACCTTGCACTGATCAAGTCGAGCTCGCGGCTGCGCTTCAACGCCGCTAGCGACAAGGTCGAGGGGGCCACAAACCTCCCCGCGGGCCACTGGCATACCCTGGACTGGACCTGGAATCCGGGCGACGACGAGTAACCGTTCCGCTCAGTCGAGTTGAGCAACCGGCATATTCCCCCGCCGCCTGAACGAAATGGCGGCGGGGGAATAGCCGTTCTCACACCTCCCTGACTGGGAGAAAACCGGGTATCTTCACCGGAAGGTACGGGACGGAGGACTACCCCATTCAGGCTTACATCCTCCGCAGACTCCTGCAGACCGTCTACGTTCTGCTCGTCCTGTCCGTCGTGGTCTTCTGGCTGGCCCGCCTGGCGCCGGGAGACCCTGTGCTAGCGCGGCTGGGGTACGGTTTCAAGAGCGACTATCCGAGCCAGGCCACCATCGACGCCCTGCGCGCGGAGCTTGGACTCGACAAGCCCATCCCGGTCCAGTACTACCGCTGGATGTACTCGACTTTGATAAAACGCGACTTGGGAGTCGCCATGCAGTCCCAGAAGCCGGTCGGTCCCCTCGTCTGGCAGAAGTTCCAGAAGAGCCTTCCGCTCGCGCTGACCGGCGTCATCATAGGAGTCTCTCTGGGCGTCACGCTGGGGGTGATCGCGGGCACACGTCCGTTCACGTGGATGGACAATGGCATAAGCGCCATGTCGCTGTTCGGCATCGCCGCGCCCAGCTTCTGGGTCGGCCTGCTGCTGATCTTGTTCTTCGCCGTATGGCTCGGCTGGTTCCCCACCCGGGGGTACGCGCCGATCGGGTATGACTCCATCAACATCAAACACCTCGTCCTGCCGGGCTTCACCATAGCCATCGGCCTCGTCGGGAGCCTGACCAGGTACATGCGCTCGGGCATGCTCGACGTCATGACCAGCGACTACATACGGACAGCCCGAGCCAAGGGCATGGACAACCGCGTGGTCATCCTCAGACACGCCTTCAAGAACGCGCTGCTCGTCGTCGTCACCATTATCGGCCTGGAGTTCGCGGGCGTCCTGGGTGGCTCCATCGTGACCGAGACGGTCTTCCAGTGGCCGGGTCTGGGTCTGATGCTCAGAAACGCCGTCGCGCTCCGCGACTACAATGTCCTTCAGGTACTCACGCTGGTCATCGCCACAGTTTATGTCCTGGTTAACTTGGCCGTCGACATCACGTACGGCTACCTCGATCCCCGGATACGCTACGAATGATCGACACCGCGCGGAGGGATCCGGTCGCGCTCGGAGAGGGCAGGCCCTGGTGGTACAGGTGGCTGCAGATCTGGCGGAGCTACAGGCGCAACCGGACGGCGGTGTTCGGCCTGGGCATCGTCATCAGCTTCACGGTACTGACCATCCTGGCGCCCCTGTACGCCCCCTACGACCCCACCTTCCCTAATACGGATGACGCGCTCTCGCCTCCCTCCCTGCAGTACCTGTTCGGCACGGACAACATCGGACGCGACATACTCACCCGCGTGATCTACGGAGCAAGGGTCTCTCTTCAGGTCGGCATCTTCGCGGTGCTCATCGCCGCCGTGGTCGGCATTCTTGGCGGAGTCGCCGCCGGCTACTATGGCAGATGGGTGGACTCGGTAATCATGCGCATCGTCGACGCCATCCTCGCCTTCCCCGGCCTGCTCTTCGCCATATTCCTGGTCGGGGTTCTCGGCCCATCGATCAGGAACGCGATGCTCGCGATCTCCGTGACCTTCGTCCCCGGATTCGCCAGGCTCACGCGCGCCAACACGCTTGCCATCCGAGAGACGGAGTACGTCATGAGCGCTCAGGCCGTCGGAGCGACCGACTGGCGCATCATGATCAGAGCGGTTATACCGAACCTGATGTCGACCGTGATCGTCCAGCTCTCCCTGGCAATGAGCGTCGCTATCCTCGTCGAGGCGGGGCTAAGCTTCCTCGGCTTGGGTGTGCAGCCCCCCACTCCCGCGTGGGGCTCCATGCTGGGCGAGGGCCGCGAGTACATCAGCCGCGCCTGGTGGGTTACCACCTTCCCCGGCCTCGCCATATTCGTCACAGTTATCGCCTTCAACTTTATCGGCGACGGCCTGCGCGAAGCCCTCGACCCGAGGCAACGCCGCGCCTGACCTCTTGCCCCCTCTCCCTTGACGGTAGAGGGCTGGGGTGAGGGTGACGGAGTCAGTCCCCGCGCTCCACGCGGTATCTCTTCCCCCCTCTCCCTCGACGGGAGAGGGCTGGGGTGGGGGTGACGGAGTCAGTCCCCGCATTCGACGCGGTATCTCTTCCCGCCTCTCCCTCGACGGGAGGGCTGAGGTGAGGGTGACGGAGTCAGTCCCCGCATTCGACGCGGTATCTCTTACCCCCTCTCCCTTGACGGGAGAGGGCTGGGGTGGGTACAGACCGGGGAGATAGGTAACACCTAGACCAGGCACATGGGTAACACATCGTGGGATTGTAATGGCAATCCCAGAGGAGGAGGATGTGTTGCCTTGGAAAGAGACGAGCGTCGAATCGGAGCGGTTGCAGTTTATCGAGCGCCACGCTGCGGGGGAAGAGACTGTAGCCGAGCTGTGCCGGAGGTTTGGTATCAGTCGCAAGACTGGTTACAAGCTGATTGGTCGGTATGAGGCCTACGGCGAGGGAGGTCTGCTCGACCTGAGCAGAGCCCCTCATTACCACCCCAACGCCACACCCACACAGGTGGTTGAGCGCATCGTTGAGGCGAAGCGCAGGCGTCCCACATGGGGCCCGAAGAAGGTCGTCGCCTGGCTGCGTTCCATCGAGCCCGACGTGCCCTGGCCGTCCCCCAGCACGGCGAGCGGCATACTGGATCGTGCGGGTCTGGTGAGGCGGCGCAAGCGGCGGCGTAGGGCAACAAGCTGGGGCGAACCCTTTGCCCACGCCCAGCACCCCAACGACGTGTGGTCCATTGACCTCAAGGGCTGGTTCCGCACAGGAGATGGGATGCGCATCGATCCCCTGACGGCCCAGGACGCGATGTCCCGGTACCTGCTGGTATGCGACGGTCTTCACCGGCCCACCGGCCCTGAGGTCAAGCACGCACTGGAGCGCGCCTTCCGTGAGTACGGCCTTCCCAGGGTCATCCGGACCGACAACGGCCCTCCGTTCGCCAGCGTCGGATTGGGTAGCCTCACGCCGCTGTCCGCATGGTGGGTCAAGCTGGGGATAGTGCCGGAGCGGATCGAGCCGGGACACCCTGAGCAGAACGGACGCCTTGAGCGACTTCACCGAACCCTGAAGGCGGAGACGGCTACGCCGCCAAAGGCCAACCGGAGACGACAGCGGCGAGCCCTCATCCGCTTCAGGCACAGCTACAACGTCGAGAGGCCGCACGAGGCCCTGGGACAGCGGCCTCCGAGTCTGCTGTCCCAGGGCCTCGTTCAGGTCCTATCCTGCACGCATCAGCTCACCACAGTACGGAGCAGGAGTCACGGTACGCAGTGTCCGCAGCAACGGCGAGATCAAGTGGGAGGGAGACCTCGTATACGTCAGTGCGTCTCTCAGAGGCGAGCCCGTAGGCCTCGTACAACAGGACGAGCGAACCTGGTCCATACAGTTCGGCCCACTCCTCATCGGCATCCTGGATGATCACGAGAGACGGATCGACAAGACACCCGTGAAAGTGTTACCTATGTCCCCAGTCTAACTGTTACCCATGTGCCCGGTCGTACAGTGAGGGTGACGGAGTTAGTCCCCGCGCTCCACGCGGTACCGGACCCAGACCCTCCCATCCACCTGCGTCTCATTCGAGACCAGGCTCAGCCGCGCTGGCCTCTCCGTCTCCCCAAGCTCAGGCGACCGGAAGAGTGAGGGAGTGGTAGTTCCCCCGATGACCGAGGGAAAGAAGCCGAGGTTGACCTCGTCGACCAGCCCCTGCCGCCGCAGCGCGCCGCCCAGAATGCCTGGCGAGGTAACGAGCACCGTGGAAACTCCAAGTGCGCCGAGCTTCCCGAGGGCCTCGGAGAGGTCGACGCCGGTGCTGCCGGCTATCAGGTAGGGGATTTCCTGGCTTCTCAGGAAGACCAGGTATTCGGGCGGAGCCTCGCGCGACGCCAGGATGAGCAGGTGCCAACCTTCGTGCTCCTTGAAGGCCCACCTGACCCGGCCCCGGCCGTCGACGACTACGAACCAGCCCCTATTGCCTGGACGCTCGGCTACCGACTTGGGCATATAGTCTTCGTAGAGGTCCCCTGGGTCTCCTTCGACTGCCGGGAAGGCCTCGGGTCCTGCGCCGCTCGCCACGAATGCGTTGCTGCCCTCCATCGTGGCCTCGGGTCGGTGGATATCCATCAGCCGGTGGTACGCGACGGTCTGGTTCGTGGCGCCGCCGGGCCACCGCGGGTCGCCCCGCAGCAGCAGGATGTCCGGGCCGACGGTCAGCCGTCCGTCGACCGATACGTCTCCGTAGACGACCACCTTCGGTCTCTCCATGCGTCCCCCTTTTTCATGCCAGGCGGTCTTCGCTCGAAGCCGACATCAGCATAATCGCCGTCGCATCCCTGTCAACCGTCTCTGCGTCGGTCGAAGCATGCCCCATGTCCGGTCACGTGGGTGGCTGCTCAGTTCTTCCCCAGTGTCGCTAGATCGTGCGGTAGGGGCGGGTTTGAAACCCGCCCTCTCCCCTTGCCGTGGGCCGCCGCAGCCACTTTCATCCCCCTGTGCAGCCTGTCACTGGGGGACAGCCCTGTTTGTAAAGGGCTGTGGATTCTTCGCTGCTGCGCTCCTCAGAATGACAGCGAGGAGGGGCGACTATCATGTCTCATCAAGTCTGGACAGTTGCGCACGCGCTGTGATGGACGCCTGGGACGAAGCCGAACTTCGAACATAAATGCGATGTCTTGCGAAAATCCCTTGACAAGAACTCAGGTTCTGTTCTAAACTTGTTCTATAGGCAAGAGCCGCGTGATCAGGGGAGGTCGAAAATGAACAGCAACACTCGACCGGCCGGACCAGCCCAGTTGAGCATGCCTGGCATGCCTGCCACCGACTCGACGAGCGAGGTAGCGAGTTGCTGCACAGTGGAGCCGGGTACCCAGGTTCTCTACGTGGGCAAGGTCGGCGGCGGCCCGCGCTACGGCGCCAGGGGCGTCGTCAAGACGGCCCTCCACCGCAAGGCCGTCGTCGACATGGGGCGGATGGGCACATGGCACGTTCCCTACTACTTCCTCGGAATCGCGGAAGCCGCGTGAACGGTCCGCCCAGGGACACTCCAATGCCTTCATTGGTGAGCCTGTCGCTGATTCGTCCGAATGCGCTCTGCTTCCGTCCGGATATGCTTCACCGACGTATCAGGTCTGGTCCCAACAGTTGGTCATTTAGCTACGAGGTGAGGCAGTATGAGACGAATTATGGGAAGGCCTTGTCAATCACAGTCTCGAATAGGTGCCGTGGTCAGGCGGCCCACGGGCGAAGGGTGAGAGATTCGGGACGTTCCTCTTCCTCGAAGGGAGAGGGCCAGAGTCTGCTCCCGGACTCGATCCGGGAATGAGAGCGGACTCTCTCTACCGCGAATACGCTAATTCAGATGGAGGGACAGTCGATGTCAACCGCAGATAGTTCACAGGTGAAGATCAGGGTCGTCGGCGTGGGCGGAGCAGGCGGAAACGCCGTCGCCAGGATGGTCGAAGGCAAGCTCAGGGGCGTGGAGTACCTCGCCCTGAACACCGACGCCCAGGCCATAAGCCGCGTCCGCAAGGTCCCTGCGATGGTCATCGGGCCCGGCGTGGCCCGGGGCATGGGGTCGGGCGGCCACCCGGAGGTCGGCCGAAAGGCTGTCCGGGAGAGTCACGACCGGGTTTCGGACGCGCTCTCCGGCTCCGACATGGTCTTCGTCACCGCCGGAATGGGCGGCGGCACGGGCACAGGAGCCGCCTCAATCGTCGCCGATCTGGCCCGCCGGTCCGGGGCGCTCACCGTGGGGATCGTCACGATGCCGTTCTCGTTCGAGGGACCGACGAGGAAAACGGTCGCCGAGGAGGGCCTGCGCGTGCTCTCCAACAAGGTCGACACCCTGATCGTCGTGGAGAACGACCGCCTTCTCCCGGCTCTGAGGGGCAGGGTGAAGCTGGAAGAGGCCTTCAAGCTGGCGGACGAGGTGCTCAGGCAGGGAGTGCAGGGCATCTCGGACATCATCACCGTGCCGGGACTGATCAACGTCGACTTCGCCGACGTCAAGTCTGTCATGAGCAACGGCGGGACCTCCTTCATGGCGATGGGCGAGGCGAGGGGACAGGGCGCGGCGTTGGAGGCGGCGCGGGCCGCCCTCTCCAATCCGCTGTTCGACGCCCCCATGGAGGGTGCCACCGGCATACTGCTGAACGTCAGGGGTGGCAGGGACCTGACCCTGGGCCAGGTCCACGAAGTCGCAAGCGTCGTCCGCGACGCCGGAAATCCGAAGGCTAACGTCATGTTCGGCGTCGTACAGGACCGCTGGATGCGCCGCCGGGTCCGGATCACCGTGGTGGCTACCGGCCTGACTCCGGGTTCGGCCGCCGACGCTATGGGCCTGGCTCCTCAGGCGGCCGAAGTGATGAACGGCCAACCCACCCAGGTGCTTCCGCCAGTAAACGGTCGCGTCGCAGGGGCCGCGGCAGCCAGCCTGAAACTGGTCTGACCCGCTATTCCCGGGAGTTAGGGAGCAGCCTGGCGCCTGCGCACCGTAGGCCCACCTACTCGCGCCGTGGGCCTACGAGGAAGCCGTTGTCGATTCGCTGACGAGTAACCTCGGCCACCAACTCCGGCCGCTGGATGGGCACGTCGTGGATGCTGTCTTCGAGCCAGACGGTCTCGCTTACCGGCAGAAGCCTCTCCGCGAGAGATAGGGCCTCCTCCTTGTCGGGCCACAGGACGGCCGACGTCGGCGTCGGCGCGCCTGGTTGGCGCGCGGGCAGCAGCAGCACGGGGCAGGAGACTACCGGATATAGCTCCGAGGGTCGATGGTCCCAGAATGCGTCGAGCACTTGCATGTGGTTCCCCCTGCTGAACCGCGCGCGGATGGTGCGGTCCTCCTTCACTTCGAAGCAGGTCAGCCCCATGGCCGTGAACCGCTCGTTCATTTCCGGGCTGAGTGGGCGGGAGCGCATCATCAGGACCAACTCGTCCACCGTCGTACCGGTGAAGTCGGGAGGGGCCAGCACCTCCTTGACCCGCTCCAGGGTCAGACCCGGGGATCTGGATAGCTCCATGGTGCCGCCGTCGACGAGGGCGATTCCGCGTGCGGCCCCAGGGTAGGCGATGGCGTGCTCTAGGGCAACGCTCGCTCCCCACGAGTGGCCGACGATTACCGGGCTGTCGAGTCCGAGGGCCTGCATGAACCCGTGAACGTCGCTGCAGACCGTTTCGAAGTCGTACCCGTCGTCCGGCTTGCCGCTCTCCCCGTGACCACGCAGGTCCGGGGCTACGACGGCAAAGTGCTCACTGAGCAGCGGGGCCACCAGGTCCCAGATGTGGCAGGTCGACGCCAGACCGTGAAGCAGCAAGATGGGCTGTCCCGAGCCGCCCCAGTCGCGGTAGTGCATTCGGAGCCCGCCCACGTCGACCAGCCTGTCCGTCGGACCGCAGCGCGCCATAGATCAAGCGCAGATGGGGCTACGCCCCGCCGTCCGGAGGCCTGCTCTGGCCCTTCAGGAACCTCTCAAGCTCCTGCACCATGTCCTCCGGCATGGGGATGTCCCCGGTAGGGGAGTCTTCGGCGTCGTATCTCTGCTCCAGCTTCTGGACGTACTCAGTGATCTCGGGCTCCTCCGAGGTCGCCTGTGTCAGCCCCGTCACGGCCACCTCCCCGGCCGCGCGGAGCTCCTGAAGATCGACGTCGATGTCGACCAAGCTGCGCAGCCGCGTAAGCAGGGAGTGGCTTACGGCCGGATTCGAGGAGCTGTTGACGTAGTGAGGCACGTGTCCCCAGATGCTGACGTGGCCCACATCAAGGCCCTTGCAGGCCTCCATGAAGGTGGTGTGGATGCCTGTCGGCCCCTCGTACTGGGACGTGCGGACGCCAAGCCACTCCGCCCTGCGCCGAAGCTCCGGCGTGCTGGCCCTGCCCGTTATCCTGGGCTCCCGCGTGTGAGGGACCTCATCGAGGAGAGCTCCCAGCGAGATGATCGTCTCGACGCCGCGCTCGCGCGCAACCGTCGTTAGTATGCGACAGAAGGCCCTCCACCGCATGCTCGGCTCGGTGCCGATGTATATGATCAGCCGCCGCCCCTCTTCCTCTGGAGCGTAGTAGTAGAAGTCGTTCGAGGGCCAGGTGACGATACGCTCTCCGTCGCTGCCCATGCGGGTGAGCGGACGGACCTCGGTGAAGACGTAGAACTCCTCCGGGTCGATCTCGGCGAACTTCGCGGCGGGCAGACGCTCGACGAGATAGCGGAGCGCCTTGGTGGACGCCTCGGCGGCGTCAGGCCATCCCGCGAACGCCACGACCATCGTCGGGAACCTGGTGCTGAGCTCTTCGTGAACGATGAGGTCTTCTATCGGGGCACCTTCCAGGTCGGGCCAATCCCACGCACATCCTCCGTTGTCAGATGTGGGGTGAGCCAGCGAAGCGCAGTATTGTACTACCGTTCGCCCCTGTCAAGTCGGCCGGTGTATCATTGCATCGCCATGCCCGCCAGCATCGTGCTTTCCAACCTCAACTATGCATCGGTCACGGTCAACGACCGCACCGAGTGGACCTTCGTCGAGGTGAGCGACGACGAGGGCCTCTCGGCGGTCGTCGAGACCACGTACGGCGGCAGTGACGTCGGAGAAGAGCTCACCCCGTTCATGGAGGCTGTCAGGGGCCGCCCGATCGAGGACGAGTCGAGCCTCGAGCGCATCGCCGGTGTCTCGGCTGAGCAGGTGCGGGTAAACATGGCCTTGGCCACGGCCGTGAGCGCCCTGCGGACCGCGCTCGTGGACATCCGGGCACAGCGCGACGGCATGTCGCTGACCGAGGCGTTGGGAGGACGGCCTGTCGCAGCGGTCGACCTGTACGCGAACACCAACAGGCGGCTGCTGGGAACCGACAGGCAGCCCCGGACATTTGCGGCGACCGCGGAGCGGGCCGTGCGCGACGGCTTTGTGACGTTGAAGTGCGCCCCGTTCGATGGGGTGGACCCAGACGCCCCCGACGCCGACCTGGTAGCCCTCTCCCGCCCTGGGCTGGACCGGGTGGCGGCCATGCGGAGTGCGATAGGCGGGGATGTAGACCTGTTGGTCGACTGCCACTCGAGGTTTGATCGGCACTCCGCTCCAGCCGTCGCAGAAGAGCTTGCCAGGCTCGATGTCGCATGGTTCGAGGAGCCGGTCGAGCCCACCAGGCACCCGGCCGCCCTGGCCGAGATCGCCTCCCGCGTCAGCATGCCGGTAGCGGGCGGCGAGAGCGGCTACGGGGCGGACTTCTTCGAGGGGCTGGTCGAGATGGGGGCGGTGGAGATCGTGATGCCCGATATCAAGTACTGCGGAGGTGTCCAGGAAGCTGTCAGGGCGGCGGAGCTGGTGGCCCGCCGGGGAGGCCGAACGTCCCTGCATGGGCCGACCGGCCCCGTTTCGGTGCTTGCCGGTGCTCACGTCACCGCGGCCATGCCCTCGGCGATGCCGCTGGAGTTCGGGGCCTACGAGGTCCCGTGGCGAGCGGAGTTGATCGAGCCCTCGGAGCGTATCGAGGGAGGCCGCCTGTGGCTGCCGGGCGGCCCCGGCCTGGGGGCGCGACTCAACCCGAAGGTGCTGGACCGTTACGGTCGCCGCTGGAAGGGCGTCTAACCGGCCAGCTGCGCCGACGCCATCGAGAGCGCGGCGATCGTCTTCGCGTCTTCGATCTCGCCGCGCCGTACAAGTCGATATGCGATGTCCAGCGGTATCCGCTCGACGCTGATGTCTTCGTCGTCGTCCGGCTCCATCCTGCTGGGCACCAGCTCCTGAGCGAGGTAGGCGTGCATGTACTCGGTGCAGAACCCCGGACTCATCCAGAAGCCTCCCAGGGAGCGGAGGCTCCCGGCGGCGTATCCGATCTCTTCCTGGAGCTCCCGTTGAGCGCAGTCGTCCGGGGCCTCGCCGGGCTCCACCCTCCCGGCCGGCGCCTCCAGCAGGCTTCGCCCCGTTGCGTACCGGTATTGCCTCACCATGAGGACGTTGCGGTTCGAGTCGATCGGCACGATGACTACGCACGCGGCGTGCTCTACGACCTCCCGCACCGTCTCTCTACCTCCCGGCAGGCCGACCGTGTCCACGCGGACGCGGATTATCCTTCCCTCGTAGACCGTGTCGGTGTCGAGCCGCCTCTCCGGGCTCATGCGTCGGGCGGTAGGCGAAGGCGGCGCGTAACCGTCGCGTAGAAACCGCTGGCAGGGCTCGCGCGCAGGAAGCGTGCGACGTATGGGCTGGGGCCGACCGTCACCGTCGAGCCGGGCTCCAGGACCTGCTCTGAGAAGCTGTCGGCACTGAGGATGCTCCGCTCACTGTTGCCGGGACTCATCTCGACCACCGTGTCGCCGGGCAGGACCACCCCATGGCGAAGGCCGGTGTGGGGCGCGACGGGCTGCAGCGCGATGAGGCGCGCCTCGGGGTAGACGATCGGTCCACCGGCCGACAGCGCGTATCCGGTGCTCCCCGTGGCTGTCGCCACGATCAGGGCGTCGGTGCGGTATGTCGTCAGCAGAACACCGTTGACCGTCGTCCTGATGTCCAGCAGGCGGACGGTATCCCATCTGGCGACCACGATGTCGTTCAGTGCGTGCAGCTCGCGGGACTCCTCGGCCTGGCCGGGCGCCTTGACACGGGCCGTGAGCATCATGCGCTCCTCCACCCGCTGGGCTCCGTTCAGGTAGGAGGGCAGCTTCTCGACGGCCTCTTCGACGCTCAGCTCCGACATGAACCCGACGCGCCCCATGTTGATCCCAACGATGGGGAGGCCGGCTGCGGCCACCTCCCTGACGGTGCGGAGGATAGTCCCGTCGCCGCCGGCCACGACGACGACCGAAGTCTCCTCGAACCTGTGCGAGTGCTCTGGGAGGCCTGACGGCGTGCTGATCCAGCTGCGGCCTTGGAGGCCCAGGGATGGAATCAGCGATTCCAGCAGCGGTCTGGTGTCGCCCAGCTTTGGGTTGTATACGAGGCCGACGAGCGTCGTTTTGGGCATGGCGTCGTCGGTTTACGCTGTCAGGACGGCTGCTGCTGCGGTCGCGAGCTTGAGAAGCGGCGTCGGGTAGATACCGAAGAAGACCACACCCGCAAACGCGGCGAGTATGGCCAGCCGCAGGGGCGTCCCCGGGCCGATGGGTTCCTCCGAGCGCGGCGGAGACAGGTACATGACCTTGACGACTCGAAGGTAATAGTAGGCGGAGACGACGCTGTTCAGCACGCCCACGATGGCCAACCACCCCAGGTTCGTCTCAACCGCCGAGCCGAAGATGTAGAACTTGGTGACGAAGCCGACTGTCGGAGGAAGGCCGATGAGCGACACCATGGAGAAGGCGAGAACGCCTGCAAGGTAGGGGGACCTTCTCGCCATGCCGGCGAAGTCGTCAATGGCGTCGCTGCCTATCCGCTCCGATATGGCGATGACCACAGCGAACGCGGCCAGGTTGGTGGCGGCGTATCCGCCGATGTAGAAGAGGACCCCGGATGGCCCTGAGCTTCCTCCGTCCACAGTCCGAGCTATCGCCGCGACGCCCACCATCAGGTACCCGGCGTGCGCTATGGTGCTGTATGCAAGCAGCCTCTTTATATTGTCCTGTCGTATGGCTATCAGGTTGCCGATCGACATGGAAAGCGCGGCCAGAATTGCGAATATCGTGCTCCACTCGCTCAGTGCGCTGGAGTCCACGCCGAAGGCCACGTAGAAGACCCGCAGGACCACCGCGAATCCGGCCGCCTTGCTGGCGACTGAGAGGAACGCCGTGATCGGCGTCGGCGAGCCCTCATAGACGTCGGGCGCCCACATCTGGAACGGGAAGCTGGTTATCTTGAACCCGAATCCGGCGATGATGAGGACCACCCCGAACAGCAATGCGTAGCTTCCGAAGGGTGTGCCGGCGCTAAGGTCGATCTCCGCAAGTCGGGCCGACACTTCGACGAGGCTGGTGCTGCCGGTGAAACCGTAGACCATCACCATCCCGTAGAGCAGGATGGCCGAGCTGAGCGCGCTAAGTAGCAGGAACTTCATGCCCGACTCGGCGGACCTGGCGTCCCGGTTGAAGGCGGCCAGGGCGGCGATGGGGAGGGCGGTCAGCTCCAGCGCCACGTATATGGTTATCAGCTCCACAGCCGAGGCCAGCAGCATCATCCCAGCGGTCGAGAAGAGTACCAGCGAGTAGTACTCGGCGCGGAACCGCGAGAACCGCTCGACGTAGCCGGTCGAGGCCAGCACGATGAGGGCGGCCACTCCGATCAGAAGGAACTTGAAGAACAACGCGAACTTGTCGACTTCGAGGGTCGCGGCCAGGATGCTGTTGTCAAGATCGATCGCCCCTGCGCTGTCCAGGTCGTACCAGAGAGCGATGCTGAAGCCGAGCGGGACAGCCAGCCCCAACACGCCCACGAGCGGCAGCAGCCGCTTCCTTCGCGTGACGAGGTCCAGGACCACCAGGACCAGGGCCAGTGCCGCCACCCCGAGCTCGGGGGAGAGTATGTACAGGTCGTGGGTCGTCATTGCGGCCCCGCCAGCCTGTGTATGTACAGATCACGCTCCACTAGCTTCACCGTCCGGCTATGTTCATGGCGGCAACTTCCATGGTCGATTCGATGTGCGCCACGATGGGCTCGATGCCCGCCGAGAATACGTCCGATATGAAGGCAGGGTACACGCCCACGACCAGTATCGCGATGACGAGGACGGCCACGGGAACGGCTTCCAGCCTGGTAGCGTCTTCGACGTCAGCGAAACGTTCCCTCTGCGGGCCGAAGAGGGAACGCTGCAAGAGCCAGAGAATGTATCCGGCGGTCAGCACCACGCCGAAGGCCCCCAGAGCTGTGGGCCAGCTCCAGACCTCGAAGGTGCCCAGGAATACTGTGATCTCCGAGACGAAACCGCTGGTTCCCGGAAGTCCCAGCGATGCCAGCCCCGCGATGATCAGGGCGGTCGCCAGGACCGGCATCCGCGTCGCCAGTCCTCCCAGGTCGACTACGTAGCGCGTGTGCACCTTCTCGTAGACGTACCCGATGAGGAGGAACAGGAGGCCGGTGATCGTCCCGTGCGTGAACATCTGAAGGGCGGCCCCCGTCAGGCCGGTGGACGATACCGCTCCGCCGACACCCGCGACGGAGGCGATCCCTATCAAAACGAACCCCATGTGGCTGATGCTGCTGAAGGCGATGAGGCGCTTCAGATCGGTCTGGCGGAGGGTGACCAGCGCTCCGTAGAGCACGTTTATCACCCCGGCGGCGACGATGATCCATGCAAAGTCGGTGACGACCTCTGGAAACATCCCCGCCGATACCCGGATAAAGCCGTAGCCGCCCATCTTCAGCAGCACGCCCGCCAGCATCACGCTCGCGGCGGTTGGGGCGTCGGTATGGGTGTCCGGCAGCCACGTATGGAACGGCCACACCGGCAGCTTCACCCCGAAGGCCAGGAAGAACAGTGCGAAGATGAGGCCCGCGGGAACGACCAGGCTCGACGCGGCCTGTAGAGCCTCCGGCATCGCGGTCATGTCGAACGAGCCCGTGGAGAAGTACAGCGCCAGTATCCCGACGAGCATGAACGCCCCGCCCAGGATCGTGAAGATCAGGAACTTCATGGCCGAGTACTCTTTGCGCCCGCTCCCCCAGATTGATATCAGGAAGAACATGGGCACCAGCTCAAGCTCCCAGAACAGGAAGAACAGGAAGAAGTCGAGCGAGGTGAAGACGCCCATCACGGCCGTCTGCAGGACCAGCAGCCAGACGAAGTAGCTGCGGACGCGGTCTCGTATGTTCCACGAGGCAAACACGGCGACCATGCCCAGCAGGCCGGTGAGCAGGACCAGCGGCGCGCTGAGGCCGTCTATGCCCAGGAAGTACTCTACAGGGAATCGGTCGACCGGTATCCAGCCGTCGAACCTGTCCACAAGCTGAAACCGGCTGGCTCCCGACGAAGAGTCGTACAGCACGAATATGGCTATGGCAAGCACGAGCTCGGCCAGGGAGACGGCTGCGGCGATCTTGCGAACGGCCGTATCCCGTCTCACGACGAGCGCGATGAGGATCGCTCCCGCCAGGGGCAGGAACACGACCGCGGTCAGTATTCCGGTGAAGTCCACTAGACCCCCTAGAAGAAGAACAGGTACAGCCCGAGCATCGCCAGGATGCCCACAGAAATCGCCATCCCGTACGCCTGAAGCTGTCCGGTCTGGGCCTGACGGAGCGCGTTTCCTATGTTCGCCCCGAACCAGCCGACCGTGTTGACCGTGTGGTCGATGATGGCCTTGTCCGTCCAGTCCAGGGCACGGGCCAAGCCGCCATACAGCACGTGGCGTACTCCGTACACTTCGTACACCTCGTCAAGGTAGTACTTGTGGTAGAGGAGCCGATGCAGCGGCGCGAGCACCCCGGGCATACGCACCCACTTCGCGACGTACATGATGTAGGCGAGCCCGATCCCTGACGCCGCCAGCAGAGTCGAGACCGCCGCCAGGCCGACATTGAGAGACGCGTACTCGCCGCCCATGAAATCGGTGAACCAGTGGCTCGGGACCAGGCCCAGATCGATGATCGGGTTGACGGCGAATCCGGCCAGGACCGCCCCCGCCGCGAGTATCCACAGCGGCCAGACCATGACCGGCGGCGACTCCGCGAGATGCACGCCTTCTCCGTGAGGCTCGGCGTCCGGATCGGCCTCCGCTCCGCCCCGGAAATCCCCGTCGAAGGTCATGAACAGCGCGCGGAAGATGTAGAACGCCGTCATGAACACCACGGCCATGCCCAGCCAGAAGACGGTCTGGCTCACGAGCTCCTTGTGACGCCATGCGTCCGCAAGTATCTCGTCCTTGCTCCAGAAGCCGGCAAGGGGGAATATCCCGGCAAGGCTGAGGCCGCCTATTAGGAACGTGATGTAGGTCCAGGGCATCGCTCTCCTGAGACCTCCCATGTACCGCATGTCGAAGGTGCCGGTCGCGTGGTTCACGCTGCCGGACCCCAGGAAGAGCAGCGCCTTGAAGAATGCGTGCGTAAACAGATGGAAGATCGCCGGCGCCAGCGCGCCCACGCCCAGCGCCAGCATCATGAAGCCGAGCTGGCTTATCGTCGAATAGGCCAGCACCCGCTTGATGTCGTTCGTCACCAGGCCCATGGACGCTGCAAATATGGCCGTGACCCCGCCGACGATGGCCACTGTGTCCATAGCCGCCGGGGATGCCTCGAACACGGGGAAGAACCGCGCCACCAGGAACACTCCGGCGGCGACCATCGTGGCGGCGTGGATGAGCGCGCTGACCGGCGTCGGGCCCTCCATCGCGTCCGGCAGCCAGGTGTGGAGCGGAAGCTGGGCCGACTTGCCCACCGCACCCGCGAAGATGCCCAGCGCTATCCAGGTGACCGCGCCCGCACCGATGAGTCCCAGGGAGACGGCCCCGTTTATGTCCGTGATCTCAAGCGGGTTGAGATTCGGGCCGAATGCTTCCCTATTGAAGAAGAGATACATGATGCCGAGCAGGAAGCCGAAGTCGCCGACGCGCGTTACGATGAACGCCTTCTTCGCTGCCGCCGCTGCCGAAGGCTTGTGGTACCAGAACCCTATCAGCAGGTATGAGCAGAGGCCGACCAGCTCCCAGAACACGAAGAGCTGCACGATGTTGCTGGCCAACACCAGACCTATCATCGAGGCGGTGAACAGCGACATGTACGCGTAGTAGCGGGCGTATCCGGGGTCTCCCTTCATGTAGCCCGTCGAGTAGATCTGGACCATCAAGCTCACGCCGGTCGCCACCACGAGCATGATGGCCGTCAGCGGGTCGAGGATGATGCCAAGGTTGAAGTCGAAGGGACCGATCTCCATCCAGTCGTGTGTCCAGAGGAGGGAGGTGCCCTCACCCCGCGCTTCGAGAGTGCCCAGCGCCCAGAGGGACAGGACAAGCGACGCCCCAACCGCGGCGATGGTCAGGTAGCCGGCGGCGAAGGCGTACTTATTCAGAAAGGGCCTGATGACCAGGACTATGGCCACGAACGAGGCCATGGGTAGCAGGAATATGAGCCAGACTGCCGCTTCGTTGATCATCGGCTATCTTGTTCGTCGACTGTTGGTCATCTTTGGCTGAGAGACTCTCTAAGTCCCGTCATCCCCGCGAAGGTGGGAATTCATAGCTTTCTTAGTATTTCGTCGGCCACGTGCTCGCGGCCCTTTGGCACCATGACCCGGAAAGGCACGCGCTCGCCCCAGGTCACTATGTCGCCTTCCGGGAGGATCTTGGTGGTCAGACCCTCCGCTTCGAGCGCGTTCTTCCACATCTCGGCGACCATCAGGTTCGGCGCTTTCTTGTATTCGACCCACACGTTGAGGACCTGCTACCCGCTCATCTGGTTGGCGTCCGTGACGAAGACGGTCTGGCGGCTCCGGTAGACCGCTATGACTATTGCGAGGCCGAGCGCCACCTCGGCCGCCGCGACAGTGATTATGAATATCGCGAAGATCTGTCCCGTGAGAACGGCTTCCGCCGCTCCCATCGAGCTTTCGAGCACAGCGCCGGGCGCGACGTAGCGGGAGAGGGCAACCGCCGTGATGTTGACGGCGTTGAACATCAGCTCGATGCACATCAACACCGTGATGGCGTTGCGCTTGGTCAGGGCGCCATAGAGCCCTATGGAGAATACGACGGCCCCGACTATCAGGAAGCTCTCCAGGCTCAATCCATCACCCTTCCCGCACCAGGGCGAGCGCTCCGATGATCGCTGCCAGCAGCAACACCGATGCGACCTCGAAGGCGAGCACGAAGTCGCGGATCAGCAGCTTGGCCACGGTCGGAATGGCGTTGGAGAACACCGTTCCCACGTCGTCGGCCAGCCCCGCTGCGGCCTCACCGGAGCCCAGAGCGGCCTCAAGCATGTTCCAGTTGGTGTCCACGGCCACGAATATGGCCGCCGCCCCGAAGAGCACTGAGACGATGCCAGCGGGCACCACGACCGACATGCGGTTAGACGGGCTGCCCGACTCCACGTCGCGGGTCATCAGGATGGCGAACAGTATCAGGACCGAGATCGCGCCCACGTAGATGACCACCTGCACGGCTGCCAGGAACTCGGCCCTCAGCAGCACGAACAGTCCTGCGACGCCTATGAAGGAGAGGATCAGGAACATCGCTGACCTGAAGAGGTCCTTCAACTGCACGACGGCGATCGCCGAGACGATCACCGATACAGCTATCGACCAGAAGACTATGTCGATGATCAGGGAGTCTTCTGTGCCCTGGCCCAGACTCATCGTTTGGCCCACCTCTCTTCGAGCTCGCTGTCGTTGGGCATGACGTGACGGCCGACACCCTTCCAGGAGACCTCCTCGCCGTCCAGGGGCCGGTACCCCTTCGCCTCCAGCTGTGGACGGAACCAGGTGCTGGGGCGCTTCGGCGCTGCCCGCAGGCGGTCCACGTCGATTACGAGCTCCTGCCGCTCGTATCTTCCCTCCTCGAAGCCGCTCCCCATATGGATGGCGTCGTATGGGCAAGCCTCCACGCAGAGCCCGCAGAACATGCACCTGCCGATGTCGATGTCGAAGACGTCGATCGCGTACTTCTCACCCTCCTGCATGGCTTCGCCGCCGGGATGGGTGACTATCTTGATGATGCCGAGCGGGCAGTACTTGGCGCAGCTGGCGCAGCCCGTGCAGCGCTCCTCGTACCAGACGAACTCTTCGCCCCGGAAACGAGAGTGCTGGGGCATTCGGTCTTGCACAGTCGCAAGCCCCACCAGGGACTTGGCGGCCATTCCGGGGTGCTTGAGCACGTAGCTCAAGACGTTGGTGTTCGCGTGCTCGGCGAGTCCGAACAGGCCCACCTTCCGGTCCGGGTACTGGTGGATGGTGAACTGACGGCTCGGCGACACCATGTTGCGCATGGTGATCGCGAGTCCCTTTAGAAGCCCTAGCCCATACATCTCACATGCCTCTCAATTCAGCGCCGGTATCCCCACCGGGCATGTCAATCGGCCTCCGCGTACATGTTTGCCAGAGGAGACCGGACCGGCTCGGGGACCACCGAACGCCTGCCCCGAAGCGTCACGGAATACCCGACGATCGCCGCCAGAGTCACAGCCCAGTTTATGGCGGCCATGACCCATAGGGACCCGGTTGTAAGCTCGCCCGAACCGTCCATCAGAATCTCGACCTCGGCCGCGACCAGGAACAGGTTGACTAACGACAGCGCAAGGAGGCCCTTCCATGCGAACGCCATGATCTGGTCGATCCTGAGCCTCGGCCAGGTTGCCCTGACCCAGAGCATCAGGAAGATGACGACGAAGACCTTGAGAGCGAACCACACCTGCCCGGGCACCGGATCGAAGCCCCGCGTACCACCCAGGAACAGGGTCGCGACTATTACGGCTGTGACTATCGGGGCCAGGAACTCGGCCAGCTGGAAGACGGCGAACTTCACGCCGCTGTACTCGGTGTGGTAGCCGGATCCCAGCTCCGACTCCGCCTCAATCTGGTCGAACGGCGTGCGGCTCATCTCGGCAATGGAAGCGGCGACGAACACCAGGAACGCCAGCGGCGTGACCAGCAGGAACGGCACACCCTGGGCCGCGACGATCTTGGACAGCGCCATTGAGCTGACCTCGGCAAGGCCCTCCGCGTCGGCGGGCAGAGACGGCCCGACCACCAGAAGTACACCCGCGACGGCAAGAGCCATGGGGACCTCGTAGCTGATCAGCATCGCCACTCCGCGCATCGAGCCGAGCATGGCGTACTTGTTGCCCGATGCCCATCCCCCAACGAATATCGCGATCGTGCTTATGGACGTGATGCCAATGATGAACAGGACTCCGATGTTCAGTCTCCCGAGGAATGAGTCCTCACCGAGCGGAACGACGGCCACAACCAGGAGCATCGGCACCATGAGCAGGATTGGCGCGACGGTAAACGCCGGCCTGTCGGCCGAGTCCGGGATCGTGTCCTCCTTCGTGAGGAGCTTGATGCCGTCCGCGATGGGCTGGAGAATGCCGAACGGGCCCCACCGGTTCGGACCAAGCCTCACCTGGAACCTGCCTAGAGTCCGGCGCTCGAACCACGTGTACAGCGCGCCCGATATCATCAGGACGTTGATGACCAGAAACCCCAGCACGGCGCCTGCCAGGGTGAACGCCAGCCACCCGGGAAGCTCCACGCCCAGGGTCAGCCCGGTAGCGAAGAACTCGTAGATGCTATGGAAGTCGAGGCTAACGGTCCACCTCCCCGAGCACCACGTCGATGGAGCCGAAGATGACGATAAGGTCGCTCATCTTCCCTCCCACTGTCATCTCCTTCAGCGGGGTGAGGTTGATGAACGACGGCGCTCGAATCTTGCACCTGTATGGTGCGATACTGCGGTCGCTTACGAGGTAGAAGCCGAGCTCGCCCTTGGGTCCCTCCACCGCGGCGTAGGCGTCCCCGTCCGCCGGCCTCAGATTGAACGGCAGGTCCGGCCTGATCGGCCCCTCCGGAATCTGATCGACGCACTGCCGGATGATGCGAAGGCTCTCCCGCATCTCCCGTATCCTCACCAGGTACCGGTCGAAGGTGTCACCGGCCGCTCCTATGGGGACATCGAACTCTACGCGGTCGTACACCTCGTACGGATCGGCCTTGCGGAGGTCCCACTCGACCCCCGCGGCTCTCAGCATGGGCCCTGTGACGGAGGTGGCAACGGCCGTCTCGTCAGTGAGTACGCCTACCCCTCTCGTCCGGGCGAGGACGATCTCGTTGCCGGTGATCAGGCTTTCGAGCTCTTCTATATACCGCGGCTCCTCGGCCAGGAAGGTGTCGAGAGCATCCCAGAAGTCCTCGGGGGCGTCTTGGAATACGCCGCCGGGCCGCATGTAGCTCACAGTGATGCGCGCCCCGCAGAGCATCTCGAACATGTCCAGAATCCTCTCGCGCTCGCGGAAGCAGTACATCAGCGGCGTCGCGAAGGCCCCCATGTCGTTCAGGAGGAACCCCGTGGCCATCATGTGGCTGGCTATGCGCTGCAGCTCTGCCGTGATGACCCGCAGGTACATCGCGCGCTCGGGCACCGCGATGCCGGCCAGCTTCTCGACCGCTCTCACGTAGGCGAGATTGTTCGACATGCTAGCTACGTAGTCGAGGCGGTCTGTGAGCGTGACGATCTGGACGTAAGACCTCGACTCCGCCAGCTTCTCGGTCCCGCGATGCAGGTAGCCGAACACCGGCTCGATGTCCACGACCTCCTCGCCGTCTAGGGTCACGCGTAGCCGGAAGACCCCGTGCGTCGAGGGATGCTGAGGCCCGAGGTTGATGGTTACAGGCTCTGTCTTGATCGCCACGTCAGCCGACGTAGTCCTTTCTGAGCGGGTGTCCCGGGTACCCCTCCCAAAGAAGGATCCGCTTCAGGTTCGGATGGTCCTCGAACCTGATGCCCATCAGGTCCCATATCTCCCGCTCCTGAAGATCGGCTCCCGGCCACAGGTCGGTCAGCGAGGGCGCCGCCGGCACGTCTCTGCCCGGCACCCTGGCCTTTACCACGACGCTGTGGTTGCGCCGCATCGAGAGCAGGTGGTAGACAAGCTCGAAGTACTCGACGTAGTCGACGGCCGTCACAGCCGTCAGAGTGGCGAAGTCGAGGTCCGGTTCGCTCTTCAGGAAGGTCGCCACGTCCAATAGCGAGTCGAGCCTTACCCATACGTCGGTATCGTTGTATGAAGTGGCCGCATCGGCGTGGGCCTCGTTGATGCGGCGTGCGACCTCTCCAGCGTCCAGGGCTCTGGTCATTACCCTTCCGAGGGCTTCCGGCTCTTGATCGAGTAGCGCTTGATCTTCTCGTGGAGCTGCATGATGCCATAGAGAAGGGCGTCCGGCCGGGGCGGGCATCCGGGAACGTACACGTCGACCGGTATGATGTGGTTAACCCCCGGCACGACGCTGTACGAGCCGTAGTATGGGCCGCCGCTCGTGGCGCACACGCCCATGGAGATGACCCACTTTGGATCGGCCATCTGCTCGTAGACCCGCTCGATGGCCGCCGCCATCTTCCACGTCACGGTGCCTGCGATGATTATCAGGTCCGCCTGCCGGGGCGTGGGCCTGAACACCTCCATGCCGAACCGGGCGATGTCGAACCTCGACATCGCGCTGGCCATCATTTCGAACGCGCAGCAGGCCAGGCCGAAGGACAGGGGCCAGACCGCGGACTTCCGGCCCCAGTTGACCAGCGCGTCCACGGACGTTATCGCGAGGTTGCGGTCGAGGTCGTCCGGGACCTCGATGAGCGGCGACGCCAGAGCCTCGGTGTGAGTCTCCTTGAGGTGGGAGACGTACTCTCCCTCGGCCCTGTCCATCTCCCAAGTCGTCGTATGTAGCGGTACGTGGACTTCGCCCTGCGCGGCCATGCCTACCTCCACTCCAGTGAGCCCTTTCGCCACGCGTACAGCCAGCCCACGACCAGGATACCTATGAACGCGGCCATCTCCAGGAGCACGAATAACCCGAACTCGGCGGACATCGCTCCGAAATTGGCCGCCCACGGGAATAGAAACACCACCTCGACGTCGAAGATCACGAACAGCAGGGCTATGCCATAGTAGCGGAAGTTGAACTGCGTCCACCGGCCCCCCAGGGTCTCGAAGCCGCACTCGTAGATGCTCTTCTTGACCGCCGTGGGCAGGCTGGGGCGGATGTTCACGAGAGAGAGCAGCCAGGACGCCGTGAGCATCCCGGTGGGGACGCCGACGGCCAGGGCCGCAAAGATCGCGATCAGCCCGTATCGTCGGAAGTAGTCGTCGAGCAGGCCTTCAGGCATAGATTCTAACGACTGGTCAGAGTGCCGCCGGAGCTACAGACCTTTGCCGGCCCCCTTCACAGGGCCGTACGGCCGCCGGTCGGCAGCCCGGCAGGAATATAGCATAGCGGGTTGAGCGGTTCAAGTGAAAATTCGCACAATCGACCTTGGGCGGACAGCCCACGCGCACGGGCTCGTCCAACCCCTGGACCTGTGCTGACGCGAGGGACGACCCGCGGCCAGAGGGGCGGTACGTCAAAGGATGGACGTTCTCGATAGATCGAGTGCCGGTTTGCCTACGAAAACCGAGTGGACACAGCCTTGCGATTGGGCAAAGAGCCGTCTAGAATATCACGAATTGGACGACCCTCATCGTCAGGAGGTGCCCTGTGCAGGAGTCCGACCTCGCTCTCACTGCCCACCTGATGCGTCGGGCCGGATTCGGCGCAACCCGCGACGAGCTTGAGGTCCTGTCCGTCAGAAGCTACGACGCCGTCGTCGAAGACCTCATCCACCCCGAACGCTTCCCCGACATCGACGAGGACATCGCCCAGCGCTACTTCGGCATCAGGTTCGGCAGTAAGAACCAGTGGGTATACCGGATGGTGAACACGCGGCGGCCCCTGGAAGAGAAGATAGCGCTCTTCTGGCACCACGTCTTCGCGACCGCCAACACCAAGGCGAGCCAGGTCCCCGACCAGATCGACATGTTCCGCAGGAACGGTCTCGCCAACGTCAAGACCATCCTCACGGACCTGTCCAGGGACCCGGCCATGGTCTTCTGGCTCGACAACAACGAGAACGTGAAGGGGCAGCCGAACGAGAACTACGGCCGAGAGCTTCTGGAGCTGTTCTCGATGGGCGTTGGCAACTACTCCGAAGACGACATCAAGAACGCCGCTCTGGCTTTCACTGGCTGGACGATTACCCAGCCCATCCCGGAGTACCCCACCAACCAGGGACGGTCGAGCTTCGTCTACCGCGAGGACCAGCACGACAGCGGCTCCAAGACCTTCCTGGGGCACACCGGCAACTTCAACGGCGAGCAGATCATAGACATCGTCGTCCGTCAGGAGGCGACCGCGAAGTTCATCGCTCGGCACCTCTATAACTTCTTCGTGGCCGATGAGGCGCAGGTGCCGGCGTGGCAGCTGGAGCCTCCTCGCGACCAGGAGGCCATAGACGCACTGGTAGAGACCTACATGGACACCGGCGGCGAAATACGGGCCATGATGGGGGTGCTTTTCAACTCCGACTTCTTCAAGGAGGCGCGCTTCAAGCGCGTCAAGAGCCCGGCCGAGCTGGTCGCCGGGGTGGTCAGGCTGGTGGGAACGCACCGATTCCCCGCCCCTGGCATCGGCGCCTACTCAGCGGCCACCATGGCGATGGGACAGGAGTTGATGAACCCGCCCACGGTGGAGGGCTGGCACACCGGCCGGGAGTGGATCGACGGCGGCGCCATGACAGAGCGGATCAACTTCGCCGTAAACGAGGTCGGAGACCCCGCCAAGCCGGGTGTCGCGGCGATAATTGGCCGGCTCGACGAAGGTGCTCCCCTCCAGCCGGAGGACTTCGTCGACAGGTGCCTCGATCTGATGGGACCGCTGACCGTCGACGATGTCACGAGGAGAGCGCTGTTGGAGCACGCTGACTCCGGCGGCCCGCTCAGCTTCGAGACCGAAACCGACCGTGAGGAGAGCGCCGGCAGGGCAGTTCGAATGCTTCAGTTGATCGTCTCGACGGGGGAGTTCCAATTCGCGTAGTTCGGAGATTGTCCCCTGTCCTTTGACGGGAGAGGGTTGGGTTGAGGGTGGTACATTCAGGTACCGGGAGGTCTGTGAACGTGGGAACCAAGGGGAACGGAAACGGCCACGGGAAACCCCCGGTCCTCGTCGTCGTCCAGCAGAGCGGCGGCAACGACTTCATGAACACGCTGGTCCCGTACACCAGCGGTATCTATTACGACTCGCGCCCCGCGGTGCGCATCCCCGAGGACAAGGTACTGCCGATCAACGACACCCTCGGCTTCCATCCGCAGGCCGCCCTCTTCAAGGAGATGTACGACGCCGGAAACGTGGCCGTCATCCAGGGCATCGGCTATCGCGACTCCAACCGCTCCCACTTCCGGGGCATGGACATCATGCACACCTGTGAGCCCGACCGGCTGGTCTACGAGGGGTGGCTGGGGAAGGCGATCAGGGACATCGACCCCAGGGGAGAGAACGTACTCACCGGCGTCAACTTCGGCAGGGGGCTGCCGCGCGCGATGGCCGCCAAGGACGTCCCGGTTACCTCGATAGGCAACCTCGACAGCTACGGCCTTATGACCCCAATAGCTGAGGAGACCCAGCGCAACGAGGCGATGCGGGTATTCAAGGACATGTATGCCCCCGCCATCGGGACCGGGCCGGTGATGGACTACATCCGGCAGACGGTCAACAATGTCATGGGAGGCGCCGACATCATCAAGGACGTGCCCGGTCAGTACACGTCACAGGTGGAGTACGCGGCGAACCCCATAGCTCAGAGCCTGCGGGATGTCGCCCGCGTGCACCTGGCGGGCCTGGGAACGCGGATCTTCTACGTCATCCACGGCGGCACCAGGGGGTACGACACCCACGCGAACGAGCTGCCGAATCACGCCACCCTGTGGACCGACCTGTCGGCGGCGATCATGGACTTCTTCGAGGACCTCCGCGACCACGATTCCTCCGAAGAGGTCGTGATGCTCGTCTTCACCGAGTTCGGTCGACGCATACAGGACAACGGCACAGGCACGGACCACGGGTCCGGCGGCGGGGCGTTCCTTATAGGCGACCACGTCAAGGGCGGCCTGTACGCCGAGTACCCTCCCCTCGACCCATCCCAGTGGGAGCACGGCGAGGACCTGAAGCACACCTTCGACTTCCGGGGTATGTACGGGACGCTGATCGAGCAGTGGATGGGCCTCGACCCGGTGCCCATAGTCTCCGGGACCTTCGAGCAGATCAGCCCCTTCAAATAGAATGTCCGGGCCGCGGCCGGCGGCGCGGGCACTGCATGGGACGAGGTGACGACATGGCCATGCCATACGCTCTTCTGAGAGCGGGGTTCCCATACGTAAAGACGCTGGGAATGCGGCGAGTCACCGACGCGCCGGTCGACGTGGCCGTTGGCTCAGACGACAAGGTCTATGTCCTGTGCAGGCTGCCCGGCTCCTCGCCCATCAGGAAGCTCACCTGGGACGATGATTTCCTGGGACCCGTGGGCGCCTCTGAGGCCTCCTTTGAGTGGCCGGTGGCGATCGCCATGGATGCCGAGGACAACATCTACGTCTCCGACGAGGCCGCGCACCGCATAACCGCTATCACTACCGACGGCGAGTTCCTGAGATCGTGGGGCGAGCGCGGAGATGGGCAAGGGGAGTTGAACGGGCCTTCGGGCATCGCATTCGATCTCGACGGGAGCATCTACGTCTCCGACACTCTCAACCATCGTGTCCAGCGCTTCACCAGGGACGGAGTCTTCATCTCGACCTGGGGCAGCTTCGGCGACGGCGACGGACAGTTCAACATGCCGTGGGGGGTCGCCGTGGACCCGATTGGCGACGTGTACGTCGTCGACTGGCGCAACGACCGCGTGCAGAAGTTCGACTCCGACGGACGCTTCATCCACCGGTTCGGCAGCTCCGGCGGCGGAACCGGCCAGTTCGACCGGCCCGCCGGTATCGCCGTGGACGGTGACGGGGACGTATACGTGGCCGACCTGGGCAATCACAGGGTCCAGATGTACGACCGCGGAGGTCGTTACCTCCAGACCTTCACAGGGGACGGGACGCTTTCCAAGTCGGCCCGGCAGTACATTCTGGCGAATGCGAAGGCCCTGCGACTCAGGTTCGAGTCCAATCTCGAGCCGGAGAAGTCCCTCCTCGGGCCAACGTCGCTGACCGTCGACACCCGGGGCCGCATGGTCATAATCGACGGCGGCCACTCCCGCGTGCAGGTCTACCAGAAGGATGCCGTCCGGCTGGAGGAGACACAGATAGCTCCGCCCCCCAGGGTGCCGACGCTGGACACCGTCTAGGCTCTGCGGGCTTGTCCACGCACACCCCGGCATACCACCCTTAAGTGAGCCTCCTCCTCGATCCCGACCGCTCGTCCGCCTACCTCAAGAGCCGTGGCATCGACGTGCTGGTCGGCGCCGGATATGTGAAATACGGCTACATCGCCGGATACTTCACCCATTTTGGCCGCGACTACCCCGGCCCGCTGTACAACGGCCTGCCCCTTGTCCGCTTCGCCGCCCTGCCCGCCGACCGCGCCGTCTCGCCCTTCCTGGTCACCTACCCGGGCGAGGAGGGCGACATCATCGCGCAGGGCTCATGGATAGAAGAAAGGCGCTTCTGGGGCCCCCGGTACAACGTGCCGGGCCGTCCAGATGCCCTCGCCGTCGGCGATGACCCGGTGCAGGCGCTGGTCGACGCACTCGAAGAGCGCGGCATGACCGGCTCCACGATTGGCGTGGGCGCGCGCGACCTGGACCCCTCGATGTGGCAGCGGCTCAAGGCCGCTCTGCCGGACGCAATAGTGACTGACGCCTCCGACGCCCTCCACGCCCTGCGCATGATCAAGACCCCGGAGGAGTTGGTCCGTCTCAGGGGTGCCGTCGCTGGAGCCGAGCGAGGCCACGCCGCCGTTCGCCGAAATCTGGCCGAGGGCATGACGGCCCTGGAGCTGGCAGCCCTGGTGAACCGGGCCGTGATCGACGAGCTCACAGACCGCTACATCGTTCACGTGAGTGTTGGTCCTTTGGGCTCCGTCGTCCTCGCCCCGACTGATGCTGCGATCAGGAGAGGCGAGCTGCTCTCGGTGGACGTTGGCTCCCTCCACCGCAACTACTGCGGCGACATGTTCCGCGTATACGCCTTCGGCGAGCAGCGGGGCGACGCCCTGAGCATCCACGCGGCCATGGACGAGGTCAACGACCTGCTCATGGAGGCCGTCAGGCCGGGCGTGAGGGCATCCGAGCTCTACGAGCTGGGCAAGGCGGAGATGGCCCGGCGCGGCCTGGGACTGGCCCTGGACTTCGTTGGCCACGGCATCGGCATCGGCATCGACGTTCACGAGCCGCCCTACCTGGTCTCTACCGACCACACCGCTCTGCAGCCCGGCATGGTAATAGTGCTGGAGGTATCGACCCGCAGGTTCGACCTCGGCCACCTGTCATCCGAGATCACCTGCCTGGTGACCGCCGACGGATGCGAGGTCCTGAACACCCTGCCCCACACCGTAACGCACATCCCCTGACAGGCCGGGCAGCCCGTCAGCGGAGAAGCGCAGAAGAATCGAAGGAGCGGACATGCCGATCAGGATGCCTACGGGTCCCGGAGGTCACGACAGAGGCAAGCCCGAGCTCCCTGCGGGGTCGTGCTACCTGTGCGAGGCGGCCACGGGCCGGTCGGAAAAGCCTTTCGTCGAGGAGACCGAGCTAACAGTCGAGGAGTCGGCATTGATCATGAATACTGCTCGCAGGACGGCGGACGCGCTGGTGGGCGCATACGACCCGGAGGGGATAAACTTGATCCAGAACAACGGCACCGTCGCGGGACAGGGCGCGCCGCACTTCCACCTCCATGTGGTGCCCCGCCGAAGTGTGGGCAGCAACTGGGGCAACGGCCCTCCCCACATCGCCGTGCTGGAAGGCAAGGAGCCCACTAAACCGGAGCACAGTGTCCGGGTGGACTTGGAAAACCGAGTGTCGGATAGCCGAGCACATCCGGCGCCATCTGAATCATGAAGAGCTGGGGGCTGCATAGATGCTGCGCATAGGCTTCATCGGTGTCGGCAGGATCGCCGACATGCACTACGAGGGATACAGGGACAACCCCGGAGCACGACTCTACGCCATTTGCGACACCGACCCCGACCTTCTGGCAAGCCGGGCCAGCCAGTGGGAGGTGGAGAATACCTACGACGATTACCGCCGCATGCTGGAAGACCCGCGGATAGACGCCGTAGAGATTATCACGCCGCACCACCTCCACCGCCGGATGGCCATCGACGCCCTCGACGCGGGCAAGCACGTCTCCGTGCAGAAGCCGATGGCCCTCAGCGTGGCCGACGCCGACGCGATGATCGACGCCGCACGCCGCTCCGGGAAGATGCTCCGCGTGATCGAGAACTACCGCTTCCACACCCCGTTCAAAGAGGCGAAGAGGCTCCTGGACGACGGAGCCATTGGGGAGCCGGTCTCCATCAGGATAAAGTCTCTCACAGGGAACGCGAAGCACGGCTGGGACATCCCCACGGGCGCGCAGAACTGGCGGTCCGATCCGGCACAGGCGGGCGACGGCTCGATGGTCTTCGACCACGGCCAGCACATCTGGTCCCTCGCCAGGTACTTCATGGGCGAGGTGGAGAGCACGTTCGCCTTCATGGGCCGCGAGAGAGCCGAGTCGTTCCACGAGCTCCGGCCCGGGACCCTGCTCGACAACCCCACGATGGCGAGCTGGAAGTACAGGGGCGAGGACAGGTTCGGCTCTTGGGAGGCCGTCTACTCCGGCGACATTGTCATCCCCTCCAGGTACTACCCGATCTACGTGTGGGTGGAGATCACCGGTAGCAGCGGCATCCTGTGGATCAACGGCTTCATCGGAGACGAGCTCGACAGGCCTCCGCTGGAGATGTACCGGGACGGCGAGGTGACCGGCTTCACCAACATCGAGTCGGACTACGCCTCCAGCTTCGCCGGCGCGGGCCTCGACTTCGCCGAGGCCATCCTCGAGGGACGGCAGTCGGAGATGACCGCCGAAGAGGGCCGCGAGGTGCTCCGGTTCTCGCTGGCCGTCGTAAGATCGGGCCGGGAGCGCCGCGAAGTCAGAATAGACGAGATAACAGGCTAGAATAAGGATACTCCGCGAGGGCTCATATGGCACCGAGACAGGGCGGGACTGGCATGGAGCAGGCCTAGAAGTATGGCAGTGGGCGGCATACATGACATGGGCGGGGTGCCGGGCTACGGGCCCGTCGAGCCCGAGGAGAACGAGCCGGTCTTCCACCACGAGTGGGAGGGCAGGGTGTTCGGGCTCGTGACCTCGGTCAAAGGCGGCCTCTCGCGCCGCAAGCTGGAGAGCCTCGAGCCTGAGGAGTACCTGTCCGGCTACTACCAGAGGTGGATGATGGCGTTGGAGCGCGGCCTCGCTGACCGAGGCATGCTGAGTGCGGATGAGCTGGAGGCGAAGACCGAGCACTTCCGCGGCAATCCGGGCGCGAGTCCCACCCGAATCTTCGATCCATCGTTGACCGAGCGAGTCCGGGCAGGGACGTACAGGCAGCGCCAGTCCCACAGGGAACCGGCGCGCCCGCCCGCGTTCGCGGTAGGCGACCCCGTGCGGGCCCGCAGAATCGGGCACGGCGGACACACCCGCCTGCCTGCATATGTCCAGGGTAAGCGCGGGATCGTAGGGGCAGTCTACGCGGCCTACGACCTTCCCGACGACACGCCGGGGGACGAGGACGCGCCGGTACAGCAGCTCTACAGCGTTCGGTTCGAGGGCCCCGAGCTGTGGGGAGACTCGGCGGAGCCTGGCACGGCCCTGCATATCGATATGTGGGAAGGCTACCTCGAGCCGATCGGCAGCCCTGGCGTGAAATGGAGCGACACATGAGCGGAGACCACGACGGCGATCACCATCCCGAGCCTGAGCCGTACGCCGCGCTGCGCGCGAGGGCCCTTGAGTCGCTCCTGGTCGAGAGGGGCATCGTGACCACCGATGCCATCGACGAGATCGTGCGCATGTACGAGCAGGACATCGGCCCGCTGAACGGCGCCAGGGTGGTGGCCAGGGCGTGGGTCGATCCCGAGTACAAGAGGCGTCTGTTGGAAAACGGCACAGTGGCGATCGCGGAGCTTGGATACGGCGGCGCGGAGGGGGCCGAAATCGTGGTGCTGGAGAGCACGCCCGAGGTGCACAACGTCGTCGTCTGTACTCTGTGCTCCTGCTACCCGTGGCCGGTGCTGGGCCTGCCTCCAACCTGGTACAAGGACCCCGCGTACCGCTCCCGCGTCGTAATGGAGCCCCGCGCCGTGCTGAGGGAGTTCGGGCTCGAAGTCGACGAGTCGAAGGAGATCAGGGTCTGGGACAGCACCGCCGCCATACGCTACATGGTGCTGCCGGAGCGTCCCGAAGGCACAGACGGTCTGCCGGAGGACAAGCTGTCCGAGCTTGTGACGCGGGACTCGATGATCGGCGTGAGCGTCGCGAAGTCGATACCCACCGTCCCGCAGGGCGTGTGATCCTGGAGAGCGCGAATGAGCACGCTTGACCGAAGTATATCCAACATGACGGGCGACGAGGCGCTGCCAAGGAAGAACGGCGAGCTCGTCTTCGAGGAGCCCTGGGAGGGCCGGGCCTTCGGTCTGGCCGTCGCCATGAACGAGGGCGGCATCTACGGCTGGGCCGACTTTCGGGACAGGCTGGTGGAGACGACTGCGGCCGACGAGAAACACGGAGAGCACACAGGCTACTATCAGAGGTGGGTAAGAGCCCTGGAGCGGCTGGCCCTCGACCGCGGGCTCGTCACATCGACAGATCTCGACGCGAGGACCGGAGCATTCGCCTCTGACGAGCTCAGCAGCTAGTCGACGGCCCCGTCCGTTCACAATGCCAGACCGAATCGCCCAGGCAAGGAGCATCTCAAAATGAAGCTTGACAAGAAGGGCGTCCCGGCGGTGGAGCTGCGCGAGACGATGCGGCAGGTCGCGGCCGGGGACAAGCAGTGGAAGGAGCGGCTGGCAGCCGGGGTCTCCTACCCGGCGGGCGACGACGTACTCGAGGTCGCCCAGCAGGCGTACATCGACTTCTTCTCCGTCAACGCGCTCTACCCCTCGATCTTCCCGAGCACCGCCCAGTTCGAGCGCGAGGTGATCGAGATGACGGCGGGCCTGCTGCACGGAGAGAACGCCGTCGGCGCGATCTCGTCGGGCGGCACGGAGAGCAACCTGCTCGGCGTGAAGTCGGCCCGCGACCGGGCCAGGGCCCTACGGCCCGAAGTCACCGAGCCCGAGATCGTCGCCCCCGAGTCCGCCCACCCATCCTTCCAGAAGGCCGCCGACTACTTCGGGCTCAAGCTCATATCGACTCCGTTGACCCCGGACGGCCTCGTCGACGTATCCGCCTACCACGCCGCCGTCACCGACAACACCGTCCTGATGGTCGGATCGGCCCCCAGCACCGTGCTCGGCATGGTGGATCCTATCCCGGATATGGCCGCTCCCGCCGAGGAGCGCGGCATCAGCTTCCACGTCGACGCCTGCGTCGGGGGCTACTTCCTTCCCTTCACGGAGAAGCTGGGGTACGAGGTTACACCCTGGGACTTCCGCGTCCCCGGCGTGACGACCATCTCAGCCGACCTCCACAAGTTCGGGTATACTGCTAAGGGGGCCTCGGCGATCCTGTCCCGTGACCCCGACATCTTCCAGTACCAGGTCTTCGACTTCGGCCCGCCGAAGCGGCCGCAAGGCTACTACGTCACTCCCACCATCGCCGGCAGCCGCCCCGGAGGGGCCGTCGCCGCCGCCTGGGCCGTGATGAGGTACCTGGGCGAGGAGGGGTATCTACGCCTGGTCGAGGGCACGATGCACTACATCAGGCGCTTCCAGGATCGCATCAACGCCATCGAGGGCCTCACCGTGCTCGGCAAGCCGGACATGTCCCTCTTCGCCTACACCTCCACGACCATGGACATCTACGCCATCGCCACCGGCATGGAGGACAGGGGCTGGATGGTCTCAAAGGACGCCGTCCCCTTCAAGGCCATCCACTTCATGCAGTCGCCGGGCCACGAGCCCTTCGTAGACGCCTACCTCAGCGACCTCGAGGACGTGGTGGAGCTCGTAGCCGCTGGCAAGATAACCGCCCGCGGCCCAGAGGCCAACTACACGTAGGCACCCCACCGGACTGTGTTGCACTCTCATCCCGTGAGGGCAGCCTATCTCCTTCAGGCCCCTTGCCACCCGGTCACCGGCCCCGACCATAACTACCTTACGGAACTGGCCGTCCTCTGGACGTGCTCGCGGAGCGCCCCATTGATGTCCGTCTGGTATCCGCGACCGTCACGAGCATGGGCCTTGAACCAGGCTATGACGTCCGCGTCGAGCCTCAGCGTAATCTGCTGCTTCACAGGCCGGTAGAAGACCCCGCGCCTGGCGTCGGACCAGTCGAGAATCTCCGGGGCGTCGGCGGTGTCGATCTGGTCGTCGGGCAGAGCCTCCAACGCCCGTATCTGATCCTGAACGTCTGCCGGCAGCTCAGTAAAGTCCTTCTTCATCGCCCTAAGGGACGGCGAACAGAGACTGACTGCACTTCCAGAACGAACCTCAGCGTGAAGCTTCTCGTTTTTGTCTAGTTGGTGGACTTATACTGGGCCAGCCGATGTGGGAATCTACATTGTAGGCCTGCCAAATCTTCACGACGTCAACAACCCGAAGTCTTCCAATGAGAAGCATAGCTACTGACCTGTTGGCCGGGGTGCTGGTGGGCGTCGTCTTAGTGCCAACGGCGATGGCCTTCGGTGTCATAGCGGGCTTGGGGCCAGCAGCAGGCCTCTACGGAGCTATCGCACTCGGCCTTCTGGCGGCAATCACGGGAAATACGCGCGGGCTTATCTCAGGCCCGAACATCTTTGTTGCGATTGTCCTCGCGTCGGTGGTATCCGAGCACGGGCTGGCGGCTGGCTTTACAGCTGCGCTCGTATCTGGTGTTTTTCTGATAGCCTTCGGCTTGACCCGATTGGGACGGTTCATCGTCTACATCCCCCACTCGCTGCTGTCGGGGTTCTTCACCGCCGCGGGCATAGTTCTGGTCGTCACCCAGGTTCTCCCAGCCATCGGTCTGCCCCCAGCGCCGGGTGGTGTTGTCGGCAGCGTCAAAGCCTGGACTAGCGCAACGGTCGATTTTGACGCCCTTGCTATTGCTGGGATAACCGTGGTGGTCGGGGTCTTTTGGCCAACCCGACTGGCCAGGTATGCTCCGGGCCAGTTCGTCGCTTTATTGGCGGGGAGCGCCACCGGAATTATCTGGTTCACCGGTGCTCCAGTGATAGGCGAGATCCCCCGAGGCTTGCCAGAACTAACTTGGCCGATATTTAACCCAGAGGTCATTCCCTCTGCCTTCACGATGGCCCTGCTATGTACTGCCGTGACGCTGCTAACTTGCTTGCAGGCCGACGCCACCACCGGTGGGAGGCATCAGCCGAATCGGGAACTAATGGCCCAAGGTGTCGGTAACATCGCCGCAGGCTTGATCGGAGGTAATCCCGGAGGCGCAAGCTCGACTACATTCCTCAACCTCCAAGCAGGTGGTCGAAGCAAGGTTGCAGCCGTCACGTCCGCGGTAGTGGTCGCATTGGCTTTGGCCGTGCCGTTCAGCCAGATCCCGCTGTCCATGCTGGCGGGTATCATCATCGTCACGGGCTACCGGGTCATAGATTGGGAGTTCCTGCGACGGGTCCGAAGCATACCTCTCGGCTATACGGTGGTGATGCTGGCAACCGCCACGGTCGCTGTGCTCATTGGCTTCACGATGGCGATACTGGTCGGGCTGGTCCTCTCCACTCTCGTGGAGGTTACAAGGTCGCACAGGCGTGAACTGGAGCGGCTAGTGTCCGTGCCGCTTCCGGATACCGAGATATGGCCCGACTCCGACCCTTACGAAGCTAGAGTGGGGCTGATTGTCATGCCCGATAGAGTGTCTGTGGCCTCGGCGCGAGAACTTTCCAGGATTCTTGGCGGAGATATACGGGCTAGCCAGGCCACAATAATGGATTTCGGCCGCACTGCCTACATCGACGATACCGCAGCGGCACTCATCGGCAAGGTCATAAACCGCAAGTCAGTGGTAGTCTCTGGGCTACACGGAGAACCCGCAATAATGCTCGCCGCGTTCGGGACCTTGCAGCCAGACAGTTGCACCCAGGACGTGGAACGGGCCAAAGCCGTGGTACGGGTGATGTTTGAATCCGAGTCGGCCTAGCATGGCCTCCCCTGCGCCCGCGCGCCGCGCAAGGGGCTGGAGATGTAAAGGTGTGCGGCCTATTGCATGACAGCGTAAGGACTCCACCCTAGCAGCCCGTCCGAGAAACACGGTTGGCGAGTGTTTGTGGGTATGATGGGCCCAGTCCAGTAGCGGGGAGTCGTTGATGAGCAAGACCTACCTTCCCTACGAACCCGAGCAGCAGTTGCTGTTGCCAGCGGCGTTGCAGGAGTGGCTGCCTGACGACCATCTGGCCTACTTCATATCCGACGTGGTGGACCAGTTGGACATGTCGGAGGTCACCGCTCGCTACGAGCGGGAACGGCGTGGCGGGCCGCCGTATCATCCACGGATGATGGTCAAGGTGTTGCTCTACGGCTACTGCGTCGGGGTGGCGTCCTCACGCCGCATCGCCCAGCGTCTCCACGAGGACATCGCCTTCAGGGTGTTGGCGGCGAACAACACACCGGACTTCCGGACCATCTCCGACTTTCGCAAGGATAATGTGGATGCGCTGTCGGGCCTGTTCGTACAGGTACTGGCGTTGTGCCAGCAGGCGGGGCTGGTGAAGCTGGGGCACGTGGCGCTGGACGGCACGAAGGTCAAGGCCAACGCATCGAAGCATAAGGCGATGAGTTACCAACGGATGAAGGAGAAGGCAGCGCAGTTGGCGGCGGAGGTAACGGAGTTGTTGCGGCAGGCCCAGGCAGCGGATGATGAGGAAGACCGGCGGTACGGCAAAGACAAGCGTGGAGATGAGTTGCCGGAGGAGTTGGCCTTTCGAGAGGGTCGGTTGGAGAAGATACGGGAAGCCATGGCGGCGCTGGAAGCCGAGGCGCAGGCGGCTGCCGAACAGGCCGAGGCCGAAGGTGGTAAGCACCCGGGTGTGCCCGACGACAAGGCCCAGCGTAACTTCACCGATACCGAGTCGCGCATCATCCCCGCACTTGGAGGAAAGGACTTCCTGCAAGCGTACAACTGTCAGGTGGTGGTGGACAGCGCTCACCAGGTGATCGTGGCGGCGCGGGCCACAAACCAGACTTCGGATAAGCAACCGGCTGCGGCGATGATGGAGGAGACCATCGACAACGTCGGTGCAGTCCCCAGGGAAGTATCCGCCGATGCTGGCTATTACTCGGCAAAGGCAGTCGACGAGCTTTATGCTCTGGGCGTGGACCCGTTCGTCGCGCCGGAGCAGACCCGCCACGGTCGGGTTGTGCCACCCGCGCCCCGAGGTCGCATACCCAGCCATCTGTCTCCCAGGGACCGGATGCGACGGAAGTTACAGACCAAGCGGGGTCGGCAGCGCTACGCTTTGCGGATGCAAACTGTGGAGCCGGTATTCGGCCAGATCAAGCAGGGCCGGGGATTCCGCCAGTTCCTGCTGCGGGGACTGGAGAAGGTGAACGGCGAATGGTCGCTGATCTGCACAGGCCACAACCTGCTCAAACTGTTCCGCTTTGGGGTCAATCTGCACAGGAAAGCACGGGTCGATGGGTCAGCCCAACGCATCAGGAACTTTTGCCGAGGTAGCGAGCACGGCGCTATTCGCAAAGCTATCTGGGGGCCGGCCGGCGCAACCGGCAAAATTAGTTGTCGCGATCCATTGTCGCTGACCCGCAAGCACCGTTAGATAATCCTCGGACGGGCTGCTAGGGCGAAAGAATCTGCCGTCTGATAGGATACGGGACGTTGGGGCGGGGGTTTCGCCTGGATAGGAGAGGTCCGGCCAAGTCCCATAGGGGAAGGAACACAAGATGGCTGACGTACGTGTCGACGAGGAGGGGCTTCGCTTCAAGTTCTACTACAAGGGCGTTCTCTCGCTGGCTTATAACAAAGGTAGCGCTGCATACGGTGATACCCACATGTCACGCCCCAACTTCTATCCCGTCTACTCGCCGTGTGGACGAGAGGTGACCACCAGCTCTGCCTACTACGAAAACCACCACCGATCGATATTCATGGGTCACCGCAGCGTCAATGGAGTTAATTTCTGGCACGACAACAACCCGACCCTGCCCAGTCTGGGTGACATTGTCTTCCAAGGAGCGGACGTGGAAACGTGTGGAGGCATTGCTCACCTCCGCACGACTAACGCCTGGATAGCCAAGACGGGCGACCACATGCTCGCGGAGCAGCGCGACATCTCCTGGACACCCGGAGAGCAGATCAATGTCTTGGATGTTTCCTCGACGTTGACATCCCTTTGTGGGGATATCACGTTCGACAAAGGCCAGCACGGGTTCTTCGGGTTCCGGGTCGCTGACACCATAGACGCTGAGGATGGCGGCCAGGCCGTCAACTCCAGGGGGCAGAGTAATGAGCAAGGGATGAGACAATCAGCCGAATGGGTCGACTATAGCGGGGTAGTCGCCGGACGGCAGGTGGGCATCACACTAATGCACCACCCATCCAACCCGCCTTCGCCCTATTTCGTCCGCAACTACGGGACGGTGGTCTGCTCATTCACCATCAACGGTTCTTTCTTTCTGAAGGGAAATGAGTCCTTGCGGCAGCGCTTCAGGACATTGGTCCATAGTGGCGGTCCGGACGACATTGACATTGCCAGCTACTACGCCGATTTCTGCAAAACTTAGCTCGTTGTCTCCCCAATCTCCCAGTTATCCGATGGATCTGGGCGGCTGGGGGCTCATCCACTGTGTGTCACCTGAAGTGGAGGTGTCTTTGGCTGACTTTCTGTCCTGAACATTCACCATGGGTACTCGGGCGCCCACGTGTTGGACGGTCCTTTGGGGAACATCCTATCCAACAGCATTCGGGTCTCGTCGACGCCGACCCTGCAGTCTGCGAAAGCGTACTCCAAGTCGTCAGTCGATCGCAAACCGAAGATTAGCTGAAGGAAGATTAGGCCTGGAAAAATCGCGTCGAATTGCCGCTGATTAGCCCACCTGTTCTCCTTGGTAGGCCCCCAAGGCTCGACGGTGTCGATGAGACCGGCCGCGAGGACCATCCTCATCCCGGTATCACCGAAGCTTATCTTGATAGAGCCCGAATAATCGCTCAGGACAGAACCCCCCAGCCGCCGTTCCCGAGTCGGTGCAATCTTGCGAATGAAGGCCACAACATTGGCCACTCTGATGTACCAGGCGTGCGGACGTGGCGTCCTGGTCGGCCAGTTGGTCGCTTGATACATCGGGTGCTCGCTCCCGAGCAGTAGGTCGATCTCCGCGAATCCCCCATCGCCCTGGGCCGAGTACTCTTCGCCTTTGCTTCGTAGATACGTCAGCACCGCGGGCGCGACTGACTCCCATGACGTTTCCGGGGTCAGCTCGCAGGCCGTGAGCTCCAATGCGTCCCCTTGAAGGCAGTTGCGGTGTGAGAGATACCCGACTCTCTCGCCGACTCCCGACTCTACGATCGCTAAGACTCGCATTGTGCGGACCATTAGCGACACTGCGTACCGCAGCCTCTCAGCATCCGGAACAGCCGATATCAGGTGGCGGGCCGAGGCGCGAGTCTGCGTCTCGATGATGAACGCAACGTCCTCCTCATCAGCCAAGCGGACGCGCCACTTCCCGGCGGCCTCACCCCTAAGCTCGGGAACGTCCGCGGCTCTTCCGACGCGTCTTGCGGGGTCTTCTAGGGCCGGCTCGTAGCCGAACTGCCGGTAGAACCATGGGATACCCAACAACCCTTGTACCAAGCTACCGCGCTCTGCGCTCAACCGGTGGACGACAGCGAACTGCGCCCGGACCAGCCCGCGCCCGCGGTAGTCTGGGTGGGTCCCTACGGTGGCGACCTCGTCCACGTTGAGTGGAACCTTGCCGTATCTCCACCTTCGCGACATCAGGCACAGGGAGGACACGATGGCGCCAGCACTCGTGTCCTCCACAACAGTGAAGTCGGACGCACCTACCCCCGGATGCCTGTCGCTCATGAACTCGAGCGTTCTGAGGCGGGCCTCGGCATCATCGAATATCTTGGCCATGAACTCTGAAACGCGGCCTGAGTCCTCGACCGTGGCCGCGCGGAGAATGAGGCCATCCCTCAGCCTCTTCAGCAATTCGCCTCCATCGCTGGGTCAACGTGCGTCAGCAAGACTGGTCGAGGCCAAATGTTACCCAAGGAAGCAACTGTCTCGAAAGCTTCACTCAACGGCCCACCCTGAATCAAGACATGCAACTCTCTAACCCAGTAGCGTCGATCCACAGCTCAGGCGGCTCGCTCTGTTACAGGCCTCCGGCACCTGAGGTCCTCATGCCTGCCAACCCTTTCCCCGTCCTTGTCAGACTAACACAGGGACTCGTACGAAGACCGGGGGAAGCTCAGCACCACTCGCCACGTCGGTCCAGTTGGAGTGTGAGTCTTCCGGCATGAGTGGCCGGGGGAGGGGAGTCGATAGCGACGCGCCTGGTGCCCTGCGCCACTCCCAGGGCGGTGTACCGGCGGATGAATGGCAGGATGTCAGAGCCTAATTGACGCGCAGATCCCGAGCCTACGGGAAATCGGTCGTCGACCACTTCCATCGAGGCGAAGGGTATGGAGGACTCGAACCGCCGGGTAGCAGTCTATAAAGCCGTGGAGACCCGCTACATGGGTCTGGTGGAGCGGGGGGCAATAGGAGTTAGCTACGAAATAAGCATTGTACTGAGACTCATTCCCACACTAGTTACCACAATATCGACGGCTTCAACAGGGAAGCTGCGGTACTCGCCCAGGAGCTCGCTCTACCCTCTCAATCTCTCGGGTTTCCTAACCCCTAAATGTGATGCTCCTATAGATGTCAAATTGCAGCCGCGGCCAGGTTCTTGCGCCCCATGTCGCTCAGGATGGATTAGACCTGACGAGCGACATATCGTTTGAGGCAACGGATAACCTCAGGCTTTGTCATTCCTGTAGATGTTAGGTAATTCGCTGACAGATTGGTATTCAATGGTAGACCGATCTGGAGGCGAAGATGCGAGACAACAGCAATGACCGCACGGTGGAGCGAAGCTACATACAGAAGTGGCGGTTTCTCATCCGGGAGTACGAGCTGGTCAAGGCGAAGAAGCACGTTCGGTTCCGCTTCGTTCAGGACTTCTACAACTTCCATGGCACCAACCGTCAGACCTTTGCCAAGTACTACAACCGCTACCGGCAGACGGGTGCCGATGAGGCCCTACTACCGCTGAAACGGGGACCCCAGTGGAAGAGCCGCCGTACCCTGCCGTTCATTGAGGAGAGAGTGCTGGAGCAGCGGCGCAAAGGTATCAATCGCTACGAGATCTATGCCATACTCAAGCCGACTCTCAAGTCCCATACCCCTTCACCTTCCACCATCTACGCCATAACCAAGCGCCACGGTCTCAACAGGTTGACCAAGGAGATTCAGACCACCAAGCGCAGGATAATCAAGACCCGTGCCGGGGAGTTGGGCCACCTGGACTCGCACCACCTGAGCCGGGATCTGGTGCTGGGCGCCAGGCAGCGCTACTACCTGGTATCGATAGTGGATGCCTGCACCCGGCTGGCCTGGGCCGATGTGGTGGATGACCTCAAGAGTCTGAGTGTGATGTTCGCCGCGCTCAAGTGCATCAACATGCTCAACGCCGAATACGGGGTGCGCTTCGAGGCGGTCCTCACCGACAACGGCCCTGGGATGGCCTCGCCCAGGAATCTGACCCATCATCCCATGGAGCGGATGCTGGTGGAGCTAGGGATCAAGCACCGCTACACTCGGCCCTACCGGCCGCAGACCAACGGGAAGGTCGAGCGGTTCTGGCGGACGCTGAACGATGACTTGCTGGAGGGAACCACCTTCGAGTCTGTAGAGGCGTTGAAGGATGAGTTGATGCAGTACCTCCTCTACTACAACACGAAGCGGCCACACCAAGCCCTGATTCCCTCGTAAAAACTCGTTTTGAGGAAGTCCCAGCGATTTAGCACACTTGAGCGCTACAGTATGTTGGGCTAGTATACGGAACAGAGACTGTATATTGTACCCAGGCGTGGGTGCGTTTGTTCTAATTCGGCCTGCACAGATTTTTTACGAGAGAATCAAGCCCTGGGAGGCGAGACCCCACTGGAGACGCTGCGTTTTCTGTCAGCGAATTAAGGCGTGTTCACACTATTGGGTCTGAAGTGTTATTCATTGGCGCATGGAACTGACACAAGACCAGTATGAACGCATCGCTCATCTCCTGCCAGTACAGCGCGGCAATGTTAGCATTTCAAATCTGCAGGTGCTCAATGCCATCCTCTATGTTGCTGAACATGGTTGCATGTGGCGGGGGTTGCCTCCTCGGTTTGGCAGATGGCACACCGTCTACACCCGCATGAACCGCTGGGCCAAGAACGGCGTGCTCGACAGGATATTCGAACGCCTGCAGCGAGAACAGATAGTGCGCGTCAAGCTCGAAGCGGTCTCGATGGACAGCACCATCGTCAAGGTGCATCCCGACGGCACAGGGGCGCTAAAAAAAACGGACCTCAGTCCATCGGCAAGTCCCGGGGTGGATGGACCACCAAGATTCATATGGTTGCCGCGGATGCTCGGACAGCCATGACCTTCTCGCTCTCCCCTGGACAGGCTCACGACGCACCGGAAGGGCGCAAGCTGCCCAACCGCCTTGGGCCCCAGCAAGAGAACCCGGCTGTGGTGATGGACCGTGCATATGAGGGCAACGAGACACGCCAGCTTGCGTTGGAGTTGGGGTTCACGCCAGTCGTTCCGCCACTTTCGACACGGACCGACCCATGGGAGTACAACAAGGAGTTGTACAAGAGGCGCAACCAGGTCGAGCGCCTGTTCCGGCGGTTGAAGGGCTTTCGCCGTATCTTCTCTCGCTTTGACAAGCTCAATGTGCTCTTCTTAGGCTTCATCCTGGTAGCTCTCATATTCGATGCGCTGCGTTAGTGTGAACAGGCCGCCTAGCAGCCCGTCCGAGAAACACGGTTGGCGAGTGTTTGTGGGTATGATGGGCCCAGTCCAGTAGCGGGGAGTCGTTGATGAGCAAGACCTACCTTCCCTACGAACCCGAGCAGCAGTTGCTGTTGCCAGCGGCGTTGCAGGAGTGGCTGCCTGACGACCATCTGGCCTACTTCATATCCGACGTGGTGGACCAGTTGGACATGTCGGAGGTCACCGCTCGCTACGAGCGGGAACGGCGTGGCGGGCCGCCGTATCATCCACGGATGATGGTCAAGGTGTTGCTCTACGGCTACTGCGTCGGGGTGGCGTCCTCACGCCGCATCGCCCTGCGTCTCCACGAGGACATCGCCTTCAGGGTATTGGCGGCGAACAACACACCGGACTTCCGGACCATCTCCGACTTTCGCAAGGATAATGTGGATGCGCTGTCGGGCCTGTTCGTACAGGTACTGGCGTTGTGCCAGCAGGCGGGGCTGGTGAAGCTGGGGCACGTGGCGCTGGACGGCACGAAGGTCAAGGCCAACGCATCGAAGCATAAGGCGATGAGTTACCAACGGATGAAGGAGAAGGCAGCGCAGTTGGCGGCGGAGGTAGCGGAGTTGTTGCGGCAGGCCCAGGCAGCGGATGATGAGGAAGACCGGCGGTACGGCAAAGACAAGCGTGGAGATGAGTTGCCGGAGGAGTTGGCCTTTCGAGAGGGTCGGTTGGAGAAGATACGGGAAGCCATGGCGGCGCTGGAAGCCGAGGCGCAGGCGGCTGCCGAACAGGCCGAGGCCGAAGGTGGTAAGCACCCGGGTGTGCCCGACGACAAGGCCCAGCGTAACTTCACCGATACCGAGTCGCGCATCATCCCCGCACTTGGAGGAAAGGACTTCCTGCAAGCGTACAACTGTCAGGTGGTGGTGGACAGCGCTCACCAGGTGATCGTGGCGGCGCGGGCCACAAACCAGACTTCGGATAAGCAACAGGCTGCGGCGATGATGGAGGAGACCATCGACAACGTCGGTGCAGTCCCCAGGGAAGTATCCGCCGATGCTGGCTATTACTCGGCAAAGGCAGTCGACGAGCTTTATGCTCTGGGCGTGGACCCGTTCGTCGCGCCGGAGCAGACCCGCCACGGTCGGGTTGTGCCACCCGCGCCCCGAGGTCGCATACCCAGCCATCTGTCTCCCAGGGACCGGATGCGACGGAAGTTACAGACCAAGCGGGGTCGGCAGCGCTACGCTTTGCGGATGCAAACTGTGGAGCCGGTATTCGGCCAGATCAAGCAGGGCCGGGGATTCCGCCAGTTTCTGCTGCGGGGACTGGAGAAGGTGAACGGCGAATGGTCGCTGATCTGCACAGGCCACAACCTGCTCAAACTGTTCCGCTTTGGGGTCAATCTGCACAGGAAAGCACGGGTCGATGGGTCAGCCCAACACATCAGGAACTTTTGCCGAGGTAGCGAGCACGGCGCTATTCGCAAAGCTATCTGGGGGCCGGCCGGCGCAACCGGCAAAATTAGTTGTCGCGATCCATTGCCGCTGACCCGCAAGCACCGTTAGATTCCTGTTGCGTGGCTTCGCGAACGTGTCGGCCGAGTGGACTCTGCTGGGCACAGCCTTCAACCTGCGCACCCTCTGCCGGGTGTGGCGCCTCGGCGTCTTTGCTGACCTACTTCGCGGCCCAAAGCCTCACTTCGCTTCCTAGACCGTCGCGAAAACAGCGGGCGCCGGTCCCAGTCCCATCACCTGCTTTTGCCCTACAGGCTAGCCCGCCTGGCGAGCATCGTTGACCCAAGCTGGTCGCAACATCGCTTTTGGGACAGGCTCATACATGGACCTGCGGGGGAGGGCACCGCGGTGCTGTGTCCTCCACTCGTGTATTACAGGTTAGCCAGTCCCGGGAACCCACGGTGGAACCCTCACATAGAGCACTTCCACTGGAGCGAAAGGTAGGGGGACTCGAACCGCCGAGAAGCCGTCTATGGAGCCGCTGCGCCGTTCTGATCCCGTAGCTAGCGTAGCTGGTGGAGATAGGGGGACTCGAACCCCCAACCTCGGCATTGCGAACGCCGCGCTCTCCCAGTTGAGCTATATCCCCACACGTGGCCGAGGATCGAATTATAGCACAGGGCTGGACCCATAGCCCATTACGCTCCGCGTCGGCACGCATACGCAATTGCCGACCGTTCCGGCCTTGTGATATACTGCGCCCGATGCAATCAGGGCCGCGCCGTTCCTGGCACAGGCCCTGAGCTAGCGTTTGGGGAGAGGATGCAAGAAGCAGTCGCAACACAGGAGAACGTCGCAGCGCAGTCCAACACGGTGACCATGAAGTCCCTGCTTGAGGCGGGCGTCCACTTCGGCCACCGAAAGCGGAGCTGGAATCCCAGGATGCGCCAGTACATCTTCGCGCAGCGCAACGGCATCCACATCATCGACCTGCAGAAGACCCTCCGCAAGCTGGACGCTGCCTGCGAGTTCATCAGCGACGTAGCAGCATCAGGCCAGAAGGTCCTGTTCGTCGGGACCAAGAAGCAGGCCGTCGACACGATCCTTGCCGAGGCAGAGCGCTGCGGCGCATTCTACATTGCTACTCGATGGCTCGGCGGGACCCTCACCAACTTCAAGACCATTCAGTCCCGGATCGACTACCTCGTTCAGCTTGAGACCCGCAAGGCAAAAGGCGAGTTTGAGGCTCTCACCAAGAGAGAGGCCCTCAAACTCGAGTACACGATCGCCCGTCTGAACCGATACCTCAGCGGCATCAAAGATATGACTGAGATGCCCGGGGCGGTCTTTATCATCGACATTGGCAAGGAGTCGATCGCCGTCGCGGAGGCGAGGCGGGTAGGCGTGCCGATAGTGGCGCTGGTCGACTCGGATTGCGATCCCGACCTCATCGACCACCCGATCCCCGGCAACGACGATGCCATCCGGTCCATACGGCTGATGACCGGCCGGATCGCCGACGCGATCATCGACGGCACCAACCGCCGGATGTCGCTGGAAGCGGAGGAAGTTGGCGAGGGTGCGGCCTCCGAGGATTACGAGCAGATTGAAACTGCGGTGGACATCGCCGTCCCTGCGGCAAACGAAGACCCCGCCCCCGTATCGACAGCGCCGGAGACGGCCTGAGACGGGCTGAGACGTGACCTTGGTAATCAGCGTAGATGCCATAAAGGCGCTCAGGGAGTTGACGGGCGCCGGAATCATGGACTGCAAACGGGCCCTCCAGGAGGCCGATGGCGACGTGGAGGCGGCCCAGCAGTCTCTCGTGGCCAAGGGAATGGCCAGCGCGGCCAAGAAGGCCTCCCGCGCTACGAACGAAGGGCTGATCGAGTCCTATATCCACAGTGGGGGCCGCATCGGAGCCCTCGTCGAGCTCAACTGCGAGACCGACTTCGTCGCAAGGACCGACAACTTCAAGAGTCTCGCCCACGACGTTGCGATGCAGGTCGCCGCGATGGCGCCCCTGTATGTCGACGTCGCCGACGCGCCGGAAGGCGAGAGCAACGATCCCCAACAGACGTGCCTGTTGCAGCAGCCTTTCATCAAGGACCCGACGCTGAGCGTTCGAGACCTCATCGATCAGACCGTGGGCACGCTCGGGGAGAACGTAAAAGTAGGCAGGTTCACCCGGTTCTCCCTAGGGGAGTAGCGGCGGTGACCGGCGTCCAGTACAGTCGCGTCCTGCTCAAGCTGAGCGGGGAGTCCTTCAAGGGCAGCCGTGGCTATGGCATCGACCCCTCCGCCGTGGACTACATGGCTTCCCAGATAATGAACGCCCACGACCTGGGTATCGAGTTGGGCGTCGTCATCGGCGGCGGGAACATCTGGAGAGGCAGCGAGGCGGAGGCCACCGGCATGGACAGGTCGACCGCCGACCATATGGGGATGCTTGCGACCATCATGAACGCGCTGGCGCTTCAGGACGCCCTCGAACGGGCCTACAACATCCCGACGCGCACCCAGAGCGCGATCAACGTGTCGGAGATCGCGGAGCCGTACATCAGGCGACGCGCCATACGCCACCTGGAAAAGGGCCGCGTCGTGCTGTTCGCCTCCGGGACCGGAAACCCCTTCATGACCACGGATACCGCCGCTGCGCTCAGAGCGGTCGAGATCGGCGCCACCGTACTCCTGATGGCAAAACACGGGGTCGACGGAATATACGCGTCCGATCCAAACGTACACCCGGATGCAGTGAAGCTGGAGTCCATCACTTATCTCGAGGCGCTGGAGAAGAGGCTGGAAGTCATGGACAGCACGGCGCTCTCCCTCTGCATGGATAACGATTTGCCCATCGTCGTCTTCGACGCGCTGGTATCCGGAAACATCGAACGGATCATCAAGGGTGAGCAACTCGGCTCGCTCGTGGCCGCCGAGCATGCGGAAAAGATTGGAGTCTAGCAATGGCTACGGATCAGGAAGTCCTTTCCCAGACTGGCGTCAGGATGAGCAAGTCGGTGGATGCCCTTAAGAGCGACCTCAGCGCCATCAGGACTGGCCGCGCCTCTCCCGCGCTGATCGAGAACCTGATGGTGGACTACTATGGCGTCCCAACTCCACTCAACCAGATGGCCTCCATCTCGATTCCAGAGGCCAGGCTGTTGATGATCCAGCCCTGGGACAAGCAAGTGCTCAAGGAGATCGAGAAGAGCATCCTGAAGTCGGACCTGGGACTCGTTCCCAACAACGACGGCAACGTCATACGCATCAGCATCCCGACGTTGACAGAGGAGCGGCGTAGAGAGCTCGTCCGGCTGGTCGGCCGGAAGGTAGAGGAAGGACACGTTGCAGTCCGCAACATCCGCCGCGACGGAGTCGACCAGGTCAGACAGATGGAGAAAGCCGGCGATCTTTCCAAAGACGACAGCCGCCGTGCCCAGAGCCAGATCCAGGAGCTGACGGACTCATACGTCGGTCAGATGGACGCCATAGGCCAGGAGAAGGAAGCCGAGGTGATGGAGGTTTGAGCCGCGGGTCAGCCGGCGCCGCCCCGAGGCCTGCCGTGACGCCGCGCCTCCCCAAGTCCCCACGCCACGTCGCCGTCATAATGGATGGAAACGGCCGGTGGGCCCAGAGTCGAGGATGGTCCCGGTCGGAGGGACACCGCGCGGGTACTCAGAACCTCCGCCGCATCATCACGGCCTTCTCACAGTCAGGCGTGGAGTACCTTACACTCTACGCCTTCTCCACCGAGAACTGGGTCAGGCCCGATGACGAGGTCAATTTCCTGCTGGAGATACTCCGGGAAGTCCTAGTGCGCGAAGCTCAGAGCCTCCACGAGGAGGGTGTGAGAATCCAGCACCTCGGACGGCTCGACCGCCTCACTCCCGAGCTGAGAGATGCCATTCGAAAGGCCGTCGAGCTCACCAGAGACAACTCAGGCCTGACTCTAAGCGGCGCTTTCGACTACGGCGGAAGGGCGGAGATTCTGGAAGCCGTGCGCGGCCTGCTCGCGGCCGGCGTGACCCCGGACCTGGTGACCGAGGAGCTTTTCGGACGCTACCTCTACACCGGTGACATGCCGGACCCCGACTTGGTTATCCGGACTGCGGGAGAGATGCGCCTCAGCAACTTCCTTCTGTGGCAGTCCGCCTACGCCGAGTACTACACGACGCCCGTCTTCTGGCCCGACTTCGACGAGGTCGAGGTCGAGAAGGCTCTCGAGGCATTTGGAAGACGGCACAGGCGCTTCGGAACGGTCGCGTCAGGCTGATCCGGAGCCCCTTCCACATCGGGGAAGATAGGATGGGGGACCGCGTGGAATGACGGCCCGGGTCGCGACCGCCGTTGTCGGACTGCCCCTTGTCCTTGTCGCCGCGTGGCTGGGAAGCCCCTTCCTGTCCGTCCTGGTCGCCCTCGCCGCGGCCGTAGCCGCGGTCGAGCTCTGCAACGTCGCCCAGGCCAGAGGCGCCAGGCCCGGCGTCTGGCTGGCCGTGGTCTTCGCCCTGGTGCTCGTCGGTGCTGCCGAGCTGGCCTCGAACGACACTCCCGTCGTCAGGGTGATATCCCCGATCGTCTTCGTTGCCGCCGTCGCTCTGTTGACTTCTCCCTTCCCCGAATGGAACAAGGTCGGCATAGGGCGAGTCCTCAGAGGCCTCGGCCCCAGGTTGGACGGTGCCGCTGTTACGACAGGCTCCGCCCTGTACGCAGGCGGCCTCCTCGCGCACTCCCTTCTACTGCGAGACCTCGACTATGGCCAAAAGTGGCTGCTCCTGTTGCTCGCCGCCACCTTCGCGGCCGATTCCGCGGCCTTTCTGGTCGGAAAGGCCGTGGGCTCCCGACCGCTCGCCCCGGCCATCAGCCCAAATAAGACCTGGGAGGGCGCGGCGGGAGGCGTACTTGGTGCGCTGGTAGCCACAGTCGCCGCCTTCTACGTCCTGGACATACCGGGCACCGGCTGGGAGCCCTACGTCCTTGGGACCGTGCTCGGCGTCGCGGGACAGGCGGGAGACCTCCTGATTTCGCGCCTGAAGCGGCTGGGCGGAGTCGACGACTCCGGATGGATCGTCCCCGGCCACGGAGGCATCCTGGACAGACTGGACTCAATTGTCCCTAACCTGGTCGTCGTGTACCATTTCGCCCTATGAGTAGCAGGCCCAAGGGGCTGGCAATACTGGGATCGACGGGTTCTATCGGCGCCCAGACTCTTCAGGTCGTCCGCGCCTTTCCGGACCGCTTCCGCGTCATAGGGCTGGCAGCCAACACCAGCCTGCCCGCGCTTCAGGCGCAGGTCGAAGAGTTCAGGCCAAGGCTGTTCTCCTGCCGCGGGACACCCGAAGAGAAGGAGGCCATTCTCTCCAGTGGGTCGATGGAGTGCGGGCTCGACGAGATGGTGGTCGATCCGGACGTCGACATGGTCGTGTCCGCCACAGTCGGCGATGTCGCGCTCGGCCCCACCCTTGCAGCCATGGAAGCGGGCAAGGATATCGCGCTCGCCAACAAGGAGACCATCGTAATGGCCGGAGACCTGGTCATGGGCCACGCCCGTAAGCACGGCGTGTCGCTGCTGCCGGTGGACAGCGAGCCGAACGCGATCTGGCAGTGCCTCAGGGGCGAGAACGGAGGCGTATCCAGGCTCATCATAACGGCTTCCGGGGGCGCCTTCCGCCACACCAATCTGGCCGACCTTGCGCGGGTCACGCCCGAGCAGGCCCTGGCCCACCCCACATGGAAGATGGGGCCGAAGATAACCATCGACTCCGCGACGCTTATGAACAAGGCCTTAGAGGTAATTGAAGCCCATCATCTGTTCGGCGTTCCATGGGAGAAGATCGAGGTCGTAATCCACCCTCAGAGCATCATCCACTCTATGGTCGAGTTCGACGACGGCTCGGTGAAGGCTCAGATAAGTCCTCCCAACATGGTCCTGCCGATCCAGTACGCCCTCCTCTACCCGGACAGGGTCTATAATGAGAGCATAGCCAGGTTCGATCCGGTATCGACTGGGGGCCTCACCTTCGAGCCGTGGGAGGCCGAGCGCTATCCGCTGTTCCAGATGGCGGTCGAAGTCGGCAGGCGCGGGGGCACGTGGCCTGCGGCGTTGTGCGGAGCTGATGAGAAGGCGGTGGAGATGTTCCTTGCCGGACGAATGGGATTCCTCGACATAGGCCGGGTGATCGAGGCCGTCCTCGACGACCATCAGAACGTACCGGAGCCGTCTCTCGATCAGATACTGGCCGCTGCCCAATGGGCGATGAATAGGGCGGAAGAAGATGTGGGGGCATAGCCGGCGTGTTCGACCTGCCCGCCTGGCTCCTGGTCTTCCCCATCCTGGGCTTCCTCGTCCTGGTCCACGAGGCGGCCCACTTTGTCACTGCCAAGTGGTTCGGCGCCAGGGTCACCGAGTTCGGTATCGGGTTCCCGCCCAGGCTCCTGGGATTCCGGTTCGGCGAGACCCTCTATAGCATCAACCTGCTCCCCCTCGGCGGCTTCGTCAAGATAGTCGGCGAGGAAGACCCGTCAGACCCGCGCAGCCTCGCGGCTCTCCCACTCTACAAGCGCGCGGTCGTGATCGTGTCCGGCTCCGTCGTGAACCTGGTGTTGCCCGTCATCGTCCTGACCGCTCTCTTCATGCTCCCTCACGACACCATCGAGGGTGGATCGGTCCTCATCACCGGCGTGGCCCCCAGGTCTCCGGCGGCGGCGGCAGGCCTCCGGGCGGGCGATGAAATCCTGAGCGTCGACTCCCAGCAGCCAAGGGACACGGGCGACTTGGTCAGCCGCATCAGGGACAGCGCTGGCTCTCCGGTTGAGCTCACCGTGCGGCGGGGCGCCGTCGTAGGCGGACTTGCCCGGTCGCCCGAATACCAGGTGGTCGAAGTCGTCACCCTCGTCCCGAGGGCATCCCCTCCGAGGCTCGAGGTGGTGGACGAGGTGCAGGACCCTGGCAGGGAGGTGTCGCTCAGAGAAGCCCGGCGGTACGATGCCAGGCTGCAGGTCGGCGACACCATGACTCAGGGCGCTGTGGGCGTCATGATAGCGCTGGCCAACCCGAGGGTCGTCAGTCGAACGGACCCCATCTGGGAGGCTGTGCCCAACTCCATAAGGTGGTACCGCAACGTTCTGACTATGACCTGGGACGGCCTCACGGACTGGACGTCGGGCAGCGGAGAGGCCCCCGGGCTGGGACCGGTCGGCATAGCACACGCCACCGGCGAGGTTGCGGAGGCGGGGGCTTCTCCCGTCTTTCAATGGATGGCCTTCATAAGCATCTTCTTGGGCATCACCAACCTCTTGCCCATACCCCCTCTCGACGGCGGACGGCTCGCCTTCATCGGGATAGAGTGGGCCAGGCGCGGCCGCCGGATATCGCCGCATCGCCAGGGGATAGCCATTGCGGTAGGCTTCGCCCTATTGCTGGGCTTCCTGGTGATCGTCAGCTACCGGGACATAGGCCGCATCTTGAGTGGAGAGGGCTTTTAGGGGTACGGTATGAGGGCAGATTCCCACCAAGAGTCGACTCCCGACATCCTTATGGAGGCTCAATCATGAGAAGACGGCGGGTCACGAAGGCGCTCAACGTGGGCGGCGTTACGATCGGAGGCGATGCCCCGATTTCCGTCCAGTCGATGACCAAGACCGACACCAGGGATGTTGCCGCGACCGTGGCTCAGGTCAAACAGCTCGAGGAATCGGGGTGTGAGATCGTCCGAGCGGCGGTTCCTGACATGGAGGCCGCGGAGGCACTTGCCGAGATCAAGCGACAGATATCCATTCCCCTGATCGCGGACATCCACTTCCACTACCAGCTTGCCCTCCAGGCCCTCAAGAGTGGTGTGGACTGCTTGAGGCTGAACCCTGGCAACATCCGCGACCGGGAGAAGGTCGAAACGGTCGTCAGGGAGGCCAAGGTACGAGGCGTCCCGATACGCATAGGAGTGAACTTCGGAAGCCTGCCGCCCGTTGGAGGGATCGGCGTAACCCGCGGCCTGTCCAGACACAAGGACGGCGTCAACCAGCTGCTGAAAGGTGGCGAAGCAGAAGAAGGCGAGTACTCAGTCGTCGATCACATGGTTCAGACGGGTCTGTGGGAGATCGGCATCCTGGAGGACCTCGACTTCGACCTCATCAAGATATCCCTGAAGGCCTTCGACATCGACACCACGGTCGAGGCCTACCGTCGCATGGCAGCGCTGGTCCCCTACCCCCTGCACCTGGGAATAACCGAGTCCGGTACGACGAAGTCCGGCAGCATCCGCAGCGCCATTGGACTGGGAATGCTGCTCTACGATGGCATTGGCGACACGATACGCGTCTCCCTCAGCGACGACCCGCGCGAAGAGGTTTTTGCGGGCTTCGAGATGCTCAAGTCCCTGGAGCTTCGCAAGGAAGGGACCGTCCTGGTGGCCTGTCCGAGCTGCGGTCGCGCCGACGTCGACGTGGTCACCCTGGCGAACACCGTGGACGGGATGCTCAAGAAGGTGAAGTCCCCCATCAAGGTCGCCGTAATGGGCTGCGAGGTCAACGGGCCGGGAGAGGCGAAGGACGCCGACGTTGGCATAGCCGCAGGCGCGGGCCGGGCCATCATCTTCCGCAAGGGGCGAAAGGCTCGTATCGTAGAAGAGGCCGACATGCTCGACGCCCTCATGGATGAAGTCCGCAAAGTCGAAGCGGAAGTCTTCGCTCCCACTTCTTAGCCCCGGAGAGAACACCCTTATGCGCTGGTCAAGACTATTCGGAAAAACCCTGAGAAGCGACCCGGGTGAGGTGGAGCTCGAAAGTCACCGCCTGATGCTCAGGGCGGGCTTCATCTACCAGTCGGCCGCTGGAATCTACAGCTACATGCCCCTCGCGTGGCGCTCCCTCCGCAAGATCGAGCAGATCATCCGGGAGGAGATGGACGCCGCGGGCGCACAGGAGGTCCGCCTCTCCGTGCTCCAACCCCGCGAGCTGTGGGAGAAGTCGGGCCGCGACGAGGAGTACGGCCCGGGAATGTTCCGCCTGAGCGACCGGCGGGATCGCTCGCTGGTCATGGCCCCGACCCACGAGGAGCTGCTGACGACCATGGTGAACGCCAACGTCGACAGCTACCGGGACCTGCCGCTCATCATCTATCAGATACAGACCAAGTTCCGGGACGAGGCTAGGCCTCGCGGAGGCCTGCTGAGGGTCCGCGAGTTCGACATGAAGGACGCCTACAGCTTCGACGCGGATGGGGACGGCCTCGACCGCAGCTACAATGCGATGGTAGAGGCCTACAAGCGCATCTACGAGCGTTGCGGCCTGCCCGCCATCATGGTCGAGGCCGACAGCGGCGCCATCGGCGGCAAGGACTCCCAGGAGTTCATCCTCCTCGCAGATTCGGGCGAAGACACCATCGTCCTGTGTCCCTCGTGTGGCTACGCCGCAAACTTGGAGAAGTCCGTCTTCGACAAGCCTCCGGCGGCGATCGAAGAGCCCGCCGCCGTGGAGGAGGTCCACACCCCGGGCGTCAAGACAATCGAGGAACTGGCGACATTCCTCGGCATCCCGGCCGACAAGACCCTCAAGGCCGTCTTCTACGCCGCCGACGGCGAGGTCGTCGTGATCGCCATACGAGGCGACCTCGAGGTGAACGAGATCAAGCTCACCAATGTTCTCGGCGCCTCCGAGCTGCGTCTGGCCACTCATGAGGAGGTGAGTGCGGCAGGCCTCGTGGCCGGGTCAGCCTCCCCCGTTGGACTCGAGAACATCAGGACTGTAGCTGACGACTCGATCCACCTCGGCTCGAACTTCGTAGCTGGAGCGAATAGAGAGGGCTGCCATCTGCTCAACGTCAACCACCCCCGGGATTTCCAGCCCGATCTGATAGACGATATCGCCCTGGCGCGTGAGGGATATGCCTGCGCCAAGTGCCACGAGACGCTGGAGACCCGGCGCGGCATCGAGGTCGGCCACGTCTTCAAGCTCGGCACGCGCTATAGCGACGCACTCGGCGCCCAGTTCCCCGATTCCAGCGGACGGTCGAAGTCTATAATCATGGGGTGCTATGGCATCGGCGTGGGCCGTCTGTTGGCTGCGGCCGTCGAGCAGCACCACGACGAGATGGGGATGGTGATGGACCCGTCCATCGCTCCGTACCACGTATCGCTGATCGGCGTAAACATCGAGCGGCAAGAGGTCGCCGAGACGGCGGAGAGGCTCTATGAAGAGCTGACAGGCCAGGGGGTCGAGGTGCTGTACGACGATCGCGAAGAGTCCGCTGGCGTGAAGTTCAACGACGCCGATCTGCTCGGCCTGCCGCTTCGAATCGTGGTGAGCCCCCGTAACCTGAAGCGGGACGCCGTGGAGTTGAAGCTCCGCACCGGCTCCGAGGCCGAGATGGTGCCCCTCGATTCGGCCGTAGCCCGTGTCAGGGAGCTGCTGGGGAGCCGAGCCTCCTGAAGTAGTAGGACGCGACGCGGTCTACGTACTCTTCAGGGTAGGAGTTGAACGCGTCGACGTGGTCGGTGCCCGGAACGATCCATATCTCGCTGCCTGGAAGGGCTGCCTCGTGAACGCGCACGCCGTGCTCGGTCGGGATGCGCGTATCGTCCTCCCCGTGGATCACCAGGATCGGGAAGTCTATGGACTTGACCGCACTCTCGGGAGCCAGCTTGCTCAGGTCAATTCCGTACAGCACGTTGGCCAGCAGGCTTGCTCCCGGTATGAAGACTGGCGCGATCCACTCGGGGACAGGCGTCTTTCGACCGATCTCGAAGGCTATCAGCTCGTTTACCTCGGCGTACGTACCGTCGAGCACCAGGGCCCTGATATCCGGCTCCGCCACCGCGGCCAGCGTTGCGGCCCCGGCTCCCATCGACCTGCCTAGCACGCCGATCTGGTGCGGGTCGGCGCCGCGCGACCTCATGTAGTCGTAGGCCCCGAGCACGTCCTCTGCCTCGTCGATTCCCCCCGTTATCCTGTCGCCGCCCGAGCTGCCGTGGGCCCGGAGGTCGAAGAGCAGCACGTTGAAGCCCAACTCAACGAGGTCAGACGCCATCTCTGTAGCCTGGCGGCTGGCGCGATTCGCGCTGATGCCGTGAACGAGGATCAGGCTGGGTCCGCAACACGGAGAGGGAAGGTACCAGCCCTCCAGCGTGACATCCCCCTTGCGCGACAGGAACTCAACGTCCTCGTACTCGAGACCATAGTCCTTCGGATGGTCCTCGGGCTCCTCTCGCTCGGCCCCGGTCACACCTGACGCGATGAAGTACGACATGCCCGCATACCCGACGGCCAGAAGTATGGCCGCCACTATGGCGGCACGCCTGGCTATCCTCGCCCGTGTGGCCCTGTCCATACTGGACTCCCTTCGTCTGTCCCTCCGGAACGGCGGGACGGGGAGATTATACCAACACGCAGAGCAGCCGAGTCGGAGTTAGGTGTCGGTGACAAATGCAGGAATAGTCCTGTCCTGCTGTCATTGATAGGACAATAGCCATTGTCGCCAGGTCGTGCCGTAGAGGCGGGTTTGAACCTCGCCCCGTCCCCTTACCGTGGGCCGCAGCCGCCACTTTCATCCCCCTAATGCAGCCCTTCACAAGGCCATAGTGACTCTGAGGAGCGCCCTGTTGTCATTCTGAGGAGCGCAGCAGCGACGAAGAATCTAAGACCCTCTGAAATACGCCTGGCCGTAGAATCTAAGGCCTCCCCCAATTGCAGGCCTTAGATTCCTCACCCCGCTGGCATTACGTTCGGAATGACAATTCGGGCATCCTCAAGATTCGACTCATGAAGACTGCCCAACGGACGCTCTTGTTGACCCGCCCAGACCCCTATGGTAGCCTACCCGACCTGACGGGAGGCGCCGAGATGGGCCGCTTTGGAAAGAAAAGAATCGGACTGCTGACACCGGCCGGTAACACGACCATGGAGGACGACTTCGCAAGGTGGATGCCGGCCTCGGTCAAGCTGCATGTCAACCGGCTGTACACGGGCTCGCCGGGCAACCCGAACACCCCGCAGGGGCTTCTGACCGGGTTGCAGGAGATGGGCGATAGTGTCGAGGAGCCTGCGCGGTGGCTGGCTTCCGCTATGGTCGACGTAATCGCCTTCGGCTGTACTGGGGGAAGCTTCCTGAACGGGCCAGGTTACGACCGGGAGATCGCCGAGAGGATCTCGGCCGCTGGCGGCGGCACAGAGACGGTGGCCGCCGCCGGGGCGGTCGTGGACGCCCTGAATGAGCTTGGCGTCAGTAGGATCGCGGTCTGCACGCCCTACCCCGAGGAGCTGAATGAGCGACTGCGGTGCTTCTATACGGCCGCCGGCTTTGACATCGTCAGCTTCGACTATGTCGGCGATGGTGCGCTTCAGGGCAGCGCCGCTGCCGCGGGGGAGGAAGCGCTCAGCCTGGCCTTGGGGGTGGACCGGCCGGAAGCCGAGGCCATCTTCATTAGCTGCACGGCATTTGAGGGCGCCGGCGAGGTGATCGACCTCGTCGAGGGGCTCACCGGCAAGCCGGTCGTCACGTCCAATCAGGCTACCCTCTGGGCATGCCTGCGCTCGCTGGGAGTGAGCGAGACCATAGACGGGGCCGGACGGCTTCTGTCTGAGCGTGTAGCGGCCTGAACCGGCGCGTCCGCCGAGGACTTGAGAGTTGAGCAAGCCATCGGTGGAGCTGGCGGATACGGTCGGCCCGCCGGCAGGCGGACACGGTGACGTGGAGTTCGCCAACCCGTCGGGCTTGGCATGCGATGGCGCAGGCGGTCTGATAGTTGCTGACACAGGCAATCACCGGATCGTCAAGCTTGACGCCGATGGGGATCTTCTCTGGTGCTTGGGTGGCCGGGATGCGCGTGGCGCCCGCCGTCCTGGCACCGCCCAGGGCGAGTTCTGGAGCCCTCAGGCAGTCTGCACCGACTCCGAAGGCAACATCTACGTCGCCGACTCGGCCAACTGCAGAGTCCAAAAGCTCTCTCCGGACGGTGAACCGCTGACCGCTTTCGGCAGCTGGGGAAATGGTCATGGCCAGTTCGGAGGCGACGGGCCCATCGGCATAGCGGTCGACGAGAAAGGGCGTGTGCTCGTCGCGGACAGCCATACCGTCCTGGGCGGAAACCACAGGCTCCAGAGGTTCGACTCGGATGGAGACTACCTGGACCAGTTCGGCAGCTACGGGTCGGGTCTCGGCCAATTCGCCGGGGCCGTGCCTATCAGGGAGTACGGTCTGGACTTCGGTCCCGGCATCGGGCCCGGTCCGATCGGACCGGCGGGCATAGCCGTCGACTCCGAGCCGGGCCTGCTCCTGGACCGCAACAACCTTGGCGGCGACATATATGTGGCCGACTGCGACAACGACCGCATACTCTCGTTCCGCGGTACCGGAGAGCCCGGGGCTGCTCTGGGATCAGGCGTAGTCCGCAGGCCCCGTCAGCTGGCCATTGACAGCGCGGGACGCCTGCACGTCTCCGGGGTCCATGCCCACGAGCCTCCCCTGGCGGTACATAACGTCAACGATCCAATCAGGTGGCAAATCGAGCCCGAGTGCCGCTGGGTCTCGGTTATGGACAGGACGGGAGCCGTCGTCGCGAAGATCGGCGCCCGCGAAGCGCATGACCAGATGAGCCATCAACCCGGAAGGGGGCTTCACTCGCACGGGTACGGACTGGCAATCAGCCGGGTGGATGAAGACGTCGTCTACGTTCAGGGAGGCAACGCCATCTTCAAGTTCCGAGTGGACTGGGGAGCTTAGCGCACGAGATGGGCGGCCCGCGGTTCGAGATGCTGGCGAGGTTCGGCCCGTACGAGGGTGGGTGGCGGGACGGCGAGTTCCACAACCCGGAGGGCCTGGCCTGCGACAGCGATGGCAACATATACGTTGCCGACGAGATGAACCACAGGGTGCAGAAGCTCGACCCGGACGGGCGAGTGCTCTGGAAGATTGGGGCGATAGGAGCCGACGGCCGCCCCCGGCCAGGCACGGCGGCTGCCCAGTTCAAGATGCACCGGGCCGTCCACGTCGACCACGAAGACAACCTCTACGTGGCCGACAGCCAGAACAGCCGCGTCCAGAAGTTCGACTCTTCCGGTCGCTTCCAGCTCATGTTCGGGAGCCAGGGAAATGGCCTCGGCCAGTTCGGAGGAGTGAGCGGGCCCAACGGCCTCGCAGTGGACGAGGACGGGTTCATTTACGTCACGGACACCCATACGGCCCTTGGAGGCAACAGCCGGGTGCAGAAGTTCGACGACCGGGGCAGGTTCGTACTCGCCTTCGGGGAGCACGGAACGGCACCGGGCCAGTTTGCCGGCAGGGTCGGCCCAAGGTCCCCGACGGCCGACTCGGTCGGCGGGCTCAGCCCCGAGGGCCCTTACGGCATCGCGATAGGCCCCAGGAGCGGGAACCTCTACATCGCGGATACGGACAACGGCCGCATACAGGTGTTCGACCGCCAGGGGAGCTTCCTCAGGCTCTTCGGAGAGGGGACCATCTACGGACCTCGTCAGATCTGCCTCGACAGCAATGAGAACGTCTATGTGAACGGGTTCCACATGGCCCCGGACATGGGCGGCCTGGGAGGCGCGCGTCCGACCTGGGCTCAGGTCCGCTTCCTGTGGGTCCTGGACAGCGAGGGCAGCTTGCTCGTGAAGATCGGCAGCGAGGACGCCGATGGCCTGTTCGAGCACGGAGGTGGCCGGCACCACGCCGTGACCCTCAGCAAAGTCGACGAAAGCCTCCTCTATTTCCAGGCTGGTCACATGATCTTGAAGTACAGGATCCTCTGGTAGACCGTCAACCACTAAACGTACTCAGGAGGTATCGCTCTGATGGGCTTCTACGATCGATTGGGAGTTAAGACCGTTATCAACGGAGTCGGCAATGGCACGGCCATAGGCGGGTCCATCATGCGGCCGGAGGTCGTGGAGGCAATGCAGGAGGCAAGCCGCTCGTATGTCAGGCTGCCCGACCTCCTGGAGAAGGCCGGCCGGCGGGTCGCTGAGCTTGCCGGAGTGGAGGCTGCATACATTACCGCAGGCGCCGCGGCTGGCGTGACGATCAGCGTCGCCGCATGCATGACCGGCAAGGACAACGCGAAGATTCACCAGCTCCCCAATACCAGGGGGATGAAGGACGAGGTCATCATCCAGGTGATGCAGCGGAACTACTATGAGCTGATGATCCGCCTCGCAGGGGCCAGCCTCGTGGAGATCGGGCTGGCGAACGGGACGCAGGACTACAATCTCGAGTCAGCCATCAATGATCGGACGGCCGCCATAGTCCACTTCGTCGCCTACTCCCCCTCTTCCGACCTGCAGATCGAGCGGGTCATCGAGATCGGACACAGGCACGGCGTGCCGGTGATCGTCGATGCCGCCGCCGAGTTCCCGCCGTTCTCGGCGCTGAGACGCTGGGCCGACATGGAGGCTGACCTGACCATATTCAGCGGCGGCAAGGGAATAAGGGGACCCCAGTCCACCGGCCTGATACTGGGCAGGAAGGACCTGATCGAGGCCTGCGCCATGAACGCGAGTCCGAATCACGGCGTCGGCCGCCCCCCCAAGGTCGGCAAGGAGGAGATCGCCGGGGTCGTCACCGCGCTGGAGCTGTTCTCGATCGAGGAGTTCGAGAGGGCGGAGTTCCAGGCCTGCGAAGAGCGGGCTCGGTACATCGCTGAGGCTACTTCGAGGATTCCAGGTGTCCGGTGCTACGTCGAGGCTGCGCCTCCGAGCTGGTCTCCCGGCCCGGGCGGGGCGGCGCCCGAAGGCACGCCCATGACGCATGTGGAGTGGGACGCGGACGCCCTGGGGAAGACGCAACAGCAGGTAGTCGAGGAATTGGCTGAAGGCGATCCCGCCGTGCTCGTGTCAGCCTCCACGAAAGGCATCTTCATCGCGCCCCACACCATGCAGCCCGGTGAGGAGCGGATCGTCTCGGAGCGTGTGGCCGAAGCCATCGGCCGCGGGCGGGGGATGTCCGGCTGACCGACTACCCGTAGAGGCTAGGGCGCCGAGCGCAGGTACTGGACCAGCGTCCAGCGTTCCTCTTCGGTCAGGAGCTTCCCGAATTCCGGCATGGGCGAGGCCGACGCGCGGCCCCTCAGGATCGCCGCCAGTCCCTGTCTACCGCCGCCTGTGATGAAGGCAAACAGCTCGCCGTCGGCGGAGTCCTGCGTGAGCTCCAGGGTCAGGTTGGCGGGCAGCGGGCCCCTGGTAATGAAGCCAACGATGGGCCCGTCTCCCTGCCGGCTGGGGCCGTGGCAGACCTGGCAGTTCGTCTGGTACAGCTTCGAAGCCGTATCGTGACTGTACGCGGCCTTCATGTCAGGCGGGACCGACAACTCCGCGTACTCTTCCAGGCTCGTGTACCTTATCTCCCGGCCCGTGACGGGCACGGACCCCTCCGGCGGCAGGATGCGCGGGCCTTCCTGGACACGGTAGGAGGGCTGGTAGTGCATCTCCGTAAAGACCTGTATGGCGTTGCCGCCGGTCTCCGGGAATGCGGGCAGCTTGAAGTTCACTCCCGGGCCAACCTCTGTGCGGCCCGTGTTGTTGTTGTAGCACCCGACGGCGACGACCATCGCCGCGACTGCCACCGCGAGCCAGACCAACCGCCCTCTGAGATGCATCCGCTTCATCTCAGTCCTCTCCCGTCAAGAGACCACTGCACAACGGTCATTCCCGCGAAGGCGGGAATCCAGGGAGAGGGGACGCAGGTCTCGTCGAGGAAGACGAGGGGCTGCGGTTCAACCTGTGGGACAGCGCTCACTCCCAACCTCGTTTGATCTCCTCTGCGCCCGCTCTGCCCAGAACCTCTTCGGCCTTGCCGATGCGGTCTGGGCTAGTGGTCACCGTTACGCCGATATGGCCTTCCGTTATTCGCGTATCGTATGCGCCCATGAAGAGCCTGGGCAGCCTCGACTCGAAGAGGATCCCGATCACCGTAAATATGATGGCCCCAAGCATCGTGCCCTCATACATGATGATGGCCATGGGCGGGATGCCCAGGACCGGCTTGCCGCCGGTCACGAGGGGGTATGCGAGCTGCGTTCCCGCCGTCAGCACCAGGCCTACGATGAACCCGCAGGCTGCGCCCGCCAGGGGCCACCTGTACAGCTTGTGCTCCGGCTCGTGCTCGCCGAAAGTACCCTCCGGATAGGGAGTACCCGTCAGGATCTCATACTCGTTCGTCTCGTACCCGGCCGAGTTGAGAGCGTCCAGGGCATCGGCCGCGGCGTTCTCGTCCGTGTATAGACCGACTATGCTTCTCTGGTTCAGCATGGCAGCAACCTTATTCTCTGATTGTCGCCGGGACCGTTACCCGGCCTATCTTGATCTCGTCTCTGACGACCATGCCCTCCTTCATGTCGAAGATAGGTACGAGCGGAAATACGCGGGAGAACAGCAGCATGCCCAGTGCCACCCAGGCGAACGTCCCCGCGACCATCAGGATCTCGATGAGGCTGGGATGATAGGTGCCCCAGTTGAACGTGAACGGGGTCTTGCGCGTGAGGCCCGGAATGATGATCAGGAACCTCTCCAGCCACATGCCTACGTTTACCAGCACCGTCGTCCAGAACATCACCCACACCTTCCGGCGGGCGCTCCTGAACAGCCACACCGGGACCGGAATGAAGTACGCGGTGAGCAGGAACAGTAGGAAGAGCCAGACGTATGGATGCTGGAAGATCTGCAGCTCGCGCAGCGCGATCTCGGGCGCCTCAAGAGTGTAGAGAGCGAACACCCACTCCAGGAAGAAGAAGAAGAACCATGTGGTCGCGACTATGATGAGGAGCCGGCCGATGGCGTCGAAGTGGTCCGGGCGGAGGTACTTGTCAAGCTTCCACAGCCAGACCATCAGCGCCATGACCATCGCGACCGCCGAGACCCCGGAGTGTATCGCCCCGATGATGAAGTAGGGTGCGAATATGGTCGAATGCCAGCCCTCGACTCCTATGTTGACGGCGAAGTCCCACGACACGATGCTGTGAACCGATACGAAGACCGGCAGCACCAGGGCCGACAGCAGAATGCCCGCGATTGCCTGCAGCTTCCACTGCCGCGGCGTTCCTCGCCAGCCCAGGCAGAGTACGGCGTAGACCTTCTGGGCGATCCCCGTGCTCCGGTCCCTTATTACCGCCATGTCGGGCAGCAGAGCGACGAACACGAACAGCGAGCTGGCCGTGAGATAGGTCATGACGGCGCTCGGGTCCCAGATGAAGGGCGACCGGATATTGGGCCACACGCCCCTCGCGAAGTCGTACGGGAAGACCCACAGAGCCGCGCGCCAGGGCCGCCCCACGTGCACCAGCGGCGCAGCCATTAGTGCGGCCGTCAGGGAGAATACGGTGAGCACCTCCGCGGCGCGGGTTACCGGCCTCCTCCACTCCGCCTGGGTCAGACGCAGTATCGCCGATATCATGATCCCGGCGTGGCTGATCCCTATCCAGAAGACGAAGTTGGTCATGAAGAAGCCCCACATCACGGGCCTGTTCAGACCGGTCACTCCGACACCCTTGTTGAGCATGTACCCGAACGCGCCCGCAGCCGTCAGGAAGATGACGAGCAGGAAGATGACGAGGCCGGGCCACCACCTGATGGTGTTGGTCACTCCGTAGAGGAGGTCCCTGTTTATCTCTTTTTGCGTTAGCTGGACGTGCTCTTGCATCTGTAGCTCTGCTCCTTCTCCGGACCGCTCGGGCCGGAGAAGCGCTCGGTCTAGTCCTTCTTGCCCAGTACCAGTACTTCGACCCTGTGGAACGTCTTATGGGTCCGGTACAGCAGCATCTCCCGCTGCTCCCATATGTTGACGACGGGAATGATCCTCGACGCGGCGAGGTAGACCAGGATCACCGCCGAGATCCCGCCTATGACCATGAACACGTCCGGCAGCCCTGGAAGCACCGCGTCCATCTTCTTCACGGCCTCCAACTCCATCTCGTGTTTGTCTATGAGAGGTTCGCCGATGCCCGGCACCGAATAGGTCGCGACGTAGAGCCGTATGCGGTCGAAGAAGGTGCCTATCAGCACCGAGGTCGCGATTATGGTCGGCCCCCAGATGCTCTTGCGCAGAGGGTTCCAGATCATCGTGAACAGCGGTACGACGAAGACCGTGATGAACGTTACGAAGAAGATCGGCAGATACGGGCCGACCATCAGCAGCTGCAGAGCGGCCTGTTCGTTAGGCTTCTTGCCGTACCAGAGGACGATGAAGCTGGAGAACCAGAACCAGAACCACAGCAGCGACAGGGCGAACATCAGCTTGCCCAGCCCCCAGAACTGGTCCAGCCCGATGTAGTCCTTGTAGCCCCCGAACTGCCGCAGGAAGAACATCGTCAGCAGCATCGTCGCCGCCGCGGCCTGAAGCGAGTTGGCTGCGTGGGTCGCCGGGTACAGGGCGTCTATCCACCCGGGCACCAGCGTCATCAGGAAGTCGACGCTGATGAGGAAGTGCACGAAGACCAGCATCATGAAGTACAGCGCGCCCAGAATGCCCAGTCGGTGATAGAGCATGTTCCACTGCTGGGATGTTCCTCGCCACCCGAAGGCCAGCCGCGACCCGCAGCGCTGTCGCCAGCCTGTCAGGTTGTCCCTCATCGCCGCGAAGTCCGGCAGGGACGAGACCCACAGAAGCGCCACCCCCGTCGCGACCAGGCCGAGGATCGCCGCGGTTGCCCAGATGTGCGGCGAGTTCACCGGCACATTGGAGAAATCGGGATCGGTCGGGTTGAAGAACCAGAGCGTGCGCCGTCCGTCCTCCAGCGACGGCAGTATCCACAGCATCGGAATGAACAGCAGCAGACCGACGAGGCCGGTGATCGACCACAGCTCGGCCGCCCTCGATATGGGCCTGCGCCAGTGGGCCTTCGCCAGGCGCGGCGCAATGGCGACCATCGGCGCGGCCTGCGCCGTGGTTAGTATGAACGCGAACGTGGCCGCGTAGTAGCCCCAGAGACTCCGGTCCTCTACGCCGTCCAAAGCCCGCATGACGAAGCCGACTATCCCGAGCACTGTGAGCAGCCCGAATGCCACTACCGCCCGCCAGTACAGGTTGGTCGTCTGATTATGGCGGCCTAGCAGGTCGCGGACCACGCCCGATGGCGTGTCCGGCGTCCCGCCGCCGCTGTGCTCGACCGCGTGACTAGCCATGGGCTGTCGAACTGGCCCCCTTCTCGACCTTCTTGAGATAGATGACGTTCGGGTTAGTCCCGTAGTTCTCTAAGAGACGGTACGCGCGCCCGTCATCCCCCTCTTCCTGCTCCTTCAATTTGGAGACCTTGCTTTCGGGATCGGCGAAATCTCCGAACATGATGGCGCTTGTCGGACACGCGTTGACGCAGGCCGGGTTCAGCGCCCGGTCGTCCTCTTGAAGCGCCTCCCCGTCTCTCTCGGACTCGCGCTCGGTGCGCCGGATCCGCTGCACGCAGAAGGTGCACTTCTCCATGATGCCCCTGCTGCGGACGGTCACGTCGGGATTGAGCTGGTTCTTCAGCGTATCCGGCCACGCGGGCTCCCAGAAGTTGAAGAACCTCACGTGGTACGGGCAGTTGTTGGAGCAGAATCGGGTGCCGACGCAGCGGTTGTAGACCTGGACGTTGAGGCCCTCGTCGTTGTGATAGGTGGCATACACAGGGCAGACGGGCTCGCACGGCGCATCGCCGCACTGCTGGCACATGACTGGAATGAACCGCGCCTTGACGTTCGGGAACTCGCCTTCCCAGTAGCGCTCGACCCTGATCCACTCAATCGCCCGGCGCTGGTTGAAGTGTTCCTCTTCATTGATGGGGATGTTGTTTTCAGACTGGCAGGCGACGACGCAGGCCTGACAGCCCGTGCACTTGTCTATGTCGACTACCATCCCCCAGCTCTTATCGCCCATATCGCTCCGCTCCCTTCTCTTTCCTTGCGAGACCTTGCTCTTGTCCGCGTCGGCCCCTAGTGTTCGGGGTTCGAGTCTACCGGCGTGACCTTGATGATCTCCTGGTGCTCGTCCTCAGGAGGGTCCGACACGCTGTTCTCGAACTTGGGAAGCCGTATCCACTCCCCTGTCTTCTCGATCTTCACACGAGTCGCCGCCCACGCGAGGGCGCCCGTCTCGCCATCCGAGCCCGGCGCCAGTATCGACAGCACGTTGGCGCCCCTGTCCTTCGCGTATCTACCGCCCGAGCGGTGTCCCTGGCCGACTGGCACGGACACGACCTTGAATGGCGTGGCCGGATTGGGGAAGGCGAGGGCTTCGATCGAGCCGTAGGACGACGTAATCTTCACCACGTCGCCCTCCTTTATGCCCATGTCGTCGGCCACCGAGGCGTTGATCTCCACCCAGGTGCGCCATGTAGCCGTCGATATTGGATCGGGCGTGGCCTGCAGCCACGGGAGTGCCGCGCCCCGGCCGTCCGTTAGAGACGCGGACGCGAACGGTATCAGGTGCATCGGGTAGCTTCCGGCGTCGCCGTCGAAGACCGGGTCCTGGGGACTTGGCAGCGCGGGCGCGCTCGACGGAGCCCCGTCGGCCGATGCCGCGCCGACGTCCCACCAGCCGCCCCGCTGGAGAACGCCGTGCCAGAACGACCGGAAGTCGGGCGCGCCGACGGAGCCTCGGTTCAGGTCGAAGAGCTGCCGTGCGCCGTCCTGCAGCACATCCCTGAACGTCTCTCCGGGAAGGCCGAGGTCCATCTCAAGGTCCTGGGCGGCCGCCATCAGCACGTCTCCCATCCCTCTGGTGCCAAGATGCCCGCCGCGGTCCTCGAAGAAGGGCCGCACCACCGGCTGCTGGTACCCCACCATCTCGTAGCCGGGTCCAGGGTCGGGAACGTCCGTGCCCCAAGCCTCCAGGGGATCATGGTCCGGCAGCACCAGGTCGGACATGGCCGTGGTGTCGTCCATCGTCCCGGAGAAGCTGAATATGTACGGTACGTTGAAGCTCGCCGGCCTGAAGCCCGTGCTGTCCGGCAACCCGTAGAACAGGTCCGCGCCGTGCACCATCATGACCCCGACTCGCTTCTGGTTCATCTCAGAGACCATGCGCGACCATGTCGAGAACGACTCGGTCGCCGGGGAGACGGGAAGGTCTCCCAGAGGCGGCTTCGGGTTGAATACGATGCCCCCCGGCTCGCCCACGCTCTCCACCAGGTAGTTCAGCGAGTATATTGCGGCCAGGTTGAAGAACCCGTTCGTGTGGGCCCCGGCGGAGCCCCCGCCAAAGGCGAGAGCGGGCCTGTGACCCGCAAAGTCTCGGGCGACCTCCCGGATCTCCTCGACCATCCGGCTCGCGGGAACGGCGGTCGATATTCTCCCGGCCACCCTCTCCGGCGAGAAGGCGTCCAGGTCGAGCGCCCCGTTGCCTGTGAGCTGGGCGGCGGCGGCGCTGTTCCCCAAGCCTTCGGAGACGATCACCTGCGCCATGCTGAGGGCAAGAGTGCCCTCTGTGCCCGGCTCCACGTGGAGCCACCGGTCGGCGTTCGCGGCGGTCATGGAGAACCTGGAGTCTGCGTGGACGAACGTCCCTCGCTCCCGGTCGCCCTGGCGAAACTCGCCGTACCCGCGGGAGTACCTGACCGGCGAAGCCCAGGTGTTCAGCCAGTCCGCGCCAAATGACAGGACGTAGCTCGAGTTCTCGATATCGAAGTCCGGCATGACATCCTGGTTGAAGACATGCTTGATCGCTCTGCGCAGAGTGGTCCGCTCTAGGGGCTCGTACGGAACATGGCGCCCACCGTATCGGGACACGAACCGTTCGACCACCATGCCCAGATGCCCGCCGAGCGGCGCGGTCACCATAGCGAGGCTCGACTGGTTTCCGGACTCGCTCAGATTACGCAGCTGGAGCGTCATCCTGCTGATCGCGTCAGTCCAGCTTATCTCTTCGAACTGTCCCGAACCGCGCTCCCCGGCGCGAACGAGGGGACCCTTGATCCTGTCCGGGTGATAGAGCGCCTGGAGACTGGCCTCGCATCGTGCGCTGTGCCTGCCCCGGTTGATGGGATGATCGACGTTGCCTTCGACCTTCTTGGCGCGGCCTTCCATGACCTTCACCACCAGTCCCTCCCCTGTGGGGCACTGTCGGCAGGTCGTGGCGTACCAGTTCTGGAGGCCCGTGACCGCATCCTCGGGCATCTCGAACGGGGACTGGACGAGCAACTCGTCCTCGGGCACCCCGCAGGCCTGGAATATGACCGCCGCGGCCGCTGAGCCGCCGGTCAGTGTTAGGAACTGTCGTCTCGTTAGAGCCATGGTCTCTCTATTAGTAGTGGCAGGTCGTGCAGTCTGTGGGCGCGCCGTTATCCCGGTGGCAGTCCACGCAATCGCTCATCTTCAGCGAACGCTCTTGCCGCACCTGGGTCATGGCTGAGACATCGCCGTGACAGGTCGAGCAGACCTGTGAGGCCGGAACGTTGTCCCTCTCCGAGAAGTACCTGATGTGCGCCTCGTGGACGAAGTGGACGTGGTCGGGGACCCGGTGGACCCGGACCCAGTCGATCGGGCGCCTCGCCTCTGCGATCTCGCGCAGCTTCTCCACCTCGGGATTGTCGTCGCCGACCGTCACGTGGCACGACATGCAGAGCCCGACGGCTGGAATGGTTGCCGCCGCCTCCGACGTGACCTCGCGGTGACAGAAGGTGCAGTCCAGCCCCAGGCCGTTCATCGACTGCCCCTGCGAATCGAGCCGGGCTGAGCCATCCTCGTTCAAGAGCGGACCCACACCGGCGTGAATGGTGTGCGGGAAGGCGATCGGCTGCGTCGGTCCCTCGTCGAATCCAAAGACGACCGGCCGTCCAAACCAGGCCGAGATGGCGAAGGTCACTACCAGGACGGTTCCTACCAGACCTGCGAGCCCGATTACGCCGGCAAGCCCGGCTAACGCCAACCTTTTCTTGTCGGGGCGTCTCTTGAGTTGGAAGTCTCCGGGTATCAATTCCGGCGGGTCCTAACCAGGCCCGGAACGCCCTTATTCAGTGTCATCTGAGGCTAAATCCAGTAGTCTTCCCAGAATCTCCTCAACACATCGGCCTCATTGATGACCGCCGACAGGAAGAGCATGGCGATCACGAAGCAGACGACGGCGAGGAGGTAGAAGACGGGACGAGTCTTGTTGGCGATGGCCGGGATGTCTTTGGACGCGACCAGCGAAGGGATCATGTTGTGTCCAAGAATCATGTTCGAGGCGAACAGGACTACGAACAGGACCACTAACCAGAGGTTGGTGAGAAGACTGCCTAACTCGCGCCATCCGTCTGGGCCTATGGCAGTAGGGTCCATTGGTCACGAAAACCTCATGGGCTCCGAGGCGAAAAAGTCCCGTCACGGTCGCGTGAAAACTATCACATAGTCAGAAATCGTGTCAAGCGTTTGCACCCTCTCTGAAGGTGCCCTGGCATGCCAAACTCAAGCGTACATGATGCAGGCACCGCTCCCACTTGCGTATGACTGCGAGTCGATAGGCGCGACACCCCCTCTCCCTTGACGGTAGAGGGCTGGGGTGAGGGTGTTCTTCGGCGTAACCGGCAAGCACCACTAGCCGGGCTGCTGAAGCAGCTGCAGGACATTCCCGTCCGGGTCCGAGAACGTAGCCACCCACCCTCCCCAGTGCTCCTGCTCCGGACGCCTGATGAAGTCGACTCCCCGGGCCGCGAGCGTCTCGTGGACGCGGTGGATGTCTGTAACGCCCAGGTTGACCATCACGCGCAGAGGGTCCTTGGTCTGTCCCACCACACCGGAATGCAGGCCGACGTTGAGCCGGACGCCGCCCAGGTCGAACGCGACGAACTCAGGGCGGACGGAGTGAACGGGCAGCTCCAGCACGTCTCGGTAGAACCCGGCCAGCCGCTCGATGTCCTCCGTCCAGATCGTAACGCCTGCCACGCCTTGAATCATTTGCGGCTCCATGGTCATGTGGACGATGTTATGGATGAGTAAAGTCGTGGTCAAGCGCTGTCGCCGCAGGACTCGCCCTGGCCAGTGCCATAGTCGTGCCGTAGGGGCGGGTTTGAAACCCGCCCGCACCCCTTGCCATGGGACCCAGCCCCCATCTTCACCCTCTTCTGTGGCCTTCACAAGGCCACATGTCATTCCGAACGCAGCGAAGCGGAATGAGGAATCTAGAGCCTGTGCCGTCCGGTCCCGCCAGAAGCCAAGGACGCTCGGGCACAGTGCGATTGCCCCGACAGGTTCAATAGGCCGTTCCTCCGGGCTTGACCCAATGGTTATAATGAGGATAGGAGACATGGGTGGTGGTCGCTGACAGCTTCAGGAGGGTCTCTAGAAAGGAGGCTGCCCGTTGGACAGTATTAGGAGGCGGGCCAAGTAGGTGTTCCTTGGAACGCCTCTAAGACAGGGGGCTCCCCGGCCAGTCCGGGGGGCCCCTTTTGCGTTGGCGGAAAAGTGCGCTCTAACCGTCGTTCCGGCGCAGGCCGGAACCCATCCCTTTCCTCATTCCACCAGGGAGACTCTTGCAAGACCTCTCTCTCGCGGAGCGACAAAGTCCCTTCTCCCCTTGCGGGAGAAGGTTAGAGCCTGCCCCGGACTTGATCCGGGGATGAGGGGGACTCCGGCGCTTCGGGCGGACCGCCGGACAGTTGCCCAAATGTCTCCGAGAGTGGGGATCCAGAGATTACGGGAAGCGTGGCCTCAGGCAGGTCCGATCAGCGGCCGAAACCCTCCAGCAGCACCAGCCGAAGCAGCTCTACGGCGTTGAAGCTCATCCGGGTCTGGTCAGGCCGGCCCCGCCCGCCGAACTGGTAGATGCGTTCCCGGAATCCATCCCCGTCCGTCACCGCCACGTACGTCTGGCCCCTGCCCAGGTTCTCGGCCCGTTCGGTGGGGTCCAGCACGGCATGGAGGGCGATGCCGAGGTCTGACCCTCCCTGGGAGCGGATGGCCGCCGCGAGCTGGCGCGTAAGCTCTTCTGGACCGTCCGTCGCATCGGGTGAAGATAGCCGTCGGTTCTCTCCCGTCAGTCGGTCGATAGTGGCCCCGCCGTTGCCGATCACGCCCGAGGCGAACTGGTCTGGGGCCGACTGGTACAGCCGTCCGGCCAGCATTCCGCCCGTCGCGTCCTCGAATACCGAGACGGTCCTGCCGCTCTCCCTCAACAGCGTTCCGACCGCCTGCTCGATGGTATCCTCGTCTGCCGCGAAGACGTGCCTCCCGAGCAGCCTCCGCACCTCCTCCTCGACCGGCGCGATCAGCTTCATGGCCTCGCCGGCGTCCGATGCCTTGGCGGCAATTCGGATATCGACCTGGCCGGGATGCGCCAGTACCCCCACCGTCGGGTTGGATAACTCGGCGATCAGGTGCCCTATCCGGTCGTCGACGTTGCTCTCGCCGATCTCGGCAACCTTCAGCACCCTGTAGACGATAGTCCCGGTCAGCCCGAAACGCCTGCGTAGGAACGGCACGACCTCGTTGTCGAATAGCCACTTCAGCTCGAAGGGTACTCCCGGAAGGGCAAACACGACGCCCCGGGGGTCCTCCACCACGAAGGACGGTGCCGTCCCGTTCGGATTGTTCACCGGCGTCGCGCCCTCGGGGATCCTCGCCTGGCGCTCGTTGTTGGCGGTCATTATCATGCCCCGCCTGCGGAACCTGCTCTCGATCTGCTCGATCAGATCGGGATGGACGACCAGATCGCGCCCGGTGACCTCCGCGATGGCCTCTCGGGTGAGATCGTCCTGTGTTGGGCCGAGGCCGCCGCCGGTGATTACGATGTCCGACCTTTCGAGGGCCAGGCTGAGCACCTCCCGCATTCGGCCGGGATTGTCGCCCACCACCGTCTTGTAGAAGAGGTTCACGCCTACGTCCGTGAGGCGGCGAGCCAACCAAGCGGCGTTGGTGTCGACAATCTGGCCCAGCAGGAGCTCCGAGCCTATGGATACTATCTCTGCGTTCGGCATGCCCGCCTATTCAACCATACTGCTCGCGCAGCAGGCTAGCTCCGCGGCACATCGCCGACAGCTTCAGGTAGGCCTCGTCGAGGTCCATCGGGTTGGCGCTCGACGGGGCGAAGCCGCAGTCCGGGTTGAGGCTGATCCGCTCCATCGGAACGTACTCCATGGCCCGTTGCGCCCGTGCCGCGACCTCCTGGGGTGTCTCGACATGGATGTCCGTGTGGTCGATAACGCCCAGCCCCAGCACCTTGTCCTCCGGAAAGCGGCGCAGGCTGTCGAGGCCGCCCGCGTCCGGCGTGGCCAGCTCCATGGCGAACCGGCGCACCTTCATCTCTCCCAGCGCCTCCATGATCAGGTCGTACGGGCCGGTCGTCCCGTGCGCCCGGTTGAAGTGGGCGTGGCAGAAGTGAACGCTCAGAGGCACTTGGTCGATTCCCTCCGTCGCCGCGTTGACTCCCCGGATCGACTGCTCGATCTCGTGGTCGATATCCGTGATCCCGTCCCGCTCGCGGTATATAGGATCCACGAGCAGCCCCAGCCAGGGGTCGTCGATCTGCACGGCGTCCACGCCAAGACCGAGCAGCGCCTGAACCTCCCGCCTGACGATCGGGATGCACGCCTCCATGAACTCCTCGCGGGTCCCGTAGGCCCCCGTGGAGTGGTCGGAGCTCCACATCCTCCTTGCCAGCGTATAGGGCGACGGCACGGCGACCAGCGTGCGGGCGTCCGTATGCTCCTTCAGAAAGGCAGCTTCGCCGGCCGCGATGGGCCGCATCGGCCTAAGCTCCGACACGACGGCCGGGTACGCGATGCTGGAGATCGACGAGCTATGGTCGCGGATAAGGTCGTTCTCGAACCCGCCGACGGCCTCGGCGAAGACCTTCACGTAGCTCTCCCGTCTCCACTCGCCGTCCGAGACGAAGTCGAGGCCCGCCCGCTCCTGCATCCGGATGGCGAGGGGCACCGCGTCGTCGAGGAGCAGGTCGGCCTCCTCCACGCCGATACGGCCGAACTTCCGATCCTCGATGAGGTCCATCACCCACCGCGGCCTGGGAAGGCTGCCCACCACCATCGTCGGAAACGGTACGGCACCGCTCGTCACAGGTACTCCTTCGCCGGTCCGGTATTCCCCGCGTCGGAGCCCCCAGTCTCAGGGATATCCAACGCCAGGCAGCTGCATCTTAGTTTGGTTCCGCAGGACGGTCAATCTGGCAGCCTTCCCCCGTGGAAGCCCCCGGAGCCCGGAATCGTAGGTGCAAAGACGGCGTGGAGCCCGTTTGCAAAATGCTTGAGTAGCACTGTTTCACCGGCGTGAATGCCCTTGGACGAAATACATCCGTTTCCCATAGAACAGCCGATACGTAGGCTTGACCTCAGTCTATGGGGTGTGTGCTGAGACCGTTGACAAATCCTTTGATTTTTTCTATATTCACCTATAGGGTGAACAGTGGAAGTTAGCTTCCGGACCAACCAGCTTCGGCGATACTATGAGGAGTCGTCCAGAGCCATTCGGCAGTGGGGTGCCGATGTTGGGCGGAAGTACATAACCCGCATCAACCAACTCTATGCTGTTAGGGACTTCCAGGAGGCCTACCACCTTCGGTCGATGCGTCTCCATCCCTTGAAGGGATCAAAGAGGGGAGAGCTGTCCATCTATCTAACTGGTAAGTGGCGACTCATTGTGATGAAGGGTGACACCGAGGAGGACGTAATCGTAAAAGGAGGTGAGCAACCATTATGACGACTAGCAGTCCGCGTGCATACTCGGACCTTCCGATTCCTCCAGGTGAGGTTCTTGAGGAAGAACTGGAAGCTCGTGGGATGACCCAGAAGGAGCTTGCAGCAAGGCTCGGCAGGCCCGCACAGGTCATCAACGAAATCATCAAGGCAAAGAAGACCATCACTCCAGAAACGGCGATAGGACTGGGTCGGGTGCTCGGGATCGACCCCCAGTTCTGGACTAACCTTGAAGCTAACTACCGCATGACTTTGGCGCGGAAGCGGGAAGAGGACATGCTCACAGCCAGTGTGCGATGGCTGGACGACTACCCGATTAGGGACATGCTCAAGAGAGGCTGGATGCAGGCCGGACGGGATAGATCAAATAGGCTAAAGGCGCTCATGAGCTTTCTGGGGGTGGCTGTGGCAGAGCCGCTCGCGTTTCAAAAGGCTGTAGGTTTCCGAATTACCGAAGCCGCCCAAAGCAAAGTCTCTCTCGGAGCATTGGCAGTCTGGCTTCGAAAGGGAGAGCTTGATGCCCAAGAGGTGTCTACGGCCGACTACGACCAGGAGACTTTCACCAACGCGCTCTTCCGAATCAGGGCAATGACCCCTCAGGCACCTGGCGAGTTCATACCAGCGATGCAGGAACTCTGTGCGGAGGCTGGGGTAGCGTTCTGCATGGTGCAGGAACTCCCTAGGAGCGACGCAAATGGCGCCACCCGCTGGCTAACTGACCGGAAAGCATTGATCCAGATGAGCAACCGGAATAAGTGGGCCGACATCTTTTGGTTCACCTTCTTCCACGAGGCGTGCCACCTGCTCAGGCATCGGACACAGCGCCGGGTCGTGATAGACGGTCTCGATGCCGACTCGGACATCTTGGAGATTGAAGTAGAGGCCGATAGTTTCGCAATGGACTTCCTCATTGCACCACAGGCGTGGAGTGACTTCTGTGCTGACGGCGACTTCACACCAGGCTCAGTCCAGGAGTTTGCGCAGTCCATAGGGATAGCCCCTTTCATAGTAGTTGGTCGACTGCAGAAGGAGCATCGTATCGACTACAGCCAACTCACTATTCTCAAGCCACGATACGAATGGATAGCCGACTCGGATAGCTAGCTAGAGCTGCCCTTCCTCTACAACTTCCATCGCGTTACAGCCGACACCATGGAACCGGAACTGGACTCCATTCCACCCCGCACATCCACGCCCCAACCCGCCTGACGTTCTGGCCGCTCCTTCGCCGGACTGCTAGACTTGCCCGGACGTCGCCCGCACGTCGGGCTTCCAAGGAGACAGACCATGGCACGCATACACGTTCTCGGCGCAGGCACGCCGACTCCCACGCCCGAGAGGTTCGGCTCTTCCTACGTCGTAGAGGTCAGCGGACAGAAGATCATGGTCGACTGCGGCCCCGCGGCCACGCACAAGCTCGTCAAGGCCGGCCTGTGGCCCACGGAGATCGACTACGTCTTCTTCACCCACCACCACTTCGATCACGATGTCGACTTCCCGTGCTTCCTGCTGACCCGCTGGGACCAGAGCATCGGCAAGGAGAACCGCCTGCAGGTCTTCGGCCCCAGTCCCACAGAGAAGTTCACCGAGGGGATCATGGGTGAGGACGGCGTCTTCGCACACGATTGGAAGGCCCGCGTGAGCCACCCCGTCAGCCAGCGGGTGTTCGTCAACCGCGGCGGCGTACTCCCCCGGAAGCCGCCTGACATCCTGGCCACGGACGTTGGTCCGGGCAAGGTCTATTCAGGGTCAGACTGGGAGATGACCGGGGCCAGGGCCGAGCACGTCCAGCCGTATCTCGACTCGCTCGCCTATCGACTGGACAGCCCGGAGGGCAGCATAGTCTTCACCGGCGATACGGAGCCGTGCCAGTCGGTTGTAGACCTCGCTGCCGGCGCCGACGCCATGCTGTGCATGTGCTGGGACGACCAGGAGGAGATGGAGCGCAACGGCGAGGCGCCGAGGCAGTGCGGCACCACAGGCGCCGCGCGGATGGCGCAAGAGGCCGGTGTGGGCAAGCTGGTCCTGGTACACGTTGGACCGCGCCTGTCTGCCCACGAGCCCATGCAGAAGGGCGCCGCCGATATTCGCCGCATCTACGACGGAGAGATCGTCTTCTCCGAAGAGGTCTGGGCGCTCGATCTCTAAGGCCCGTTTTGCCGCAAACCCGCATCACATACGCGCACTCAGCGCGCTAGGAGGGAATCCATGCCTTCGGTTGAGATACTAGGGACAGGCCGCCTGGACGAGCGCGAATCCGCCTTCCCGCAGGCGGTGGAGCTGCCGAACGGCGACATCCTCTGCTCCTTCAACGTCGGGGGCGGCCACTTCGTAACAGGTGGCACCGACTGGGCCCGGTCCACCGACGGCGGCGAGACCTGGACGGTGGAGGGCACGATTCTTCCTCCCACCTCTGAGCCCCCGACCACCAACGCCCTCAAGCTCAGCATCTCGCCCGATGGCGGGACGGTCTATGCCTACGGCTCCAGAGCCTACCCTCAGAAGGACCGGCGTTTCGGAGAGGGTAGGAACGAGGCTGTCTTCTGCCGCTCGACCGACGGCGGACGGACCTGGTCTGAGCCGCAGGTAGTGCCCTTCCCCGCCGAGGGCGCCCTGGAGATATCCCACGGCATCACCCCTCTGGCCTCCGGACGCCTGCTGGCCCCCACCGCGACCCTGCCGGAGGGACGGCTGGGCGAGCAGGTGCTCGCAGCCGTCTCCGACGACGGCGGAGCCACCTGGCCGCGCCACTCCGTGGTCTTCCAGGACCCCGAGAGCAGGCGGGGCTACTTCGAGCAGAAGCTGTCCGAGATATCCCCCGGCAGGCTGATCGCCACCTGCTGGACGGTCTCGTTCGGGGACGTCAAGGACCAGCCAGACAGCTTCGTCATCTCCAACGACGATGGTCTCACCTGGGGACCTCCGCGGCCGACCGAGTTCATGGGCCAGACGATGACCGCCGTGCCGCTCGGAGGCGACCGCCTGCTCGTGCTCTACAACAAGAGGTACGGCCAGCAGGGCGTGATGATGGCCCTCGTCACCTTCACCGAAGAGGCGTGGACCACCCACTTCCACGAGGTCATGTGGGACCCCCAGAGGATGCGCGAGAAGCCCGCCGGCGACTACACCGGCGTGGACGAGCTCAAGAAGCTCGAGTTCGGTTACCCGACCGCCATCCGCCTTCGGGACGGCACCTTCCTCGCAACTCACTGGTCGCGAGAGGACGACGTGTTCGGCGTGCGCTGGACCAAGCTGCGAGTCGGCTGGTAGAGCACCCCCTATCGCTCGATGCCCGTCATTCCGCCGGAGGCCGGAATCCACCCCCCCCCTTGTGCTGTGTGTGCGCCCTCTGCTTTCAGAGGGCGGCAAGGTGACGATGCCGGTCCAGGAGCAGTTCTGGGGCTCGCACTTCGGCGCCTGCACGGACAAGTTCGGGATTAACTGGCAGTTCGACTACGAGATGCCACAGGAGTAATCCACGATAATGTGAGATAGGATACGACCACACCGTCGTGGAGGTGGTCGTTCGATGAGACAGTGCCCTATCATTCCTGTGTGTCAGACGGATGCTGGATATAAACGTATTTACTGATGACGATAACTGAAGCCAAGAAATTCGCGCTGTTTCCCGATCCTGGACCTCTCCCCACTTTGCCACATCCCCGTCCTGGTGAAGTAATTGAGATAACAGGAGACGGATACCCACCCAAAAAGGACCTGAGCTTCTCAATCCGCAATGTCAGACACGGGAAGTATCAGGCATTTTTGGATCTCAGAAGAAAGGCCATTGAAGCCATGGATGGCAGGGCCTGGTATGATGGCCCAGTCGACTTGGCTTTCACCTTATACGGCCCTTCATTTACGCCATACTATGAGGTCATCAGATATGCCGGTGGCGTTATGGACACATTAGACGGATCCCACGGTCCGACATTCACTTATCTTCCTGTGGTCTATCAGGACGATTGCCAAGTTGTTTCGGCCAGTGGTCGCTATGTCGAATCAAGCGAGACTCGGTACAAGATCAAGATCACGTTCCTCCACAAGGGTGCCGTCTTTGACTAGCAGCGTCGCTGTCGGGCGTCGCGCAACGCTGACCAAAGGGTCGAGGCACTTCATTCACATGCGGCATTTGGTTTCTACATATCCCTCGCCCGGCCCCTCCTTAGGCTCTCCCACCTTCAGGAAGTAGCTGCACGGCTCCCTATGGACAACATCGTCTTGGAGACGGACGCCGCCCCACAGCCATTCAAGGCCAAGCGCGAAAACTGGACCGAGCCCCGCCATCTGAGGGACATCGCCCGGAAGCTCGCCGAGCTCAAGGGCGCTTCCATTGAACAGGTCGAGGCCGCGACCACCGCCAACCTCCTGAACATGGTGGGCGGCGACTCCGTTGGGAAATACGTCCACATCCATGGTCCCGGACCCGGCGGCGAGGAGGCGCCCCCTTGAGCACGCTCGAATCGTTGAACCTCGGAGTCGTCGGGGCCGCGCGGCGCGGCGGCAGACTCCTCTACGCAAGCGATGTCCTCGACTCTGTGCGCGTTCACGCCGTATGTGACACTGACTCAGACGGGCTGTATCTCGCCAAGACCGATCTGGGCGCCTATGAGGCGTACCACGACTACGAGGAGATGCTCGATAGGTCCGAGCTGGACGCCGTCGTGATAGCCACGCCGATGCCTCTGCACGTCCCTCAGGCAATCGCCGCCCTGGAGCGCCACATCCACGTCCTGAGCGAGGTGCCAGCCGGCGTATCCGTCGACGAGTGCCGGGACCTCGTCCAGGCCCGGAACGGCAGCCGCGCAACCTACATGATGGCCGAGAACTACATCTACACGCGTCAGAACCAGACCGTAAAGCAGATCGCGCGCGAGGGCCTGTTCGGCGCCCTCTACTACGCGGAGGGCGAATACATCCACGAGCTCAAGAGACTGAACGAGGTCACGCGGTGGCGCCGAACCTGGCAGACCGGGACAGACGGCATAACATACGGAACCCACAGCCTCGGCCCCGTGCTGAATTGGATGGCCGGCGACCGGGTCGTCAGCGTCGCCTGCGCGGGAAGCGGACACCGCTACTCCGACCCGCGCGGAGACCGCTACGAAAACCAGGACTCATGCGTGATGCTGTGCAAGATGCGCTCCGGCGGGCTCGTTAAGATAAGGGTCGACATGCTCTCCGACCGGCCCCACTCCACGGGCAACTTCCAGCTCCAGGGCACGGACGGCTGCTACGAGTCGGCCCGCGCCCCCGGCGAGAAGGACCGCATATGGCTGCGCTCCCGCTCCGAGGGTACCGAGTGGATGGACCTCGACGACCTCGCGGAGGAGTTCATGCCCGAGATGTGGCGCAGCTACGGCGAGAAGGCCGTCCGGGCCGGTCACGGCGGAGGCGACCTCCTTGAGCTCGTCGAATTCGTGAATGCCGTCAGGTCCGGCGCCGAGCCGGAGATAGGCATACACGAGGCCATGGACATGACCCTGCCCGGGCTGGTCAGCCAGCAGTCCATCGCCGAGAACGGCCGGTGGACCGACGTGCCCGACTCCAGGGAGTGGGTAGCCCCTTAGCAGATCTCCGTCGTACCATCCCAGTGCGCTGCTGGGAGTGTGGCTGTACGGGTTCATGACAGGCGTGCGCTTATGCCGCAAGCTGGAGGTGGCCTGCCGAGACCAGATACCGTACCTGTGGCTGACCGGATGGCAGCGTCCGGACCACAATACCCTGTGGAGATTCTATAAGAGCCACCGCCAGTCGATGCGCAAGTTGCTCAAGCGCACAGTGCAAGCGGCAGTCAGGGTGGACCTTGCGGACCTGGCGTTTCAGGCCGTGAACGGTACGAAGGTGGGAGCGAACGCGACTTCAGGTTGAACCCGTAGGCCCTTCCCTGCTACCATCTAGGCGCAGCCAATCCTAGCGGAACGGTGAGCAGCGGTATCATGGGACTCGGTGTAAGCGCCACCGAGAGCCTCCGGGCATCGAAGGCGCGGCACTCTCTATGTGTATCCAGAGCCTTCCCGGCTGAGGCGGGGGAGGCTCTTTGCGTCCCAAGACTCCCTGACCCGCCATCAGAGGCAAAGCCGGGGTGTGACTCGTGACGCGCCCCATTGGCAGGCAGTCCAAATTGGGCTTCATCGGCGCCGGCAGAGTCGGCGGATCCCTCGCGATCGCGCTGTCGCGTGCCGGATATCCCGTCGTCGCCATAGCCAGCCGGAGTTCTGGCCCGGCACGGGCGCTCGCCGACCTGATACCCGGCACAGTCGCCTGCCGCACGCCTCAGGACGCCGCCGACCGGGCCGACGTCGTGTTCGTCACCACGCCGGATGACGCCATGGGCCAAGTGGCTTCAGACATCGAGTGGAGACCAGGCCAGGGCGTAGTCCACTGCTCCGGCGTTGCGTCTCTGGACGTGTTCGACAAAGCCGTCGCCGAAGGCGCCGTACCGGGCGCGCTCCACCCGATGCAGGCCGTATCGTCTGTGGAGAACGGCGTCGAGAGCTTCCCCGGTACCACCTTCGGCATAGAGGGCGGCGACGATATGAGGAGCTACCTCGGAGAAGCGGCACAGGCAATCGGAGGCAACCCGCTGTTCCTGCGGGCCGAGGACAAGGCCATGTACCACCTGACAGGGGTGCTGATGGGCAACCTGCTCACCGCCCTCGGCGCCGTGTCGGCCCAGCTGTGGGAGACCTTCGGCTTCACCAGGGCCGAGGGAGTGAAGGCGCTGGCCCCGATGATGCGCCAGGTGTCCGTTAACCTGGACAGGTCCGGGCTCCCCGACGCGATCGGGGGCCCCTACGTTCGCGGCGACGTCGGCACGGTGCGAAAGCACCTCGACGTGCTGCGAGAGCGGGCGCCCCAGTACCTGCCGCTGTACTGCGAGCTCGCCCTCGCCGGCCTGCCCTTCGCGCAGGAGAGAGGGCCCATCGACGACAGGCGTGCCGCCGAGATACGCGGGATGCTGGAGGAGTTCAGAGCGGGTAACCGCCATGAAACGGAGGTGCCGGGATGCGCTTGACCGTTCGCGACATGCAGGAGATGAAGGACAGCGCCCAGAGGGTCCCAGTGCTCACGGCCTACGACTACACGTGGGCGAAGCTGCTGGAGGCCGCGGGCGTAAGGTTCATGCTGGTCGGTGACAGCCTCGGACAGTGCGTGCTCGGCTACGACACCACCGTGCCGGTCACGATGGAAGACATGCTCCACCACGTCAAGTCCGTCGTAAGAGGCACCGAGTTCGCCCACGTCATCGCCGACATGCCCTTCATGAGCTACCAGGTCGACGAAGCCGAGGCGCTGCGAAACGCTGGCAGAATGCTTGCGGAGGGAGGAGCCCAGTCGGTCAAGCTGGAGGGGGGCCGCCGCGTGGCCTCGACAGTCCGCCGCCTCTCCGAGGCCGGTGTCCCCGTAATGGGCCACGTCGGGCTCACCCCCCAGTCCATCAACCAGATCGGAAGGCCCAGGGTCCAGGGCAATTCGCCCGAGGCCGCCAGCGCCCTCGTAGAGGACGCCGTCTCACTGCAGGACGCGGGCGCCTACTCTATCGTCCTCGAGTCGGTGCCAGCGCGGCTGGCCAAAGTCATTACCGACAGGCTCGCGATACCGACCATAGGGATTGGTGCAGGCCCCCACTGCGATGGCCAGGTCCAGGTATCTCACGACATCCTGGGCCTCCTCGCGGTGGGCATACACGTAGACCACGTCCCCAGGCACGTGCGCCGCTATGCCCAGCTGAGCGATACCATCATATCCGCGGTGTCCCAGTATGCCGAGGACATTCGCGAGGGACGGTTCCCATCCGACGAAGAGAGCTTCAAGATGAAGCGCGGCGTCCTGGACCAAATCATGGAACAACCCGCCCAACCCGCCTAGGCGGGTTCCCCCCTCTCCCTTGACGAGACCTTTGCACAACTGTTTGGTGCATTGAATAATAAGGGGCGCTAATCTGGCGATCAGGAGGCAGCGATGCACCGAGAGATAGGAGGGGTGTCGTTTGTAGAGGGATTTCTGCCTGAGGGCATCGGCAGGAATGAGAGTTTGGAGAGAATTGACCAGGCGGTGGACTGGGACAAGTTGTCACGGCTGGTTAACGGCATCCACTCGTCATCGGAGGGCAGGAAGAGCTATCCCCCGCTGATGATGGTGAGGGTGATGCTGCTCCAGCAGTGGTATGGCGCGTCGGACCCGGCAATGGAGGAGGCGCTGTCAGACCGTCTGTCGTTTCGGCGGTTCGTGGGTCTGGGGATTCAGGACGAGTCGCCTGACCACTCGACGATCAGCCGGTTCCGCAGGTCGTTGACGGAGAGAGGGCTTGGGGAAGAGTTGCTGGAGGAGCTCAACCGACAGCTTGACGGGAAAGGCCTGATGGTGAAGTCGGGAACCCTCATGGACGCGACGCTGGTGGAGTCGCAAGGCAGCCGCAAGTCTGGGTCTGGAGAGGGGACGGACAAGGACGCGGCATGGACGCGTAAGGGCTCTCGCAGTCACTACGGCTACAAGATGCACATCGGAGTGGACGAGGGTTCCGGTCTGATACGCAAGGCGGTGTTGACGCCGGCGAATGTCAACGATACGGAAGTGGCGGACGAGTTGATATTAGGGGACGAGTTGGCGGTGTACGCTGACCGGGCCTACGACACGCATAGGAGGAGGCAGAGGCTGAAGTCGATGGGTATACAGGACCAGATAATGAGAAGAGCGAACAAGCATCATCCTGAGGTCGCCGATGTCGAGAAGCTTCGGAACGACCTGATATCGAGAGTGCGAGCGAGGGTGGAGAAGGTGTTCGGTACGCTGAAGCGGTCATACGGCTACAGTCGGGTGCGCTACATAGGTCTTGAGCGAAACGCTACGGAGATGTGCTTCAAGTGCATGGCCTACAACCTGCGGAGGGCTGACCGGATAGTCCTCAATGGAGCGTGAGATGGTGAGGGAGGCGTGCGCCATGAAAGGGCACCCGCCGCTGAAGCGGCTGCCGAGGGTTGTCTTGGGCTGCCTACAGGGGATGATTGGACGCTGAGAACTCCCATCTCAAACCCGCTGATTGTTGACCTCTGCGCCACAGACACCCAATTCTCAACACCGAAAGTTGCGCAAAGGTCTCGTCAAGGGAGAGGGCTGGGGTGACAAGTCCCTTCTCCCCTGGCGGGAGAAGGCTAGGATGAGGGGGACTGCGGCGCTCGGCCGACCTCATCGCCCGTGAGTCGCAACAGAGAGCAAGCCCGTGAAAGTCATCCACACCATCCCCGCCACGACCGAGGCCGCCCAGGCCGCCACCCGCCCCCTGGGGCTCGTGCCGACCATGGGCTACCTCCACGATGGCCACCTCGCGCTCGTCAGGAGAGGCCGGGCCGAAAACGCGACCCTCGTCTCGAGCATATTCGTCAACCCCGCGCAGTTCGGCCCCAGAGAGGACTTCTCGACATACCCCAGAGACATGGCCTCCGACCTCGCCAAGCTCGAGGACCAGGGCGTCGACATAGTGTTTGCTCCCTCCGAGGACGAGATGTACCCGGCAGGGTTCGACACCTGGGTCACGGTCGGCGCCTTGGCCGACAGGCTGGAAGGCAGGTCGCGCCCCGATCACTTCAGAGGCGTCGCCACCGTGGTCTGCAAGCTGCTCACGATTGTGCGGCCGGACCGGGCCTACTTCGGTCAGAAGGACATCCAGCAGACCGTCGTCGTAACCCGGATGGTCGCCGACCTCAACCTCGGGGCGGCGGTCGTCGTTGTCCCCACGGTGCGCGAGCCTGACGGCCTGGCCCTCAGCAGCCGCAACGCCTACCTGAACCCGGAGGAACGCAGGTCCGCCGCCGTCCTCTACCGGGCGCTAGAGCTGGCCAGGCAGATGCGCGACGACGGCATCCCCGACGCCGCATCGATAAAGGAGGGGATGGAGAGCCTAATTGCGTCCGAGCCTCTCGCGACCGTAGACTACGTCAGCATCGCTGCCCCGGAGTCCCTTATCGAGCTGGACACAATAGACGGCCCCGCCGTGGCCTCCCTCGCCGTCCGCATCGGCAAGATCAGGCTGATCGACAACCAACTCCTCCACTAGCCACCATTCCCACGAACCGAGACCCTATGCAAGACCCCACTCTCGCGGAACGAGCAAGTCCCTTCTCCCCTCGCGGGAGAAGGTTAGGATGAGGGGGCTCCGGCGACCCACTCGCACCACCGGAGACTTGCGCAGAGGTCGCGCGGAGCGAGAAAGTCCCTTCTCCCCTCGCGGGAGAAGGCTAGGATGAGGGGGCTCCGGCGACCCACTCGCACCACCGGAGACTTGCGCAAAGGTCGCGCGGAGCGAGAAAGTCCCTTCTCCCCTCGCGGGAGAAGGCTTTTTATGAGGGGGACTCCGGCGGTCCGCGCAGACCGCCAGAGAGTTACGCAGAGAGCCCAGCTACGATCCTGGGTCGAAGCAAGGAGGCAAAGTTGCTCTACGAGTACCGTGTCTACGAGGCCATGCCCGGAAAGCTCGACGAGCTCCACGCTAGGTTCCGGGACCACACCCTGGAGCTCTTCGAGAAGCACGGCATCAGAAACGTCGGCTACTGGACCGTCGACGTGGGCGACGCCAACGACCGCCTGATCTACATCGTCGCCTTCGAGGACGCCGCCGACCGCGAAAGGGCCTGGGCCTCCTTCGGCGCCGACCCCGACTGGCATCAGGTAGTCGCCGAGTCCGAGGCCAACGGCAAGCTGGTGGCCAGGATCCTGAACTCTACGCTAACACCCACCGACTACTCGCCCCTCCGGTAGCAGCGCAAGTAGGGGAATGGTAAGATTAACGGGGTTGCCGTAGCCGCCGAGTCGGCCGCGTGCAACCCGAATGGCGCTCCGCAGTAGCTCAGTGGTAGAGCAGTCGGCTGTTAACCGACGGGTCGCTGGTTCGAATCCAGCCTGCGGAGCCAGTTTTGTAGCTAACTCCACCTGACGTACCACTTTTGTACTACTTTGGTCAGGATGCGCGGACGCGACAGGCGTCAAACGAATCCTCCCTTCCTACCTGTGTCCCCCCGAATATTCTGCGTGTGGGCTCCTGCGGATGGAAACCTTACGGATTACGGTATTTATAGTCTTTATATCGCCGTGATACGTTGATGTAAGGCCCAGACCCGTCGTATAGTGACTCACGTGACACTCCAGCTAGGCAGGCCCCACGCGATATACAAAGGCGCAGACCGCCTTAGCAAATGAGACACCAAGGTCACTCCAAGTACGAAAGGGAGGGATTATGACAAGTTTGTGGTGCTGAAATCGAGGACAAAAAAAGAGGCCTGCCACTGTGCGGTGGCGGGCCTCCATCTAGAGACACCGGAGACTAAACCGATGCCAAAGTCATCCTACAGGACCAACGACTTTCAGGCAAGATTCCCAGACCTGCGGCGCCGGGGACGTGAGCTCGCCGGCCCCTGTCCCTTGTGCGGCGGCGACGACCGCTTTCACGTCAATCAGGACGGCGTCTTCGGCTGCCGAGGCTGCATCGACAACGACGCACCCCAAGCGGCGGAGAACGTCAAGGCTATCATCCGCCTCCTCGAGGGGGTGGGTACGTCTCCCCCCCGAAGGGCGACGTACCCACCCCACATGTGCGGGCGGTGCTGCGTGGACTACGAGCGCGTGGACGGTCAGGGGCAGATCCGTCAGCACCGCGACGACTGGCGCCCCAAGAAGGACCGTCACTGGACGACGCCCAGTCAGGGCAAGCGCCCCGCCACTCATGTCCAATTCTACGGCCCCACGTCTGGCCGAGTCGTTCTCTGCGAGGGCGAGAAGGCTGCCCGAGCGGTTGAGGACGCCGGAGGCCGTGCGGCGTCTTGGCTGGGCGGAACAACCGGCGTTGGCCAGGCGAATTTCTCGCGGCTGCAGGGCCTGAATGTGGTCCTGTGGCGGGACGCCGATAAGCCAGGGCTGCGAGCGATGGCGAAGGCCGCCAAGAAGCTCCAGGACATAGCCGCCCAGGTGCTAACCGTGGACACGTCCACCATGCCAGGAGTTGTTAACGGCGACTATCCAGACCGAGATGGAACAGACGCCGCCGACGTGGACGCCTACGCCCGCATCGCCATGATCGAGGCCGCCGAATATTGGGAGGCCCCAGAGAAGCCGACCTATCGGTGGTACTCAGAGAGAGACTTCCTGGAACCGTGGGACCCGACGCCGGATGCAGACTGTATACGCGCGCTAAGGATGCACTGCGACAAGCTCCTGTGCGTTAAGCACGAGGGGGCGGACATGACCCTGCGGATTGTAACGACGGGTTGGCGTTGGTCAGAGGATCGCGACGCGATAGGGAAGCTGATGGGCGACACGGCCCTGCAATGGGCTCGCGACGCGATGAGTGCCGAGAGCATCTCACCAAGGCAGATCGGCGAGATTGCCCGATACGCCAAGAAGCTGCGGTCCGACGAGGGCCGTCAAAAGGCCCTGCGGTCCGTCGGACGTGTCGTGGAACGTTGGCGTTACGACAAGGCGCTTCCCAAGGGTCTCGAAGTCGTGAATGTTGAGGAGCTGCACCGCGACGGCCGCTATCTTGGCGCTCCCAACGGCATCATTGACCTGAACACGGGGGCTCTACTGACTGGTGCGGAAGCGCGGTCGAAGCTGGTCACGCGGCAGGTTCCGGACCCCTACGACCCCGACGCGACGCACCCTGATGTAGACCGCCTATTGGCGCACCTGCCGGAGGACAGCAGGGGCTTCTTGGTCAACGCCTTGGGGCACGCGCTGCGAGGTAAGGTCAGCCGGCGTTTCTACGTCTTGCTTGGGCCCCCTGCGGGTGGCAAGAGCACACTCTTGGAGGCGGTCGCGGCTGCCCTAGGAGACGTGAAGGCCATCGGCTACGGCCAAGTCATCGATGGGGGCCGCGATAGTAGAGCAACGCTTTCCGGTGGCGCACCAGGGGAACCTCTTCGGCATCCAGGATTCGAGAATCGCTGTGGTGTCGGAGCTCCCAGATGGTAAGGCCAGGTTGAACGTGTCCCTCATCAAGTCCCTGGACGGCGTCGGAGGTCTGACACAACGCGACGTGGGCGAGAAAGCCGGCCCCGCGCGGCCGGCCACCGGGACGATGTTCGTTAGTGTGAACAACCCTGATATTGAACGCATCCCCCTGACTGATAGGGCGATGCGGGACCGGACACGGATACTGCACTATCCAGCTCTGCCCGAAGGGGTCAGGGACGATGAGATGGTCGACCGCGTTCGTACCGTCCCGGAGGTCAGACAGGCGATGGTAGCAAAGCTGGTCAGGGCTGCCACGAAGCACCGCAAAGCGCCGCCGGATATTCCGGCCGTCGAGTCCGCCGTCGAGGAGCGGTTTCGGGACAGCATCGGTGACGTGGGCAGTTGGCTCCTGGACAACGTCGTTGCGGACCCGAGCGGGGAGCTGGCCGCCGACGAACTCTGGGACAGTCTTGCTTCCGAGTTCGGAGAACAAGATAACAAGATCGAGGGCTGGACGCGTCAACGCCTGCTGCGTAGCCTTGCGCCCGAGGTGGTGTCGAGCTGGCCAAGGCGCGCGGAGCGACGCGGCGTTGCAGGCAAGAACCGAGTCTATCGCGGTGTCCGCCTCCGCCCCGTGAAGGACAGCGAGCCCGTAAAGAAGGAGGCTCGGCTGACGACATGATCGACTACACACACGGCCCGTCTCTCTGCCCTACCTTCCGCAGTCCGAAGAAAGGCGGCCGGGGCTTCGGCGGCCGGTGGGGCCTCGCCGTAGGCCCTCATGCTGCCGCTCCGGCATTGCGGGGTCAACATCGGTCAAGGGGAGGGTGGCGGCCCCTGCAGCTCCGCCCATTGTGACGCCACTTTTGGTTCCCTCTTATATTATATCGCCGTGTTTTTGGTCTCTCTCCACACTACGCACGTTTGGAGCGCTGGTGTAAAGGGGGATTTTGAGGAGGAGTCCGCATGTAACAAGCTGGTGTAAAGCGTGTCTTTAGCTATCTCCGCCTTCCGGTGCTAGAATCCCACATAACCTACGGATGAGCGGGAGGCCCTTGACATGGCGAATCGACGAAGACTGCTGCCAGTACCGCAGATTGCGGCGATGCGCTACTACTACTCGAAGGGCCACCGCATTGTGGAGCTGGCCGAGCACTTCGGTGTCCACGAAAGCGTGGCGAGCAACATCTGCCACGGCCGGACACACCGCAGGGTCCTCCCCGCCGAGAATCTCCCACCCCTACCGGTGCGGCGTACGCCGGAAGAGGAGGCCCAGAGGGCTGAGAGGTTCACCGAGATCGCCCGACGGCTCAACATGTCGCGCCAATAAATGGCGGGATGGGCGCTGCCGGCGCCGTGGCCTTGGCACCCTAGCAGCCCGTCCGAGAAACACGGTTGGCGAGTGTTTGTGGGTATGATGGGCCCAGTCCAGTAGCGGGGAGTCGTTGATGAGCAAGACCTACCTTCCCTACGAACCCGAGCAGCAGTTGCTGTTGCCAGCGGCGTTGCAGGAGTGGCTGCCTGACGACCATCTGGCCTACTTCATATCCGACGTGGTGGACCAGTTGGACATGTCGGAGGTCACCGCTCGCTACGAGCGGGAACGGCGTGGCGGGCCGCCGTATCATCCACGGATGATGGTCAAGGTGTTGCTCTACGGCTACTGCGTCGGGGTGGCGTCCTCACGCCGCATCGCCCAGCGTCTCCACGAAGACATCGCCTTCAGGGTGTTGGCGGCGAACAACACACCGGACTTCCGGACCATCTCCGACTTTCGCAAGGATAATGTGGATGCGCTGTCGGGCCTGTTCGTACAGGTACTGGCGTTGTGCCAGCAGGCGGGGCTGGTGAAGCTGGGGCACGTGGCGCTGGACGGCACGAAGGTCAAGGCCAACGCATCGAAGCATAAGGCGATGAGTTACCAACGGATGAAGGAGAAGGCAGCGCAGTTGGCGGCGGAGGTAACGGAGTTGTTGCGGCAGGCCCAGGCAGCGGATGATGAGGAAGACCGGCGGTACGGCAAAGACAAGCGTGGAGATGAGTTGCCGGAGGAGTTGGCCTTTCGAGAGGGTCGGTTGGAGAAGATACGGGAAGCCATGGCGGCGCTGGAAGCCGAGGCGCAGGCGGCTGCCGAACAGGCCGAGGCCGAAGGTGGTAAGCACCCGGGTGTGCCCGACGACAAGGCCCAGCGTAACTTCACCGATACCGAGTCGCGCATCATCCCCGCACCTGGAGGAAAGGACTTCCTGCAAGCGTACAACTGTCAGGCGGTGGTGGACAGCGCTCACCAGGTGATCGTGGCGGCGCGGGCCACAAACCAGACTTCGGATAAGCAACCGGCTGCGGCGATGATGGAGGAGACCATCGACAACGTCGGTGCAGTCCCCAGGGAAGTATCCGCCGATGCTGGCTATTACTCGGCAAAGGCAGTCGACGAGCTTTATGCTCTGGGCGTGGACCCGTTCGTCGCGCCGGAGCAGACCCGCCACGGTCGGGTTGTGCCACCCGCGCCCCGAGGTCGCATACCCAGCCATCTGTCTCCCAGGGACCGGATGCGACGGAAGTTACAGACCAAGCGGGGTCGGCAGCGCTACGCTTTGCGGATGCAAACTGTGGAGCCGGTATTCGGCCAGATCAAGCAGGGCCGGGGATTCCGCCAGTTCCTGCTGCGGGGACTGGAGAAGGTGAACGGCGAATGGTCGCTGATCTGCACAGGCCACAACCTGCTCAAACTGTTCCGCTTTGGGGTCAATCTGCACAGGAAAGCACGGGTTGATGGGTCAGCCCAACGCATCAGGAACTTTTGCCGAGGTAGCGAGCACGGCGCTATTCGCAAAGCTATCTGGGGGCCGGCCGGCGCAACCGGCAAAATTAGTTGTCGCGATCCATTGTCGCTGACCCGCAAGCACCGTTAGATAATCCTCGGACGGGCTGCTAGTGGTCCAACATCTTAGTATTGAAGGGTGCCGACGGCTTGGCAGGGGCGGGTTTGAAACCCGCCCTGTCGTCGTAGGACGCCGATCCAATCACTGGTGAGTGGGCTGCTCTATCACGCTAATCCCGTTGCCCCTCACTTCAAAGATTTCGGACTACTAGTGGGAAATGCGCCCCCAACTCCGGCGGGGCTCTTGGTGGAGTCTCGTGAAACGACCCACTCCATTACGGTGCGGCGTTGTCCTACCTACAGAGTCGACCCTCCGTCGCCTGCTAGTTTGTCTTCGATCTGTTGAAGACTTCCAAGGATGATCCGATTCATCCTGGGAAACTCATTCTCGGCGAAGTCGGACAGCCACTTGGTTATTGCGTCATTCCAGGATGCCCGGTCTCCATCGGCGAAGTCGAGCTCCGACAGAATGGGTTCCGACGCGTACAGGCGGATGGTGCTCTTTCCGTAGGAGCCCCCCCTTTGATCGCCTCTGTGGTTGAATACCTCGGGGCAGCGACCCTGGGTTCTCTCGAAAAGTGACTTCCTGACATCCTCCCTTTTCCCATTCATGATCGTTAGAATCAGGGTGACCACTCCTCTGTTTCTGAAGTCGAAGTCTAACAACAGCAGATCGGACGGATCGGTTCTCGAGAGGCTCGTCCCCGTGTTGAACACATCGAATCGTCTCCAGCTGGTGTCAGTGAACCCAAGCAGTTTCCCTCCGTTCCGCTCTCCAATCAGGGCCCAGTTCCCGTGTCGCTTTAATGCCTCACAACAGATCTCTCGCAGCTCCGCGATGTGGGCCTCCCTTTGATCGATTATCAGGTCGATGGCTTCCCCGTGCCGAAGATATATCCTGTTCGCCATCCGCCTTATGTTGCTATCTGGCACTATTCTTCTCCTTAGAGTCGTCGCGTATTGCCGCAGGAAGGTAACCGTCTCGTCATTGCCGCCCCCCATTCCGTGGTCAATGGTATCCTCGACCAGCTGCAAGATCGTCCCGTAGTCCACCGACGCCCAGAATGCCCGTTCTTCAGCCCGGCCTGGGAGTACGCCATGACGTGTTACGAACACATGACTCCTGCAGAACCTCTCAAATTCGCGGTCCAAGGCCTTCCTGTACCGTGTCAACTGTTCGCTGTGCTCGCTGGAGAAGACCTTATTTTCAACGGGATAAGTAGTTAGGGGCTTGACTTTCACGGGAGAAGAAGATACAATCCTCTTAGTAAATGGAGGGTTGGCAACGTGGACCTCATCAAAGTCTTCCAGCGGTTCCCCGATCACGAGTCCTGCGTCGAGCACCTGGAGCGCGTGCGCTGGCATCATACACCGGCTTGCCCGCATTGCGGGAGCGTCATGGTAGGTCGCAAGGTCGACGGAGACCGAATAGGCCGCTGGAATTGCCATGGTTGCAAGTCCAGCTTCAATGTCCTGTCAGGTACCATCTTCCAGAAGACGAAGGTTCCCCTGCAAAAGTGGTTCTTGGCGATTTCTCTAGTCCTGAATGCCAAGAAGAGCCTATCGTCCTACCAGTTGGCCCGCGACCTCGACCTGAACCAGAAGACAGCTTGGTACTTAGCGATGCGTGTTCGGGAAGCGATGGTCGAAGAGGGCGAATTGCTGACCGGAATCGTAGAGGCGGACGAAGCCTACATCGGCGGGAAGCCTCGGAAGCGTAACCGTAGGGACGACGACAAGCCCAACACGCGCGGACGCGGTACTGACAAGCTCCCGATAATTGGAGCGGTAGAGCGCGGAGGCAAGGTGGTTGCCCAACCGTCGATGCGAGTCAACGCGGTGGCCCTCACCGAGTTCCTGAATCGGAACGTTGACCCGTCAGCCCTACTGGTGACGGACACTTGGGTTGGATACAACCAGATGCGGCGGCTCATGCGCCATGTGACGGTCGATCATTCGGCCATGTACGCAGATGGACTGACCCATACGAACACCATCGAAGGCTTCTGGTCGCTCCTAAAGCGGGCTTGGTACGGAACGCATCACCACTACTCGAAGGGCTTTGCGATGGCCTACGCCATTGAAGCCTGCTTCAAGTACAACGTCCGCAATACCGTTAACCCCTTCGAGTCGTTCATACAGGGCACGATGGGGAGGGCGGTGGCATGAACCGACTCTACTACGGCGATTGCCTCACCATCATGCAGGACTTCCCGCTCGCCAGCGTGGACCTGATATATCTTGACCCGCCCTTCAACTCCAACCGGCAGTACAACGCCATCTACAGAGACGAGACTGGCAGGCCGCTTCCCGACCAGATAGAGGCGTTCTGCGACATGTGGGAGCTGGACGACGAACGGGAACGCGCTATCCGCGCTATGCCCGTTCTGATGCGCGAGAACGGCATCGACGACGATACTGCTGAGCTATGGCGGCTGTGGATGCGCGCCCTTCGCTACACTCAGCCCCGTCTACTGGCATATCTATCCTACATGGCTCAACGTTTGCTCATCATGCGTCGCATCTTGAAGCCTACAGGGAGTCTATTTCTCCATTGCGACCCCACGGCAAGTCACTACATCAAGCCTTTACTTGACTCCATATTAGGCCATCGCAACTTTCGGAGCGACATTACTTGGCGACGCAATAACTCTACTGGACGCGGTAGTAAACGCTATGCCAACAATGCTGACAACATCTTGTACTACGTCAAGGGCGAGACCTTCACTTGGCACCCTCAATTCAAACCGCATAGCGCGGAACACTTGAAGAGTAAATATAGCAACAAAGACCCTCAAACGGGACGGAGATATAGTCTTGGCGACCTGAAGGGTGCTGGTCTGACTCTGGGAAGCTCCGGTTTGCCGTGGCGCGGTCTTGACCCATCGAGGACCGATAGTCATTGGGCAATCCCTAACCGAGCACTTCCAAAATCCGCTAAATCTCTTTCGGCCCAAGAAAAGTTAGACCTGCTGGACAAAATGGGGCGGATTTACTGGCCGCCTAGAGGAGGTATTCCAAGATACAAGAGATACCTTGATGAGATGAAGGGAACACCGATAGATACGATATGGGACGACATTCCTCCAGTAAACTCTCAAGCTAAGGAGCGGATGGGCTACGCTACGCAAAAGCCTCTTGCGCTCATGGAACGCATCATCAAGGCGTCCAGCAATCCGGGCGACGTGGTGCTTGACCCGTTCTGTGGCTGCGCTACGACGATGGAAGCGGCCCAGAAGTTGGGCCGCGCGTGGATCGGCATTGACATTGCCATTCATGCCGTTAAGCGGGTAGCCCGTGTACGGCTTACGGAACGACTCGGACTGGTAGAAGGGCGGGACTTCGCGGTTGAAGGTGTCCCTCACACGGTAGAGGGCGCGCAGGACCTATGGACACGAGACAAGTACCACTTCCAGAAGTGGGCCGTTGAACAGGTAGAAGGATTCGTCACCACGAAGCGTTCAGCCGACGGTGGGATTGACGGACGGGTGTACTTCGCCGTTCCCCACGCGCAAGACCTTCAAAGCATGGTGATTGAGGTCAAAGGCGGCGTGAATGTCGGCATCAACGTCCTACGGGAACTGAAGGGCGTCTTCGATTATGACAACGCACTCATAGCCGGACTTATCATCATGGAGCCGTTGGGAACGACAAAGGCCCGTAACTTTGCTAGGTTCATGGCGGAAGCGGGGAGCCTAGAGATACTCGGGATCGAGTATCCAAAGATGCAACTCTTGACGGTTGCGGAGATTCTGGAGGGCCAGCGATTCAAGACACCAACGGTACAGGGGCGGCACGTGCTGGAACCTCGGATGCCAGGCATACCAGCGGTAGGGGTATAGGACGGCGGGGGACGAGTGACTAATGCTGATGAACGATAAGCAGTTGGATCGAACATTGCAGTCCATAGGCAAGGCTTGCTTCCTAAAGTATTTCACAGAGTTTCACGACCATTCGTTGTCAGATGAGGCTTTGGCAGGAATCTTGGTAGAGCGAGAAGGCTGGGATGAGGCCGCGACCCTGCACTTTCCGTGTACGAGGGGCGCGTCGCATCATAAAGGCTGGTCGAGCCCAGGACGCAAAGATGTTAGCAGACACACCGAGAGTTCGGAGGGCCTTAAGCCCCTAACTACTTATCCCGATTTTCAATTGCGCAGACGTACTCCGCATCTCGATTGAGTACCAGGATGTCCAGGAAACCGACCTCTCCATCCACGACGTTACGCCACTCCCGCTGAATAAGGGTCTTAGACCAGTCCATGTCTCGGATCTGTTCTGCCGTGGCCGCCTTCGTTTTGCGAAGGAATTTAACAAGGAAGAATTCTCCCATCGAGTGTTCCTCGCGGGGATTGAGAAGCCATGCCAGGATGTTGGAGTGAGTCTCCTCCGATCTAGACACACCTAGGAAAGCGAATGCGTCAAATTCGGTAAGCATCTGCTCCAAGTGCGCCAAGGCCGGATCGGCTTCAAATTTCTTGAGGATCGGGATCTGTGACCCGAGTTTCATTCGCATCTGCTCCTTCAAACCCCTTCGCGCCGGTAAGGCATCGGAGACTTAGTCTTATACGACCTTGCGAGCCTGTCGCTGTTCTCTCGGCCCGGGTTCTTCCCACGGCCCAACCCTACGCGGGTTGTCTGACTCCCGTTGCTCGTGAAAAAGGAGCTGATTTGCATACCCGGCATACTTCCCAAAGTAGTCTTGGGCCCACATGACCAGATCATCGCCCCAGGGTTGTTCACGGCACGGGAAGTAGGAGGCCATGGCTCTCTCCACCCACCTGTCGATCGGAAACGCCTCCAGTTTATCCAGTGCGAACAGGGAGATGCAGTCCGCCACCTTACCTCCGATGCCGTAACAGCCCATCAGTCGCCTCTTGGCCTCGGCATAGCATACGTCTCGTTGAGATAGGCGGCACAGGTCCAGTCTCCCATCACGTATCCGTTCGGCCGCGGCCACTATCTTGGAGTGGCGGTCCATGCCTAACCCCAACCGTGCCAACGACTCTACACCTGCCTCCAACACCATGCTGGGTGTTGGGAACGTATGGCGCACCTCTCCGTCGAGCTCCACCGGCTGTCCGAGCCGAACCGCGATTCTCTCCACAATCTCTCTGATGCGGTTCACGTTGTTGGTAGCGGAGCATATGTAGGCAACCGTGCATTCCCAGGGATCCGGCTGTCGTAGCACCCGTAGTTGTGAGTACTTCTTCGTCAGATTGGCCATTCTCTGGTCTCGGGCTGAGAGATCAGCGTGGACGGTCCTGATGTCATCCTCGAGCCGGAAGTACGAATGCAGTAGAGCATCCAGGTCCGAGTCCGCCTGGTACTCCACACCGCCGTCGACCCGTCGGATGTGAATCAGGTTCCCACCCAGCACCCCAGAGCGCCAGTCATCCTGCCATGGAAGCCAACGGAAGTCCTGTGTCCCATCCAAGACCGTGTCCAGCTCGAAGGGCTGGTCAATGTAGAGTCGTCGGGTCATTGGTTTCCTCCTCCTCCTATCATATCTCCTCCTCTCCCTATCTTGACTTCAGGGGTTTCTGCGTGGCTCATCCCGTTACTAGCCGGGCATCGTGGGAGTCCTTTCCCTATGAACACCTGAACGGGATCCGTTGTGACAGAACATTGACCGAGTACATTTAGGCGCATATCCTTGGATAGTACCCAAGGTTTCTTGGGCTGAAGCTCCGAGGAGGCGACTGGGATATGGCTTCAACCAAACGCCTGCTGCCGACCGGTGAGTGCTGGTGTGGCTGCGGCGCGGAGACGGCGATCGGCTCGTTCTTCCTGCCCGGCCACGACAAGACCGCCGAGTCCGCGGTGATATCCGTCGAGTACGGCGGCGTGCCCGGCTTCCTGGTCCGTCACGGATACGGACCGGGGGGCAAGAACGCCCTACGCGAAGTAGGTATGTGGCGTACCAAGGGCAAACGAGAGAGTGCATCATGACGACTGCCCGACGGGGACAGACAGCTTCCGGCGTGGGCGCCGAATCGAGCAGCGGTGCTCTGACAGGCTACGAGGCCAAGCTCTGGCAGATGGCCGACGCGCTGCGGGGCAGCATGGACGCCGCCGAGTACAAGCACGTCGTCCTCGGCCTGATCTTCCTCAAGTACATCTCTGACGCCTTTGAGGAGGCCCACGCCAAGGTGGAGACCGAGCGCGACGAGGGGGCCGATCCCGAAGACCCGGATGAGTACCGTGCCCAGAGCATCTTCTGGGTACCGCCAGAGGCTCGATGGCCGAAGCTGCAAGCACAGGCCCGCCAGCCCACCATAGGGAGGGCCGTGGATGACGCCATGACCGCCATCGAGCGTGACAATCCGGCGCTCAAGGACGTGCTGCCCAAGGACTACGCCCGCCCCGCACTGGACAAGGCCCGCCTCGGCCAGGTGGTCGACATGGTGAGCAATATCAAGGTGGGCGGGGCCGATGCCCGCGCCACGGACGTGCTGGGCAGCGTCTACGAGTACTTCCTGGAGCAGTTCGCTCTCGCCGAGGGTCGCAAGGGGGGCGAATTCTACACCCCTCGCAGCGTGGTGAGGCTGCTCGTTGAGATGCTGGAGCCATACCAGGGCAGGGTCTACGACCCCTGCTGCGGCTCTTCCGGCATGTTCGTCCAGTCGGTCGAGTTCATCCGAGCTCACGCCAGCGGCAATGGCAACGGTGGCAGGGCTAAGACAGACATCTCCATCTACGGCCAGGAGTCTAACTACACCACCTGGCGCATGGCCAGGATGAACTTGGCGATCCGGGGCATCGAGGGCCAGATCGAGCAGGGTGACAGCTTCCACAACGACCGCCACCCCGACCTGCGGGCCGACTACATCCTCGCCAATCCGCCCTTCAACGTCTCCGACTGGGGCGGCGATCGGCTGCGTGACGACAGGCGATGGGAGTACGGGGTCCCGCCGGTGGGCAACGCCAACTTCGCCTGGGTGCAACACTTCCTGTACCACCTTGCGCCGCGCGGTATCGCCGGCTTCGTCCTTGCCAACGGCTCCATGTCGTCGAACCAGTCTGGAGAGGGTGAGATTCGCAAGAATCTGATCGAGGCTGACTTGGTGGACTGCATCATAGCGTTGCCGGGCCAGCTGTTTCGGTCGACCCAGATACCCGCCTGTCTCTGGTTCCTGTCCAAGGGCCGCCGCAACGGGGAGCACCGGCATCGTCAGGGGGAAACCCTGTTCATTGACACCCGCAAGCTGGGCCACATGATTGACCGCACCCACCGGGACCTGTCCCCGGAAGACATAGCCCGTGTCGCGGAGACTTACCACGCCTGGCGGGGCAAGGAAGGCCTGGGCGAGTACGCGGACGTTCTCGGCTTCTGCAAGAGCGCGACGCTCGAAGAGATTCGCAAGCACGGCCACGTCCTGACCCCCGGCCGCTACGTCGGCGCGGAGCCGCAGCCCGACGACGGCGTGCCCTTCGAGGAGAAGATGGCCCGACTCGCGGCCCAGTGGCGCGAGCAGCAGACCGAAGCGCAGCGGCTAGACGCGGCCATTGAGGCAAACCTGACGCGGCTGGGATTTGGAGACGGCCCATGAGCATCGTCGATTCCCTGTTCACAACCGAGTTTTGGGAGAATGGCAGCCACAGTCCAATGACGCTCCCGGAATATGCCAGCCAATTCTTGGCCGATATTGAGCGCCGATTCGGACCACGTGATCGCTCGTTTACACTGGTAGGCATCGACATCGACAGGTCGCAGGGCAAGCCTCCACACCTCTGGTTTCCAGATACCGGCATCGCGCCGGACGATGCCGAGAGGCGCTCCAGACACATCGTTATCCGGCTGGGACCAAATGCACTTACAGACCCGGTCCGGGCCAGGTGGCAGCTTGCCCACGAGTGTTTTCACCTGCTCGATCCCTGGAACGAGAAGGTGGACGAACGCCCCGCCAACTGGCTAGAAGAGGGGCTTGCCTCCTGGTACCAGAACAGTTGCGTCCCGGAAGCGGAGCATCACGAAGGCTTGTATACCGCGGCAGAGGACCTCGTTAGGCCTCTAGTGGACGATTTGCCGAACGCTGTCAAACGCATTCGACTGGAGCGGCGACTGCGCATTAGCGAGATCACCCCCGACATCCTGCGGGACTACTGCCCTGGATTCAGCGAGGAGATGCTGAGGGAGCTCTGTCAACCGTTCCCAGGGACTACCGGAGAAGCTCGGCTATGACCTACAGCGACGAAGAGATCAGGCACCAGTTGCAGTTGGGCGAAGACAGCACCTGGGAGTTCAAGGCGGTCGAGTTCGCCGGCAACAGGCCCAGAAGCCCGAGCCGCGCCGACCTGGCGGATGAGATCGCCGCCTTCGCCAATGCGGACGGCGGCGTGCTGCTCTGCGGCGTCACAGACGAAGGGGATGTGCAGGGCATGTCGCGGGAGCAGATCGTCGAGCTCGACTCCCTCCTGGTCGAGGTCAGCACCGACTCCATCAGGCCGCCCGTGCGCATCCGCACCTATCACAGGCAGCTCGATGGCAGGCCGTTCATGCTGGTAGAAATACCGGAAGGCGATTCTCAGCATGACAGCCCCGGCGAGAGCTACGTTCGCGTAGGCGGGACGAAGCGAAGGATGACAAGCGACGAGCGGCTGCGCCTTGCCCAGCGGCGCGGACAGGCGCGGTTCCATTCGTATGACGAGCAGGCCGTCCCTGACACTGGATTCGAGACCTTGGACGAGTCGCTTTGGAGACCCCTGTTGAGTGCAGAGGGCGCGGCGGAGCCCCAGTCGGCGCTGGTGAAGCTGGCGCTGCTGGCCAACGACGACGCCGGGATTCTGCGGGCTACAGTGGCTGGCATGCTGCTATGCACCCGAAGTCCCGAGCAGTGGCTGCCGAACGCCGGCATCACGGCGACCCGCTATCGTGGGGATGATCGCGCCTCCGGCCAAATTGACGCGCAGGAAATCACCGGCCCGATCAACCGGCAGATCGGCGACGCCGTGGCTTTTGCCATGAGAAACATGCGCGTCGCGGCGCGCAAGGACCCGGCCCGCGTGAATCTGCCCCAGTACAGCGAGAGGGCGCTATTCGAGGCCATAGTCAACGCCGTGGTGCATCGTGACTATTCGATATCCGGCATCAGGATACGGCTTTCGATGTTTGAAGACCGCCTGGAGATCCAATCGCCGGGCTCCCTGCCGAACAACCTGACTTTGGAGAGCATGGAAGCTCGCCAGGCGACGCGCAACGAAGTCTTGACCTCCGTGTTGGCGCGTATGCCTGTAGGGGGAATCGGGGGATCGGAGGACCGGCAGTTCTTCATGGAGCGACGCGGTGACGGCGTTCCCATCATCATGCGCGAGACTCGGGAACTCTCCGGCAAACAGCCTGAGTATTCCCTCATCGACAACTCGGAGGTCCTCATCATCATCCCCGCAGCGGCGCTGGACCAGAGCCCCGCCCGTGCCGTCATCACCGTGCGGTCCGCCGGCCAGCCCTTGCCCGGTTCCGATGTCCTGGCCCTCTTCCCCAACAAGACGTGGAAGCGCGCTACGACGGACGAAAACGGCGAGGCTGAGCTCGACCTGCACACGACCCACCTCCCCATGACCATCTTCGCCGCCGCTCCCGGCTACGGCGCTCACGTGGAGCGGGAATGGGTTCCCAGCCAGGGTTCTCTTGCGGTGGAGCTGGGACGCCTACCGGAGGGCGGCAGTGTTATCTTCGCTGAGTCGACCGGCTACGTTCCTGCGGTCAAGGGTAGACTGAATCCGATTCGGGACGACCTTGATCGGACGTACCTCTACGCCTCCAACATCGCCATCGACCAGGGAAAGCAGCAGCCCGTTCACTTCGCCCTTAGAGAGGACATGCGTCTCACCGACGCCGACGGCAGAGAGGCGATAGTCCGCATAGTAGATGTGGTGGGCAGGTCGGCACTCCTGGAATATTGTCTGGCGACACCGGACTGAGACAAGGACTGGGGAGATAGGGTCATGACCGTAGGACAGCTGATTCCGGTATTGCAGAGCTACCCGCAGGACATGCACGTCGTGGTGAACGGGTATGAAGACAGCTACGACGACCTGTCGCCGAAGCAGATCTCCGCGGTCAGGATAGCCCTGAACACTGGGAAGCACGTATGGGAAGGGAGACACGGAGACACGGACGGCCTGACGAGAGGTGCGCCTGGCGACACCGAGGTGGTAAAAGCGCTGGTAATGAGGCGAGTGTTGAATTGACCGATGGTGGTAGGACAACGGAGCGAAGTGACTGGCGCGAAGTGACGCTTGGGGACCTCATAGACATAAAGCATGGATTTGCCTTCAAGGGCGCTTCCATCCACGACGAGCCTCAGGGAGATGTGCTGTTAACCCCCGGCAACTTCGCTATCGGCGGAGGGTTCAAGGGAGACAGGTTCAAATACTACGACGGATCGGTCCCGGAAGAATTCGTGCTTGATGAAGGAGACCTCCTCGTCACCATGACCGACCTGAGCAAGCAGTCAGACACACTAGGCTGTCCGGCGCTCGTACCCGCAAGTACCAATGGCCGTAGATACCTGCACAATCAACGCCTTGGCAAGGTCCTTCCTAAGGGCAACGTAGAGATATGCATGAGATACTTCTGCTACGTGATGTGTACCGATGACTACCGTCATGAAGTGCTCGCAAGCGCGACTGGGACAACTGTCAAGCATACCTCGCCCGATAGGATTCGACAGTACTCGTTTACTCTACCGCCTCTCCCCGAACAGCGCGCCATCGCCCATGTGCTCGGCACGCTGGACGACAAGATCGAGCTGAACCAGCGGATGAACGAGACGCTGGAGGACATGGCGCAAGCGCTCTTCAAGTGCTGGTTCGTTGATTTCGACCCGGTGCGCGCCAAGATGGAAGGCCGCTGGCAGCGCGGCGAGTCCCTACCCGGCCTCCCTGCCGATCTCTACAACCTCTTCCCCGACCGGCTGGCGCCCTCCGAGCTCGGGGAGACCCCGGAGGGGTGGGAGGTGAAGGCGTTGGGGGGCATAGCATTTCAACGTCGGTCTGGAGCAAAGCCGGGAGAGATTGACCCGGATACACCCTACATTGGTCTAGAACACATGCCCAAGCGTTGCATCGCGCTTACGCAATGGAGCAACGCAGATGGACTAGCTAGCGGGAAGTTCAAGTTCGAACAGGGCGACATCTTGTTCGGGAAACTGCGACCATACTTTCACAAGGTTGGCGTCGCTCCATTGGATGGGGTGTGCTCAACGGACATTGTTGTTGTGCATCCCAAGTCAAATCCGTGGTCTGGGTTTGTCCTCGGTCATACATCTAGCGCAGAGTTTGTAGACTATACGGATGCCACGTCTACCGGCACAAGGATGCCGCGCACCAACTGGGCAGATATGGCGCGCTACAAGGTTGCACTTCCAAGCATAGGAGTGTCGCAAGCCTTCACCAGATTGGTCGAGCCATGCGTTAATCGTATCGTATCGGCAATCCACGAGTCCCACTCCCTCGCCGCGCAGCGGGATGCGCTGTTGCCGAAGCTGGTGTTGGGGGACGTCAGACTAGGCAATTGGCCTTGGACAGCTATTCTAACGAATAAAGGGAACTAGGATGAATGTAGACGATGCGTTGAACTTGATCTCTACAATGATCCAAACCAATACATCGGTTGGTGCTTCACAAGGCACTGGATTCTATTACAGTAGGCTCGAACCCAAAGATGGCGACGGCCCGCAATGGCGCACAATAGAGGATATGTGGCTGGTTACAAATCGGCATGTCCTTATTCCGAGGGATGGAGACAATGAGATTCCTCCGTCCAATGTCACTTTCTACCTTAGGCGATTGGATGCCGCTGGCGTACTGACATGGGAACCTGTGACACTTTCATCAGAGCAACTCTCAACCTTAGCCAAATTTCATTCTGACAGTTCAATTGATGTTGCTCTGCTTGACATTTCGGAATTGGTGAAAGGGCGTATAACTGGAAGCGAGCAGTATCTCGTTCCATACCTTCTTAGTGCTGACAACTTCGCTGGCAAGAACAATATCGAGGTTGAGGCGTCGAGTGATGTTCTGGTAGTCGGATACCCAAAGGGTTTCTACGACCACGTGAATCTATTCCCAATCGTCAAGTCAGGCATTATTGCCTCGCGCTGGGGAGTTGGCTTTAGAGGACAACCTTATTTCCTGATTGATGCTAAGTTGTTCCCAGGGTCATCTGGTAGTGTAGTGCTCTCAAAGCCCGTTGACATCGTGATGAAGGACGGGCGGTTGATGTACTCGAAGGAAAAGCAGTTTGCGTTCCTTGGTGTGTATTCTGGAGACCCATGGGTGAAGGAGAACCCGGTGGAAATCGGAGACCTGATAATCACACGCAAGTCCGGGTTTGACCTCGGTGTGGTGTGGTACGCCGACTTAGTTGAAGATATTTTGGAGAGAGGCGTCACACTCCCCGAAGCGTTGGCCTCATAGCCAACACAACTCAAGCCGACCGAGGAGGTAGGACAATGGCAATGAAACGAGCATTCATCAGCTTTGACTTCGACCATGACGAGGAGCTTCGGGATGCCTTGAAGGGACAGGCAAGGAATCCTGACTCACCATTCAACATTGCGGACTGGTCGGTGCAAGAGCCATTCACAGGCAATTGGAAGGCCAAGGTGCGGGACCGCATACGTAGAACTGACCTCACGATCGTAATCTGTGGAGAGCATACTCACGATGCCACGGGTGTTGCCGCTGAGTTGACCATCACCCAGGAGGAAAGAAAACCGTACTTCCTATTGAAGGGGCGTCCTAACAAGACATGCACCAGGCCACGCATGGCCCGTAGCTCAGACAAGATCTACAATTGGACCTGGGAGAATCTGAGAAAGCTGATTGCTGGGGAAAGGTAGCTGCGCATGTCGTGCCAGTCTGACATACATCTGATTAACCACACGAAGGAGACCTACGGTGATTCATTCGACGTGACCCTTTTGGAGCAATACAAACTCTACGTGGAATCTGCCGAGAATGTCAGCGCACGCAGGGTCGCCTCGAACCGTTATCTGCTGACCCTAAACGCAGCCCTCGTGGCGCTGTACGGGCTTCAGTCCGCAGGTTTTGGTCAGAGCTACTGGACGCTGTTGATTCCCGTTATAGGGATTCCCGTCTCCCTACTCTGGTATCTGATTATCAAGTCACATGCCGACCTGAACCGCATCAAGTTCGTCGATGTGATTCACGAGCTGGAGAAACACTTGCCAGCGTCGATGTACAAGTATGAGTGGCATTTGGCGCAGGAGGGACAAGGCAAGACCTATCGGGCAGTGACAACCATTGAACGATGGATACCTATTCTGTTCGCTCTGCTGCACGTGGTTTTGGCGATCATGATCATTCTAGCAGTCGCTGGTGTCATGGACTGGACGAAATGACCACCATCACCGAAGCCGACGTTGAACAGGCTGCCCTTGACTGGCTTTCCGCCCTGGGCTGGCAGGTGGCCCACGGCCCCAACATCGCGCCGGGCACGCCCAACGCGGAGCGCGGGGATTATGGCGAGGTCGTGCTGGAGCATCGGCTACGAGACGCTCTGGCCGCGCTGAATCCCAGCCTTCCGGTATCGGCGCTGGACGACGCGTTCCGCAAGCTGACCCGTCCCGAGGGCGCCACCCTTGAAGCCCGCAACCGCGGCTTTCACCGTATGCTGGTGGACGGCGTGGAAATCGAGTACAGGGAGGCCGCGGGACGGGTGCGCGGAGACCATGTTGCGGTCCTGGGCTTCGACGATCCCACCAACAACAACTGGCTGGCCGTCAACCAGTTCACCGTCACCGAGAACCGGAACACCCGCAGGCCCGATGTGGTGCTGTTCGTCAACGGCCTGCCCCTGAGCGTGATCGAGCTGAAGAACCCTGCAGACGAGGACGCCACCATCTGGACGGCGTGGCAGCAGCTCCAGACCTATACGTTCGAGCTGCCAACCCTGTTCTCCATGAACGAGGCGCTCATGGTCTCGGACGGGAACGAGGCGCGCATCGGGACTCTCACCGCCGGGCGGGAGTGGTTCAAGCCCTGGCGCACCGTCACCGGCGAGAAGCTGGCCGATTCTCATATGACCGAGCTTCAGGTGATGTTGGAGGGCATCTGCTCGCCTGACCGGTTCCTCGCTCTCGTCCGCGACTTCATCGTTTTCGAGGACGACGGCAGTGGCGCGCTGGCGAAGAAGATGGCCGGGTATCACCAGTTCCACGCCGTCAGGGCCGCGGTCGACGAGACGCTGCGGGCGGCGGAGCTGCAACGCGCGTCTAAAGGGGTCGTGGATGAGAGCAGGGGGCGCTACGAGTCCGGGGTGAAGCCCGGCGGGGATCCGGGCGACCGCCGCATCGGGGTGGTCTGGCACACTCAGGGGTCGGGCAAGAGCCTGACGATGGCCTTCTACGCCGGGGCCGTCATCCGCGAGCAGGCGATGGAGAACCCTACCGTCGTGGTGCTCACCGACCGCAACGACCTGGACGACCAGCTCTTCGGCACCTTCTCCCGCTGCCAAGACCTGCTGCGCCAGCCGCCGACCCAAGCGGAGAGCCGCGCCGACCTGCGAAGCAAGCTCTCGGTGAATGTCGGCCGCGTGGTCTTCACGACCATCCAGAAGTTCTTCCCGGAGGAGAAGGGCGACCGCCACCCGACTCTTTCGGAGCGGCGCAACATAGTGGTCATCGCCGACGAGGCGCACCGCAGTCAGTACGACTTCATCGACGGCTACGCCAAACACATGCGCGACGCGCTGCCAAACGCCTCGTTCGTCGGCTTCACGGGGACGCCCATCGAGCTGCGGGACGCCAACACCCGGGCCGTGTTCGGCGACTACATCAGCATCTACGACATCCAGCGGTCCGTCGAGGACGGAGCCACGGTGCCCATCTACTACGAGAGCCGCCTCGCCAAGCTGACCCTCGACGAGGACGAGCGGCCGAACATCGACCCGGAGTTCGAGGAGGCAACAGAGGGCGAGGAGGTGGAGCGCAGGGAGAAGCTCAAGACGAGATGGGCGCAGCTCGAGGCAGTCGTCGGCGCGGACAAGCGGGTGAAGCAGATCGCCGAGGACATCGTGGCCCACTTCGGACTGCGGTTGGAGGCGCTGGAGGGCAAGGCGATGGTCGTCTGCATGAGCCGGCGCATCTGCATCGACCTCTACCGGGAGCTGGTGCGGCTGCGCCCCGGCTGGCACGACGACGATGACGACAAGGGAAGCATCAAGGTCGTGATGACCGGCTCGGCCTCTGACCCCTTGGAGTGGCAGCCGCACATCAGGAACAAGGCCCGGCGGGAGGGGCTGGCCCAGCGGTTTCGCGACCCTGCCGACCCGCTGAAGGTCGTGCTTGTGCGGGACATGTGGCTGACAGGCTTCGACGCGCCGAGCCTCCACACCATGTACGTGGACAAACCGATGCGCGGCCACGGACTGATGCAGGCCATCGCCCGGGTGAACCGCGTGTTCAAGGACAAGCCGGGCGGTCTGGTCGTGGACTACCTTGGGCTGGCCCAGGACCTGAAGCGGGCGCTTGCCACCTACACGGAGAGTGGAGGCACGGGGCGCACGGCGCTCGACCAGGATGAGGCGGTGGCGGTAATGCAGGAGAAGTACGAGGTGTGCTGCGCCCTCTTCCACGGCTTCGACTGGACCAGGTGGACGACAGGCACTGCGCAAGAGCGCCTGACCCTCCTGCCGACCGCGCAGGAGCATATCCTGGCCCAGGAGGACGGCAAGGAACGCTGCATGAACGCCGTGCGAGAGCTGTCACAGGCATTCGCGCTGGCCGTTCCTCACGAGGAAACGCTGCGGATCAGGGACGACGTGGGGTTCTTCCAGGCGGTGCGGGCGGCTCTGTCGAAGCGGACGGTGACTGATGCGCGTCCCGAGGAGGATCTGGATCTTGCCGTGCGCCAGATCATCTCGCGGGCAGTGGCGTCGGAGGGTGTGATGGACGTCTTCGCGGCCGCTGGGCTGGACAAGCCCGACATCTCGGTCCTGTCGGACGAGTTCCTGGCCGAGGTGCAGGGAATGCCGCACCGCAACCTGGCCGTTGAGCTCCTGCAGAAGCTGCTCAGGGGCGAGGTGTCGACGAGGCGACGCAAGAACGTCGTACAGGCCCGGTCGTTCTCGGAGATGCTGGAGCAGACGCTGCGCCGCTACCAGAACCGGGCGATAGAGGCCGCCCAGGTTATCGAGGAGCTGATCAAGCTTGCCAGGGACATGCGGGAGGCCAACGAACGCGGTGAGGCGCTGGGTCTGTCGGAGGACGAGCTGGCCTTCTACGACGCGCTGGAGACGAACGACAGCGCGGTGCAGATGCTCGGCGACGAGACTCTCCGAGCCATTGCCCACGAGCTGGTTGAGACTGTTCGCCGAAACGTCACCATCGACTGGACGCTGCGCGAGAACGTCCGCGCCCACCTCCGAGTCCTGGTGCGCCGCATCCTGCGCAGACACGGCTACCCGCCCGACAAGCAGGAGAAGGCGACACAGACCGTGTTGGAGCAGGCGGAAGTTCTGTCAGAAAGCTGGGCAGCCTGACCCAGCGTGCCAGGGCGTAGAAGGAATCGGGGTTTGTATGCGGAGGCGCCCCGTCACCATGGCGCGGGGGCCTTGCAGGTGATGCCTGCGGGCTCCAAGCGCAGTACCCGGAGTTGTCCGATCTGGACGTTGTGACCATCACGCGGCCGCCGGCGGCGCGCGCCGCGCGGCGGAATCTGGCCGTCGAGGGCTGGGAGACGTTGCGGGAGCTCGAGGACGCCGGCGAGCTGCGGATCGAGGGCCGCCGCGTCCTGCCGCCAAGGCGCGCTGGGAGTGACGTTCAGCCGTGCACTTTAGCTAGGGGCTCACTCGTGACCGACCCCGACTCCGACGGAGGGGGGGGTCAGCCGTGGGCCGGACGGCTTGGGGCCGCCGACCCCCGCTGACCAGAGAGAGAAGAAATCAGCCCTGCCGCCTGGCCGCACAGGGCGCCCGCTGGTCGCAACTTGTGACCGCTGGTCGGTGGGCCGGCAGGGGAATCGGGGGAGAGGCTGGCCCCGCTGACGGGGGCAGGGACGGGCTGGGCGCTGGCCCTCCGGCGATTCCAGCGGTCGGGGTAGGTAGGGGAGGACCACCCTGCCGAGAAAAACGCCGCTACGGGCCGCTCAGCGCGTCGGGTTTCTCGGCTCGACCGCGAAAATGGGGCTTTCGGCCTGAATCCGGCCCGATCCGGTCAGCAACCGGACATCGAGGCCGGCAGGGGTCTGATTACCCTGAGTAGCAAATGCGTCAGACAATTGTTCGCCTGCGGGCTGGCGGCCGCCTTGCCGTCAGCCTCGACGCTGCGTGATGTTCACCCTCTCCACCAGGGCCGCCGAGCTGGTGGAGGTGGTGGAGAGCCTGAAGGACCATCCGCAGCCGTGCCTCAGACTCATCGAGCCACGAGCGCTGAGACGCCACGAGCGCCTCAAGCCCTCGGATTCGCTCCTGTGCGACGGCCAGCTCGACCGTGGCGTCCGGCCCCAACCGCGGCGAGGCCGTCCGGAGGGCCAGGAACTCGTCAAGGACTCCGTCCTCGATCTGCAGCTCCCCGGTGTGGGAAGCCTGCCAGTCGCAAGCCGTCCGGACTGCACCCACCGCGAGACCGTCGAGGGCCGGACGCCCGCTCTCTCAGCCGCTTGCGCCGCGTTCATGACCATCACCTGCCCCTTTGCCTTGCGCACACGCACTCCGTCGCGGGATTGCGTGCATCGCCTCAGCGCTTGTTGCTCTCAGACACCAGCGGCCTGGCCGAAGGGGTTTTGGGCCGCGTTTCCTGCCGGATAGCTCAGGGCAGGCGTGGTAGGAAATGTGGGAAGCGGTCAACCGTCCACGAGTGGCACACGATGGAGGTTCGATTCCTGCCTCGGGCAGCCACCCGCAGCCGCATAACTTACTCGCTCTCTACAGACCAACTACGCCTTAATCTGTTATTGAACGCCACAGCAAAACATCGATCCTGTGGGAACTCGGGAAGTATCACAGACTGTTGTAGCCACTCCCTCGCAACGCGTTCGGTACGAGATGTTAGAGCTCCTGCTCCTGTCCCGGAACGATGCCAGACGACTGGAAGAGGCTTCGCCGCGAAGCGCAGAAGATGCTTGACCGCACCTTCCGGCGGGAGTAGCATCAGCCCTGGTCAGAGTTCAGGGCGTGGGTTGCCCCGATCGGGTTGAAAGGGGAATTCTCGTACAAAAGGTAGTCCTCATCGGGGCCGGACGCGGCAGAAGGCTGATGCCTCTGACGGCCTCGGAGCCCAAGAGCTTCACCCCCATAGCCGGCAAGAGGATCCTAGACTGGTCCCTCGAAGCCTTCCGCCAGAACGGCCTGGACAGGTTCGTCTTTATCGGCGGATATCTGATGGACGTGGTGCGCAGGTCATACGACGCGTTCGAGTTCGTCGAGAACGCGAACTGGCCCAACGGCAACATCCTGTTCTCGTTGCTCTGCGCCCGCGACCACCTGGGTGAAGGCTTCTACTCTACGTACACCGACACGCTTTTTCGCCCAGAGGCCGTCGGGCTGCTTAAGGACTCGCCCCACGACATAACGCTGGTAATGGATACACTCTGGCGGGACAGGTACCGCTACCGCAGCCAGCACCCCGAGGCGGACGGCGAGAAGATGATCGCCCGCGATGGTGTTGTTACCCGGATATCCAGGCAGATCCCGTCGGAACACGCCACCGGCGAGTTTACCGGGGTCCTCAAGATGAGCGCAAAAGGTGCGTCTGCGTTCCTTGAAGTGCACGACGAGCTGTACGCCTCGCTGGGGCCAGAGGGGCTCTTTACCGAAGGTGGGCCGTTTCGCATGGCCTACCTCATCCACCAGCTTGACTACATGGTCCAGAAGGGCATCGACATACATTGCGTGGCGGTCCCTGGCGAGTATCACGAGATCGACACGATCGAGGACTACGACCTTGCGAGCAGGGAGTGGGGGAAGGAGATGGGGAGTAAGGAAAGTATAAGTTCCGGAGGGTGATGACGCGCAAGAAATTTCCGACTACGGTCGTCGGCTCTATGCCGCGGCCGCAGTATATCAAGGACCTGGTCGAGGCACGGGTGCCGCCGGAGCGTGACGACGCCGACTTCCAGCGCATGATGGACGCGGCGGTGCCGTACGTGATCCAGATGCAGGAGGCCGCGGGCATCGACATCCTCTCGGACGGAGAGTGGCGGCGGATGTCCTACATAGGCGTCATAGCCGACATCTGCAGCGGGTTTGACGTTACGGTCCGGGAAGTGATGGGGCAGCGCCAGACCTGGCACACTGTGACCGGCGAGGTCGCGGTGGTAAACCCGGGCTGGTTTGCCAGCGAAGCGCGTTTCATCAAAGCCAACACCGATCGCGAGGTCAAGGTGGCTCTTCCTTCCCCGTACCTGCTGGGCGAGAGGATGTGGGACCCCGAGCGCTCACGCAGGGTCTACCCGACGCGGAGGGACTTCACCGAGGCGCTGGTGCCCCTGCTGCGACAAGAGCTGATGGCCCTTCGGGACGAAGGTGTGGCTATGGCCCAGTTCGACGACCCCCAGCTTTGCATGTTCGTGGACCCCAAAGTCCGGTCGGCCTACGATGACCCGGAAGGCGAAGCGGACTACTGCGTGGACATGCTGAATCGCGTGGTGGACGGCATCGACGGTATCCGGACGGCGCTCCACCTGTGCCGGCGCAACAAGGGCCGAGCGGGCTGGATTGGGGAGGGCGGATACGAACCCATATTGCCGGCCCTGAGCAAGCTAGATGTGAACATGCTGATGCTCGAGTTCGCCATGCCGGCCGCGGGAGACAAGCGTGTCCTCAGGGAGTTGCCTGAGCGGTTCGATATAGGGCTGGGCTGCGTCGACTGTCGTAGTCCGCACACGGATACACCCGAAGAGATAGCCGAACGGGTGAGGCAGGCCCTCGAGTTCGTCGACCCGGAGCGGATCACGCTTCACCCGGACTGTGGGTTCGCCCCCGGCAGCGCTGCGGACATCCCGATGGACGAGGCGTATGCAAAGCTGCGCAACGAGGCGGTGGCTGCAGAGCTGCTACGTGAGGAGTTCGGATAGGCAACAAGGGAGCGACGGCGCTTCGCGAACCGAAGATTCAACAGGGTCCCTGATTGCGATGGGCGTCCGCGACATTGAGAATCCAGAGCAAGTCCCTGTGGTTGCTATTCATCCCGGTGATTGTTGCCCCGTTTGTTGTGATGCACGCTATCGTGAAGGCCAAGAACTCGGGCATCGTCATAACCGATAGATCAGTGTTCATGGTCGACTCTGGCACAGTGAAGTCAATTCGCCTCGAGGATGTGGCGTCTGTTCGGAATAGCGGCGCAGGCGCACTGACGGTTACCGATAGAGGTGGAGGTAAGCTGACGTGGGAGCACCTTCGAAATCCTAGTCGGGCAGCAAGACAGCTCAGGCAGTCCGACTGAACTCTTGGCGTCCGGCGAATTCTACGGCCTGGACAGCGGCCGCCCAGCAGCCAGAGTCTTGACCTGAGAGACAGCGCCATCCCTCGTCAACAGCACCCGTTCGTCGAGCGGCCAGCTACGTTCACCTACGTCTTCACCGAGCCTCGCGTCGGCTACCGGATGCCGAGGGGGGAGACGAGGGGACAGGAGGCATCGTGAGCGCCGAGCCTGTCCCCTTCGTTCGGGCAAGCCCTCGGCCGGCGGGTCAGGGTGAGGCCCCTGACTACACCGCCAGCTTGAACCTCAAGCTGAAAGTTCTTGATTTCGTCAAGTCTGGTGGACGAGGCAGGAATCGAACCGCCATCGTGGGCCGGGCGGCTTGAAACCGCCGACCCCCGCTGACCAGAGAGAGAAAGAATCAGCACCTGCCGCCTAGCCGTGCCGGGAGAGTGACGTTCAGCCGGACGCTTACGCGCTGGTCGACCGCTGGTCGGGCGGGCCGGCAGGGATTCGGGGGGTTGGCATGTTCCCGCTGACGGGGGCACGGACGGGCTGGGGCGCTCGCTCTCCGCCGATTCCAGCGGCCAGGGTAGTTAGACACCACCCCGCCGAGAAAACGCCGCTACGGGCCGCTCAGCGCGTCGGGTTTTTCGCCGTCGACCGCGAAAATGGGGGCTCAGGCCCGATCCGGCCCGATCCGGTCAGAAAGGGGCGAGCTCCCTGCCGGCGCGGGTCGAGGGATGCCTTCGCGTGTAGCGGGTAGCGCGTTCGGGGAGTTGCCTCAAACGAACGTTCAAACGTTGGATCGGGGCCGGTCGACATGTCCGGCTCGGTCGAGCTCGTCCTAGATCGTAGAGCACTTCCAAGATCAGTATCTCGTAGCAGGTTGTTGGTGTCCGCGTCATGGTTGGGCGAACCCAATAGGTCCCTTTTCGAACTGCTCTTCCAGTTCTTCTGACCCGACAGGCTCAAAAGACACGCTAGCTACTGTCGATGATCAGGACCTATATACCATCGTGATCACGACCTATATACCACCTCGTCAGGTGGGTGACGGCCCCTGGACACCGTGGTATGCGGACTATTATCACCCTGCGGTTTGAGGGTCAACCACCTCCTTTCGGTCGAACAGGGCCCTGTGGGGTGACAAGCGTTCGCGGTAGCTGGCGCCTTCTATGACGATCTGGTAGCTGGCGTTGGCGAGCCGGTCGAGGGCGCTGTTGCCGAGGATGGGGTCGTCGAAGAGCCCGAGCCACTCGTCGACAGCCCTGTTGGAGGTGATGACGAAGCTGGCGGTACGATGCCTGGCGATGACCAGCTCGTAGAGGTCTATGGACTGCTGTTGGGTCATCCTGTGGAGACCGAGGTCGTCGAGGATGAGCAGATCCGGGGCGAGGAAGGAGCGGAAGGTCTTGTCCGTGGAGTGGTCGACCCTGGCCTGAGCCATGGCCCTGAAGAAGTCGTCGGCATGTACGAAGCGGACAGTATGCCCGGCTCTGACGGCAGCATATCCGAGGGCCTGAGCGATGAAGCTCTTGCCCACGCCGACCGGTCCGACGAGCAGGACGTGCTCGTTGCGGTCCAGGAACTGGAGGGAGAAGGCGGCGTCCAGGAGTCGTCGGTCGAGTGTGACGGATGCGGACCAGTCGAAGTCTTCGAGGCGGCAGGTCTGCTCGAAGCCGGCCCTCTGGAGGCGGAGCTCGAGCCGCCTGTGATCTCGGCGGTTGATCTCATCGGTCAGTATGATCTGCAGGAAGGATGCGTAGTCGATCTGATCCCTGCGTGCGAGAGCGACTCTCTCCGGCAGGGTGTTGAGCACGGCGCCGAGCTTGAGGCGCTTGAGCAGCGGGGTGAGTTCAGTCGTGGTGGTCATGAGCGTTCTCCTTGTGCTGATTGAGCGGTGCGGCCGTTGGCACGAGCGAAGACGGCGCCCGGCCTGGCGAATCGACCTGGGGGCATCGGTGGAGGCTCCGGCTGCGTGGCCTCCTGCTCCAGGGCCTCGACGAGTATGCGCTCGAGACGGCGCACGTCGATCAGGTCTACGGAGAGAGCCCTCCGGCATGCGGCATCGAGACGCTCAGGGGAGTAGCGTTCTCCCATGCGTATGAGCTTGTGTCCCTGCCTGAGCTTGGCCCAGGGCAGCGGGCCGTCGAAGAGACGCTCGGCATAGGCCGCGACGGCCGGTCCCTGTGACGCCGCGCTGCGCTTGATCTGCTCCGGCGCTCTGAGGGTGTAGGCGCTCAGCTCTGCCGGGTAGTCGTCGGGGTCGGTGGATCTGCCGCCGCGATCCTGGCGCGGGTGGACCTTGATCAGCCTTCCCCGGTGGTAGATGCGCACCAGCTTGCTGCCGAGCCGCACCTCCACCTTCTGCCCGGGCGGGCATGTCGCAGAGGGCACCGAGTAGAGGGCGTACTGGCAGGCTATGTGATGGTCGGGATGCACCTTGGCCGTGCGCCAATCGGTCATCTCGTAGGGCTCTGCGTCCCACTCTCCGAGCGCGTGGCGCTCCTCCTGGCGGAAGACGGCCAGGGGCTGCCTGCGGGTGGTGCCGTGTATCCTCTGTCCGGCCACCTCCAGGCACCACCGCCTAGCAGCAGACCTCATGTCCGAGAGGCCGGTGAACTCCCCGCCCTTGAAGAACCGCTCCCGCACGTAGGGCACCCCACGCTCCACGCGCGGCTTGTCCCGGGGATGGCGCACCCGCGCCGGGTCTGAGATGAAGCCCCGGTGCTGGGAGTACTCCAGGAAGCCTCGCGTGAGACGGGGATGGAGCGGATCGACACCAGCCACTGCTGCGGGGAAGTTGTCAATGACCAGGTAGTTGGGAACGCCCTCGAAGAAGGCCCAAGCAGCCTCCAACCCCTCGATCACATCGACGAGCTTCTGGCTGAACGTCGGCCAGACGAAGCTGTGCCGCGAGTAGGTCAGGACGATGATCAGCGCCCATACCGCACGGCGGCGACCGGTCTCCGGGTCCTCTATCAGGCTGCGATGATATTCCCTGCCATCTCGGATCGGGTCTGACCCTCTATCAGACTGGCTGTAATGCCTTCTTTGGGATTTGTCGACTCGATCCCGAGATGGTCGATACGGCGCCAACGGCCATGGGAGCAGTGACCTTATAGGAGCCTGACCTCATAGGAGCCTGACCTCAAGTCCCTTCGCAGTCTTGTCCGCTCACCTGACCGACCCGCCATCTTTCAGGAGGCAGAAATGACAGCAGCAGCAAGTCGCGAACTCATTCGCGCGGTTCAGGTGGTGATCGGAGTTGACACTCACCAAGACCAGCATGTGGCAATAGCCATTGATCAGCAGGGCGTGCGTCTCGCCGAGCACCATGCGCCAGCAACCAGTTCCGGATATGGGGAACTGGAACGGTGGTCCCAAAACCTGGGAGAGGTTCGCGCCTTTGGGGTCGAAGGCACAGGTTCCTACGGCGCCGGGCTGGCCCGATTCCTGACTGGTCGAGGCTTTACCGTCTTCGAGGTCAACCGGCCTGACCGGTCAGTCCGCTACCGGAAGGGGAAGAGCGACCCCACCGATGCCGAGATGGCAGCGCGTGCGGTGATTGCCGGAGTTGCCGACGCCACTCCCAAGTCAGGCGAAGGCGAGGTCGAAATGCTCCGTATGCTCAAGAGCGCCAAGGACTCGGCAGTGAAGGCTCGTACCCAGGCGGTCAACCAGATGAGGGCCCTAGTGGTCACCGCACCGGCCGCACTTCGAGAAACGCTGGACGGCCTGACTGCCACCGCTCTCGCTGCGCGATGCAAGAGCTTCCGCCCGGGGCGTCTCGTAAACCCCATGGCAGCGGCCAAGTACACTCTTCGATCCCTTGCCTGCCGCTACCTCCAACTAAGCAAGGAGATCCACGAACTGCAGGTCCAACTAGAACGACTCGCAGGGATGGCAAATCCAGCCCTGGTCAGCATCTTTGGCGTCGGACTCGACACGGCGGCAACTCTGCTGATCTCTGCTGGCAGCAACCCACAACGCCTGCGCTCCGAGGCTGCCTTCGCTTCGCTGTGCGGGGTGAATCCGATTCCTGCGTCCTCCGGCAAGACCAACCGGCATCGACTGAACCGCGGTGGCGACCGCCAGGCCAACGCAGCTCTCCATCGTATCGTCCTGGTTAGACTTCGTTATGACGAACGGACCAAGGGCTACATGCAGCGTCGCACCAGGGAGGGAATGAGCAAGGCTGAGGTCATCCGTTGCCTTAAACGCTATGTTGCCCGTGAAGTCTTTTCGGCTTTGCAGAACGCTTTCAAAATGCCCGACAGCGCGGTTTGACATCTATAGGAGCATCCCAGACGACCGAAGTCCATCTCCGCCACCTCGCCTGGTGCGCTCTCCTCCATCCGCACCGTCGTGGCGCTTCGTCTCTGCCAACCCCGCCGACGGATGAACCGCCCCACAGACGTGTACGAGACCTCGCATCCACGAGCCGCAAGCAACTCGTGGATGCGGGTCACCTGCAACCGATCGGCCGTCAGCCACGCGTACACCTGGTCGGCCCACGGCGCGAGCAGATCCTCGGTCGGCGTCTCCACCTTCCGAGGGCTGCACAGGTTCAGCCCGGCCAGGCGGGTCAACTGATCTTCACTCGGAACCGGGCCGTCTCGTGTCAGGCCCGCCTCCACCCCCGCCCTGATGTATCTACGGACTGTCTTCCTCGACAGTCCCGTACCGCTAGCTATCTGCCGCTGACTCTCACCGGACTGCCAGCGGCGTACCACTTCTGCTATCTCCACTCTAGACACCTCCCTGTACGCCATCGCCGCTCCTTACATCAAGGTTGCAGCTATGGTCGCCAATCAGGTGTCCGGGGTGGTCCCCCTCACTGATTAAGTGGTCTATAGGTCCTGATTATTTCTCGATCTACCGGTACCTAGCTCTTGATCATTGACAGCTACCTGAGCTACGTTGTATATGGTATGCGGATGCTTCAGGGATATGGTTGACTTTTGCTCTCTCAGTCGCCGGACAATCCTGCCAGCGATGTCGCGTGTCTTCTTCAGCGCCTCTTCTAAGCTACCCACCAGAGGGTAAGTGTGTGAGATTCTGATGCCAGCAGAGGTCATGACAGCCACAACCAGCCGAACTTCGCTCATCTGTTGCTCCTTCTAGCTCTTAGCCATCCAGTTGTTCTGTCGGTTCAGCTTCCGCAGACCAGACAGTGTGAGTGTGTTTGACTTGGCCCGGGTGCAATCGCCGGACGACCTGGGCCTCTGTTCGCCGTGAAGGTACACCGTCGCGGCTACCCCTCTTCACATGTGTGCTGGCACGTCAATCACCTGTTCACCGGGACGTGCGTATCTCAGTTTTCGCAGGTGGTTCTTCAGTCGCTTCCCCATTGGCCGCATGGTTGCCGCCGTCACGCCGGCGGAAACCAAACCCCCTATGACCGGCACAACCTTGGCAACCCCGCCAGCAAATCCACGCTTAGTAACGCCGACTCCTATCCACTTACCCACCTGCTTGACGATCGGATAGTACACGGTCTTTGTCAGAGCCTGCCGAGGGAGGCGACGGGCAACCTGCTCTGCGAAGCGCTTGGCCAGTTCTGCCAACCCCCTCTCGGCAGCAGCCGCACCCATCATTGCACCGACCAGAAGGGTTAGCTCAAGCTCCGTTTGCTCATCGACCTCGCCCTCCTCAAGCAGGTCGGGCCAGCCGTACAGGTACGCCAACTTCTGGGCCAGTACCAATGCGTGCCAGTGAAGCTGCACTAGGTCGGCAGGGATTGTTGCCGCCATGGCCAAACCGCCAGGCAAGCCAGCGGCAAATGATGTTCCTGATGCCTTGAGCACGTGAGACCGGATGCAGGAGTCCGCCAACGTGTCGATCAAAACATTCGGTACGCCTGCCAGGGCAGGACGGCCGCCAATCGCCTCGCCCACCTGCTGTTCATTGCAATAGGGGGATAGCTGGGACCTGAGAAAGGCCCTGCGGTCCACTTTGGCGCCGGGGAGAGCCAGAGATGCCCTCAGTACTCTGGCCCAAACCTTCTCGCCCTTGGATTCCTCCGGGGACTCCTCCGGCAGGGCCAAGGACGTCCCTACTGTGTCCATCACTGTACTCCTAGCAAGAGATTGAATCTTGAGTTGTATAAGTGTACACAGATTCGACACCCGGTTATCCGGCATTTGGGCCTTCAGGTGGACCGGGGCAGGAATCGAACCGCCATCGTGGGCCACTCGTGCACTTTAGCTAGGAGCCCACTCGTGACCGACCCCGACTCCGGCAGGGGGGGCAGCCTAGGGCCGGGCGGCTCCGAGCCGCCGACCCCCGCTGACCAGAGAGAGAAAGAATCAGCACCTGCCGCCTAGCCGCGCCGGCTCTGGCAACTCCCAGTAGGGGATCCGGAAGGGGATCGTGAAGATTGTCGGGTTCTGTCATTCCATCAAGTGTCTGTCTATCTTAATCTGACCCCAGCCCGTCCGCTCCCGCTCCGCCAGCCCCGACTCACTTACCCCGTCCCGACACCTTCGACCCCGACCTCTACCGCGTCATCGAGTATCAGGCCCGCGTCGTGGGCCGACCGGAGCTCGCCGACCTGAGCCGTGCGGACGACCGGCCCGGCTGGAACGCGACGCTGGCCTTCCACTTGGCGATGATGGTTCAGACTCTCGCTTGGTGTCACGGCACGGACCGAGGCAGTCCACGTCTGACCGGCTCGACCATCGACGGCCGTCACTTCGTCTAGGCCAGCCACACCGACTTGGGCGTCCGTCTGCCCAGACCTCACCCGGCAGGCGGTCGACCGCGTCCTGGCGTTTTGGGGCCGCCACTCTCCCACTCCTTCGTCATGCCGACCCAGTCCACCCAGCTGGTCGCGTTTTGACAGGGTAGCCGTACATTCCAACATGCTCACCCGCGCCATGCGCCGCAGATACCCTGATTCAGCACTTTTTTAGCTTCAAGTTAGTACATACCTGGACAGCCTTACATTCCTGGACAGGGTTACATTCTCCAGGTGCCATATAAAGTAGGGGATCCGGAAGGGGATCGTGAAGATTGTCGGGTTCTGTCATTCCATCAAGTGGCTGTCTATCTTAATCTGACCCCAGCCCGTCCGCTCCCGCTCCGCCAGACCCGACTCCCTTACCACGGCCCGACACCCTCGACCCCGACCTCTACCTCGTTCTCGCTCACCATGTCGGCGGCGACCCTGAGCTCCACTTGGCCCTTGCGCAGATGGTGCAGACGCTGGCCTGGTGCCACGGCAGACCCTACCCCTCGACTGCGCTGACCGGCACGATAGACGAAACCGGGCGCCACTGGATTAGAGCGACGGCGCGACACTGGCAGGCTACCTGCCCTGACCTTCACCGGCGCATCATCGACCGATGCCTTTCAGCCATTCGGCCCACGGGGTTGGTCTTGACCCGCCGCACCGACCGCGGGCTCCGATACTCACTCGACTTTGCCCTCTTGCGCCGCTGGTACTACGCTGCCGGCGTCAAGGAGTCGCGGCTGACGGACCCGGCGGGCGAGAATCCCCCCTTTGTCAGACACGACCACGACCTGTGCGACGTGCTGGCCCTGTCCGGTGTCGCGGGCGGCGCGATGCTCGGTGCGATCATCCGTCAAATCGCCTGGTGGCAGGGGAGCCACCAGGGGCACACCCCAAAGCTCGCGGGAAGCCATAGGGACGGCGGCTATCACTACGTGGGCAAGACACACGACTCATGGGCGCTCGTGTACAACAAGAGTAAAGAGAAGCGTGTGGGTGTCCATCCGTTCCTCACTTACTGGCGCGTCCAGACCCGCATCACGGCAGCAAGAGACGCGGGCCTGATACGAACCCACGAGGACCCCGAGCAGGGGAATCTCTATCTCCGCGTCGACTATGACGAGCTGCTTCACGCCTACATGCGGACAACCGGCGCGTCCTCCCCTGCTGACGGTTGGCTGTCCCCCGCGCCGACCATCGGGACGCAGCTGTCAGCCGACGTTGCGCTCGATGTCCTCGAGGCCGCAGAAAGCGCCCCGGCGACCGAAACCAATGTCGTCGAGGCCCGCAGGGAAACGCCGGCCGAGGCCCTTGCACCGCTGGCTAAGCCTTGGCGAGAGGTGGAAGGGGCCTTGGCGAGAGGTGCAAGGGGGGTTGGCGAGAGGTGCAACGCTTACCTTCTTAGAGACTCCCTAATCCCAAGAGACTCCCAAGACCTCACCGCCGCCTCCCCTCCCCCGCGCGCTGAGGCGCGAGTCGGCGGCTTTGTCCAGTCAAGAGCAAGTAGCAACCAGAGACCATCTCTCGAGGCTTCCCGCAAACCACCCCAAACACCTAGCGGGCGTCGTGGACTCGATGCGGCATCGCAGCGGTGTCAAGGGCGGAGAGAAATCAGGCCGTGTGGCGGAGCAAAAGTGTACCACTTGAGCGGCGATGTTCAGCGAAAATGTCCGCCTACGACGGGTGTCGTCGGGAGCCCTTAGCCCGAATCCACCGAAGGAGGGCGTCGGGTCAGTGTCCTGAAGCGGCAAGAGGGTGCTCCTGTGAATCTGGGATAATGGTTTTGAAACAGCAAAGCCGACCCCAGAACAAGGAGCACCCGATAGATGCTAGCACGCAACCATCCCGACCGCATCCGTATCGCCTTCGACGACCACCGCCTGGTGGCCAATGCTGGGCTGCTCCTCCCGGTGACCCTAGCCCAGCACCTGGGCCTGCGTGAAGTCGTCGACAGCCACGTCGACCTGGGAGACGCGCCGGGGCGAGCGAACCCAGGAGACAAGATGCTGACCCTGGTGGCCTCGGCGCTGGCTGGGGGCGACTTCATTGACGACGCCGACGTGTTGCGTACCGGCGGGACAGCTGGCGCCATCGGCTGCGTAGTCAAGGCGCCATCCACCCTGGGAACTTTCCTGCGCAGCTTCCGGTGGGGCCACGTCCGCCAGTTGGATCGGGTGAGCCGGGAGTTGCTGTCCCGGGCCTGGGCCGCTGGTGCGGGACCCGGCGAAGGGCCGTTGACCATCGACTTGGACTCCACCATGTGCGAGACTTACGGACTGGCCAAGGAGGGGGCGCGTCACCATGGTTACACTGGCCAGCGGGGCTATCACCCGCTGCTGGCCATCGCCGCCGGCACCGGCGACGTGCTGATGTCTCGGCTGCGCGAGGGCCGCGCCAACACCGTTCGGGGCGCCGCCCACTTCCTGCGGGAGACCGTGGGCCGGGTGCGCCATGCTGGGGCTACAGGACAACTCACGGTGCGGGCCGACAGCGGCTTCTATGCCCACGCCCTGGTCGTCGTCTGCCGCAAGATGGATGTCCGCTTCTCCATCACCATCCGCCAACACGCCCGCCTCAGGGAGTTGATTGAGGCGATTCCCGAGGAGGACTGGACGCCCGTCCCCTACTGGATGGACGGCGGCGCCGACGTGGCCGAGACCACCTACACTCCCTTCCAGGGTGAGCCCGAAGCCGCCCCAGTGCGGCTCATCGTCCGGCGGGTGAAGCCCACGCCCGGTTCCCAACTGGCCCTCTTCGCCAGCTACAGCTATCACGGCTTCATCACCGACCGGGACGGGGAAACCCTGGAACTGGAGGCCGACCATCGCCGCCACGCCGAGATTGAGAATGCTATCCGAGACCTCAAGCACGGCGTCGGCCTCAACCATCTCCCCTCGGGCCGCTTCCCCGCCAACGGCGCATGGCTGGCCGTCCAGGTGCTGGCCCATAACCTGGCCCGCTGGACCGCGCGCATCGGTCTGGACGAGGGGGTGGTGACCACCAAGACCCTCCGGCGGCGCTTCTTCTCCCTGGCCGGACGGCTCACCCGCTCGGCCCGCCGCCTCACTTTGCATCTGCCACAGGGCTGGCCTTGGGAAACCCAGTTCACTCGCGCGCTGGCTCGATTGCGAGCCCTGCCATTGCCTGCCTGACGGCACCGACGGCGCCTGACACGTCCACCAGACTACCCAACCGACCCACAGAGTCGCACCGGCCCGGTCCGCGATTGTCTTCCCCTGCATGCTGTCCCGCCGACCCCGCCCCAGCGCCGCTGCCCAGGACCGCCATCGGCGCCCCCAACGACAACCAAAGGCCGCCACCGGCCCCATTTATCGGAATCGAGCGCGGACCGTCGCGTCCCACGGCCCTCACCCCTTGTTCCAACCCCAAGGCCGCTCCGCATCGGTGGATTCGGGCTTAGGTTGGTCATACGCCCTCGGCTTCCGCCTCTGCAATGATGGGCATCTTGGTGAACGGCATGTCGAGGATTCGTTGAGCATCAGTCCAGCGGTTGGCGTTAGGGGACCCCAATTGTCTGCACTCGACCGCTTGAAGGCGATGGTCGAGCGATGCAAACCATCGGTATTCGCTGTAGTCTTCGACATTCCGGTCCACCTCGTTCAGTACTGATATTAGGGCTGGCAGGTATAGGCCGTTCATCAAATACTGGCCCTCAGCGCGGTTGTTCGCACGGTTTCGCGCCACCACATACAGCGCTGTGTCTGATTCGGACATTAAGATCCAGACTCGGTCCTCCGCTAGCTCGAGTTCCCAGCGGCCACTGGGAACGTCAGACCTAGGCCTGTGTCCAAAGATCGATCCGAGCGGGGCTTCATCAGCTGTGTCTACCCAATAGTCCTTGGGAACATCTTCGGCCAGCACCGAACCCGAAGAGATATCGAAAGTCCGTCCTGAAAAGTCCGGGTGCCACCCTTCCGCACGGAAGTTAGACAGTTCTCTCGTGCATACAAGGAAAGGCGCAAACCCGACTTGGCCGGACAAGCCGCCGCCCGAGAAGAGCCTTTCAACGTGCGGTTCTCTAGACGAGATCATCTCTCGGAAATGGGTTCTTGACGCCTTGATTAGCAGGACATACTGGGCCGCTCCATCCTCAACGAGCCTGAGGAGGTCAGGATCGCTGAGTTCAAACTCAGCAGTTACTTCTACAGATGTGCTGCCTTGGGTGCGTTCTACTTCTATCTCGACTTCGAACTCCGCATGCGGATAGTCGTCTCCGTAGCTTGGAGGACGGAGCACGGGGTGAGGCCAAGCCTTGCCTGGATCAAATCTCATAGCTATTCGCCGTCATTGGCCACGGCTCGCAGGCGCCAGGCCCTCTTACCGATGGGGGTGTCAGCAGTGATGTCTACCGTTGTTCTCTGACCTTCCGACAGCGACACTCGGTCAAGGGAGACATTATCCGCAACGGCGCGGATGTCGTCGCGCTGGATCGTCGTCGAGTCTCCGGCTTCGTCTAGTTCAAGGCGCACTACGCCACTGTCGCCCGAGCGGAAGCTTAGTTGGTAGCAGTTTTCTTGACCTGGGATCGACAGGATACGGACGCCCGATATCGGAACTCCCCTTACTCTGGGTTGGCGGCCGCCACGGCCGCCGGTGCCGCCCTGACCTTCGCCTTCGCCCGGACCTCCCGTACCTCCTCCACCCTCGTTTGTTCCAGTCCCTCCCCCGCCAGCACCTCCGGTGTCGTCTCCGTCGCTGTCGCCATCCTCATTCGAGTCCTCAATAGAGGGCAAAGTCGGCGGCGTATGACGGCGAACAGGCTTAAGTGTAAGCGTCACTCGTTCTCCAAACCCAGGTTCTCCTGTTCCCCCGTTCTCGCGCCCGGCATCTTCAAACGGCTCATCAGGCTGCATATCCGGCAAATAGGTAGCCAGCTCCGACAGAACTGTGGACCTGCCCCCTTCCGGCGGACCTGCTTGCCTACGCACTTCACCCCGTATCCAATCTGTAATTCGCTTGAGGGCCCGTCTGCCTCGTTGTCTATCTTCTTCCGGCAGTCGGTCCGGCTCGATGTAAAGGGCGGAGTAATAATGGACCGGCGAGGCGGGGGTGAGCGTCCGGGAGTGGCGCTGCAAAACTGGACCACCCGCCGCCTTCTATAGAGTTGGAGGCAACTCGATGGAAGGTGTGAAGGATGTACAAAGTGGAACTGTACGTTCGAGTGCGCCGGGCCTGCATGGTGGAAGGGATGAGCACGCGAGAGGCTGCCCGGGTGTTCGGGCTGCACCGGGACACGGTGCGCAAGATGCTGGAGTACTCGGTGCCACCCGGGTACCGTCGACAGTCACCGCCGCGTCGCCCTAAGCTGGACCCGTACCACGGGGTGATCGACCGGATACTGGAAGAGGACCGGCGTCTTCCGAGGAAGCAGCGCCACACGGCGAAGCGGATATATGACCGTCTGAGAGCGGAGCACGGGTTCGGTGGCAGGTACACGATAGTCAAGGACTACGTGCGCGAGCGACGGCGCCGGACACGCGAGATGTACGTTCCGCTCTCCCATCCTCCTGGTGATGCCCAGTGCGACTTCGGCCAGGCCAAGGCGGTCATCGGAGGAGTGGAGCAGACCGTCCACTACTTCGTGCTGGACCTTCCCCACAGCGACGCGTGCTTCGTCAAGGCCTACCCCGCAGAGACGACCGAGGCGTTCTGCGACGGTCACGTCTCGGCGTTCTCGTTCCTGGGCGGCGTGCCGCGGAGCATCTTGTACGACAACACGAGACTGGCGGTGGCCAGGATCCTGGGAGACGGCCGGCGCCAGCGTACTCGTGTGTTCTCGGAGCTGGTGTCGCACTACCTGTTCGAGGACTGCGATGATGAATCCTGGGCCACCTCGGCTCGGGCCTGACCCTTTCTGAGACTGGCATCATGCCTTCAGCCTGATCTGTCGACTCGAGTCGAGGTGGCACCCGAAGTGCCTTTGGCAAGGCGAGCAGTGACCTTATAGGAGCCTGGCCCCACGCCCCATCGCAGTCTTGTCCGCTCACCTGGCCGGCGCGCAATCCTCCGGGAGGTAGAAATGACAGGAGTCGTCGGTCATGAAGGTAGTCGTGGTGTTGAGCTGGTCGTCGGAGTCGACACCCACCAGGATGAGCATGTGGCGGTGGCCATTGACCGTCAGGGGGTCCGCCTGGGGGAGCTTCACACAGTGGCGACCACCCATGGGTATGAGGAGCTCGAACGGTGGTCCCGGGGCCTGGGAGAGATTCATGCCTTCGGGATTGAAGGCACGGGTTCCTACGGGGCCGGAGTGGCTCGCTACCTGACCCGTAGGGGACATACCGTTGTGGAAGTGAATAGGCCCGACCGGTCAACCCGCTACAGGAAAGGGAAGAGCGACCCCACCGATGCGGAGATGGCAGCTCGATCAGTATTGGCGGGAGTGGCCGAAGCCACACCCAAGTCGGGGGAGGGAGAGGTGGAGATGATTCGCATGCTCAAGAGCGCCAAAGACTCGGCCGTCAAGGCTCGCACCCAGGCCTTCAATCAGATGAAGGCCCTGATTGTCACAGCCCCGGCTGAGCTTCGCGAGACCCTCGTTGGACTCACCGCCGGTGCTCTGATCAACCTGTGCAAGAGCTTCCGGCCTGGTCGTCTGGACGATCCCACGGCGGCGGGCAAGTACACCCTGCGCTCCCTTGCCCGCCGCTACCGTCAACTCAGCAAGGAGATACATGACCTGGAGGGGGAGCTGGAACGACTCACCCGTACCATATCCCCAGCCCTGGTGGATGGCTTCGGCATAGGACCAGACACGGCGGCGACCCTCCTCATTGCTGCAGGGAGTAACCCGGACCGCCTCCACTCCGAGGCTGCCTTCGCCTCCCTGTGCGGTGTCAATCCCATCCCTGCTTCCTCCGGCAAGACCACCAGGCATCGGCTCAACCGAGGCGGCCACCGCCAGGCCAACGCGGCACTCCATCGCATTGTTGTCGTCAGACTTCGTCATGATGAGCGGACCCAGGCATACATGCGTCGTCGCACCACCGAGGGAATGAGCAAGGCTGAGGTGATCCGCTGCCTCAAACGCTATGTCGCTCGCGAGGTCTTCTCCGTCCTACGGAACTCAGCCCTATCCCACAGCACTCCTTGACATCTATAGGAGCATCAGGTTCGGCCGTCCCGGCAAGGGTAACGACAAGGGCAAGGTCGAGGGGCTGGTGGGATATGCTCGCCGGAACTTCCTGGTGCCTGTGCCGTCGTTCCCGAGCTTCGATGCGCTCAACGCCTACCTCGAGGAGAGGTGCCTGGAACGGATGGGGAGACAGCTGCGTGGGCACAGGGAGACGATAGGCCAGCGGATGGAGCGTGACCTGGAAGCCCTGCTGGCGTTCCCCGCCGTGCCATACGACGCCAGCGACAAGCACGTGAGCCGTGTCAGCTCCCTGTCCCTGGTGCGGTACCGGACCAACGACTACTCGGTGCCCGTGGCCTACGGTCACAGGGAGGTGGTGGTCCGGGGCTATGTGGGTGACGTGGTGATCAGCTGCGGGGCAGAGGTGATAGCCCGGCATCCGCGCTCATACGAACGCGACGACTTCGTCTTCGACCCTGTCCACTACCTGCCGCTGCTGGAGCGCAAGACGGGAGCGCTGGACCAGGCTGCTCCTTTGGCCGGGTGGGAGTTGCCGGAGGAGTTCGGCATGCTGTGCAGACTGCTGGAGTCGAGGATGGGCAGGCGAGGCAAGCGGGAGTTCGTGCAGGTGCTGAGATTGGTGGAGAACTTCCGCAAGGAGGAGGTGTACGAGGCCGTGCGTGATGCCCTCAGGCTCGGCGCCATAAGCTTCGACGCCATCAAACACCTGGTGCTGTGCAGGATAGAGGGCCGTCCCCAGAGACTCGACCTGGAGCTGTACCCCTACCTGCCCAGGGTCACCGTGACGAAGACAGCAGCCAGCGACTACATGGCGCTCATGTCGGGGATCGGGCGGTGAGCGAGAGGTCTACGGTGCTGCTGGAGCATCACCTCAAGGAGCTGAAGCTGCCCACCTTCCTGAGGGAGTACTGCAAGGTGGCCGGCCAGTGTGCCGCCGAGGGCGTCGACCATCCAGGCTACCTGCTGAGGCTCTCTGAGCTTGAGCTGATAGACCGCCATCATCGGATGGTTGACCGCAGGATCAAGGCGGCACGCTTCCCCGCCACCAAGAGCCTCGACACCTTCGACTTCCTGGCCATGCCGTCGGTGAACAAGCACCTGGCCATGCAGCTGGCACGCTGCGAGTACGTAGACCGGCGGGAGAACGTCATCGCCATAGGCAACAGCGGCACCGGCAAGACCCATGTGGCCCTCGGTCTGGGGCTCGCCGCCTGCCAGAGGGGACTGTCGGTCGGCTTCACCACGGACGCCTCGCTGGTCCACGAGCTGATCTAGGCCAGGGACGAGCGGCGACTGCTCAACCTCCAGAAGAAGCTGGCCCGACTCAAGCTGCTCATCGTCGACGAGCTTGGCTTCGCACCACTTTCCAAGACCGGCGCTGAGCTCCTCTTCGAGGTCTTCAGCCAGAGATACGAGAGGGGGTCGGTCCTGGTCACCACCAACCTGCCCTTCGACGAGTGGACCGAGGTCTTCGGCTCGGAGAGACTGACCGGCGCCCTGCTGGACCGCCTCACTCACAGAGTTCACATCCTGGAAATGAACGGCGAGAGCTACCGCCTCAAGCAGAGCCGGCAGGCCGTCACCACGCGCTCAGCCAGCGATTCCCCTGACGCATAGGCTCCACCAACCTCGCTGCGACTAAGCCCGAATCCACCGATGCGGAGCGGCCTTGGGGTTGGAACAAGGGGTGAGGGCCGTGGGACGCGACGGTCCGCGCTCGATTCCGATAAATGGGGCCGGTGGCGGCCTTTGGTTGTCGTTGGGGGCGCCGATGGCGGTCCTGGGCAGCGGCGCTGGGGCGGGGTCGGCGGGACAGCATGCAGGGGAAGACAATCGCGGACCGGGCCGGTGCGACTCTGTGGGTCGGTTGGGTAGTCTGGTGGACGTGTCAGGCGCCGTCGGTGCCGTCAGGCAGGCAATGGCAGGGCTCGCAATCGAGCCAGGGCGCGAGTGAACTGGGTTTCCCAAGGCCAGCCCTGTGGCAGATGCAAAGTGAGGCGGCGGGCCGAGCGGGTGAGCCGTCCGGCCAGGGAGAAGAAGCGCCGCCGGAGGGTCTTGGTGGTCACCACCCCCTCGTCCAGACCGATGCGCGCGGTCCAGCGGGCCAGGTTATGGGCCAGCACCTGGACGGCCAGCCATGCGCCGTTGGCGGGGAAGCGGCCCGAGGGGAGATGGTTGAGGCCGACGCCGTGCTTGAGGTCTCGGATAGCATTCTCAATCTCGGCGTGGCGGCGATGGTCGGCCTCCAGTTCCAGGGTTTCCCCGTCCCGGTCGGTGATGAAGCCGTGATAGCTGTAGCTGGCGAAGAGGGCCAGTTGGGAACCGGGCGTGGGCTTCACCCGCCGGACGATGAGCCGCACTGGGGCGGCTTCGGGCTCACCCTGGAAGGGAGTGTAGGTGGTCTCGGCCACGTCGGCGCCGCCGTCCATCCAGTAGGGGACGGGCGTCCAGTCCTCCTCGGGAATCGCCTCAATCAACTCCCTGAGGCGGGCGTGTTGGCGGATGGTGATGGAGAAGCGGACATCCATCTTGCGGCAGACGACGACCAGGGCGTGGGCATAGAAGCCGCTGTCGGCCCGCACCGTGAGTTGTCCTGTAGCCCCAGCATGGCGCACCCGCCCCACGGTCTCCCGCAGGAAGTGGGCGGCGCCCCGAACGGTGTTGGCGCGGCCCTCGCGCAGCCGAGACATCAGCACGTCGCCGGTGCCGGCGGCGATGGCCAGCAGCGGGTGATAGCCCCGCTGGCCAGTGTAACCATGGTGACGCGCCCCTTCCTTGGCCAGTCCGTAGGTCTCGCACATGGTGGAGTCCAAGTCGATGGTCAACGGCCCTTCGCCGGGTCCCGCACCAGCGGCCCAGGCCCGGGACAGCAACTCCCGGCTCACCCGATCCAACTGGCGGACGTGGCCCCACCGGAAGCTGCGCAGGAAAGTTCCCAGGGTGGATGGCGCCTTGACTACGCAGCCGATGGCGCCAGCTGTCCCGCCGGTACGCAACACGTCGGCGTCGTCAATGAAGTCGCCCCCAGCCAGCGCCGAGGCCACCAGGGTCAGCATCTTGTCTCCTGGGTTCGCTCGCCCCGGCGCGTCTCCCAGGTCGACGTGGCTGTCGACGACTTCACGCAGGCCCAGGTGCTGGGCTAGGGTCACCGGGAGGAGCAGCCCAGCATTGGCCACCAGGCGGTGGTCGTCGAAGGCGATACGGATGCGGTCGGGATGGTTGCGTGCTAGCATCTATCGGGTGCTCCTTGTTCTGGGGTCGGCTTTGCTGTTTCAAAACCATTATCCCAGATTCACAGGAGCACCCTCTTGCCGCTTCAGGACACTGACCCGACGCCCTCCTTCGGTGGATTCGGGCTAAGGTACTACACGACTGCAGTCGTTGAAGATCTCCGAACAAGAATCGCGGAGCATCTGGACTGGTACTACGCACCGCAAGGCCGTCCTCCTTCGGTTGCATCGGTCGGAGGCCTGAGAGAATCGACGTTGGCGGCGCCTGCCCTCGCTGAACGGCTTGTCACAGATGCAGGGCGGCCCTCCTCAACGGATGTCGAGAATGCACTGACCGTGTATGAAGCAATGTCTGGGTTGACGCCGCATCAAGCCTCGATTGAGCGGATGTGGGTGTACCTGTGCCATTGCGATTGCCCGCAGTATGTGACCGCGCGATGGCTAGACCGACGGCCTGATAAGGATGCCGACGCGGTTCGGGAGGTGCGAAACCACTTCTTCGCTGTCGGCAATCGAGCGTTGATTCGGGACAATGCAGTCTCTCGGCTTTGGTGGCTAGGCAAGATCGCCCACGATATTGATCCGGAGAATCCACGGGAATTTCTGACCATACTGCTACATCGCCAGGACGTGCGCTCCGCGCTGATCGAGCGTCCGTCAGTGTCGACGAACCGGAGAGTGCTGCGCGGAATTTACGAGGTCATGCGGGAGCACTGGTCCGACGGTGGCGCGCTGTTCGCCCGGGAGGCTTTCCGGTCGTGGATGATCGCATTGAACCGCCGTGGCGGAGTCGTTCTCTTGGACGCGCTGCCGGAAGAAGCCCTTGCCCGGCTGTTGCGCGACGAGGCGCGACTCGCCGTGGAGGAGCATTCCATGTAGCAGGGGCAGGGGCGCGGGCATGACCGATAACCTAAGCCCTGAAGACCGTTCATGGTGCATGTCGCGAATACGCTCGCGTGGCATGAAACCAGAGTTAGCCGTCCGTTCGATGGTGCATCGACTCGGCTACAGGTTTCGTCTGCACAGGCGGGACTTGCCGGGCGCTCCAGACCTGGTACTTCCACGCCACCAAGCGGTGATTTTCGTCAACGGGTGCTTCTGGCATTGGCATCCCGATCCGCACTGTCCTATTGCGGGATTGCCGAAATCGAACATCGGTTACTGGGAACCAAAGCTCACGCGGACGCGGGTCAGAGACAAAGAGCACAGGGCTTCACTTGAAGCAAAGGGTTGGAGGGTGTTGGTGGTGTGGGAATGTCAGCTGAGGAGTCCTACAGCTGTTCTTGAGATGATTGGTCGGTTTCTTGGAGACGGCAGACGCACGAGTGTTCCCGCAGTTGTTGCTTGACCATCGGCTGGGGTGTCATGGCCTCGTTACGGCAATACCACACGGGCGTCTTGGCTCGTTAGTCAGACGTCCAACCGAGGTCTTGACAAACAGAACATAAGTCCGTATGATGCGGAGAGTCCACCGTACCTAGGCGAGAGGCCGAGGCCCCAATGATCCGGGTGGAACAGAAGGAACAAAATGGAACAATTTCTCGAAAAATCGCGGCCCCGCCCCGAACAAATCGGCTCCCATTAGCTACGAATCGCCTGTCCCATAATCGCCCCTTATTGTCCCGAATCTGTACCGAACCCGTACCGAATATGTTCCGTCCAGTGCCGTTATTGTCGCGGGTGTATAATCCCGCCGAGGGAGGCCCCGGGGGCCGGCCCGGAGATCCCACGCCACTTGGACGATGTTCGGCGCGTCGGCTGACGCTGACGCCGTCAGGAGGAAGCCATGTTTGACTGGACGAACACCTACGTCGACCTCGAGAACAGCGGCGTGGACACGGCCGTGCTGATGGTCGGCGCCATCGAGCAGCACGGGCCCCATCTGCCTCTGTCCGTCGACTGGTTCGTGGGCGAGGCGGTCGCGAGGGGCGTGGCCGAGCGACTGAACGCCTACCTGCTGCCGGGTATCCCGATCGGCAGCTCGCATGCCCACAAGGGCTTCCGCGGCTCCGTCACCATCTCTCACAAGACCCTGGGAGCAATCGTCAGCGACGTCTCCCTCGACCTGCTGGACCAGGGCTTCCGGCGCATAGCGGTGATCAACCACCACGGCGGCAACCTCATGCCCAAGCTCACCACCAGAGACCTCAACCTGACCCAGGACAAAGGCAAGGTGGTGCAGCTCACCCCGTCCCAGGTGGCTGCCAAGCGCCTCACCGAGATATTCGACACCGGGCTCGAGGACGAGCAGCACGCCGGCGAGCTGGAGACATCCCTGATGCTGCACCTCGCGCCCGAGCAGGTCGGCCCCCAGCGCATCGACCATGTGCCCGCCTTCGGGCCTGCCCACTTCGACTACAGGCCGATGATCGACTTCTGCCCCGACGGCATCTGGGGCCGGGCGAGCCTGGCCTCTGCGGAGAAAGGCGAGAAGGCCCTGGCCGCGCTGATCGAGGACACAGCCGCGCACTTCGAGGAGACGTTCACGCTCCTGGGCGTGCCAGCGAAGGAATAGCTAGGCGGCGGTTCCGAACACCGCCTCCGCCCTAGGTAGTGTTGACATTTATATTATACTTCGAGTATGTCAATAGATATACTATCTCCAGAGCAATGGTCAAAGGTGTTTGAGTTTCTTCGGAGCCAGTCGGACTTGTACGTCGGACGGGAAGCCGAATGCAAGCGGTTCATCGCAGCCGTCTTCTGGATCACCCGAACCGGCGCGCAATGGAGGATGCTCCCAGCCGAGTACGGCAGGTGGAACAGCGTCTACAAACGGTTCGCCCGATGGTGTGAACGCGGTGTATGGGAGCGAATGCATCAGCATTTCGTCGATGACCCCGACATGGAGAACCTCATCATTGACAGCACGGTCGTCCGGGCTCATCATTCCGCCGCAGGCGCACCCAAAAAAACGGTGGGCAAGCATCACAAGCCCTTGGTCGAAGCCGAGGTGGGTTCACTACAAAGGTCCACGTGAGCGTGGATGGCCTCGGCAATCCCTTGAGGTATAGGTTGACCGGAGGGCAAGAACACGATGTCACTCAGGCTGCCGAGCTCATATCCGGGATCGAGAGTGAGCATGTGATTGCAGACCGAGCATACGACTCCAACCAGTTCCTTGGGTCGATCATCAGGAGCGGTGCAGTTCCAGTAATACCCCCTCGCTCGAACCGGAGAGAGCCGCACTCATACGACGAGTACTTATACCGAGAGCGTCATCTCGTCGAGTGTTTCATCGGCAAGATCAAGCACTACCGTCGCATCTTCTCCCGGTTCGACAAGCTGGCGAACAGATACCTCGGATTCCTGCATTTTGTAGGTGCTCTCATATGGCTAAGGTAAAATGTCAACACTACCTAGTCTACCAGGATTCGTCTGGAGGTCTCCCTTGCGTCGTCCAGGGTGGCGACCATGTGGTCCGCCGGGACGCGCTTCAGGACATCGAGCGCTTGTAGTGTGGTGGCCGGCCTGCCCCCGAGACCCACCACGATGCACTCGGTCTCCTCGTCTAAGGCCGCATCGACCAGCTGCTCCACGACCAGTGCCGCGCTGTCGTCCATGTAGACCGTCTCCGAGAAGTCCAGGATCACGACCTCATGGTCCCGGATGTCCACGCTGATCGTGTTTATCAGCTTGTTTGACGACGCCACAGAGAAGCACCCCCTGAGCGCCACGAGGCCTACCCGCGCCGAAAAGGCGTCCACCCCCTCCGTTTCCTCTCCCTTGAACAGGAAGGTCCTGTCCAGCAGCGGCACCGAGATTACGCTGTCAAGCTCCAGGCGCTCGAACTGCCGCGCGCTGGCCATCCCGGCGGCGATCATGCCTATCGCCACGGCGGTCACCAGGTCGAGGAACACCGTGAGTCCGAGAGTGATCAGCATCACCAGGAGGTGCTCCCGCTGGACGCGGTGTATGCGGGTGATGAAGCGCCAGTCTATGATGTCCCAGCCGACCTTCATCAGGATCCCGGCTAGCACGGCGTGAGGTATGGACTCTACGTACTTTCCGAGACCCAGGACCAGCGCTAGCAGGATTGCCGCCCGCAGGACTCCCGAAACCTGCGTCCTCCCTCCAGCGCGTATGTTCACCACTGTGCCCAGGGTGGCCCCGGCGCCGGGCAAACCCCATATGAACCCCGCAATCATGTTGCCTATGCCCTGGCCCACCAGCTCCCTGTCCGGGTTATGGCGCGTGCGGGTCATCGAATCGGCCACCAGCGATGTGAGCAGGCTGTCAATGGAGCCGAGCAGCGCGATGATCAACGCCGGCTGCACGGACCGAGCCAGTACGTCGACGGCTAGGTCAGGCATTCGCAGGGTCGGCAGGCCGGTCGGCACGTCGCCGATGACCGGCGTATTGGTCAGCCACAGCACGCCGAGAAGCGTTCCCGCGACCAGGGCGGCCAGTGTCGAGGGTATGAACTTACCGAGCCGACTCGGCCAGACCACGCCCACGACGAGGGTGACGACGGCGATAGCCAGCGCGCTGAGGTTGATGTTGACGATCGCGTCCGGCAGCTTCTGAACGGCCCCCACCGGGCCACCCTCCGCGACGGCCGACCCCAGGAAGGGCAGGATCTGCAACAGTATGATGATCACACCGATGCCCGACATGAACCCGGATATCACCGAGTACGGTGTGAATGCCACGAAACGACCGACCCTCATCACGCCCAGGAGGACCTGCAGGAGGCCCGCCATGATGACTATCGTGAAGGCCTGGGCGAGGCTTTCCTCCGCGTGGGCGATGACGATGACGGCCATCGCCACGGCCATGGGGCCGGTGGGGCCGGATATCTGAGACCGCGTTCCCCCGAACACCGACGCGAAGAAGCCCACGGCGATCGCCCCGTATATGCCGGCAAGCGCCCCCAGACCCGACGCTACACCGAAGGCCAGTGCGACCGGCAACCCAACCACCGACGCCGTGATGCCGCCAAAGAGGTCACCACGGAAGGTCTTGAGATCGTAGCTTATGCGGAGTCTCTGAGCCAGTGTTCTCATGCGCCGACCCTAAGATAGACCCTGCGAGGCGTGCGGGCAATGCCCATGAACGAAGCAGGACGGAGCTCTTTCCGCCGTGTTTACTGGTCAGCCTCGGCGCTGGCGTTGGCCGCAAGCCACCGGCGCCCCATCTCAGCGCTTTCTGTCAGCAAACGCGCGGCGTTTTCGATGGCCGAGCGAGCGGCATCGGAGTCGGTGAAACCGGACAGAAAGTAGTCCCACAACGAGAGGTAGTAGGCCGTGTAGTTGTCTGCCAGACTGGCGAACCCCCGGTCTCTCAATGCCATAGCCACCTTCGTCCGGTTCATACTCCATGCCTGCTCTGCGTCGAGTCCCGAGATGTGAAGCACCCTCGATCCTATGGGGGAGATGCGCCACGACAGCGGCGCCGTCAGTGCTCGCAAAACTGTACCTGTGTCACGCAGGAAGCCCACCCCGCTTCAGACGGCAAGGTGGAACGCTGTTCAGAAGGCGAAGCGCAGGGGGTTGTCGATTCGAAGGATCGCACGGGAGCTGGGCATCCATCGGGACACGGCGAAGAAGTACATGGAGGCTGCTAGTCCGCCCATGAAGAGGTTACGGGTCGATTCGGCGTGATCTGATACCATCGCGCGAAGTACGGGTGACATTTATGCTGGTCACTTAGGCGGACATTTATGCTGACCATCGACACCCCGTGTCCTAAGATTACTCCGCCCTTGACACCCACACTCCCGACTATTGCCGTTCCAGCTCCGGCCGCGGACGCCGGGCCTGATTCTGGCCGCCAGCTCCGTCGGAGAGAAGGGCTTTGACGACGTAACCGGCTGCTCCCATGTCGAAGGCCCCTGTCGATAACCTCGTCCCCGTCCGCCCGCGAACGGGAAGATGACCGGCGCATCGTCGATGTGGAGGATGTCCCCCATCAGCGCGATGCCGTCGCTGCCCGACAGCATTAGGTTTGAAAAAGGACCAGGTGGGGCTTTCCCGTGGCTGGGCGAAGACTGCAGCATGGAAAAGGGTGAGGCGTTCATGTTCGTGGCACAGCGCCTGGAGGCCAGGGTCACCAAGTCCGCCAACCCGCCTTACTCCTACATCGCCAAGGTCAACCGTAAGCACCCGCCGTAGGCGGTTATCCTGCGGCCTCAGCCAGCTCGCTCAACACGCTCCTAAGCATCTCCAGCGTGGCTTGATCGCTGATATTGCCCTCAGCGTCGAACAGGCCGGCCACTTCTTTGACCGGGTGCGGACCTCCGACCACCCGCGCGGCGGCGCTGCCCAGGACGGTGATAGCGGTCTCCTGGGCCCACTGGGCTCCAAACCGCGACGGACTCGCGCCGACCACCGACACCGTCTTGCGGGCAAAGGAGGACTGGCCGTAAGGGCGAGATGCCCAGTCGATCAGGTTCTTCAGCACGCCAGGGATACTGCTGTTGTACTCAGGCGAGGCGATCAGTACCGCGTCGGCTGAACGAATCCTGCTTCGCAGCTCCAGGACCGAGCGCGGAGTCAGATCGCCCTCGGAGTCCTGATTGAACAATGGTAGGCTCAGCCCGTCTCCGTAGATATCGACTTCAACCGACTCCGGGGCGAGGCGCTTCGCAGCCTCGAGCAGCGCCCTGTTGTACGAGCCCTTCCTCAGGCTGCCAGGTATGGCCAGTATGCGTGTGCGTCGTTCTTTCAATCTGGAACCCCCGTAGGTCGGAAAATGTGGGCCTTTTGACGATAGACAGAACCGTACCTGGGAGGGCCGCCTTTTGGTGGTGCCCAAGTAGCCCCGGACCACCTCCCATCGAAGGGGATCCGGGGCGTTTCATCATCATCGAACATATGCTAGTTCGAGGCATTGCCGGCCTGCCGGACTATGTACTTGATTGCTCCCTCAACCTCCTGCCGGCGGCCGCTGGGGACGCTGTCTCCGGGGAGCATGGCGCCCGCGTCAACCATCAGGGTCCCGTGCCCGCCGCCTGTTTCCAGCGAAGCGCCCTTCAGGTAGTTGGCCAACTGCGACCAGTCGTCTTTCTGCTCCATCCAGTCGTGGTAGCATCCGGCAAGGATGCGCATGAAGATGGTGCTGTAGGCCAGGGACTCCGCGCGGTAAGCTGGGATTTCTTCGTTCTTGATGTCGCCTGAAAGAATCCCAGCGTATTCCCGGCGGGTGCTGGGCAGGAAGTCGTCGCTCCAGGTCAAGCAGCTTTCGAAAAGGCTGTCGAGGTCCTGCATGTAAAGAACGCTCTGGCCCCGGCTGACGCGGCTCCTGTGCCCGACCTCCATGACCCTCAGAGCCTGGGCGAGCTGGTTGACCGAGATCAACGACAGGCTGCCGCGGGCCACGGTGGTGGCATCCATCTCGACCCGTCCGCCAAAAAGCTTGCTCTTCTCCACCAGGTGCATCGCTGCTAGGTTGAACGGGTCACGTTTGTCGAACCTGGTCACCACGTTGGCCTCGATGCGCTTCGTTCTCGAAGCGTCGGTGAACATCTGACGCAGAAACTTGACGTCATCCTCTGCGTAGAGGACTACCGGCACTGACGACGCCCGCAGTTCAGCGAGCTTGTCGGCTTGGCCCTTGTCATTGCTGAGCCTGTCTAGAGTGTCCTGGATGGCCCGGCGGCGGTGCTGGCCATCAAATATCCGCATCGTGTTCGCCCGGTTGGTCAGGATACTCAACTCTCCGAAGTTGGGGCTGATTACGTTCCCGTCGTCGTCCTGGAAAAGCTCAAATTCCAGGGCTTCGGGAGCTATGCCTAGTAGCAGCGAGCCCAGCAGCCAGTCTTCCTTGTCCTCCAGGTATTGCTGGATGTTCCGGGCGTGGCTGGGGGTCAACCGGCGGTTGGCTTCCCTGACCACGGTATCGTCGATGCGCTGGGGCAGCAGGCCATCCAGGGTGGCCAGGTCAAGGGTGAAGTAATACACATCGCGGTGGCCCTGCCGGAATCGATGTGCCGGCTGCTGGGTAGTGTAGGGGCTGGGGGAACGAGAAATTGTCGGTGCCATTTCTTAACTCCTTATGTTTTATCGTTTTCGACCGATCATGTGGATGGAACAGCTTCAGGCGGAAGCCGCCTGGTGAACGATGTAGTCAATCGCCGAGGTCACCAACTTTGCGCGGGCGAACGGAGTGATGCCACCTGCGGCGACCAACCCGGCATCCACTAGGAGGGCCCCCTGGCTGCTCGCAGGCTTCAGAGAAGAGCTCCGGATGAACTCGGCCAGCGGCGTCCAGTCTGAACCGTCCTTGGTCCACTCGTAGTAACAACCTGCCAGCAGGCGTATAACGGTGGCGTTGTAGGCTAGGGACGTCGCCCGCTTCTGCGGGATTTCGGAGTTGTCGACGTCCCCGGACATCAGCCACTCGTACTCCTCCCGGGCGGCCGGCATGAAGTCATCCGACCAATCCCAGCAGCGCTCGTACAGGTCATCCAGAGCGAGCATGTACTCGTCGCTGATTTGCTTGCTGACCCGGCCTTTATATCCGACCTCCAGGGTCTTCAACGTGAGGGACAACTGATTGATGGCGATGATGCTATCGCTGGTGTGTGGCACGGAGGCCCGCTCCATCGCGACGCGTCCAACGAACAGGTCGCTGTTCTCCTCCAGCCATAGGGCGGCCAGATTGAAAGGGTCTCGCAGATCGAACCGGGCCACCACGTTGCGCTCGATAGTCTTGGTTTTGGCCGCGTCAGCGAACATCTGCCGGAGCGCACTGGTATCGTCTTCGACGTACAACATGATAGGCAACGAACACCCCTGCAGGTCGTTCAGCTTGTTGTGCCGTTTGGCGTCCAACTCTAGCTCGCGGATCACGTCCTTGATGGCCCGGCGGCGGTGCTGCCCATCGAACATCTTCATCGCCGCGGGGCACTCGACGTTGATACGCACCTCGCCCACCTGCATCGGCGCACCGTCACCCTCGATATAGGGACGGAACTCCACTGACTCCGGAGGAACGCCCAGCATCAGCGCGCTGAGCACCCAGTCGTCCCGTTCCGCCAAGTAGGTTTGTATCCGTCTGGCGTGGGATGGGGTGAGCTGCCGGTTGGCGTCCCTGACGACCCGGTCGTCTATTCGGTCCGGGAGCCTAGTGTTGAGAGCGGGCAGGTCGAGCGCGCAGGCGTACACGTCGCGCCCACCCTGGCGGAAACGATGAGCGGGGATCCGAAGGTCTTGCCGATTTGCCATTTGAGGGCCTCCTCATGTTAAGATGCCTCTAGTATACCACCCCATTTAAGCGTTGTCTATAGGCCTTACATACCCGCTTAGATGCCGATGAGTATAACACAAGCCTCGTTCGGTGAGCCAACTGAGCCCGGCAGATGTACATCCCACCTTGGCTTTCGTCTAGGACTCTGCGGCACTCGCCGCGCGTCGTTTCCCTGCGCCTGGCCGCCATTTCGGTCTCCTTATTCCCACAGGGGCGTAGCCCGTCTTTCATACCCGCAATGTTCCTCTCTCTCGTTCCCAAACCCGTCGACCTGCCCGTTAGCCGGTCTCTGAGCCACTCGACGTGCTCGTAGACGCCAGGCCGCTCCCAGCGGGTGTCGGCGAAGATGGACCGGTCCGGCACCGGGCCGAAGCCGCGCTGGCTTCGGCCCTCAGCGCCATGACGGCGCACTGCACGCCCCCGCCGAGGCTGAGTACGGTGAGCGTTGGTCGGGAATCCATTAGCCCTCCTCCTCTCCGCCCTCGTCGGGTATAGGATGGGTCTGCCTTTTTGTGGAAGACGGAGACGGATAAGCTGGCCCTATTGAGGACCGGTCAGCACCCTGAACTGATACCAAGCTCGGTGAAGACCTTCCAGAACCTTGGACAGGCTCCCCCGAGGATGGATTGGGCAACTGACGTTGATGCACCGTTGGGGTTGGAGAGGGAGTTGGGAAGACACCTGTCGGGAGAGGATCCCGCTCCTCACATCAGGCCAGAGTGCCTCGGAGCCTCAGAGGCGACCCAGCCACATCTCGGAGATGGTGCAGCTGAGCAGGTTGCTCGGCCGCAACGCGGTAGGCGGTTAGGACTACCCTATGAGCGGGTGGGCGATGACGGACTCGAACCGCCGACTTCCTGCGTGTAAAGCAGGCGCTCTAACCAGCTGAGCTAATCGCCCAAGGGTTATGGCGCGCTTGGCGGGACTCGAACCCACGGCCTCAGCCTCCGCAGGGCTGCGCTCTATCCAACTGAGCTACAAGCGCTCACACTCCGCGCGAGCCTCGCGCCGCGACGGGAGATGCCGGTAAATCATACCACATGGAGAACGACCGCCGCCGCTGGACTCCATACCGCCGCGGACTTTACCATGGCGCACACAGTCCCCGCGCCGCGGCGACCAAGGAGGTAGATCATGCCGGTGGTATTCGACTCACACGTCCACTGCTTCCCGCCCATGGCGGACGACGATGTTCACCTGCCGGAGCGGGTGGCGGAGCTCCAGCACCACGTCCGCTTTCACGGACAGGGGATCAGGCGCGCCCGGGATCACTCGGTGGTCAACGAGCCAATCCTGGTGGGCGAGAAGGACGGCATCTCCTGGCAGCCCGACGTGAGCTTCCGGTTCGGCACGTTCGGCCGGCTGGAGTTCACTCACGGCGGCGAGGAGCTCTACATGCAGTGGATGCCGCCGACCCTGTGGGACATGTCGTCGCCCGCGGAGTACATAATCGCCCAGATGGACTACGCCGGGGTGGACAGGGGCTTCATGCAGCACGACAGGCTGTATGGCTACCTGGACGAGTTCTTCGCCGACTGCGTGAGCCGCTATCCGGACCGTCTGGTCGCCGGGGCGCAGGTCGACGAGTGGCGCGGAGGGGAGCCGGACCAGCTCGACCGGCTCAGGCGCCAGGTCGAGGAGCTGGGCGCGTCCGCCCTCTACTTCTCCACCGGCGGGTTCTTCCACAACGACTTCTCGACTGGCGTCAACCACGAGTCTCTCAGGCCGCTCTGGGACCTGGTGGCGGACCTTGGCATCCCGATTCACTGGAGCCCCTGCGCCATGATGGTCCCCATAGACGAGGACTACATCCGGGAGCTGCGGGAGCTGAACGAGTGGGCCGACAACTACCCGCAGATAGCGTCGGTGCTCACCCACGGACTCAGCAACATCTTCCTGGAGAAGGCCAGCCCGGAGCGGTACAGGATACCGCCCGAGATAGCGTCTCTCCTCGAGCGGGACGGCTGGTACATGGAGTTGATGCTCCATCTCATGGCCGCCGACGTCGAGTTCCCGCCGTACCAGCCGGACCTGCGCGAGGTCGTGCGCGGACTGGTCAGCGACTTCGGTGCCGAGAAGCTGACGTGGGGCTCGGACATGCCGTGCTGCGAGCGCACCGTCACCTACAAACAGTCGAGGATGTTGTTCGATACCCAATGCGACTTCCTGACGACTGAGCAGCACGACGCGATCATGGGTGGCAACCTGGATAAGCTGTACCCGCTATAGCCCGAACGCTGTTGACCGCGGCCGACGGCCGCACCTACAATGGCCGTAAGGCGCAAGGCTCTATGAAACTCCAGATCGACGGCAATCCCGACTACGGCCAGCTTCGAGTGCAGCTTGGCCCCGGAGAGAGCTTCATAGCCGAGGGCGGCGCGATGGCCTGGATGGACTCCAGGATGAGCGTCAGGGCCCGCCTGCTCGGCGGACTGGGCCGCGCCCTCATACGCAAGCTGACGGGAGGCGAGTCCCTGTTCGTCGGCGAGTTCGCAGCCGAACGAGGCGGCGAGGTCGTCTTCTCGCCTTCCAGCCCCGGGGCGGTCGTCCAGCGGACCATGAGGGGAGAAGACACCATCACCCTGACCGCCGGATCGTTCTTTGCCTGCACGCCCGGAATAGAGCTCCGTACCAAGTTCGGAGGACTGCGGTCGCTCTTCTCAGGCGAAGGCCTCTTCTTCATGGAGTGTAGCGGCACCGGCGAACTGTTCTTCAACTCGTTCGGCAGCATAGTCGAGAAGGAGATCGACGGCTCCTTTATCGTCGATACCAGTCACGTGGTCGCCTGGGAGCCGGGTCTCGACTACTCCATCCGCGGGATGGGCGGCCTCAAGAGCACCCTGCTCTCCGGAGAGGGGCTCGTGATGAGGTTCTCCGGCAGGGGCAGGCTGTATCTCCAGACGCGGACGGTGAGCGGCATCGCCTCCTGGCTGACGCCGTTCCTGAAATAGGTGAGCTAGATGCAGGTGGAAGCGGCACAGAGAGGGGCGTTCGGCTGGGCGCTGGTGAAGCTCGAACCGGGGGAGCGGTTCATCTCCGAAGCCGGCTCGATGTTCAGGGTGTCCAGCAACGTCGACATCGACGTCACAACGCGGAGCCGGAGCACCGGAGGCCTGCTGTCCGGCATCAAGCGGATGATAGCGGGCGAGAATTTCTTCTTCTCGACCTTCACCGCGTCGGGCGGCGACGCGGCCGAGGTGGGCATCGCGCCCAAGCTCCAGGGCGAGGTGGCAGTCATCGATTGCGACGGGCGGAACGGGTGGGTCTGCGCGGGCGGAAGCTACCTCGGCTCGTCCCCCATGCTGAACATAGACACGCAGTTCCAGGGACTCCGCGGAGTCCTCTCCGGCGAATCGCTCTCATTCCTGTCGGTCGAGGGCGTCGGCCCGCTGGTAGTCAATGCCTTCGGAAAGATTACGCCAATAGACGTTTCCGGCCAGCTCACCGTCGACACCGGTCACGTGGTCGCGTTCGAAGACTCGCTGACTTACTCGATCGACAAGGCCGGGGGCAGCTGGGTCCAGTCGTTCCTGACGTCCGAGGGGCTGACCCTCAAGTTCTCCGGCTATGGACGGCTCTACGTGCAGAGCCACAATCCAGACCAGTTCGGCAAATCGGTAGGCCCGCTGTTGCCGCCCAGGTAGGACGTCATGGACTATACGATCGAGTCACAGCCCAGCTACAGCCTCCTCGAAGTGACCCTCCAGCCCGGCGAGCAGATAGTCGCCGAGTCCGGTGCCATGATGTGGATGGACACCAACGTGAGCGTCGGAACGTCGGTGCGCGGCGGCCTACTCTCAGGCGTCAAGCGCGCGGTCCTGAGCGGTGAGAGCTTCTTCCAGAACACCTACACGGCCCTGGAAGCGCCCGGCATGGTGGGCCTCGCGCCCGGACAGCCTGGAGACATCCGGGCCTACGAGATGGACGGCACAGAGCTTCTCTTGGAGCGCGGGGCATATCTCGCCTCGACGGACGGCGTGGAGACCAATTCCGACTTCCAGGGACTCCGAGGGCTCTTCAACGAGGGCCTCTTCATCCTGCGGCTCTCCGGCAGCGGGCTGGTGTTCTTCAACGCCTACGGCGACATCCAGGAGATCGAGATCGACGGGTCCTACGTCATCGACAACGGCCACGCGGTCGCGTGGGAGCCCTCGCTGGACTACAGGCTGACCCGCGCCGGTAGCGTCCGCTCCTTCCTCTTCTCGGACCAGATCATCATGGAGTTCTCCGGGAGCGGTAAGCTCTGGGTGCAGTCGCGGAACCCACGCTCACTGGCCGACTTCCTGTCCCCCTTCCGCCCAACCAAGTCCAAGTCAGGGTCAGACATCGGCGACTGACATGGCCGATCTGATCATCTCCGGCGGGACGGTCATGGACGGGTCCGGTCGTCCCGGCTACCGCGCGGACGTCGTTGTCGACAGGGGCAGAATCGCTTTCGTAGGAGACGCCTCGGAGATCGAAAGCGCCCGCACCTGGGACGCCTCCGGCAGGGTCGTCTCGCCCGGATTCATCGACATACACAGCCACGCCGACTTCCCTCTCTACGTGGACGGGCTCGCTCAGAGCGGCGTCCGGCAGGGACTCACGGCCTCGGTGATCGGCAACTGCGGCCACGGGCCGGCGCCCGCGCCGGACACAGAGTTGGCCAAGCAGGTGACCGTCGGAGTCAACGACGACTGGGGCATCGACTTCGACTGGACGACCTTCGGCGAGTACCTCGACGCGCTCCTCGCCAAGGGACAGTCCATGAACGTCGCGCCGCTTGTGCCGCACGGGACCGTGCGCATCGCGGCCATGGGCTACGACGCTCGGCCGGCCACCGTCCAGGAGCTTGAGACGATGCGGTCGCTCGTGGACGAGGCGATGTCAGCGGGCGCGCTCGGCATGTCCTCCGGGCTGGAGTACTCCCCGGGCCGCCACGCCGACGAAGCGGAGCTGACCGCGCTTAGCGAGGTTGTGGGCCGGCACGGAGGCATATACGCCTCCCACATCCGCGAGCGCGGGGACAACTTCGAGCAGGCGGTCAGGGAAGCCCTCAACATCGGACGGGGAGGAGGCGTCGCCGTCCAGCTCTCCCACTTCGCCCCGAGGCCCTACGCCCCGACCGGCGTCCTGGACCGCGTTCTCGGCATGGTGCACGACGCCCGCGCCGACGGACGCGATGTCGGCGTCGACACCTTCCCCGACCCATGGGGGCCCGCCCACCTGCTCGACCTGGTGCCGCCCTGGGTCTACGAGGGCTCGGACGACGAGGTGCTGGAGAGGATGAAGGACCCTCAGACCGCCGATAGGTGCGCCGGATACATCCTCAACCAGGGTAACTTCCTGCTGCGTCTCGGCACCTTCGACAAGTTCTTCCTCTCCTACTCACGGGCGCATCCGGAGCTGATGAGTCTCTCCCTCGACGCCATCTCGCGCGAGTGGGGCATGGACATCGTGCGGACTATCCTCAAGCTCGCGTCCGACGACGGGAGGGACTTCGGCAGCGTCCTGATCCGTCACATCTTCGCGACGATCGAGGACCTCGAGAAGCTCATGAAAGACCCCGTGTGCAGCATCGGCAGCGACGGGGCCGTCACCTCGACGGACGGCCTCCTCGGCGAGATGCGGATGAACCGCTCCAGCTTCGGCTACGCGCCACGGACGATCAGGGAGTACGCGATCGACCGCGGCCTGTTCAGCCCTGAAGAGGCCATCAGAAAGATGTCCTCGCTGCCCGCCGATCAGGCCGGGCTCGCGGACCGGGGCAGGCTGGCCGAGGGCATGGCTGCAGACGTCGTGGTGATGGACTTCGACAACCTGGCCGACATGTCCACGGACGACGAGCCGCAAGCATACCCCACGGGCATCGACATGGTGGCAGTCAACGGCGTGATCGTCTTCGAGGGCGGCGAGCACACCGGGAGCACACCGGGGCAGGTCCTGCGAAACCGGTAGGTCCCTTCAGAGAGGCTGCCGTCTGGCGAAGCCGACGTCGGTCTCGTGCCACTGGGTGATCTCCGGCTCCCCGGCCACCCAGCACAGATAGACGGTGCGTCCATCCCTCACGGACGGGAAGTCAACGAGGCCCCGCTCGACGCTCCTGACGATGATCCCCCGCTCTATCACCGCCTGCAGGCCCTCGTCGATGCTCCGCCGCGCCGCCTGATGGGCGCGGGTCGCCTCCTCCAACTCCCGCCTGGCCCTCGCGCCGCCGTTGGACTGCATGTGCGCGACGAGCTCGGCGATGCGGGCCTGGGCGCGCTCCAGGTCGGCCCTCAACGGCTCCATCGAGTCGAAGGTCTCCTGGAGCCACGGCACAAGCTCCTGTGCCTCGGCCAGCGTGAACATCCTAGACAACGGTGGCTCCCGGCGGCGCGGGTGCGCGCTCGATCAGCTCGATCAGGTATCCGTCGGGGTCCACGAGGTAGCAGGCCTTGCGCGCCCAGGGGTAGGGGGCATCGGGGCGGCTGGTCGGAGCGCCTACGAACTCGACCCCCCTGCCCGACAGGTCCCGGTAGACCGATTCCAGGTCTCCAACGATGATCCCCAGGTGCGACGTGCCCACGGCGTTGCGCGGCGGGCGGGCCGCATGGCCGCCTGCCGGGTTGAGGTACTCGACCAGCTCCACGGAGTGGCGCATGTCGCCGGTCCCCAGGTAGGCGATGTGGATTCGCGCGTTCTCGAACCCGGTGAGCTGCGAGATCATATCGCCCTCCAGCACGTCACTGCGCTCTTCGACGAGCCCGAGTACGTCTCGGTAGAAGGCCACAGACCGCTCCATGTCGGACACGACGAGGCCTGTATGGTTGATCCACTCCACTATCACGGTCTGCATCCCTCCGGCTCGCTGGTCCGTACACTATCGGCATCCATCCTCCGAGTCATGAGGACCTGCTGGAACTTCTGTCAACGAATTAGCTGACATTCACAGGAATGACGGAGGTGGTGGATTCGGATGCTCGACACTTATTCGACACTTATTCGACACTTATTCGACACTTGCTGGACACTTGCTGGACATTTGCTCGACACCTGCTGGACATTTACTGGACACTGATTTGTAGCTAATCGGGGCCGGTTTGTTCGGGCGGCCGCGATTTTTTCTGTGAAAGTGTCCATTCTGTCTAATTCTCCATTGTCGGGGTACGGGCTTTAGTCTCAGGGCCTAGGGTGACTCTTCAATTATGCGGACTGATGTTCGGTTTGTCAAGTCGCCGTCCGCCGTTTCGCCCTCTTATCACCGGACTTGATCCGGGGCAGGCTTTCTCCCGCCTGCGGATTCCGGCTCGGAGGCCGGAATGACTGGTTCTGCAAAGATCTCAACGTGATACGATTCGCCGGAAACAAGGGGCGACGGAACCGGAGGGAGCTGCTCATGCCGAGGATGACCGGCGGCGAGGCGGTGGTGCGAACGCTGGTCGCGGAGGGGGTCGAGGCCGTATTCGGCCTCCCGGGCACACACGCCCTGGCGATGTTCGACGCGCTGCAGGACGCGCCGTCGATCCGGCGCATCACGACGCGCCACGAGCAGGGCGCAACCTTCATGGCGGACGGCTACGCCCGCGCGAGCGGGGACATCGGCGTCTGCCTCCTCTCCACCGGGCCCGCGGCGGCCAACAGCATAACTGCGATGAGCACCGCATACGCCGACTCTTCGCCCGTCCTGAACATCTCCAGCCAGATGCTGACCGCCGACGTCGGGGACGGCAGGGGTTACCTCCACGACGTTAGCGACCAGCTGGGGGCGTTCGCCCACGTCACCGGCTGGAGCGCGAGGGCGAAGAGCGTGACGGCTGTCCCATGGCTGGTGCACGAGGCCATCTCGAAGATGAGGACGGGCCGGCCCAGGCCGGCCGCGCTGGAGGTGCCCAAGGACGTTCTCGACGCGACGGGAGAGGCCACGGTCCTCCCCCGCTCGCCGCGCGTCGTTCCATCCCCCGACCCAAGGCAGGTCGCGCAGGCGTCGGACATGCTGCTGAGGGCGCAGCGTCCCGTCATATGGGCCGGAGGCGGGGCAGCCCAGGCCTCGGAGCAGATCGCCCGCCTTGCGGAGTCCCTGGAGGCGCCGGTCCTCACCACCGCCACCGGAAAGGGTACGCTGCCCGACACCCATCCGCTGGCCCTCGGGGCAATAGCGGCTCAGCACCCGGCCGTCTGGGAGTATCTCTCCGGCTGCGATCTCGTGCTCGTGGTCGGCTCGAAGCTGGGGCCGAACGACACCGCCGCGTGGAAGCTCCCTCTCCCGGAGGCCTTGGTCCACATAGACCTCGACCCGGCCGTGATCGGCCGCACCTACCCGGCCACCCTGGCCATGGTGAGCGACGCCCGGCAGGCGCTCGAAGCGCTCCTGCGGACCGTCGAGGCGTCGATTGGCGAGCGGACGAGCCGGGCCGACGAGGTAGCCGGGCTCAGGGCATCGTTCAGGCAGATGATGCTCGAACGCTCGGAAGAGGCGGTCGCTCTGATCGACGAGATCCGCGCCGCGGTGCCGCCGGGAGGCGTCATAGCGGGGGACGTCACGATCTCGACCTCCTGGGCAAGTCTGATGCTCGAGGTCGACCATCCGCGCAACTTCATGAAGCCCGGGTCCGGCGCGCTTGGCGCGGGGCTGCCGCTGGCAATGGGCGCGAAGGTCGCCCGGCCGGAATCGCCCGCCCTGGCCATCTGCGGCGACGGGGGCTTCATGTACACAGCCGCGGAGCTGTCCGCCGCTGTCCAGTCCGGCATAAACGTCGTTGCCCTGGTCGTGAACGACAGCAAGTTCGGGATCCTGGAGCCCCAGCAGATCGAGCAGTTCGGACGCACCACGATGGTGGACCTCCACAACCCCGACTTCGTCAAGCTGGCAGAGTCCTTCGGGGCGTACGGTGTGTGCGTCGACAGCGTGACCGAGGTCGGGCAGGCCATCAGAGCAGCCTTCGCGGAGGAGCGCCCGGCGGTCGTCGAGCTGAGGACCAGCATCCCTTTTCCCTATGACCTTTAGTATCGACTCCACCTGGATATGACAGCCAGACCCACCCGCGGAGCGGGAAAATCCCTTCTCCCCTGGCGGGAGAAGGTTAGGATGAGGGGGACCCCGGCGGGCCGCGCACACCGCCGGAGAGCTACGCAAAGGTCTCTCAACGGGAGAGGGCAGGGGTGAGGGTGACAGACACGAATATCCCAACCTGCCCTATGCAGAATACCTCGGAGTCAGGACACTAGCGGGAGGCGCGGCATGAGCCCTTCAACCCCAAACTACGGCATCGTCGTCGATGAGAACGTCATGGTTCCGACGCGGGACGGCGTCCGTCTGGCGACCGACATCTACCGGCCCGCCATCGACGGCCAGGCGGTCCACGGGCCTCTCCCTACCATCCTGGGCCGCACCTGCTACGACAAGCGGTGGCGGTGGCTCTGGATCGATCCCGTGGCCCGCTACTTCGCGCCCAGGGGATACGTGGTGGCAGTCCAGGACCTGAGAGGGCGCCGCAGGTCGGAGGGGGTAGGCCAGTACTTCCACACCGCCAACGTGCACGAGGGAGAGGACGGGTACGACACGGTCGAGTGGATCGCGGCCCAGCCCTGGTCCAACGGCCGCGTCGGCATGACCGGCAGCTCGAGTGGCGGCCTCGTCCAGACCGTGGCCTCGCTCACCAGGCCGCCGCACCTGACCGCCATATGGGTCGACGTCTCGCCGACGAACATCTTCGCCCACGAGGCCCGCGAGGGCGGCGCGATGTCGCTGTGGATGTTCTCGGCCCTGTTCCTCCACGCCCACGACGCGCCGGAGATCGCGGACGACCCCGAGGCCCGCGAGACCATCCTGGACGGCTGGCGGAGGATGAGGGAGCTCGTCCAGTCCATGCCCTTCAAGCCGGGCGAGACCCCGCTGAGGGCCGTCCCGAACCTCGAAAAGACGCTCTTCGACTACTATTACCGGGGCGAGTACGACGAGTTCTGGTCCATGGAGGCCTGCAACCAGGAGCCGCACCTCCACAGGGCCGCCGACATCCCCGGCGTCTTCTCAGGCGGCTGGTACGACCCCTTCGCCGTGGCGATGACCGACCACTACGCGGCGATGGCCGCAAAGAACACCGCGCCGCAGCGGCTGGACATGGGCCCCTGGAACCACCCGGGCCGGAGAACCGGCCATACCTGGGCGGGCGACGTCGACTTCGGCGCGGACGCCGCCTACGGCGTCGAGGGGTACGGGGCCCAGCGCCTGCGCTGGTTCGACCGCTGGCTGAAGGATGTCCCCAACGGTGTCGAGGACGAGCCCCCTGTCCGCATATTCGTTATGGGCGGCGGGGACGGCAGGCGGAACGAAAAGGGGCGCCTCAACCACGGCGGGCGGTGGAGGTACGAGCGGGAGTGGCCGCTGGCCCGGACGGTGTACACGAAGCACTACCTGCGCGCCGGCGGCGGCTTCTCGACCGATCCGCCGGAGGCGGACGACCCGCCCGTCTCGTACACCCACGACCCGGAGCACCCGGTGCCGACGATATCTGGCCCCGGTGGCGTATCGGAGCTGCTGCCCTTCCCGGAGGGTTTCGACTTGGAGACGGGCGATCCCAAGGACTACATGCGCCCCATCTTCACGGACGGCGGCATGCACCAGAAGGAGGCACCCGGCCTTGTAGGTGCCCGGCCTCCGTATCCGCTGCTCGCCGACCGGCCCGACGTGCTCGTGTTTCAGACCGAGCCGCTCGCGGCGGACGTCGAGGTGACCGGGCCCATCGAGGTCAACCTGTGGATTTCGTCCTCGGCGGTCGATACCGACTTCACGGCCAGGCTGCTGGATGTCTATCCGTCCAGCGAGGACTACCCGGACGGCTACCACCTGAACCTGGGCGACTCGATCATCCGGGCACGGTACCGCAACGGCTTCGAGCGCGCCGAGATGATGGAACCAGGCGTGGTCTACAGGGTCAGGGTGTCCCTACAGCCGATCAGCAACCTGTTCAAGGCGGGCCACCGCATCAGGCTCGACATCGCCAGCAGCAACTTCCCCCGCTTCGACGTGAACCCCAACACCGGGGAGCCGATGGGGAAACACACCCGCACAACAAAGGCCCGCAACAGCGTCTACCTCGACCGCAACCACCCTTCCCACGCCGTCCTGCCGGTCGTGCCGCCTCCTTCGAAAAGGGGAACAGGCTGAACGTACCCCAATGTGAGCGCCGCCGCCCGGTCTCTGGAGTGCAGGCCGTTAAGGGTGGCTACGTCGTGAGGCTAACCGTCGCGTTAGCCATTCGACCCAACTCGTCCCTTGTTTTGTCGACAAAGATCGTCCTGTCACTGTCATCGTCCCATGAGTATTGTTCTATGCGCGGAACGGAGGCAACACTTTCGATGAGACGGCGAGCTTGTTCTGCACGCTCGGCGACCACCTCGGCTTCCCGCACTACTCCGTGAACGATTCTAGTCATGGGCTCATCGGAGAGAGCACTGAGGTCGTGTGCTGTAAGCACCGTGTCCCGTGCGGCCCTCAGGGGGTCTGTTGCCCCAATGTCCGCTGCGATAACGAAAACGTCCACTGAAGGGTTGTCCGGGGCTCCTAGTGGTTCTCTCCTAGTCTGGTAGCTCAAGTCCACACGTCGCTCGGTGTCGGTAATGCCTCTTATACTCCGCGGGCCTCGAATGAAACTCCGCAGTCCCTGCGAGATGAGCTCCTTCTCCAGCTGGCCGATGACGTACTTGCTTAGCTTTCGGCCAACCCGTCTCCGACGGCGTTGAGGTACTATACTCGCTACTGACGCGATGGTGCGCCCGACCTCGAAGGCCCAGTAACCCAGCGTCCGACTCTCGGCAATTGCGTAGAACACGCGGCGATCGTCATCGAACTCAAGCGTGGCTCGCTTTCTGATGTCCTCTACAAGCCGCCGGTCGGCGCGAGAGGGCGTGGACGGGCTCGACTCAAACAGAAGCCCATTGAGACGTCCCCCATCAGTGACCCGATAGGTCCCCGGACTTGGGCCTCTCTCGATCGTCACGGTTATCAAGTCGCCGCTCGGTTCGAGCAGAGGAAGGCCGATTCTGCAGTCCTGTCCTGCGGCCCCCTGTATTCGAGAGACGGCATACACTCGGACTTTTTCGATGATGCGCTCGCACTCCATTAGCTTCCTCCAAGTAGCAGCGCTTGTTCGTCCGTTAGTCCCCCGATACGCATTTCGTCCGCGAAGCAGAGCACCGCTTCCCTCAACGACACATCGGGGTCAATTGACCACATGTAGGCACGACTCCGACCGCGATTTCCAATTTCGCCGTATATGCTTGTTGGGTAGTGTACGTGAGGCCCGTTCAGAAAAGGACCGCCATCTGGTTCTTGATGTTCCCCACCAATGTGCCCTCGACGAAGAACCTGCTTCCCGCCATCGACAGTCAGCGTCATGATCCTAACGCCGCTTTGCTCTTGATGTGCTCGGAGCCAAAGAGGTTCGTACTTCTGAAGTCGGGGGGGGCTGTTCAAGGAAGTGGACTTGCGCTTCCCACGCTTCCAGGTAGGCTGACGACGGCCTGATGGCCCTGAGAGACTGCCAGACCTTCGGAGCTCGGCATACGCTTTCCACCCACGCAATCAGTCTCTCCCCGTCTCGCCAATGCGGTTCCGGGCCGGCCGGAGTCATAAAGGGGCTAGGCGCGGCGGTGGCCCAACTCGTCAGTCCACTTGGGTACGCCGCCGCTCACGGTGCCGAGCATATCGTTCTGAGCCAAAGTGGGAGAGCATCGATTTCTCTCGACTGACGATCTCATGGCTGTGTTGGTCCAAGTGAAAAAATATCCAATGGAGTCAGGCCAAAGCTGCCTCTTTCTTTGTCGGTTACCGACATGCGCTCTGGCGCGTGCCAAAAGTATAGCAAGGCTGTCAACCTCGGAATAGACGACAGTTTGTTCATCACCTCTATTGCAGGACCAGCGGTCCGAGATACTGTTTCGTGACAAGTCTGGAATGGAGAGGAAGCGGGTACAGGCAACGGCCCCGCGCTCGGGCACACTGAAGTGTCGTCCTCAACGCCCGTAGTCGCCTTCAAGTTCAAAGCCCGAATGTCGGCATGAGACCGACAATCGGTCAAGTTTACATTTGAAAACGGGCTTTGGTGCCGAAGGAGGGATTCGAACCCACACACCCTTGCGGGCACTACGTCCTGAACGTAGCGCGTCTACCGTTCCGCCACTTCGGCACTTGCACCTGCCGCCCGACGGGAGTGGGCGGTCGAGGATTTGAACCTCGGACCTCTCGCGTGTGAGGCGAGCGCTCTAACCACTGAGCTAACCGCCCTGGGTACCCGGCGCGCTCACCAGACCCCGGTAGGCGGCGAACACACTTTGTCGTGCTCCCTGCGGCCCGGGCTGCCGATCCCGCGCCGTCGCCTCGCGAGTGGCAACGACAGGGTTCGAACCTGTGACCTAGCGCTTATGAAGCGCCCGCTCTACCTCTGAGCTACGTTGCCCCCTGGGTCATCCCCTCTAGAAATCATAAAGCACCCCCGAAGCTAGTGTCAAACGTGAGACAGGGGCTGGTTCCGTTTCCTCGTCAAACCTAGCAGGCCGCCGGACCACACACTTCATTTGACAAGCGCGAACGTCTGTGCTATTATCCCCGCATGAAGCCCTCGACAACAGCCCTCGTGAGCCTGTCTCGGATTCGCCCTAGTCCGCTCCGCTTCCGTTTGCATGTGCTCCACAGACGCTCCGAGTCCGGTCCCGAAACGGGGACCCCTAGGTACGACGTGGAGCAATCTGGAGCAGTTTGGAACAAAATTTTGGCGAAACCTCTTACCAGCCCCAATCTCGGATAAGCGGCTCGTTCATGCGGCCCACCGCCGAAGCTAGTGTCAAACGTGACGCGGCCTGCATGAGAGAAGCCTTCCCGCTTCATGCGTGGGTGTCCTTATGAAGCCATCACCTGCCAACCACCAGCCCCTTTTTCGCACCGCCACCGTGGGCGCCCGGCGCCGTGGGCGCGCGCCTGTCGCAATATCGTTGCGGAACCATCGCATTTCTGCCGCATCTCCGTTGCAAAGGTGTTGCACGTCCGTTTCCCGGATCGGAGCTTCCAGCTATGAGATCCCACAAAATACAGCAGTTTGCATCACTTTCGGCGAAACCACCGGCCCCCGGCGGTGGCGAGACCCCGGAGCGGAAAGCCCGGCCTTGCTCGCGATGAGCACAGGCAGCGGTCAGGTCGGTTCGACAAAGTGGGCACGCGTGAGCCCATGTCCACTAGAATAGCCGCCGCATGACAGGAGGTCTGACTCCTCAGCGTTCGGTCGAGCTCGACGGCTCGGTAATCCGCTACAGAGTGGTGCGGAGCGCCCGCAGGAAGAAGACCGTCACCATCACCCTCGACCGTGACAGGCATGTCGTGGTGGCGGCGCCGCTGAAGACCCGGAATGCCGACATCGAGGCGATAGTCAGGAAGCGGGCCGGGTGGATACTCCGAAAGCTGCATGAGGAGGATTCCCGGCCCCAACCCCGCCAGCTCGTCTCCGGTGAGTCCCTCCACTACCTGGGGCGCGCCGTCCCGATCTCCGTACAGACGACCGACGGGCTGACGCCGTCCGTGAAGCTGGAAGATTGTACCTTCCGTATCGAGTGTCCTGAGTACCTGGAGGGTGAAGAGCGTCGAACTGCGCTGCGGGAGGCCCTGATGAACTGGTACTGGGGCCGGGCGGACGAGACGATAAGGCGGTCTGTCGAGTGCTGGCAGTCCAGGGTGGGCAGGAAGCCCGCGCGCATATCCCTTGGAGATCAGAAGTCCCTGTGGGGAAGCTGCTCCTCGAAGGGAAGTCTGCGCTTCAACTGGCGTATCGTCATGGCCCCGCCGGCGCTGATCGACTACGTCGTCGTTCACGAGCTCTGCCACCTCGTCGTCGCAAACCACTCCGACAGGTTCTGGGAACAGGTAGCACGCCTCATGCCCGACTACAGCCAGCGCCGCCTGAAGCTCCGCAAGCTGGAACCCCTGCTCACACTGTGATGCAAGCCAGCCCAGCCTCCATCGGCCCGCCTTGTGCCGCCGCCCGGCAATTGCTAGATTGTGTGCTGCGTCACGGACACAGCAGACACTGGGCCATATCGCAATCAAGGGCGGGGGCTATCTTTCTGGAGTGGACGATATGAACAATAATGCTTACAACGGCGGCGAGCGGGTCGCCATATTCATCGACGGGAGCAACCTCTACCACAGCCTCGAGGAGAACTGCGGCCGCTATGACCTGGACTTCGGAGCATTCCCCACGAAGTTGTGCAAGGTACGGCCGCTGTTCAGGACCTACTACTACAACGTGCTGCGAGACCAGGAGCGCAACCCCCAGGGCTACCAGGACCAACAGAAGTTCCTGACGGCCCTCTACAACATGCCGTACCTCGAGGTGCGGCTGGGTACGTCCAAGATGCGCGGCGACGTGGCGGTGGAGAAGGGCATCGACATCATGCTCGCCACCGACATGCTCAGGTTCGCGTGGGACAACCTGTACGACGTTGGCATCCTGGTCAGCGGCGACGGGGACTTCGTCTATGCGGTGAAGGCGGTGAAGGACCTGGGCAAGCACATAGAGGTCGCCGCCTTCATGCCAAACCTCTCGCCCGACCTCATCCAGATCGCCGACACTCACGAGCTGTTCACGCCCGAGTACTTCGCCGACATCTGGAGCCGGAAGGGCCCGGCCAGAAAGGGCGGCCGGCGAGGCTGGCCCCGCTGGGGCTTCGGAAGAGGGGACTCACCGGCCCAATAGCCCCTCCCCTCAAAAGTCCCGTCATTCCCGCGAAAGCGGAAATTCAGAGGGTCGAGAGAGCCATTCGGCTCGCCCGCATCGAAATGCTATACTCCCCTAGTAGTCCGATATCTTTGAAGTGAGGGGCAACGGGATTAGCGTGATAGAGTAGCCCGCTCACCAGTGATTGGATCGGCGTCCTACGACGACGACAGGGCGGGTTTCAAACCCGCCCCTACCAAGCCGTCGGCACCCTTCAATAACTAAGATGTTGGACCACTAGGCGGATCTCGCCTTAGGTGAACGAGACTTCGGAGGACTGATAGACACATGCCGGTATACGCCGTTCTCGGCGCCCAGTGGGGTGACGAAGGTAAGGGAAAGATCGTCGATTTCCTGGCGCGAGACGCAGACATCGTGGCCCGGTTCTCTGGCGGCAACAACGCGGGACACACGGTCATGAACCCATTCGGGACGTTCAAGTTGCACCTTGTCCCCGTAGGCGTGTTCTGGCCCCATACGATGGTCGTCATCGGCAACGGCGCCGTGGTGAACCCTGACGTGCTGCTGCAAGAGATCGACGACCTGCAAGAGAAGGGACTGGACCTGGACGGGCGGCTCATGGTCAGCGAGCGGTCGCATCTGGTAATGCCCTACCACGAGGTGCTCGACGGACTGGCGGAAGCGGCGCGCAGCGAGGCCATCGGCACGACGGGCAGGGGGATCGGCCCCGCCTACACCGACAAGGCGGCCCGCATCGGCATAAGGGTCGCCGACCTGCTCGACGTCGAGGCGCTGCTACCGAGGCTCGATGACGCCATGTCGCACAACAACGCGATCATCGAGAGGGTCTACGACGGCGAGCCAGTGTCTCTCGAATCTGTGTACGACCGTTGCAAGGAGTGGGCCTCCCGGATGATGCCCTACATCGGCCCGGTCGAGCACGTCGTCTACGACGCGCTCCAATCGGGTCAGACGGTCGTGTTGGAGGGTGCTCAGGGGGCAATGCTGGACCTCGACCACGGAACATACCCCTTCGTCACCTCGTCACATCCGACCATTGGCGGAGCGTGCACTGGCCTGGGCCTGCTGCCGGACCAGATCAAGTCGGTCCTCGGCGTATTCAAGGCGTACAGCACCCGTGTGGGCGCGGGGCCGTTCCTGACCGAGCTCAAGGATGATACGGGAGAACGGATCAGAGATCTGGCCGGCGAGTTCGGCACCACCACCGGCCGCGCGCGGCGCGTCGGATGGTTCGACTCCGTGGTCGCCAGGTACAGCCTCAGAGTCAACGGATACACGTCGCTGATCCTGACCAGGCTGGACGTGTTGGACAGCTTCGACTCGATAAGGCTGTGCTCAGCCTACGAGCTGGACGGAGAGATAGTCACCGACTTCCCCGGCAGCGCGGCGGTGCTGGAGCGCTGCACGCCCATCTACGAAGACTTCCCTGGCTGGGACAGCCCCACGGCGGGCGTGACCGACTACGACGATCTGCCCGAGGGCGCCCTAGCCTACGTGAGACGGCTTGAGGAGCTGATCGGACGGCCGATCGACATCATCTCAACCGGCCCCTACCGCCACGAGACGATCGAAGTGCGCTCCATGATAGCGGTTTGAGCTAGACCGGCAGGTCGACCTCGTAGACGTCCATGACCGGGTCAAACTTCGACGTGAAGGCCTCGTCGGCCTCGCACATCGGGAGCCTGGGCTTTCCAACCCCGAACCCCGCGCGCTCGACCGCGTACTTGATCGGGATGGGGTTCGTCACCCAGAAGAGGGCCTTGAAGATGGGCAGGAGCCGGCGGTGCTCCGCGGCCGCTCGCTCCACCTCTCCCTCCAATTTCATGCCCATCATGGCCTTGATCTGCAGGCCGATGATGTTCGACGCCACGCTGACTATTCCGTGCCCGCCGACGCACATGATCGGGAAGGTCTCGTCGTCGTTGCCGGACCAGACCCTGAAGCCGTCCGGGGCGCCGTCCACGATCCGCGTGATCTGGACCAGGTCGCTGGAGGCCTCTTTGACGCCCACGACGTTGTCGATCTCGGCCAGCCTCAGAGTCGTCTCGGTGGTCATGTTGAGGGACGTCCGGGACGGCACATTGTAGAGCAGGCCCGGCAGGCTGGTCGCGCCCGCGATGGCCTTGAAGTGCCGGTACAGACCTTCCTGAGGCGGCTTGTTGTAGGCGGGGACCGTCAGGAGTAGACCGTCGACGCCGACGCTCTCGGCCTCCTTGGACAGCTCGACCGACTTGCGGTGATTGTTGTCGGTAGTTCCTGCGATTACCGTGGCCTTTTGGCCGACCTCTTCCTTGACCTCGGCGAACAGCCGGACCTTCTCGTCGTCCGACATCGAGGGCGACTCACCCGTCGTGCCGCCGATCACCAGCCCGTCGCTGCCGGAGGCCACTAGGGCGCTGGCCAGTGTACGCGCCTGCCCGTAGTCAAGCTCGCCTTCCTCGTCGAACGGGGTGACCATCGCCGTCAGCAGCCTTCCGAAATCGACCATGGCTAATCCCTCCTCCCGGGAGCCGTGAGAAGCCCCCTGCTGAGCAATTCCTCCGCTATCTGGATTCCGTTCAGCGCGGCACCCTTCCGAAGGTTGTCCACAACAAGCCACATGACTACGCCGCGGGGGTTCGACACGTCCTGACGGATTCTGCCCACGAACACGTCGTCCTCTCCCGCCGCGTCGATTGGCATAGGGTACCGGTTCATGGTTGGGTCGTCTACCACCGTCAGTCCGGGCGCGTCGGATAGCACCTCCCGGACTTCGCCAGCGCCCATCGGCTCCTCGAAATCGATATGCACCGCCTCGCTGTGGCCCACCATCACAGGTACCCGCACGCACGTGGCGGAAATCCGGAGATCGGGGTCGTGGAGTATCTTCCGGGTCTCATTCACCATCTTCATCTCTTCAGTCGTGTACCCGTTGTCCTCAAACGTTTCGACATGCGGGAGCACGTTGAACGCGATCTGGTGTGGATACTCCTTCGGCACGGTCCGGCCATTCTCCAGCGCACTGGCAGACTGAACACGCAGCTCGTCCATGGCCGCCGCACCCGTCCCGGAGACCGATTGGTACGTGCTCACGACCACCCGCTCAATGGCATTGACGCCGCTGAGCGGCTTGAGCGCCATGGCAAGCGGAGCGGTCGAGCAATTCGGCACTGACACGATGCCGTGATGTGTCTCCAGATCGTCTCCGTTCACCTCCGGGATCACGAGGGGCACACCCGGGTCCATGCGGAACGCCGAGCTCTTGTCCACGACGATGGCGCCGCTCTCCACCGCGAGCGGCCCGATGTCTCGGCTCACCCCGCTGCCAGCGCAAACGAACACCAGGTCCACGTCGGCGAGAAGCTCGGGGGTCGCCTCCTCGACGGTCCGCTCCTCGCCCAGCACCGTCAGCTTCCTGCCCCATGACCGGTTGGAAGCGCACAGGCGCACATCCGTAGCGGGAAAGCTCCGCTCTTCAAGTATGGAGAGAAAGACCGTGCCGACCGCGCCGGTCGCTCCTATCACCGCGATGCTACAACCGTTCACGTTGCTCTCCAGTCTGCACAGTTCCTACAAACTGACGTGGCCTGGTCTGCGGGAAATGATAGTGGCCCAGCTCGCCGGGGGAATTAAAGCACTAACGTACCAGGGACTGCTGCGACTACCGAGACTACAGGCCGAGGATGTTCTCCAGGCCGACGGTGAGCCCGGGCCCCTTGACCACGTGGCGTATCGCCATGATCACCCCGGGCATGAAGCTCTCCCGGTTGATGGAGTCGTGGCGGATCGTCAGCGTCTGTCCCAGGGCGCCGAAGACGATCTCGTGGTGCGCCATTCGTCCGGTCATGCGCGCGCTGTGGACGTTCATCCCCTCGTACACTCCGCCGCGCGTACCTTCGAGCGTCTGCTTATCGGGGACGTTCGAGGTGAACGGTCCACTTCTGCCGTCGGCGGCGGCCTGGGCGATGGCCAGAGCCGTGCCTGACGGCGCGTCTATCTTCGCCTCGTGGTGCATCTCGGTAAGGTCGGCATAGTCGAAGAAGGGGGCGGCAGCTTTGACCAGGTGGACCATCACCGCTACTCCGAAGGTGAAGTTGGGCGCTATGAAGACCCCGACGCCGTGACCGTCGGCCAGATCACGGGCCTTGCTGATGTCGTCCCCGCTCAGCCCTGTCGAGCCGACGACGACCGCTGTTCCCTGGGCCGAGGCGGTGCGAATGGCATCCATCGCTCCCTCGGCGTTGGTGAAGTCGACCACGACGTCGGCGTCGCCTATAACGTCCGCTAGGGAATCGGAGACCGGAATCTGGCCGGAGTCGTCCGGAAGATCGATAGTGCCGACGGAGGCGGTCACGTCCGCTCCTCCGACAGCCTTCAGCCCGTCCTCGCGGCACACCGCGCTGAGTACCTCGCGGCCCATCCTGCCCGAGACGCCGTGTACGGCAACCCTTATCTGCTCCATGTCGTCACCCCCCGGGCCGGTATCGCGCTATCTGGGCGGCGGCCTGCGGTTGGGGGGCCTGGGCCCGCCCGGCCTTCGTGGCCCTCCACCTCTCGGCCGGTCGGACCGGTAGCCGCTGCCACCGGGATTCCCCTGGCCGGATCGGTCGTCCTCTCGTCGTTCTCCATCTTGCGAAGCAGGCTCCCCCGGCCCGCCGTTCGCGCCGCCGTTGCTCGATTCGCCCTGGAGCAGCATCCGGCGGGACAGGGATATCTTGCCCGACTGGTCCTTGCCCTTGACCACCACCGTGATCTCCTCGCCCAGTTCGACCACGTCTTCGACGCTGGGGACGTGGTAGTCGGCAAGCTCGCTGATGTGGACCAAGCCGTCCCTGCCGGGAAGTATCTCGACGAAGGCCCCGAACGGAGCGATCTTGACCACCTTGCCGGTGAAGATGTCGCCGATCTCCACCTCGCGAGTGAGGTCTTTAATAATCTGCACGGCCCTGTCCGAGCCTTCGCCACTCGTCGAGCCTATGATGACGGTACCGTCATCCTGGATGTCGACCGTGGCGCCGGTCTCCTCGGTGATGCCCCGAATGATCTTGCCGCCGGGACCGATGACGGCGCCTATCTTGTCCACCGGGACCTTGATGCTGACCATCCTGGGCGCGTACGGGCTCATCTCCGCGCGCGTCTCCGGGAGCGCCTCGCGCATCCTGTCCAACAGGAAGAGTCTGGCCTCACGTGCCTGCTCCAGCGCGTCGCGCACCACGTCGCGGCTTATGCTCTTCACCTTGATGTCGAGCTGGATGGCCGTGATGCCGTCCTTCGTTCCGGCGACCTTGAAGTCCATGTCCCCGACGTGGTCTTCGAGCCCCTGGATGTCCGTAAGGGTGACGTACCTGCCATCTTCGCCGGTTATGAGGCCGATGGATATTCCGGCCACCGGGGTCTTGATCGGCACACCGGCGTCCATCAGGGCCAGGGTTCCCGCGCACACGCTGGCCATCGAAGTGCTGCCGTTAGAGCTGAGCGCCTCGCAGACCAGCCTGAGGGTATAGGGGAACTCCTCCTCGCCGGGGAGGACCGCGGCGATCGCCTTCTCAGCCAGCGCGCCGTGTCCGATCTCCCTGCGACCCGGCGAGCCGACTCGCTTGGCCTCGCCGGTGGAGTAGGGAGGGAAGTTGTAGTGCAGCATGAAGCGCTTGGACTCTTCCGGGCTCAGCGTGTCGATCTTCTGAGCGTCGCCCACCGAGCCTAGGGTCGCCACGCCCATGATCTGCGTCTCTCCCCTGGTGAACAGCCCGGTTCCGTGAGTACGGGGGAGCAGTGACACCTCGGCGGAGACCGGCCTGATCTGGGTGAGTGAGCGCCCGTCGGGCCGAGGCCCGCCATTGAGTATCCTGCTTCGGAACTCCTCCTCCAGAAGCGCCTCGACGGCGCCCCGTACGTGTCCGGCCTCGTACCCCGAGGCCGCCGACTCCAGGAGCTCGTCCGTAAGAACCCTCACGCCGTCGTCGAAGCCGTGATCGTCCAGCACCTGTCCCGCGCGGTGGCCGGCGGCTTTCGCGACCAGCTCGTCCATCTCCTCGGGATGGGCGTGGGACTCGTATGACGCCTTCTGCTTGCCTACCGCACGGACGGCCTCCTCCTGGAGCGCGATGAGCTGCTGATTGACCTCCTGAGCCTTCTCGATGGCATCGAGCATCAGGGACTCCGACACCTCCGTGCCGTCGGCCTCGATCATGACCACGCCGTCACGCGATCCGACGACCAACAGGTCGAGCGCGCTGTCTTCGAGCTGCTGAAAGGTCGGGTTCACGACGAGCTCGCCGTCGACGTATCCGATGCGGGTGGCGCCTATCGGCCCCTCGAACGGTATTTCGGAGATGGAGAGCGCGGCGGAGGCGCCGATTATGGCCAGGGGCTCGAATGGATTCTCCTGGTCGGACGACAGGGGCGTCAGTATGACCTGGACCTCGTTCTTGAAGCCCTTCGGAAAGAGGGGCCGCACGGGCCGGTCGGTCATCCTTGCGATGAGAATTGCGTTGGTGCTTGGACGTCCCTCGCGCCGGAAGAAGCTGCCCGGGATCTTCCCCCTCGCGTACATCCTCTCCTCGAAGTCCACCGACAACGGGAAGAAGTCTATGCCGGTCCTGGGCTTGGACATGGTAGCCGTCGCTAGCATCACGTTGTCGCCGTAGCGCAGCACCACCGATCCGCCAGCCTGCTGAGCCAGCTTCCCAGTCTCGAACGTCAGCGTCATGGACCCTATTTCAGAGGCAAAGTGAGATACCGTCATTGGTTGATCCTCCTGAAGGGGAAACCCAAAAAAGAGAGAGGCAGCGTCCCCTGCGGGGGGCTACCTTCTCAGGCCAAGCTTGGAAATCAGGGACCTGTAGCCGCCCACGTCCTCGCGGTTGAGGTATCGGAGCAGCCTGCGGCGCCGACCCACCATCTGGAGCAAGCCACGCCGGGTGGCCTCGTCATGCTTGTGCTCCCGAAGGTGCTGCGTCAGCTCAATGATGCGGGTCGTGAGCAGTGCTATCTGTACTTGAGTCGAGCCGGTGTCTTCTTCGTGAGTGCGATACTCGTCGATGACGGCCAGTCTCTCGGCCTTGTCCAATCCCGTCTCCTGGGTTCCTCTTACTTCTCTAGACTTTTTCTTTTCTCGTAGAATTGTACCACGCGGACGGAGGAATACGCAACGCTCTGGCGGCAGCCCGTATATTCACACTAACCGTGGGCTTCGTCAGCAGGCCGTATTGACACCGCACTGATGCGAGAACCTAACCGAAGGATTTCCAAGTGGCTGATGATTTGGTGGCCAAGGGGGACTGTGGGCCGAGTTTGTTGAGATTGTCCGGTCCCAGGTCTATCGGAAGCGCAGCGAGTAGAGGTCGGCGTCCTTCATCGCGAAGCGCAGCCTGATCGGCCGCTGGGCCATTCGGCTTACGCCAGCGCTGCCGTTCCAGGTGACCGTTCGGTCTACGTCGTCGCCGATTATCAGGTCGCAGTCGTCGAGAGCGAAGTCATCGATGGCCGCGTCGGTCTCGTCGAGCAGCTCGATTCTGATGCTGCCCGCGGCTGACGTGGCGTAGTTGACCGCAAGCTCGTTGCCGTCGAACCAGAACGGCCGCGTCAGCATCTCGCCGCCGCCGAAGCCGGTGTGCAACGACGCGAAGCCGTCCGTCCTCAGCGTCAGCCGGTCGAGCCGGGCCGAGCTCTGGCCCATGCCGCGGCCGACGTATATCGACATCTCGAAGGGGCCCGTCGGCACGACGCCCTGCGCCGGGTAGTTGGCGCGCGACACCCAGTTCCCCTTCTCCAGCCCCGGCCGTACGAAGCTCTCCATGAACGTGCGATCGTAGTGACTGTCGCCGCGAGTAGTCATGAGCACTGCGTCCGAGCAGTCGTCGGCACCACCGGAGCCCTCCCAGACGCCGAGCGCGGCGGCGTCCTCGTCTCCGAGAGCCTTGCGCGCCGGCCAGAAGCGCCCCGGAAGGGCGACGTAGATGTGCGGCGCCCTGAAGTACGGTGTGGTTCCGTTGGTGTACAGATGCTCCAGGGGCGCGCCGCCGAAGTCCATCTCTACCGGCTCGGACCAGGTCCGGAAATCCTCGGAAGTCGTTCTGGCGACCGTTCGGACCCCTTGAGTAAAGACCCTGAAGTAGCACAGGTACAGACCCTCGGCCTGCGACCAGAAGCTCACGTTCTGCGAGTCGAACGCGCCCTTCGTGATAACAGGCTTCTCGGAGAGCTTTCTCCACGTGACGCCGTCCGCGGAGGCGAAGGCGGTCAGTCCCTCCATGTACGGTCCGCCCAGAGCCTTATACTGCTCAGACTCGGGAATGCCGGGGCGCCTGTCGAGCATCGGCGAGAAGTTGTGGGTAGCCTCGCCGGCCACCTCGGGCGTCAGGATGACGTTGTTGTCCTGTGTGCCTGCTACGTCGAACAGCCCGATGTCCGGCTTTGTCCATTCGATGCCGTCGGCGCTCTCCGCGTAGCAGGTGACCTCCGGAGCGTCCCCCGGAGAGCCCCGGTAGTACATCCGGTAGACTCCGGCGTCCTCGAGCACTGTGATGTACGCGCACCCGCGGCCTTCCCACGGTCGGTCGTACTTGATCGCCGTACCTGCCGGCTGCGGTTCGTGGAGCTTGAGCGACGCTCCATCGAGCCGGTCGATAAGGTAGTGGTCGACGAACAGCTCGCGCCTGTTCCGAAGCCTCAGCGGCTCGCCAGTTGCGTCTGCCACGGTGGCCCTCGCTCCTCAAGCAGGATCATCGACGCCCTTACTCTAGGGATGGTCTGAATAAGTCCGTGGACTGCAGCTCCACACATAGGAAATTAAGCCGTGCTGATGGGTTATTCAGAGTATCCCTAGGTTCTCGCCGCCGGACTGTCCACTGCGCGCGCTGGCTCGCACGGCGACCAGCGTCCAGGCGCTGTCGTTTGGGAACCCTACTCTACCTACTCAGCGGTCGGCCGGGGCGTCTACGAAGTCCCTGTCCTTCTGGTAGACCTGGACACGGCCGCGTCTGCTGTCCGTGACGTAGACGCGGTCCTCGCTGTCTATCGCGATGCCAGTGGGACGATCAAACCTGCCCAGCATCAGTCCCGTATCGATTCGAGCATCCGCCTTGCGGGCGTCGTCCGTCAGCACGAACACTTCCTCATTGAGATGGTCATAGGGATCGTTCGCGTTTCCATATAGCGCGCCTACGATCTCGCCGTCAGGCTCGTATATCTGGACCCGCCTGTTGCCCCAGTCGGCCACGTAGACGTCGCCGTCGCTGTCCACCGCCACGTCCGACGGATGCTTGAGGTCCCCTCCGGAATCGGGCTCGGAGCCAAAGCTCATGACGAACTCGCCCTCATGGGAGAACTTCTGCACCCGGTGATTGCCCCAGTCGGCCACGTAGCAATACCCGTCCCCGTCCAGGCAGATGCCCCACGGCCTGTCCAACTCTCCCTCGTTGACGCCCGTGCTGCCCCAACCGGCAAGGTAGCGCCCCTCTTTGGTGAACTTCTGAACACGGTCGTTCCGGCTGTCGACGACGAGCAGGTCGTCGTTCTGGTCGAATGCAAGGCCGGACGGGCCGTTCAGCTGTCCAGGGTCCGCACCCGGCTCCCCCCATTTGAACATGTGCTCGCCGTCTGGGTTGAAGTCGGGATAGGGTGTGAACGGACCGTCGGGCGGGAATGCCGCCACGAAGTTGTCGTGCTCATCCGAGCAGAACACGTTGCCGTCGGCCGACACCACAATGCCCGCCGGCCAGGTGAACTCGCGGCGGGCGTAGTCCCCAACACGAGACCCGTCGGGGCGCCACTTCCCTATCTTGCGTCCCTCGTACTGGTCGTCGAAGTCCCCCGAATTACTCCCTCGGCTCAGGACGAAGATGTGGCCGTCGGAAGCGACCGCGGCGGAGCATGGGAACCGTACGCCCACCATTACGGAGTCGTCAGCGAACGCGGCCACAAAATGCCAGGTGCGGCCTGCCCGGGTCAGGGTGAACGTCGGCACCTTCTCAGCGCTTGGCAATGAATCCGGGCTTCTCGAAACTGCCGTTCACGATTGGGCCGGCGTCGAGACCCATCCAGTCCTCCAGCAACTCAGAGTAGACGCCTCGAAAGTCGAGGACCGGCGCCAGGTCCCCTTCGACAAGCGCTTCGGGGCTTCTGCTTGGATACTCCGAATACATCCCGCCTTTGACGTTTGGCCCGACGGCAAACGCGACCCCGCCCGACCCATGGTCGGTCCCGTGACCGTTCTCTTTCACTCGGCGACCGAACTCTGAGAAGAGCAGCATCACGACGTTGTCGGATGCGCCCTGATCGGCCAGATCGTCCCAGAAGTCGGCGACGCCCCGCGAGACTTGGGTCCACAGATTCGAATGCATCGACATCTGCGAGGCGTGAGTATCAAAGCCCCCATGAGTGGCGTAGAAGAACCTGACTCCCAGATCGGCCGCGTGAACAGTCGCGATGGTACGCAGGCTTTGCCCCAGGTTGTCAGACCCATACTCCACGTTTGACTTGTAGCGGGGGATCGCCTCCTTGAGGATATCGGCGCTCTTGAGCGCGCCTCGGCCCGTCTGTCCTAGGTATGACATGACCTCGCCCGTCATGCCGCTCCCGATTGCCGGGCTGTACATCTCCTGAAAGAGCTCGAGCATGGAGTCGCGCTGTTCCAGGTGCTGGTCGTCGGTGTACAGGCCGAACGTCGCGAGGTCCGTGACCGAGGCCACGGGCACTCCCGCCGCGACCAGCGCTCTGGGCAGTCCGTATCCGACGCTGACGATGCCGACCGGGTTCTCGCCGCCGGGGTCAATCTCGCGTTCCGACCGCCCGATCCACCCTTCCTCCGCCAATGCCAGGGGCTCGCAAGTATGCCAGATGTCCATAGATCGAAAATGCGAGCGCGAAGGATTTTCATAGCCCACGCCATGAATGATGGCCAGGTTGCCGGCTTCGTACAGGTCCTTCATCGGTCCCATGTGAGGGTTGAGACCGAGCTCGTCGTCGAGCTTCAGGACCTCGTCCTCGTTGATTCGAAGAGCCTTGCGATTATCGTAGTAGTTGGGATCAGCGTAGGGGATTACAGTGTTCAGGTAGTCGTTGCCGCCGTTAAGCTCGACTACGACGACAACCGGGGCTTTCTTGGTCATAACCACAGTCCTCCTCATCGACTCTAGGCGAACTGATACTCCCGCGTTCCGGCTATCAGCGCCAACAGCTCACCGATTCTTCGAGACACGCCCACATAGTCCTCCTCCGTCTCCCATGAGACCTCTCCATCCCCTCCACACTTCCTCATCAGGATGGCACGCGTCTCCTCGGAGACCTCAACCGGCCCCATGAGGTCGAGACACCGGTCCACAAGGGTCTCCACGGTGATGGCCGTCCCGTCAGAAGTGATCCGCCGCACGATGTCCTGTATCCCCGGAAGCTCTGTGTCACGAACGTAGTCCGCAACGAAGTTTACCCTCCGTACCAGCGCCCCACTGTTTATCCACTCCCGGCCGGTGTGCCAACCCTCCACGGACGGGGGATTGAGAAGGTCCTGTCCCATATAGGTGCCCTCGAGCGGTATCTTCCTCCAGCCGATATCCGTACCGTCCAGATCGCCCGTGAGCTTGAGTGTACCCACCACCACCTCCGCGGGGCTCTTGACACGCTGGAACGTGGCCCTCTTGAAGAAGTCCGAATGGAACAGCAAGCGCAGCAACGGCTTCATCTCGTATCCCGACGCGATCAGGGTCTCCGCCAGCATGTCTACAGCCGCCGGATCTCGCGGCGGCTCTATCGTCCATCTCGGCACCGGCGGCTCGTCGGCCACGAAGAAGCTGTACAGATGCCGCGCTATGAATCTCGCACACGCGGGCTGCCGTAAGACGATCCCTACGGTGTCTTCTCCGCTTAAGCGCCCCCTATGGCCCAGAAAGCTCTTCTCTTTCGCGTCATGCTCTTCCGGACGGTAGTCGAAACTCCATCCGAACTGCCCCCAACGCCACGAAGACTCGTTGCTGCGGAACGACCATCCAGTGAAAGCGCGCGATGCCTCGTAGACATCCTTTTCGGTGTAGTTGCCCACCCCCATCGAAAACAGCTCCAGGAGCTCGCGCCCCCAGTTCTCGTTCGGAGCTCGCTTGACGTTCTCCTGGTTGTCCAGCCAGAAGATCATCGCTGGGTTCTTGGCCACCTCCAGCAGCAGTTCCCTGTAGCTGCCCATGCCCAGTCTCCTGAAGAGATCGACCTGGGCTGCTATGACGAAGCCTTGGTTGACCTTGGACGCCCCGGTTGCGAAGACATGGTGCCAGAAGAGCGCCATCTTCTCCTGGAGCGGACGGCTCCCGTTCCGCATCGTGTGGAGCCAGTCTATCTGGACATGGAAGTAGTTACCGGGCAATTCCGCATCAGGGAAGTACCGGTAGAACTCAAACTTGTCGAGCTCGGGCTGCTTCTCGGGATGCAGGAGTTGGTCGACTACGTTCTCGTAGCCCATCGCCGAGAGCCGCTCCAGCTCAGACCTGCTCGCACCGAAGCCGGCGCGGCGCATGAGGTGAGCCATCAGGTCGATGCCGTTACGTCCCATCCCACCTACCGGCCCTTCTTTCACTCGACCCCCACCTTGGAGTCTAAGCTATAGCCCGCCCGAACGCGGCAGCAGGATGTGCCGATGACTACTCCAAGCCGTCGATGAAGCTTCGGACGGCCGCATCGAAGCCCGAGGGGTTGTCACCCATTACAAGGTGACCGGCGCGTTCGACGGTGGCCAGCGTGCTGCCCCGGATGCGCTGGTGCAGCTCATCCGCGGTCTCCAAAGCGATCATGTCGCTCTCTCCACCCCGCACGACGAGGGTCGGGAGGTCGAGGCAGTCGATCTGCTCCCACAAGAGGGCGGTGTAGTCCTTGCCCGGCAGCTTCCTGTCCGACGACCTGAGCACCTTGTCGTACTTCCAGGTCCACCTGCCGTCCGGCAGCTGCTTGAGGTTGTGCACTATGCTGCCCCTGATCTGCTCCGCCGGCCTGAGGGGGTTGTACTCCTGTACGCGCTTCACGAAGGCGTCTACCGAGTCCAGCACGTCGTCGCCCTGGACGAATCGGCGCATCCGGTCCGTACCCGCCCGCTGCATGGTGGGAGCGGAGTCGACGACCACCAACGCCCTCACCCGCCCGGGGTGGTTCGCAGCGTACGAGACAGCGTTTCGGCCTCCCATGGAGAGACCCATGAGCACGAATTCTCTGAGGTCCAGCGCCTCCGTGACGGCGTGGAGGTCCGTCCAATACGCCTCAGGCGTGTAGTCGCCGTCCGGCGCCCAGTCGGTGTCGCCGTGGCCGCGCTGGTCCAGCGAGAGGACGCGGAACCGGTCGCACATCGCCAGCGCGACGAAGTCCCACGAGTGGCAGGTTTGGGCGTATCCGTGGAGCAGCAGCATGGGAGGGCTGTCGGGCTCTCCCCACTCCAGGTAGTGGAACCGGCGTCCGTCGGCCACGACGAAGCGGTCCCGCGGTACGGCCTCAACGGAGAAGGGGACGCCCGCCGCCCGCGCCGCGTCGTAGAGGTTCATGCCTCCGCTATTGGCTTTCGAGGACACTTCTCTACACCTCAGGCCGACGCGCGTGCCAGTCGGTCGCCTGCTCGTACGCATGCGCCGCCCTCAGGACGGTGGCGTCCTCGAAGGCCCGGCCTGCGATCTGAATTCCTATCGGCATGCCGTCCGACGTGAACCCGCACGGTGCCGACACCGTTGGCAGACCGCAGATGTTGAACGGCCTCGTCAGGCGCGGCAGGGCAGTCACGGCCGCCTCGGTCACGCCGTCGATCGTGACCGTCTTCTCGTCGATTCGAGGCGCGCCGATCGGCACCGCGGGAGCGATCAGCAGGTCGAAGTCGTCCATGACCCCGGCTATCTCGCGGTTGAACAGCCTCCGGGCCTGCTGGGCCACGACATAGTCGGTCGCCCGAGTCAGCGCCGCAGTCTCCAACCGGAGACGTACATCGTCTCCCATGTCCCCGGCACGATTCCGGAGGTGCTCGATGTGTACCGCAGCCGCCTCCGCCAGCATTATGACCCCGGATATGGACAGGGACCTCTCCAGTATGGGGATCGACACCTCCTCAACCTTCGCGCCCAGCTGCGCGAGGACGAGGGACGCCTGCTCGAAGGCCTGCCGGACCTCCGGGTCGATCAGATCGAAGAAGTGCTGCCTGGGTACTCCGATCCGCAGGCCGTCCACGCCATCGCCGAGACCCAGAGTGTAGTCCTCTCCGGGCCTGTCGACGGACCACGGGTCGCGGGGGTCGTAGCCCGCGATGGCATTCATGACCAGGGCCGTGTCCCGTACCGTCCTGGTCATCGGTCCGACAGTATCGAGGCTCCAGCTCAGAGGGTATACCCCGTACCTGCTGACGCGGCCGAAGGTCGGCTTGAGCCCGACGATCCCGCACAGCGCGGACGGGATGCGCACCGAGCCACCGGTGTCGCTTCCAAGCGCTGCCATGACCTGGCCGGAGGCTACCGACGATCCCGACCCCCCGCTGGACCCGCCGGTGATCCGGTCCGTGTCCCACGGGTTGTGAGCAGGGCCGTCGTGAGGATTGATGCTGGTCGGTCCGATGGCAAACTCGTGCATCTGCAGCTTGCCCATGATGACCGCGCCCGCCCTGTTGAACCTCTCGGTCACAGCGGCGTCCGTGTTGGGTACGAAGTCGCGCAGTATCTTCGACCCAATCGTGGTGCGCACGCCTTTTGTGTAGTACAGGTCCTTGAGGCCCACGGGTATCCCGTGGAGCGGGCCCAGGTACGAGCCGGAGGCGATCGACCGCTCGGAGTCGCGCGCGGCCTCCAGGGCCGCATCGGCCATGACGGTTATGAACGAGTTGAGTCGCCCGTCCGTCTCCTCGATCCTATCAAGGTGCGCCCGCACGAGCTCGACGGGCGACAGCTCTCCAGACGAAAGCAGTCCCGAGGCCTCGGAGATGGTCAGGCGGCAGAGGTCGATAGGAGCCATGGGCTAGAGACGTTCGGGATCGAACCTGAATGCGGGCTCCACGTCGGTCAGGTCCAGTGTCTCGTTCTCTGCCGCTAATTCGGCGGCGCGCTGCACCTGTGGGAGAAGCTCGGCCACCCTCTCATCGGATAGCTCAAGGCCAACCATGGCGGCCATTGCCTTTATCGATTCCTCGGTAATCTGTGGTCTGGGCATCTTACTCTACTCCACCGTAACGGTCTTGGCTAAGTTTCGGGGTTGGTCCACGTCGCAGCCGCGTCGGACGGCAATGTAATAGGCGAGCAGCTGCATGGGTATGGTCATGAGTATGGGAGTCACCGCGCTGGAGGCCTCCGGTACGTATATGATGTCGTCCACCCTTGAGGCCAGGTCTGCGTCGCCCTCTGTGGCGACTGCGATGACGATGCCTCCCCGGGCCTTGACCTCGTTGACATTGCTGAGCATCTTCTCATACAGGCCGTCCCGGGGTACCAGCATGACTACGGGCATCTCTTCATCGATTAGCGAGATCGGCCCGTGCTTCATCTCCCCGGCCTGATATCCCTCCGCGTGGATGTAGCTGACCTCCTTGAGCTTCAGGGCCCCCTCCATGGCCACTGGGAAGCAGCCGCCCCTGCCGAGATAGAGGAAGCTCGAGTACCGGGCGTACCTCTTGGCCAGCGCCTCGTAGTGCTCCTGGTCCGTCAGCATCGTCCCCAACATCGTCGGCAGGCGCGCCAGCTCGCGGACCGCGGCCGCCATCCGTCTGCTGTCGAGCGTCCCCCGCTTCATGCCAAGGAAGAGGGCTAGCAGATAGAGGCTGGTCAGCGATGATGTGAACGTCTTCGTTCCGGCCACGCAGATCTCGAGGCCGGCGCGGATGAATATGGTCGAGTCGGCGACGCGGGTAGCCTGCGTGTTCGGGTAGTTGCACAGAGTGATCTGCCTTGCGCCCTTCCGGGTGGCCTCTTCCATCGCTGCGAGCGTGTCGGCCGTCTCTCCTGACTGACACACGGAGACGACGAGGGTATTGGCGTCGACGACAGGGTCACGGTACCGGAACTCCGACGCGTAGTCTGCCTGGGCCGGAATGCGGGCTAGCGACTCTATCCAGAAGCAGCCCTCCATCGCGGCGTGCAGACTGGTGCCCATGCCCATCAGCACGACGCGCTCGATGCTCTTCACCTCGTCGTCCGTGTATGGGAAGTCCTCCAGGTCCACCGTCAGCCTGTCGAACGACACCCGGCCGCGGAGCCCGTCTATAGTCGCCTCGGGCTGCTCGTGGATCTCCTTCAGCATGAAGTGCCTGAACTCGCCCTTGGCCGCTGACAGAGGACTGTATGCTACCCGCGACACTGTACTGTGGACTGGGCTTCCATCCAGACCGGTGTAGTCAGCGCCCTCACGGGTTATAGACACGACCTCTCCGGGAGCCAGGTAGGCGACGTCGCGGGTGTGGGGCAGCAACGCCGGTATGTCGCTGGCGAGTAGCATCTCTTCCTCACCGTAGCCGACGACGATCCCGCCGGCGTTCCCCAGCTTGAAAGCCACGATCCTGTCCGGGTCCCTCCGGCAAAGGACCGCCACGGCGTTCGCGCCGCGTATTCGCGTGGCCGTCTCCCTCACCGACTCTTCGAGCGACAACTCCCTGTCGAGATAGTGCTCTATCAGGTGGGGGATGCACTCCGAGTCGGTTTCGGAGGTGAACTCATGGCCCAGCCTGATCAGCTCCTGCTTGAGCTCGACGTAGTTCTCCACGATGCCGTTATGCACGACAACCACTTCGTTGCGGCAGTCGACGTGAGGGTGGGCGTTGTAGTCGGCGGCGCTGCCGTGGGTCGCCCATCTGGTGTGTCCCAGGCCAACACGGCCCTTGGGTACGCCGTTATCGATAGCCGCCCTGAGACCTGGCAGCTTGCCGGCGGTCTTATAGACCTGCGGCTGGCCCTCCGCATCGAGCACGGCAATCCCGACGCTGTCGTACCCGCGGTACTCAAGGCTGGCCAAGCCGTCCGTCAGGATCGGAGCGGCTTGTCGGTTACCCACGTACCCGATAATTCCACACATAGGCTGTCTGCTCGTCGAATGGGTTGAGCTGTCCAGAGATGCATTATATCCCTAACCGTCCGTCCCACTCCAACTGACGCCCAAAGCGCTGCCCACCGGTAGCGCGGGCGTCTCGCCCGCAGCCTTCACCGGAGTAACGATGGCAAGGCCATCACTATGTCGGGTCCGCCCGAGCCGCCGAAGGCGCTGTCCTCTCACGAGCCTTCCCCAAAGGAGCCGACGCCCCGTAGACTCCACGGTAGCTCTCCGGCAGCAGGTTGGCCACGCGTCTCATGACCATCTCGGTCATCGAGTTGAGGACCTCCTTGGAGTGCTGCCCGTCGATGGGTGGAAGCGTGAACGCCGTGCCGATCCGCACGTGCAGCCTGCCGGTCGGGTAGACCACTCTGAGCCAGTGGCCAATGTGCTCGGTACCGGTTATGCCAACCGGCAGGAGCGGCGCCTGCGACAACAGTGCGAGCCTGGCAACGCCGGATTGAGCCTTGCGCATCGCCCCAGGGCTGCGGGTGCCCTCCGGGAACAGCGTCACCACGCCGCCCGCGTCGAGCTCCCTCAGCGCCCAGCGGAACGCGCGGATGTCCGCGCCCGACCTGCTCAGGGGAATCGCCCCATAAGACGTGAGGAACCATCGCGCGACCGGCCCACGAAAGATCGTGTCCTTGGCGAGGAACCTTATCCGCCTCGGAAAGCTGGTCGCGAGGAGAGGAGGGTCCATATTGCTCTGGTGGTTGGCAACGACGATCAGAGGGCCCATAGGCGGGACGTGCTCCGAGCCCTCGACCGAGTAGTCGGAGAACAGCCGCAGCGCAATGCGCTGGAGAAAGTTACTGACGTGATAGAGGCCGTCCATCAAACTCTCCCTCTCCCTCGATGGGAGAGAGCCTGCCCCGTACTCGATGCGGGGGCCGGGGTGAAGGTGTCCATCAAGTTACCCCCTCTCCCTCGACGGGAGAGGGCCGGGGTGAGGGTGATCGATCATCCCCATAACTCGCTCGACCACGCCCTCGACATCGAGGTCGTCCGTGAAGATACGCACTGCGTCACACGCCGCCCGCAGCGGCGAGTCGGCCCGCTGGCTGTCCATCTTATCACGCCTCGTCAGATCGTCGACCACCTGCTCCAGCGGTGGCGGGTCCCCTCTTGCCTCAAGCTCTCGATGGCGACGCCGGGCCCGGACCTCCACGGACGCTTCGAGGTACACCTTCAGACCGGCGTCGGGCAGCACGACCGTCCCGATGTCCCGGCCAACCATGACGACCGGGGCGCTCTCCGACATCTCACGCTGGCGCCTGACCAGCGCGGCCCGGACTCCCGATACCTCAGAGACCCTGGAGACGACCCGCTCGACCGCAGGGTCTCGAAGCTGTCCTGTGACATCCTCTCCATCGACCAGCAGCCTCTGAGCGCCACCCTCCGACACCACCTCAATGGTCATATCTGCCGCGAGCGCGGAGAGAGCCCCATCGTCATCCGGCGAAATCCGACGGCAGAGTGCTGCGAGAGTTACGGCACGGTACATCAGGCCTGTGTCGAGGAATCCGAAGCCCAGGCGGTCGGCCAGGAGCCGTCCGACCGCCGTCTTGCCGGACGCGACCGGGCCGTCGATGGCCATGGAGCCGGTAGTCAGATCACACCCTCTCATCCATTCAAGGACCTCGGCATGAAGCTGCCCCTGGCCATCGTTGTTATGAAATACCCGCTAACCGTCGTTCCGGCGCAGGCCGGAACCCAGAAGGGGCCGGGCAGGACACCTACCAGGCGCTCCAGCCCCCATCCACGACCAGGTTGTGGCCTGTGATCCAGTCTCCGGCGCGAGAGGCCAGAAGTACCGCCGCGCCCTTTAAGTGCTCGGGGGACCCGCTCCGTCCGAGCGGATTATTCAGCCTCCAGCGCTCGACCAGCCCCGCGTCGTGTGTCGGGGGCGGGACCTGTCCGGGGCTAATGCAGTTGACCGTGATGCCAAACTCGCCCAGCTCCGTCGCCAGCCCTCTAGTAAGGTTCAACACGCCGCCCTTCGCGGCCTGGTAGGGCGGCCCGGAGCGTCCCAGGCCTCCGTACTGGCGCTTGTCGGCCCCCAGAGAGGCGTGGATCGACCCCAGCGTGATGATCTTCCCGCGGCCTTGCGGGATCATGACCCGCGCGGCGGCCTGGGCGCATATGTACGTGCTCTTGAGGTTCATCTCCAGTGTCGCCATGAACTCGTCGATCGAAGCGTCCGGTATATACGACTGTGTCGCGGACCCTCCCGCGTTGCACACCATCACGTCCAGCCTGCCTCGCTCCTCGACAACCCTCTCTACGAGGCCTTCGACCTGAGCCTCGTCCGTCGCGTCGCACGCCAGGCCGGTGCAGTCGATGCCAGAGCCGCGCATATCCGACGCGACCTGCTCGCAGAGCTCCCCGCGGCGGCTGGCGATATACACGGCGGCCCCCATCTCCCCGAACGCCGTGGCGATGGCCCTTCCCAGGTGAGTGGCACCGCCCGTCACCACCGCCGCGCTGCCGCTCATGTCAAACAGGTCCTGCATAGTCATAGGCCCGGCCCCCGGAGCATTCAGCAGATCATCCACCCGCACAGCAGGCATCGTGGTACAGGGATCCGATTCCGTCAAGCCCTGCCAGACCTCGTGAATTCTTGACACCCTACGATACGGCTCTTAGACTGGCCTTGAAGGCAAAAATGGTGCGTTTGAAGTGTATCGCCTGCCCTTTCATCTCCTTTTGATCAGTGTCACGCTCGTGCTCGCGGCCTGCGGAGGGTCGTCGGAAGAGGGTGAACCGACGGTGGCTCCGGCTGCGGAGCGCCCGGCCGCTCTGGCGCCGGGGGCCGCCAAGGACGTGGGGGCCGAGGTCCCCGCGGCAATATTGGCCGCTGACTACGCCATCGACGAGGCCGAGGCGGACAGCCGATACAGGGGCAAGGACCTCCAGGTCTCCGGCCTGATAAGTGAGGTCGGTCTGTCAGTCGAAGGCCTGCCCTACGTCGCCCTCTCGACCGGCTGGGAGGGCGCTCCAGTCCAGTGCATCTTCGATGACGAGACTGCCGACATCTCGTCGCTGGGTATAATGCAGAAGGTCATCGCCAGCGGCACGATGGACGGGCTGCAGGACAACGCAAAGCCGGTGGCCGAAGGCGACGTAGGAAGCCTTTTCCTGAAGGTCAGCGCAAAACGTGTGACCCTCAGCGGGTGCTCGGTGTCGTTAGAGGAGTAGACCGACCATCATGACATCACTACTGCAGGCACAGATTGCGGCAACTATGTCAAAACGCATGCTGACATCCTTTATCATCTGCCTCCTCACGGCTGGCCTGCTAATGGCGGCCGCATGTGGGGGAGACTCCGACGATGCGGAACCGACAGCGCCTGCCGAGACAGCCGAGACTGAGGTCGTCTCGGAGGCCCAGGACGCCTCCGAGACCGTCCTGGCATCGAAGCTGGCCGGCGAGTACGAGCTCGACGAGGAAGCCGCCAAGGTCAAGTACGATGGCAAGGAGTTCGACATAGAAGGGTCGGTGATAAGCTCCGGCACCAACAAGAGCGGGGTGTCCTACGTGATCCTGCAGGGGAGCGGGGTCTCGTTCACGCCAGGCACAGCCATAGAGTGCGTGCTGACCGACAGCGGCGTCGAAGCGCTGTCGCGCGTGAGCATCATGGAGACCGTCACCATCAGGGGGACCGTCAGGGGATTCAGCGACACGGTAAAGGACATCGAGGGCCAGTTTGCCCTCTTCAACTCCACCGGCAATGACATCGCTATCACCGAGTGCTCCGTCCTGCCGTAGACCCCGTCTGCCGTTCCTACTCCACGACCGAGCAGTCGCTGAGCGTTAGGCGCACCCCCGCCGAATCGATGAACTGCCGCTCTCCGACCCGGACGTTCTCCATCAGCCCCTCGACCTTCCCTCGGAGCACCACCGACTCGGCTGTCGGCAACTCCGGAGGCCCGCCGGTCCAGTCCTCTGGAAAGATGCACTGCACCAGCAGCCACGACATGCCGGTCATCCCAACATAAGGGACCTCTTCAGCGGTCAGACCGACCTCGGTCACCAGCCCCTCTATGTCGACGACCTGTCCCTTGTATTTGGCGTTTGCCGCTTCCTCCTGGCGGAAGTAGTCCGCCGCCAGGTTCATGGACGGTATGGGAGCGGATCCGGGCTCCCCCACGTCGTGGAGACCGGGGTCATCCGACGAGTCGCCGGCCGGCGCCGCGGCGGGCTCATCAGACCCTCCGCAGGCCGCCGCCAGTACCACGACGATCACTAGGAACAGAGCACAGACTAACGTACGACGCATGTCGATTCTCATCTGTTGTGGCTGTATGAGCAACTAGCCCAGCGTACGGTCCCCTAGATCGACAACTACGAGCGGCCAGCCGCTCCAGTCAGCGGCGTGTCACCCTCAGGATGTTCGCATTGTACAGACCTGGGAGGGACACCGGCAATGTCCGCCGGACTTCACGCCAGGCAATCGGGCCCTCGCGCTAGCGCGCCTCAGTCAACCGACCATCTTGAGATCGAATATCACCCACTCCTTGACTGGGGCGCACATCCGTGCTGCGCTAGCGCTATGACACCCATCCAGTCCACCGCTGCGCTCTCGCGCTCTCCGTGGTCTCACCATCCCCAGTGTCACAAAATGTTTCAGCAATGGCGCCAAATGTCACACCGATGTCGCGTTGACGTCACAGTCTGGAATGCGAGCCCAAAGCTAAAGTCCCGGAATGTCACAGGATGCTACATGTTCTGGAAGAATCCACCTCAGCAGCGACCTGCCCCATCATTCCGGCGGAGGGCGAAATCCACAGGGGCCGGGAGCGGCTCGGTCCCCTTCGAACCACCGCATTAGCCGCCTGCCGCAATATCGTTGCGGGACCGTCGCCCTTCTGCCGCATCTCCGTGGCAAATCTGTTGAACGGATCGAAGCCTCCAGCTACGAGACACCACAAATTACAACAGTTTCCAACACTTTCAGCGAAGATCACAGGCCATGGGCCGCGTCGACGAGACCCTGATGGCAGGGTGCGTGGGCGCCAGTTCACAGCCATCGCCCAGTTACGAAATGCGCGGAATTAGTGCGGCTTACGGAGGAATGCTCCCATCGGGCGACGAAAGGCCCACGTTCGTCACCATCGATTTGACACCCCTACTCGAAGGTGGTATAAGGCGTGGACACTGAAGGTGTTGGGACTATTATTGGGCGGGTGTCGATAAGAGTTGTAGCAGGCGGAGGAGAACCATGAATAGTGCCTCGCGTTGGCTCATCTTACTCGTGATTTCGTTGACCCTAACCCTCATGGCATGCACCGACGAGGTTGTCAGAGAGGTCCCGGTCGAAAAAATCGTCACGCAGGAAGTTGTCAGAGAGGTCCCGGTCGAAAAAATCGTTGAAGTAGAAAGGACGGTCGTGGAGACCGTGGAGGTCGAGAAGCCCGTAGAGGTCGTCAAGGAGGTGGTGAAGGAGGTCAGGGTACCCGGCGAGACGGTCGTGGTCGAGAAAGAGGTCGTCAGGACGGTCGAGGTCAGGGTACCCGGCGAGACGGTCGTGGTCGAGAAAGAGGTCGTCAGGACGGTCGAGGTCGTGGTTACAGCGGTTCCGGCTGAGGGTGAACCCGGCCTGGCGAAGCCGGTTGCCGTGTCTAACCCTCCCGGAAAGTCGAAACAAGCGGCGGGAAATGTCGTCTACGCGACGCATTCGGTGGGCCAGTTCTACGGTGGGCTCAACTCCCAAGGACCAATGAGGATAGGTCACGAGTTCGTCTGCGAGGACCTTTTCACCCCGACCAAAATCCCGGGTGAGCACGTCGGCTTTATCGCCAAGTCGTGGACGCTGGACGATGACCTGAACGGCGCCACGGTGAAAATCGTGGAAGGGGCACAGTTCCACATGGGCTACGGTGAGCTTACCGCCCAGGACGTGGCGTGGAGCTATAACGACGCGAACCCTGGGACCAACCCCGAGAGCGTCACCGACGGTAGCGGCGACTACAAGGGTTTCCTGGGCACAGAGGAACAGGAGGCCTTGGACAAGTACACCGTCAAGCTCAACTGGTCAGCGTTTGACCCCCGGTGGAACTCCTTCTTCTTCGGGGAGGACGGCCTGCACGCGTGTATCTACTCCGAGAAGGCCTTTCTCGAAAACGGTGGCTATGACGACACCTCCTGGCAATTCGAGCACCAGGTGGGCACCGGTCCCTTCGAGCTCAAGGAGTTTAGCCGGGACGACCGCTTCGTGTTCGAGCGTGTAGAGGACCACTGGAGGATTATACCGGAAATCAAGAAACTCACTCAGTTCAAGATCCCCGACAACGCCGTGAAGCTGGCCATGTTGGAGACGGGTCAGGCGGACATAGCATATATCACCGCTCAGGACCTTTTTGGTGCGGCCCTGCGTGGGGGCTTTGCGAGCGCGTCCTCCGGCGCGGGGGGCATGTACGCCATGTGGTTCCCAGGGAACCTCTGGGAGGATAAGCACCCCAAGACCGGAGAGCCACTGGAAAGGAACACCTACGTACACGATATCCCCTGGGTCGGCAACCCCACCAAGCCCAACGACCCCGACAACCCGGAGGGCATGGCCGATATGGAGCAGGCCAGACTGGTGCGCGAGGCTCTGGCCTTGGCCGTTGACCGGGAGCTCCTTCTAGACGTTATCCTGCTGGGCAATGGCAACGTTCAGCACTCAGTTCACTACGACACCCGGGACCCCCTGTGGGAGAAGACGTGGGAGTTCGGGTACGATCCCGCCAAAGCGGAAGCGCTGTTGGACCAGGCCGGATTCCCGAAAGGGAAGGATGGCTGGCGGTTCAAGATGCCGATGTACGGTGCTACGGTGGGTGCAACCGCCGACATGACCGATGCAATCGCAGGCATGTACCGCGACATTGGGGTGGAGGCGACGACCCACAAATACCAGTACTCCGTGTGGCGGCCAAGCGTTGTAACGCGGTCCGCCACCATGCCGTGGTTGGATGGATGGTCGGCTAACCGGCCGTACGACGAGCCTATAGGCGCGCAGTGTAGCGCGGTGACCAGGGGAGGCAAGAGTCGCGGCGCGGAGTCCGCGGAGTGCACGAAGGCCTACCTCAGCATGGGAGCAGAGCTGGACAAGGATAAGCGGCTCGAGCTCGCGAGGGATTTCGCGACCTGGAATCGAAAGTGGGTCATGCACTTTGGTATCGCGTCCGGGAACGCCGCACTCGTCGTTAACCCCACGTACATCAAGGATTGGGAGATGTACGTGGGCAAAAGGTACCTAGTCAATAGCTGGGAGAACATTAAACTGAAGTAGCAGACCAAACGACGTAGGAGCCATAGCGGGGCTACACTCCATCAAGGCCTGATCGGGGCCCGAAGGAGGTAGCCTCGCCTCACTATCGGAGCAGCTGACACCAAACATGTCGGGACCCTGACCGTTAAGCCTCAGGTCCGTGACGCGCTCGCCGACCCAGGAGGACCGCAATGACTGGTGGAGCGAACTCGGCAGGTTCCAACGGTGCGGACAACGGGAGCGCCGTCCCGAAGAACGTCGATATTCTGGTCCGCAACGCCTATGTGATCACGATGGACTCGGAGCGCCGGGTCTACCCATCCGGTGCCCTGGCAATCGAAGGCACTGCCATCGTGGCCTTAGGGCCTGACCGTGAGGTGGTCCCACTCTTTCGGCCGGCCAGGATGATCAATGCTCACGGAGCACCGGTTCATCCAGGATTCGTGGACAACCATACCCATGTCTGCCTCCACAACATGCGCTGGGCATCTCCAGAGGTCGGCAACAGAGATGAGCGCGCCGCGCGGCAAGGCAAGTCTTACTGGGACCTGTGCGTGGACGAGACGGAGTACGCCGGTAGCAGGCTTGCCTCTCTCGAGATGGCGAGGAACGGCACAACGTGCTTCCTGGAGGCGGGGACTCTAATGGAGCCGGATGTTGGGGCGGCCGCGGTGGCGGAGATTGGGATTCGCGCCCTGCTTGGCGACCCATTTGTCTTTGATATCGAAGGAGTCGGCGGTCCGCCTCTCGAACGCATCCCCTTCAACCCCAGGCGCGCCTTCGACGTCCTGGGCACGGAACTTGGGCGGAACTCGGACCCGGACGCCCTGGTGCGGGGCCACGTGAATCTGCGTGGGATGGCCTCGGCGTCGGACGAGCTCGAGCTGGCGGCCAAAGCACTGGCCGACGAGAAAGGGGTGGTCCTGAACCAGCACCAAGGGTACACGAAACAGGACGCAGCCAACGACGATCGGCTGCGAGGCCGCCACCCGCTGGTCCACTTCCGCGAAATAGGGGTGCTGGGCGAAAACTGCACTTTTGCCCACATGAACATCATTCGCGAGGACGAGGTAGAACCCATCGTCGAAAGCGGGATGTCCGTCGTCTGGTGCCCCGCGGCCTCGATGCTGCACGGAGTCCAGGGCACTGTCCTGGGGAGACACGCGGAACTGTACAACCAGGGAGTGAACGTCGCCCTCGGATGCGATTCGGCCAACTGGTCTACCGCATTCGATATCGGCGACCAGATGATCCTCGCCATGCTGACCGCGCGAGATAAGACGGGGGAGGTCGGCATGATGGCCGCCGAGGACTCGCTGACCATGGCGACGATAAACGGCGCGCGTGCCGTCGGGCTGGCCGACCGACTCGGTTCGTTGGAGGTGGGGAAGAGAGCCGATCTGGTCGTACGCCACGAGAAACTTCCGGAGGCCCAGCCAGGCGTCGACCCGATACGGTCCATGGTACAGTCGAGCCGGTCCAAGAGTATCGACATGGTGATCGTGAACGGCAGAGTCATCGTCGAGAATGGTCACTCGACGCGGGTAGACGAGGAAGAGGTCTACGCCCGATCCCGCGAGGCCACTCACGAGCTTATGAAGAGGTGGGACGCGTCCCCCTTGGCACCCCGCTGGCCTCACATAGAATGAACAGATCGGAAGGTCGCTCAGCCTGTTTTCACAGGACCATCTAAGCGAACTCAGTCAGCCACCGGGTGAACCTCGCAACCGGGAGGTAACGATGTCGACATGTTCTTCGGGACTTGACGGTGAGCAGCGATGAAGAGGTTCCTTGTCCGCAGGCTTGTTTTCTCCCTTCTCACCCTGTGGGGCATCACGATAGTGGTGTTCACTCTCTCCCGTTTGGGTCCCGACCCCATACTATTGTACGTACCAGAAGAAGGATACGGGCCCGAGCCTGAGACGTTGGCCCTAATAAGAGAGAAATGGGGCCTGAATGACCCCCTGCCGGTGCAGTACGTGGTGTGGATAGGCAACATGTTCAAGGGCGACTTTGGCACCAGCATAAGGGGTGGGCAGCCGGTGACAACGGAGATTTGGAGGAGGCTTCCCGCCACCTTGCAGCTCGGACTGGCGGCGTGGGTCCTCTCCACGGTGGTGGGAATACCTCTGGGGATGCTCTCCGCAACGAAGAGGGCGTCGATCTGGGACTATATAGGGCGGGCCATTGCCCTGATAGGTCAGGCGACACCCAGTTTCTGGCTGGCTATAGTGTTTATCTACATCTTCGCTGTAACCCTGGACTGGCTTCCTGTCGCCGGGCGTGGTATCGATGAGGGTTTCGGCTTACGGCTAAAGCATATGGTCATGCCCGTTACAGTACTCGCCCTGGACCCTCTGGCCAGCTATCTGCGCCTGACGCGCTCTTCCATGTTGGAGATCCTGGACTCGGAGTATATCAAGCTGGCCCGCGCCAAGGGGGTCGGGACGTGGGCGATCATAGGAAAGCACGCCCTACGGAACGCCCTGATCCAGCCCCTCACGGTCTCCGCCCTACTGCTGGCGTCCTTTATAACAGGCGTTGTATTCATCGAGCAGGTCTTCGCTTGGCCCGGCATCGGCCGCCTCGCGGCAACCGCCGCCTTTAACAACGACTTCCAACTGCTTGCCGGTGCTACCCTGCTCATTGGCGTGATCTACGTTGTGTTGAATTTCTCGGCCGATATGTTGTACGCCATCATCGACCCCCGCATAAGGTACACCTAAGACATGAACCGGGCCGCAACTCAGGGTTTCGGGACAGCCAGAATCGTTCTTTCTTGGCCAGGCAAGGGGTTCGAGTTTTTGCGTCGCTGGCCTGTGATTCCGGCCGTAATACTGATCACGGTCGGGTTGTCAGCCGTGTTCGCTCCAGCCATCGCGACAGATGACCCCAACCAGCAGAATTTAAGGAACCAGTTCGTCCCTCCCTTCTGGACCGCCGAGGGGACCCTCGATCACCCCTTCGGCACGGACAAACTGGGCCGCGACATCTACAGCCGATTGCTCTACGGCTCCAGGATATCTCTGATGGTGGCCTTCATAGCGGTCGGGTTTGGGATGGTGGTTGGGACGGCCTCCGGGATGGTGGCCGGGTATTTTGGCGGGATCGTGGACGAGATCATCATGCGTCTGGTAGACCTGTGGTCGGCCTTACCCTTCATACTAGTGGCTATGGTCGTTTTCGTAACCATAGGCGGCAGCCTCACGACGGTGATCTGGCTGTTGGCCTTGAACTCTTGGTCGGCCGGGGCACGAAATGTCCGTGGTGACGTGCTTTCGCTGAAGACCAGGGACTACGTCTCGCTCGCGAGGGTGGCGGGGGCCTCTCACTGGAGGATACTATACCGTCACCTGTGGCCGCAGGTGACCCACATAGTACTTGTGATTACCAGCATGCGCGTAGGCGGCTTGATCATCGCGGAGGCCGGTCTCAGCTTCCTGGGTATCGGTGTCCCATCCGATAGGACGACCTGGGGGATACTGATAAGCGAGGGACAGGTTTATCTCCTCACAGCATGGTGGATATCAGTCATCCCCGGCATGGCGATCTTCCTTGTTGTGGCCGCCTTCAATTTCCTGGGCGACTGGATGCGAGACCGGTTCGACCCCAGGCTAAGGCAGATCTAACCACCCTGGCCGACTCCGCGCCGCAGCTCCCGTACCTGAGGAGCCGCTGAGCCCAGCCCCTCCACGATAACCTGCGCCGCCCTGCGCACGCCGTCCGCAGTGCTGTCCGAGAAGATGTCCACGGCGGCGTAGCCGTGCTCCGGCCACGTGTGAGCGCAGATACTGGTAGACGCCGCCGTCCCAGCACCGGTCACGCCCAGGGGCGTGAACCTGTGAAAGACGCCGTCGAAGGGGGCCGCGCCGCAGGCTTCGGCTGCAGCCGCGATCATCCGCTTCACGTGCTCCAGGCTATCGAGAGCGGCCGGGTCACACCGGTACAGATCGAGGGAGAGATGGATGCTTCGGCTACCCCCGCCCGATGTAAGGCATTTTGGTCGCCATGATGGTGACGAACTGTATGTTCGTGTCCAGCGGCAGATTCGCCATGTACAGCACCATCTCCGCGACATGCTCCACGTCGAAGGTGGGCTCGATCTCGACGCCCCCATGGGCCTGCGGACGGCCGGTCTTCATGCTCGCCGTCATGTCGGTCTCGGCATTGCCGATGTCGATCTGCCCGCAGGCGACGTTGTATTTGCGCCCGTCGAGAGAGGTCGCCTTCGTGAGCCCCGTAACGCCGTGTTTCGTAGCCGTGTAGGAAGCGGTCTCAGGCCGCGGGACGTGGGCCGATACCGAGCCGTTGTTGATGACACGGCCCCCCATCGGGGTCTGGCCCTTCATCATTTTGATGGCCTGCCGGGTACAGAGGAACGTGCCGGTCAGGTTGACGTCCACCACCATCTTCCACTGCTCATAGGTTAGCTCCTCAATCGATGCTGGCGGCGCGCCACCGCCTGCGTTATTGAACAGCACGTCCAAGCGGCCGAAGGTCTCTCCGGTCTTCGCGAAGAGGGCTTCGACTGCCGCGGGGTCCCCCACGTCCGTAGGGACCACCAACACCCGAGAGGCATCGTCGCCCGCCTCCTCTCTGGCCGCCTCCAGAGGCCCGGCTCGGCGGCCAGCCAGCGCAACAGAGTAGCCGTCCCTCAACAGCGCCAGCGCACTATGCTTGCCAATTCCCGTTCCGCCGCCCGTGATGACGGCGACCTTCCCTTCCGATCTCATTGCACCTTCTCCTGGCTCTCTTCAGCACCGGATCGTGCTGGCGGCAGTATATCACCAGCACGCAGGTGTAGAATGACGCCGCCGGCCCACTAGCTCATCCCAGGTCACGGAGATTGAAGACAATGCCACACGATCTGCTGTTGAAGGGTGGAACCCTAATTGACCCGTCTCAATCTATACACGACGATCTCGATGTCGCGTTCACGGACGGCAAGGTATCGGCCGTTACCAGGGGGATCTCGGGCTCCGAGGCCCGTGAAGTCTATGACGCTTCGGGGCTGATCGTCACGCCTGGGCTCATCGACCTGCACGCCCACGCCTTCTGGGGCGCATCGGAGCCGGGCCTGCCGCCCGACCCGGTGAACGTCGCCAAGGGCGTGACGACCGCAGTCGACGCGGGCTCGTCGGGCGCGCGGACCTTCCCCGCGTTCCGCAAGTGGACGATCGAGCGCTCCGCCACAAGGCTCTACGCGCTGCTCAACATCTCGTCGATGGGGATGCCCGCCGGTAACAAGATCGGAGAGCTGCAGGACATGCGATGGGCCGATGTGGACGAGGCCATCGAGTCGTGGCGGGCCAATAAAGAGTACATCATCGGGATCAAGGCGCGGCTCGGCCGCGTGCAGTGTCTCGACAATCCCGTCGAGGCGCTGACAAGGTCTCTGGAGGTGGCCGAGGAGATTGGCGGATTCGTGATGATCCACGTCGGAAACACGGCGACGCCGCTGGAGGAGCTGTGCGCGATGCTCCGGCCCGGCGACGTGGTGACGCACAGCTTCTGCGGCTTCGAGGATGTCCTGATCGACGGGTCAGGCCGGGTGAGGGAGGGCTTCAAGGATGCCGCCAGCCGCGGCGTGGTCTTCGACGTGGGCCACGGGGGAGGTGGCTTCTCCTTCATCAATGCCGAGCGGGCCATGGCCGACGGCCTGCCCCCCGGCAACATCAGCACCGACCTGCACCAGGGCAGCATCGACGGGCCGGTCTACGACATGGCGACCACGATGACCAAGTTCATGCACCTTGGCATGTCCGTCGATGAGGTGGTGAGGCTGACCACGCAGTCCACGGCGGAGATCATGGGCATGGCGGACAGGCTCGGTACACTTGCGGTGGGCGCCGAGGGCGACGCCGCGGTATTGAGACTGGCCGAGGGAAGGTTCCCGCTCGTCGACCGCGTGGGGGGCAGCCTCACATTCCATGACCAGAAGTGGGAGCCGCCTGTGCGAGTGGAGGCGACGCGACGGCTGGAGCACGTCGATACCGTTCGCGGGGGGCGGCTCTACCGGCCGTGGCTGGAGTGAGCCCGGCCAAGAGGCTGGTCGGGGAGACTGGATTCGAACCAGCGGCCCCCTGCACCCCATGCAGGTGCGCTACCAAGCTGCGCCACTCCCCGACCCATCGGTAGGATAGCACAGGGGTTAGCGCCCTTCAACGAGCGCCGGCGCGCCCCTCCTGCCGGCTCTTGTGGAAGATGTACTGGTTGGCATAGCCGGCGTAAGGGCCAAAGTACTCCTGTGCCCACGGCCTCATCTCTCTCTCCGCCAGCTTGGCCGTCCCTGGCGTCTCCGACAGATACCACTGCCGTAGCGCCCGTCTGATCCAGACGTCGACGGGGAACGCTTCCAGCTTGTCCAGCGAGAAAAGCATCACGCAGTTGGCCACCTTGTCGCCGACTCCGGGCAGCGTCGTCAGCTCGGCCAGCGTTTCCTCATAGGACGCCTCCCGGAGCGCGAAGAGGTCGATCCCGCCGGCCGCGACGGTCTCGGCAACGGCGGCAACGTACTTTGCCCTGAATCCCAGCCTGAGGTCGCGCAAGGGCTGTTCTCCCGCCGACGACAGTGCCTCGGCTGACGGGAACGTGTTTCGCACGCGGCCGCCCAGGGTTAAGGGCCGTCCGAAGCTCTCGCACATCGCCTCCACGTTGGCGCTGATGCGTTGAATGTTGTTGTTTGCCGAACAGATGAAGGACACCAGGCACTCCCAGGGTTCCTGTCTCAGGAGTCTCAAGCCGGGGTACCGGTCGATTCCCGCCCCCACGCGCTCGTCTTTATGAATCGCCTCACAGATGGCGGCGAGATCGTCCTGAAGTCGGAGGTAGTCCTGGAGCAGCGGCGAGAGCGCGGCCTCGTCGTCGGGGGCGCAGAAGAACTCGACCCCTTCCTCTGTTCGGCGTATCTTGACCAGGTTGTCGAAGACCACACCCCAGAACCAGGGATGCCCGGACGACTCGGACGGTTCTCTCTCCCATCGAAATGCCTGCCCGACCTCCAGGGTATTCTCCAGGTCAAGTGGCTGATGGAACGGTATGAGCATCCTCTACCCCTCCAGCCAGTTCTTGATGTGCCGGTCCAGGTCCAGAACGCTTACACTCCTCTGCGTCACGTCCGGCAGGGAGTCGAGAAAGACCTTTCCGTACCGTCGGGAGACGATCCTCCTGTCCAGCATCACCACTGCGCCCCTGTCGGTCCTGGTCCTGATGAGGCGTCCGAATCCCTGCCTCAGCCTGAGCGCAGCCTCCGGCAGCGCGTACTGGCTGAAGGACTGTTCCCCGTACTGCTCAGAGCGGGCCTCGAACACCGGCTCCGTGGGCACGTTGAAGGGAAGCCGGGCGAGCAGGAGCACCTGCAGCGAGTCCCCCGGAAGGTCGACGCCCTCCCAGAAGCTGGCCGTACCGAGCAGCAGCGACCTGGGCTCTTCGCGGAACCGCCTGACGAGCTGTCCTGGCGTGCCGTCGACCCCTTGCGCGAGCACGTTGATTCCACGACCTTCGAGGTCGGCTCGTATCTGAGACGCGGTGGCCTGCAGGGAAGCATGCGACGTGAACAGGGCCATGGTCCGCCCTCCGGCGGCGAGCACCGAGTCTGTAACGGCCTGCTCGACCGCCGACTGGTAGGCCCACGAATTGGGCTCCGGCATGTCGTTCGGCACGCACAGGAGCGCCGCGCGCGGGTAGTCGAACGGCGACCCGAGCAGGAGCTGTTCCGACTCGCCGAAGCCCGTGCGCTCCACGATATGATCGAACGTTCCGCCGGTGCTCAAGGTGGCGCTGGTCATTATCACGGACTCTTTCTTGGAAAAGAGCATCTCGTCCAGCATGGGGCCGACGTGTAGCGGGGCGTACCGCAGGGTGAGGTCGGCCGACTGGCGGCTGCGAGTCACCCAGTATATGCCGTCTTCCAACGGCTCCGCGACGAACTCCCTGAGCATCCGTCGGAGGTCTGAGGTCGTCTGGCGGGCGTTGGCCAGCTCTACCATCAGTCCGTCATAGTTGACCAGCTCCGCATCCTCCAGCCCTTCCAACCCAATAGCCAGCTCGCCCAGCCTGGCCTCCAGGTCCATAAGCACCAGGTCGACGTTTTCCCACTGGGCTTCCAGGTCCGACCACGCCGGCTGAGCTCTGGTCGACCTGGTGATTCGCAGCTCCTGAGCGTAGCCGCCTCGCTCTTCGATCCGCTGGCTTACCACCGCGAAGAGCGCGGCAAAGGTCCTCGCCGCCGCGTCCCGGAGCCTGGGAAGAAGGGGAAGGGCCAGTCGCGCAGTTTGCTCCACGGTCTCCCGTCTCGTCTCGGCCACCAACGTTCCTCGAAAGGCGCTGACGGCCTGCGACAGGAGACCTCCGTCGCTGGCAAGTGAGTCGACGTATTCGCCGAACCGGGAGTGGCCCAGCTCGAAGCCCAGGTGTCTGGTGGCCTCCCTCTCGAGGTGATGGGCCTCGTCGATTATCAGAACGTCGTGATCCGGAATCAGGCCGCCCCCTGATGTGAGGTCCGACAGAAGCAGCGCGTGGTTGACGATCACAAGGTGCGAAGCCGCGGCCTTCTCGCGGGCAGCCCGCAGAAAGCATGGCGTCCCGCCCCTGGGGCAGTCCAGGGCGCCCTGCGCAGAGAGTCTGTCCCACGGCGCGGCCGCTTCCCGGTGCCCGAGGTTGAGCTCGCTTCGGTCCCCGGTCGCTGTCTCACCCATCCAGACCAGGCTCTTGGCCGCCATCCGGGCCTCTTCCGCCGTGAGCGTCTCGCTGGACCGGAGCCGGTCCCACCGCCTGAAGCACAGGTAGTTCGCCCTGCCCTTGAGCTGGGCAAACCTCAGGTCTTCCGCCGGAAGGCCTTCGACCTCGGCCAGCCCTTGAACGAGAATCGGGACGTCCTTGGTGAGAAGCTGCTCCTGGAGGTTGATCGTGTTGGTGGATACCACAACCCGCCTGTTGTTTTCCAACGCGTATATCGCCGCGGGGAGAAGGTACGCGAGCGACTTCCCGACACCTGTTCCCGCCTCGACCATCAACCTGTGACTACCATTGATGGCCCGCGCCACGGCCCGGGCCATATCGGCCTGTTCGCCGCGCTCCTCGAACCCGTCCATGGCCCCGGCCAGGGGGCTGCCTGGCCTGAGCAGCGAAGCCACGAATTCCGGGTCCATCGTGCGCCGCCTCTCGTTGGCGCGCAGGGCTCTCCCATGCCTGAGCCGCCTGCTCAACGCACTCACGTCGATTCCTGAGACTCCCGCGCCCGAATCCGGCGCCGGCCTTCTAGCAGCCGATAGGCCCTGGAATCTGAGGATGTCCGACACTATCCAGGACGACCGCGCCGCCATACGCCCGATCTCGGCCAGGGAGTTCACATCCAGCTCGGCAAGGTCCTCCAGCAGCCTGACGAACAGCCGTTTGGTTGCGTGCGCGTCGTCCACGGCCCGGTGGTAACGGGATCCGCCCGCGCCGGCCCAACCGTCCAGGCTCTCGAGGGCGTAGCTTCGCTGGCTTGGAAGCAGGAAGTACGCCAGCTCCCAGGTGTCGCACAGCCGGTTCGGGACTCTGAAGCCGTGGCGATCGAGGAAGCCGAGATCAAAGGCGACGTTGTGGCCGACCAGAGGCGAGCGGCCCACGAAGGCGGCGAGGGCGGCAGCGACGGACGAGAAGCCGGGTGCGTCTCTAAGATCTTCGTCGGTGATGCCGGTCAGCCGGGTGATGAAAGGGTCCAGTCGGCGACCAGGGTTGACGAATGACTGGAACGTGTCCAGGGTTTCGGAGCCGCGAAACCTGACCGCGCCGACTTCGATGATCTGGTCCTCGTCGCTCGAAAGGCCCGTGGTCTCGAGGTCCAGAGCGACCCACGCCTCGTCGAGGAGGGCGGAACCGGAGGGAAGGAGCGTCATAGGCCGGTATGGTAGCAGAGTTTTATGAAGATAGAGGCGACTACAGTCACAGTTCGGGCAGGAACCCCCATCACGCCCGCAGGGCGATTGCATTTTGCCTTGACCGGCTCTGAAACATAGGGCGCCCGTAGGGGCGGGTTTGAAACCCGCCCTCTTGCGGAGTGGGGACCGCAGGCTGTCCAAAGCTGATGTTGATCACAATGCGATTGCCCTTTGCGTAACCCCCTCTCTCTTGACGGGAGAGGGTTGGGGTGAGGGTGAAATGCCGGCATCTGCGAGCTGGCCCCTGCATCTTGACAGGACCTAGATTCCGGCTCTCGCCGGAATGACGGAGTTATGCAAAGGTCCCGGAGCGGGAGCCCACATCATCACCATCATATCCATCACACGAATCACAGTTCAGACCTTGCCCTCTTGACACATCCTGATATAATAGAACTCATGTTCCCTGAAGCGCCCGCATCACCCGCGCACACCCACGCCGACGGCGGCCCATCCCTCGCAGACATAGTCCGCGAGGAGACACAGGGCGGAAGGCGCATCGTGCGATTCCTCGTCTCCGCCATGCAGGCAGACCTCCAAGACGCCAAGTCGCACCACCGGGTCGAAGCCTCAAGGCAGCTCATCGACCTCAGCGTCGACGAAACCGCCGCCTTCATCGACTCCCCAATCGCGAGCCTCGTCCGCGAGGAGACACAAGACGCAAGACTCATCATCCGCTTTCTCCTCTCCCTCATCGAGGGAGACATCCAGGACGCCCGGATGTGCCACCGGCTCAACGCCTCAAGGCTCTACGCCCGGCTCGACCCCGCCGCCGCGCGCGCCCTCACCCAAGACAGCCACCCCCGTCGTTCCCGCGAAGGCGGGAACCCATCCCCCGCCCTGCACACCGCCGCCGTGGACGCCGCCGCGCAACAGCTCGCCGACATCATCCGAGAAGAGACCAACGACGGCAGAGACATCGTCCGGTTCTTCATCGACGTCATGGAGGGCGCCCGCACAGGCTTCAAGGAGCGCTTCAGGTTCGCGGCCGCGGAGAAGCTCATTCGCCTTGGCTACCACGATGCCGCAGCCCGTTGCCCCGACCCCGCGGCCCACGCCCCAGCGGCCCCGGACTCACCAGACCCGTACGCCCCCGACCCGGCGCCCGAGACCCCCTGGAAGTGGAAGTCCGAGTGGACGCACTTCGAGTACCCCGAAGACCGCACCTACGACTTCTCAAGCTACGGCGAAGAGGACTACGACCGCGACACGTACGGCCACAAAGCCCTTGTACACATCTTCGGAGACGACGAGACCAAGAGCGCCGCCAACCAGGCTGTCCTGGACTACAAAGTCGACCAGATAGAGGCTCAGAGGGCCGCCGTCCACTCCGACCACGATACCTGCCAGCCCTACGATCCCTGCCCGAGCTGTCGGGTCCCCGACCCTCCCGACGACGACTCCTTCGGCCTTCACACCTACGGCTACAACGCCCTCGTCTACATATACGGCGACAAGGCCGCGGCCAGGGCGGGATACACAGCAGCAATCGACCACAAGGAGAAGCTGAGGCTCGCCCTCCTCGCCGCCGGTCCCGATCCCCCTCTCCCTTGATGGGAGAGGGCAGGGGTGAGGGTGACAAAAGTGGGACGCCCGCGTCGTTCCCTCGTCCCCCTACGTACCGCCGCCGTGGGCGCCCCCTCTCCCTTGACGGGTGTATAGACCGGGGACATAGGTTACACATGTTCGGAGACATGGGTTACACCATTAGGCATGGTAATTCTGTTCAGGAGGATGCCCATGCCATGGAGGGTGGAAACTGTCATGTCTCAACGCAAAGAGTTGGTCGCTCTGGCGCGGTCCGAGGGAGTGATCATGAGCGAACTGTGTTTGCGCAGTGGGATCAGCCGCAAGACTGGCTACAAGTGGCTGAGACGATACCTTGAAGGCGGAGAGCAGCGTCTGGATGATCTCCCGAAGCGCCCTCATCACTCCCCGAACCGGACGAGCGACGACATGGAGCAGCTCGTCGTAGACCTTCGCCGGGAGCATCCCACTAAGGGAGGACACGTGCTGGCCAGGATACTCAAGGATCGTGGACACAACAGTGTGCCGTCCAAGAGCACGATCACGGCCATCCTCAGACGACATCAACTTATCGAGCCATCTGAGAGTCTCAAGCACAAGCCGTATAAGCGCTTCGAGCACGAGCGGCCCAACCAGCTGTGGCAGATGGACTTCAAGGGGCATATCCCTGTCGTCAGCGGTGGACGTTGCCACCCGCTGACGGTCCTGGACGACCATTCGAGGTTCTCCCTGGGTGTGAGGGCTTGTGCAGACGAGAGGACTCAGACCGTCCATGACCATCTTACGTCCATCTTCAGCCACTACGGCATGCCCAATACGATACTGGTTGACAACGGCTCTCCCTGGGGCAGCGACGTTGACCACCCCTTCACCCCACTGACAGTCTGGCTGGTCCAACTGGGAGTCAGAGTGGTCCACAGTAGGCCATACCACCCCCAGACCCTAGGCAAGCTCGAGCGCTTCCACAGGTCCCTCAAGACTGAGCTGCTCCAGGGAAGCAGATACACCGACCTGTCCCACTGCCAGAGCAGCTTCGATGGATGGCGAGACTTTTACAACCTCCAGCGTCCTCATCACGCCCTGGACCTCAATACGCCTGCCAGCCGATACACCGTCAGCCCTCGGCCTTTCCCGGAGACGCTTCCGACCGTCGACTACGACACTGACGACCAGGTACGCTCTGTAGATGTCAACGGCCGAATATCCTTCCTGGGCAGATCATTCCCCGTCGGTAAAGCCTTCAGAGGCAAGAGGGTCGCTCTAAGGCCCACACCCACTGACGGCACATGGAAGGTCTTTTTCTCCGTCCAGTCCATCGCTACCATAGATCTCAATCAATAGAATGTGTAACCCATGTCCCCGAACAACTGTTACCCATCTCTCCGGTCTGTACAACGGGAGAGGGCTGGGGTGAGGGTGACTGTGTCACCACCCCTACACACCGGCGCCGTGGGCGCCGCCGTGGGCGCCAGCAGTTCTTGGTGAACGAGCAGCTGTGGTAGGATTGCCCAACCTGACCCCGAGGGGTTGCCCCGATGAAGTACGGCATCAGCTCCCTGAACTACGCTGCCCCATTCCGGGACGAGGACGCTTGGGTGATCGGCCACGTGCGCTCCCTGGGGTACGACATACTGGAGATCTCCGTCTGGGACCGCGACCCTTTCGACATAGAGGCAGTGGCCTCGGAGTTCAGGCGCCACGGCCTCGAGCCGGTGGTGCTGACCCAAGTACAAGCAGAGTCGAGCCTGACTGACCACGACACCGCCGTCCGGGCCGCCGGCGTCGACCACCTCAGGTATTGCATTGACGTGGCCGAGACCCTCGGGGCGGCGTTCATTACGGGAGAGATCGCTGAGGGGCCGGGCATCATGAAGGCCCGCTCCGCGGACGAGTTCCAGGCCGACATCGACCGCGCCGCTTCGGCCCTGCGAGAGGTCCTGCCATACGCTGCCGACCGCGGGATAACGCTCGTGTTCGAGCCGCTGAACCGCTACGAGAGCAGCTTCTGCATCCGGTCGGTCGAGGCCGCCATGCTGGTCGACGCCGTGGGAAGCCCCAATTTCCGCATGATGCTGGACAGCTTCCACGCCAATATCGAGGAGAAGTCCATCCCGCAGGCCGTCAGAACCGCGGGACACCGCCTGGTCTACCTGCAGGTCATGGAGCACGACCGGGGCGTGCCGGGCACGGGCCACCTCGACTGGTACGGGCTCAGGGACGCTCTGGTGGAGATCGGCTACCAGGGACCCGTGGTGATGGCGCCCGGAGGTCACCAGAACGCCAATCCATCCCTCCACCTGAAGCTCTGGCACGACGCCGGGACATCCTCGCCCGACGATACCGCCGTGGAGGGGCTGAGGTTCCTGAAGGAAGTCTTCGAAGGAGTGGGGTAGGTTGGAGCCATGCAGCGAATCGTCAAAGCCGATGCGCTGAAGTACGAGTTGGACCACCGGGACGAACCTCTCCTGAGAGTCGCCCAGGGGGAGAGCTTCGTCGTCGAGACCTATGACGCCCAGTCGGGCACGATAACCTCAGCGGACATCGCTCCCCTGATCGCGGAAATGCCCAGCGCCAAGTCCGAACCGGGGAAGGGCAACCCCGTCGGCGGGCCGGTGTTCGTCGAGGGAGCGGAGCCCGGCGACCTTCTCGAGGTCACCATAGAGAAGATCATCGTGGAGGAGCAGGGGTGGACCCACCCGGGGCCGAAGGGCGGGCCCCTCGGCGACTCCTATGAGTGGCCGGCGCTTCACGAGCCCTACGTCCGCATCTTCAAGCACCTGCCGGGGCCCAGCGGCACCACGCGGGACGGCAAGGGGGTATTCAGCGACAAGATCACCTGGGACCTGCAGCCCTTCATCGGGACCATCGCCGTCGCGCCTGAGCGCGAGGTGGAGTCCACAACCATCGGCCAGGGGCCCTTCGGCGGCAACCTCGACGTCCGCGACATGATGGAGGGCACTCGCTGCTACATCAACTGCTACCACGAAGGCGGCCTCCTCTACGTCGGCGACGTCCATGCCAGCCAGGGCGACACCGAGTTCACCGGCAGTGCAGACGAGACCGGGGCGGAGCTGACGCTGAGCTGCCGCGTCATCAAGAACAAGCGCATCCCGTTCTTGCGCCTGGAGAAGGACGATTCGATCGTCTCGCTCTTTTCGGCCCGGCCCCTCGAGGAAGCCGTCCACAACGCGATAGTCAACCTAATGGCGTGGATGGTCGAAGAGTACGGCGTGTCCGAGATGGACGCGTACACCCACATGTCGGTCAACCCGGACTTCAGAGTAAACGTCTACCAGATGGCGCGCGTGGGACGGCTCCGGTTCACCGCCGGTGCAGAGATCCCCAGGCGATACCTGGTACCGAGCTAGCCCAGTGGAGTCCGCATGAGAATGAGGGATGGATTCCCGCGAAGGGAGGCCTTTGCGTAACCCCCTCTCCCTTGACGGGAGAGGGCTGGGGTGAGGGTGAAATGCCAGAATCTGCAAGCTGGCTCCTATGTCCAGGTGGGGCCTAGATGCCGGCTTTCGCCGGAAGGACGGAGTTATGCAAAGGTCTCCGAAGGCGGGAATGACGGTCGGGAGAGGCGGGGTGGTCAACAGAGTGGGCTTCATAGGTCTCGGCAAGATGGGCGGCCCTATGGCCCGCAATATCCTCAAGGCGGGGTTCGCTGTCACGGTGTACGACTCCGCAGCCGACCCGGTCGGGGAGCTTGTCCAAGCGGGCGCGGAAACCGCGACTTCCCCGTATGACGTGGCCCTCCATTCTGAGGTCGTCTGGATCATGGTTCCCGCAAGTCAGGTTGGCAACGTGTTGTCTCCCGTCAGCGGAGGCGTGCTGAAAGGCGCTCACGCGGGCATGGTAATCGTGGACGGAGGCAACTGCGACCCCACCGTATCGCGCCGGTTCGCGGCCGGCGCCGCCCAGATTGGGGTATCCCTCCTCGACGCCGGGTGCAGCGGCGGGCCGCACGGAGCCGCGGAGGGCAGCCTGGCAATCATGGTCGGCGGGGACGAAGGGGCTTTCGCCCGCTGTCTTCCCGTCTTCCAGGCCGTCGGCGGACAGATCGCCTACATGGGCCCCAGCGGCAATGGTCATCTGGCCAAGGTCGTCAACAACATGATCACCAAGATGACCGACTTCGTCATCGCCGAGTCCCTGACGCTGGGCTTGAAGGCCGGCCTGGATGTTGCCGCCATGCTGGACGTTCTGACCACCGGGGCCGCGCGCAGCTGGATACTCTCGCAGGCCGGTGAGCTCTTTCACGAGGAGGAAGAGTCACGCTACCAGCCGACCTTCACGGACACACCCCGGCCCAATATGGAGGCAGCGGACCAGCTCATCTGGGGCGTCAGGATGGCGGGCGAGCTGGGAGTGCCTGTGCCCATGGCAGGCCTCGCAACAGAGCTCATGAAATCGGCCCCGTCCGGAGGCCGCTCCGAGGTGTTCAGGACCGCCGCGCAGCTGGTATACAAGCACGCCGGGGAGCACATCGACTCTCCACCCAGCTAAGAGCAGAGGCAATCGACGCGAGGAGGAGGACCCAGTGAACGATCCACGGAGACAGAAACTGGGTGGAGGCCTATGTCCGCCACCATCACCGCGTGGCCGAGGCCCTCGGACTCAGGGACTGGGTCGACTGGAACGGCTCGCTCTCCGACGGTCTGGAGGCAGAGGCCGCGCCCGCAGGCGCGACGGCGGTCTGGCCGAGCGCCGGATGGGTCACCACACGATATAAACGCCGTCAACGAGCGTCACGCCTGGGGGAAGTGCCGGGTGTGTCGTCGCCGTCACTATCCTCTCAAACTCATTCCTTAGCCCTTCTATGCTGGGTGGCTCTCCAGGGCATAGGCCTCGCATGGCTCCTTCCAGATCCCACTGGAATAGGATGCCTTGTCGAGCCATGTACAGGCCTATGGCGTTGATTCGATGATGGTCTGAGTAGTCAAGTAAGACGTAGCCAAGTAGTTGCCCGAGCCAATCAGGTTTGATCTTCTGTGCGATCGTGGTCTTGATGTCGATCAGCATACCATCGACTACCATGTCAGCGTCTGCGCCGCCAATGTCAAGCGAGCCATCAAAGGTTGGGTTGAGCGAGTGAGGACGTGACAGCAGGTGATTGAGATTGTCGTAGAAAGCCCAAGATATACTTCGCATATCAGCGAGCCAGCGAGCGTCAGGGATACCGAGGAGGTCTCCTACGGACTTATGTTCTTTCTCAAAGAGAGGACCAAGACTAGGATGGTCAATACTTCTACGTATTTCTTCGAGTAGAGCCAGGACAATGCAATAGCGGTTCATATCATCTTCTGCTACTTCGCCCAGTCGTCTGGCGACTGGATTGCGTCGGATTGTCAGTTCGTCGAGGCTCTTGAAGAAATCCTGATACAGACTCCCTTGTGAAATGACAGGGATCGACCGCACGTCCAACCCGGATTCTTTGAGATGCTTTTCCATTAGGGAGATGGTTTCAGGCATCCTCTGGTACCGATTGTTAGACCAGATGGAATGTCCATCGCTCGAATCTGTGTTGTAGCTGCCAAGCCACTCGCCATTCCTTCCATCAAAAAAAGCAATCCAGTCTCCACTTCCGTCCATCCTATCGTCGATCCTGCCGAAGACTATCCCATCGCCGATCTGCTGAAAGCCTTGGATATCTACTGGATCGACGGACTCTCCAAGAGCAAGTAGCGCCGCCCCACTGTAAGCGACTAGCTTGTCGACGGGGGTGACGTCGAAGTAGTACCGAATCCTATAGTCCACCGCCATACCGATAGTGCTCCAGGGATAGCGTGTGCGCCCGACTTCTCCACGGTTATAACCATTTGGCAGGATGGTATCCGCTCCCCTTAATTGACTACGGGCGTCTCTCAGGAACGTCCGTGTTTCCGAGAACTGACTGCGCAGAAACTTACGAATCGGGCTGTCTTTGTTTTCCAAGTGACTCGACAGTGACATTTCACTTACACCCGGGCGTAGGCTAGGATGGAATGGAATTCCCGGATTATTGTAGCAACCAGGCGACTAGCCGAGCGCCGGGTTGCGCTCCAGGATGAAGGAGAGCCCGTCGGACTGCTGAGTCATCCGCCCGAGGAAGAGGCTGCCCTTCGCCAGGAACAGCACCCTGTTCAGGCTGCCTGTCTGAAGCCCCTCCAGCGCGTGGCCCAGGAACGGCACGGCCGAGGCGATGTGGCCCTGGGTCGGCGAGAAGCCCGGCATCCCGTGCGTGTCCATGAACTCGCTGATCTCCTTGACGCCGATCTGCTTGTGGTAGGCCGCGATGCTGGCTATCAACCGGTAGTTCCGCGCCGGAACGTCGCCCGTCCCGGACGGCTCGGTCACCTCCGGGTTGTGAAGCTCGGTGGCGTACTTGTCGACGTCGCGTAGCCCCAGGCCCAGCCTCGTCAGCGGCTCCACGACCAGCTTCTCGAATATTGCCTGCTGTGAAGACTTAGCTCCGACGGTGTGCGAGCCCACCGAGTCGAGGCGGAACACCGGAGACCGGCCGTCGTCCGGCTCGATCACCATCGCGAACCCCGCCAGGACATCCTCCAGGATAGGCATGTCGTTCTTGAGATGCCCCTGGAACTTCATGCCCAACTTTGCCAGAGACGCGCCGCCGATCACCACCACCCTGTCATAGACGCCCGCATGCACGAGCGATGCCCCCACGACCATGGCGTGGTTGGGCGCGCAGCAGAAGGCCTTGACGTCCGAGCCGGTCGCGTTGTCACAGCCAGCCAATTCGGCCATGGCCTTTGCCAGGTTGCCACCCCCTCGCTGGTACCGGTCTCCGACCGCCTCCTCGCCGCTGTTCAAGACGTACCCGACCGTGCTCGGATCGATGCCGGCCCTTGCGAGCATCGCCCTCAGCGCCAACACCCCCGTCGTCTTGCAGACCAGGTTCTCCATCAGGATGTGGGCTGTCAAAGAGAGGTCCTCTTCGTGAGCGCGGCTGAGGCAACCGACGAGCCTGCCGTCCCGGAGCACGAGAGGCAGCGCATTCTCCGCGGACTGGGCCTCGATGAACGAGGCCGGTCTGCCTTCGCCGAGTTTGTCTATGTCCTCCGGGGTGACGAACGGGTTCTTCTCCAGACGGGCTTTGACCTCCTGAGTGAACGACTCCTCGAGCGAGACCAGGTCGAACTGGTCGAAGGCTTTCATCAGCCCGTAGAACTCTTCCTCGGGGACTATGTCGCCGTCGCGTTGGAGGCGGGGCGCATCGCCTGTGACCGTGAACCAGGGGCGCTCGATCTCCTTCAGGGCATCCGGATAGATATCACCCAGAAACGCCCTGTTCGGCGGGTAGACGACGGCGTCCTGGTATCCTCTGAGATGGTCCGAGATCTCCGCCAGCAGGTCCGGGTGCTTGGCGATCTCTCTGTAGGGTTTGGATCCGTAGCGCACCAGGCCGGGGGCATGGACCAGGCTGAGCCCCACCGCGCTGACAACCGTACCTGCACCGTTGAGTGTCACCTGTGGCCTCCTTGCCGACTGGATGGCGGGTAGACGTTCGGCTCAACGGGCCGAATGATAGCCCGCGCGAAGGCGACAGGCAACCGCGGGGTCGTCGCTGCGGCGGCGATCCAGCTCAGCACCAAGACGGACGGCAGGTAGGCAAAGGGAAACCACCAGTAGGCCCCCTTTCGGAGCATGAGCCTCACGTGGTGGACGTACGCGCCTCTGAGTGCGTAGAGGTGTCCCATGACGTTCCCGGTTCTCCTAGACGGCTTCGCAGGAGAGGAGGTCGACATTCCCGCCAGACTCTCATCTCGCGGGCACGCGAGGCTAGCACCTGGCAGAAACCATCGTCAAGGAAGACAGGCGTATCGACCTCTGTGATAGGATGCGTCGCTGTCGCAATGCACGCGCCTCAAGGCTCTAACTTCAGCGACAGAATCTGGACCTAAGCGGCCGAGACGCATAGTCCCTTTGGGGGTGAGAGATGGGCAATCAGGCTAATGTGACGGACCATCTGACGACGGAGCAGCTGGAGGCGGGGCTAGAGGATATCCGGCAGTCTCCGGCGGACGGCGGCTCTCTTCTCATGATCGTGCGACGGCCTGGCACGGACGAGCGCGAAGTGGTTGAGGAGGCCGCCCTCGATGTCGACGTCGGCCTCGTTGGAGACAACTGGAAGGCGCGAGGGAGCCCCCGCACCCCGGACGGCAAGGCGAATCCGGAGGCACAGATCACGATGATGAACTCCCGCCTGCTCGCGCTCCTGGCGCAGTCACAGGAGAGGTGGCCGCTAGCGGGCGATCAGCTCGTGATCGACATGGATCTGAGCGTCGACAACCTGCCGCCGGGGACGCGGCTGTCAATCGGATCGGCGATGGTGGAGATATCGGCAAAGCCGCATACCGGGTGCGAGAAGTTCGAAGACCGCTTCGGCAGGGAAGCGCTGAGGTTCATAAGCACCCCTCTGGGAAGGAGCCTGAGGCTCCGGGGCGTCAACACGAAAGTCGTCCGGTCAGGCACGATTCGCGTCGGGGACGCGGCGACGGTGACTCCCCAGTAGACCCGTCCATTTCGCCGACCTTCTGTTTCAGCGTCCCTGGCTGAAGGTTATCACGAGGGACGGGGCCCCGTTGTCTCGTGTCCTAGCCCACTCCGCTGGTCGCCAGCCAACCACCCAGGCAATCCCTTCGGGGGCAACGACTAGCGGTACCCGGTCGCGCCAGGCTCTGGGTACCTTCGAGTCGACCATGAAGTCCTGGAGCTTCTTGGGCTGCGACATTCCAAGAGGCTGGAACCTGTCTCCCGGACGCCTGGTTCTCACCCGCAGCGGCCCCTCCATCGATGCGGCGTCCAGCACCGCTTGGTAGGCCTGGCAGGACTCTCCACTCAGGCTCGCAAGCCCTGATCTGTCCACGACTGCCGTTGAGACCTTCCATCCACTCACGCGAGTCTCGCCGGGAACGACCAACTTCCGCTCACCATCCAGCGATGGAAGCGGGCACCGATCCACCGTGCCTGAGCCCATCACCGCGCTCTCGTAATCCACGGTGAATGTGAGGCCCGACGGCAGGTCGAGCGACCGCCCTGCTGGTCCCTCGAGGAGGCGCGCCATCTCGTCGACGTGCACCTGTTGCAGGTCTTCAAAGGTGCCGCTGACTTCGACGAAGGCCCTGCGCAACAGGTGGCTCCGGAGCGACTGCGGCAACTGCGAGAACGCCTCGCGGTCGATTGTGAACTGCTGACCGCTCTCATCCATGCGCCCGACTCCGGGCAGGACGCGCGATACCTCATCGGCGAGGTAGCTCGCGTCGAGCGAGACGGACCGCGCCAGCCGCACGAGCGCGCCCCTGACTGCCGGGTTGAACCGCTCCAGCTGCGGCATGAGCTGGAACCTGAGCCGGTTGCGGGTGAGATCTGGGAGCAGGTTGGACTCGTCCCGCCGCGGCGCGAGGCCTAGCTCGCGGCAGTAGGCTTCGGTCTCCTGCCGCGACACCGTGAGCATGGGTCTGAGGAGCAGCACGCATCGCCCGGACAGGCGGCGAGGCGCTTGTTCCCGCATCCCGGCCAGACCGGTAAGCCCGCTGCCCCTGATGAGGTGCATCAGTACGGTCTCGGCCTGGTCATCCGAAGTGTGCCCGAGCGCTATGGCGGCGGCTTCACGCTCGGCTGCGACGCATCCCAGGAACTCGTAGCGGACGCGCCGCGCCGCGTCCTCCAAGGAGAGACGGTGCTCTTTCCGGTAGGCCGCGACGTCGGCATCGTCCACGGTAGCCTCGATTCCGAGGCTGCGGAACATCTCAGCGACGAATATCGCGTCGGCCCTTGACGCCTCCCCCCTGAGCTGATGATCGAGGTGGGCGCCATGCAGCCGGACGCTCCCGCTTCTGGCGGCCCGATTCAGGGCGTGGAGCAGCGCCAGTGAGTCGGGTCCGCCGGAGACCGCGACCACGACGGTGCTGCCTCGGGGCAGTCCACTGCGGGCGAGCGCTTCGCCGACAGTACGGTCGAGCCTGTTCACCGGAGAGACTGGCATCAGCCGGTCCTCAGGCCGTGGGGAGGATTGTCACCTTGATGGTCTCGATCTTCAGCCCCTTCATCTCGGTGACTTCCAGCCTCAGATTGGCGTATTCGAACTGCTCGCCCTGAGTGGGGATGTAGCCGAGGAGGGCCAAGGCCAGGCCAGCAATGGTCTCGAAGTCGCCCTCAGGCAGATTGATCCCCAGCTCCTCGTTCACCTCGTCGATGCTCATCCCGCCTTCCACCTGGAAGGTGTTCCTGCCAATTGACTCGTACTCTTCCCGAGGCCCCGATCCTTCCTCACCCACCGGTCCGACGACCTCTTCAAGAAGTCTCTTGAGGGTTACGAGACCGGCCACGCCGCCGAACTCGTCGACTACGATGGCGAGCTGGTTACCGGACTGACGAAGCTCGTCGAACAGCTCAGAAGCCCGCTTGGTCTCGGGTACGAAGTAGGCGTCCCTCATGACATCTGTAACCGGGTCGTCGAGGCCCATGCCCTTGGCCGAGATGGCCTTGAGAACGTCCTTGGCCGAGATTATCCCTATGACGTTGTCGACATCGTCCTTGTAGACGGGGAGGCGGGTGTGGGAGTGCTCAGCGTAGGTGTCCAGGACCTCTCGAAGACTCGTACCACGCTTTACCGAAACGACCTCGGTCCGCGGCGTCATCACCTCCCGGGCCTCCATGTCGCCAAAGCGGAAGACGTTCTCGATCATCTCCGCCTCGTTGGGCTCGACGGTGCCCTGAGCCTCTCCGATGTCTACGAGCGTGCGTATCTCCCCTTCGGTGACGGGGGCTTGCCGCGGGTCTCCTCCAAACCAGGAGTTGACAGACCGGGCCGTCCACTGGAGAACCACCACCACCGGCAGGAAGAGGGCCTGAAGCCAGAGTACCGGCAGCGAGTATACGAAGGCCATCCTCTCGGACCGCCTGACGGCGATCGACTTGGGGATGGTCTCACCGACGATCAGCAGGATTGCCGTGCCGACTGCGGTCGCTATCAGCACGGCCTGGCCTCCCCTGTCGTCGCCAAGCACGGAGACTACGACTAGGGTGACTAGAGTGGCGAATGCCACGTTGACCAGATTGTTCCCGAAAAGGATCGTGGACAGCAGCCTTTCGGGATGGCTTATCATCCTGTCCACCCTTGCGGCCCCGGCGGCGCCGGTGCTCACGAGGTGGGCGATGCGCGTCCGTTCGAGCGAGAGGAACGCCGCCTCCGCGCTCGAGAAGAAGGCGGACAGCAGAAGAAGCACCCCGATAAGGATCAGGTTCAGCGTCAGGCCTTCAAACATCGTCGGCTTCTCCTAACTGGTCTTCGGCTTCCTCGCCGCGGCGAAGCTCTTCCCATATTGTCGCAATGGTAGGGCGCGCAATGGAAGGGTGGAATCCGCGCCGGTGAAGGTGCCCCCAAAGCCTCCGTCTGAAGACCGGGTAGTCATCAAGCTCGAGGCGCCGCGCGAACTTGCGGGCGGCTCGGAGCGCTCCCTCCGCGTCGTCCAGGCCGGCGAGGGCATTCCGGGCAGTGTCTGCAACAACACCCTTCGACAGGAGCTCCCTCATGACTGCGTTCGCGCTCCTGGGGCTCAGCCTTCTGCGGTTATCGGCCCAGGCGGCAGCGAACTCCGTGTCGTCGATCAGGGACTGCTCGACCAGGTCGCCGACCACTCGATCAACGACCTGGGCCGGGAAGCGGCTGCGCAGGCGTCGATGTACCTCCGCTTCGCTCCGGGGCCTGTACGAGATGAAGCGGATGGCGATGTCCCTGGCGCGTTGGAATGCCTTGGTCTCGGTCATCAAGGGCACGGCGACCCGTCGGCCTTCTCCCTATGGGCTCCTACGGCGGCGTGGACATGCAAGTGGCAGCGGCTAGTGTGGCTTTCGGGAGTTGGAGGAAGCTGCGGCCGCGACAGGGCTCTCCGAAGCTTCGGACGCCTCTCTAATCATGCTCTCGATGCGCGCGGCTACATCAACGTGCTCCCTGAGGAAGGCCTTGGCGTTTTCGCGCCCCTGTCCCAGCCTGTCCTCGCCGAAGCTGAAGAAGGAGCCGCTCTTCTTGAGGATTCCCTTATCGACCGCCAAATCGATGAGGTCGCCCTCCTTGCTGATGCCCTCGTTGAACATGACATCGAACTCGGCAACGCGGAAGGGCGGCGCGACCTTGTTCTTGACCACCCGTGCCCGCACCCTGGAGCCCATCACCTCGCCGCTCTGCTTGATGGACTCCAACCTGCGGAGGTCGATTCGGACCGAGCTGTAGAACTTCAGCGCCCGGCCGCCCGGCTGGACCTCGGGACTCCCGAAGAAGACGCCGACCTTCTCGCGGATCTGGTTGATGAATATGACCACGGCGTTGGAGCGACTGATGGCAGCGGTGAGCTTGCGGAGGGCCTGAGACATCAGCCTTGCCTGAAGGCCAACATGGGTGTCCCCCATATCGCCCTCCAACTCCGCTCTGGGCACGAGGGCGGCGACGCTGTCGATCACTACGACGTCGACGGCCCCGCTCCGCACGAGGTACTCACATATCTCCAAGCCCTGCTCGGCTGTGTCGGGCTGCGATACGAGCAGGCTGTCGATCTCGACACCGCACTTCTCGGCGTAGCCGGCATCGAGGGCGTGTTCGGCATCAATGTAGGCGGATGTGCCACCCGAGCGCTGGTTAGAGGCCATGATGTGGAAGGCCAGCGTGGACTTGGCCGTCGCCTCCGGCCCGAAAATCTCGGTGACGCGGCCCCTGGGGACGCCGCCTACCCCGAGGGCGAGGTCGAGCGAGATGGAGCCCGTGGAGATGGCCTCGACGCGGGTGTCGCGAATGGCCTCGCCCAGCCTCATCACGGCGCCGCGACCGAAGTGCCGGTCGATTTGTCCTAAGGCCAGCTCCAGGGCGTTCGTCTTTTCGTTGGTCATGTTCCTCACCGCATGGCATAGCCGGAAACGGCTCCGCTTACCGGCGCTAATCGTATCACGGGGCTCTCAGGGCAACAATTCAACCCCGGCTCCCGGTGCAGGCTCAGGGCCTGCCAGACGGGATTGTACCGGAGCGCACCAGCGATGTCAAAACATGCGTTCTACTCACGCGTACCCAGTTTGTCGGACCTACCTGACCGCTGGCTGTGCCTCCGGTGAGCGAGCCGGAGACCGCGAGGTGAGATAGGGCCTTGCGCCGCTCGACGGAAAATTTTCTCCAAATGTGTCTCATTCGTTATCATTTGTGGTGATTTCATAGCTGGGCGTCGAGAATTCGCGAGTCACTTGTGAGACGTTCGTGAGACACTTACGGGACAATTGTGAGACACCTATGAGACACTTGTGAGACAGTGGCACCGGCAGGTACGGGGGGGGGATGGTCTAACCGCAGAGTACGCGGAGAGCCTAGGGAGAGCGTCGGTCGTTGCCATAGAGGGACGGTAGCACATCCGTGCGGGTGCGTCAAGCGTTGGTGGGACTGGATCGCCACGTTCAGTGGCCCCTCTCCATGAATTCAGAAAGTGGGTACGCGTGAGATGTGTTCTAGTGCCAGCGGAGATTGTTGCACGGAGTTTCAACGGCAGCCAGTAGGTAGGCTATGTGGCAAGATCAAACGGCAGGTCCGAGATGTCCCGGAGCCGTCGTCCCTCCGTCAGTGTCTGTAACATCTCCATCTGGTCATCGTTCTTGCTTGCCTGGGTGGCCTCCCTGAGCTCCGGAAGCGCCATGTGGTAGATACAGTCTATATCCCCTGTTCCTAGACCGAGCGATGCCAGCCTGGTTGGCATCGGCTCCGCGGTGACGGCCACGATGTGAGGAGTCTTTCCCTTTCTATTGCGCATCAGATTCAACGCTTCCGTGCGAGTGTTTTGCACTCTGTCGCTTCTAATGGTCCACTTGCAGGATACACTCGCATGGAGCGTGCTCCTGAGCGTGTTCGCTTCGCGCAGAGGAGTGAAAGCCGCCAGCGGCGTCTGTTCTTGAAGTACGGGTATGTGTGCGTTTATCTCGCTGTCGGGCAGTGGCTTCCTCGCAACGATGATATCGGGAGTGACGAGATAGTCGCCTCCCAAGGCCGCCGCTAATCTTTTGGGGAGCTTTTCGACCGCCTCTTGAAGAGCCTCCAGATGTTCGTACTGATCGAAAGCCGCTATTCCAAGCCTCGCTTGACTCGTGGAAAAGAGCCACTTCCCGGGTACAAGATGGTTTAGGAGACTGAATGCATCGTCCAGATAACTCTTCGTCAGGTCGGTGAATATCTTGCCTGCCGTCTGTCCTCTTGGCGGGTCCTGACATAGAGGGTATCCAAGCTGCTCCAGAAGCCCGTTGGCTAGGCTCTGGCTGGTGTGGCTGCTACGGTCCGCGTTGCTTAGAGTTCCCGACCTGAGCCCCAAGATCTGCCGGCAGATCTCCCTGTGATAGCGACCCCGCAGCTCAGCGATCCCCGATTCCTTGTTCATTCGTATCGGGGAGGCTTATACAGCCCTAGCACATACTCTTCGTGCATGCGTTTCTCTATCAGAGAGTCTTTCCGTCCCCCAAACCGCGCAGGCATCATCCTCCTGTTTCGGTCCAGCGCTCGTTCTGCGATACCTACGACGTCCAATCCTATAGATCGAGCGATGTCGGCAAGGCATCGGTGGGTCTGAACGTCGATTTCTCTCATTGTCGACGTGCCCACGACGATGACGGCAACCGAGTCTCCCCGCAGCACCCGTCCAATTTCTCCCAGAACGTCCCGCATTTCGACGAAGTACTTGCGTAGGACTCTGGACTTTGCAGCGTCCCTGGCCGCCAGCTGTCGAACGACCCGACCAGGCCTCTCTGGAAGAGCGGTGTCGCGGGGCGGGCCGGCACGCTCGGACCCGATGTACTCGCCTCGGAGGGCTGAAAGCTCGGGGATCGAGGAACCGAGCCATACCAGAGAGAACTTGTGAGCACGCATGTAATCGATCGCGTTGGCATAAGGGGGCGAGGTCACAACGAGGTCCACGGACGCATCCGCGAGTGGCATGGACCTCGCGTCTCCCAGCAATGGCCATGCCGCCCCCAGCGGCTTGAGCCGCGCTATGCTTCCCAGGTTCTTGTTCAGCCTCTTGGAGAATTCTACAAGGGATGATCTCGGCTTCTTCGTCTTGACTAGATGCGGGCGGGTATGGGCCAAGTCCCGAGCCATGGATACACCACCCGACTTGGTCACTATGATTGACGAAAGGGTCAACTCCAGGAATCGACGAACGGGGACGCGTTCCACTTCCCCGATCGCCAGGACGAGGGCCATCAGCTCACGTTGAGTGGATGGAAGGAACCAGTAGTCAACGAAGGCCTGAGTGCGCGGGTCGAAGCGTTCCGCCAACGCTGACTCGATGAGACGGCTGTCCAAGGCATAGGTTCCGGCCCGCGACGCTACACGGTAACCGGCATCCCTGGCCGATTCAATATCCACCGGGGTCACCTTCGTGCGGGTCAATCGCATGGCAAGAGGGTCTATGTCAAGGCCGATCCCTCGACGCCCGTTTAGCACGGCCTCCACGACAGCGGTGCCCGACCCCATCATCGGGTCCAGCACGACGTCCCCGGGGTTGGTCAGAGCGCGAATGAAGAGCCTCGGAAGCTGAGGCGGGAACTTCGCCGCGAAGGCGTGCAGGTCGTGAGAAGCATATGCCCCGCTCTCACCACGGAAGTCGAGATCCGCCTCCAACAGAGTCGCCAGCCGATGGCGCTTTCCTGGTCGTTGGTCCCCGGATTCCAGCACCTCCGTGGCCAGTTGGGGAGAGCCGTCAGACACGAACAGCCGCATCTGCTCTCTGGTGACGCTTCCTCTTTGAGGAGCGTGGTATCCAGCACTCATACTTCAAGCACCGTAGGGCTCTGTATACCATACATTGCCGACACCGGCGGCACCCGGCATCAGCCGTTGCCGATCATTTCCTGGACGGTTGCTCCGATTGCGCCCGGGGAGGGGATGATGGAGGCGCCGGCCGCGGCGAGGGCCTTGGTCTTCTCGTCGGCACGGCCACCGCTGCCGGTGATGATAGCCCCCGCGTGGCCCATGCGTCTGCCGGGAGGAGCGCTCTGGCCAACTATGAGCGCGGCGACCGGTTTGCTGAACTCGTCCTGAATAAACTCGGCGGCCTCCTGCTCGCGGCTGCCTCCGATTTCACCGATGAGCACGACGGCGTCGGTGTCGGTGTCATCTTCAAACATGTCCAGCACGTCGACGAAGGTCGTTCCACTGACCGGGTCGCCGCCGATCCCGACGCACGTGGACTGGCCTATACCCAGGCCGGTGAGCTGTCCGACCGCCTCGTAGGTGAGTGTGCCGCTGCGTGAGACGACTCCAACCCTTCCGGGGGTGTGGATGTGGCCCGGCATAATGCCCATCTTGAACTTCGCGCCTGGGCAGATGATTCCGGGGCAGTTGGGACCGATCAGGGTCGCGTCCAGGATGTCGACGTAGCTGGCCACCTTGATGGTATCGAGGACAGGGATGCCCTCGGTGATGCAGGCGACTGTCTCTATGCCCGCGTCCACCGCTTCGACGATCGCGTCGGCGGCGAAGGGCGGAGGGACGAAGATCATGGAGGCGTCCGCCCCAGTTTCGGCGACGGCCTCCTCGACCGTGTTGAAGACGGGGACGGCGTCGTCGAACCTTTCGCCACCCTTGCCCGGGGTTACGCCTGCAACCACGTTAGTGCCGTACTCGATGCACCGGCGCGTATGGAAGCTGCCCTCCCTGCCGGTTATGCCCTGCACGAGGAGCCTCGTGCTCTCGTCCACCAGAATACTCATCCGTCTATCCTTTGATTGCCTCGGCGGCCTCGTTCAGATCGTCGACCAGTCGTATATCGAGGTCGGACTCGGCCAGAAGCCGCTTCCCCTCCTCGGCGTTGGTGCCGAGCATGCGGACGACCATCGGCCGCACCGCGCCGGGCGTGGCCTCAGAGGCCATTATCAGCCCACGCGCCGCAATGTCGCACCGCAGGATACCCCCGAACACGTTGACCAGCACCTTCTCGACGCCGTCGTCGGAGAGGATGATGGAGAGGGCCTTTGCTACCTGCTCCTCGTCGGCGCCTCCGCCGACATCCAGGAAGTTAGCGGGCCTGGCGCCCGCCGCCACGACAACGTCCATGGTGGCCATAGCGAGCCCTGCGCCGTTGACTATGCAGCCGACGTTGCCGTCCAGCTTCACATAGCTGACGCCCGCGTTGCCAGCCTCAATTTCCTTCGGGTCCTCCTGGGCCTCGTCCCGCAGCTCCGCAAGATCGCGGCGCCTGTACAACGCGTCGTCGTCAAGATTGACCTTGGCGTCCACGGCCAAGACCCGGTTGTCCGTGGTGACAACCAGGGGGTTGATCTCGACGAGCGAGCAGTCGAGGGACACGAAGGCCCTGTACAGGCCCTCGACAAGAGCGGCAACCTGGCGAGCGAGCTTACCATCCAGGTTGAGGTCGTAGGCGATCGTGCGTCCCTGATAGCCCTGGAGGCCGAGCATCGGGTCGATCGCCACTCTAACTATCTTCTCGGGGGTAGAGGCCGCCACCTCTTCGATCTCGACGCCGCCAGCCTCGCTTGCGATGGCCACGACGCCGCCGGTAGAGCCGTCTATCACCATGCCCAGATAGAGCTCGGAGGCGTTGTCGATTGCCTCCTCGACCAGCACACTTCCGACGGGGACACCCTGTGGGCCGGTCTGATAGGTGACGAGCCGGGTCCCGATCATGGAGCGCGCCGCCTCTTCCGCTTCGGCCGGGGAGGAGACCAGCTTGATCCCTCCCGCCTTGCCCCGGCCTCCCGCGTGGACCTGGGCCTTCACGACGAGCCTGCCTCCGACCTCGCCGGCTATCCGGGCGGCGTCCTCAGGTGTTGACGCGACGCCGCCCCGAGGCACAGGGATTCCGTGGCGCGCAAGCAGCTCTTTGGCCTGGTATTCGTGGAGCTTCATGTGAGTCTCGCCTTTCCAGCGGAGGGGGCGGGATTCCTGCTTTCAAGACAGGCGTCTTAAGCCGCTCGGCCACCCCTCCCTGCGCCCTATTCTACCCCAGAGCTGGCTGGCCTGGCAGGGAATTCCGCCTCCGGCATCTCACCGCGCGCGGGGGTCTGAAGTCAATTAGAATTCCTTGACGCCCGAGGCAATGTGAGACATTCCGGGACTTTCAGCTTTGGGACGGTCCTTGAGAATGTGCCACGAACGCGACATTTGGGTGACATTGGCGAGACATTTGGTGACATTACTGGGACATTGTGAGACATGCCCCCTAAAGCGGTGGCGCCCACGGCGCCGGTACAAGGGGATGGGTTCCCGGTCTCCGCAGGAATGACCGAGGTGTGGATGCGCGACATAGGGAGATGATAGTACATGCGTGCTGGTCTGTCAAGGCACCGCGGAACGGTCTAGCGATATGGGAGAGAAGCGGGGATAGTCGTCAGGAAGGGCGAGGTCATGGCAATATGAACCTTTCAAAGGCTATGGCAGTGGCGCAAGCAGCACAGGAGAGGGGTGTTTCTTCCCGTAACTCGGCGGGCGCCTGCTAGGAGCCTGTCCGAGGATTCGTTCCGGGAGACGAAACCCGCCACGCAATAACCTGCTTACAGCAATCTGGACCTTGTTGTGGAGTAATTAGCATCTTTACACTCCACTAATGACGCATATCGTTTAGAACATTGTTTCTCGGACAGACTCCTAGGGATGCTCTGAACAATCGGCTTCAGGCTGGGCCGAGTTGACCGGAGTGGTTTTGGGGGCGTTGAATTGCCTTATGGCGCCGTGGTGGGGGTTAATCTCGGCCTACAACCGGCCCTGACAGGGCGTTTCGCCGCCGTTAGGCCTGATTTTGGGCGCACTTATACAAGGTTTCACGCCGCCAGGTACTGTTCGGCCCTCATCAAGTTGGCAAACCCCAGCAGCGTCATCAGCCGCTGCGTGTTCTTGGACAGTCCCCTGTAGCGGACCTTGGCGTAGCCGAAGTGCCGCTTGATGTACAGGAACGGATGCTCCACCTTAGCTCTGACCGACGCTTTGCGCTTCTCCGACACCGCCTCAGGACTCTCAGGCTCCAGCTTCCGACGCTGGCCGGGCCTCATCGCGACCTGCCACTCCACATCCAAGCCCCGGTTGCCCGGCCTCTTGTCAACTCCCTGATACCCAGCATCTCCCCACACCTGAGACTCCCCACCGTGCAGCAACCGGGGCAACTCAGTCAGGTCATGCACGTTCGCAGATGTCGTGGTCATGCTGTGCACCACTCCCGTCTGCGAGTCCACACCGATGTGCACCTTCATCCCGAAGTGCCACTCGTTACCCTTCTTCGTCTGGTGCATCTCGGGGTCGCGCTCTTTAGCCCGATTCTTCGTCGATGAGGGCGCCGCTATGATGCTCGCGTCCACTATCGTCCCCTCCTGAAGACGGAGACCCTTGGACTCCAGATAGCGGTTGATCTCCTCGAACAGACCCGAGCCTAACGCATGCTCTTCCAGCAGGTGGCGGAAGTTCAGAATCGTCGTCTCGTCCGGCAGCGGCCCAGGCAGTCTCAGCCCTACGAACCGCCTCACCGATTCGACCTCGTAGAGCATGTCCTCCATCCCAGGGTCGCTCAGGTTGTAGAACAACTGCACGCAGTGTATGCGAAGCATCGCCGACAACTCGTAGGGACGCCGACCTCGGCCAGCATTGGGATAGAACGGTCGGATGCGCTCTTCCAACTCTTCCCACGGGATCAGTCCATCCATGCGCTCAAGGAACTTCTCCCTGCGAGTCTTTCGCTTCTTGCTCTCGTAGTCCAAGTCCGCAAACGTCGGCTGGTTCATTGCCTCGCCTCCCACGTCTTCAGGCCTTGGCCCTATGTTACTATCCCGCAAACCACCGGGACTTATTCAGAGCATCCCTAGATGTAGGAGGCGAAGTTGTTGAAGAGGGGGCGGAACTACCGGGAGACGTACGACGGTTTCAGGTGGGAGGTCCCCCGGCTCTACAACATCGCGGTCGACGTCTGTGACAGGCACGCGGCGGGCGCCTCCAAGACCGCGCTGATTTACCACGACCAGAAGACGGATGCCGTCGTCGAGTACTCCTTCAGGCAGCTCAGGGGCCTGAGCAACCGGGTGGCCAACGCCCTGGCGGGGCTCGGCATAGGACGAGGCGACCGGGTTGGCATCGTCCTGCCGCAGAGGCCCGAAACTGCCGTGGCCCACCTCGCGGCGTACAAGCTGGGCGCCATAGCCGTTCCGATGTCCTGCCTGTTCGGTCCAGACGCCCTCGAATACCGGCTGCGTCACAGCGGCGCCAGCCTCGTGGTCGTGGACGACGACACACTGCCCAGGGTCGAGTCGATACTGGACCGGCTGCCGTCGCTGCGGCACATTGTGGTGGCCTCCTCCGGCAGGCACGGCGGGACCCACAGCTTCGACGACCTGCTGGCGCGCGGCGATGAGCGGTTCGTGCCCGCGGCGACGCGCGCCGACGACCCCGCGCTGCTCATCTACACCTCCGGGACCACGGGCCCGCCCAAGGGCGCGCTGCACGCCCACCGCGCGCTGTTGGGCCATCTGCCGGGCGTCGAGTTCTCGAACAACTTCCTGCCGCAGCCGGGTGACCGCTTCTGGAGCCCGGCGGACTGGGCCTGGATCGCCGGGCTGATGGACGTGCTCCTGCCCGCCTGGCATCACGGGCTGCCGGTCGTCGTAGACCCTGCCGGCAAGTTCGATCCTGAGAGGGCCTTCGATCTGATGGCGCGGCACAGCGTCCGCAACACGCTCATACCTCCATCCGCCCTGAAGATGATGCGCGACGTCCCGGAGCCGCGGCAGAGGTACGACCTCCAGCTGCGGACGGTTTCGAGCGGTGGAGAGCCACTGGGGTCCGAGGTGCTGGAGTGGGCAAAGGACGGCCTGGGCGTCACCATCAACGAGGTGTACGGCCAGACCGAGGCGAACCTGGTGATCGGCAGCTGCCATGAGGTGATGGAGATCAGACCGGGATCGATGGGCCGGCCCATGCCGGGACACGAGGTGGCCGTGATACGAAGGGACGGGAGCCGTGCGCCGGCCGGGGAGGTCGGCGAGATCGCGGTGAAGCGTCCCGACCCGGTGATGATCCTGGAGTACTGGGACGACCCGCAGGCCACGGAGGACAGGTTCATCGGAGACTGGGCCCGCACAGGGGACATGGCCAGAGCGGACGAAGACGGCTACCTCTGGTTCACGGGCCGAAAGGACGACCTGATAATCAGCAGCAGCTACAGGATCGGTCCGTCAGAGGTCGAGGACTCGATACTCAAGCACCCGGCGGTATCGATGGCCGCGGTCATCGGGGTGCCCGACGCGACGCGGGGGGAGATCGTCAAGGCCTTCGTGAAGCTCAAACCGGGCGTCGGGGCGTCCCCGGAGCTCGGCGAGGCCATTCAGGAGACCGTCAAGGTGAACCTGAGCGCCCACGAGTACCCGCGAGAGGTCGAGTTTGTCGATTCACTACCTATGACCACGACCGGAAAGATCATCCGCCGGGAGCTGCGAGACCGGGAGGCGTACAGGCGGTCGGGGCGAGGCTAGTACCGTTTCCATATGATTCTGGCCGATTGCCCGGTGGAACACCCTCACCCCCGTATCGAGCACGGGCAGGCTCTAGACCTCTCCAGTCAAGGGAGAGGGGATGCCTCGTCTGTCGATGATGCGGCGGGCCTTGAACTGCGTCCGCTCGAACTCGCCGGGCGGCCTGAGCTCCACCGAGAGGCCGACTCCGACGGCCCGCCGGAGCTCATGCGCGAACCTCTTCTCGATCTCGATCTCGGGCTCTGGAGATACCTCGGCCGCAACCTCGACGAGGACGGTCAGGGAGTCCATCCGGCCGGGCTCCCGCTCGACGACCAGCCGGAACTCCTCGCCGAACTCGGGCATAGCCCTCAAGACGTCCTCGATCTTGGACGGAAAGATGCCCTGCCCGCGCACGATTATCATGTCATCGACTCGTCCGGCGAGTCCCTCCGGCAGCGTCGGGTAGGTCCTTCCGCACTCGCACGGGGAATCAGTCCACCTGGCGAGGTCGCCGGACCAGTAGCGGACCATAGGCTGGGAGGTCCGCTCCAGGTGCGTGTAGACGGGGACGCCTTCGCCGCCGGGCGGCACCGGCGCGTGGGTGTCGGGATCGACGATCTCGGTGTAGACGATGTCGGTCCACAGGTGCATCCCGCGCTTCAGGTGGCGGCACCCGGAGTTGGTCATCCAGGGTGTCATCTCGGCCATGCTCCCCTGATCGACGACGCGGCACCCGAAGGTCTCCTCGATCTCCTTCCGCGTTGATGGGATGCTGGCGCCGGGTTCGCCGGAGAAGAACATGAGCCGGAAGTTGAAGTCTCTCAGCGGGTCCACTCCCATCTGTCTGGCGGTGGACGCCAGGTAGAGGGCGTAGGAGGGCGTGCCGTACAGCGCCGTGGGCTTCAGCATGGCGATCCAGTCGACGGCGCGCTCCGTCTGCTGCGGCGCTCCGGCCCCGAAGGGGAAGCACCTGGCTCCCAAGCGCTCCGCGCCGAGCAGGGCGCCCCAGCTGCCAATGTAGGCGCTGAAGACGGCGGCGATGATGACGGTATCGTCAGGCCGGAGCCCCGCGCCCCACAGGATGCGGGCGTGGGCCTCGGCAATTCGGTCCCAGTCGTCTCGGCCTATTCCGAAGATGGTGGGGTTCCCCGTGGTGCCGGATGTCCCCTGGATGCGGGTGATGCGGCCTTCCGGGATGCAGAGGTACCGGCCGAAGGGCGGGTGGGCCTCCTGCTCCCGGCGCAGGTCGTCCTTGGTGAGGATGGGAAGCCGGCGCAGGTCGTCGAGGCTGCGGATGTTGGCCGGATCGACCGGGGCGCCGCGCCAGAGCTCCCTGTAGAACTCCGAGTTGTCGTAGGCGTAGCGCAGCTGCCGGCGCAGCTTGCTCAGGACTACAGCCTCCCGGTCCTGGGGGGACATCGTCTCGGCGCGGATGTCCCAGTGCTCCTCTTGCAGCGGCGGCGTGTAGGCCCCGTCGAACGTCGGCGGCCACTCGAACGCGTCCATCAGTCCCGGCGCACGCTCTGCTTGATGAAGTCGGCGATCGAGGCCATTGGCGTACCCACAGGGAAGACGCCGTCGACGCCCATCTGCCGGAGCGGCTCGACATCCTTGTCGGGAATGGTGCCCCCGGCGACCAGGAGCACCCGGCCGTGGAGTTCCTGGGCCTTCAGGGCGTCGACCAGCTTGGGGATGAGGCGCAGGTGCGCCCCTGAGAGCAGGCTGACGCCGACGACGTCCGCATCCTCTTCCACAGCCGCGGCAGCGACCTGCTCGGCCGTAAGGCGCATGCCCAGGTAGACGACCTCCATTCCCTCGTCTCGCAGGGAGCGGGCGATGATCTTGATGCCGCGGTCGTGGCCGTCCAGGCCGATCTTGGCGACTACGACTTTGATGGGAAGGCCGGGCGTCGTCATCCGCTCAGCAGCTCACGTCGTCGTTCCGGCGGAGGCCGGAACCCAGTCCCCCGGCCACTGTGGCAGGGTTGGGGTAGCGATGGGGAGAGCGCTGAAATCTGTTGCATTCTGCCGCATATTGTTGGGCGTCGTAGCTGGGGGTGCCGGTTTTCCGGACGGGACTGCAACGTCTATGCATCACAAATCCAGCAGGGGCGCGGCAGGTTCGCAACAAAGCTGCAACAGGCACCCGCGGCGCCGGGTAGATACGAGGAGGTGGATGAGTGTCATGGAGAGATAGTAGCACAGGCGTGCTGGAGAGTCAACGAAGGGACTCGTCAGTAACTGTTCAGAGTTTGATTGAGATGGGTTTCGGGCCGGGTGCTGCGACGTGGGAGGTAGAAGAGACGCCCTTGGGACGCGCGTGGAACAGGGACGCTTGTGGAACAATTGTGGGACGGATAAGAACAGGTCCGGTACAATTATGGTACGATCTCGGTACGATTATGGGACACTTGATTCGTAGCTAATCAGGGCCGGTTTGTTCGTGGCGGGGCCGCGATTTTCGTGAAATTGTTCCGTTTTGCTCCATCTGTTCCGTTCCCCGCTACCAGGATAGAGGCTTCAGGCTCGGCGGCTGCGACGATGGTGACTCTCCGCATTGTACGGACTGCTGTTCTATTCGTCAAGCCTTATTTTCATCCACGGTAGCACTGCTCGAGAAGATCCCCCTTAAAGTCAGATCAGTTACACTCGTCAGATAGAGGGAAGTGAGACTGCTTCAGCGCTGAGGAGGACCGGTCGATCCGTAGAAAGAAGAGATAGTCGGGACTACGGCGGCTTCAGTGACCGACCCTGCCAGCATGACACCGCGAGGGCGTGTCGAGCATGAAGCTTCACCGCATGGCGTAAGCGAGTACGTTAGGGGCATGGCCCACACAAACGGCATGGCAAGCCACTGGGCAGCCCTGAAGCGCGGATACGACGGCGTCTACCACCATATGAGCGCCAAGCACCTGCCGCGCTACGTGGTGGAATTCGAGGGCCGCCACAACCGGCGGCCGCTGGATACCGCTGACCAGATGGCAGTCATGGCGAAAGGCGCGGACGGGAAGCAACTCCGATACGCCGACCTGATAGCGGACGCGGCTTGACAGATACTTGCGCTGGCGTGTACACAAAGGCGCATCAGGATACGGGGGTACAGACCGTGGCCGTTCCTAACTTCGTCGATAAGACGATATGGACGGGGGACAACCTTGACGTCCTGCGGGGTATGAACTCCGAGACCGTTGATCTCATCTATCTGGACCCTCCGTTCAACTCAAACAAGAACTACGAGGCTCCTGTCGGTAGCAAGGCGGCGGGGGCCGCGTTCAAGGACACATGGCACCTTTCCGACCTTGACGTAGCGTGGATGGGGCTGATAGCCGACGAACATCCTGCTATAGCCTACATGCTGGACGCCGCCGGTCTAGCACATGGCAAGGGGATGCAGTCGTACCTCACGATGATGGCTGTTCGCCTGCTGGAAATGCGGCGTGTTCTTAAACCTACGGGAAGCATTTACCTTCATTGTGACCCCTACGCATCTCACTACTTGAAAATGCTAATGGACGCGATTTACGGTGTCCCGAATTACCGGAATGAAATCACTTGGAAACGCCGATATGGCAGCTTTAGCACAGTCCATGAATCGAAAAAATTTGGCGTCTCCACGGACACTTTACTGTTCTACGTTAAGTCACAAGATGCCTCCTTCAATTCCCAATATGTTTTTGACGACCCGCAATACCGCGAGTACATCAAGAAGCATTTCCGGTACATAGATGAGACTGGTCGTCGATACAGAATTGATAATCTGGCAAATCCGGCATTGCGACCTAATCTAATCTATGAGTACAAAGGCTATCAGCCCCCTAAGAACGGATGGGCCATTTCGAAAGAGAAGATGGAACAGTGGGATAGAGAAGGCCGTCTCCACTTCCCCAAAAAGCCAACAGGACGAATTCAGCGCAAGCGATTCCTTGATGAGTTAAAGGGGAAGCCTGTACAGAATTTATGGGATGATATACGGATGGTTTCGTCCCAATCGAACGAGCGGACAGGCTACCCCACACAGAAACCCCTTGTTCTGTTGGAACGCATTATCAAGGCGTCGAGTAATCCCGGAGATATGGTACTTGACCCGTTTTGTGGATGCGCTACGGCCTGCATAGCGGCGGCGGATAAGCTGGGGAGGGAGTGGGTAGGTATCGACATATCTCCGAAGGCGGCGGAATTGGTCAACATGCGCCTTCAGGACTACATGGGAGACCTATTCCACAACCGACTCGTAACGGCTAGGACGGACAAACCGCGTCGGACTGATATCGACGCTCCAAAAAACTACCGAAAGAACAAGCACGTCCTGTTCGGGCGGCAGGAAGGCCGTTGCGGCGGCTGCCGGATGGACTTCCCGTTCAAGATATTCGAGGTAGATCATATGATACCGCGCTCACGGGGCGGTGCTGACCACATGGAGAACCTGCAACTACTCTGTTCGCATTGCAACCGCATCAAGGGAGATAGGGAACAGTCCTATCTCGTGGCGCGATTGAAGGAGATGGCATATGCCTAAGCGTAAGAAGGAGCGAGGCCGCCCGATGAAGCGGCCCTACCCGCCGCGTGTGGACGCTACGCCGGAAGCGATGGCGCAGGCCATGTTCGCCATGCCAGCCGATCATCAGTGGGAGTACCCGAACGCTGGCGCTGAGGGGCCGGAGTACCGATGCACGGACTGCAAAAAAGCCGTCCACTACCCCGACACCCTGTACCAAGACGGGCGCTGCGAGACCTGCCATGCCGCCGTCGCGGCGTAGGCCGCCAAAGGCCGTTTGGCTAGGATTGATTCCCTCGTAAAAACCCGTTTTGAGGAAGTCCCAGCGATTTTGCACATCTGAGCGCTACCGTATGTTGGGGTAGTATACGGAACAGAGACTGTATATTGTACCCAGGCGTGGGTACGTTTGTTCTACTTCGACCTGCACAGACTTTTTGCGAGAGAATCAGGATTGTATATAATTCCCCTTATTTTCATCCACGGTAGCATTGCTCGAGAAGATCCCCCTTAAGTCTATCAGTTACACTCGTCAGATAGAGGGAAGTGAGACTGAGTCCGCTCCGGTGCAGCAAGGATCGGAGCGAGACCTCCGGCTTCGTGTCCGACCGGCGATTAGAGCGCATCTTCCTAGTCGCGGCGGAGCTTGTAGGTATTGGATATGGAAGGTGCGTCACTTCGGAAGTTGCAGATTCCTCCGGATCAATTGGCCAAGGTTGATTCCCTCGTAAAAACCCGGTTTGAGGAAGTTCCAGCGATTTTGCACATCTGAGCGCTACCGTATGTTGGGGTAATATACGGAACAGAGACTGTATATTGTACCCAGTCGTGGGTGCGTTTGTTCTAATTCGACCTGCACAGACTTTTTACGAGGGAATCAAGGTTGTCAGTGGCACTCAGCGACATATGAGGTGCGGTGCTAGGGCTGATACCGCCAGCCGCGCCGTACTGCCATGTCACGTAGGGGCTTCGCTATGCGTCAAACTCCAGTCACACCGGAGGCGACGACAAGGTGAAGGCTCGGAAGCCACCCGCCGCCCTAAAGTCCAAGAAACGTGGACCGATGTCAAGGGCGGAGAGAAATCAGGCCGTGTGGCGGAGCAAAAGTGTACCACTTGAGCGGCGATGTTCAGCGAAAATGTCCGCCTACGACGGGTGTCGTCGGGAGCCCTTAGTCGCAGCGAGGTTGGTGGAGCCTATGCGTCAGGGGAATCGCTGGCTGAGCGCGTGGTGACGGCCTGCCGGCTCTGCTTGAGGCGGTAGCTCTCGCCGTTCATTTCCAGGATGTGAACTCTGTGAGTGAGGCGGTCCAGCAGGGCGCCGGTCAGTCTCTCCGAGCCGAAGACCTCGGTCCACTCGTCGAAGGGCAGGTTGGTGGTGACCAGTACCGACCCCCTCTCGTATCTCTGGCTGAAGACCTCGAAGAGGAGCTCAGCGCCGGTCTTGGAAAGTGGTACGAAGCCAAGCTCGTCGACGATAAGCAGCTTGAGTCGGGCCAGCTTCTTCTGGAGGTTGAGCAGTCGCCGCTCGTCCCTGGCCTAGATCAGCTCGTGGACCAGCGAGGCGGCCGTGGTGAAGCCGACCGACAGTCCCCTCTGGCAGGCGGCGAGCCCCAGACCGAGGGCCACATGGGTCTTGCCGGTGCCGCTGTTGCCTATGGCGATGACGTTCTCCCGCCGGTCTACGTACTCGCAGCGTGCCAGCTGCATGGCCAGGTGCTTGTTCACCGACGGCATGGCCAGGAAGTCGAAGGTGTCGAGGCTCTTGGTGGCGGGGAAGCGTGCCGCCTTGATCCTGCGGTCAACCATCCGATGATGGCGGTCTATCAGCTCAAGCTCAGAGAGCCTCAGCAGGTAGCCTGGATGGTCGACGCCCTCGGCGGCACACTGGCCGGCCACCTTGCAGTACTCCCTCAGGAAGGTGGGCAGCTTCAGCTCCTTGAGGTGATGCTCCAGCAGCACCGTAGACCTCTCGCTCACCGCCCGATCCCCGACATGAGCGCCATGTAGTCGCTGGCTGCTGTCTTCGTCACGGTGACCCTGGGCAGGTAGGGGTACAGCTCCAGGTCGAGTCTCTGGGGACGGCCCTCTATCCTGCACAGCACCAGGTGTTTGATGGCGTCGAAGCTTATGGCGCCGAGCCTGAGGGCATCACGCACGGCCTCGTACACCTCCTCCTTGCGGAAGTTCTCCACCAATCTCAGCACCTGCACGAACTCCCGCTTGCCTCGCCTGCCCATCCTCGACTCCAGCAGTCTGCACAGCATGCCGAACTCCTCCGGCAACTCCCACCCGGCCAAAGGAGCAGCCTGGTCCAGCGCTCCCGTCTTGCGCTCCAGCAGCGGCAGGTAGTGGACAGGGTCGAAGACGAAGTCGTCGCGTTCGTATGAGCGCGGATGCCGGGCTATCACCTCTGCCCCGCAGCTGATCACCACGTCACCCACATAGCCCCGGACCACCACCTCCCTGTGACCGTAGGCCACGGGCACCGAGTAGTCGTTGGTCCGGTACCGCACCAGGGACAGGGAGCTGACACGGCTCACGTGCTTGTCGCTGGCGTCGTATGGCACGGCGGGGAACGCCAGCAGGGCTTCCAGGTCACGCTCCATCCGCTGGCCTATCGTCTCCCTGTGCCCACGCAGCTGTCTCCCCATCCGTTCCAGGCACCTCTCCTCGAGGTAGGCGTTGAGCGCATCGAAGCTCGGGAACGACGGCACAGGCACCAGGAAGTTCCGGCGAGCATATCCCACCAGCCCCTCGACCTTGCCCTTGTCGTTACCCTTGCCGGGACGGCCGAACCGGATGCTCCTATAGATGTCAAGTCGTGGCTTGAACTGTTTGGGCCGAGGTCCGTAGGGCAGAGAAGACTTCGCGAGCTACGTAGCGTTTGAGGCAGCGGATCACCTCAGCCTTGCTCATTCCCTCGGTGGTGCGACGACGCATGTATGCCTGGGTCCGCTCATCATGACGAAGTCTGACGACAACAATGCGATGGAGTGCCGCGTTGGCCTGGCGGTGGCCGCCTCGGTTGAGCCGATGCCTGGTGGTCTTGCCGGAGGAAGCAGGGATGGGATTGACACCGCACAGGGAGGCGAAGGCAGCCTCGGAGTGGAGGCGGTCCGGGTTACTCCCTGCAGCAATGAGGAGGGTCGCCGCCGTGTCTGGTCCTATGCCGAAGCCATCCACCAGGGCTGGGGCTGCCGTCCGTGTGAGTCTTTGGATCTCGGCCTCCAGGTCCTGTATCTCATTACCGAGTTGACGGTAGCGGCGGGCAAGGGAGCGAAGAGCATACTTGGCCGCCGCGGTGGGACCCTCCATACGACCAGGCCGGAAGCTCTTGGACCGGGTGACAAGGGCAGCAGCGGTGAGGCCAGTGAGGTGCTCACGAAGCCGGGCCGGGGCCGTGACAACCAGGGCCTTCATCTGGTTGATTGCCTGGGTGCGAGCCTTGACGGCCGAGTCCTTGGTGCTCTTGAACATACGGATCATTTCGACTTCACCCTCACCTGACTTGGGTGTGGCTTCGGCTACTCCGGCAAGCACGGCACGCGCTGCCATCTCCGCATCAGTGGAATCGCTCTTCCCCTTCCGATAGCGGGTTGACCGGTCGGGCCGGTTGACCTCCACTACGGTATGGCCCCTACGGGTCAGGAATCGGGCGACTCCGGCACCGTAGGAACCGGTGCCTTCAATCCCGAAGGCATGAATCTCTCCCAGGCCCCGGGACCACCGTTCGAGCTCCTCATACCCATGGGTGGTCGCCACTGTGTGAAGCTCCCCCAGGCGGACCCCCTGACGGTCAATGGCCACCGCCACATGCTCATCCTGGTGGGTGTCGACTCCGACGACCAGCTCAACACCACGACTACCTTCATGACCGACGACTCCTGTCATTTCTACCTCCCGGAGGATTGCGCGCCGGCCAGGTGAGCGGACAAGACTGCGATGGGGCGTGGGGCCAGGCTCCTATAAGGTCACTGCTCGCCTTGCCAAAGGCACTTCGGGTGCCACCTCGACTCGAGTCGACAGATCAGGCTGAAGGCATGATGCCAGTCTCAGAAAGGGTCAGGCCCGAGCCGAGGTGGCCCAGGATTCATCATCGCAGTCCTCGAACAGGTAGTGCGACACCAGCTCCGAGAACACACGAGTACGCTGGCGCCGGCCGTCTCCCAGGATCCTGGCCACCGCCAGTCTCGTGTTGTCGTACAAGATGCTCCGCGGCACGCCGCCCAGGAACGAGAACGTCGAGACGTGACCGTCGCAGAACGCCTCGGTCGTCTCTGCGGGGTAGGCCTTGACGAAGCACGCGTCGCTGTGGGGAAGGTCCAGCACGAAGTAGTGGATGGTCTGCTCCACTCCTCCGATGACCGCCTTGGCCTGGCCGAAGTCGCACTGGGCATCACCAGGAGGATGGGAGAGCGGAACGTACATCTCGCGTGTCCGGCGCCGTCGCTCGCGCACGTAGTCCTTGACTATCGTGTACCTGCCACCGAACCCGTGCTCCGCTCTCAGACGGTCATAGATCCGCTTCGCAGTGTGGCGCTGCTTCCTCGGAAGACGCCGGTCCTCTTCCAGTATCCGGTCGATCACCCCGTGGTACGGGTCCAGCTTAGGGCGACGCGGCGGTGACTGTCGACGGTACCCGGGTGGCACCGAGTACTCCAGCATCTTGCGCACCGTGTCCCGGTGCAGACCGAACACCCGGGCAGCCTCTCGCGTGCTCATCCCTTCCACCATGCAGGCCCGGCGCACTCGAACGTACAGTTCCACTTTGTACATCCTTCACACCTTCCATCGAGTTGCCTCCAACTCTATAGAAGGCGGCGGGTGGTCCAGTTTTGCAGCGCCACTCCCGGACGCTCACCCCCGCCTCGCCGGTCCATTATTACTCCGCCCTTTACAGACCGAAGGGACGCCAGCCCCGTCCCCACGGACCATAGCAGCGAGCGACCTGTTCTCCACGTTCCCCAACCGAGAGTTTTGCACTTCCCTCTCTGCAGATAGTCCTCAGAACACGCCCGGGTCGACGTACTCTCCGTAGGCCTTCCGCAGGGTTCCCATGATCTCGCCTTCCGTGGCCGAGGACCTCACGGCGTCGAGCACGTGGGGGAAGATGTTTGCGTCGGCCTCGACGCTTCGCCTTATCTCCGAGAGGGCCGAGTCGACGTCACTGTTGCTCCGGGTCCGCCTGACCTCTTCGAGGTGGGCCAGCTGGCGGCCCTCCTCCTCTTCGTCGAACTCGAACACCTCTTCGGGCTGTACAGGCTCCTCGCGCTGCGCGTTGACCCCCACGACGAGGTAGTCGCCGCTCTCGATATCGGTCGCATACTGGAACGCGGCGTTCGCGATCTCGCTCTCGATGTAGCCGGTCTCGATGGCGCTCAGCATACCCCGGACCATGCTGCCCTCGCCCATGCTCTTGATCGTGTCGATGTAGCCCAGGGCCTCCTCTTCCATGCGGTCCGTCAGCGACTCGACGAAGTACGAGCCTGCCAGGGGGTCGACGGTGTTCGCCACGTTGGTCTCGTGGGCTATGACCAGCTGGGTGGCGAGCGAGACCTTCATCGCGTCCTCGGAGGGTATGTCGTACGCCTCGTCGTAGCCGCTTACGTGAAGGGACTGCGTGCCGCCCAGCACAGCCGCCAGGGCCTGGAAGGCTCCCCGCGTGATGTTGTTCATGGGGGCTTCGCGGACGAGAGTCGAGCCGAGGGTCTGCGTGTGGAACCGCATCCGCATCGACTCCTCGCTCTTTGCCTCGTAGCGTTCCTTCATGACGCGGGCCCAGATTCGCCTCGCAGCGCGGAACTTCGCGACCTCCTCGAACAGGTCGTTGTGGCAGCCGAAGAAGTAGGAGAGCCTGGGCGCGAACTCATCGACGCTCAGGCCTCTCTCCAGCGTCGATTCGACGTAGGCCATGCCCTGTGCCAGGGTGAAGGCTAGCTCCTGGACGGCGCTGGAGCCCGCCTCGCGGGTGTGGTAGCCGGAGATGGAGACGGTGTACCAGTTGGGGACCTGCCGCGTGCAGTACTCAATGATGTCCGTCGTCAGCTTAAGCGAAGGCCGCGGCGGAAGGGCATAGGTCTTCTGCCCGAAGAACTCTTTGAGGGAGTCGTTCTGCACGGTCCCGCGCAGCCTGTGCCACGGTACCCCACGGGCTTCGGCGACTCCCAGAAACATGCTCAGTATCGTGATCGCGGGGTGGTTGATCGTGAAGGAGATGCCGGCCCTGTCCAGCGGCACGCCGTCGAAGAGCTGGTCCATGTCCTGGATGGTGTCGATGGCCACACCGACGCGTCCGACCTCTCCTTCAGCCAGCTCGTGGTCAGAGTCATAGCCCGTAAGGGTAGGGTGGTCGAAGTCTGTGCTCAGGCCGGTCTGGCCGTGGGCGAGAAGGAAGCGGAAGCGTTCGTTTGTGGAGCGGGCCGTTCCGAAGCCCGCGATCTGCCGGCGCGTCCATGGCCGGGCTCGATACATCGTGGGGTAGGCGCCCCGAGTGAACGGGTAGGCCCCCGGGAAGCCCAGGTCCGCCTCGTAGTCCTGCTCCTGGACGTCGTCGGGGGTATAGAGGCCCTTGACCTCGATGCCGGAGAGGGTGCGGAACTGCTCGCGTGTCTCCGGGGTCCTTGCCACGGCGCCTCGCAGCTCGCCGTCCTCCCACTCACGTCGGAGCTCGACAATCCGGTCGACGGTGTCCCCGTTGAAGAGTCCCAACGCATACGGCCTTTCGATCGGGAGCAGGTTCGCGCCGCCGCGCGGAGTCCATTCTAGGGGCGGCCGCGGCGCATAGGCAAGCGGCCCGTCGGTCCGCCGGTAGCCGGTACCCAGTCCCCGCTCCCCCTGGACTCCGGCCTCCGCCGGAGTGGCGCACCGTGCCTGTTCCTCTATTCGTAGATGTTCCGCATCTGCCAGGAGCTCAGGGACGTCATCAGGGCGCTCGATCCCTGGGCGCGCAGCGAGACGCCGGCGCTGTCCTCGCGTCCCGGATAGACGCGAACCGCGACGCACTGCTTCCCGTTCGCGAACACCTCCACGACGCTGCGGTCGACGAACACCCGAAGCCGCAGCGGCTCGCCCGGGTCGAGGCGCACCGGCGCCGTCTCCGGGGGGCGCGATAGCGCGCCTGGCAGGGTCGATGAGTAGGACGAATCGAGCGTCAGCAGACTCTCGCGGACTTCGAGACGCCTCGGGAGCGACGCCCCCGACTGAGCGGCCGGAGCCTGGAGCGCGACCCCTCTGTCCTTGTAGAACGCTATCCGGGTGAGCTCCTCCCTGCCGGGCGACCGGAGGACGTTCAGCTCGACCATTGGCGCTTCCCCGGGGTCGAGCTCGATCATCAGCTCCATCGACTTGCCCTCGATGCCCTCCAGCACGACCTCCTCGTTGGCGGGCAGCGTCGTCTCGCCGATCTGCCTGTGGTCGTACCGGAGAGACTCGATGCCGCCGCCGGGCTCCATCCTCAGCTCGTTGTCTCCGGCCAGCGTAAGACGCCTGGGCAGCGTCATGATCTGGTTCCAGCCCTCGGTCGGGAATCCGGGGTTCATGTTGAAGATGATGATGACCCCTCCCTTCCCATTGGGTGTTGCCGAGGGGGCGTGGACGCCTGAAGGGAGCGCGGCCCCGAAGTTGAAGAGGCCGGCGGAGGTGACGGCCAGCTTGTCACGCTCCTTGTCGTAGTCGCCCAAGAGGTACTGCCCGCCGCTCATGTGGCTGAAGAAAGGCAGGATGTGCTTGTCGCCTATCGGCCAGAAGTACGGGCAGGCTCCGTCGTCTCCCACCAGCGTGAACCGGTCGTCTTCGGTGAACGGATGCAGGTACTCCCAGCTCGCGAGGTCGTCCGAGCGGAAGAGGAAGTCGGCCGCGGCTCTCTTGCCGCCGGGCTCGTCGACCAGCGTCCCCGCGGAGAGGGCGTAGTAGGCCCCGTCCTTCTTCCAGACGCAGGGGTCGAACACCGTGTAGGCCTGCGGCGAGCCGTCCTGCTCGGGGATGGGTATGACCGGCTGACCGGTCACCTTCTCCCAGTTGAGCAGGAGGGGGTCGCTGGAGACGGCGACCATGTTGCCCACCTGTGTCCCATGGTACATGGCAATTACCCGGTCCTCCTCGACCAGGGTCGCCCCCGAGTAGCAGTCCCTTTCAGGGCCGGGGCATATCGCATAGGGGAGATCGCGCCAGTGGATGAGGTCGTCGCTGACGGCGTGTCCCCAGTGCACCCTGGGGTCTTCGGGAGGGTAGCCCTGGTAGAAGAGGTGCCAGCGGCCCTGCCAGAAGCAGAGGCCGTTGGGGTCGTTCAGTGTGTTCTCCGGGTTGACGTAGTGGTAGAACGGGCGGTGCGGGTCTCCGGACTTGGCCCTTCGCGAGGCGATCATGCGCCGCAGCAGGGGGTTGGCCGCGAGCTCGGTCTCCTGCTCGGCTAGGGTGTCGGAAAAGGTGTAGTGGGGAACGCGCGAGGCGTGGTTTGGGCTGCTCATCTTCCCCGAATTTCTTCGATGTAGTCGTCGATGCTAACACCCTCACCAAGGGCGTCCCTGCCGAGGATCCCGTAAACACGATCCACAGGGTGTTCCGCCGTGGTTCTCTTGCGAATGAGCAGTCCACGGTCTGTGGGGTTGATCTCCACCTCGACGTTGTGATGCAGCCCGAAGCGGTTCCGCAGGTCCTTGGGGATGGTGACCTGGCCTCTTTTCGATATCCGCATGGTTTCCTCGGTATGAATGGCGTATGCCTTAGGAACATACCGTTTGCGGTATGCACACACAACCCGCGGGCCACACGCCAGCGGCGCTCACTTGACCAGGCGGCGGTGGAGGAGGGCCGAAGCGATGGGGAACAGCACGGCGGTCATGGCGATCACGTAGAGGGCGGAGAACAGGTGTGACATCCCAAGGTCCCCGGTCACGAATCCTCGCGCAAGGTGCACGGAGGGCGTGAGGGGCGTGGCCCAGGCTATCGGCTCCACCCAGTCGGGCAGGACGGAGATGGGGAAGAACGCTCCGCTGAAGAAGTAGAGGGGCGATGCCACGACGGTGAAGGACAGGGACAGGATGTGCACGTTTGGAGAGAGAGCGGCGAATATGAGGCCCATTGCGCCGAACTGCATGCCGATCAGTGCGGCCGCAAGCAGGACTCCTACGCTGGAAAAGGTGTCAATCCACCCGAGAAGGGCTGCCACTGAACCTATGCACACAGCAGTTATTACCGCCCTGCTCATGGCCCAGGATATGTCGCCCATGGCGAGCTCCCGCGTGCTGACCGGGGCGGTCAGGGTCGTCTCATAGACCCCCTTCTGGATGCGGAAGAAGGACCCCCACGAGCACTCGAATATGGCATGGAACATGCCGGAGCCCGCGATCACGCCAGGGGTAACGAACTGCGTATAGGGCACGCCGTCGACGTCGCTTACCAGCGCTCCAACGCCGACCCCTATGGCCAACAGGATCACGAACGGCTCAACGAAGTACCAGGTTATAGAAGGAAACCAGTTTCGCTTGAACACCAGGGCGTGACGGAGCCATATCCCGGCAATGCTGCGAAGCCTGACCCCCGCGACGTACGTGCCGCGTGCGGCGACCATCACTCGTCCGTCAACTTCCTGCCAGCCATGGACAGGAAGACGTCTTCGAGGTTGGAAGGCCGGTAGGCGACACGCGCGCCCTCGAGGCCGGACAGGTCCGGCCGGCCGCCGCTGGGAGACGTGACCGTGATCAGCGCCCCGGCCTCCCGGTAATCGAGACCGGCGTTACCGATCCAGGTGACGACGTCTCGACGCGCTCCGTTAGACACTCGGACCTGAGCCACCTCATGCCCGGCATGCCGGTCCACCAGCTCGTCCGGCACCCCCTCGGCGAGGATCTTTCCGTGGTGCATGATTGCGAGCCGGTCGCACAGGGCCGCGGCTTCCTCCATGTAGTGCGTGGACATGAAGATGGTCACGCCCGCTTCGTTCATCGTCTCCAGCTCCTGCCACACGCGGTTGCGGCCCTGGGGGTCGAGGCCGGTCGTGGGCTCGTCGAGCACCATTACCTGAGGTCTGGTCATGAAGGCCCTGGCTATCGCGAGGCGTCTCTTCATGCCGCCGGAGAGATAGTCGATCTCCTCCTTAGACTTGTCAGTGAGGTCGAAGAGCATCAGCACGGCGTCCGCTCTGCGCTTCGCCTGCGCACGCGAGAGTCCGGAGAGGAACCCGTAAACAATCAGGTTGTCCCTGGTGTTGAGATCGGTGTCCAGGCCGTCCTGCTGGGTAACCACACCCAGAACGTTACGCACCTCTCTTGGCTGGCGGGACACGTCGATACCTGCCACGGTCAGCACTCCCGAGGTCAGGGGGGATAGCCCGCTCATCAAGCGCATGGTGGTGGTCTTGCCTGCGCCGTTTGGGCCCAACAGGCCGTAGGTCTCGCCGCGGCGCACCTCGAACGACACGCCGTCGACTGCGACGACCTGTCCAAATCGCTTGGTTATGCCCGATGCGCGAATAACGACCCCGTCACTCTGGCCGTTCACGTCTGCTCCTGGTCCGGGATCCGCCGCATTGGCAGTCTTCGGGCGCGGCGTACATCCCGACATAGTGTGGTCATGGGGAGGTTTCGCAAGGTCGCTTTATAGTACGACGTGGTACCCCTGCCCGGACTCGAACCGGGGCACACGGTTTAGGAAACCGTTGCTCTATCCGCCTGAGCTACAGGGGCACTTGGGCGCAATGCCGGCCAAGCCTTGCCCCGGAGCACAGCCCGGGGCGGTCTCGTCAGTCACGATTGTAGCATGGCAGGGCCAGATGACATAGAACTGCCATGGACCGCCGACTGAACGGGACAAGCGAAGGCCCCCGGCTCATAAGCCGGGGGCCTTGTGATTTCGTCTGGTCCGCCTCGCTTAATCTCTAGCGGCCTTTCGGGCCATCGATGAGCGTGCAACTCGAAGTGGCCTGCACTCCGGCATCGCTCCGGGTGAGCTCGCCGAGGCGTTGGCTGTCTTGACGGACCGGCCCAACCGTCTTCCGTGAGCCATCGGGCCCGCCAAGCGTTACTGAGGAAATTTCCATTGGTTTACCAGCACGTGCACCTTAATCATGATCATGCTGTCCTCCTTCCTCAAACTCCCGGCGGGCCTCGGTCGGTCCGTCCGGCAGGGCCAACGGCCCATGGCTCAAGCTAGCACGCCTGCACCGGGCTGTCAAGGACGCGGCAACGGTATAATTCATGAAGCGTTACTCAGGCTATTTGTTACGCCTTTCACAAGCAAGTATGTTACGAAATCGGTTGTGAAGATAGGCACAATGTTGACAATTTCGTGACCCTCCCTTATTCTGAGTCCAGTCGTCATTCAGACATACGATCAACGGGAGACCAGGTGTCAACACCGTACTGACGGGGTCGCGACAGCAGCGCATCATCAGGACCGCTGGCGCGACCAGAAACGAGCCATGATGAGCCAAGCCGCATGAGCCTACGATTATCGATGGTGGGGAGTCATGCGGCTTATTCATTTAGTCAAGCTGTCTAGTACATGGAAGGGAGCGTGCGTCATGCAGGTCACTCTGATGGTCGAACGAAACGTCATCCCCGGAGAGCAGGAGTCGGTAAAGTGTCTGCTGAGGGAGCTGCGCTCAAACGCCACGCGGCAGCCGGGGTTCATATCGGGTCAGTCGGTGATCGACGCGTTCAGCCCGACCAGGGTCATGACGATCACCACGTGGACGAGCATGGCCGCATGGGAGGCGTGGGAGAACAGTCCCGAGCGCGTCAGCATCACCGGTCGGATTGTCGGTTTGCTCCAGGAGCCGCCGGTCCTGCGGCTCTGGGGACAGGAAGAGCAGATCGACTGGCGCCAGTACTCAACCCCGGCAGTGGCCGTCGGGGCATTGGCGTGGTGACCAGCCGAATCGGCATGGAATGAAATATAGAAGGGAGACATATATATGATCGGAAGAGGTTCCATCAAAATAGGGATATTGGGCGGCCTGATCGTGGGCGGCGTCGCGGCGATCCTGCTGGCCCCTAGGAGCGGCGCGGAAACGCGCTCCATGCTGTCTGAGAGGGCGGCGCCGCTGCGGGCCAGGGCCGATGAGCTTGTCCGCCCCACTGTGGAGCGGACCCGACAGCGTATCGCACCGTTCGCCGACAGGATACGCTCCCGCTCGGGTCTGGACGCCCCGAAGGGAGAAGCGGTCGAGGAGCCTGCGGTAGCAGCATAGGACCAGACCGTTCAGGTCGGCGGGTGCACACCTGCCGGCCTGTGGGCTGAGGGAGGGGGTCTGCGCTAGGCCACGGCGCGGGCCCCTTTTTCTTGGACAATTGAACGGGCATTTGTACTCGTTGACCGCTGACGTGGGCGTGTGCTAGGCTTCGATTGTGAAAACTTGCACATACCCCAGCGGCGTAGCTGAAAGCAACACAGCGTGAGTACGGCACTCCGCCCGGGAAGGGCGCTCCCGTATGTCGCGCTGGCCGCGCTCGTCGCCTCCATCATACAGGTGGCTCTTGGCGGGGTCGTGAGGGTCACCGGCTCCGGTCTCGGATGCCCGGACTGGCCACTGTGCGACGGGAGGGTCATACCCGTCTTCGAGCGTACAGCCCTCGTTGAGTTCAGCCATCGCATCGTGGCCACCGTCGTGGGCCTGCTAACCTTGGGCGTCGCGGTCCTGGCGTGGCGGCGCTATCGGGACGACTCGAGGATAGTAATTTCTGGACTGGTAGGGGCGTTCCTCGTCCTGGTTGCGGCCCTCCTTGGCGCCGCCGTCGTCTTGACCGAGCTCGCCTGGTGGGTCAGGCTCGTCCATCTGGGGATCGCCCAGGGCGTGGTGGCATGCATGGTCGTCGTCACCCTGGTCGCCTGGAGATCAGGCGTCGGTTCCACCCCCGATGCCAAGCCTTCCCACACCCGACTTGACATGCTGATTCCGATATCGGTCGCCGGCGCCTTTATAGTCATCCTGTCGGGCTCGTACATGGTGGGCTACGGCGCTGGCTCCTCGTGCGGGACCTGGCCGCTGTGCCGGGGCACCCTGTGGCCCGACGGCAGCGCGTACCAGATTCACATGATCCACCGCCTTCTGTCGGCGGCGGTCGGCGTCGTCCTCGTGGGCTCGGTGGTCATGGCCCTGAGGTGGAGCGCTCACATGCCGGGCCTCAGCCCGACGGCGTGGCTCGTGATCGCCGCGCTGGCTGGTCAGATACTCCTCGGCGCCTGGACTGTGTGGGCGGGCTTTTCTATCGAGATGCGGGCGGCGCACCTCGCGGGCGCCACGCTCCTCTGGGCCGCCGTGATCGGGCTGGCCACGATGTACGGCATGCCGATGGGGCTGCCTCTGCGCCGGCAGACGTCGGGCGCTCTCTCGACCGAGGCCGGGAGGGCGGTGCAGTGATCGTTCAGGCTGCCGCCTCTCGGAACGTATTCAGGGACTATCTGAGCCTCAGCAAGCCGCGTATCGTCCTGCTCCTCCTCTTCACGGCACTGGCGGGCATGTTCCTGGCTTCCGGCGGGCCGCCCGAGGTGACACTGACGATCGTCGTACTGAGCGCCGGCGCGCTGGCGTCCGCGGGCGCGAATGCCCTGAACCACTTCCTTGACAGGGACATCGACGCACGGATGCACAGGACGAGGGACCGGCCGGTGGCCGCGCTCCGAATCCGGCCGCGCGAGGCGCTGCTGTTCGGGCTGGTCACGAACGCCGTCGCTTTCGGCCTGTTTGTCACGTTGGTGAACCCGCTGAGCGCCGTGCTGACCCTGACCGCCACGCTCTTCTACGTCTTCGTCTACACGATGGGCCTGAAGAGGACCTCTCCGCAGAACATTGTGATAGGCGGCGCAGCGGGCGCGCTGCCGCCCGTCATCGGCTGGACCGCGGTGACTGGCAGCCTGGCGCTTCCGGCGGTCTACATGTTCGCCATCGTGTTTTTCTGGACTCCGCCGCACTTCTGGGCGCTGGCGCTGCTTCTGAAGGACGACTACGCCAGGGCCGGCGTGCCCATGCTGCCGGTCGTGGTCGGCGTCGATAAGACCAAGAGGGCGATCCTCCTCTACGCCGTGCTGCTCCTGATGCTGACGTTGATGTTCTTCACCACACAGGCGGTGGGGTGGGTGTACCTCGGCGCCGCACTGGTGCTCGGTCTGCTGTTCGTCTACCATGCGACGCGCCTGGTGAGGCGGCCCGGAATCGAGGGAGCCGTCGGTACCTACGTATACTCACTCGCCTACCTTGCGCTGCTCTTCGCCGCTATAGCGGTCGATGGGTCGATCAATGCCTAGCCTTGACTCGCGTACAGACGCTTTTATAAGATTCCCACCTGACCGGCCAGGGGAGGGCCGCAACACAAAGACGAAAATGCCGAAATCGAAGTGGCGATATTTCGCTGTCCTCCCAGCGCTGGCGTCGCTGGCCGCTCTCGCGGCCGCGTGCACGCCGTCTCATCCTCAGTCCACGTTCGATACGCTCGGCCCCGTGGCCGAGTCCCAGGTACTCCTGTTCTGGGTGATCTTCTGGGCCGGGCTCATCGTCTTCGTCGCGGTAATGGCGGCGCTGGTCTACATCGCCGTCAAGTACCGAGCGAAGCCCGGCGACAAAGACCCGGAGCAGATACACGGAAACACGAAGCTGGAGATAGCCTGGTCCATCGCGCCCGCCCTCGTGCTGATCGTCGTCGCGCCCTGGACCATAATCACCATCTTCGACAACGAGAACTCCCCCGTCCCTCCTGAGGAGGGAGGCCTCGTCGTGGAGGCAGTAGGCCGCCAGTGGTGGTTTGAGTTCCGCTACCCTGAGCAGGACCGCGTGGCGCAGGAGGTTGTCACGGCCAACGAGCTCCACATCCCGGTCGGCGAGCCCATAAACGTTGACCTCGTCTCCAACGACGTAATCCACAGCTTCTGGGTCCCGAAACTGGCCGGCAAGGTCGACATGGTGCCGAACAATGACAACGGACTCTGGATGCAGGCGGACGAAGCAGGAGTCTATTTCGGGCAGTGCGCTGAGTTCTGCGGAGTCTCGCATGCCAACATGCGGTTCAAGGTGATCGCCCAACCCAGGGAGGAGTTCGACGCCTGGCTCGCGGAGCAGGCCCAGCTCGCCGCGGTGCCTACCGAAGCGACCCCCCTCATCAAGCTCGGCCACGATGTGTTCGTCACACGGTTCGGGCGAGGAACGGATTCTGATCCCGACGTGATGGGCGCGGGTTGCAACGCGTGCCACCGAATCGCTGGAACGTCGGCCCGCGGGGTTCTGGGGCCCGACCTGACCCACTTCGCCAGCCGCGCCACCTTCGCGGGCGGTACAATGGATAACACGCCCGAAGAGCTGAGGTCGTGGCTCCACAACCCGGAGGAGATGAAGCCGGGTAACATGATGGCGAGGGACGGCGAGGCCTTCAACGAACCCGTCGGGTTGACCGAGGTCCAGATTTCCGCGCTGCTCGCGTTCCTGAGAAGCCTCGAGTGAGCAGTCCTGAGGGAGGCCAGCGATGACGACACTGTCAATATCGATCCCGCGGCCGGTCCATCCCACGGGAGTGTGGGGGTGGATCACCACCATAGACCACAAGAGGATAGGGATTCTCTACGGCGTCACCGCGTTCGTTCTGTTCGTGATGGGCGGCGTAGAGGCGCTCATCATGCGCACGCAGCTGGCCCGGGCCGAGCTGGAGCTGGTGAGCCCGGAGACATTCAACCAGCTGTTCACGATGCACGGGACGACGATGATCTTCCTGGCCATCATGCCGATGGGGGCCGCCTTCTTCAACTACCTCATCCCGTTGCAGATCGGCGCGCGCGACGTCGCCTTCCCGCGCTTAAACGCCTTCAGCTACTGGACCTTCCTCGCGGGCGCGATCATGCTCAACGGGAGCTGGTTCCTCGGCGGGGCGCCGAACGCCGGCTGGTTCGGCTACGCTCCGATTACCGGAGAGGCCTACAACCCCGGCCACGGCATCGACTTCTGGATCATGAGCCTCCAGTTACTGGGCATCGCGTCGCTGGCGGCCGCCTTCAACTTCATCGTCACGATACTCAACATGAGGGCCCCAGGCATGACGCTGATGCGCATGCCGCTGTTCACCTGGATGACTCTCATAACAGCCTTCCTGCTGGTGCTGGCGTTCCCGGTCATCACGGTCGCCCTGATCGAGTTGATGTTCGACCGGTTCTTCGGCACCAACTTCTTCGTCCCCGCCGCGGGAGCGAACCCGGTGCTCTGGCAGCACCTGTTCTGGGTCTTCGGTCACCCGGAGGTGTACATCCTCATCCTGCCGGCGATGGGCATCGTCTCCGAGATCCTTCCGACCTTCTCGAAGAAGCCGCTGTTCGGGTACCCGGTCGTCGTGCTCTCAGGCCTGATCATCGGTTTCATGGGCTGGATGGTCTGGAGCCACCACATGTTCACAGTTGGCCTCGGACCGATCGCCAACTCCGTGTTCACGATAACCACCATGGCGATAGCCGTCCCGACGGGCATCAAGATATTCAACTGGCTCGGCACGATGTGGAAGGGCTCGATCACCTTCTCGACGCCGATGCTGTTCGCCCTGGGCTTCATTACCGTGTTCACCATTGGAGGCATCAGCGGCGTAATGCACGCCCAGGCGGCGTCCGATGCCCAGCAGCAGGACACCTACTTCATCGTGGCGCACATCCACTACGTGCTGTTCGGCGGCAGCATCTTTGCCCTGATCGCGGGAATCTACTACTGGTTCCCAAAGTTCACCGGACGCATGTACGACGAGACGGTCGGGAAGATCACCTTCTGGCTGATATTCGCCGGGATGAACCTGACCTTCTTCCCCATGCACTTCACCGGCCTGGACGGCATGCCGCGCCGGATATACACGTACGACACCAACATGGGCTGGGAGATCTGGAACACCTTCTCGTCCGGCGGCGCCGCCCTCCTGGCGGTGGGAATGGTGGCCCTTATCTATAACGTCGTCAGTGGCTGGATTAAGGGCAAGCGGGCCGAGGGAGACCCCTGGGACGCGAGGACGCTGGAGTGGTCGATTGCGTCTCCCCCGCCCGAGTATAACTTCGTCGAAATCCCGACCGTGACGGAGGTCGACGACTGGTGGGCCACCAAGCGCCGGAAGGAGAGGGCTCCGGTGATCGCGGGCGCCTCAGAGGACGAGGAGCATTCGATTCACCTGCCTCAGCCCTCCTACTGGCCGATTGTGGTATCCATCGGCCTGCTGATCGGCGGGTATGGCCTGATCTACCACTACGCTATCTCGGTTGTTGGCGTGGCCGTAGCCCTGTTCGGCGTGTACGCGTGGTCGTTCGAGCCTGTCAACGATCCCGACGAAGGCTCGGGCCACTAGGAAGGCCTGCTCTTGGCAACAGTTGCCCACGGGGGCGAGCACGAGGCGACCACCACCGGCCTGAACCACCGGAAGATGCTCATGTGGGCCTTCCTGGGCTCGGACTGCATGTTCTTCGGAACCTTCATCGCCACCTACCTGGTCTACAAGGGGAAGAGCAGAGAAGGGCCGCTGCCGATCGACGTCTTCGACATCCCCGTGACCTCAGTGAGCACCTTCGTCCTGCTGATGAGCAGCATGAGCATGGTGCTGGCCTATTCGGCGCTTACCAGGGGCAGCCTCAAGGGGTTCAGAATCTGGATGGCGTCCACCGCCATAATGGGCATGACCTTCCTGGCCTTCCAGGTCTTCGAGTTCCGAGACTTCGCCAACCACGAGGTCCACTTCAAGTGCGAGGACGTTGGCACCGGCAAGCTGACCGAATTCGAGGAGTCCTTCAGCGCCATGTGCGTCGAAGGGGTCGAGGAGGTCGACGGGATTCACAGCCCCGAGGGCGACAACCTGACAGGGCTCACGCCCAAGACCAACCTGTTCGGTACCACCTTCTTCACCCTGACCGGGTTCCACGGCGCCCACGTTACCCTGGGCGTGATCTGGCTGCTCTCGATATTCTTCTACTCGTTCCGGAAGGGCCGGGTAACCCCCGAGCGGCACCTGGACGTCGATCTCGCCGCGCTCTACTGGCACTTCGTCGACGTGGTGTGGATCGTCATCTTCACCGTGGTCTACCTGTTCGGCGTGTTCGAAGGATTCTGAGCACATACACAGCCGTCATTCCCGCGAAAGCGGGAATCCATGATGAGGGTGAAATGAGCGAAGAGACGCACACAGCAGCCCGGCGCGAGGGACCGCAGGGGGCCTCGCATCCGACACCGCTCACCTACGTGATAGTGGCCATGACACTGGCCATCATCACGGCCATCGAGGTGGCGATCTTCTACGTTACGGGGCTGGGGCACGCCATCATCCCCATCCTCGTGGTGCTTTCCGCCGGCAAGTTCGCCCTGGTCGCCATGTTCTACATGCACCTCAGGTACGACGCCCGCCTGTTCACGGTGCTCTTCGCCGGCGGCCTGGCCTTGGCGGTCTCCGTAGTCTTCGCCCTGATGTTCCTGACCAGCTTCTTCTAGGGTCGGAACCGGCGAGAGTCTCCTCTATCTCGACGAGAGAGGGCTGAGGTGAGGGTTGGGGCATGGCTGATCCGCTGGCAGACATCTGGACCCACTGGCACGCCCATCCGGACGTCCTGATCGGGCTGGCCGTTCTCGAAGGCGCCTACCTGTTGGGTGTTGGGCCGCTCCGGGAAAAGCACCGGCTCGCCGACGAGGTCGACTCGAGGCAGGTCGCCACCTTCACCGCCGGCGTCCTGGTCATCTTCGTCTCCCTGCTTTCCCCCATCCACGAGCTGAGCGACAAGTACCTGTTCAGCGCGCACATGCTCCAGCACGTTCTGCTGACGCTCATAGCGCCGCCGCTGCTGGTGATCGGCACGCCCGACTGGCTGATACGCCCGTTTCTGAGGCCGGACCTCTCCTTCCGCATAGCGCGCCTTGTGACGCACCCGATCGTGGCGTTCGCCGTGTTCAACTTCATCTTCTCGCTGTGGCACATCCCCTCGCTGTACAACACCTCCGTCACGAACCACGGCGTCCACATCGTCGAGCACCTGATGTTCATGGCCGCCGCCGTGATCATGTGGTGGCCGATCACGAGCAGGATGCCCGAGCTGCCCAGGTTGTCATACCCGCTTCAGATGATGTACCTGTTCCTGCTGTCGATCGCCCAGATCATCGTGTTCGCCGTCATCACCTTCGCACCGGAGCCCCTCTACGAGTGGTACGTCGACGCCCCCAGGGTCTGGAATCTCACGCCGCTGGCGGACCAGCAGATCGGGGCCATCATAATGAAGATCGGCGGGGGCATCCTCTTCGGGGTCCTGATCGTCATAGCCTTCTTCAAGTGGTTCGACATGGAGGAAGGCAAGGCCCGTGCCGACGCCGCCGACCAGGAGACCCGCGATCGTAAGGCTCTGGACTGAACCGCGCGCCCTAGCCGCCACTTTGCCCTACGCCACGCGTGCCGGGTGAGACGCCGGCTGGTTGAACAGGTAGCCCTTCTCGTTGAAGGGCACCTCATCGGGTTGAGTGTTGCCTGCTACATCGGTGGCTCGCGAAATCATGACGTGCTCTCCCGGCTCCGCGTCCCAGACGAGCTCGAACCGTGCCCAGGAGTGGTCAGGACGAAGGTGGGTACGCGTGAGGTCCCCCAGATCCACCGCCTCCGTCATTCCCGCGCAGGCGGGAATCCATCCCCGGCAAGGTGCGCCGTCACTACCCCGGGAGCAGTCTGTCACGCGGCCCGCTCCAATCAGGTGGTGAATCTGGGAGGTCCCACCAGCGCTTGACTCACCCGCACGCATGTACTACAGCCCCCCTATGTCAACGACTCCCTCTCTATCTCTGCGCTCTCCGCGTTCTCTGCGGTTAGACCATTCCCATACCTGCCGGCGCGCCGTGGGCGTCCAGTGGGTGTCCAAAAGGTGTCCAGTAAATGTCCAATAGGTGTCGAGAAAGTGTCCAATAAGTGTCGAGCAAATCAACACGCCCAGCTATGAAATCGACAGATTTTGACACATTTGGGAGAAAATTTTTATTGAGACCGCGAGACCCTGCCTCGCCTCGCGGTCTCCGGCTCGCTCACCGGAGGCACAGCCAGCGGTCAGGCAGGTCCGACAAAACCTGGGTACGCGTGAGCTTCCTTGACCCACTGCGAGGCGGCTTGCTACACTTGACCGTAAGCTGAGGCAGGCTCGGGGGCGGTTAGCTCAGTGGTTTAGAGCGCTGCGTTGACATCGCAGAGGTCATTGGTTCAAATCCATTACCGCCCACCACTAGCGACGACGACCGTCAAGGAGGCCGCTCTTGCGGAGTGGTGACTTGGCCCGGGACGAGTCGGCGGCGATGACTCCCGGTAGCCGCATACCCGGGGACCGTGAGCTTCAAGCCCTGATCGCCGGGGCCGTGTCGCCCGGAGCGGGCCTGGCCCCGTTGCCCGGCTTCAAGCTGGACCTGTCCGCCAATCGCAACTTCCGCAAGGTGTTCTTTAAAGCGGGCTGCGATTGCGGGACGGCCGCCCTGCTCAGCGTCGAGGTGGGGGGCGACAAGACCCTCGACGAGATCGAGGCCGCCCTTCCCTCGCTGGTACAGAGAATCGAGAGTCAGGCCGAGGCGTTTTCCAGGATGCCATGCGACGCCCACAGGCAGCTCAGGATGGGCCGGGCGGCGCCGACTGAGGTGAGTTGAAGATGAAGAAGCGCGAGCTGACCGGCGAAGAGGCGTTCGACAGGGCCGTAAAGTTCTCGGAGCGGTACGTGGCCAAGGGACCTTACGAGTTCTTCCCCGAACCGGACGTGGTCCGAGTCGTCCAGGAGGGCCTGGGCGAGAACGAGAGAGTGCACGGCTATAGATACTGCCCCTGAATGCCCCTCAGCGGCGATCCCGTGGAGGATCGCAAGAAGATCTGCCCATGCGAGAGGCATCACGAGGACATCGAACGCGACGGGTTCTGTATATGACTGTTCTTCGTGAGCGAAGAGTTTCTTCGCAAGTACCAGGAGGAGGGGGAAGCGGTCCAGACCATCGACGAGGCCGTGCCCGTAGGACACGAGCTCTTCGAGGACACGGGAGGCAAGAAGGAGCACAACCTCAAGAAACGAGAGAAGTCCGGAGGCCGGCGGGAGCGCGAGCCGGACGCTGAAGCCCCGCAGGGCTGAGCCGGCCCTGGGAGCCCGGACGTCTCGCCCGCATCCGTTCTGCCTGAACCAGTCCAAAGGGCGGTTACTCCGCCGAATCACCTGATAGGCTGAGGCGGGCCCTACTGCGCAAAGCCGTTATCGGCTATACTATCCTCACACTGTCTTGGGGACTTGAGAGATGGAAAACGAGATACAGGTCTACACATCCAACGGCTGAGGCCCCTGCCATATGGTGAAAGTGTACCTTTCACGAAAAGGCTTGGACTTCAAGGAATACAACGTGTCGCTGGACCCGGAGGCGGTCAAGCGGCTGATCGGCATGGGCTACCGCACGACACCGGTCACGGTGATCGGCGATGAGCGGGTCGTCGGCTACAGCCCTCCGAAGCTGGATGCCGCCCTCCAGGCGCTCGGCACAGCCTAGTCGCGACTTCTTCCCCTCATGCGGCCCTGTGGTGTAGCGGTTTAACACACTGCCCTGTCAAGGCAGAGATCGCCGGTTCGAATCCGGTCGGGGTCGCCAGCACTATATTAGCAAGAACCGAGGTCCACTCACCGGTGGCGCCTCGTCTCTGAGCACCTCAACCTTCCGGATTGCGGGAGCTCATGCGCTGGAAACCCGGTTCGGCGGCTAGTCGATACCCGGCCAGTCCTGGCCTAGCTCGCCGAAGCGGCGCTGTAGCTCAGCGACCACGCTTTCGGGGATGGGGAGCTGCGTCTCCGCTACCTTGATGTTTTCGAGCATGTGCTCGGGGTTTCCGGTGCCGACGATCGCAGTCACTACCTCGTCGTTACCCAGAACGAAGCCGAGGGCCATAGCGATCGGATCCTCCGGCGCGTCGGCTATCGGGCCCATGTCGAGAATGGCCTTAGCCCGTCGCAGCCTCTCCTTCGTTGTGCCAGCAACGATTTCAGTGCCCGTTCCTGACACAGCCTTACCCCAGACCGCGTTCGCGATGGGGCGCTTCGCTATGATCCCCACACCGTTGGCCCCGGCCAACTCGAACAGCAGGTGGCGAGCACACTGGTCGACCAAGTTGAACGATGTCTGCAGCGCGTCGAAGAGGCCGGTCTGCAATGCCCACACCGCATCTTCATTCTCTCCGCTATAGCCGAGAAACCGAGTCTTACCCGCGTCCCTGGCGTCCGTTAACGCCCTCAAGACATCGTCCGGAGTCGGCGCCGAGATGTCATAGGCATGGACCTGGACCAGGTCCACGCAGTCGGTTCTCAGACGCCTGAGGCTGTTGTCGATGCCGTCCCCGACCGTCTTGCCAGTCCACGGCTCTCCGGACGAACCCCGGGGAACATGGCCGGCCTTCGTCGCCAGAACGTACTCGTCGCGGCGGTGTGAGACGGCATTCCCGACAAGCTCCTCGCTGTTCCCATAGCACTCTGCCGTGTCCAGAAAGGTGACACCGGCGTCCAGTGCGCTGCTCAGAACACGCTCCGCCTGCTGCGGCTCGTCCACCGAGTACCTGCCGATCTCCGCCAACCCTACACCGAGCCGGCTTACTCGAAGTCCAGTCCTCCCAAGAATCGCGGTTTCCATGTAGCTACTCCAACGGTCTTGTGTCTACTATCCGACTACGTTCCAGCGGTGCCTGAGATCGAAACCCATGCGCTTGTACAGGGCACGCGCGCTTGCGTCGATGTGGCGGAACTCTGCCTTGTCGTCGTCGCGGGTGAACTCTCCTCTACATATCAGTACCTCGCCGTCAACCAACTCCGTATCAACGCCCGAGGACCGCGCCGTGGAGGACGTGGTTGATGGGGTCCATGCCAGCGTGCCACGGGGACGCCGGTATGCGTGGGTAGAGCGGGCGCGTTGACCTTCTGATTCTACACCGCTCTACGCTGAGTTATCACCCGCCTACTCCGCAGGCAGTCAGCTCCCAACCACGCTACGCGCTCGCCGCAAATCGAGCGTCGTACCCGCTAGGCCCTGTGCTCCGCCGAGCCTCTACGGTTCGCCAGCGACCTTGGGGTCAGCTCGAAAAGCGGGTCGTCTCCCCGGAAGAACCTCTCCAGCTCGTCCACCATCAGCGTAAAGAAGCGCTGATAGCCCGCCAGCGTCAGGCCGGCTATGTGCGGGCTCAGGAAGGTGTTCGGCAGCCCGATAATCTCACTGTCGGGGGGAATCGGCTCCGGGTCGAAGACGTCCAGCCCCGCGATGATGTCGCCGCGCTTCAAGCGTGCTATCAGTGCGTCGCTGTCGACGACCGCTCCGCGCGACACGTTCACGAACACCGAGTTCGGGAGTATCAAGTCAAGCTCGCGCCGTCCGATCATCCCTCTTGTGGCTGGTGTGAGGGGAGCCAGGCAGACAATGACGTTCGACCCCGAGAGTATGTTCTCGAGCGAGGTCTTCACGACTCCAATCGCGTCCGGCATCTCGCTGGGCAGGTAGGGATCGAACACACGGATATCCACATCGAACGGCTTCAGAAACTTGATAAGCCTGCGTCCGATGTGGCCGCACCCGATGAGCCCCACCCGCTTTCCGCCAAGCTCTCCGTGGACGTACTCGAAGTCGTTCGCCGTCGGCTGGCTTGCATCGCCGGCAAGGATCCGCCTAAAGCTCGCCCCGGCGTTGCGCAGAGATATGAGGATCAGTGCTAGCGCCCACTCGGCGACCGGATAGGAGGAGCCCTGCGTCGTGTCGACCGTACGGATGCCCCGCTCCCAGGCGGACTCAAGGTCGATGCGGTACGCGAACCTGTCCCCTTCCAGTTCGCCAATCATCTTCAGGTTTGGCGCGAGGTCCATGACGTCGGCGCCGATCATCGGGGAGCCGTGGGATATGACGACACAGTCCACGTCGCTTATCGCGTCCATGAGTTGCCTGACAGCCCCCGGGTCCTCGTTCGGTCCGAACTGGGGTCCTCCCTCCAGATGCAGCCATTCCACCGCGGCCATGATGGAAAGGCGTTCCAGGTCCGATGGCAGGAAGTTCACATCGCGCGTCCGCTCTCTGCATACTATGAGCACCTTTGGGTTGGAAGCTGTCATCGGCACCCTCCGTAAGAGCTGTTGGTGCTGGTCAGGCTGCGCCGGGGACGAGGCCGTCATAGAGACGGCTTCTCAGCCACGACCCGCAGCCTCACATAGTCAGCGACCCAGACTCCGTCGTCGAGCATCGTAGCCCGCAGAGCGTCCTCGGCGATACCGTACACGATGTCGCGTTCCGACTCCGCCAGGTCATTGATCAAGGGCTCGCCGAACATCTTCAGCCAGGTCATCATCGTACTGTCACCCTCGCCGAGCCGCGTGGGGCGATCGAAGAGCCGGGCGTACGTGACCGTGAAGCCCAATCGTTCCAGCAGGGCGGCGTACTCACCGGCGCTGGGAAAGTACCACGGCACGTGCTCGATCGGCCGGGCTCTTATCCTCTCGCGGGCGCGGTGGACCGCTTTGATTATGGTGCTGATGTTGCCCCTTCCACCGAACTCGGCTACAAACCTCCCGCCAGGCTTGAGCGCATTGAATATCCCGGATGCGGCCACGTCCGGCTCCGTGATCCAGTGTAGAACGGCGTTTGAGAACACAGCGTCGAACTCGGGTCCCAGCTTCATCGCGAGGGCGTCAAGCACCTCGAAACGAAGGTGCGGGTAGTTGCTTCGGGCCTGCAGGACCATCGACTCCGACGTGTCGATTCCCAGCACGTCGGCTCCTGACTCGGCTATCCTCGCGGTCAGGTGGCCGGTGCCGCAGCCGACGTCCAGGACTCGGTCGCACGGCCTTGGAGCGAGCATCTCCACCAGGTCGGTTCCATGCTCCCAGACGAACGTGCCGCACGAGTCGTACTCTGCGGCGTCCCAGGCACGTGGCGCTGCCAGCCTGTCCGACGATTTAGACCGCATTTCCTGCTCTTCCATCGCAACGGCAGAATGGTATCACCCGACAACCTGAGATTCACCGAGATATGGTCTCGCTTGCCGTCAAGTCGAACGCAGAAGTGCGACGAGCGGATTGGCGCTTCTGGCTATTCGGCGCCTGCCGCCCGGGTCTCAACTGTGACATCGTCTCATTGTCTCATCGGATGGAGGGTTTGCTTGCCAGATTGCTGACCCCATACTGAGCGTCCTCATCGCGCTGCTCATCTTGTGGAGCAGCCGGCACCTGATGTTCACGGTGATGAACGTTCTGCTGGAGGGGGCGCCTAAGCACATCGACGTGTACAAGCTCTGCAGCGACATAGAGGACCAGGAGGGCGTGACCCTCATTCACGATGTGCACGTCTGGACCATAACTTCGGGGAGCGAGGCCTTCACGGCTCACATCATCGTTGAACCCGGCCAGGACCTCGCCTCGCTGCGCAGCCGCGTACTGGAGATCGCGCACGACGACTACGGCATCGCGCACGTTACCGTACAGATCGAGCAGTCCGTGGACGGGTGCCAGGAAGACCACCACGTAGGCCACCTTGAGCACGCGGTCCGTCCGCGGGATAGGGAAGCCCCCGGTGTCCCTGCGACGCGGTTGTAATGTCGCGCTCGCCGACAGTCACGCTCCCCGTGGTGGACGTGTCGAGGGCGCAGATGATATCGACCCTCAAGCCCTCCTCAAGTCTGAACGTGCCAGACTCTATCGCCTAAGCTTCAAGCCCGATGCGACTGTCGCTGGAGCGTTTGAAGAACGCCGCATCGAGAGGCGTGCTTCGCCAGAATTATAAGAACGCTCTCCATGGGACGGAGCTCATCCGCTGCGCTGCGGAGTTGCCTGAAAGGGTCAAGGAGCTGGTCTCGACGATGAGGCCGCGGCCAGGGCGCGGAAGAGTCTGCTATCTACTCCTCTTGAATGCCGCCGCCACGCCGAATGCCGCGGTCGCGACCAGGGCCATCACAGGGCCCGTGGGCATGTTGGCGTGGAACGAGAGGTACATGCCGACCACCGCCGACATCACGCCGATCAGCGCGCCGATGACCATGACCCCCACGAACCGCTTCGCCAGCAGGAACCCGGTCGCAGCGGGCGTGATGAGCATTGCCATGACCAGGACGATACCGGCGGCCTGGATGCTGATGACGATTACGAGGGCGAGGAGCGCGAGCAGCACGTACTCCATCAAGCGTGTCCGGATTCCCACAACCGCCGCGCCCACCGGGTCGAAGGTGGTGTAGACGAGGGGCCGGTGGAATACGTACAGCCCGGCTATCACCAGGGCCGCCAACGCCAGCGAAAGGTACACCTCCCCCGTATTGACGCCCAGTATCTCCCCTATGAGTAGGTCCTCGATATTTGGCGCCTGCGTGTCCCGGATCTGCTTGAATGCGTCGATGTACAATGGGCTCGAAAGCATCACGAGGCCGAGCGCGAACATCCCCGCGAAGACGATCCCGATCGATGTGTCTTCGCTGCTGCCGGTGCGCCGGCTGATGAATCCCATCAGGAGAGCGATCGCCACCCCGGCCGGCACGGCGGCGATCAGCGCGCTGCCTGTTGCCAGCAGCCCGATCCCCATTCCTGGCAGCACGGAATGGGCGAGGGCGTCCCCCATGAACGCGCGGCCGCGCGCCACCACGTAGGCCCCGATCACCGGGCACATAACGCCGACGAGCACCGATACGGTCAGCGCCCGCCTCATGAAGCTGTGCTGGAACGGGTCTACGAACAGCTCCGAGAGGTCTATCAATGAAAGTCCCCGTCGTCCTGGTCGTGGGGGTCAACGTGATGGTGGGCAAATTCGAGCCCGTGCGAGCCGTACAGCTCCTCCAGCACCTCGGGCGTGAAGGCCTCTTCCGGCGGGCCGAACGCGCACATATGGTGGTTGATGCACAGGATCCGGTCGAAGCGCTCGGCTATGTTCGTCAGGTCGTGAGTGGAGATGATCACGATCCTCCCCTCGTCGCGCAGGGACTGGAGGACCTCCACTATGTCTTCCTGGGCCGCAACGTCGACGCCGCTGAAGGCCTCGTCCATCAGCAGTATGGTGGCCTCCTGCGCCAGCGCGCGGGCTATGAAGACCCTCTGGCGCTGCCCGCCGGACAGCTGGGTTACCATGGAAGAGCGCTGCTCCCACAGGTTGACCCGATCCAGGCATTCCCGGACCATCTTCTTGTCCTGCCTGCCTGGGCGTCGAAGCCACCCCATGCTGTTGCCGCGGCCCATCATCACCACGTCGTGGACGGTGGCGGGAAAGCGCCAGTTGATGCTGTCGCGTTGGGGGACGTACGCCAGCGCCCCGCTTCTCTCTGTCCCGCTTAGCCGCAGCTTGCCGTGGGCTACGGGCAGAAGGCCCGCAATCGCTTCGAACAGGGTGCTCTTGCCGGCGCCGTTCGGACCCAGGATTCCCATCAGCGTACCCGGACCGATGTCGAAGGTGATTCCGGTCAGCGCCACGTGCCCGCCGCGCTCTACGGTTATGTCCTCAACGCTTATGCTCGGCTCGGAAGTCATCATGCCCGTCTCCGGTCGTCACGTCATCCGGGCGTTCGGACTGACCGCGCCGATGCTACCAGATTTCCGCCTATGGTACCGTCACGGTCCGCGTGGCCGATGTAGCCGGTCACTTCAGGGCTTCCACTATTCGTCCGACGTTCGTGCGGATCATCTCGATGTAGGTCTCCGCGCCGCTGCCCTCGAGGCCGAGAGAGCCTGAGTAGAGCCTGACCAGATCAGCCCCCGATTCCGACGCCACAGTGCTGGCCATGCGCTCGCTCACCGTCGTCTCGCCGAACACTGCGGCAACCCCGTACTCCTTCACCTCCTCAACCAGATCCGCCAGGTCCCCGGCAGACGGCTCCACGTCCGTGGTACCCGACAGGACGACGCCCACGACCTCGAATCCGTACAGGTTCGCAAAGTACCCGAAGCTGTCGTGGGAAGTCACGAGCAGCCGGCGGTCCTCCGGCACCGTGGCGGTCTGCTGCTCCGACCAGGCGTGCAGCTCGTCGAGCCGCGCGTTGTACGCGGATGCGTTGGCGCTGTATGTGTCGCCCCGGTCCGGGTCGAGCATCGACAGGCGCGCGGCTATGTCGTTGATCGCGAGCTTCACCCGGAGCGGGTCGAACCAGAAGTGGGGGTCTTCGAGCCCATGTCCGTGACCGGCGTGCTCATCCTCGCCTTCGGAGGCAAGGTGCTCGATCTCCTGTATCGCGTCCCCGGCATACATCTGCCCATCTTCCACCTTGGCGACTATCTCGAGCAGCATCGCTGGCAGCTCCTCCTCCTCGGCAGCCTCGAGCAGCTCCTTGATCTCGTCCAGGCCGGTCTCCGCGTCGATCTCACCCTCCTCGACCTCGTGCACGATGTGGCTGAGTTCCTCCAGCATTTCGACCTCGCCGGCGTGGCCCTCGGCGAACTCAATGGGATCGACGATCTCTCCCAGCTCCACGATGGCCGATTCGTCCCGCACCGCGTTCTCCAGGAGGTCATGAAGCCACGACGCTTCCAGGCCCAGTCCGACACTCAGCACCAGGTCCGCGTCGGCCACCCTGGCGACGTCCTGGGCGCCCGGCTGGAATGTGTGAGGGTCGGCGCCCGCCGGCAAGAGGCTGAAGACATCCACGTTGCCGCCGCCGATGTTCTCGACCCAGTCCGCCACGATGTTGGTCGTCGTTACGACGCTGACCGTGCGGGCTTCGGCCGGCTCCTGGCCCGTGGAGCCCGAAGCCGTCGGCTGGGGCTTCTCGCTGCCTGAATCGTCCGAGCACGCGGCCGCTGCAAATAGCAGAGCGAGCGTCACGATGATACCTGTCAAGATGCCAGGCGCATGCCCTGTAGCCATCCTACCGAACAGCCTATTGATAAGCTGTCGCAAATACATCCTCCCATCTGTGATTCGTTGGTCTGGGGCTTCCTTTGATGGGACGGAATAGGCTGTGAAGCCTCACATGATATGCAATATCAATAAAGGGCCGCAAGTGCTCGCGTTGTGTACGGCTGGAGCATTGGACGGTCTTAGACCCCGGCGCTGAGTGTGCAGCCGTCGCAGGTGACGTAGAATTCGATGCGATGCCCGGCGATCTCTCCGGGGATATCATCCTCTATGGCTCGCAGCATCCGCTCCACCGTCGCCGCGCGGAATTCACCCACCGTCCCGCAGACGATGCAGATCGTATGGTGGTGGTGCTCGACGCGGGAAAGGCTGTACTTGGGAGCCCCGTCCATCATGACGAGCTTGCAGAGCACGCCCGCCTTCAGCAGCAGCTTGATCGTTCGGTAAACCGTCGCCCTGCCGACCAACGGCAGCTCGTCGCTGATCTCCTCTACGCTGAACCCCCCCTGCTTCCGTTCGAGGAGCTCGGCGATCGCCCTTCTGGGAACAGTGGACCGGTAGCCCTTGTCCTCGAGAATGGCCATCAGGTCAGGACTCGAGACTGGCGTTAGGGTCATGATATGTAGTCTCAGTAAAGGTTTGAGCGGGCAAGCCGCTAGCTTTGGGACGGCGGTAGATTACTAGGATTTGCTCGCATTGTCAATGAGATCGACAATCAAAAAGGACCGTATGTGAAACGCAGGCTGCCTGCCATTGCATCCCCCTTGGCAGCGGGAGTCCAGCGTGCTGAGATGCGGGTTCCCCCGGAGGCAGGTGGTGACGGCAAAAAGGCCGCGGGCGAGACGCGCAGTCGTTGCACGTCTCTCAGCCACCATGAGCCGTTGTGCTATACTGTTGTACATCTGCTGAGATAGTGGCGGGAAGTTCGATGGTCATCTTCGTAGTCAGCGCGCCCAGCATCGCCCTCATGGCCTGCGGCCTTGGGCGCCTTGCGTTGGGGAGGACCTAGGGACTCTAGAGCCAGTTAGTCTCTTCTAAAAGCCTCCCCAATGCGGGAGGCTTTTTTATTGCCTGGTTTCGATGACGGGCACCGAAAACGCACTGCCTAGCGCACTCATCGTGGGATGGGAACGGAAGGAGATCGATGAATGAAGAATTTCCATGAGTCGACCTATGGAGACCGGATCGCGGATGTATACGACGAGCTACATGGCAGCCTGGGTAGTCCGGAGCACGTTGACCCGGTCGTAGATGTGCTTGCGGGGCTGGCGGGAGGCGGCCGGGCCTTGGAGCTGGGAATCGGCACGGGCCGGATTGCGCTCCCGCTGGCGGCCCGGGGCGTCGAAGTCCACGGCATCGACGCCTCGGAGGCTATGGTTGAGAAGTTGCGTCAGAAGGAGGGCGGCGCGGAGATGCCTGTCACCTTGGGCGACTTCGTAGAAGTGGATGTCGAGGGCGCCTACTCGTTGGTATACGTGGTCTTCAATACATTCTTCGCCCCCCTGACCCAGGAAGCCCAGGTCACGTGTTTCAGGAACGTCGCTCGCCGTCTGTCCAATGGCGGAGTCTTTCTGATAGAGGCCTTCGTGCCGGATCTGACACGCTTCGACCGAGGCCAGAGCGTCAATGCGGGCGTCGTAGAAACTGATCTCGTCTCCATCGACCTGTCCCGTCACGACCCGGTCGAACAGACTGTGACATCGTCCCATCTGTACATCACAGAGACCGGAGTGCGCCTCTACCCGGTCAAGCTGCGCTACGCCTGGCCGTCGGAGCTGGACCTGATGGCAAGACTGGCCGGGATGGAGCTGAGAGACCGGTGGAGCAACTGGCGGGGCAGTCCGTTCACGCGCGCCAGCGCCAATCACGTTTCGGTTTACGAGCTCCGCTGAGGCCCCGGAGGGCCGACAAGAATGGCAACAGTGCCGGCAGGCTCCATATCTCCACCTCGGACCCGCGTACCGTTCAGACGGTACGCGTCGCTGCTTTGGAAATACCTGAGGCCTCAGAAGGCGCTCGCGGCGGTGGTCGCCGTCTCGCTCCTGGGAAACATCGGGCTCCAGCTTCTCAGTCCGCAGATACTGCGCTACTTCATCGACGAGGCCCTCGCGGGCAGCCAGGTCGGCCGCCTCATCTGGGTCGCCGTGCTGTTCACGGTCATCGCCGTCGTGCAGCAGGCCGTCAACGTCGTCGCCGTCTACACCAGCGGCCGCGTCGGCTGGACGGCGACGAATGCCCTGCGCGGAGACCTCGCCCGCCACTGCATGAAGCTCGACATGTCGTTCCACAACCGGCACACGCCGGGTGCGATGATCGAGCGGATAGACGGCGACGCCGAGGAGCTCGGCAGCTTCTTCTCTACTTTTGTCATACAGGTACTGGGAAGCACGATCCTGCTCGCTGGCATCCTGGCCCTGCTCTTCCGCGAGGAGTGGCGGGCCGGCCTGGTCCTGGCCGCCTTTTCCCTTGTCGTGCTGTTCGTGCTGTACAGCCTGCGCAACCTAACCGTCGACCGGTTCCGGGCGGTCAGGGAGGCGAGCGCCCAGACATTCGGCTTCATAGAGGAGCGGCTCTCTGGCAGGGAGGACATACGCACCAGCGCCGCGCGCCCATACGTGATGCTGGGGTTCCACAGGAGGATCAGGGACTGGTTCCGCAGGGAACTGGTCGCCTCGATAATGATCAGCCTTGTCCTCAACACGGCCTGGTTCTCCTTCTCCGTCGGGACCGCCGTCGCGCTAGGCGTCGGATCGTGGCTCTTCCTGAACGACCTCGCCACCATTGGCACCGTGTACCTGATAGTCCACTACACGCGGATGCTGCTCGACCCCATCGAGCGCTTCACCCAGCAGATCAACAACCTGCAGCGGGCGACGGCCAGCCTGATCCGCATACTGGACCTGCTGGAGACCAAGCGGCGCGTGGTCGACGGGCCGGGCGTCCGCTTTCCCGACGGAGCTCTGCGTGTACGGTTCGACGACGTCTCCTTCTCCTACGGCACCGGGGAGGAGGTGCTGCACGACGTCTCCTTTGAGCTTGCCCCTGGCCGGGCCTTGGGGCTGGTTGGGCGTACCGGCAGCGGCAAGACAACCATAACCAGGCTGCTGTTCCGGCTCTACGATCCCGATCAAGGCCGCGTGCTCCTGGGCGGCCAGGACGTCCGTGACGCCCGAGCCTCGGAGCTGCGCGGGCAGATCGGTGTCGTCACGCAGGACGTGCGTCTCTTCGAGGGCACTGTGCGGGACAACCTTACCCTGTTGGACCCCGCCATCCCCGACGAACGCCTTCTCGAGGTCGTCGAGGAGCTCGGACTGGGCGGCTGGTACGCCGACCTGCCGGACGGCCTCGACACGGTCGTCCGGTCCGGGGGACGGCCATGTCGGCGGGCGAGGCCCAGCTGTTGGCATTCGCCCGCGTCTTCCTCCGCGATCCGCACGTAGTAGTGCTCGACGAGGCGTCGTCGCGCATAGACCCCGGTACCGAGCGGCTGATCGAGCGGGCCGTGGACAGGCTGGTCGAGGGGCGCACGGTGATCGTCATAGCACACCGGCTGTCGACCCTCGACCGCTGTGACGAGGTGATGGTCCTTGAACAGGGGCGAATAGTCGAGCACGATGAGCGTGAGCGCCTGGCAGGGGACCCGGCCTCCAAGTTCCATCAGATGCTTGCGACCGACGCCGGGGAAGTGACGGCATGAGCGCCTGGCGCTCCCTGCTGCGGATATTCTGGGCCCTGAAGTGGCCGCTGCTGGCCGAGCTGCTGCTGGTCGTCTTCTGGATGGTGGTCCTGGAGAACGCCGTCGGGTTGATCCAGAGGGAGGTCTTCGACCAGCTCACGGGCGAGGCGAGCGTCACCTTCGGCATCTGGGAGCTGTGCGCGGTCCTGGTCGCCATCGGTGTGCTGACGTTCTCAATGTTCGTGGGTGGCGTCGTGCTCCACGACTACAGCTACTTCAACGTCGGCGCGATGCTGCAGCGCAACGCCTTCTCGCACCTCATGGACCTGCCCGGTCACCGCTCGCTCCCCAGCTCTCCGGGCGAGGCGGTCAGCCGCTTCCGGGACGACGCCGAGCACGTTGCCGCCTACATGCTGTTCCTGCCGACGGCGCTCTTCATCATGGCGCGCATAGACGCGTTGATGACGTTTGGGGTTTTCATACCCATAGCCGTCGTCGTCGTCATCGTCAACATGGTGCGGGGGCGGATCCAGCGCTACCGGCAGGAGAGCCGGGAGGCGACCGGAGGCGTGACCGGATTCATAGGAGAGATGTTCGGGGCCGCCGAGGCCATCAAGGTGGCGAACGCCGAGGACCGGGTGCTGGAGCGCTTTGACGTCCTCAACGAGGAGCGGAAGCGCACGACCCTCAGGGACACCCTGCTGGGCGAGACCCTCGGGGCCGTCTTCTCCAACGTTCAGAACATCGGCACCGGCTTCGTGCTCATCGTGGCGGCCCGCTCCCTCGGCTCCGAGAGCTTCTCGGTCGGCGACCTGTCGCTCTTCGTCTTCTACCTGGGGTACACCCAGTGGATGGCCCACGAGGTCGGCAGGACGCTGATGCAGTACCGGCAGATCGCCGTCTCCCTGGACCGTCTGCGTGAGCTGATGCCCGACGCCAGGCCGGTCGATCTGGTGCGGAAGCGTCCCAGCTACCTCTTCGGGCCGATGCCGGAACTGCCCTTCACGCCCAGGACTGACGCCGACCGTTTCGAGTCCCTGGAGGTCGATGGACTGACATACGTGCACCCGGACTCTGGCCGCGGCGTTCGAGGTGTCGACCTGCGTTTGCGGCGCGGCGGCTTCACCGTCGTGACCGGACGGATCGGATCGGGCAAGAGCACGATGCTTCGGACGCTGATGGGATCGTTGCCGAGACAGGCGGGCGAGATCAAGTGGAACGGCGCCGCCGTAGACGCGCCGGATGAGTTCCTGACGCCCCCTCGCTGCGCCTACATCTCACAGGTGCCGAGGCTGTTCAGCGAGGAGCTGCGCTCCAACATCCTCCTGGGGCTGCCCGAATTGCAGGTCGACCTCGACGGCGCGATCAGGACAGCCGTGATGGAGCGCGACGTGGAGGAGCTGGAGGACGGGTTGGAGACCGTCGTCGGCCCTCGCGGCGTGCGGCTCTCCGGCGGCCAGGTGCAGCGGGCTGCCGCCGCGCGAATGTTCGTCAGGACCCCCGACCTGCTGGTCTTCGACGACGTGTCGAGCGCGCTGGACGTGGAGACCGAGCGGAGGCTCTGGAGGCGCGTCTCCGAGCTGGACAATGTGACCAGCCTGGTGATATCCCATCGCCGAGCGGCCTACCAGCACGCGGATCATATTGTGGTACTCAAGGACGGCACGATCGATGCGGAGGGCAGCCTGGACGATGTACTGCGGGCCTCGGAGGAGATGAGATGGCTGTGGGCCGATGCCGTAGACGGCAGCAGCGGACCTAGGGCCGGTGGCGAGTGATTATCTCCAGATCTGCGTCATTCCGAGACATTTGGGGACATTCAGCTTTGGGACGGCCCCTGGCGAGGGTGCCATGAGCGCGACTTTGAGTGCCATCGGTGAGACATTCAGTGCCATTACTGTGACAAAGTGCGACATGGCGGGTGTCTGAACTGTGATTTGAGCGGCTAGGGAATGAACTTGGTAGGGTGTACGGCATAAGGGAACGATAGTACGTATGTGCGGATATGTCAAGTGCACGAATGGCGTCTGAACCGTGGTAACCCAGGGTCTCAAGTCCCTATCCGCGCCTCGAATGAGCGTGCGCTTCCGGCAGTACGTCGAACTGCTGGTCCGCTATCTGCGCCCGCAGGCGGGCATGGTGGCAGCGCTAGCGGTGCTGCTGTTCACCGGCATCGGCCTGCAGCTCGTCAATCCTCAGATAGTCCGGTACTTCATCGACGAGGCCTTGGCCGGAAGCCCCGTAAGCAGGCTGATCGCCGCCGCCGTGCTCTTCACTGCCATAGCGGTCGTGCAGCAGCTCGTCAACGTGCTGGCCGCGTACACGAGCGGACGGGTCGGTTGGACCGCTACCAACGCGCTCAGGGCCGATCTCGGGGAGCACTGCCTGTCGCTCGATATGTCCTTCCACAACGACCATACCCCCGGCGAGATGATCGAGCGAATCGACGGCGACGCCAACGAGCTGGGCGGGTTCTTCTCCACTTTCGTCATCAATCTTCTCGGTAACGCGCTGCTGCTGGTCGGGATACTGGCCCTGCTCTTCCGCGAGGACTGGAGAGCGGGGCTGGCGCTGACCGCGTTCACCGCTGTGATGCTGGCCGTCCTTGCGAGTATGCGCCACCTGGCCGTAGCCCACTCCAGGGCGGAGCGGGACGCCAGCACCGAGACCTTCGGCTTCATCGAGGAGCGGCTGTCGGGCAGGGAGGAGATATGGGCCAACGGGGCGAAGCCCTACGTTGATCGGCGCTTTCGCGAGCTGATGCGCGTATGGTTCCGGGCGGACCTCAGAGCCGGGCTGATGACGGCCATCATGTTCGACATCAACGGGTTCATGTTCAGGGTTGGGAGCGCCATGTCCCTGGCCGTCGGCGCATACCTGTTCCTCAACGACCTGGCCACCATCGGCACCGTCTACCTGATATTCCACTACACCAGCTTGATCGGAACGCCGGTCCAGAGCATGACACGGCAGCTGAACACGCTCCAGCGGGCGACCGCCAGCCTGGTCCGGATCTACGAGCTCTTCCAGCACCGGAGGACGGTCCTCGATGGAGATGGGTCGCTCGTCGTTGCCGAGCCGTCCCTGCGGCTCGAGGAGGTGTCCTTCGCGTACGGAGAGGGTGAGCCTGTCCTGAAGGATGTGACCTTCGATCTTCGGCCCGGTCGGGTGGCTGGGCGTGGTGGGCCGGACTGGCAGCGGCAAGACCACCCTGGCGCGGCTCCTGGTGCGCCTGTACGACCCCGACAAGGGCAGGATACTGCTGGGCGGCGAGGACATCCGCGGCTGTGGAGTGGCCGACCTGCGGGACCGCATCGCCATGGTGGCCCAGGACGTCCGCATCTTCCACGGAACCATAAGGGACAACCTGACCCTCTACGACAGAAGCGTTGACGACGAGCGCCTGCTGGACGGATTAAACCGGCTGGGAATCATGGGCTGGTACAGGACGCAGCCCGACGGACTCGATACGCAGCTGGGGTCCGGCGGGACCGGATTGTCTTCTGGCGAAGCCCAGCTCCTCGCGCTGAGCAGGATATTCCTCAGGGACCCGCAGGTGGTCGTCCTCGACGAGCCAACCTCCAGGCTGGACCGCGCCACCGAGGCCCTGATCGAGCGCGCCCTGGACGAGCTCGTGGCAGGACGGACGGTCGTGCTGATCGCTCACCACCTGGCGACCGTGCAGCGATGCGACGACATCCTGGTACTGGACGATGGCCGTGTCATCGAACAGGGAAGCCGCGAGCGCCTCGCGGCCGATCCCGGCAGCCGCTTCCACCGACTTCTGCAGACCGGGCTGGAGGAATGGACGCCATGAAGACCTGGTGGTTCCTCTGGCGGCTCTTCCTCTTCAAGAGATGGACAGTCACACTTCAGGTGGGGACTGCGGTCGTCATGATGGTTGTCATCGAGCATGCGGTGGCCCTGGCGCAGCGCGAGGTCTTCGACACCCTTACCGGAGACGCCGGGGTCTCCCTGGGAGTATGGACTCTCTGCGCGGTCCTCGTGGCGCTGGCGCTGGGACACTCCGTCGGCTCTATCGGCGACGAGATACTGTGGTGGTTCAACCGGTTCACCCTGGCTGCCCTGCTACAGAGAAACACGTTCGACCACGTCCTCGAGCTCAGGGGAGACCGCTCCCTGTCGGCCTCTCCTGGAGAGGCCGTGAGCCGCCTTCGGGACGACCCCAAGCTTGCCCTCTTGTACGTGCTCGACTTCGACATCCTGGTGGCCCATCTACTGTTCCTGGCCGTGGCCATGGTCATCATGGTCCAGATCAGCGCCGTGACTGCCATCTTTGTGTTCTTGCCAATGTCGGCGATCATGCTGGTGACCCACGCCATGAGAGAGCGAATCGGGCGGTACCGCAAGGCTTCCCGTGAGGCGGCGGGAGGAGTCACCGGGTTCATCGGCGAGATGTTCGGCATGGTCGAAACGATCAAGGCGTCCAATGCGGAGAGCCGCGTCATCGACGAGTTCAATAGGACCAACGAGCAGAGGGGCCGGACGTCTCTCAAGGACGAGGTCTTTGTCGAGATGCTCAGAGCCGTCTCCTCCAATCTCCACAACATAGGTACCGGTCTGGTGCTTGTGCTGCTTGCGCGGTCGATGAGTCAGGGGACTCTGACTGTGGGGGACCTGTCCCTCTTCGTCTTCTACCTGGCGCAGACCCAGAACTTCACCGCTTTTCTCGGGGACCTGATAGCCGGGTACAGACAGGTTGGGGTCTCCGTCAGCAGGCTGCTGGAGCTCATGCCGGGATCGGCCCCGGACAGATTGGTTGAGGCAACCCCAAGCTACCTGATGGGTCCCCTGCCAGAGGTGGAGGTCCCGGAGAGGAAGGCTGGCGACCGGCTCGAAGTCCTCGATGTGGAGGGGCTGAGCTACGTCTACCCCGAAAACGGCGAAGGGGTGCGGGACGTGAGCTTCAGCCTGAAGAGAGGCGACTTCACGGTCGTGACCGGCACAGTGGGCTCCGGCAAGACAACGCTGCTGAGGGCCCTGGTCGGCTGGCTGCCGCCGCAGAGTGGGACCGTCAGGTGGAACGGCTCCGAGGTCGGACAGCGTGAGCGTGTCCTGGCGCCGCCGCGCTGCGCGTGCCTGTCGCAGGTCCCAAGCCTCTTCAGCGAGCGGCTGCGTGCCAATATACTCGTGGGCCTTCCCGAGGAACGAGTCGACCTTCCGGGCGCCGTGAGGTCCGCCGTGCTGGAGCGGGACGTCAACGAGCTGGAGGACGGTCTGGACACGCTCGTCGGTCCGCGGGGAGTGAAGCTCTCGGGAGGCCAGCAGCGGCGCTCCGGCGCGGCGAGGTCTTTCGTTCGGGAGCCCGACCTGCTCGTGATGGACGTCGTTTCGAACGGTCTGGACGTGGAGACCGAGCAGACTCTCTGGGAGCGGCTGTCCGAGCGCGGCGACAGGACCGCGCTGGTCGCTTCGCACCGGCGTCCAGCCCTTGAACGGGCCGACCATATCATAGTGCTTCAGGACGGACGCGTGGAGTCCCAGGGCAAGCTGGACTTCCTCCTCGAGACCTCGGAGGAGATGCGGCGCCGACGGCGCATCGACGATATGAAGCGGCAGTTATTCGCCGAGATGCCATTGCACGAGCTTCGCCGGGCGCTCGCGCTGACCCAGCGGGACGTGGCGAAGATGCTGAAGGTGAACCAACCCGCGGTGTCCAAGCTGGAGCAGCGGGCCGACGTGTACGTATCCAGCCTGCGGTTCTACATCGAGGCTGTGGGCGGGAAGCTGAAGATCGTCGCCGAATTTCCTGAAGGCCAGGTAGCAATCACAAACTTCTCCGACGTGGGAGAGGTTGAAGAGATTACGAAAACCGTCTCATCATTCGAGTGAGGAAAGACAGTGGCCAATCCTGAACATATTGCATGGCTCCTCGAAGGCGTCGAATCTTGGAACGAGCGGCGGGAGAGTTTTCGGCTCGAAGGGTACCGATTCATACCTGATTTCCAAGATGCGCTTTTGCACAGTATTTTCAGGGATGCCGGCAGGCTCGACCGTTATGGAAGTATCCCGATCGCTGGGGCCGACCTCGCAGATGCCAATCTCAGCAACGCAATCCTCAATTCTGTTAATCTCACCAACGCAAACCTCCACTTTGCCAACCTCACCAATGCCGACCTCACCCTCGCCGACCTTACCGGCGCTACCCTCTGGTGGGCTAACCTGACCGATACGAAGCTTCATTTCGCCGACCTCGTCAGCGCCAATCTGACCGCTACGGAACCTTGGAAGGCAACCCTCTACGCCCCAGTCATAGAGTCACCGAAACAACCCCCGGATGAGATGGAGCCGGTCAAGACCATTGAGGATCTACTGCCTATAATCCAGACACTCAAGAGTTACTACGATTCGACAACCATGCTTTATTTTCGTGGAGAGTCCGAATCGAGTTGGGACTTGCGGCCCTCTGTTATGAGGGATGACCTTGTCGCATTCGAGAGCGAAATGCTTGTCGCTCTTATGTCGCAACGACCTGAAGAATTCAATGGGATGACTTCATCTCTTGCTCATTGGGTGCTAGCACGGCATCATGGTCTACAGACACGTTTCTTGGATATTACCAAGAATCCCTTGGTCGCCCTGTTCCATTCGTGTGACAAGACTTCCCAGAAGGACCCGAAGAGGAGGAATGGGCGGCTCCATGTCTTCGCGGTGCCGCGAGCGTTAATCAGGACCTTCAACAGCGATAACATTAGCATCATTGCCAATATCGCCAGATTGTCCAGACGTGAGCAAGACGCAATCCTGGGCAAACGCTTCTGCTTGTTCCGCAACAAAATCCGTTACGAAAATGAACGCTTTGAAGCTATGCGTATCCTCTACCAGATGATTCGGCAAGAGAAGCCTTACTTCGATGAAAGAATTGACCCGAGGGACCTTTTTCGAGTATTCGTCGTCGAACCGCAACAGTCTTCCGAACGTATTCGAGCACAATCTGGAGCATTCTTGGTCTCTGCTTTTCGCGAGCGGTTCGAGCGCGCCGAAATTCTAAAGTGGAATGCGGATATTCCAGTCTATGCTCAATACAGCCTGACGATACCCGGAGAGTCCAAGGATGGGATTAAGAAGGACTTGCAGTTACTGAACATCACGCGTGAGAATCTCCTTCCCGGCCTAGTACCGTTTCAATCTGAATATGATGGATAGATGTGTTGAAGTTTAGTACGAGCGTCCTGAGTGGAGAAGCGCCAGTCTATGACGGCGACAGCCTCATTGCGCTTACGTTCCAGCGCCGAGACCTCTCGCTTCAGTATCACCTCGTCGCTGATTCGACGGTTGAGACACTGGTTGCTAAATACGCTCAACTCTATCTCAGCCATGTTCAGCCAACTGCCGTGTAGGGGAGTGTAGTGGAACTCCAGGCGCTTGGCGATGCGCCGCGCTTCGGCTGGCTTGAAGGCATCGTACAACGAGCCCAGCTTGTGAGTGTTGAGGTTGTCCAGCACCAACCGTATCGTCTCTGTGTGAGGGTATGCATCATCAACCAGCCACCTCATCTGATGAGCGAAGTCCACAGCAGTGCGCCGCTCGGTCACCTCGACATGCCGCCAGCCAGCTTTCGGCTCACAGAACATGAACAGGTTTCGAGTGCCGTTTCGCTTGTACTCGTAGTCATATCGTTCCACCCGACCCGGCTTGGCCCCGATGACCGGTCTCTTATCGGCCACCAGTTGCCTGGATGTCTCGTCGAAACAGACCACGGGATGGTCCGGGTCGTAGTCTGCGTGGTACAGGTCCAGCACGTCCTCCATTCGAGCCACGAACTCCCCGCTCACCTCCGGGATGCACCACTCCTTCTTCTTCCACGGCTTGAGTTCGTTTTTTTGAGTATCTGGCGCACCGTCTCGAGGGAGATGCTCTCGGCAAACCCCATCGCCACCACCTTGTCGGCAAGCAGTTGGATCGTCCAATCCGCGTGTCCTTCGGGTGCGTCGCTGCACGCGATGGCTATCAGATGTGCTTCCTGTCTGCCGTCCAACTTGCGCTTCTGTCCCGGTCGAGGGCGCTCATTGAGTGCGCTGTCGAGTTCCTCCTTCACAAACCGCGTGCGCACACGTCCCACCGTGGATGCGCTTATCAATAGGCCGCTGGCGATGTCACGGTCGGTCATGCCTTCGTCCGCCTTCAGCAACACCAGCGCTCGCTTGACCTTACGGGCCGAAGTCTCGCCACGACTCGCCATCTGCTTGAGATGTGTCCGTTCCGACTCGTTCAACTCCACCTTGTACTTGAGAGCAGCCATGTCTTCGTATGTCCTCCCTATAGGATCATACATAAGACTAACCTATTTCTTATACTTGTCAAATACACATGGAACCGGTACTAGACTCCTCTGCCAAAGCGATCACCGATTCCTACAGCACCCTTATGAAGTTGATGATGGAGGAGCGAGAGTTGGGACGGCTAGAGCGCCACAGGGCGCGGAAAGCTCGCCAAGCTGAACAGGATGACTCGAGGCGGACATCATGAAGAAGCATCTACAACCACTCACACCGGCGGCACTCTACGCCAGAGTGTCCGGCGACAGGCAGGACGCGGACCTGTTGGTCGCCGCCCAGCTGAGGGCGCTCAAAGGCTAGGCCAAGACCAACGGCTACTCCGTCGCCCGCAAGGACGGGTTCTTCCTCGGCTCCAAGACCCCCTTCGGCTACAAGCGGGTGAAGGTAAACGACGGGTTAAGGAGCGGCCCACCCTTGGGGTTCAGAATCATCCCGTCCGCTTCCCCTTGAGCATCGATAGCACGGCTCCCGCGAGGACCAGTCCCGCCATGGAGAGATAGGCAGTCTTCATCCCAGACGTAAACGCCCCCAACACCCCATGCGTTCCCGATTCCGACACGGCGCCAAGGCTCGGCTCGAACCCTTGAGCGCCCATCACCGCGACCACGATCGTCGTCGCCACGGCTACCCCTGTGATGTTGGCCGAGTGCCGCACGAGGTTCACGAAACCGGACATCGCGCCGTACTTGCTTCGTTCTACGACACTGAGGATCGAGCTGTTGTTGGGCGGGTTGAACGTCCCGGTCCCGACGCTCTGGGTCACGGTCCCCAGGACTATCAGCCATACGGGTGAAGCCTCCGTCGCCCTCGAAAGAATGAACAGCCCGGTTGCCGAGCAGAGCAGTCCGCCGACGTTGAACAGCGTCCAGCCGTACCGGTCCGACAGCCTCCCGCCCAGTGGTCCTATGATGATCATGGCGAATGCGGCCGGCACCAGGACCAGCCCCACGCGTCCGGGAGAGTAGCCCAGCACCGTCTGAAGATAGAAGGGCATCAGAAACCGCACAGACGAGATGCCCATGAACGAGATCATGCTCGCAGCCACTCCGACGCTGAACACCCGGTGTCGGAACAGGGTCACGTCGAGCATCGGGCTCCGGTGTCGCAGCTCCCAGTACGTGAAGAAACCCGCGAGTCCGACGACGGCCGCGAACCCTGCTGCAATGGGCGGCGATCTCCAGCCGAGCGCTGCTCCGTTGCTCATCGTGAGCAGGAACACGATCAGGACCGCCGTGGACGTGACAGCGCCGACTATGTCGAATTGCCCTCCCGATATCCCGCCATCCGTCCTCCTCCGGCTGAGGACCACCTGAGCGGTGACGATGGCGACTACCGAGAGAGTTGCCGTTAGCAGGAATACCCCCTGCCACCCGAACAGCTCTACGACGAAGCCGCCGATCGCCGGCCCTCCGACCGCGCCCGCGCCCACCGCGCTTATCTGGAGGCCCAGCGCCTTGCCGCGCTCGCTCTCGTCGAATGCCGAAAGCAGCATCGCTGTTGAGGTCGCCTGAGTCATCGAGGCGCCGAGTCCCATCAGCACACGCGACCCGATCAGTGTGACGACGTTGCCCGCGAATGCACACAGCAGGGCTGAAATGAGAAAGATCGCAAAGCCAACCATGTACAGCCGCTTCCGCCCAACGATGTCCGAGAGCCGTCCCATGGGCAGGAGCAGCGAGCCTATCGTCAGGGCATAGGCGATCATCACCCACTGCACGGTCGGCAGATCGGTGCGGAATTCATTTGCGATACTCGGAAGCGCGACGGCTACGCTGCCATGGTCGGCCACGGACACGAAAATGCCCAGCGCAATCGCCGAGTACGCCCACCATCGGTAACGCTTTGAGCTATGGACCCGTATGTGTTGCCTCCCAGCTGGGCAAGCGCCAGGAGTGCCATAGCCTCGCGCAGGTGGTACTCTTGGGCGTCATCCAGCTATCGGGACCTGCCCAGCCGTTGCGCCAGGCGTCCCCGATGTTCCGGGCGTTCAGCCTGAACAGCTCTCGGTCTACATCCCCCCGTCCACGGCGTCCATGAGGCCCTTCATGTATCCCATTGCGAAGGCGACGGAGTGGATCTGGTTATCGGGGTCGCCCACCATCTCCGGAACGTGGTCCTCGACGACCGGGCCGTCGTAGCCCACCTCCTTGTACAGGCGCATTGCCTCCAGCATGTCGACGTGCCCCTCGTCGATGAACGTCTCGGAGAACTTCGGCACGGTGCCCGACACGTTCCTGAAGTGGACGAGGCATATCTTGTTCTGGCTCCCGAAGTACCTGATCGCGTCCAGCACGTTCTCCGGTATCTCCGAGATCGTCCCCTGGCAGAAGGTCAGGCAGTTCGAGTCGCTGGGCACTATCTCCACCAACCGCCTCAGGGCGGCGTGGCTGCGGAACACCCGGGCGACACCCCCGATTGGCGATATCGGCGGATCGTCGGGATGCAGGGCCAGCCTTACGCCCGCCTCCTCGGCGACGGGGACGACAGCCTCCAGGAAGTAGGTGACATTAGCCCAGATCTGGTCGTCCGTCACATCGACCCACTCGTCCACCGGCGGGCTCCAGAAGTCCCGCTTGGCCCCCCGGACCTGGTCGTAGTCGAAGCTGGTCATCTTTGCGCCGCCCCGTCCGGGGGTGGTCCGGGACGTCCTCAGCCCGTAGTTCCCGACGCCGCTCCGCAGGGAGAAGAAGTACAACACGGCCCCGATCCCCGCGGCGCCGATGTTCTCGATGCTCCTGCACCAGTTGGCTATCTGCTCGTCGCGGCCCGGAAGCCCCAGCTTGATCTTGTAGGTCCAGTCCTCGGGCAGGCTGACCACGCTCAGTCTCAGGCCCGCGTCCTCGATCCGGTTCCGGAGAATCACCAGGTCCTGGAACCGGAAGTAGCCAGCGTCCAGCGGCAGGTCGTCGCCGCTCACGAAGTCGGTGGCGCCGATCTGCCGCCCGAAGGCGAGCTTCTCGTCGGTGAGCTTTCCCGATACTGCCAGTCTCACGCTGTCCTCCTCGTCCGGCAACCCTCTCGGTCGCCGTCTGCGCCCTCCTCCACCCGCGGCCGTAGCCGAGAGCGTCCACGCGGGACTATACTATACGCACCCCGTTATTCCCGTGAAGACGGGAATCCAGCGGCTCCGGGCGACCCCGCCGGTGCCCCACTCCGACCCACTGGCGCCCCTGTGTGCGACGTGCGATGATTCGGAGGAACCCACCCAGGAGGCTGTCATGAAGACCCAGCGACCGCTGTCCGACGACCAGATGGAGCAGTTCAGGACGTTCGGTTTCCTGGCCTTCCCCGGGCTGCTCGCCGACTGCATCGACAGGATCATCGAGGAGTTCGAGGCGATCTGGGCTGCCCACGGCGGCGGGCATCACGGCCGCGAGCACGACGGCACCGCCAGGTCGGCGATACTCCCGTTCCCCGATAGGAGCGAGTACCTCAGCTCCCTTCTCGACGACCCCCGAATACACGACGTCGCGTCCAGCATATGCGGCGAGGACTTCAACTACACCAGCGGCGACGGGAACCTCTATGTGGGCGATACACGGTGGCACTCCGACGGCTACGGCACCCGGCCGGTACTCAGCATAAAGATGGCTTTCTATCTCGACCCGACCACAAAGGACACGGGCGCCCTGCGCGTCATTCCAGGCAGCCACCGCGTGGGCGAGCCGTTCGCCGATGCACTGGAGAGCAATCTGCGCAACGGCGGGTTCGGCATCGACCCCAGCAAGGTCCCCGCCTGCGTGCTCGAAACCACGCCCGGCGACCTCCTGGTGTTCAACCACAGCATCAAGCACTCCTCATTCGGCGGGTCCGGGAGAAGGCGCATGTACACCATGAACTTCTCGGAGCGCTACCCCGAAGACAAGCTGCCTGAGCTGCGCGAGGTCCTCGGCAGTGAGGCGAGGTTCTGGATCGACCGCATCCACGGCGAGGCGATGGTTCGGACCGCGGGCCCGGAGCGTATGGTCCACCTCCAGCAGATCAGAGAGAACGACACCCACCTCGCCGAGCTCGCCCGGGAGCACAGGAAGACCATGAAGGAGCCATCCCGCGGGTAGTGCCTGGAAATCCCTTCTCCCCTGGCGGGAGAAGGCTAGGAGTCTGTCCGAGAAACAATGTTCTAAACGATATGCGTCATTAGTGGAGTGTAAAGATGCTAATTACTCCACGACAAGGTCCAGATTGCTGTAAGCAGGTTATTGCGTGGCGGGTTTCGTCTCCCGGAACGAATCCTCGGACAGGCTCCTAGGATGAGGGGGATCCGGCGGTTCGCTCGGACTAACGGCTAGTTGAGCAGGGGCCTCCGAGGGTGGGAATTCCTGTGGGACCCACCCTTGCATCCCGTGGAGTCCGCCCTCGCTCGCCGGATCCCAGAAAGAGGTTCAACCGATGAACATCCAGACCATGGACCAGAGTCCCCACAACCACCGTGGCGGCCAGGTCTCCCACCTGCTACTCGCCCCCGGCCAGTTCGGGGCGGAGAACGTCTCCATCACCTGGGTGGAAGGCCAGCCGGGAAGCGAGCAGCCGGTCCACTCCCACCCGGACAGCGAGCAGGTGTATGTGATCGTCCAGGGGCGCGGCACCATGACCGTAGGGGACGAAACGCGGGAGGTCGGGCCGGGGACCGCAGTCCTGGTGCCGCCCGACACAGGTCACTCCATACGCAATACCGGAGAAGAACGGCTAGTGTTCATATCCGCCACCTCGCCCCCGTTCGACATGCCGCCCTCCGACAGGCCCTTCGCATACACCCCTGCGCCGTGACATGACAGCCAAATCGAAAGCTAGACACCCCTTCTCCCTTGACGGGTGTATAGACCGGGGACATAGGTTACACATGTTCGGAGACATGGGTTACACCATTAGGCATGGTAATTCTGTTCAGGAGGATGCCCATGCCATGGAGGGTGGAAACTGTCATGTCTCAACGCAAAGAGTTCGTCGCTCTGGCGCGGTCCGAGGGAGTGATCATGAGCGAACTGTGTTTGCGCAGTGGGATCAGCCGCAAGACTGGCTACAAGTGGCTGAGACGATACCTTGAAGGCGGAGAGCAGCGTCTGGATGATCTCCCGAAGCGCCCTCATCACTCCCCGAACCGGACGAGCGACGACATGGAGCAGCTCGTCGTAGACCTTCGCCGGGAGCATCCCACTAAGGGAGGACACGTGCTGGCCAGGATACTCAAGGATCGTGGACACAACAGTGTGCCGTCCAAGAGCACGATCACGGCCATCCTCAGACGACATCAACTTATCGAGCCATCTGAGAGTCTCAAGCACAAGCCGTATAAGCGCTTCGAGCACGAGCGGCCCAACCAGCTGTGGCAGATGGACTTCAAGGGGCATATCCCTGTCGTCAGCGGTGGACGTTGCCACCCGCTGACGGTCCTGGACGACCATTCGAGGTTCTCCCTGGGTGTGAGGGCTTGTGCAGACGAGAGGACTCAGACCGTCCATGACCATCTTACGTCCATCTTCAGCCACTACGGCATGCCCAATACGATACTGGTTGACAACGGCTCTCCCTGGGGCAGCGACGTTGACCACCCCTTCACCCCACTGACAGTCTGGCTGGTCCAACTGGGAGTCAGAGTGGTCCACAGTAGGCCATACCACCCCCAGACCCTCGGCAAGCTCGAGCGCTTCCACAGGTCCCTCAAGACTGAGCTGCTCCAGGGAAGCAGATACACCGACCTGTCCCACTGCCAGAGCAGCTTCGATGGATGGCGAGACTTTTACAACCTCCAGCGTCCTCATCACGCCCTGGACCTCAATACGCCTGCCAGCCGATACACCGTCAGCCCTCGGCCTTTCCCGGAGACGCTTCCGACCGTCGACTACGACACTGACGACCAGGTACGCTCTGTAGATGTCAACGGCCGAATATCCTTCCTGGGCAGATCATTCCCCGTCGGTAAAGCCTTCAGAGGCAAGAGGGTCGCTCTAAGGCCCACACCCACTGACGGCACATGGAAGGTCTTTTTCTCCGTCCAGTCCATCGCTACCATAGATCTCAATCAATAGAATGTGTAACCCATGTCCCCGAACAACTGTTACCCATCTCTCCGGTCTGTACAACGGGTGAGGGCTGGGGTGAGGGTGTTCTTTGCGCAATCGACCATAGCAGGATCAGGAAGGTGGAGGATGACAGAAGCCGATCCTTGGCAATCGCTCGGCACCCGGAGCGGCCATATCGAGATAGCCGAATACAGCCCCGACTGGCCCGTGGTCTTCGAGCGAGAGGCGGCCGCTATCCTGGAGGCATGTCGGCCCTGGGTCACCGAGGTGCACCACGTCGGCAGCACCTCCGTGCCGGGACTGGCGGCAAAGCCCCTTCTGGACATGATGCCGATCGCTGCCGGCCCGGCGGAAGGCCTCGAAGCTGTCCCCCGAATGACTGCGCTCGGGTACCTGTACGACGGAGAAAGCGGGATCCCTGGGCGCTTCTATTTCGACAGGGTCGTCGATGGCCGCACGGTCGCGCACGTCCACATGCTGCCGGTGGGCCACCCCGACGCCCGGAAGCACCTGGTCTTCCGCGACCACCTCAGGACTCACCCCGACGCCGCACGTGAATACGAGCGGCTGAAACGAGAGCTCGCGTCGAAGTTCAGGGACGACCGCCGTACCTACACCGACTCGAAAGCCGACTTCATCAACGGAATCATCGAGACCGCAACACGTGCCTCCGGCAGTGGCAGTGCTCCAGCGGTTCATTCCACAGAGTCGGTGCTTGAATGAGGTCGTCTCTTGCCTAGACCGCCTTGGAAGGTACTCGCGATAGGAGGCGGTGCGGCTGTTGGGAAGACCACGGTAGCCAGAGACTTGGCCCGCCCGCTATGGTGTTGACGTTCTGCCCATAGATGCGATCTGGTTCGCCCTGAAGGCCGCTACCGACCCGGTATCCAGCCCTGAGTTGCATTACTTTGACCCGCCTGACGAGGAGGTCTTCGGAAGTACGCCGGAGGACCTGTGCCGATGTCACATAAGGAGCGCCCAAGCGATAAGCCAGACACTGGAACCCGTAATCGATTACTATCTTTGGGAGCGATGGCCTGTGATACTGGAAGGTGCGTGGATCACACCAGCCATCGCGGCACGATGGACTCGTCAATTCGGGGGCGTGCGGACCGTCTTCATCCGTGAGACGGATGTGGACCAAGTCTTGTCAGCAATGGTCGCACGGTCGGGCGCGAAAGACCCTACGCCTCGCAAGAAAGTGATTGCGGAGGTTTGCTGGCTCTTCGGCATTCGGGTCCGTGAACAGGCCTTAGCCGAAGGCCTCCCCGTCGCTAATGCCGCTCCTCGTGGCACCCTGACCGAGCGCGTTCTCGCGGCCACGTCTCGATGACGCATCGCCTATGCGGCGTCCCTGTCTCCAGCAGCAATGACGAGTCTTGAACCATGACGGACAGACTCTGGAAGCGAGGCGACCGGATCACCCTGCGGTACGTGGGACACTCCCACCGGACCGTGCCGGGCAGACCGGGCGTGCTTCAGGGCTGGCCGTACATCGTCGCAGAGGATAAACCAAGCCTGGTTGCACTTTGGATGCCGGTTGGCACTCGCATGAAGCGGGTGGACCTGGCAGATCGCAGTAGCTCTCTCGGCGACTTTGTTCATGGAGAGCATCCAACGGACGAGTTCCGCCGGGGCGAGTGTCTCCGCTTGATGTTTCCTGGGCAGCCCTACTCGATTTGGCTCCACTGGAGTCGGACACCCCAACGTCGTTTCACGGGTTGGTACGTCAATCTGGAAGCTCCGTTCGTTAGGACCGCCATCGGGGTCGACACGACCGACCACTCGCTTGACCTGGTGGTTACGCCGGACTTCGAATGCCGATGGAAAGATGTCGAGATGGCTTCGGAGTGGATTGAGGTTGGAGTCTTCACACAGGCCCAGACTGATCGCTTCTTTGCGGACGGCGAAAGAGTCATCGAAATGGTGCGGACGAGACAGTTTCCCTTCGACGGGTCTTACGTAGACTGGCAACCTTCTCTGGAGTGGACCGCGCCCACCGTTCATCCAGAGTGGGCCCGGGGTGCCGGGGTATGACCTGAACCTCACAACTGGCAACCGCCTCGGTGCATACCCGCTCTAGCCGGGGGAACCGGCCCGCCAACCGCTGCCACACGGCTGGACCGGATGCTTGATGGGGAGGTCCACCAAACTCGACAAGATCGAGAACCTTCACGATGAAGTTCGTTCAGGACCTGCAGCTAGACCCTGATGCCAGGCGTGCAGCATCGAGGATGCGCGCAGCCGGCTGAAGTCGCCCTAACCATCACCACAATCCATGCTAAGCTGATATTTCATGGACACCCTATTGAGCCAGGAATACCTCCGATCGCAGTACAGGGACTCGTCCAACCTGACCGCCAGGGCCGGTCTGCACATTCGCTTCAGCACGGAAAAATATCCCTGGTTTCATTGGGTCTTCGACCACTTCGACATCCCGGAGCACGGGCGCGTACTTGAGCTCGGGTGCGGCACGGGACTGCTGTGGAGCGAGAACCTGGAGCGGATACCTCGTGGCTGGAGCATCACCCTTTCCGACGCTTCCCAGGGGATGGTGCAGGAGGCGGAGCAGAGTCTGCCCCACACGGACTTGAAGCTCACATTCGGGAAAGTCGATGCCCAGTCGATCCCCTATGAGAAGGACAGCTTCGACGCTGTCATCGCCAACCACATGCTGTATCACGTCCCGGACTTGCCCAGGGCACTCTCAGAGATTCGGCGAGTGCTGCGGCCGGAGGGACACCTGTACGCGACCACAATTGGGCTGAGTCACATGGCCGAGCTCAGAGAGGTGTCCCGGAGGCTGGGGATCGCAACGCCGATTGGCGGTGATCAAATAGTCGCGCACTTCAACCTCGACAACGGTGCCGGCGAGTTGGAACGATGGTTCGCCGAAGTCGAGGTCGAGCGTAGGAACGGTGTCCTGGTCGTGACCGAGGCAACCCCGCTGGTTGAATATGTGATGTCTTTTACACGACTGTCCGATGAGGAAGCCTTCAAGCTGCGTGCCTACTTCAACAGGGAAATCCAGCTCAAGGGCGCGTTCCGGATAACCACGGAAACAGGCATCTTCAAAGTGGCAAGAGAGTCGTAACCACGGCGTCAATCAGAATTAGACGAGCGCGTGGAGGGTGGATATGCCACTTCATGAGAGCAGGCTCGTACTGGTTCGCCACTCCAACCCAGAGATAGAGCCCGACCAGCCGGCCTCTGAATGGAGGCTCAACGAGGTCGGACGCCGCCGCGCAGAGCTGCTGGCAGACAGGCTTCGCGGCTTCAGTCCCGACACGGTCTGGTCAAGCAGAGAGCCCAAGGCAGTCGAGACCGCTGAGATAGTCGCCGCAGCTTTCGGGGTTCCGGTACGGACCGCCGATGGGCTGGAGGAGCATCACAGGATAGGCGTACCCTACTTCCCGACGAGGGATGAGTTCGAGAGCGCGGTCGAGCAGCTCTTCTGCAGTCCGGACCAGCTTGTATTCGGGACGGAGACGGCCGGACAGGCCCTCAGCAGGTTCACCGCCGCCATCGATGATGTGATCGACGCGGGACAGACGGACACCGTTGTAGTGACACACGGCACGGTAATGCAGCTCTACGCGGCGAGTGTCGCGGGCGTCCGCCCAATGGGTTTCTGGCGCCGGCTGGGAATGCCGTCATTTGTCGTACTGACACTGCCCGACCTGCACATAGCGTCCATCGTCGAGAACGTGACTGCGGAGGTCTCCGCAGACCGGAGGGAGGACCAGGCTGACTAGCGCCGTAGCCGCCCTGCCGAAGACGGACATACACCTGCATGCTGAGCCTGCATACGACCATCGGGAGGGAGTACGATCTGGCCGCGAGTTTCGGATTCGACGTGCCCGACCTGCTGCGGTTCACCCGCAACGGCATCACGTCCTCGTTCACCTCAGCCGAGCGTAAGCCCGAATCCACCGAAGGAGGGCGTCGGGTCAGTGTCCTGAAGCGGCAAGAGGGTGCTCCTGTGAATCTGGGATAATGGTTTTGAAACAGCAAAGCCGACCCCAGAACAAGGAGCACCCGATAGATGCTAGCACGCAACCATCCCGACCGCATCCGTATCGCCTTCGACGACCACCGCCTGGTGGCCAATGCTGGGCTGCTCCTCCCGGTGACCCTAGCCCAGCACCTGGGCCTGCGTGAAGTCGTCGACAGCCACGTCGACCTGGGAGACGCGCCGGGGCGAGCGAACCCAGGAGACAAGATGCTGACCCTGGTGGCCTCGGCGCTGGCTGGGGGCGACTTCATTGACGACGCCGACGTGTTGCGTACCGGCGGGACAGCTGGCGCCATCGGCTGCGTAGTCAAGGCGCCATCCACCCTGGGAACTTTCCTGCGCAGCTTCCGGTGGGGCCACGTCCGCCAGTTGGATCGGGTGAGCCGGGAGTTGCTGTCCCGGGCCTGGGCCGCTGGTGCGGGACCCGGCGAAGGGCCGTTGACCATCGACTTGGACTCCACCATGTGCGAGACCTACGGACTGGCCAAGGAGGGGGCGCGTCACCATGGTTACACTGGCCAGCGGGGCTATCACCCGCTGCTGGCCATCGCCGCCGGCACCGGCGACGTGCTGATGTCTCGGCTGCGCGAGGGCCGCGCCAACACCGTTCGGGGCGCCGCCCACTTCCTGCGGGAGACCGTGGGCCGGGTGCGCCATGCTGGGGCTACAGGACAACTCACGGTGCGGGCCGACAGCGGCTTCTATGCCCACGCCCTGGTCGTCGTCTGCCGCAAGATGGATGTCCGCTTCTCCATCACCATCCGCCAACACGCCCGCCTCAGGGAGTTGATTGAGGCGATTCCCGAGGAGGACTGGACGCCCGTCCCCTACTGGATGGACGGCGGCGCCGACGTGGCCGAGACCACCTACACTCCCTTCCAGGGTGAGCCCGAAGCCGCCCCAGTGCGGCTCATCGTCCGGCGGGTGAAGCCCACGCCCGGTTCCCAACTGGCCCTCTTCGCCAGCTACAGCTATCACGGCTTCATCACCGACCGGGACGGGGAAACCCTGGAACTGGAGGCCGACCATCGCCGCCACGCCGAGATTGAGAATGCTATCCGAGACCTCAAGCACGGCGTCGGCCTCAACCATCTCCCCTCGGGCCGCTTCCCCGCCAACGGCGCATGGCTGGCCGTCCAGGTGCTGGCCCATAACCTGGCCCGCTGGACCGCGCGCATCGGTCTGGACGAGGGGGTGGTGACCACCAAGACCCTCCGGCGGCGCTTCTTCTCCCTGGCCGGACGGCTCACCCGCTCGGCCCGCCGCCTCACTTTGCATCTGCCACAGGGCTGGCCTTGGGAAACCCAGTTCACTCGCGCGCTGGCTCGATTGCGAGCCCTGCCATTGCCTGCCTGACGGCACCGACGGCGCCTGACACGTCCACCAGACTACCCAACCGACCCACAGAGTCGCACCGGCCCGGTCCGCGATTGTCTTCCCCTGCATGCTGTCCCGCCGACCCCGCCCCAGCGCCGCTGCCCAGGACCGCCATCGGCGCCCCCAACGACAACCAAAGGCCGCCACCGGCCCCATTTATCGGAATCGAGCGCGGACCGTCGCGTCCCACGGCCCTCACCCCTTGTTCCAACCCCAAGGCCGCTCCGCATCGGTGGATTCGGGGTAAGACATCCCTTCTGTCCAGGATCGCGCAGGCCGAGGCAGACACCGGGCCGCCGCGTCGTACCTAGACCCGTACAGGTGAGGCACTCCGGCCCGGGCATAGGGCGCGATGAAGATGTTGAACATATTGGCTTACTGACTTACTATAAGTCATGTTGACTAGTTAGTCAGAAAGATGGAGGTATGACCAGTGGCTAAGAGAGTGAGCGCGGCACAGGCAAAGGCTCAGCTCTCGGCGCTGTCAGCAGAAGTAGCTTATGGAGGCCAGCGGGTAGTCATTGAACGTCGTGGTAGGCCGTTGGCTGCATTGGTCAGCATGGCCGACCTGGAGCTTTTGGGACAGGATCGAGCAGCTTCAGCACGGCCTCATGGAGCTCTTGCCCTCGCGGGCGCTTGGAGGGAAGTGGACGATGAAGACTTGGAGGCTCTGATTGAGGATATCTATGCCGGCCGTGAAAACGACGCAGGGCGGCCGGTAGAGCTTGAAGCTTGATGTACCTCCTGGACACGGATATCCTGAGCAACCTCCTCAAACGGGTCCCCTCTACAGCACTGATTGCCAGGCTGGCGTCCGTACCTCCCGAGCACCAGTTTACGTCTAGCATCACGCTGGGGGAGCTGTTCTACGGGGCCCACCGACTGCTGGAACGCGCGCCCGTTCTCCTTGAACGGCTGGACAGGACACTTCTGCCGAATCTCCCCGCGCTGCCCTTTGACGGGGCTGCTGCACGTCGTTATGGAGAGGTGAGAGCAGAGTTAGAGCGCCAGGGGACACCGCTGGGCGACGCCGACCTCAGGATTGGGGCAATAGCGCTCGTTCGCGGCCTTACAGTTGTTACAGGAAACGTCAGGGATTTCCAGAGAATCCCCGGTCTATCGGTCGAAAACTGGCTGCAAGAGTAAGTGTGACCCTGCGAACCCCCTGAGGTTGATTCACAATAGCTCCGCGAACTCCTCTACACCGAGCCCCGCTTGCCTGATAATGGCACGCAAAGTGCCCCGGTCCAATTGCTTATGGTCGGGAACGACGAGCTGAGCGAAGGGCTCGTCTCGACGCAATATGATGTGGCTGCCACGCTGTCGTCTGGTGTAGAACCCGATTCTGACGAGAGCCCTGACGCACTCCCGACCAGAAACCGTGGGCAATCCGTTCAAACGGCTACGACTAGCGCTTCAAAGTGCTCTTCGGGGACCGGCAGGCCATCGTCCTCGAGAGCGGCGACGTACTCTTTGATCGCCTCTCTGATATTGGCGATAGCTGCTTCCTTGGTCTCACCCTGACTGACACAGCCCGCCAGGCTGGGGCATTCGGCAACCCAATAGCCGTCTTCACCTGGATGGAGGACCACTTGCCGCATCGTTTCACCCTTGTCTGACCAGATAGGGGAGTCGCCTTCTCAGAGTACCACGAGTGTAGGGTAGGCCGCCGGCGAGTTATCCCGTGTTACCGGAACACTTTTCCGTCGGCCCCCCCTCCGAACCGGACGTGCGGCTTTCACCGCATCCGGCTCTCCAGTGTCGGTAAAAGGCAGGAGTGTCTAGGTGGTGTAGGGATACCAGAAATCAGTCGACTTCTAGGTACGCGCTCCAATGGGTGAAGGGGTGACTGCTTGCCGGGACGGTGACGGTCACAACCTGACCGGGAGCTAGGTCGACCGGGGTGGTCGGGCCTAACGTAATCCCGTTTGAGAGGTGGACTTGAACTCTGACCCGGCGCAGCGTGGCCGTTGTGGTGTTTTCCACCTTGCCCGTGAAGGCGTGGGTGATAAAGTCGTACGACACAGTCCCCTCTGCTCCGGCTAGAGAAAGGCCTTGGGTATCAAGGAGACCCACGTCGGGAGGAGGCTTTGGGCCTTCGTCGAGTGCCGCATATCTGACCCACCCGGAGCCTTGGCCGTCACCAGACTCTGGGCCGCTGTTACAGCCGATGGAGGCGAGAACGAGGCAGAGGCCATGTGCACCGATGAGGGTGCCGACCATGACCATGTGCTGGCGAAGTTTCTGCACAGTTGCCTCGCAACTCGTGAGGTATGGAGAGTTAGTAGTTTACCACCGTAGGCACGCTCGGCGGTCACACCATCCCCATGTCACATACGGTCACATTCACGTCACTTTTCCCAACATCGGGTAGCTTCCGTGTCACGCTTTGTAACCTGGCCCCAAAGCTGAAAGTGACAAAATGTGACACGGAGTTACACATTTCCGGCTCAATAGACCGAAAGACTGGGGCCAAAGACGACGGGCAGGGGGCGTCTGAGCTGGACCTACCCCAGAGCCATCACCAGGTTCAGGTGCTCGTCGATGGCGCACCGCGCGTCCGGTCCGACGAAGACCGTCGACTCCCGCTCCTCCACGATAGCCGGGCCGTTAACCGTCGCCCCCGGCTCGAGGCCGTAGCGGTCGAACACCGGGCAGTCGACGAACCGGCCCTCCTCGGTGATGAACACCGGCCGTTCGCCCTTGAGTCCTCCGGCGTGGGTTTCCGGTCCGGCCGTGCGGAATCGTATGTCGGGCCGGGGCGGCGGCTCGGACGCCGACAGCCGCCAGGTGATCGTCTCCACCGGAACGTCAGTCAGGATGCGGCCGAACAGAGACTTGTACGTCTCACTGAAGGTGGCCGCGAGTGTCTCTTGAAGGCCCGGCCCCAGCTTCCCGCCGGGCACCGGGACCACGATCTCGAACCCCTGGCCCACGTACCGCATGTCGGCGCTCCGCTCGATCCTGATGTCCTCGGCCTCGACCCCCGCCGCCGCAAGTAGCTCCACCGCGCTCGACTCCATGCCCTCGTAGATGGAGCTCACGTGGTCCCAGTCCACGCTGTCCAGGCGGCTGATGTAGCTCTGCACCGAGTCGAACGACTTGGGCGCGACGAGCATCCCTATCGACGACATCACGCCCGCTCCCAGGGGGCAGACCACCCTGCTGATGCCCAGCAGCTTCGCCACTCGGTATGCATGGACCGGCCCGGCGCCGCCAAACGCCACGAGGGCGCTCCCTCGGATGTCCAGCCCCTGCTCCGACGCGTGCATCCGGGCCGCTGTGGCCATGTTCTCGTTGACCACCTCGTGGATGCCATGGGCCGCGCGGGTAACGCTCATCCCCATGGGTCCCGCCAGCCGGGTCTCGATGGCCTTCTGCGCCGAGTCCGGGTCGAGGGACATCTCGCCGCCCAGGAAGTAGTCGGGATTGAGCAGCCCCAGCACCAGGTCCGCGTCGCTGACCGTCGGCTCCGTCCCGCCGAGTCCGTAGCACGCGGGCCCCGGGTCCGCCCCGGCGCTCTGGGGCCCAACCTTCATCAGCCCCATCGGGTCAGCGTAGGCTATGCTCCCGCCCCCCGCGCCGATCTCGATCATGTCGATCGCCGGCACCTTGAGGATGAGCCCGCTCCCCTTCTTGAAGCGGTGCTCCCGCGCCACCTCGAACTCGGTCGTGCGAGACGGCCTCCCGCCGGTGATCAGGCAGAGCTTCGCCGTCGTGCCGCCCATGTCGAACGCGAGCAGGTCGCCGTATCCGAGAGCCTCCCCATAGTAGGCAGCCGCCATCGCCCCGGCCGCCGGGCCGGACTCGACGAGCCGCACTGGGAACGACCGGGCAGCCTCCAGCGTCGTTATCCCGCCTTCGGAGAGCATCATGTAGACGACGCCCTCGAAGCCCAGAGACCTCAGGCCATCCTCCATCTCTGCGAGGTGCCCCCGCAGAGGCGGCTCGACGTATGCGTTGGCTACCGTCGTCGACGTCCGGGGGTACTCCCGCACCTCCGGGGCGACGTCCGATGAGAGCGACACACCGTACTGGGGGTACCGGTCCTTCAGGTATTCGCGGACCATCCGCTCGTGAGAGGGGTTCCGGTAGGAGTGCAGCAACGCGACGGCGATATTCTCTACCCCGTACGCCTCGAACGTCGACAAGATCGGGTCGAGCGACGATGGGTCCAGCGGGACCAGCACCTCGCCGTCCCAGCCGACTCGCTCCCGTACGGTCCTCCGAAGGTTCCTGGGGACGAGAGGCTCGGCGCGTTTAGCGGTCAGGTCGTACATGTCGTACCGCTGCTCGGTGCCGGTTTCGAGGACGTCCCGGAACCCCTCGGTGGCGATCAGGCCGACCCTCACACCCTTCCGCTCCAGCAGAAGATTGGCCACCAAAGTCGTCCCGTAGGTCACCTGGGAGATGTCCCTGACCTCGAACCCGGCCCGTTCGGCGGCCTCGCGGGTACCGCGGATGATTCCAAGCGCGAGGTCCTGTGGGGTCGTCAGAGTCTTCCCGACCGAGAAGGAGCCCGACTCGGGGTCGAAGACCACGAAGTCCGTGAAGGTGCCCCCTACGTCAACGCCGAGCCTGGCGTCCGGCATCTACCGGCCGTCCCGCCCATCGAGGCCGTAGACCTCTCTGGCCGCGTCCTCTGATATCAGCTCGTTGCGCAGGTCCTCGACGACTCGGTCTGCGTCGCGCTCCTCAGGCCTCCCGTAGCCGCCTCCGCCGGCCGTGACCAGATGGATGACGTCGCCCGGATCGAGCACGGTGCGCCCCTTCTCGGGCAGTACCCTGTCATCCGGCGCGATCCTGTTGGCCCCGGCCCGTCCTCCGGCCTCGCCCCCGCGAAGGCCCTCCGCCGGGAAGTCCCACCTTTCGGAGATCACGGACAGTTCCGAGCGCCTCGGCGACTTGACCTCGATGACGATGTCCTGTCCGCATCCTCCGCGATAGCGCCCGGCCCCGCCCGAGTCGGGGCGCAGCTCCTTCTTCCAGATCACGAGCGGAGCGACCGACTCGGACACCTCTGCGGACCCGGGTATCGGGTTGCTGGGGAATGGACTGCAGTGGGGGCCGTCTTCGCTGCTGCTCGCGCCCATGCCCCCGCTCAGGAACATCATCATCGAGAACGGCTGCAGCGCCTCGTCCACGCCCGAAAAGAACGATATGTACTGCGGCGTAGACCCCGAGTCGGCGATCACGGTATCAGGCAGTATCGGCGCCAGCGCGCCGAACACCGCCGAGGTAATGCAGTGGCCCGTGAGATGACGGGAGGACACCGCCCTGGGGAAGGTCGCGTTGAGTACGCTCCCCTCCGGCGCCTTTATCGTGAACGGCCGGTACGATCCCTCGTTGCGGTAGGTGAGAGGGTCCAGGACGCACTTGAGCGGGTACGTGGTAAAGGCCCAGGTGTAGGCATAGACCACGTTCACGCCCCCGTGGTCCACCTGCTCGGACGTCCCGGCGAAGTCGACCTCCAGCTCGTCCCCGTCGATCGTTATCGCGCAGGCGATCTCGATGGGACGGTCGAACCCGTCCAGCGACACTGTGTGACTGTATCTCCCGTCCGGCAGCTTTCGGATGGCCCTCCGCATCACCTCTTCTGCCCGCGACTGGATATTCTGGCTCAGTGTCTCCAGCATCCCCACCCCGTACTCCTCCATGAAGCTGACGAGTTGCCGGCCCGCGACCTCGCATCCAGCGACCATGGCCATGAAGTCCCCGATGACCGGTTCGGGAACGCGGACGTTGTAGCGGACCATCTCGAACAGGTCCTCGTTGGGGACCCCCTCGGAGAAGAGCTTCATGGGGGGCACGCCGAGGCCCTCTTCGAATACCGAGCGGTTGTCGGCGGAGAAGATCGAGCCCCCGACGTCCGAGGCGTGGGCGATGATCCCGGTGAAGGCCACCAGCTCCCCGTCCAGGAACACGGGCGTTGCCATCGAGAAGTCGGGCCGATGGCCCGTGCCCATCCACGGGTCGTTCGTGATCACCACGTCGCCCGGCCTCCAAGTCTCGGGCGGGAACCGGCGGAGGAAGTGCTTCACCGTGCGCGACATCGTGCCGACGAACGACGGGATCGACCCCCTGTTCTCCGCGAGCGTGTCGCCGTTGCGGTCCATCAGGACGCAGGCATAGTCGTTGCACTCGCGCACGACGGTCGAGAAGGAGGTGCGCACCAGGGTCGTCGCCGACTGGTCTGCGATGGAGATCAGCCGGTTCCACAGGATCTCCAGCGTTGCCGGGTCGAACTCAGTCTTGGGTTCTCTCGACATAGCTCCTGGTCTTGCAGCCAAGCACTCTTCGGCGAATGCGCACCATTGTGGGGGCCGCCCATTCTAGCACAGCGGGGCTGGTGTCTCAGCGCCATTGCGCGATCGACACGATACGTTAGAATTAGGGTTATCGGCCGGTCGTCAGTTATCAGCCAAATATAGGAGTGGTGCCCAATGGAAGATGTAAGGGTTAACGTCTGGATCGACTATGCCTGACCGTGGGTATACCAGGCAGCCGTGTGGCTGGCCCACGTAAAAGAAGCGTACGGCGATAAGCTGGATATCACGTGGAGGCACTTCTCGCTTGAGCAGAACGCCTACGCGTTGAAGCAGGGCGCCAGGGGGAACGGTGACTGGAAGGTCTGGGAGCAGGACGACCTGACGGCGGGTCGAAGCATGCTGTCCCAGGTGGTGAGCGAGGCGGCGCGTCGGCAGGGACAGGAGCTGCACGACAGATTCAGCATGGCGCTGCTGGACGCGCGTCATGGGGAAGAAGGCCGCATCCGCCTCAACGATGTGGAGGCCCTGGCCGCAGTGGCCGGAGAGGCGGGCCTGGACGTGGACCGGTTGAGGCAGGACATGAAGGACCCCGAACTGCCTCGGATCATTGGCCGCGACCATGAGGAGGCGGTGATGCGCGGCATCTTCGGGACGCCCACGTTCGTGTTCGAGAACGGCAACACGGCATTCCTGAAGACCTTCACTCCGCCTCAGGAGGACGCAGTCCCAGCCTTCGAGCATTTCTTGGGGATCGCGGCCGGCCGGCCCTACTTCGGAGAGATCAAGCGGCCGCAGCCCCCCTGGCCCAAGGGCTCCGATGTCTGAGGACAACCGGGCTCTCCTGTACACGCATCCCGAATGCACCATCTGCGTTTCGGTCAAGATGGAGCTGGAGGAGAACGGTACCGGGTACGACGAGATCGACCTCGCCCTGCAGCCGGACAAGTGGGAGGAGCTGGAGGCTCTGACGGACGGGGAGCGTATCACGCCGGTGCTCGTAGAAGGTGACAAGGTCACCATCGGGTACCGCGGCATCGGGTGCTCCTTCTACTGAACCATATCCCCTCTCCCCTTCGCGGGAGAGGGTTAGAGTGAGGGGGACTCCGGCGGTCCGCACGGGCCGCCGGAGAGTTACGCGACAGGGAACCCGCCAGTACAGGCAGGGTTTGACGATGACGGGGAACGCCAGTAGTCTACCGTCAACTAGACACACTACCCAGACCGCAGGAGTCTCCCATGTCTAACCGGCGCCAGGACAAGCTCGTCGGCTCCCTACTCTCCCTGCCGACGTTCAACGACGAGAACTTCAACCTGTTGCTCGACCGCCACAAGACCCATATCAACTGGATCATCGAGAAGGGGTTTACCGAGGGCAACTGCGTTCTCCTCATCGCCGGGGGCCTGGGCGAGGGGGCGTTCCTGAGGGACTCGGAGTGGCAGGCGCTCGCCGAGACCGTCGTTGAGGCCGCCGACGGCAGGGCTCCTACGGCTATCGGCGTGACCGAGCTGAGCGCGCGGGAGGCCGCCGACAAGGCCAAGCGGGCCGCCGACCTGGGAATAGACTTCATCCAGACGACCCCGCCTCACTATATGGGCCCCACCGACGACGACGTGTTCGGCTTCTTCAAATACATAAACGACGCCGCCGATATCGGCATCATCGCCTACAACCTCCCGTGGTGCATGCCGAACGCCTTCGAGTTCAGGCAGGACCTGTTCGAGCGCTTCGTGGACCTCGAGAACATGGACGGGCTCAAGTGGGGCTCGCTCTCCGTGTTCCACTGGGCGGGCATGGTCCGGCTGTTCAAGGACAGGTTCAACTTCATCGAGCAGGGCGGCATGCTCAGTCTGGGATTCCGTCTGGGGATGGTCGGGTTCATCGACACGTTGGGAAACGTGGCGCCCCGGTACTCCCTGAAGAAGTGCCAGCTGATACGGGAGAAGCGGTTCGACGAGCTCGACCAGTTGGAGCTCATCAGGTTCGATGCCGACCTGAACTCGGGCAGGCGAGCGGACGTGGGCTATCCGGGGATGGGTGAGGGCCCGCCTGCCCGGGAGAGGCTCTTGCTGATGGGCATGGACACCGGGCCGTACTTCCCCAACCAGGAGCCGGTGTCCGAAGGATTCAGGCAGGGCGTTCTCAATAGCATAGAAGCCAGCGGCTTCATGAAGTGGGTCGACTGGGACCAGTCCATCTTCGACGAGTCCTAGACCCTCCACGCCCTGAAGTCCACACAAGGGCCGAGCTGGCGGAAGGGCTCACGCGTACCCACTTTGTAAGGGAGTCAATCCTCACATCACACGGATATTCGGTCTTGACAAACAGAACGGCTGTACGCATAATGCTCTTATGTCCCGATCCCCTTCCAGCATTGCAGTACAGAGCCCGATCCGTACTCCATACGGGGGCCAGCCTCCCGGACTGTCCAGTAAATGTCCAGTAAGTGTCCAGATTCTGTTCAGTTTGTGTCCAGTATCTGACGTCCGAGTCGGAGCCTCCAGCTATGAGATTCTACAAACTGGACAGTTTTGACAGGTTTTTTTTCAGTTTCTGCGAAGGCTGCGACCCCCAAGCCCCCGTGCTCGACACCTGGAGGTAAAGTGGGTACGCGTGAGGACGGAAGCGCGGTTGACGCCGCCCCTGAGTGATAATACTCTAGCCCTCGTCGACGAAGTTGCGTTGCCTGGGCCTGCTGGCTTGATGCAAGGGAGTCGTTGCGAGAGCGCCACCGACCTCTGAGAAGTGTGGCATGGAGGCGGCGAACATGTGGAAGGTCACCGTCGTACTATTCCTCACACTCACCTTGCTCGGGGCATGTGGAGGCGATCAGGCTCCTGAGACGGCCTCATCCGGGGAGGCCGCGGGTCAAGTTGGAGCGGTCCCGACTCAGGCTGGATCGACTTCTGCCGGCGAAGCCCCGACCCCGACGCCGGGTACAAGTCCGAGCTTGGGCCTCAAGCTGTTCCCGTCTCCTCCTGCCCGGGTCGAGACTGGTGGCTTGGGCACCGACCGCCCCAGACTGCTCGATTTTGACGAAACTCCCCGGAACGTCTATCTGATCGACTTGGGCCAGAGTGGTAGTTGGGCTGCGCTTGTCGACTTGGGTGGCAGAACGGAGGTCAAGCTCTTCCTGCCCAGGGTCACCGAATCGGCCCAGGCCCACATACATTCTGGAGGATGCGGCGGCGCGGCGGAGCATGAGCTGCCCGATGTTGCCGAAGGCGCCTCCGTTGCGGACCTGGCTGTTCCCACGGACGACCTCCTTACGGGCGGGTTCTGGATCGACGTGCACTTGTCCTCAAATGAGGAGGTCGCTTGCAGCGCCATTCCAGGCGCAGACAGGCTGGTCACGTTCCAGGTGAACGAGGCCAACGAGTCGGGCGTCTCCGGATGGGCAACCATCTATGAGGATGCGGATAAGAGTCGGGTGGTGGTCTACCTGAACCCGGGAGAGTCCGAACCGAGGCCCCTTCAAATACGAGAGATGACATGTGCGCCTGAGCTGTTGGATGCCGAGGACATGGGCGCCGCCCTGGGCGAGCGGCGGCACAATCTCGGATTCCTGATCGAGGGATTATCCAGGAGCAAGCTTGGCGTCGCGTTCGACGACTTTTTTGTCGGCGATCTAGCCATCATACCCGGGACGCCGACGGGGCGGATCACCGCTCTTGGCTGCGGTGAGGTCCCATCTCCATAATGTGGACCTTTCTCGTAAGCAGGGTTCTCCAGTCTCTACTGGCGCTTATGGCCCTCTCCGTAATGGTGTTCTACTTCACCTGGGCCACTGGGGACCCGGTGTACTATCTCTTGCCCGTGAGCCTGGAGGAGTCCACTCCTGAGCTGATCGCACAGCTGAGACGCGACCACGGGCTGGACAAGCCGTTGATGGTCCAATTCGGCTCGTTCATGGGACGTGCTGTCCGTGGCGACTTCGGTTACTCGTGGATCGCGGGACGCAGGCCCGTCACGCACGTCATCTGGGACAGGGTCGGGCCCACCGTACACCTGGGCCTGATGGCCACCGTGTTTACGCTGGTCGTTGCTCTGCCTCTTGGCGTCTTCGCCGCTTACAACAGAGGCCGGCTGGCCGACAGCATAGGACGCACTCTCGCATTTGCCGGGCAGTCGGTCCCCGAGTTCTGGCTGGCCCTCGTACTGATCTACATCTTCGGCGTAGGCATCCAGGTGAATCTCGGACTGGCCGATTTCACGACCGCCTGGCTGCCGATCGCCGGCCGTGAGGGCGGGTGGACGCACTGGATACTGCCGACGGTCACCGCCGGGTGGTCCTCCATGGCCGGGATGCTGAGGCTGACGAGGTCGTCGGTCCTGGAGGTCATCGGGTCCGACTTCGTCCGCACCGCCCGGGCAAAGGGACTCCCCGGCCGGCTGGTCCTCTGGAGACACACCGTCCGGAACGCTCTCATCCCCATCATCACGGCCACGGCGCTCCTGATAGTGAGCATGATGAACGGCATCGTGCTAGTCGAGGCGGTCTTCGGGTGGGGAGGCATCGGCCGGCTGTTGGTGACGGCTGTCGGCTCCAGGGACCTGTTCCTGGTGCAGGGGCTTACGATGATTATCGGGTCGATGTTCCTGCTGGCCAACTTCCTGGCCGACGTGCTCTACAGCATGGTCGACCCAAGGGTGAAGTTCCAGTGACGTCCGAAAGCCAGAGCGCCGCAGTCATGTCAGCCCTCATGCAACCGGTGGCCGGTGTTTGGAGGGTGTACCGGGCCTTGAGGGTTCGAAAAGCCCCTTTCATTCCGCTGTTCGTACTGGCCGTAATGGCCTTCCTGGGCGCGTTCGGCCCATACGTAGCCCCATTTGACCCAGCGGCCGGCACGCTGCAGATCTCGCTGTCGCCGCCGTTCTGGTTGGAGGGCAGCGTCGACGGCTATTGGCTCGGGACCGACTTTCAGGGACGGGACATCCTCAGCCGGCTCCTGGACGGGGCGCGGATCACGATTGTGAGCGCGCTTGCGGGGCTCGTTGGCGCATGCCTTATCGGTGTGTCTATGGGGCTGGTGAGCGGGTATTGGGGCGGCTGGACAGACGCCCTGCTCATGAGGTTGGTGGATGTCATGCTTGGCATGCCGGGCCTTCTGATGGCCCTGGTTGCCGTCACGGCGCTCGGTCCCGGCGTCGAGATCATAGTCACCGTGGTCATCCTGACTTCGTGGGTCCCATATGCCCGGTTCGTGCGCGGCGAAGTATTGAGCCTCAAGGAGAGGGAGTTTGTCTTAGGTGCCATAGCTACGGGCTGCCGCACGCCGCGGATACTGTTCCGTCACCTGCTGCCCAACACCCTCGCGACCATACTGGTCATCGCAACGCTCCAGACCGGCGGAATCATACTCTTTGTGGCGGCCCTGAGCTTCCTGGGCCTGGGCATCCCGGTGCCGACCGCGGCGTGGGGTGTCATGATTGCGGAAGGCAGGGACTGGCTGCTCCAGGCGTGGTGGATCGCCATGGCTCCCGGAGTGGCGATATCGCTGCTGATCATATCTCTGAACCTGGTCGGCGACTGGATGCGGGACACTTTCGACCCCCGGCTCAGAGGCAGGTAGCCTCCGGCACTCCCCTCTACTCCTCGAACGTCCTGATGTAGTTGATGACGTGCCATATCTCCTCGTCCGTCAACCTGTCTCCCAGCGGCGCCATGCTCGTGCCCGGAACGCCGTCGTGGACGAAGCGGAAGAGGTCTCGCTCCGAGTGGAGAGGCACGTGAACGACCAGGTCGGCGGGTGGCGGGTCCAGCCCCGCGCCGCCTGGCCCGTCGCCCCTGCCGGAGGCTCCGTGGCAGGTCTGGCAGCTCCGCTCGTAGACTGAGCCGCCGGTCTGCAGGGACGCGGGATCGGGCGGGAACGGGTTCCGCAGGAGCGCCTGGTCGTCCGGTTCAGCAAGCTGTGTGTTGAGCAGCAAGACCAGTCCCGCAAGGAACCCGGCGATCCCTGGCACCATCACCCCCGCGCCCGTGCGCGTGTACCAGGCGCCCAGGGGCAGGGCCAGCCCCATGAACAGCATTCCCAGCAAGACCAGCCCGGCCCCCAGGAGGAGGTTTGCCGTTTCGGGCGAAGGGGCAATCGATGCGCTGCCCCCGGCCAATGCCTCGAACCGAAATGCGGTGCGTGCGTCGAAGGCGTCGGGTCTACGCACGATGAGCTCCACCTGCCAGGCGCCTGCGATGCTCAGCATGCTCTGACCCAAGACGTAGGTACCGTCGCCCATCGACACGGCCGACGCCGTCTCCTCGCCGAGGTCGGCGTCCAGATAGGCAAGACCGAGAGAGACGTCCGACGCTGTCGCTATCGGGTTGCCCAGCCTGTCCTCAAGCGAGACGGTGAATGTGTTTGGGCCAACCGTCGCGGGCTCGACTTCCAGCGTGATCGCCGCTCCTTCCGCGGTGTCCTGGAAGGTCAGCGAGTCGGACACCCCTATCCCGTCGCGGGCAGCTACCTGGCGAGCCGGTTCCAGGCTGGTAAGGACGCCAACAGACGCCAGCACGACGATGCCAAGCGCTGCCTCGCCTGCAACCAGGCGCTTGAGCCACCGACCCCTGTCCGTACCCTCTGCCAGCCCCGGCCGCACCCACAGCAGGTTGAGCGCGCCCACGGCCAGGAGGAGGGCCACGAGGACGACCTTCACGACGAGCGTGAGACCGTACGGTGTCGCGAGGGCCGGCGCCACGGTTACCTGCGCCCACGCGCCGAATATGCCGGTCACTATGAGCACGGCTACGCTTAGCGCGGCCACGGTCGAGAACCTCGGCACCAGCCCCGCGAGGCACGCTCGGCGCTGTCCGGGCGGAAGAGAGCGAAGCACAAGCGGGACGCCCAAGGCGAAGTGGAAGAGCGCTCCCACCCAGGAGGCCGACGCAGACAGGTGCAGGTAGTCGGAGAGCAGGGCTGCGGACCGGATTCCCGTCGTGGCGGCGCCGTGGCTGGTCAGGCTCAGAGTCACCAGTATGCCGCCGCCGATGCCGAGGGCCAGAAGCCGGGCCCCTACCGCCCATCTTTCAGTCTCCTCCTCCGAGCGGACCCGCATCGACTCGAACAGGAGCACAGCCAGCGTTGCGAGGAAGGCGAGTGACAGTCCAATACGCCAGAGCCACAGCCGGCCCCACTCGGTGTCGCCGAGGATGGACTGCAGCGGTGAGCCCAGCGTTCGCAGGGGTGAGACCTCGTGGGCCTCGGCCGCATTGACGATCAACTGGACTGCGGAAGCCGCGATGAAAAGCCCGACTGCCAGAAGCATAACCCTGAGCGAGCGGGACGCCAGCGCGGCCCCAACCCGCCGCACCGATGGCTCGGCTCGTCTGGAGAGCAGAATGGGCCTGGATACCAGCAGGTCGAATGTCAGCCCGCCCACCATCGCGAGCACACTGACAAGCACCACCCACCGAACGAAGGGCTCCGCGGGCGACTGAAGCAGCGGTTCGCCAGGCGTCTCCACAGACGCTCCAGCGATAGGCTCGCCGACGGAGAAGACGAACGACCCACGGACACGGTGACCGTCCACTGTGGAGACGTTCTTCCACGCGACGGTGTACGTACCTTCGGCGATCGGCCCCAGCCCGACCGACATGGCCAGTGGATCGTTCGTGTCCACGAGGCTGTCCCCGTCATCCACCCGCGAGCCCTGAGCGTCCAGCACCTGTATCTCGCTCAGGCTGGGCTCGATCGGTTCGGTGAACCAGATGGCTGCGCGACTCGGCGCCTCGTCCAGCACCGAGTTGGGCGCCGGACTGGCTCTCGCGAGATTGGCGTGTGCGAACGCGGTATCACTGGGCAGGAGAAGGCCGAGCGCTGCCCAGACGAGTACCAGGGCGCCCGTAACCAGCCCGATGCGGGCCACCCGGCGCCCCCCCGCTCTCCGCGCAGCTTGAGAGAGACTAGGGCGCACCGCGTCTCCTCGTTGCTGCTACCAGTCCGCCGACGCCTGTAGCGATCCCCAGCACGCCCAGCACCATGGCGGCAACCGCCAGAGTGTTGGCGGCGGAGGCTCCGTCGTCTGCCTGAAGCGCCGAGTCCTGGGCCTGCTGCGAGATGCTCATGGCTCCCCTCACCGCGCTCTCGATCTCGCGTACCTCGGGAAGTCTCTCAGGGAACTGCAGGTCCGCCGGCGACCGTACATCGTCGAAACCACCGCCTCCTCCTCTCGAAATGAAGGTCTCGTCGATCGGGGTACCCTCGGCTGAGCCGAATACACGGAACTCATAGACCCCCGGGGCCGTTGGTATGAGGTCTGCCGCGTAGTGCCCGGGCTCGTTGAAGACGGCTCGCAGGTTCATCACCTTCGACGCTTTGGAAGGCACGTGGGTCACCTCCACCTGCAGGGTCTTCTCCAGGCCTTCTGCAGGGACCTCCTCTCCGTGGCCGCCCGCCTGAGCTGCTCCGTCGTCCTCGGCGTCGAGGCCGTGCCCGGTCTGCACGGCCTCGCCCGTCTTTGTGGCACGAAGTTCCACGCCGTTCTTCAGTCCTTCGTACGTCGGCTCCTCGATCCAGCCGACGACGAACCGGTACTCGCCCACCTCTCGTCCTTCGTGAGCGAGTACGCTGCCAAATGGCAGGCTCAGGGCCGCCGCTATGGCCGCCGCAAGCCATACGCTCTTGCGAAATAGGGGTTGCATGGATGCTCCTTTCGGTGTGGACCGGTCGCTGCGCCGGCGGGCGTGTGGCAGGTGTGGTGCGTGAGCTCCACGGCGGGGCCTGCCGGAGCGGCGAATAGGTGATGGGAGAAAGGAGCTATGCGCGGGGAGGCTTGCGGGGAGGTGAGGTAACCACGTCTTGGGGGATGATATCGCTTCGAGGGATGCGTAGCGCGGTCCGGTACTCCTCAGGATCAGGGAAGATCGCATGCTCGCGCGCGGCGGGCACGGTGAGTTCGGTGAAGCCCGTGCCTAGACCGTCATGGGGCGTCAGGTACACGATGCCGCCGGAGGGTGGGTTTTGGCCCGCGCCGCCTGCCGCAGGACTTTCCGGGTGGTAATGGTAGTGGGTGGACACCTCGTAGGGATGCACGTGGTCCGCGGCAACCGGCCCCAGGTATACGTGAGCGTGATCCGGCCGCCGCTCCGCGAAGTGGTGGTCCAGCATTGGTCCAAAGAAAGGCAGTAAGAGAAGGCCGACCAGGGACGCGGCCATCAGGTCGCGCGCCATTCTTGTCAATGTGGCTCTGATGTCGGACATGTCGCCCGTTCATTATAGCCCGGAGATGGGCAGGCCGCCCCGTCAGCGCCGTTGATGCGCCAAACGACCTCGCCGGCGAGTCGTCACCTCAGCGTTTGTGGAAACTCGTACCCAGCAGCGCCGATGGTTGACTATGACTGACCATACCGTAGTAGTAAGTATACAGACGTCATTCGATGCTCTGTTGAGGAATACTATTAGTTAGTTAGCCCTTTCCTGGGTCAGCCATCGGCCGAATTCGCGCCGGTGCAGAAGGTCACGGAGAGCGCCCCGGAGTGCGAGCAGAAGTGAGCTTGACGATCGAGGACCTCTACAGGGAGGCCCGGTAACCGAGAGCCGCAGAGACCCGAGCCTAAGGCTCGCTGAAGGCCAGGAACGCCCTTGCCGCTTCTGGCACCAGGGCGACGCGCGCGCCCGTGGCCAGTGGCGAGTAGGAGCGTTGTCGGCACCTCAAGGTGGCCCCGGACGGCAATTCGATCTCGAGGACCGTCGAGTCTCCCAGGAACTCGCGGGCGCGAACGGTTGACGGACCCTCATCGTGGGGTATGACCTGGAAGTCATCGAGGTGTACCAGGAGCACGATGCGAGACCCGTTACTTAGAATTCCGTTGCTGCTGGTGAAGGGAAGCCTGCCGACCTCGGTTATGGCCAGCCCGTCCTGGACCTCGGCCGTGATGAAGTCGCTGGTGCCTGCCATCTTTGCGACGAAAGGCGTTGCGGGGGCGTGATAGATGACGTCGGGGGCGTCCATCTGCTCCAGCCGCCCGTCCCCCATGACCCCTATTCGATCGGCGATGGCAAACGCCTCCTCACGGTCGTGTGTCACGAAAATCGTGGCGATACTGTTCTCTCGAAGGATCCCCACAAGCTCCCGCCGCATCTCGCGGCGCATGGCCACGTCGAGGTTGCTGAACGGCTCGTCCAGCAGTACCGCGATCGGTCTGGGAGCGATCGTGCGGGCCAGGGCGACCCGCTGCTGCTGTCCGCCTGACAGCTCGTGGGGATAACGACCTTCCAGCCCGTTGAGCCTGACAAGGTCTATCACCTCGGCCAGCCGCCGCTCCCGTTCCTGGGCCGCGAGCTTGTGAAGGCCGAAAGTGACGTTCTCGGCCACCGTCTTGTGAGGGAACAGGGCGTACTCCTGGAATACCATGCCGACGTTCCGGCGGTCCGGGGGCACGTGTACCGAAGGTCCGGAGACAACCCTGCCTTGGATGCGTATCTCTCCGTCGTCAGGCCTCTCGAAGCCCGCGATCAGACGCAGCGTGGTGGTCTTGCCGCAGCCGCTGGGGCCCAGAATCGACAGTATCTCGCCCGGGTACAGGGCAAGGCTGGCGCGGTCAACTGCCGGTGCTCCGCTACCGTATCGCTTGGTCGCTTCCCTGCACTCGATGACCGTGTCGCTCAAGAAATCATGCCCCCGTCCTGCGATGTGCCGGTCCGCGCTCCCGGAAGATCAGGTAGGCCATCGGGACAGACGATATCAGGATGATCGTCAGCGCCGGCGCCGCCGCCCTCGCGAAGAACGCCTCCTCCGATGCCGACCAGACGGCGGTCGCGAGGGTCTCGAATCCCAGCGGGCCGAGTATGAGGGTGGCCGGCAGCTCCTTCATGGTAATCAGAAATACCAGCGCGCCTCCCATCAGCAGGCCGGACCTCATCAGGGGTCCGGTGACCGACAGCATAACACGCAGGGGGCTCCTTCCGAGTACCCTTGCCGACTCTTCGAGCCTCGGGCTGATCTGGGCCAGGGACGACCGGACCGCGCCGAGTGCCGCGGGCAGGAACAGGATGACATAGCCGAAGACCAGCAGCCACACCGTCTGGTACACGGGGGTCGCCACGCGGACGCCGAAGAACACGAGAGCGAGCGCCACCACGATGCCGGGCATGGCATAGCCGGTGTGACTGATCCTGTACAGCACCGTCGCGGCGGGACCGGCATACCTCACCGCCATCGCGGCTACCGGAACGGCAAGGACCGCCGACGCCGCGGCCGCCATCAGCGATACGCTGACCGCATTCCAGGTAGCCTGCCACAGAAACAGCAGCGGCTCTCCCGCGGACACACCGTTGATCAGCCAGTACATCAGGACGGCGGTTGGAAGTCCCAGTGCGGCGATGACCACGGACCACGCGAGTCCCGCCGCAGGCCACCGCCATGTCCGCAGACGGACGATGGACTGGGGCCGCTCAGATCCCGACGACGTTCTGTAGTACCGTTTGTCGCTGCGTGCCAGGCTCTCGATCAGCAGCACGACCACGGCAAGCCCTACCAGGCCCAGAGCGAGGACGGCGGCGACCGATCTGGCGAAGGCCGCCTGGTACTGCTGATATATGGCCCACGTGAACGACTCGTATCTCATGAGCGACACCGCTCCGAAGTCGCTCAGCGTATAGAGAGCGACAAGCAGCGATCCGGAGACCATCGCCGGGCGCAGCTGCGGGAGTGTCAGCCTGAAGAACGTGCTGGCCGCGCCGTGACCGAGGAGCCGAGCCGACTCGTCCAGGCTGGGGTCCATTCGCAGCAGAGCAGCCCTGGTGGTGAGGTAGACGTAAGGGTAGCTCAGGAGAATCAGCGTGGCCGCCGCGCCCGGCAGACCGTATATCTCGGGCAGCCGTGTGACGCCGAGCGGTTCGAGCATCCCTTGGGCCAGTCCCTTGGGGCCCAGGGCGGATATGACCAGGAATGCACCCACGTACGTCGGAATCACCAGCGGCAGAGCGCCCAGCACCGACAGGAGCCGGCGCATCGGGATGTCGGTGCGGGTCGTAAGCCATGCGAGGGGGACGCCCACCATCAGCGTCCCGCTCGTGACGACCAGCACCAAGAGGACCGAGTTCCATAGTATCTGCGCGGTTCGTAGTCGGAAGAAGAGGTCCCAGGCCTCCGATGGGGCGCCCATGCTTCTTATGGCCAGGTAGGCCAGCGGCAACGCCATCGCGGCGCCGACCAGCAGCGCCGGAACGGTCAAGACCGCTGGAGGACGTGGGCCGCCGCCGGGCCACATCCGGCTTGGAAGTTGCTGAACGCGCATAGCCGGGCCTGCCTACGGGATCACGCCGGTGTCCCTGAGCAGCGTCTCCGTACCCGCCAGATCGTCGAGTAGCGCGAAGTCTATGCCAGGCCCGTTTAGGCTCTCTAGGGGAGGCAGCAGCCGGTGAGTCTTCACGCCCTCGATGAGCGGGTATTCGTAAGTCGAGGCGGCGAAGTACTGCTGTGCCACCCTGGACACCAGGAACCTCACGAACGCCTCGGCGTTGTCCTGGTTGGAGCTCGTGCTCAGGATGCCCGCGCCCGCAACCATCACCAGGCTGCCCGGCCCGCCGTCCTTCAGGAACAGGTTGCGTGCGCCGAACTCGTCCCCATGCTCCGCGAGGAACCTGTGCAGGTAGTAGTGGTTCACGAGCCCGACGTCGACCTCTCCCTTGCCTGCGGCGTCGACAATCGGCGTGTTCTTCGGGAACATCTTGACGTCGTTGGCGAGCATGCCCTCCAGCCAGTCACGCGTCTCATCTTCACCCCAGAGGTGCCGCATAGCGGTCACCATCACAAGGAACGATGCGTTCGTTGGAGGCCATCCGATTCGGCCCTTCCACTTGGGGTCCGTCAACTCCTGGATCGACTTCGGAAGCTCGTCCTCGCCAAGGTCGGTATTATAGACGATGACCCTGGCTCGTCCGGACACTCCAACCCATCTGCCGTCCGAATCCCTTGCCCACTCCGGTACCGCCAGAGTCACGTCGGACGGAAGCGGCTTGAACATCAAAGAAAGCGCGCCCAGTGCGCCGGGGTCCTGCGCCCAAAATACGTCGGCGGGGGAGTTGCTTCCCTCTTCCTGCAGGGTCGCGGCCATCGCCGATGTCCCGCCGTACTTCACCTGGACGTCCATCCCTGTGGCTTCCCTGAACTGCTCGACGATCGGCCCTACCAGGGACTCGCTGCGCCCCGAATATACGACCAGGCTTCCGGGGCTTTGCATCGCCATAGCGGAGTCGGAGGCGGCGTTCTGGACCGCCTGGCTCGCCTCTTGTGCGTCTCCTGAGCCGCACGCGGAGGAGAGCAGGAGGACTCCCACTGCGACGGCCGCCCAGAGTGCGGCGGCCATCGATGCGGTGCTGTATCTTTGTATGGATCGAGGAATCATTCGAACTAAACCTCCACTAACTGATTGAGTAGTGCAACAGCAGAGCGCGACTAAGTATGTATATGCATTACGACGTTGTCAATACTTATTAGAGAGATTTCTACGCAATTTGTCCATTGCGTTATCTCTACACTCGCCAAGCCATCCCGGCCTGCCGTCCAGAGACTCGGTTTGAACCCGTCCCTCCGATTTGATAACGTTTACGCGGTAAGAGGCTGACCCTGTGGGAGAGTATGGATGTCTGCCCGAAAGACCAGACGAGAGAAGGCCGGTCATGAAGAGACTCGCCTGTCGATGTCGGCGGAGAACTACCTCCTGTCGATCTTCCGACTGCAGGAGCAGCAACCCAGGCTGACCTTGACTCAGCTGGCGGAACACCTGCGGACTCTGCCGGTGGCCGAGGGGCTGGGCACGTCTCTGCCTTCGGTGAGCGCCATGATCCGGCGCATGAACCGCGAGGGCCTCGTCGACTCAGACCAGACCAGAGGGGTGGTCCTGACGAACGAGGGGCGCAGGTCCGCCGAGAGCATAGTGAGAAGGCACAGGCTGGCCGAGCGAATGGTCGTCGACCTCCTCGGCGTGGGCCTCGCCAGGGCCCATGTGGAAGCCCATCGCCTCGAGCACGCAATCTCGCCCGAGCTGGAAGAGGACATCGTGGCGAAGCTGGGGAACCCCAAGACGTGCCCGTTCGGTCATCCCGTTCCGGGCAGCGGCTATATCTCCCCTCAGGATGCCTTATCTATAGATCAGGCCGCTCCCGGGATGGAGTTGGTAGTCGACAGGATCCCGGAAGACGATCAGGCGCTGCTGGAGTACATGGTGGCAAACAGGCTCATCCCCGGGGAGGTCGTTTCGATCAGAGAGATGGCCACCAGCCGCGGAGTCATCACTATCGAATGCGGCGGTATCCAGATGCCCTTCAGCTACGAGGTCGCATCGAGGATATGGATCCGCCCCCGGACAGCCGCTGACGCCTGAGAGAATGGGCCGGCGGAGGCGTTAGCCGGCGCGCAACTTCGTCCGGCTGACCGCTTACGCTTCGGCCGGACGTTGAACCGGCGGCTCAGAGCGCGATTGTGGGCGTACCGCTGTCCTGGATCAGCTTGGCGAAGGCAGCGATGTCGGTGTCTACCACGTCTTGCAGCTTCCGAAGACGCTCGTCGATCCGTTCCGACAGCTCGGCGAAGATTTCGTGGGCCTGGTTCGGCGGCGTCCAGTCCGCGCTTGCTACCACTCCCGCCAGGGTCACCAGCCTGCCGTTCAAACGGATCACCTCTCCCCGTAGTGAGCCCGGCGGGGGCTTCGTTGCAACCAGGTCGCTCTCGATGCGCGACAGGCCTTCCTTCAGAGGCTTTACCGCCTCCGACACCGCCTGGGCCTCCGTACGGCCAGATGCGCGCTCCTCCCAGGCATCCACCTGACCGCGGATGCGCCTGATCTTCTCCGCGGCGCCGTGGACCTCCGACAGGCTGTCCCGTATCTTGGTCAGCAGCTCGAACTGCGCGTCGAGGGCCTCCTGGGTCGCGCCGCTGCGCGGGTCCTTGAGCAGATCGAAGGGCTCCTCGAACGTATCGTGGCCGACCGCGAAACGCACCCTGTACGAGCCCGGCGGGGCGAGTATGCCCTTGAGTTCCCTTGGCTTGTACCCGCCCTCGACCATCGAAAGCTTGCGTGCGCCGGGATACCGCATGTCCCAAGTGAACCGGTTTACTCCTGCAGACACGCTGAGGGCTTCTTCGCCCTCGGCGCCGCTGGAAAAGGTCCTGATCTCGCCCCCGCTTGAGTCGAGGAACGTGATGCTTACGTCCTCGTTCAGGTCCTCCGGCAGGTAGAACACGACCCCCACGCCTTCCGGCGGGTTCTCGCCGGCGTCCAGCATCAGGCGCGATGTCCTGCCGTCGGGCGTCACCTTGTCGTGGAAGGCCGTGGGCAGCCCGAGTACGCGGGTCCAGTATTTCATGCCCGGGCCAGCCTCCCCCATGGATGGAGCCTGGTGGAGCATCCTGTAGGTTGCGCGCGGACGGAGAAGCCGCGGCCCTCCTCTGGCCTCGTCTCCCTCGACGGGAGATGAGGGTGCCTCGCCGGCCTGCTGATGCAGTGGGGACAGGTCGTCCATGATCCATATGGAACGTCCATGAGTCCCCGCCACGAGGTCGCCGTCCTTGACCACCAGGTCGTGAATGGGGACGACAGGCAGATTGCACTGAAGCGACTCCCAGGACTCGCCGTCGTTTGCCGACACGTACACCCCCGACTCCGTGCCGCAGTAGAGCAGCCCGCGCCTGGCCGGGTCTTCCCGCACCACCCTCGTGAAATCGTCGTCGGGTATGCCGCTGTTGATCTCCTGCCACGTCTCTCCGTAGTCGTTCGTCTTGTACAGGTACGGCCTGAAGTCGTCGCTCTTGAAGCGGGTCGCGGCGACGTAGGCTGTGGCCGCGTCGTGAGGCGACGGGTCGATGCTGTGGACCATCGTCCACTCCGGCAACGTCGGCGGGGTCACGTTCGTCCAGATGGCTCCCCCGTCTCGTGATACGTGGACCAGCCCGTCGTCCGTGCCGGCCCAAAGCAGGTCCGCTTCGATGGGAGACTCGGCGAACGCGTAGACCGTGCAGTACACCTCGGCGTCCGCGCCCTCGAGGGTGATCGGGCCGCCCTTCAGCTCCATCTTCGTCGCGTCGTTCCTCGTAAGGTCGGGGCTTATCGCCTCCCAGGTCGTGCCGTCGTCCCTGGTCCTGAACACCATGTTGCCGCCGACGTAGAGGGTGTCCGGGTCGTGAGGAGAGAACACGATGGGGAACTTCCAGGCGAACCGGTACTTGTACGTCCTCGGCGGCCAGTTGGCATGGTCGTCGGGCCACACGGTGACCACGCGCACCTCCCGGTTCCGGTGGTCGTAGCGGTTGAGGATGCCGTGCGGGTACGCTGAATAGACGATGTTGGGGTCGTCCGGCTTCACCGCGATGTCGCCGCTCTCCGACATGCCGACCGTGTGCCAGTCGCTCGTTTGTATCGCGCCGCTGTCGGAGTGGCTCCGCACCGCCATGCCCGAGTTGTCCTGCTGCGTGCCGTACACCTCGTACGGAAACTGATTGTCGGTGGTGATGTGGTAAAGCTGCGCCGTCGGCTGGTTGTAGATGCTCGACCACGTATCGCCGCCGTTCAGCGACACCGTTGCGCCGCCGTCGTTGCCCTCGATCATCCTCCGGCTGTCTCGCGGATCGATCCACAGTTCGTGCTGGTCCCCGTGAGGCATCGGGACCTCTGAGAAGTGCCGCCCGCCGTCCGTAGACTTCAGCGTCTTGCTCGCGAGCACCCAGACCGTTTCAGGGTCGGACGGATCGGCGAAGACGTGAGTGTAGTACCAGGACCGGGTGCGCAGGTCGGCGTTGTCCGAAAGCTGCTCCCACGTGTCCCCGCCGTCGTCCGACCTGAACAGGCCGCCGTTCTCAGCCTCGATCAGCGCCCACACGCGCCCCGGCCTGGCCGGAGACAGCGCGACACCGATTCGTCCCAGAGTCTCCTTCGGCAGGCCGGGCCTCTCGGACAGGTCGATCCACGTATCGCCGCCGTCGGTCGTCTTGTATAGGCCCGAGTCGGGGCCGCCGCTGACGATGTCCCAGAAGCTGCGGTGCACCTGCCAGATGGAGGCGTACATCGTGCGCGGGTTATTCGGGTCCATGGACAGGTCGACCGCGCCCGCCCCGTCGCTCACGAACAGCACCCTCTCCCAGGTCTCGCCGCCGTCCGTTGAACGGAAGACGCCGCGCTCTTCGTTGGGCCCGAAGGCGTGGCCGAGCGCCGCGACGTGCACGATGTCCGGGTTCCTCGGGTGTACCCGCACGCGCGCGATGTGGCGCGTGTCGCGCAGCCCCATATTCCGCCAGGTCTGGCCGCCGTCGGTGGACTTGTAGACTCCGTCCCCGTGGGTGACGTTATTGCGGATGCACGACTCGCCGGTTCCCGCGTAGATGACGTTCGGGTCCGACTCGGAGACGGCGATGGCGCCGACCGAGCTCGTGCTGAAATACTCGTCGGAGACGTTTCTCCAGTAGACTCCGGCGTCCGTCGTCTTCCAGACGCCTCCCGCCACCGCTCCGAAGTAGAAGGTGGCCGTCTCGGTCGGGTGACCTGCGACAGCCACCACCCGCCCGCCCCGGAACGGTCCGATGCAGCGCCACCGCATCACGCCGCTCAGGTCGTTGGCCTTCACGCCGGGCTTCGCCGGAGCCGTCTCGTAGTGAGCGTTCATTTTTGCACCTCAGCTATGGGTTTGCGGTCATGCCGTCCAACCTATCATGCTACGGAAGAAGGGGTGTGCAGAGGGGCGTAAACCCCTTTGCCGGGTGTGTGAGGGTGCCCCTCACATACAATTTCTTCATCTTCTACCGAGAATATGAGTGGTGACATGGCCGAGAGAGTTTTTCTCGCGACCTAATGGTCGCGGGCTTGGTGGTGATAGCGGCCGACGATATCGCCGCTCGCGTCGACGACCAGCGCGTGAGGGAACTTGACCGTGGTCGTACAGGCGTGGCCGGGCGCGACGAGCACCAGTTCGCCCACCGTGAGCCGCTCGCCGTTCAGCGCCACCACCCCGTGCTCCTCGCTCTGCGCCGTGAGCACCGCCCTCGGATGCCCGACGACCGTGAAGCGGTGCTCCGTCGGCTGGTCGGGCGACACCGACTTTGATCCCGTGTCCAGCGTGACCGTGTCCCTCTCAGGGTCGGCGTCGATCACCTGGCCCAGGACGACGGCTGCCACCTCGAAGCCAAGCTCGGACATCGTGGCGTTGCGCGAGTCCCAGTAGACCCACGTTCCTGGAGAGACCCGCAGCCGCGCCTCCTTCAGGTACAAATGGAACGACCACGAGCCCGCGACGACGTTGTCGACCACCTCGATGCCCCGTTTCTCCGCCTGCTCCCAGACGTCGTGAACGTAGTCGATGCTCCGGTCGACCAGCGCCGTCCGCTCCTCTACGTCGGGCTTGTAGAGGGTGTGCCCGTCGAACACGTGGACGCCAAGGGCCTTCAACCCCGAGGCCGACGCCATGCTGGCGTAGAAGTCCCCGGCCTCCGTCCCGGGCTGAACGCCCGTCCTGTGCATGCCGGTATCCAGGTCCACGTAGACCCCAATCTCGCTCCCGGCTTCCGCTGCCACCGTGGAGAGCGCGTCAAGGTGCTCCGGCGTGCTTGCAATCGCCCTGAACTCCGACTCCGGGTACAGCCTCATCAGGTTGGCTAGCCTCTTGATCTTGGCCGGATGGAGCATAGGGTAGGCGATGATGATCTCGGACGCGCCGTGCTCGGCAAGCAATTCCGCCTCCCGGAGCGTCGCGCACTTGTACGAGGTCATCCCCGCTTCCATCTGAAGCGCGAGCACCTCGGCCGACTTGTGGGTCTTGACGTGTGGCACGACCCGCTCCGCCGAGCCGCAGACGCGGATCACCTCGTCGATGTTGTGCTTCACCTTCTCCTCGTAGACGAGGAGCGCAGGCGTGTCGATCTTCTCAGGCTCGTTCAGCCGGTATCCCGCAATCTCCATACGGTCCTCTCTAGCGTGGGGCTCCCATCCTTGGGAACGTCGTCATTGTGATTCGAGCCGTATTTCTGCCCATGGCGTTTGATGATAGCTCTTTCACTTAGGCAAAAGCCGGGGCCTGATCGTCTCCCAACGATCCCGCGCCCACTTGTGTCGTCTCTCGAAAGTTTCTACTTGCTCGTCCCGCAATGCTGGTGTCGCAATGCGCCCAGTCGACAGGGCCTTGTCAATAGTCTCCTGAGGAGTGAGCCTACCACCCTTGTCGCCATTGCAGTCCACACAGGCAAGCGCGCGATTCCAGCAATCGTCATTGGAGCCGTCTCTAAGGTTCGGCTCGATATGATCAAGTTGGAGTTCACGTCGGCTTTCGAGTTTCGTCAGCCCGCAATACCAGCAGCTTGTCCCCCAGTGAGCGACGAAAGCCTCCCATATGGTCCTCGAGTCCTCAACAGGCCTTTGGCGGAAGGTGGGTTCAGGCAGCGGACCGAAACGGAGTGGAGTGACGTCGCTAGGCGTGGTGCGTGTGGGAAGTTCAAGTGGGCCTCGAACCCGAATGACACGTTCATCTCCGAGGTCGGTTCTTACACCTTCACCTTCAGCGTACTCTCCCTCTGTGAGGATCCGCAAATTGGACTGCTTGTGAAATTGCCGCCTCACAACAGTCCATGCACGCGGTGACATGTCGCACGCGATCCATCTGCGCCCGGTTAACTCGGCAGCTACGGGAACATAGGCACACCCGGCAAAACAGTCTAGAACCAAGTCGCCCGGATTGCTTGATGCCTCAACGATGCGACGGGCCAATTCCTGCGGCTTTTGAGTTGGATAGCCCGTACGTTCTTTCGACTGAGAATTCAGGACAGGGATTTGCCACACGTCCCCCGCCCTCACTCCGCGTTCGTCGATGGTCGTAACGTAAACATCGCCGTCCTTTATCCTCGTATGATAGTTCTGCTTTCGCTTTAGGGAATTCTCGGTGTAGGGGTCAAACAGTACATTGAGCGTGCGATCAGCGTTCGCCTTTCCATAAATAGAATCGTATCGTGCAGTTGTTGAAATCGCTTAGCAGTGCCAGTCCATCGACGATAATGCCAAACTATCTCATTCAGGAAGTTGGCCGCGCCAAACACGGCGTCCATCATTTGCCTGAGATAGGCGTTAGCCTCGTGATCACAGTGCAGATAGACGCTTCCCGCCGGCTTTAGAATGCGCCTGATCTCTAACATTCGCTCCACCATGAATGCGATGTAGGCAGCTGTCCCATCGCCATGTGTGTAGCGCGTGGACCGTATCAGCCAAAAGGCACCGGGACAGACGCCCTCAAGCGACTCTAGCCAGTCCTGGTAAACCCGCAGCTTAAAGTTCCAAATGTCATCGAACTTGGCTGTAGTACCAGACTGGTCTGGATACTCGAGGCCCGCATCGTAGGCAGCATCGGTGTTTATCACACCCCAAGACTCCATCAATTCTCGTTCTATACGTCTCTCGTCATCGGTCAGGGGAGGATTGAGCGTACCGGTGAAGGTCTGCTTCTTTCCAAAAGGTGGATCAATGACGACCAGATCAACGCTTCCCGTGTCCAGCGCCTTTAGGAAAGGGAGATTGTCACTGACGAAGATAGTCCGGTTCAGGTCGTGTGTGTTCATGCGATCCCTGCGATGGCCCTCTCACCGCCCCTTCAGGAACTCCAGGATCTCACCCGCCGTCTCCTCAGGGGCCTCCTCTGGCAGGAAGTGCCCGCAGTCTATCGCGTGTCCCCGCACGTCGTGGGCGCGCTCCCGCCACGTCGTGAGCATATCCAGCTTGGCCCCCGTCTGCCAGCCGGGCCGTCTCGCCATGTTGCCCGCCCACAGCGCGAACATGGGAATCTCCAGCTTCCGGTCCCTGTCCTCCTCGTCGTGCACGAGATCTAGCGCGATCGACCTGTAGTCCATGCAGCTCGCCCGGATAGTCTCCGGGTCGCTGAAGCACCGCAGATACTCCGCGTACGCCTCCTCCGTGATCGCTCCCTCGACCGCAGTCCACTGGCCCAGCAGGAAGTCCAGGTAGAGCTTGACGCTGTTGCCGATCAGCGTCTCCGGGAGCGGCGGCGGCTGGCGCATCAGGTGCCAGTGGAACCAGGCGAACGACAGGCTCGCGTCCATGTTATCGAACGCGGCCTGGGAGGCGACCACGTCCAGGGACGTGAGCGTTCTGACACGCCCGGGATGGTCAAGAGCCATGCGGTGGCCTACCCTGACGCCTCGGTCGTGTCCAACGACGTGGAACGCGTCGAAGCCGAGCTTCGACATCACCTCCACCTGGTCGTTGGCCGTGGTCCTCTTGCAGTAGGTGACCAGCCCGCTGTCCGACGGGGGCTTTCCGCTGTCGCCGTAGCCGCGCAGGTCGGGCGCGACGACCGTGTAGTACTCGGCGAAGATCGGAGCGACCTTGTGCCACTCAACGTGAGTCTGGGGGTACCCGTGGAGGAGAAGCAGGGGCGGCCCCGCGCCGCCGCGCACGAGATTGATGGTCGTGCCCGTGGTCTCTATCCGCTCCCGGGCGAACCCTTCGAACATGTCCAAGCCCCGCAGGCCAAGAGTAGCAAGACCATAGTGGCCTGCCGTAGCCGCGTCAACACGTGCCGAAAGGGTCTGCTCAATCCGCGAGAGCCACAACCCGACGCCGTGGCTCCGCCTACCCTCCGGGTTTCTCCAATGTGAAGGTGATGAAGTTGGGCGCGTCGAACTCATCCTCGAAATCGGGACGTTCGGCGAGCTGGTCGGCGGACGGTGTCGGCTCGTCGAGGCCGCGGAGCACGAACCCTTCCTGCAGGAACGCCGAAACATAGCTGGCCAGCGTTCTGTGCATGTTGACGAACCGCCTTCTCCACCACCCGAACTCACGCGGACCCTCGTCGGAGTAGCGACTGAGCGGGTAGAACAGCTTCGCGCCGCCTTTCCTTACCCACCCATCCGCATCTGCGCTCCTCATCGGATGTACGTTGCACACGACGAACCGTCCGCCGGGCTTCAAGACTCTGTACGCCTCCCCGATCGATCGGCGATAGTCCAGCAGGTCGACGAGCACGATGTAAGACACCGCCAGGTCGAAGCTGTCGTCCTCCACCCCCGCGAGGTCTTCGGCATCGCCAACCATGTACGTCTCGCCCGCGCCGCCGAGGTCTCTTGCCCGTTCGATCAACGCCTCGGTTATATCGATGCCCGTGACCGTCGCGCCGAGCTTGGCCAGGAGGCGGCAGAACCGCCCCTCGCCGCATCCGATATCGATCACCGTCTTGCCGGACACGTCCCCCAAAGCACGCAGCACCCATGTATCGAGCATCCCCGTGCGAATCGCCTGGTCTGTCTCGATCCAGTCCTGAGCAGACTCGGTCCACTGGGTGCGCAGCCGTCTGTCAAGCTCCAACGGTTACCTCCAGGGGCCTCCATTCCGGTCGATCAACCTTCAGGTGCCGACCAGGATCAGGCGCGGACTCGGCAGAACCGAAGCACTATACACCACAGATGAATGCCTGGTCGGTGCTTGCTCTCTAAGGGACACCACGAAACGCGAGGTTTCCAACACTTTAGGCGGAGAACACAAGCCTCCTGCGCCTCGGATGACACAATGATGTGGAAGGTGGGCCGTTTTCCTTGCGGGAAGCGAGTCAAACGGTCGGTCGGGTTCCACAAAATGCGTGGGCTGAGTCCAATTCGTCCTGAAACACGGCCGAACTGGCGTCGGAGGGCCGTTCCGAGGGCTGACGGAGGTTTCTCACCCAGATACAATGGCACAACTGGACTTCCAAGCGCTAACCGTCGAGGTGAGTACTATGATCAGGTCCATCTCCGCCATTGCCATTATCCTTGCTGTCTCTCTGGCATGCGACAGAGGACAAGACGAGGTTCGGATGGGAACGGAGGGGGGCTATCCGCCCTACAACTTCATGAACGATGCCGGGGAAGTTGACGGGTTCGAGCGGGAGCTTGGCGATGAGCTGTGCCGAAGGGCCGATCTGGAGTGCACCTGGGTGACCACCGAATGGGACACCATCATACCCAACTTGGTGGATGGCAAGTACGACACCATCCTCGCCGGGATGAGCATCACCGACGAGCGGGACGAGGTCATCGACTTCACGCAGCCGTATACACCGCCCAGCCCGTCGGTCTATGTCGCTCTGGCCGGCGCGGGCGCCGAGGTGGTCGACGGCAAGGTGGCCGCCCAGGTGGCCACAGTCCAGGCAGGCTACCTGTCCGAGTCCGGCGCAACACTCCTTGAGTACGAGTTGGCCGAAGAGGTCTTTGAGGCCGTCCTGAGCGGGGAGGCGGACGCCGCGCTGGTCGACCGCGAGTTCGCCCAGGACAGCATGGCCGAGCGTGGAGACAGGCTGGTCATAGTCGGCCCCGATGTGAAGCTCGACTCCGGCATCGGCATCGGCGTCCGGGAGGACGACACCGAGTTGAAGGACAAGCTTGACCGCGCTATCAAGGCCATGAAAGAGGACGGCTCCTTGAACGGCCTCATCAGGAAGTGGTTCGACCAGGACGCCGAGACCTTCTGACGGCGCAAAGGGCCCCGGCGTCAAGTCGATGCCGCACCTCGCGGACAGCCTGCGGACGGTTTGCCGGCATCGCTCAGACTGGCTGGGAGGCTGCGAAAGAAGGGGTGTGCAGGGGGGCATTAGCCCCTTTGCCGGGTGCGTGAGGGACTCCTCACACACCATTCTTTCATTTTCTACCTGGGAAATGGGTGGACGGTTTGCCGGCATCGCTCAGCCTGGCTGGGAGATTGCGGAAGAAGGGGTGTGCAGGGGGGCATTAGCCCCTGTGCCGGGTGTGTGAGGGTGTCCCTCACACTCAACCTTTCATTTTCTACCTGGAAAATGGCTGGACGAGTTGGCCGAGAGAGTTTTTCCGTAGACTGCTAGAATTGCCGCAGTCTTATCACCGGGGAGGTGAACATGGAGAAGAGGACGCTCGGCAGAACAGGCATCGATGTGACCCGGCTGGGTCTGGGCCTTGCGGAGATATCCCGCCAGGAGCAGCGCGGAGGGGAGACGGCGGAGGCGTCGCACGTGCTCAACCTCGCCCTGGACATCGGGATCAACTTCATGGACACGGCCGCCTGCTACGCCTCGACGGAAGCGCTGATAGGGTCCGCCGTTTCACATCGCAGGGACGAATACTTCCTTGCGTCTAAGTGCGGCCATGCCGTCGACACGGAGGGCGAGTCGTGGACGGCCGAGGTCATAGCCGAGAGCGTCGATCGTAGCCTCAAGAGGCTCAACACCGACTACCTGGACATCCTGCAGCTGCACTCCTGCGACCTCGACGTACTGAAGCGGGGCGAGGTCATCGAGGCCGTGATCAGTGCTCGCGACCAGGGCAAGACCCGGTTCATCGGATACAGCGGCGACAACGAAGCGGCCCTATGGGCTGCCGCGAGCGGCATATTCGACACGCTCCAGACCAGCTTCAGCCTCGTGGACCAGAGCGCCCGCCGGGAGCTGCTCGGCGCCGCCCGCGCCGCGGGAATGGGCATAATCATCAAGCGTCCGGTGGGAAACGGGGCGTGGGGACGCGCAAGCAGCCCCTACGGGTATGCCGACGAGTACTTCAGGCGCGCGCAGATCATGAGAGAGATGGGACCGATACGCGGCGCGCCCGAGGACCCGATCCTGCTCGCGATGGGCTTCCTGTTCGCCCACGATGAGGTCGACACGGCCATCGCGGGCACACACAACCCGGCCCACCTCAGAGGCAACGTCGAGATGATCGCCAACGACCTGCCGATACCCGCCGAAGCCGTCGAAGAGCTCCACCGCCGCTTCGACGCCGCCGGAACGGACTGGCCCGGCATGGGGTAGCATCCCGGCAGGGTTGCGGAGAGGTTCTTGGGACCCTAGGATATAGCTCGGCGCCTGGGTTTGACTTTTGCTAGAACGCTGCCGAGGCGCGCTCCGCCGCCGAGAAGCCATCCGCCAGAACCCCGAGGTCAAGTTGCGGTGCCTACGAGAATAGCTTCGCCACATGCAGGCGAAGTGAGGATAGGAGAGTTGGATGCCGGAAACAATCGAAGCCAAAGAACTCCAACTGATGAAAATTTTCAGTGATGACTACCTCTTCGAGATTCCGGAGTATCAGCGTCCATATGCTTGGACAACTGAACAGGTTAGCGATCTGATCGACGATCTCTTCTACGCCATGGATAGGGGCGAGAAGATAGACGAAATACCACCTTATTTCCTTGGTAGCATCGTCATCATCAAGGACTTCACATCGACCCAGGCCCATATCGTCGACGGACAACAGCGCATCACAACCCTCACTATCCTGTTCTGTGTGCTACGAGAACTCTCCACGGGAGATCTTCGGAACACACTCGGCAAGTATGTTCGTGAAGACAGCGACATGCTCGCTGGTGTGGAGGGAGGGTTCCGCCTCAGTGTTCGGAAGCGCGATAGAGATTTCTTCCAGGACAAGGTGCAAGGGATGGGGACGTTGCCTAGTTTTCTTGAGCACCCTCCCGCAGATCTGCCTGACAGCCAACAGCGAATGTTCGAGAATGCCAAGTATCTATGGGATAGTCTTTCGAAGCTCGACGAGAAACGACGTGTCAGACTCGCAAGTTTTCTTGTCCGGCGTTGCTATCTCGTAGTCGTTTCGGCTTCCGACCAGAGCTCCGCCTATCGCGTTTTTGCTGTCATGAATGACAGGGGCCTAGACTTGTCCCCGACCGATATTCTGAAGGCGGAGATAATCGGGGCGATGGACGATAGCATCCGCTCCCAATACACAGAAAAATGGGAAGGCATAGAGGAGGGGATTGGCCGCGATAACTTCAGAGACCTGTTTGCCCATATACGCATGATCTACATGAAGAACAAGGCCCGTGGAGCTCTGAATCAAGAGTTCCGCGAAGGTGTCTTGGATCGCGTAAAAGACAAGAACTTCATTGACGATGTGCTTACTCCCTTTGCTGACGCCTATGAGGTAGTGACCAGAGCAGATTACAGAAGCGTAGACGAAGCTGAGAAGATGAAGAGCATCAACCTGTACCTAGAACACTTGGGAAGGCTCGACAACGATGATTGGATTCCACCTGCTATGGTGTTCTTCAAACACCATCCAAATGAGACGCATGTGCTTCTCCGGTTTACTCAGGACCTGGAACGACTGGCTTATGGAATGTTCATCAAGCGGGCTAACATCAACGAGCGCATAAATCGGTACGCAGACGTTCTTGAGGAATTCGAAAAGGATCGGAATATCTTTGAGGACACGGCTCGGCTTCAGCTTGAACCTGGGGAAAAAACAGAGATTCTGCAAGCATTGGACGGCCCAGTTTATTCCACGATGCGGGTGCGGAGACCGCTTCTGCTGCGGCTCGACAGCCTGTTAGCCGATGTGGGTGCGAGATACGACTATTCGACGATATCTATCGAGCACGTACTTCCTCAGAATCCCAGTCCGGATTCGGAGTGGATGACGTGGTTTCCAGATGAAGAAGAAAGGTTGCAATGGACTCACAGGCTTGCAAACCTTGTGCTGCTGTCGTTCTACAAGAACGTGAGAGCGCAGAACTATGAGTTCGGGCGCAAGAGGAGCGAATACTTCCAGAGGAAAGGTGTTGCGCCATTCGCCCTGACCACACAGGTGTTGACTGAATCGGAGTGGACTTCGGATGTCCTGAAGCGACGCCAGCGTGACTTGATTGATGTCTTGAAGCGAGAGTGGCGCTTGGATTGATTTCATCGCGCCGGGGCAGCGAAAGCCATGTCTTGGTGCTCATACCAGCGCGTCTGGGTGACGGACGCCCGGCCCATCCTTGAATGCACACCGTCGAACTTGGGAGACAGCCGTGTCAACCCCTCGCGGCGCCGCTCCGGTTCCACGCCCGACAGCCGCTCCACCCCCAACTACTCCACGAGGGTGATTTCCACCTCTGGCGTGGGAAAGATTGCCATGAGAGTGGCCTGCTTGCCCGACCGGTTCACGAATCCGTGCTTCACCCCGGCGGGAGCGAGGACGGTCTGACCCGCCTTGACAGGCCTGACCTCGTCACCGAGCACCGCCTCGAGCTCCCCGTCGAGTAGCACCATCGCCTCCTCCGTCGGGTGGACGTGGTTCGGGACGACGGATTCGGGGTCGAAGACCAAGTGCCCAACGCTCAGGCCATCGGCGCCCTTGTTCCCGTCGACCACCTGCCACCTGTGCACGCCCGGGTAGCGCTCTCCAACATCGGCCTCGTTCTTGTCCAGGATTGGCATGACTCCTCCTTGCTTGCGTAGATGTCCGTCTGGGTTGGTTGACGTCTCCCGTCACTCCCCCGAGTCTACTTCCCCGTCGTTCCCGCGAAGGGAGACCTTTGCACAACGTCATACCGGCGAAGGCCGGTATCCAGAGGGGTGGGGGCTTAGCTAGTGTGGTGTCGTTCACAACTCCCGACATCGCCTCGTCCGGTAGGTTACGCAAAGGTCTCCGAAGGCGGGAACCCACGATTTCATAGGTGGGAACGCCCTTGTCGTAACCAATTCGTCTTGACTACGCTGCCATTTCAGATCGTAGGGGCGGGTTTCAAACCCGCCTTCCCCGGTCACTCACGGGCGTCGGGCGCTCGCCGACCGAGTCGAGCCGCCTCTTCGCCTCCTCGTAAACGGCGTCCGCAAGCGGCCCTCTCGCTACGGCGGCCAGGTTCTCCTCCAGGTGCGCCTGCCTCGTCGTTCCCACGATGATCGTGTGGGTCGCCGGATGCGTCAGGGTGTACCTCAGAACGAAGGCCGAGGGACTCTCGCCCTCTTCGAAAAGCTCATGCAGGCGCGCATCCTCGAAGAGCTTCCAGCGCTCCCCGCTCCCGCGTCCGACTCCTGACTGGCCCTGGGCGACGCCGCCTCGGATGATGATGCCCCCCCCTCGTCGGCAGCGCGGGCGATCCAGTCCTCGTGCTCGCGCTCGAGGGCGGAGTAGGGGATCTGCATCACGTCGAACACGCCCCATTCCAGGAAGCGCGGCAGGTCCGGAAGCCCGGTCGAGACCCCTATCCAGTCGACCAGCCCCTGCTCCTTCATCTCCGTCATAGCCTCGGCGAGACCGCCGGACTCGCACTCCTCGACGGTGGGATTGTGCAGCTGCAGGACCTCCACGCTGTCCCTCCCCAGCCGCCGCAGGCTTGCCTCCAGGCCCCTGAACAGGTTGTCGCGGGTCCATTCGTGCTCCGAGCTGTTCATCTCGGGTCTGGAGTCGGTACAGCCTCCCTTGGTGGCGAGGTGCAGCTCGTCATATCGCGGGCCAAGGATCTCGCCGACCCACTCCTCGGCGAAGACGTAGTCGTAGGCCGTGTCGATGAAGTTGATCCCCGCGTCCACGACTGAGTTGTACAGGCCGACGGCGCGGTCGCGGGTCCAGCCGGGCTTCTCCCAGCGGTACAGCGCCGTGCCGTACCCCAGGCGCGTCACCTCGAGCCCGGTGCGTCCCAGGACTGCGGTCGGGAGTCGGTTCATTGATTGGACACTCCTTTCAGGCAGGTCCAGCGGTCAGTATAACGGAGAGCTTGAGCCTGTGGAGCCCTGTTGAACCACGTGGAGGCCAACTGACGGGCTGCTAGGGTTGCTTGAACCTGCCCGTGCCGTACTTCCAGTCCGGTACGGGCAACTGCATCTTCCGCACCCCATGGGAGTACAATGCGGACACGAAGCGACCCGTCTGGCAAAACGGAGGTTCTCTTTGCCATCCTACATACTCACGCTGGTCCTCACACCCGAGGGCAGGGCGAACATGCTGGCCGATTCCGAGAGCCTGCACAGGATCGCGTCCGAGGTGGAGACGGACGACACCAAGGTGCTCGGCATGTACGCCGTCCTTGGGGAGTACGACTTCGTAGGCATAGTCGATTCTCCGGACAACGACGGTGTGGCCCGCTTCTCACTTGAGCTCGGCGTGAAGGTCGGCGCGCACATACGCACCATGCCCGCCATCCCCATTGGGCGGCTGGGGCATGGGCCGCAGGACGGCAATCCCTCAGACCGGGAGAGCGATGTGTCCCTCTCGCAAGGCGACGGACCGCTGCACGAGTTCAGCCCTTGACGACGGGACGGAGAGCCCTGAGGGTCTGGATCCCGGTGCGCACCTGCCGCCGATGATATGCGCGCCCGCGCCTGTCCACTCCCGGCCGTATTCAGGGTACCAGCGGTTCGTTTGTCCCACGAACGGAGGCCGCATCCCGCTCAGGTTTATGCAGAAGCTCCGTTGCGGCTAGAATTGGGGCCATGAAGGCCCTGAGCCCGGCCGTCGGCGGGATGTTCCGGTACCGCGACTTTCGCGTCCTCGGCCTCGGGACGATTCTCGGGTCCCTGGCCGTCACGGGCGAGGCCGTGGTCGTCAGCTGGTTCGTGCTGGAGCTCACCGGATCGCCCTTCATGGTGGGGGTGGTTCTGGGCCTGCACATGGTGCCGAACGCCCTGTTCGGCATACCCGCGGGCGTCGTCGTCGACATCGTAAACAGGCCCCGGTTCATAGCCGCGGTCAACGCCGCCATGGCCGTACCCATTGCCGTGCTGGGACTGCTGATCATGAACGACGCCGTGGAAGTATGGCACGTGCTCGTCCTGATCTTCACGTTCAGCACGCTGCTCGTATTCGATTACACCGCGAGGGGCAGCTTCGTGTACGACATCGTCGGCCCGTCCGTTGCCATCCAGGGCATCGCGGTCATGTCTCTCACGGGGCGGTTGGGCAGGGTCGTGGGCTCGGTGGCTGCGGGCTTCATCATCGCGCGTCAGGGCGCCGACGTCGCGCTGTTTGCGACCTCCGGATTCTTCGTCCTGACCGCGATTGCGATGTTGGGAGTCCGATCGCGGGGCCAGGCGGCGCCGACCGTGCGGCCGTCAGCCCGCCGGGCCTTCGGCGAGTTCGTCGGAGAGATACGGACCAATCGCGTCCTGCTCTCTCTCGTGGCCACGACCGGCGCCATTGAGATACTTGGATTCTCCCACAAGGTTGTGCTCCCAAGCCTGGCCAGGGATGTCCTGGAGGTTGGCCCAGAGGGGCTGGGCATCATGAACGGCGTCGGCTCCATCGGCGGCATACTGGGCATAGTGTTCCTCTCTGTCAAAGGCGATATAGGGAGGAAAGGCGTGCTCTACCTGGTTGCCATCCTGGGCTTCGGGATAGGTCTGTTGCTGCTGGGGTTCGCCACCAATTTCCTGCTGGTGCTCCTCGTCCTGGCCCTGCTCAACGCCGTCATGGCCATCACCGACACCCTGTCCCAGGGCCTGATGCAGCTCGCCGTACCGAACGAGCTCCGGGGGAGGGCCATGGGCTCGTGGCTGCTCGCGCTCGGCGCCGGACCCCTCGGCACATTGCAGATGGGAGCCCTCGCGTCGGTGGGAGTCGTCTTGGCCCTCTCCGTCAATGGCCTGGGGCTGGTGGCCCTGGCAGCAGCCATCGCCGCCCTCTTCCCACTGGTAAGGAGACTCTAGCGTTCCGGGCAGGGAATCCTCGGCACGCGCTGGTCCCAAATCCCCCACCTCCGTCATTCCCGCGCAGGCGGGAATCCATCCCCGGCAAGGTGCGCCGTCACTACCCCGGAAACAGCCCGACACGCCGCTCGTCCAAATCAGGTGGGGAATCTGGGTGGCCATAGAGCCTTGACATACCAGCACACATGTACTATCCTCTTCCTATGTCCTTACACCCACATCCCTGCCGCTCCCATGAAGCCGGGATCCCATCCCTCTCATACCAGCGCCGCGGGAGCCCTGCATCATCCCAATCACACGAATCACAGTTCAGACACCTGCAGGCGCCAGTGGGCATGTCTCACAATGTCGCAGTAATGTCACCAAATGTCTCGCCAATGTCGCCAAATGTCGCGTTCGTGGCACATTCTCAAGGACCGCTCCAAAGCTGAAAGTCCCGGAATGTCGCACATTGACTCGGGCGTCTGAGAGTTCTACTTAGCTCCAGCCACCACCCACCAGGTGACTCACCGGCCCCTCGCTGCCAGCCTCACTTGCTCTGGGGTAGAATAAGTTACCGGGGAGGGGTGGCCGAGCGGCTTAAGGCGCCTGTCTTGAAAACAGGAATCCCGAAAGGGAACGCGGGTTCGAATCCCGCCCCCTCCGCCATCTGCTACTGTCTCACATCATCCAACACGGTCTAATTGGGCCTGAATGTCCCCTCCTCCAGCTACAAAGCCGCTCCTGACCATGTTATATTGAGGTCTGGAGAGGTCCCCTCAAATCTTGTGTCATCCACGACAGTGGCGTGGGATGAGGCGTGGGAGAGAAAAATGCCTAAGCCCGTGAAAACTGCTGTGGCGGTCCGCAACGAGAAGACTCCGGGGAGACATTTCGTTGGAGAGACCCTATACCTGATGGTCTGGCCCAATGGGGGAAAGTCCTGGGTGCAGAGGCTCAGCATCGAGGGAAAGCGCACCGATCTGGGCCTGGGGCCCCATCCCCCGGTGTCGCTGGCTCAGGCCCGTCAGAAGGCTCGGGAGAATCGCTCCCTGGTGAAGTCCGGTGGCAACCCTCTGGCGGTGAAGCGAGAAGAGGCGATGCTTGCCGGGACCCCCACCTTCGAGGCCTTGGCCCGGCAGCACATTGCCGAAAACCGTCACTCATGGAAGAACGCCAAGCACAGGGCGCAGTGGGAGTCGACCCTTGAGACCTACGCCTTTCCGGCCCTTGGCGCCCTGAAGGTGAACGAGATCACCCGCAGGCACGTGGCAGACGCGCTCTCCCCCATCTGGACCACCAAGGCGGAGACCGCGCGGCGTGTCCGACAGCGCATTCGCTCAGTGATGGACCGGGCCGTTGCCCTGGAGTACGTCGACTACAACCCCGCGGGGGACGCCATCAACGGCGCCCTTGCCAGGCAGCGTCGTGTCAAGAATCACCACCGAGCTATACCCTACAGCAGTCTGCCTGCAGCTCTCCAGGCCGTTCGGGAGTCCACCGCCAGCCCGTCGGTGAAGCTGGGGTTCGAGATGCTGGCGTTGACGGCCTGCCGCTCAGGCGAGGTCCGGGGTATGACCTGGGTTGAGGTGAACCTCCGGGAGGCGACATGGACGGTACCCGGGGAAAGGATGAAGGCCGGGAAGCCCCACCGCGTGCCCCTCTCCCGCGGGGCTCTGGCTATCCTGGAAGAGGCCCGCAGCTTGAGTGATGGGAATGGCCTGGTCTTTCCCGCTCCCCGCTCCCGCGGCGTCCTTTCCGACATGGTCTTCACCCAGCTGTTGCGGCGACTGGAGCTGGACTTCGTACCTCACGGACTCCGCTCCAGCTTCCGCGACTGGGCGGCGGAACGGACCAATGCTCCCCATGCCGTCGTGGAGAAGGTCCTGGCACATGCGGTGGGCAACGCGACCGAGGCGGCCTACTTCCGCTCCGAGCTCTTCGAGCTGCGCCGCGATCTGATGGACGAATGGAGCAGATTCCTGGAGGGAGGTACCAGCTGATGAGCTGGATAAGGCGAGAACTCGCCAATGAGAGGTACTGGAGTGAACCTGACTGGCAGGTGGACGTTGAGTCCAGTGAGATGCGGGAGGAAATTGGCCTGAGGTACTACATGGACCCTGGGGACGAGAAGCTGGCCCCAGAAGAGCTGGGGAGGCGCATCGACGATTGTTTGGTTGAGTACATTAATACCTCCCTCCAGCGCCTCAAGGGACGGGTCATCAGTCGGGCAGGGGAAGAGGACATCATTATTAAACGGGACATCACTATTGAAGAGTTCGAATCGAGAAGGCGCAAGATTGACGAAGGAATGAAAGAGGACCCGGCCCTCCAGGCCTTCGAAGGGACCGAGAAGAGAGGCGAGAAGCTCCCACTAGGAGCCTGTCCGAGGATTCGTTCCGGGAGACGAAACCCGCCACGCAATAACCTGCTTACAGCAATCTGGACCTTGTCGTGGAGTAATTAGCATCTTTACACTCCACTAATGACGCATATCGTTTAGAACATTGTTTCTCGGACAGACTCCTAGCCAGCAGGACATATCTCGAGCTGGCCAGACGGCACGCCCTGTACGGTGGAAAGCCACCCCCATCCTCCGAGAACGGTCGCCGCTTTGCTCTTGTTCTGTTGGATCACATCAGGGAACCAGACAGTTGGGATATTGACTGGGACAGACAGAGCGTTATCGAATGTCTGGCAGACGCGTGGCTGGATAGTCGCGACCCTGGCGAACTCGAGGAACTCATCCAGAACTCCTCTGAGAGCTCGCTAGCTTGGGATGTTCTCGATTCGAACAGCCGGCAAGTGGTCTTCACAGGCGAGGAACTGCCTAAAGATCACCTAAACTGGTACGTAGGAGCCACCAATGGGCACCCCAAGCGTCCTGACGAGAGGCCAGCCCCTCGCAATCGCCCCAAGAAATTGGGTTACATGATTAGGAACAATGAGATTCGGCACACAGTCGACTTGCTGGTCCTGGTGGGTATGAAGGAGGCTGCCAGCCGCTCGGCTGTGGTGGCAGCGTTCGGCAAATACCTGAGCGATATCGGCCAAATCTGCCGTCAGCCCTCTTGGGGCATTCGCGATCTTGCGGAGCACGTGATTGAGCGCCTCGACCCATCCTTCTACTTATCCCCGTATGAGACCTGGCTCCGACTCCGGCCCCGCTTCTTCCGCCTGATCAGTAAGTATCCGCTCCCCGCAGCCCCCGAAGAGTAGTTCAGATTTGCCTCCACTGCTTCCACTCCCTCCACACCAGGCACGAATCTGCTCGGAAATGGTGGAAGGAAGTGCGGTCTTCGGTGGAGGCAACAACCTCGCCGGTGGAAGCAAGAGAGGTTCAATGGTCGCGCTGGCCCGCCATTCATCGGGCCATCAGCATGGAGTAAGGGATGGTCTGAATAAGTCCGTGGACTACAGCTCCACCACCATCACCCATTCTCGCCCGTTCCCCACCCGCCTCTCCAAGTCTCAGTTGGACTACCTATACCTAGGTGGTATAGGTATCATTAACGCCCAATTTGACCGCGCGAGGCCTCCCCTAGCGGTCTCCCGCAATCCCTTGTTATCTCGCCTCAAGTGTGGTAATTATTGTGGTAACACACTTGAGGAGATTACATGCCGTGAAGCTATCGGCGACAAGGGTGAAGGCGCTCAGGGACCCCGGCCGCTACTCCGACGGCGACGGCCTGCACCTGTTCATAAGCAAGGCGGGCGGCAAGAGCTGGGTGCAGCGCATAACCATCGACGGCCGTCGGCGCGATATCGGCCTTGGAGGGTATCCGACTGTATCACTGGCCCAGGCGAGGAAGCGTGCAGCCGACAACCGAGCGTCGATTGCTGACGGGAAGGACCCGGTAGAGGAAAAGCGCAAGCCTGCGGAGCTCACATTCAGTAGGGCCGCCCATGCTGTCCACGAAGTCAACAGACCCCGCTGGCGCAATGAAAGGCACGCCCTCTCGTGGATGCAGACCCTGGAGCGACACGCCTTCCCAAAGATCGGGAGCAAGCCTATCGCGTCAATTGGCCGCACCGACGTGTTGACCGTCCTGACGCCCATCTGGTCGACGCGCCCCGAGACCGCGAGGCGTGTGCGCCAACGGATGCGGACCGTCTTCAGGTGGGCGATGGCGAATGAACTGATTGAGATGAACCCGGCGGGGGAAGCAATAGACGGTGCGTTGCCGTCGATGCCAAAGATCAAGGCGCATCTCCGGGCACTCCCCTACCAGGACGTGGGCTCGGCTCTCAAGACCGTCGATGCGTCCCAAACGTCACTTGTCGCGAAACGCTGTCTGAGGTTCCTGGTTCTCACGGCGGCACGTTCCGGTGAGGCCAGGGGGGCCACATGGGACGAGATCGACCTTGACGGCGCTGCGTGGACGATACCCGCCTCGCGCATGAAGGCGGGCCTAGAGCATCGGGTCCCCCTGAGCGACCAGGCCCTCGAGGTGTTGACCCTGGCACGGCAGCTGGAGGATGGTTCGGGTATCTGTTTCCCGTCTCGTCTGCGATCTGGCCGGATGCTGAGCGACATGACCCTGATGAAGGTCCTCCGCTCAACCGGCCTTGCCGACCGGGCGACGGTGCACGGGTTCAGAACGTCCTTCAAGACATGGACGATGGAACAGACGGATACGCCCTGGGCAGTCGGTGAGGCGGCACTGGCCCATCTGCTTGGCGGCAGTGTTGAGCAGGCCTATGCACGGTCCGACCTGTTCGTCCGCCGCCGCATGCTCATGCAGCAGTGGGCGGACTACATCGTGGCATAGGCGGTGGGTGGCGAGTTGACGTCGACTGTTGCCACCGCCACCGGCCGGGACTGTATCCAGGTGCTGATTTCGCTTTCCTTCCACCTGACGGCCGTAGTGCTGACCTTGACAGCTGGCGGGAATCTTCCACCTCGCATCAACCTGTAAATCGAGGCGCGGCTCAATCCCGTGAGCTCCTCAACCTCTCGACGACGTAGCAGTCTGTCACCCATTTCTCATACCTCCTCGATGTCTTGAGTTCCTATTTCCGTCCCCGCCGGCCCTCTTGTGGTTGTCGTAGCCGGTCATCAGACTCCATTCGACTCGGAACTGCCGAAACCGACTCCTTGCCCTTGGCGGCTGAAACCCACAACGCTCCATGGACAGAGGCGTCGCCACAGTCGTCAGGTGATGGGGTGTCCGCGCCGGGCACGAGCGGCAAGCTTCGACGGGGCATTGGTGCGATTCGGACTCAGGTTTCGGAAGCCCAAGCGTCTGGGCGATCTCGTGGTAGGAGCATCCGTGTGTGAAGCACCGAGCACCGATGCCGCCCTCCAGCAGGTCCCTAATGGCGAGGCTGAGTCCGGTGTCGCCGTGCGCTGGACAAGCTAACCGGAAGAACGTGCCGGATTGGTGGCATCGGCCCATTCGGGCCGCGATAGAGGACGCAGAAAGACCAGGGCTTGTTACAATAGAGACAACTGGCATTTTGAAGCTATATCCCTCAGGTTGTCTGAGTCGGGGACGAACTTCGTGGGCTCGCTTTTCCCCGATCTCAAATTCACGTTAGCGTACGGAGTTTGGCCCTGTCAAGGGCGGATTCCATGCCAGGGAGGGCTTCACCAACCTTACCTTACAGTAGCATGCTAAATTGTAGACATTGCTACCAGGGTAGCACGCTACATTGTAGTGGCCATGGGGGGACTTTAACCGTAGCTAGCTCCTTCGGTTCAAGTTCTTAAATAGGCCGGGTTTTAGTGGGCCCGGCCTCGACCCCTACAACCACCTTCTACGGATCCTGGCGCCAGCACATTTTGTCACTACTCGGCCACTGGTTTTTGTCACTATTGCGAGAATGGCCGATTTGACTACGAATGTCACTGTTTGTCACTATTGTCACTCAATTTCTGCCAAGACCCTCGCACGCGTTTCGCGCCTGCGTGCGAGGACGTAGCATGTGCTGTGCGGCTGCGCGCGCGCTTCCCGCGCCGGGACTTTTCGCAATAAAAGCGTGACATTAGTGACATCAGCTACGAAACGGACTTTCCAGAATAGTGACCGAGCGCCGTTTGCCCGTCCCCGCAGGCCCTCGGACGCGCCCTTTCCGGCTCAGCTTCGCCGGCGGGCCTCGTCCCACGGTCGGCGGCCCCTGGCCTGAGCCGTGAGAGCTCCGGGGCCTGAGCCTTCCTCCCCCGCCCGACGTCCAAGTCGAAAGCCGTGGCCCGCCACATCCTCCATGATGTGGACATTTTCGCTTGACAGTTAGTGAGGACGGAATCGCTGAGCAATAACACACGGGGCGGAGCAAAAGTGTACCAGGCGGGCATAGATGTTCAGCATAAATGTCACCCTGCGGCGGGTGTCAGCAGGAGCGGTTGGCTGGAGTGAGTGCGGCGGGGTCTACGGGTCAGGAGGATCGCCAGCGGAGTGCATGGCGGTGGCATGCCTGCTCTGCCTGAGGCGGTAGCTCTCGCCGTTCATCTCAAGGATGTGAACGCGGTGAGTGAGACGGTCAGTCTCTCCGAGCGAAGACCTCGGTTCATTCGTCGAAGGGCAGGTTCGTGGTGACCAGGATAGACCCCCTCCTGTATCTCTGGCTGAAGACCTCGAAGAGGAGCTCAGTGCCGGTCTTGGAGAGTGGGACGAAGCCAAGCTCGTCAATGATGAGCAGCTTGAGTCGGGCAAGCCTCTTCTGGAGGTTGAGCAGTCGCGGCTCGTCCCTGGCCTCGATCAGCTCGTGGACCAGCGATGCGGCGGTGGTGAAGCCGACCGACAGCCCCCTCTGGCAGGCGGCGAGCCCCAGGCCGAGGGCCACATGGGTCTTGCCGGTGCCGCTGTTGCCGACGGCGATGACGTTCTCACGCCGGTAGACGTACTCGCAGCGTGCAGCTGGTCTACGGGATCATCGGCGGGAGCGTCGTGATCGTCGAGAAACGGGCGCAGGTCTAGTCCGGGTAGGTCCCAAGGGACCGTGAGCGGTCGCCAGGCGGCCTGCCGCAGCGCGGCGGGCGATTCCAGGGGCCAGGGGTACTTGGACACCACCCACCCCGAAAGAACCGCGCTACGGGCCGCACAGAGCATCGCTCTTTCCGGGGATGGGATGGGCTGAAATCGGAGGGTTGGGGCCGGTTTCGGCCAGATCCCGACCAATTGAGGCCCGCTCTAGTCCAGCGCCATTTCCCAGGCGTCGGTCAGGCGCTCGGTGAGCCCGCCGACGCGGGTGTGGACCTGGCCACCGTCGTACCGGATGTCGGAGTTCAGGATGGCCGCGCCGAACATCGAGTAGTCCGCCTGGCCCCACTCGGCCGGATGTCCGTCGCCCCTGGGCCGCTTGATGCTCACGTGCCAGGTGGGGATGTCGATGGGACGGATCGCGCCGCCGCCGTAGATTTCCACGGTCGAGTAGACGGGCCCCGCTATCCTGGCCTCGCCCTTGACCCTGGGGAGCCGGAGCGAGCCTATCCAGGTGGTGGTGCCGGTCGAGGACTCCGCTATCCAGAGGCCCAGCCACTCACCGTGTTGGTCCGCGCCGTCGGGGGCCAGGCGCACGACGTAGTCCCCGGGGCCCCAGTCGTAGAAACGGCGCACCCCGATGAAGTCTCCCTCATGGCCGGACGATTCGGCCCAGCCGTAGGACAGCATGAGGTAGAGGCCGTTCGCCTTGGAGAAGTCCCCGACATCGTCGTGAATGGTGAAAGCCAACTCCATCTCGCTGAAGCCCCGCTTTTGCAGCGCGCGGCTCCAGCCCCACCAGAGGTACGCCATGTGTTCCGGCGGCGCGACCGTCTGGTAGAGGTCCTCCTTGCCGGGCACCTGTGTTGGGGTGGGTGTTGGGGAAGGCGTCGGAGTGGCGGTTGCGGTCGGCGTTGGCGTGGCTGTAGGCGTAGGCGTGGCCGTCGGGATGGCTGTTGGAGTGGGGGTGAGTGTTGGCGTCGCGCCGCGGTGGCCGTCGGGGTGGGCGTCGGGGTGGGAGACGGCGCTGACGTTGGTGTGCTTGTCGGAGCGGGCATCGCCGTCGGGGATGCCGTGGATGTGGCCGTCGGGACGGGCGTCTACGTAGCTGTAGGCGGTGGCTTTGGGGTGTCCGTGCCCCGGGGCGCGGATGTCGGGAGTGGCTTGGCGGTGGCGGTCGGCACCTGCGTCGCGGTAGGTGTCGGCGGTGGCGTTGGGGTAGCCGTCGACGTGGCTGTAGGCGTTGGTGTTGGGGTGGATGTGCCACACGCGCCGAGGATGGCGAGGGCCGCCAGGACCGCGAGGACTCGGCCCAAACCAGAACCCTCGCCGGCGTCGGCCCATTGTGCCGCCGTCACGCGGAACTTCGGGTCTAAGGCGGAACTCCGTCCCCTCCGGCGTGACTGATGCCTGGACGAATCCCAAGTCGACCGTGCGCTGCGGGCTGGGCAGGCGACCGTATGACGTGACCTCGAAGGTCTTGTCGTGCGTTCCCAGGGTGCCCTGGGTCACGCGGTGCTCGCCCCGTTCTGCAGGTCGAGCGTGTGCCTGGCCCACCCCTGGGACCCTCGACCGTGCGGGGGTGTGGCGTCCTGAAGCGTCTTGGGCTGCCGCGTGGGCAGAGGTCTGGCCTTCCTACGCTCGCTGTCCGCCAGGGGTCTCGGTGGGGTGGAGCTGGTGGTCTCGGACGCTCATCAGGGACTCCGCGGCGCCATCGCCGCAGTCTTCGGCGGGGCCAACTGGCAACGGTGCCGCACCCACTTCATGACCAACTTGCTCACTCGGGTCCCCAGACGCGCTCAGCCCTGGGTGGCAACCGTGGTCCGCACCATCTACCAGGATTCCAAAGCCGCCGACTCCGCTACGAGGAAGCACACCGGCCAAGCCGCTCGGAGCGTCGTCAAGGATTCCCATCACCATAATGAATCCCCTCGCGGCCTAACCTTACACCCTCCATACCCCATCTTCGCTTACCCCTCGTCTCAAAAATTCTCTCTTCTTTAACCCGAATCCACCGAAGGAGGGCGTCGGGTCAGTGTCCTGAAGCGGCAAGAGGGTGCTCCTGTGAATCTGGGATAATGGTTTTGAAACAGCAAAGCCGACCCCAGAACAAGGAGCACCCGATAGATGCTAGCACGCAACCATCCCGACCGCATCCGTATCGCCTTCGACGACCACCGCCTGGTGGCCAATGCTGGGCTGCTCCTCCCGGTGACCCTAGCCCAGCACCTGGGCCTGCGTGAAGTCGTCGACAGCCACGTCGACCTGGGAGACGCGCCGGGGCGAGCGAACCCAGGAGACAAGATGCTGACCCTGGTGGCCTCGGCGCTGGCTGGGGGCGACTTCATTGACGACGCCGACGTGTTGCGTACCGGCGGGACAGCTGGCGCCATCGGCTGCGTAGTCAAGGCGCCATCCACCCTGGGAACTTTCCTGCGCAGCTTCCGGTGGGGCCACGTCCGCCAGTTGGATCGGGTGAGCCGGGAGTTGCTGTCCCGGGCCTGGGCCGCTGGTGCGGGACCCGGCGAAGGGCCGTTGACCATCGACTTGGACTCCACCATGTGCGAGACCTACGGACTGGCCAAGGAAGGGGCGCGTCACCATGGTTACACTGGCCAGCGGGGCTATCACCCGCTGCTGGCCATCGCCGCCGGCACCGGCGACGTGCTGATGTCTCGGCTGCGCGAGGGCCGCGCCAACACCGTTCGGGGCGCCGCCCACTTCCTGCGGGAGACCGTGGGGCGGGTGCGCCATGCTGGGGCTACAGGACAACTCACGGTGCGGGCCGACAGCGGCTTCTATGCCCACGCCCTGGTCGTCGTCTGCCGCAAGATGGATGTCCGCTTCTCCATCACCATCCGCCAACACGCCCGCCTCAGGGAGTTGATTGAGGCGATTCCCGAGGAGGACTGGACGCCCGTCCCCTACTGGATGGACGGCGGCGCCGACGTGGCCGAGACCACCTACACTCCCTTCCAGGGTGAGCCCGAAGCCGCCCCAGTGCGGCTCATCGTCCGGCGGGTGAAGCCCACGCCCGGTTCCCAACTGGCCCTCTTCGCCAGCTACAGCTATCACGGCTTCATCACCGACCGGGACGGGGAAACCCTGGAACTGGAGGCCGACCATCGCCGCCACGCCGAGATTGAGAATGCTATCCGAGACCTCAAGCACGGCGTCGGCCTCAACCATCTCCCCTCGGGCCGCTTCCCCGCCAACGGCGCATGGCTGGCCGTCCAGGTGCTGGCCCATAACCTGGCCCGCTGGACCGCGCGCATCGGTCTGGACGAGGGGGTGGTGACCACCAAGACCCTCCGGCGGCGCTTCTTCTCCCTGGCCGGACGGCTCACCCGCTCGGCCCGCCGCCTCACTTTGCATCTGCCACAGGGCTGGCCTTGGGAAACCCAGTTCACTCGCGCGCTGGCTCGATTGCGAGCCCTGCCATTGCCTGCCTGACGGCACCGACGGCGCCTGACACGTCCACCAGACTACCCAACCGACCCACAGAGTCGCACCGGCCCGGTCCGCGATTGTCTTCCCCTGCATGCTGTCCCGCCGACCCCGCCCCAGCGCCGCTGCCCAGGACCGCCATCGGCGCCCCCAACGACAACCAAAGGCCGCCACCGGCCCCATTTATCGGAATCGAGCGCGGACCGTCGCGTCCCACGGCCCTCACCCCTTGTTCCAACCCCAAGGCCGCTCCGCATCGGTGGATTCGGGTTTAAGAATAGTACGGGGTACATAGGGGTGTGCCGAGGCCCTCAAGTTCGCCGATTTTGGTTCACTTAGCTACGAATCGGGGAACTGAACGACTTAATTCAGGAAGTGGTATACTCAATTCGGGAAGTGGTTGACCGCAAAGTGGGAAGCGTTTGACCGCAAAGTGGAAAGTAAATGGGGAGTAAGCGTTTATGACCATCCCGACCTTCGACCCAAATCGCCGTCGCAAGACTCTGCCGCCCGAAGTCCTCAAGCAGTTTCGGGCCGGCCAACTTGAGCCGTCGAAGCCGAGAGTCACCGGCAAGCGACCGAACAGCTACACGCCGCTCACCGACTCCGAAATCCACCATAGGGTCGCTAAGTGGCTCTACTACATGTGCGGCTACCGCTCCACTCGGATCGCTGGCGAGCTTCACGGAGTATCGAAGACGGCAGTCGCGCAATGGCTCAGGGGTCAGTCCCGACCGCGACCGCGCAACCTCGCCCGCCTCTGCCGTGACGCCGGCTGGCGCATCCGGCACGGGTTCATGTGGGGCGTCGTCAAAGGTGTCAGCGGGGATGAGGGGGAGGACCGACGATTGATACTCGCGGACAAGTCTCTCTGCGACCCTGACGCACTGCCGGGGCCCCTCAACCAGTTGCCTACTTACGACGACATGGAAGCCGAGATGAGTCGTGGAGGATACGCAGGCAGAAGTTTGTTCGGCGACCTTGTCGGACGGAAATACCAGACGAGCGAGTCGACTGTCTGGCACCGGCTCGCCGAGATCAGGCTGTGGTTCCTCGTGGGCTATCCGGTCGGCATGATGGTCGACGCAGACTGGAAGGAGCGAGTGGTTACGTGGGACAAGGGGTTTTCGATGCCGAACCGCGCTGGCTGGCGGGGAATCCAGCTACCGGCCAACCCCTTCGACTTCGTGCGGAACGTGTGGAACCCGCAGGAGCTAACGAGCTAGCCGACTCCCCGCCCAAGGCAACGGACATCGCCTCACGCAGGAGTTGGCCTGAAGGCTGGGACGGCTTGAGTTGGACATCTGGAGCTGGCCCTTTGACCTGTCCGAAATCCAAGAAGGCAACCCGGCCGGGCTCGGCGGTCGAGATGTCGAAGGCTCTACGGACCATCCCGACAGAGTGAGTGGCGATCCTTAGATGCGAGCCATTTGGAAGCAGCCGCATGACCTCAGTGAGCTCAGTGGCCTGTACTGCTGGGTTGAGGTGGATATCCGGCTCGTCCAGGCAGATTAGTGGAGTGCCGAGCTCTATCGCCGCAATATGGACATCCAACAGCAAATCGAAGACGGCCTTCTCCCCACCGCAGAGGTTCTCGTACCGAATCCTCGGGTGGCGTCCCTGGTAAAGTAAAAGGAACCCTCCGATGTAGGATCCCCCAACCCCGCGAAACGCAGGTGCGGCAACACGCGCGTCAGCAAGTGTTGCACTGGCGCCAATGTGGCTCTAACGTCCTCGACGTCGCGAACGGCATCGCCACTCTCCAGGTTCGATAGCACCGGAAGAAAATCTCGACCTCAGCGCCAACCCAGGGAGAAGGTTGAGGACTCTGGAGGCAGGATGCCTTTCAATTGATGGACCTCAGGATCCTGCCACTAGGCGAACAGCCCGTCAGTCCAGATGTCCAGCCCACGGAGATCATCTGATGCTTCGGCTAACGTACGGCAGCTTCCCCAGGTTGCGCTCCTCGTTGCCACCGGCAGCAATCCTTCGTGGAGTTGACCCTCTGGCAATTGCATGACGGTCTCCGCGCTCAGAAGTGTCGAGTGGGGACTACCGCGAGACATGCCTATGGTCGAATCATTTGCGGCCACTTTGGAAATCGGACCGTACGTAGAGGAATTACGGTCCCGGACACCCCTTAAGCCTGTTCAATCCACCGCCGAGCACACTTCATATGCGAATCATGAGCGCTCGCACAATCTCGTGGCCAACTCCCGGCGACGGTCGCCTATATTCCTGCTCTCTGGCATCGGTCCTTCCCATAAGAGTGCGAAAACCATCAGTTTTCAACCTCTTATCGAGTCTGCAGCGCCGCCGGTCGGACGTACCAGTTGCCCTGCAGGACCAGGCCCGTGACGCGCTGGGGCGTGCCGCTCACCGTCCCAGCTCATGGTGGCCTCACTTCAGTTCAGCGTACCCGTACCAGCCAACGGATCACGCAACCGCGCAGTCGCTCACCAGATCGGGCTCGCCACTGGGGTCCGGTACCGCAATCCCACTGAATCACGAGGCCACCGTAACCGCCACGGTCGCGGTCGCCGTCTCGCCGCTCCCATCGCTCGCCTCTACCGTCGGCGTGTATGAGGACGCGGTCGCGGAGTCCATTTAGAAGGTGCTGGACTACGAGCAGTTGGAGCAGGCTCGGAAGCGGGGGAAGCCTTACGACTATGTGAAGCTGGACATGCCAACCCACATTTCCCAGATCAGCCCCGTGGGTGCGTCGTAATCCGGTAAGAGTGCTGCCTATTTGAGCCGCATACCTGGGCATTATGGGCAGTGTGGGTGCTAGACTGGCCGAGCTAGCGGGTCTAGTTCTGGATACCGCAATCTCGCTGGAGGCACCCAATGGGTGAAAGCTCCGACACCCCTTTGAAGCTCCAATTCGACCGCAGAGTCCGCCTGGATTTTCGTGGCGCTACCATCACCTCGGACGCCGGACTCCTGGCATGCCGCGAGCTTGATGCCGCTCTGGGGCTCACAGAGACAGCCAACGATTATATCCATGAAAACCGCACCGGCCGCAATGTGCAACACCCGCTGTTGCCCTTGCTCAGACAATCGGTGTATAGCCGTCTCGCTGGCTACGAGGACACCAACGACGCTGAACGGCTTGCCCAAGACCCGGCTATGCGTGTCATCGTCGGGTGGCAAGGTACTGATAAGCAGGCAGCCAGCACCAACACTATGAGCCGATTTGAGACTGAGGTGTTAACCGAAGAGGAGAACCTGGATGGGCTTGCGCGCCTGAATGTTGATTCCCTCGTAAAAACCCGTTTTGAGGAAGTTCCAGCGATTTAGCACATTTGAGCGCTACCGTATGTTGGGGTAGTATACGGAACAGAGACTGTATATTGTACCCAGGCGTGGGTACGTTTGTTCTAATTCGACCTGCACAGACTTTTTGCGAGAGAATCAATGTTGAGTGGGTGGACAGGGCCATGGCCCAGACATCTCACCAGCGAGTTATCCTAGCAGGCTGCGGAAAAACTCTGAGGTCTACTCAGGATTCAAAGTGGCTCGCCGATAAGCGACGCCACATTGCGTTTTCTGCACCAATAGCTCTAAACGAGCTATTGCATGACGGATATCGTTGAGTTGTTTGACGCTCCATCCACCACGTCTGTACGCCTTGCCTTTTTTCCGCAGCCTGCTAGACATGGACAGCTCTGAAAGCCCGGTGCATGGGCAGCAAGAGGGAGTCGCCTACAACGGCCACTTCGAGTCCGTATGTTATCACCCGCTCTTCCTGTTCAACCATTTCGGAGATTGCGAAGGTGCAATGCTTCGCCCGGGCAACGTCCACAGCGCTGAGCGGTGGCGGGAGGTTCTGGAGCCAGTCGTGAAGCGATACCAGGAGAAAGGAGTCCGGCTGCTGTTCCGGGCCGATGCTGCCTTTGCCAAGCCCGAGGTGTACGAGTACCTGGAGTCAAGGGACACTGGCTACGCTATGCGGCTTCCGGCCAACGAGGTATTACAAGGAAACATCCGGCACCTACTGAAGCGGCCCGTGGGCAGGCCGCCTAAGAAGCCCGTAGTCCGGTATCACGACTTCGTTTACCAGGCCCAGAGCTGGGACATTCCCCGGCGTGTGGTCGCCAAGGTGGAGTGGCACCAGGGTGAGCTATTCCCGAGGGTCGGGTTCGTCGTCACCAACCTCAACCTACCGCCGGCAGGCGTAACCCACTACTACAACGGGCGGGGCACGGCCGAGCAGTGGATCAAGGAAGGTAAATACGCCCTGAACTGGACGCGGCTCTCGTGTCACAGGTTCGTTGCTAACCAGGTGAGGCTGTGGCTGTTCGTGCTGGCCTACAACCTGGGCAACTTCATGAGAAGGCTGACTTTGCCAGAGTCAGTGAAACACTGGTCACTGCGAAGCGTGCAGACCAAGCTCATCAAGATGGGTGGACGTCTGGTGCGGCATGCCAGGAGGTTGGTGTTTCAGCTTGCTGAGGTGGCAGTGTCCCGGGAGGTATTCCGGCAAGTGTTGGAGCGTATCGCCGGGCTCCATCCAGCACCAGGGTAGCGATTATCCTTGAGGTCATCAGAGGTGAAGAGAGGCAACCAAGGGCGAGGTGCGTGCCCGGAGGAGTTTGAAGGGAGTGCAAACGTGGTGAAAGCCACCTCCGCTGCCTGGGGCCGCTAACTCACCACGCCGAGAGATGGTTTTGTGAGCTTGATTGGATGGTTGACTGCATCCGTGAGTGATACTACGATGGCTCTCGTCGAGGATGGTGCGTTACTTGGGTCCAGGCAGCTTGATATGGGTAATTCCGGTTAGCGTCATTGCTGTGACAAAGCGCGACATGGCACTCAAGGCGCTGGTGGGTGTGGGTGTGTGGGCGTGCGGCATGGAGGGAGCGTAGCACATGCGTGCTTGTATGTCAAGGCGAGGGCGCATGCGCATGTTCAGGAGGCGGAATTTGGAAACCAGGAGGATTTGCTACAATTGCGGCGACTTGATGGCGAGCGTACAAAGCCATCAAGCGGATATTGATCCATGGGAAGAAGGCTGACGCGAATCCCGCTGTTGCTTCTGTCGTCTTTAGCGCTTGGGCTGACAGTTATGTTTGTGCTGTCTGTCCGCTGGTTTGGTGGACAGGACGGAGTAGAGCCCCTTCTATGCGACCCAGAGGGAGATACACCTCCCTACCATGAAGTCGGAATTGACCTGTGGGATGCCGTGCCTCAATTCACGCCGCAGTGGACACCGGACGATTCTCAAATAGTGTTTGCTGTCGGCGACAAGAAAAGCGTCGGTCCGGATGTACGGATATATGCTGCCTCGTCGGACGGTACGAGCTTGCTGCCAGTTACCAGTGAACACGGTAGGGACTCTAATACGGTAGTCGATCATTCGCCCAGCATCTCTCCCGACGGCTCGAGGGTTGCCTACTCCAGCTATGTGCATGTGGATGACGAGACTCGCTACTTCGAGATACAGACCTACGCGTTCGGCGGTCCGTCCCGTCGAACGCTCACCAACGAGGAGGGGTTGGACTCGGCGCCAACTTGGTCGCCGGACGGCACGCGCATCGCCTTCATTAGATATGGATGCCATTACCGTTTCTTCAGCGGAAGGCCGTCATGGCTATACACCATGGCGGCGGACGGTTCCGACGCTCGCAAGTTGGTGGAGTTCATATACGACGACGGTGGGTTTATCCCACAAAGAGAGCGTCTGAGGTACGAAAGTGCTCCGACGTGGTCTCCTGACGGTCAACTACTTGCATACTTGGTTCGTGAGTTGGAACGGGAGTACAACGAGAAGACAGGCTCTTTAGATAGCAAAATGCAGACCGGTCTTTATACCGTGAAAACGGACGGCCGGGGCGAGACGAAATTGCTCGGTCTTGGCCTTTCCCACCAATATGGTATTGAGGCAGGGCCGCCTCTGTTGTGGACTCCTGACGGTCAGCACATCACCTTCGTGGGCCATGAGGCCAGCGGCTCAGGCCTCTACGCCATTAGCCGCAATGGCCGCGACCTCCGTAAGGTGGAGGGTCCGTTCGCGGACGTAGGTGCCGCCGACCGAGCCGGCAACCTGTTCTGGTCTCCCAATGATCTGCAGATTCTGTTCTCTCTAGGTAGCATACACAGCTTGATGGTCGGAGGCTATGAAAACTATACCGCCTATGCATCCTGGTCTCATGATGAATCTAGGATCGCTTTCGCAGTGCCCGACGGCTCCGACGTGCTGCTCTACACCATGGCACCGGACGGGTCGGACGTGCATGTTTTGGTAAGGAAGGGACAAGGTGGCGTTCTACAGGCCGTGGGCTCTGATCGAAGACAGCCTGCAGACCCTGCCTCGTGCTCCATAGGCGTGGTCGTCACAGATCCTGAGGCAAACCATAGGTTGGTGCGGGACTGCGAGGTGCTCGTGGAGATGATAGACAGACTTGGTGGCGTGGGATTGAACTGGGAACCGGATACACCGATGGATGAATGGGAGGGTGTGACGCTGGGAAGTGCCGATGCAGATGGGCGGATGTTCCCACTGCGAGTTCGAGGGCTTGCTCTCCCGGAGCGCGGTCTGATAGGCGATATCCGCCTTAGAGTAGCGGACTTGGCGGAGCTCACAGGGCTTTGGGTCTTGGACTTCTCCGGCAACGATCTGTTTGGAGAACTCCCCGGTGGGTTGGACAGCCTTACCGCACTAAAGACTCTCAACCTGAGTAAGAACAGATTAACAGGTCCGATCCCGTTGGAGTGGGTCAACTTGAAAGAGCTGGAGGAGTTGGACCTGGGCCAAAACTACCTGAGTGGCCCTATCCCGCCAGCACTGAGTGACCTGTCGCGCTTGAGGTTACTGGACCTCAGCCACAATGGACTGAACGGGTCCATTCCGTCGACGCTGGGGATGCTGACAAGATTGGAGGTGTTGGACCTTAGCTCAAATGGGTTGAGCGGACCCATACCTCTAGGACTGGCCGACCTGGCGGTGCTCAATAGGTTGCACCTTGGTGGCAATCGCAACCTTAGCGGCTGCATACCTCAAACGTTACGTGAACAGTTAGTGGAGCACCCGGCTAATGAGTATTGCGATCAGTAAACTGAGTTCAACTATAGCTACCCCGTGGACTTTGTGGTGCCAAAGGAGGACTGAGGATCCCCATACCCATGAGAGTTCCTCACAACCCTCCTCACTCCTATGGTGACTGCTTCCGTGCCTGTATCGCCTCAATACTGGAGATGGATGTCCCCCACTTCCTTGACGGCAACGAGGATGATGACTGGCCGGAGACAACTAGGAGCCTGTCCGAGGATTCGTTCCGGGAGACGAAACCCGCCACGCAATAACCTGCTTACAGCAATCTGGACCTTGTCGTGGAGTAATTAGCATCTTTGATTCCCTCGTAAAAACCCGTTTTGAGGAAGTTCCAGCGCTTTAGCACATCTGAGCGCTACCGTATGTTGGGGTAGTACACGGAACAGAGACTGTATATTGTACCCAGGCAAGGGCACGGTTGTTCTAATTCGACCTGCACAGACTTTTTACGAGAGAATCATCTTTACACTCCACTAATGACGCATATCGTTTAGAACATTGTTTCTCGGACAGACTCCTAGGAGATGGCTCAGAGAGCGAGGGATCGCCTACTTGAGGTTCTATTTCTTCACGAAGGAGGTCACGTCCTACGAGGGCGATGACGTAACGCTGGATACTATCCTGTTCACAATGAAGTCGAACAACCCGGGCGTCTACTACATCCTCACGGGGAGTTCCCCTGCTGATAACCACTCCGTTGTATGTCTGGAGGATAGGATCGTTCACGACCCCGCTGGCAGAGAATCGGGAGACCAGATAACGGGCCCGGACGATCAGGGGATATACACTATCGACATATTCGGAGCAGGAGTGACGCTAGCATGATGAAGCCGGCTGAAATACTCATCGCTCAGGAAATAGCCTACCGCAAGCAATTCGGTGCCAGGCTCAAAGAAGCACGTCTACAGTCTAGGCTGACGATGCTCGACCTTGGAGTGAGGATCAACCACATGAATATTCACTGGGTCAAACGGGTCGAGTCAGGAGACAGAGGTGTTTCAGCCTTTACGGCCGTGAGACTGGCTGAGGCGGTCAGAGTAGATGCCGGATGGTTGCTGACAGGAGAGGTTAGAAGGAGAGAGGAATGATATTCAGGTTAACGGTTCTCGTGATGATCGTTGCAGTCTGCCTTGCCTGCTCAGGGTCAGTTGGTCCAACAGGTTCAGCAGGGCCTACCGGAGAGGCTGGCCCTCAAGGTGAGCAGGGCGATAGAGGAGAGGCTGGCAGGGATGGTGACGTGGGGAAGGCAGGCCCTGTGGGTCCTAAAGGCGACACAGGAGAGAGAGGAGAGAAGGGCGACACAGGCAACACAGGTCTCCCTCTCATCCTGGAGAAGGTATCTGAAGGAGTAGTAGGAGTCGAGGGGGACAGCAGAGGAACCGGATTCATCTTTGAAACTAACGCCAACAAAGGTCTGGTGTTAACGGCCTACCACCTGGTGGATGAAGCGGAGAGTGTCTCAGTCTACGTGGAGGGAGAGGTCATACTGGCCGAGGTGGTGGAGTTCGACAGTGACCTAGACGTTGCTGTCCTGTCCATCTGTTGCGGACGGTTCACTGACCTACCTTGGGGAGGTTTGACAGACGACACCGGATGGGTGGTATCGATCGCTCATCTGGCTGACGGACACGAGTTCAAGGTCGGTCGGGTGAGAGGTCAGAAGAGATACTCCAATGGGACTGTAATTTTCCACGACACTGATGGCCGTCCCGGGTACAGTGGAGCTCCTCTATTGGTTAACGGCAGAGTGGTGGGGATGACCACGGGAGAGTCGACCGATCAGGAGTTTGAGGGACTGGTGGTGTCGCTCACGGACGAGACTCTGAGAGAGGTCATCCGCTCACAATCTCGATGACCCTCAGCTCCAGATGCCCCGAGAACAGATATCTCTCTCCGAACTGGTGCCAGTTGATGGCCGCTTTCCAGGAGTCGACTGTGTATATCTCACTGGAGCCTAAACCCGAATCCACCGAAGGAGGGCGTCGGGTCAGTGTCCTGAAGCGGCAAGAGGGTGCTCCTGTGAATCTGGGATAATGGTTTTGAAACAGCAAAGCCGACCCCAGAACAAGGAGCACCCGATAGATGCTAGCACGCAACCATCCCGACCGCATCCGTATCGCCTTCGACGACCACCGCCTGGTGGCCAATGCTGGGCTGCTCCTCCCGGTGACCCTAGCCCAGCACCTGGGCCTGCGTGAAGTCGTCGACAGCCACGTCGACCTGGGAGACGCGCCGGGGCGAGCGAACCCAGGAGACAAGATGCTGACCCTGGTGGCCTCGGCGCTGGCTGGGGGCGACTTCATTGACGACGCCGACGTGTTGCGTACCGGCGGGACAGCTGGCGCCATCGGCTGCGTAGTCAAGGCGCCATCCACCCTGGGAACTTTCCTGCGCAGCTTCCGGTGGGGCCACGTCCGCCAGTTGGATCGGGTGAGCCGGGAGTTGCTGTCCCGGGCCTGGGCCGCTGGTGCGGGACCCGGCGAAGGGCCGTTGACCATCGACTTGGACTCCACCATGTGCGAGACCTACGGACTGGCCAAGGAGGGGGCGCGTCACCATGGTTACACTGGCCAGCGGGGCTATCACCCGCTGCTGGCCATCGCCGCCGGCACCGGCGACGTGCTGATGTCTCGGCTGCGCGAGGGCCGCGCCAACACCGTTCGGGGCGCCGCCCACTTCCTGCGGGAGACCGTGGGCCGGGTGCGCCATGCTGGGGCTACAGGACAACTCACGGTGCGGGCCGACAGCGGCTTCTATGCCCACGCCCTGGTCGTCGTCTGCCGCAAGATGGATGTCCGCTTCTCCATCACCATCCGCCAACACGCCCGCCTCAGGGAGTTGATTGAGGCGATTCCCGAGGAGGACTGGACGCCCGTCCCCTACTGGATGGACGGCGGCGCCGACGTGGCCGAGACCACCTACACTCCCTTCCAGGGTGAGCCCGAAGCCGCCCCAGTGCGGCTCATCGTCCGGCGGGTGAAGCCCACGCCCGGTTCCCAACTGGCCCTCTTCGCCAGCTACAGCTATCACGGCTTCATCACCGACCGGGACGGGGAAACCCTGGAACTGGAGGCCGACCATCGCCGCCACGCCGAGATTGAGAATGCTATCCGAGACCTCAAGCACGGCGTCGGCCTCAACCATCTCCCCTCGGGCCGCTTCCCCGCCAACGGCGCATGGCTGGCCGTCCAGGTGCTGGCCCATAACCTGGCCCGCTGGACCGCGCGCATCGGTCTGGACGAGGGGGTGGTGACCACCAAGACCCTCCGGCGGCGCTTCTTCTCCCTGGCCGGACGGCTCACCCGCTCGGCCCGCCGCCTCACTTTGCATCTGCCACAGGGCTGGCCTTGGGAAACCCAGTTCACTCGCGCCCTGGCTCGATTGCGAGCCCTGCCATTGCCTGCCTGACGGCACCGACGGCGCCTGACACGTCCACCAGACTACCCAACCGACCCACAGAGTCGCACCGGCCCGGTCCGCGATTGTCTTCCCCTGCATGCTGTCCCGCCGACCCCGCCCCAGCGCCGCTGCCCAGGACCGCCATCGGCGCCCCCAACGACAACCAAAGGCCGCCACCGGCCCCATTTATCGGAATCGAGCGCGGACCGTCGCGTCCCACGGCCCTCACCCCTTGTTCCAACCCCAAGGCCGCTCCGCATCGGTGGATTCGGGCTAAAGACGGGAAGTATTCAGCCCGCGCCGTTATGTCTGCAAGGATCGTCCCTACCCGTTTGTAGCTGTCGTACCACTGGGTCCTGAGCGAGTCCCTGCTTGCCCTTCCTTCTCCCGTGACCCAGAGCAGCCCTAAGATATCCCATGCGTGACGGGTGAAGTAGTCCCCTTTCGTATTTCTATAGGACTCAGTGTAAAGGGCTGAGTAATAATGGACCGGCGAGGCGGGTGTGAGCGTTCGGGAGTGGCGCTGCAAAACTGGACCACCCGCCGCCTTCTATAGAGTTGGAGGCAACTCGATGGAAGGTGTGAAGGATGTACAAAGTGGAACTGTACGTTCGAGTGCGCCGGGCCTGCATGGTGGAAGGGATGAGCACGCGAGAGGCTGCCCGGGTGTTCGGGCTGCACCGGGACACGGTGCGCAAGATGCTGGAGTACTCGGTGCCACCCGGGTACCGTCGACAGTCACCGCCGCGTCGGCCTAAGCTGGACCCGTACCACGGGGTGATCGACCGGATACTGGAAGAGGACCGCAATCTTCCGAGGAAGCAGCGGCACACGGCGAAGCGGATCTACGAGCGTCTGAGAGCGGAGCACGGGTTCGGTGGCAAGTACACGATAGTCAAGGACTACGTGCGCGAGCGACGCCGCCGGACACGCGAGATGTACGTTCCGCTCTCCCATCCTCCTGGTGATGCCCAGTGCGACTTCGGCCAGGCCAAGGCGGTCATCGGAGGAGTGGAGCAGACCATCCACTACTTCGTGCTGGACCTTCCCCACAGCGACGCGTGCTTCGTCAAGGCCTACCCCGCGGAGACGACCGAGGCGTTCTGCGACGGTCACGTCTCGGCGTTCTCGTTCCTGGGCGGCGTGCCGCGGAGCATCTTGTACGACAACACGAGACTGGCGGTGGCCAGGATCCTGGGAGACGGCCGGCGCCAGCGTACTCGTGTGTTCTCGGAGCTGGTGTCGCACTACCTGTTCGAGGATCGGTTCGGCCGTCCCGGCAAGGGTAACGACAAGGGCAAGGTCGAGGGGCTGGTGGGATATGCTCGCCGGAACTTCCTGGTGCCTGTGCCGTCGTTCCCGAGCTTCGATGCGCTCAACGCCTACCTCGAGGAGAGGTGCCTGGAACGGATGGGGAGACAGCTGCGTGGGCACAGGGAGACGATAGGCCAGCGGATGGAGCGTGACCTGGAAGCCCTGCTGGCGTTCCCCGCCGTGCCATACGACGCCAGCGACAAGCACGTGAGCCGTGTCAGCTCCCTGTCCCTGGTGCGGTACCGGACCAACGACTACTCGGTGCCCGTGGCCTACGGTCACAGGGAGGTGGTGGTGCGCGGCTATGTGGGTGACGTGGTGATCAGCTGCGGGGCAGAGGTGATAGCCCGGCATCCGCGCTCATACGAACGCGACGACTTCGTCTTCGACCCTGTCCACTACCTGCCGCTGCTGGAGCGCAAGACGGGAGCGCTGGACCAGGCTGCTCCGCTGGCCGGGTGGGAGTTGCCGGAGGAGTTCGGCATGCTGCGCAGACTGCTGGAGTCGAGGATGGGCAGGCGAGGCAAGCGTGAGTTCGTACAGGTGCTGCGGTTGGTGGAGAACTTCCGCAAGGAGGAGGTGTACGAGGCCGTGCGTGATGCCCTCAGGCTCGGCGCCATAAGCTTCGACGCCATCAAACACCTGGTGCTGTGCAGGATAGAGGGCCGTCCCCAGAGACTCGACCTGGAGCTGTACCCCTACCTGCCCAGGGTCACCGTGACGAAGACAGCAGCCAGCGACTACATGGCGCTCATGTCGGGGATCGGGCGGTGAGCGAGAGGTCTACGGTGCTGCTGGAGCATCACCTCAAGGAGCTGAAGCTGCCGACGTTCCTGAGAGAGTACGGCAAGGTAGCCGGCCAGTGCGCCGCCGAGGGCGTCGACCATCAGGGCTACCTGCTGAGGCTCTCTGAGCTTGAGCTGATAGACCGCCATGTCAAGGGCGGAGGGATATTAGGCCATGGGGCGGAGCAAAAGTGTACCACCGGGACGTTGGTGTTCAGCATAAATGTCACCCTGCGAC